>NZ_CP109796.1:5642500-6842500 GCF_038725785.1 Termitidicoccus mucosus
ACCGCCCGCACCTGCTCGGGCGTGGGCGCGGGCATCTCCTCCAGGCGCCAGAAGCGGCCGAGCATCGCGCGGGTTTCATCGACCATGCGCAACACCTCCCGCGTCGCGTGGACGAGCGCCAGCCCGGGGCTTTCCACGGCGCGCGGGTCAAGATGCGTGGCCGGACGGCCCTCGTCCTCGGCCTGCCGGGAAGCCGGCGGGCCGATCATCCATGCGGCGATCCGCGTGAAGACACCGAGAAACGGCAGCGCGGCGAGCCCCGGCACGAGGTTGAAGGCGGTGTGGAACATCGCGACCTGCCGCAGTTCCGATCCGGGCAGCCAGCCAAACAACGCCGCGCCCCATGATGGCACGAGCAGGAGCGGCGCGGCGGCGAGGACTTTGACGAGCAGGCTCGCAAGGCCGAGCTTGCGTCCCTCGGGCACCGGCCAGCCGACGATGAGCGACGTGAGGCCGAGCCCGAGGTTGGTGCCGATCACCCACGGCACCGCGAGGCCGGCCGAGAGCAAGCCGGCTGAGAGCAGGCCGAGCCCGAGGCCGATCGTCGCGGTCGAGCTTTGCAGCGCGACGGCCAGCGCCAGCGCCGCCGCGGCGACGATGAGCGGATGGCCTTCCAGCAGGGCGAGCGCCTCCCGCGTCTCCGACGCGGACGCCAGCGACTCGCCGCCTTCGCCGATAAGGCGCATGGCAAGAAAAACGAAGCCGAGCGAGAGCAGGCACTGCCCGATGCCGCGCAGCGTTTCCCTGCGCGTAAACTGGAAGCAACCCACGCCCGCGACCAGCAGCAGCGGCGCGTAATCCTGGATGCGGAAGGCGAGCAACTGGATGGTCACCGTGATGCCCGCGCCCGCGCCAAGCAGCACCGCGAGCACGCGCTCCGCTCCCAGCTTCCCGGCGCCGATGATTTGCAGCGAGAGCAGGGAGATCCCGGTCGAACTTGGCGCGACGGTGCCCGCCGCGGCCCCGGCGGCAAACGCCCGCAACGGCCGCGCCGTGAGCGATGCCAGCCACGTGGCGAGCCTTCCGCCAAACAAGCGGTCGAGACCTTTGCGCAAAAAGCGGATGCCAAAAAGCGTAAGCGCGACGCCACCGGCTATTTCGATCCAAGTCATCGGTGCGGAAGAATTTCATAATTCGTGGCCGAATGCCGTGTTTGTCAATCAACCATGCTGTTTGTAAATTGGTAAAATCCAGTTGGTAGCGAAAAAATCCCATCGAAATTCTTGCAACCGCGGGGACGGCGGCGAAAGTGAGCGCGTCAGTCATTCGCGATCTTATCCGCCAAACTGCAATCCGCCCACTGCCGAGCCGCAAGAAGCACCAAACTCTCAAAATCCACCCGGTGACCGTACAAACGGAATTGGAAAACATCGCGCCCTCGAAACTCTCGGTGGGCGGAGTCAGCAAGCGCTTTCGCACCAAACGCGCCGAGGTGCACGCGCTTGACCGGGTGTCGCTCGAAGTCGCCGAGGGCGAGTTCGTCTGCTTGGTCGGCCCGAGCGGTTGCGGCAAGAGCACGCTGCTCAACATCATCGCCGGCCTCGACAGCGCCGACGAAGGCTCGGTATCGGCCGACGGCCAGCCCATCCGCGGACCGGGCCGCGACCGCATGGTGATGTTTCAGGAGCACGCCTTGTTCCCGTGGCTCGACGTGCTCGGCAACGTGATGTTCGGCCTCAAGCTCAAGCCCGGCCTCAACAACAAGGAGCGCGAGGAGGTGGCGAAATATTACCTGCACCTCGTGGACCTCGACAGTTTCCTGCACGCAAACATCCATGAGCTTTCCGGCGGCATGAAGCAGCGCGTGGCGCTCGCCCGCGCCCTTGCGCCGAACCCGAAGGTGCTGCTCATGGACGAGCCGTTCGCCGCGCTCGACGCGCTCACCCGCGAGCAGCTTTACGGCGACATCCAGCGCATCTGGGAACAGCGCAAGAAGACGATCGTGTTTGTCACGCACAACGTCCGCGAGGCCGTCTGCCTCGGCGACCGCGTGGCGCTTTTTTCGCCGCATCCCGGACGCATCCGCCAGGAGTTCGCCATCGACCTGCCGCGTCCGCGCGACATCAACAGCGTGGGCCTCGCCACGCGCTCCAGCGAAATCATGAAGGCGCTCAAGGGCTACATCGGCTCGACCGAAACGGAGGTGGCCGAATGAAACGCATCGTCACCGCCACCCTCTTTTTCGCGGCGCTGCTCGTCGGATGGGAAATCATCAAGCGCGCGGGCATCGATTCGTTGCGGCTCATGCCTTCGACGCTCGATGTCGCCCGTTATCTCGCCGGCGTGCTCGCGGACGGCACGCTCGCCTCGGCGTCGTTCGTCACGGTAAAGCGCCTGCTGCTCGGCTACGCCAGCGGCATCGTCATCGGCCTGCCGCTCGGGCTGCTCACGGCGCGCTTCAAGGTCTGCCAGGACACCATCGGGCTGCTCGCGCTCGGCCTGCAAACGCTGCCCAGCGTGTGCTGGGTGCCGATCGCGCTGCTGTCATTCGGCCAGACGGAGTCGGCGATGTTTTTCATCGTGGTGATGGGCACGCTCTGGTCGGTCATCATCGCGACCGACACGGGCGTGCGCACCATCCCGCCGATTTACGCGCGCGCGGCGCGCACGATGGGTTCGCACGGCCTGCATACCTGGATGAAGGTGATGCTGCCGGCGTCGCTGCCGTTCGTGGTGAGCGGCATGAAACAGGGCTGGGCCTTTGCGTGGCGCTCGCTCATGGCGGCGGAGATTTTTGTGACCATCCTGACCGGCTTCGGCCTCGGGCAGCTCCTGCACTACGGACGCGAACTCAATGCGATGGACCAAGTCGTCGGCGTGATGCTGGTGATCGTGGTGATCGGGTTGCTGGCGGACAAAATCATGTTCGCGCCCGCCGAGCGTTTTCTCCACCGCCGCTGGGGGACGCAGGGGAAGTGAAGTAACAAGTGACAAGTGGCAAGTAACAAGAACCAGCGCAGCCTCGCACCCGGCTTCTTGTTACTTGCCACTTGTCACTTGTTACTTTCTACCCGGCATCACTCGCTTTCGCGCCAGTCGATCAGCTCGAGCTGGAGGAGCTTGCGGTCGTTGTAATAGTTCCAGGCAATCTCCACGGCCATGTCGATCGGCACGCCGACGGGCGGGATGTTGTCGGCCATCTTCCATGCCACGCCAAAAAGACGCCGCCCTGTGCCATCGTCGAAATTGAAACGAAAATGCTGCCCGCGGAAGATGTCGGGGCGTTGCTGGAGCGTGACGCGGCGGATGCCGAAAACGGGCTCGGAGTTGCCCTGGCCGAAGGGATGCAGCGCGCAGATGTCGCCCATCAGGCGCTCGCCGATTTCGCGCGGGGTGATCCAGGTGGCGATGTCGAGCGTGGGGCCGTTGAGGCCGCCGCCCGTATGGTTGCGGATGGATTCGACGAAGCGGGCGCGGAAGTCGTCGATGTGGCATTGGGCGAGCGACACGCCGATGGCCATGGGATGGCCGCCCCAGCTGAGGAGGTGTTCGCAGCAGGTGCCGAGCACTTCGACAAGGCTCACGCCATCCACGCTGCGACCCGAGCCCTTGGCCTGCTCGCCTTCGTTGCCGAGGACGATGCAGGGGCGGTTGTATTTGCGGGAGACGCGGCCGGCGACGATGCCGACGACGCCGGGATGCCAGCTTTCGCCATAGAGCACGATGCCGGGATCGGCGGCGTATTTTCCCTCGACGAGGCGCTCGGCCTCCTCGGTGATCTGGCGCTCGATGTCCTGGCGCTCGCGGTTGAGTTCGTTGAGGCGCTGGGCGGTTTCGTTGCAGAAATCCGCGTCGTCGCTGAGCATGAGCTCGACGGAGAGGGAGGCGTCGTCGAGGCGTCCGCTGGCGTTGATGCGCGGTCCCAGCCGGAAGGAGACGTCGACGGGCATGATCTCGTTTTCGGGGCGCACGCCCGCGACTTGCATGAGCGCCTGGAGGCCGGGGCGGCGCGTGGTCTGGAGAATGCGCAGCCCCTGGCGGGCGAGAATGCGGTTTTCGCCGTGCAGCGGGACGAGGTCGGCGACGGTGCCGAGCGCGACGAGGTCGAGCGAGTCGCGGAGCTTGATCTCGAAGGCGGTCGGGTGGTTCTCGGCGCGGAGCTGCTTGAGCAGGCCGTGGGCGAGCTTGAAGACGAGGCCGACGGTGCAGAGGTCGCGCCAGGCGCCGTCGTCGCCGTTGTTGTGGACGTGGGGGTTGATGAGGATGGCCTGCCCGACGACTTCCTCCTTGGAGCGGTGGTGATCGACCACGATGACGTCGATGCCCTGGGCGCGGAGGTAGCCGATCTCGTCGTGGGAATTGGTGCCGCAGTCGAGGGCGACGAAGAGCGAGGGTTTCCCCTGCTCAAGGGCGCGGTCGATGGCGCTGCGCGAGAGCCCGTAGCCGTCCTCCATGCGGCGGGGAACGATGAAGCGCGGGTGCAGGCCGAAGCGGCGGAGAATGCTGACGAGGAGCGCGGTGGAGCTGACGCCATCGACATCGTAGTCGCCGAGCACGACGATGTCCTCGCGCCCGGCGATGGCGGCGCGGAGGCGGTCGGCCGCGGCGACTACATTGTGGACGAGGAACGGGTCGCTCAGCTCGCTGAGCGCGGGGTGGAGAAATTTGGCGGCGCGCGCGGCGTCGGCGAGGCCGGCGCGCAGGAGAAGTTCCGCGAGCACGGGGCTCACGCTGGCGCCACGACTGAGCGCATCGACTTCCCCGGGGGGAAACGGTTGGTATATCCAGCGCATGGCTCGAATGCGGAATGCGGATTTCGGAACACGGAATGGGGGCGCTTTCACGCCGGCTGCAAACGGGCGCGGAGGCGCCCGCCGTTAATTCCGCAATCCGCAATCCTAATTCCGCATTGGTTTTACTCGGAGGCCTTGCTGGCGCCCTGCCACTCGTAGGTGGGGCGCACGTCCTGGTGTTTCTCGACGCGCTTGCGGTCGCCTTTGTGCCACCAATAGAAGACTTGGGAGGCGATGAAGATGGCCGAGAAGGTGGAGGTGAGAACGCCCATCGTGAAGGTGAACGCGATGTCCTTGAGCACGCCGGTGCCCCAGATCCAGAGCGAGGCGGAGGCCAGGAAGGTCGTGGTCGCCGTCATGATCGTGCGGGCAAAGACCTTGCTGATGGCGTTGTTGACCACGTCGCGCAGGGAGGTGTTGGGATTGAGGCGGAGTTCCTCGCGGATGCGGTCGAAGACCACCACGGTCTCGTTGATCGAGTAACCCGCGATGGCGAGGATCGCAGCCACCATCGGCGCCGAGAAATGGTGCCCGGTCAGCACGAAGAGGCCGATGGCCATCAGGATGTCGTGGAACGAGGAGAACATCGCGCCGATGCCGAAGCCGAACTCGAAGCGGAAGGCGATGTAGAGCAGGATGACGCCCATCGAGGCGAGGACCGCGACGAGGGCGTTGTAGAGGATTTCGTCGCCGATGGTCTTGCCGATGACGCTGGTGCCGAGGTTGACGAAGCCGGCCTGCGGGAAGGCTTTTTGCAGGGCGGCGAAGAGCGCGTCGGACTTGCCGGTCTCGGTTTCGATGCGGAGCATTTCCTGGCTGCCGCCGATGGCGCTGATGTAGGCGGGGACGACTTCGCCGAGGTTGCCGGCGGCGGCGACTTCGCGGATTTTGCCGGTGTCGATTTGCTCCTTGTATTGGAGGGTGATCGCGTCGCCGCCCCTGAAGTCGATGCCGTAGATGTTGTTGCCTTTGTAGATGACGACGGCGAGGCCGGCGAACACCACGATCCACGAGGCGATGAAGGCGGGCTTGCCGAAGCGCACCCAGTCCACGTGGAGGTTTTTCAGCATGCGGCGCATGGTGAATTTCTTTACGAGGCCGGAGGTGAACATCCATTCGAGCGTGAGATGGGCGACCACGAGCACGGAGAACAGGGTGGAGATGACGCCGATGCAGAGCGTGACGCCGAAGCCCTTGATCGGGCCGGTGCCGAGGAAGATCATGATCGCGCAGACGATGAGCTGCACGAAGTGCGCGTCGAGGATGGTCCAGAGGGCTTTCATGAAGCCGTTCTGGTTGGCCGAGGCGAGGGATTTGCCTTCGGCGAGCTCTTCGCGCATGCGCTCGTAGATGAGGATGTTCGCGTCCACCGCCATGCCGATGGTGAGCACGATGCCGGCGAGGCCGGGCAGCGTGAGGGTGGCGCCGAGGCGGGCCATGAAGCCGAAGATGATGATGACGTTGATCGCGAGCGTGCAGACGGCGACAAAGCCGCCCGTGGTGTAAAAGGTGACCATGAACGCGGCGACGAGCGCGGTGCCGATGATCGAGGCGCGCACACCGCTGTCCACGGCGTCCTGCGCGAGCGAGGGGCCGACCTCGTATTGCTCCATGACGACCATGGGGACGTCGAGCGGGTTGTTGAGGACGTTGGCGAGGTTCTGGGCCTCGCGGTCGGTGAAGCTGCCGGTGATCTGGGCGGTGGGGCTGTTGATTTCCTCGCGGACGGTCGGGGCGGAGTAGAGTTTGCCGTCGAGCACGATGGCGAGGCGTCCGTAGGGGAGGTTGTTGGATTGCGCGTTTTCGACGATGGAGCGGGTGACCTGGGCGAAACGGGAGCGGCCCTCGTCGGTGAATTGCAGGATGATCTCGGGCTTGCCGTATTGGTCGGGGCGGGCGAAGGCCTGTTTCATGATTTTGCCGTCGGCCTCGGGCACGCGCTTGATGTAGATTTCCTCGACGTGCGTGCCGGAGCGGGAATCCTCCTCCAGCGTCATGCGTTCAAAACCGACCGGGGTCTGTCCGCCGGTCATCGCGGGCGTGAGCGTGGGATGGACGATGCGGAACTGGAGCAGGGCGGGTTTCTGGAGGCTGTCGATGACGTCGGGGTTGTCCTTGGTGTTGACGCCGGGGAGCTGGACTTCGAGGCGGCTGTCGCCGACCGGGCGGATGATGGGCTCGGTGACGCCGAAGGCGTTGATACGGCTGCCGATGATGTCGATGGCCTTCGTGAGCTTTTCCTTGCGCTCGTCGGAGCGCATGTTTTCGAGCGCGGAGGGGGCGATCTCGAGGGTGAAGGCGACGCCGCCCTTGAGGTCGAGGCCGAGCTGGAGGCGGGCCTTGGATTCCTTGAGCAGGTGGTCGAGGAGGATGGCGTTTTTCTTCTCGATGTTTTTCACGTCCCCGAGGTTGAGTTTCGGGAAGTGGCTTTCCGTGAGGTCGATTTTGCGCTCGGCGGCGAGTTGCTTGAGGGCGATGAACGCGCTGGGCGCCTGATGGGCGTCCCTGCGGGCGACGGCCTCCTTGAGCAGCGCATCGAATTCGGACTGCTTGGCCTGGGCCTCGACTTTTACGAAGTCCACAAATTCCCGGTCTTTCAGCGGGAACATTGAGTATGCAAAAAAGACCACCACAGCGATGCTGAGGAGGACTTTCCAGAAGTTGCGTTTAGGCATGTGTTATTTGGGTTTAAAAAGTGTTGCGGAGCGGGGGCGTTGGGACGGCGGCATGGGACGCCGCAAAGTGAATCGGAGCGGATGATTCGTCCCGGTGGTCGCCGTCCTTTTGCGGTCGCGTGGTCGCTGGGGTTTCCTTTTTCTTCCGCGATGACACGCGGGGCTTACTTCTTTTCCTCGCCGCCGCTCTTTTTGGCAACGACGCTGGTGATGTAGCCCTTGCCCACCTCGATCTTGGTGTTGTCGGAGATGCGGATGACGAAGCGGTCGTCCTTCTTGGCCGTGATGTGGCCGTAGATGCCGCCGGCGGTGATGACCTCGTCGCCGGCATCGAGCGAGGCGAGCATCTGCTGATGCTGCTTCTGCTTTTTGCGCTGGGGCGCGATCATGAGAAAATACATCGCCACGAAAATCAGGATGAAGGGGAGAAAGGACATGAGGCTGGCGCCGGAACGGCCACCTTCGGCCGGGGCGGTCTGGGCCAGAAAAAGCAGTGAACTGTCGAGCAGAGCGGATATTTTCATCGTTGCGTGTTGTCGGTTTTGGAAAAAGAAACGAGAACTTAACTCCGTCCGGGAAACAAATAGCAAGCAAACAGTCCACATTCCTCACCGCCTTGAAAAATAAAAACACCGCCGCATGGTCGGCTGCAAAATCCGAGGAGCATTACGGTTTCAAACGCTGGGGCCACGGCCACTTCGAGGTTGATGACGAGGGCTTTGTCGAGGTGCGCCCCGTGCCCGACGGCACCGAGATACGCATCATGGACGTGGTGGACGAGGCCCGGGACATGGGGCTGCGCGCGCCGATGGTGGTGCGGTTTCAGGATCTGCTGCGCCACCGGGTGGAGCGCCTGAACAAGGTTTTTCGCCAAGCCATCAAGGATGAGGGCTACAAGGGCGAATACCGCGGCGTCTTCCCCATCAAGGTCAACCAGCTCCGCGAGGTCGTGGACGAAATCCTCGCCGCCGGCAAGGACTACCATCACGGCCTCGAGGCCGGATCGAAACCCGAGCTCATGATCGCGCTGGCCATGCACGACAACAACCAGCGCCTCATCATCTGCAACGGCTACAAGGACCACGACTACATCCGCCTCGCCCTCATGGGCCGCAAGATCGGCAAGCGCGTCATCATCGTCGTCGAGCAGCTCAGCGAGGTGGACCACATCATCGAGATTTCCCGCGAGCTCGGCGTCCGTCCTCTCATCGGGTTTCGCGTGAAACTCCAGACCCGCGGCGAGGGCAAGTGGTCGTCCTCCTCCGGCGACAACGCCAAGTTCGGCCTCAATACCGCCGAGCTCCTCTTCGCCATCGAAAAGCTCAAGGCCGCGAAACTCACCCAGGCGCTCCGCCTCATCCATTTCCACATCGGCTCGCAGGTGCCCAACATCCTCACGATCAAGAACGCCGTCGTCGAGGCCACCCGTTTCTATTGCCAGCTTTCGCAGATGGGCTTCCCCATGGGCTACCTCGACATCGGCGGCGGCCTCGGCATCGACTACGACGGCTCCCGCACGAATTTCGAGTCGTCCATGAACTACTCGCTGGAGGAATACGCCCGCGACGTCGTCGCCAATATCCGCGACATCTGCGACCACTCCGGCGTGCGCGTCCCCGACATCATCAGCGAGAGCGGCCGTGCCGTCGTCGCCCCGCACTCCATGCTCGTCGTCGAGGTTTTCGAGCGCATCAACAAGAAGGAGACCCTGCGCAAGCAGCACCGCCCGAAGGAGAAGCACAAGGTCGTCACCGACCTTGAGGCGCAGTTGAAAAACAAGTCCCGCCTCGGCCGCCTCGAACGTTTTCACGACGCCCTGCAAAAAAAGGAGGAGGCGCTCTCGCTCTTCAACCTCGGCTACCTCGACATCGAAAACCGCGCCGCCGCCGAGGCGCTCTACTGGCAAATCTGCGAGCAGATCGACCGCGAGGGCAACGAGAGCGGCTATCAGCCCGAGGAACTGCACGACCTGAAAAAAATCCTCGCCGACCAATACGTCTGCAACTTTTCCGTTTTCCAGTCCCTCCTCGACCACTGGGCCCTTCAGCAGCTCTTCCCCATCGCGCCCCTGCACCGCCTCGACGAGGAGCCCACCGTCAACGCCACGCTCGCCGACATCACCTGCGATTCCGACGGCAAGATCAGCAGCTTCATCGACCTCCAGGACACCAAGGACTACCTCCGCCTCCACGCGCTCGACGGCCGTCCCTACTACCTCGGCATTTTTCTCACCGGCGCGTATCAGGACATCATGGGCGACCTGCATAATCTCTTCGGACGCGTGAACGAGGTGCACGTCTTCCTCGAGCCCGACGAGCCCAACGGCTTTTATATAGAAGAGGCGCTCAGCGGCAGCCGCGTGTCGGATGTGATCGAGGGCGTGCAATATCAATGGGAGGAACTCTGCCGCCGGATGAAAGCCCAGATCGATGCTGCCACGCGCAAGGACTTGGTGAAACCCCGCGAAGGCGTGCGCCTGCTGGAATTTTATGAGAACCAGATGCTGAACAAAACCTACCTCAGCATCGAGTCTGCCGCGAAAAAACGCAAAAGGACATGACGCGGGTTTCCCGTGCGGGATCCCGTATTACACCCATGGATACAACGATGCCGGTGCGCGCGTATTTTGACACAGGGCGGGGCGTCATTGTCGCCCTCGCGTTTTTCCTCGCCCTTCTCCCGGCCTGCACCCGCCCGCCGGCGGCGCTCGGACAAACCGGCGTGCTGGCCCATCCCGCGATCGACGAATCCAGCGGACTCGCCCCCTCGCGCCGCGCCGACAACCTCCTCTGGACGCACAACGACAGCGACGGCGAACCCGTGCTCTATGCCATCGCTCCCGACGGCCGTTTTCTGGGCTCGGTGCGCATCGCCGGCCTCCTCAACACCGACTGGGAGGACATCGCCTCCTTCGAGCTCGACGGCCGCGCCTGGCTGCTCATCGCCGACACCGGCGACAACAACAGTGTCCGCCACGACTGCGCCCTGCATATCATCGCCGAGCCCGATCCCGCCGCGCTCTCGCCCTCGCTCGAACTCTCCGCCTCCGTGGCCTGGCGCATCCCCGTGCGTTATCCCGACGGCCCGCACGATTGCGAGTCCGTGGCCGTTGACACCCGGGAAGGCCGGGTCTGGCTCCTCATAAAACGCGAAAACCCCAACCGCCTCGCCTCGCTCCCGCTTCGTCCCGCCGCCGGCGCGGTCCCCGCCGCCACTTTTCACGGCGCGGTTCCGCACATTCCCCAGCCCGACTCGAAGCAGCGCCTGCTTCCGATCCCGACCGGACGCTACCGCGGCCAGCCCACGGCGATGGACTTTGCCGCCGACGGCAGCGCCGCCGTCGTGCTCACTTACGGCGACACGCTCCTCTTCCCGCGACACGACGGCGAAAACTGGTCCGCCGCGCTCGCCCGCGAACCCGTCGTCCTGCCGCCGCACAACCTTGGCCAGGCCGAGGCCGCCTGTTTTTCCCGCGATTCCCGCGCCATTTTTGTCACCGAGGAGAAGCCGCACGCCCCGCTTTTGCGTTACGACCTCCGGTAAAAATCGTTCTCGTTCCCGAAACGTTGCGCAAAAAAGAGAGAACGGGAACGAGTAAAAGAACGAGAACGATTAGAAAACCCCGGGAGGTCTAGACAGATCTTGACCCATGAGGGGATCGAGGAGGAGAGGGGGCAAAAGGAGGATGCGCGGGTCGAGATGAGGGGCGTTATGGGCGAGGAGTTGGGCCGGGGTTTGGTCGGAGCGGGAGCGGTTTTTGCGGGCGAAGTTGAAGAAGTGCTGGTAGGTGGTGACGGAGGCGAGGAAGTGCCGGGTGCCGTGGAAGGTTTCGAGGTCGAAGAACTCGGCTTCGATGGTGGCGTGGGAGCTTTCGACGTCGGCGTTGGCGTTGGGCCTGGCGGGAGGGTTGAAGCGGTGGCGGGCGCCGGAGGCGGAGGAGCCGTGGAAGCCGTCTGGGCGGTAGTGGACGGTGTCGCCGTCGAACTCGGAGCCGAGGTCGGTGCGCACCTCGACCGAGGGTCGAGGCCGTGGGCCTGAGGTGGTCGAGGAGGCGGGACAGGGCGAGGTGGCGCAGGTTTTGGACAGCTCGGAGGGTAGGAGACGAAGAGCGCGCCGGTGGCCTCGTCGCGGATGGTGTATTGGAAGCGGGCACGGGCTTGCATCTGGGGCCAGTAATGGGGATGTCGTTGAGATATTTGGTGTCCATCTGGAGGTGGGTGAGCGGGGCGTGGGCGGCTTTGATTTTGCGCAAGTCGGCCTTGCGTTTGTGTTTGCGCTGGCGGCGGCGTGTCAGCTGGTGATCGCGGAGGATGCGGTGGGCGGCGCCCTTGCCCGGGCAGGACGAACATGTCCACGAGGCGGCGGGCGCCGAAACAGGGGCCTTTTTCTTGCGGCGACGACGGCCTGCTCGATTTTCGGGGCGTGCACGCGGGCTGGTGATGGGGGCGGCGGGGTGATTTTGGAAGGAGTCGTCGCCGTCCTGCCAGCAGCACCTGCACGGTGTTGCGCGCGCAGCCGAACTGGCGCATGGCCGCGCGGATGCCGTGGGCCGTGGCGTAGCGCACCAGTTCGTGGCGCAGGGAAAAGAGGTCTTGGCTTGCGCGGCTCATGACCGTGTAGAGTTTGAAGCGGGAGCCGGATGGGTTTTGCACACACCAGCTTCGCCTTGCGGAGCGCCCGGCTCCCGCCTTTTTAAACCTGAGACAGGCAGGGTGCGGGCCCCAAGCGGCCCGCACCCTGCCTGTCTCAGGTGGGCGGTGAGCCACTTGAGTCCCCGTTGGCCAAGCACCCTGAGCGTTGCCAGTTTCATCCCCGGTTCTTTCTTCGTTTGCTTCTTCGCTCCCCCGGGGCGTTGCCCCGGGTCAATATGTCTATAGGTCTTTCTGACGATTAGAAAACCCCGCCTTGACACAGGCGGGCGCGTCCGGTCATCTCTAGCCCCTTTTTCCCTTTCCAAACATGAAGCCAACATTCCGCCCACATCGCAAAAAACGCGTCCGTAAAATCGGATTCCGCGCCCGTTCGGCCACCAAAGGCGGACGCAAAGTCCTCGCCAACCGCCGCCGCGTAGGCCGCAAGCGTCTCACCGTCGCCTGATACCGGCGCAGCATCCACCGCGCCGCAACATACTTGGCACCATGCGCTTCCGTCCTCAACAGCATGTGAGGCGGCAGCGCGACTTCCGCGAGATTCGCGAAAAGGGCCGCCGCCATGATTGCGGCGGCTTTGTGTTGTGGTATTGCCGCGCCGCTGGCGCGGAAGTGACAAGTGACAAGTATCAAGTGACAGGAACCCCCGCCGCCACCACTGCCGCCGCAGGCACTCCACTTGATACTTGCCACTTGCCACTTGATACTTCCGCGCCGCTGCCGGCGCGGCTCGGCGTCGTCGCCTCCTCTTCCGCCGTCGGCGGAGCCGTGCGCCGTGCGCGCGCGAAACGCCGTCTCCGCGAGATCTTTCGCCGCAACCAGCACCTCGTGCCACCCGGCTGCGATATCCTGCTCGTGGCGCGACGCGCAATCAATCAGCTTGAATATCGCGTGATGGAGCAAAGATTCATCGACGCTTGTCGTCGCATATTCAAACCGTCATCCGATTCGCAGTGACACCCGCCGCATCCAGTCCAGCCGCCGCCCTCGCCCATGGCGTGACCATGGAGGGACGGCCTCCGTGCCGTCCGTTTGTCCCGGCTGGACGGCACGGAGGCCGTCCCTCCAGCGTACGCCGCATTTTTCGCATTCCGCAATCGGTGCTGCTCGCCCTGATAAAACTCTACCAGCGCACGCTTTCGCCCGTGCTCCCGGTTGTGTTTGGCCCCGCGTGCGGCTGCCGTTTTTATCCGACCTGCTCCCATTACGCCGCCGAGGCCGTGCGCACGCACGGCGCGTTGCGCGGCTCGCTGCTCGCCGTCCTCCGCCTGCTCAAATGCACCCCCCTGCATCCCGGCGGCATCGACCCCGTGCCGCCCGCCCCGCGCTGCCGCCGCGTGGAGGCCGGGACATCGCCCTCCTTGAATCTCAATTCTTGATTTCACTCCTTTCTAAATGGACAAAAAAAACACCATCATCGGCATCCTGCTGCTTATCACCGCGTTTGCGGTGATGTATTACGGCCAGCAAGTCGCGCCGCCCAAGCCCGCGCCGGAAATCACGCGTCCGGTCGGTGAAAATCAGGCTCCCGGCCCCGCGCAGAGCACGCTGCCCGAGTCGTCGCCCTCGAACGCCGCCTTTGCCGCGCTCGCCGAAACCAACACCGACGCCAGTTTCGTCACCCTCTCGAACGACTTCATCACCGCCCGCTTCACCAACTACGGCGGCGCGCTCCGCGACGTGGCGTTGAGAAAATACAGCCGCTCCGAGAAAAGCGCCGAACCCTACGTGTTCAACCAGGTGCACACCGCGCCCATGCTCGCGCTCAACGGCCTCGCCGGGCTCGGATACCGGATGCGCTACGAACTCGTCAGCTCGTCGGCCACCGAGGTCGTCTATCGCACCGTGTTTGAAAACCGCATCGAGGTCACGCGCGGCTACCGCATCGTCCCCGGCGCGGGCTCCGCGGACGGCAAACAGGATCCCTACCGTATCCATCACGAAACTACATTCCGCAACCTCACCGACCACACCTCGTCGCTGCCCGTCACGCTCAATCTCGGCACCACCGCGCTCATCAGCGCGACCGACGTCGGCCTCTACCTGAATGTCGCCGCCTACGACGGGGACGGCGCGCAGGTCATCGATCGCGGCAATCTCGAGGGCGGCGGCTTCCTCAGCTGGATCGGCCTGCGCAACAACCCGCCGAAATCCGAGTTTGTCCAGCCGGGCAACACCGTCTGGGGCGCGGTGAAAAACCAGTTTTTCACCAGCATCTACACGCCCGCCAAGCCCGGCACCGGCATCACTGTGCGCCGCGTCGAGCTGCCGCCGATCGCCGGCAACAGCCGCGCCAACACCGGCCTCACCGCCACCATGACGCTCGAGCCCGTGTCCCTCGCGCCCGCCGCCGAAAGCGCCATCAGCGGCGACCTCTACGTCGGCCCGAAGGAATACGCCCGCCTCTCCAAGTTCGAGCAGCGCCAGGACAAGGTCATGCAGTATGACCGCTATTTCTTCAACCGCATCTTCTTCAGCGGGCTCATCGCCCCGTTCATGTATTCCATCATGAACTGGATGCACGGCTTCGTGGGCAACTGGGGCCTGGCCATCGTGCTCATGACGCTCCTGTTGAAAGTCGTAACGCTGCCCTTCACGCTCGCCGCCTCCCGCTCCGCCAAGCGCATGCAGAAAATCCAGCCCGAGATGCAGGCGCTGCGCGAGAAATACAAGGACAACCCGCAGAAGATGCAGAAGGAGACAATGGCGCTCTTCAAAAAACACCGTGTGAACCCGATGGGCGGCTGCCTCCCCATCTTCATCACCATGCCGCTCTTCATCGCCTTCTTCGTCATGCTGCAAGGCACCGCCGAACTCCGCTTCCAGCCCTTCCTCTGGACGGGAGATCTCTCCGCGCCCGACACGGTCGCGCGCATCTTCGGCCTGCCGATCAACATCATGCCGCTCCTCATGGGTGCGACCATGATTGTCCAGATGCGCCTCACCCCGTCGCCCTCCGTGGACAACGCGCAGGTGAAAATGATGAAGTTCATGCCCGTGATTTTCACGCTCATCTGCTACAACTTCTCGTGCGCCCTCGCGCTCTATTCGACCATCAACGGCCTCTTCACCATCGGCCAGCAACTCGTCGTCAACCGCATGAAAGACCCCGCCGAGTCCGCTCCGGCCGCCCAAGCCGCCCCGAAGACCGACCGGAAAGGCCGCCCGATCATCAACGTCACGCCGAAGAAAAAGTAAGCGGCCCTTCGATGTCCGGTTTCGACGCTCGGTTTTCGGTTGAAGCCACCGCCGCCCTTTCCTTACTTCTTAAATTCTAAATCCTAATTCTTAATTCCCCACCTCCATGGCAGGACATAGCAAATGGGCCAAATTAAAGCACTTCAAGGGCCTCGTTGACGCAAAACGGGGCAAAATCTTCTCGCGCATCTCGCGCGACATCACCATCACGGCCAAGGCCGGCGGCGGCGACCCCAACATGAACCCGCGCCTGCGCACCCTCCTGCTCAAGGCGCGCGAGTCCAACATGCCCGCCGACAACATCGACCGCGCCATCAAAAAAGGCACCGGGGAACTGCCGGGCGTCGTCTTCGAGGACGCCATCTACGAAGGCTACGGTCCCGGCGGCGTGGCCATGATGGTGAAAGTCACCACCGACAACAAAAACCGCGCCGCCGCCGCCGTGCGCAGCGTGTTCACCCGCTACGGCGGCAACCTCGCCGGCGCGGGCGCCGTGGCGTTCCAGTTCCTGCACGCCGGGCAGTTCCTGATTGGCAAGGACAACACCACCGAGGACAAGCTGATGGAAGTCGCGCTCGACGCCGGGGCCGACGACGTCATCACGACGGAGGAAGGCTTTGAGGTGCGCTGCGACATCCATGCCTTCGACAAGATTGCGCAAGCCTTGGAGGAAGCGGGCATCAAGACCGATTCCAGCGAAATCGCCTACATCCCGACGAACACGGTGCCGGTTGACGAGACCGTGGCGGCGTCCATCGAAAAGCTCCACGACGCCCTCGACGAGATCGACGACGTGCAGCAGGTTTTCTCCAACGAGGAAACCCCGGGCTGATTACCGCGGCCTGCGAGCGAGAATTTCGCCGCACCGCCGTTTTCGGACCGCGGAACTTATACCATTTCCCCATGAAAAATATCCTTTCGATGGAGGGCCGAGCTCCTGCGAGGCCGTCGCCGGAAGATGTTGCATCCGACCGCAACGGCCTCGCAGGAGCTCGGCCCTCCATAAGTGTGAATCTCGTTCGGAAATGGTATTAATCCCAAAATGCTTCGGACCCCTCAGAAGACGCTGCGCACCAGTCCGCCGTCCACGCGCAGGGCAGCGCCGTTGATGCCGGAGGCCAGCGGGCTGCTCACAAAGGCGACGAAGTTCGCGATCTCCTTCGGCTCAAGCAATCGCTCGATGAGCGAGGTGGGCCGGTTCTCGCGCATGAATCGGCGGCCCGCCTCCTCCAGCGGGAGGCCGGGGAAAAGCTCCTGCACGAATTTCGCCACGCCTTCGGTCATGGTCGATCCGGGCATGATGGTGTTGACCGTCACCTGCGTGCCCTTGGCCAACTCGGCGAGGCTGCGGGAAAGGGCGAGCTGCATCGTCTTGGTCGCGCCGTAGTGCGGCATCTCGGGCGAGGGGCTGATGGCGGACTCGCTGGAAATAAAGATGATGCGCCCGGTTTTCTTTTCGAGCATGCGCTTGAGGTAATGCCGGGCGAGGCGCACGCCGCTGAGAATGTTGACCTCGAACAGGCGGAGCCAGTCGGCGTCGGTCTCGTCGAAGAATCCCACGGGTTCGTAGATGCCGAGGTTGTTGACGAGGATGTCCACGTCGGGAAAGCACGCGATGGTTTGCTCCGTGCCGGCGGCGGTGCCGTTGTCGGAGGCGAGTCCTTCGAGCCGCGCATCGGGCTGCCCGGCGCGGATGGAGGCGAGGCCGGCCTCGACGCTGGCGGGGGAACGGCCGTTGACGATGACGCGCGCGCCTTCGCGGGCGAGGGCGCGGACGATTTCGAGCCCGATGCCGCCGGAGGAGGCGGTGACAAGGGCGAGTTTGTTTTCGAGTTGGAGGTTCATGGGGCGGCAGGTTGCGGCAAAAGTCGCGAACAGGCAAACACACCGTCAGGAGCCGTGGCCCGATTCCCCGCCATGCGAGAGCGGCGGGAATGCTTCCATTCCTTTTCTTTTTTTGGCTATTGGAATATCTCCATGCAAAACAGCGAAGAATCCAAATAAGTCTGATTTTGCCGCCATTGCCATATGTTTGGGCGACGGCAGGCATTAGCCTTCGTCAGAACCAGAACCGCACGATATGGAAGAACACCGGCGCGGCGAAGCAGAGGGAGTCAAGGCGATCCATGACGCCTCCGTGTCCTTCGATGACCGCGCCGTAGTCTTTCACGCCGCGGTCCCTTTTGATTGCCGACATCACAAGTCCACCCGCGAAACCCGCGAGCGCGAGCGCGAGCGAAATGCCGCCCGCCTGCAAGGGAGTGAACGGCGTCGCCCACCAAAGCGCGGCACCCAGCGCGGACACGGTGAGAATGCCGCCTGCAAAGCCCTCCCATGTTTTGCCCGGACTTACCGTTGGCGCGATTTTGTGGCGCCCGAGTGTTTTGCCCCAGCAATATTGGAACACGTCGCTTAGTTGCACGACGGCCACGAGGAAAACCAGAAGCCTGGCGTTTTCGACCGTCCGCATTTCGACGGTTTGTTTCACGGACAAATGCAAGCCCAGCACGGCGGGCGCGTAGCTCATGCAATACACACATGCCATAAGCCCCCATTGGATTATTGCCGTTCGCTCAAGAAAATGCCCGCAATCGCCCTCGATCGCGGCACGCACCGGCAAAAACAGGAAGGCATAGACGGGGATGAACAGGACAAACATGCCATACCATTCGGCCCCCACGAAATAGTAATGCGCCGGCGTGATGATGAAGAACGCCCAAAACAGCGCCCGATGATCGCCCCGGCGCGTCGGTGCGAGCGTGATAAATTCACGCAGCGCGACCAGCGACAGCAGCCCGAAAAGCACCACGACGGCGATGCGCCCGGCCACAAGCGCGCCCCCGAAGACGGCGGCCATCACCCACCACGCGCGGATGCGGGCGTTGAGATTGGCAATGGTGGCGCGCCGTGCGTCGTCCGCGGGCAGTGCCCGCGCGCGAAATGCCAGCGCCGTGCCAATGAGGGAGGCGACTGCGAGCAGGCCTGCGATGCCGAGGGAGAGCCGGCAAAATTGCGGATCAGCGAGAAGGCTCATGGTGATTTGCGCGGGCGTTTCATTTATTTTCGCAAGGCCAGCAGCGCATCGCGGGCGCGGAGGAGGAACGCCTCCCTGTCCTCATCCTCTCGAAGCGTGAGCGGCGCGCCCATCGTCAGGCCGCCAAGCATGGGGACGGGGAGAAATTCACCCTTGGGCAGCGCGCGGTTCACATTGTCAATCCACACAGGGATGAATCCGGTTTTCGGACGATGGCGCGCGAGATGATAGATGCCGCTTTTGAATCCGCCGGGTTCCGCGCCTCCGCCGGCGTTGCGCGTCCCTTCGGGGAAAATGATGAGCGAGCTGCCCGCGTCGAGGGCGTCGAGCATCGGCGCGAGCGGATTGTTTTTCGTGGAAATGTTCTTGCGCTCAACAAGCACCGCATCAAGCACATGCCGGGCGAGCCACGGACGCACGAGGCCGGACATCCAATAATCCCGCGCGGCGACGGGCCGCGTCCGGCCGCGCAACCCGTCCGGCAGCGCCGCCCAAAGCGCAACCGCATCAAGGTGGCTCGTGTGGTTTGCAAAATAGACGCACTGCGCGACGTCCGCCGGATTCACGCCAAGCCAGCGGGCGCGCACACCCGTGAGCAGCCGGACGAAGGTGATGATGGCGGCGCGCGGGAAGCTCATGCGCCTATTTGTTTTCGAGCACGCGAACCACCCGGCGCGCACGGCGGGCGATTGTGACCAGCATGCCCGCGATCATGACACCGAGTGCGGCCACGGCGACCCACCCCTGCCACGACCAAAAGGCGGCGACTGCGGAAAGGAGCGACGCGATTGTGGCAGCGGCCATGCGATGCTGCTTCGCCATCGGCCCCATGAAATGGTGTCCCGCGCCCGCCGCCGCGCCGAGCGCGCGCACATATGCGGTGATGACGGCCAGCACCGCCGCGACATAGCCAAGCTCCATTCCAAATCGGAACACATCCGCGGCATAACCGAGGCCGATGAGAACGAGCGCATCCGCGAAACGGTCCGGCAGTTCATTAAAAATCTCGCCGGATTTCGTCTGGAAACCGCCCTCGACGGCAACCATGCCGTCGAACAGGTTGCAGAGCAGGCGCATTTGCACGCAAAGCGCCCCGCAGACAAAAAGCATCGCGACGACGGATGCCGACGAAGCCGCGCGCGGCCATGCGGTGGCCGCGAAACACGCGCCCGCGATGCCGGCAAACACCACACTGAAAATCGAGATGGTGTTCGGCTTTACCGGCACGCCCGCGAGCATGGCCGCGATTCCGGCCGCCCAACGGCTGCCGCGCGCCTTGATCGGGCGCCTGCCCGCCGGTGTCGCGCTTGATTTCTCATTGATGTTCATGTCCTCAAGCAGTGTGCGTATTCGACCACAAACCAGGCAACAAATATCCATATGCCTGCCGTGCCGGAACATGCCGCCGGAAACACGATGCTGATGTCGGTGGCGATACCCAAAGCGCATGCATGACGGAGCGGGCGGCGGCGGAGCCGCGGCGCATCAGATCGGAAACGGCGCGAGGCGCAGAGGGCGGACCGCCAGCCCGAGCAACTCGCGTTCGCTGTCGTCGCCGGCGATGCGATTGACGTGCACCGCGAAGCAGCTTTTGCACTGGTGCACGATCAGCCACTCGCCGTCCGGCCGCGCGCTGACGGCGATCGGCTCCATGCCGCCGCCGCAGCCGGCCTGACGGTCGCCCGGAGTGTTGTCGAGATGCACGCTCCAGAGGCACCACGGGCAATGGTTGCGGTGGCGCGTGCCGGGCGCATTGAGCGAAAATTCGCCGCCGCAATGACGGCATTTCAGCCACGGCGCCGGCCGTGACGAACACCGGGGACGGGCGGGCGAAGAGGAGGATTGGGAAAAATCGGAAGAGTGGGACATCGGGATGCGGAAACGCCCCGGGCAATGGGAGAGACCGAACGCCGCGCAAACGCGCGCGCTTCGGGACCGCATGGCACACACATCAACCGCACACCGCAGGCCGGCGAGAACAGGCTGCCGGGGCACAAAAAGACCCCGCCGTGAAATCCGGCGGGTCCGGCTGATGTGTTTTTATACCGAATCAGGTTGTGGCATCCGTCGGGCATCGTGCCGGAGGCAGTCCGGCCAGTCAAGACGGCACATCGGGCTCGGGCAATTTATGGAGTGTAATTCAAAGGTCGTGCCACCGCCGGAATCTTTCCTCTTTATTTTTTATCTTTCGTCAGGAACGGGCAGGGAGAAAGAGAAAGATAAAGAATAAAGAGGAAAGATGGATTTGAATCGCACCCGCAATTTATGGGGTAATCGGAGCGCTCTTGGTATTGGGCCGATGTCCTGATGAATTTGGGCTTTATGAATCAGCGCGCCGCCGCCGCGTCGAGCGTCACTCGCGCTTGGTGACTTCGCGCGGGATGGACTCGATGGGATCGGCGGTCTCGGAGAGTTTTTTCACGCCTTTCGCGCCGAGTTCCTCGAAGCGCCGCGCGCCGGGGAGGACGGTGGACTCGAAGGAGCCGACGGACTGGTTGTAGGCTTTCACGGCGGCTTCGAGGTTGCGTCCGATTTTTTCCAGGTGCTCGGCAAAGGTCGTGATGCGGTCGTAGAGGTCCCGGCCCAGACGGCTGACTTCCTCGGCATTTTGCGAGACGGTTTCCTGGCGCCAGCCGTAGGCGGCGGCCTTGAGCAGCGCGATGAGCGAGGTCGGCGTGGCCAGCAGGACTTTTTTCGCGATGGCGCGTTCGAGGAGCGTGCCGTCGGCCTGGAGCGCGGCGGTGAGGAAGTGGTCGCCGGGCACGAAGAGGACGACGAACTCGGGGGCGGGCTGGAATTGCTCCCAGTAATTTTTCGCCCCGAGGGTGTCGATATGGCGGCCGATTTTCTGCGCGTGCTCGGCGAGTTTTGCAGCGCGCGCGGCGTCATCGGCGGCTTCTGCGGCCTCGCGGTAGGATTGCACGGGCGATTTCGCATCGACGACGATGCGCTGGCCGCCGGGCAGGCGCACGACGAGGTCGGCGCGGAGGCCGCCGACGTCAGAGGTTTCCTGCTCGGTGAAGTCGCAGTAGGGCAGCATGTCGGCGAGCTCGACCACGCGGCGAAGCTGGAGTTCGCCCCAACTGCCGGCATAGCTGGTGGCGCGGAAGGCGCTGGAGAGCTTGGCGGCCTCGGTTTGGAGGCGGAGCTGCGCGGTGTTGAGCGATTCGAGTTGCTGGCCAAGCTGGCCGTAGGCGCGCGCGCGGGTTTGCTCGAGTTCGTTAATTTTGCCGTCCACTTTTTCGAGCGATTCCTTGAGCGGCTTTACCAGCGAGTCGATGGCCTGCTGGCGGGCGGCGAGGTCGCCCTCGGCTTTTTGCTGGAACTGGGCGAGGGTGGTCTTGGCGAGGTCGAGGAAGGCGGCGTTGTTGGTCTTGAGGGCGTCGGCGGAGAGCGCCTTGAACTCGGCGGTGAGGCGGGCGTGGGCGTCGGTGAGCGCGGCGAGTTTCTCGGCGGCGGTGGCGCGTTCGGTCGCGAGGGTGGTGCGCTCGGCGGCGAGGTCGGCGGCAAGGCGCTCGCGGGCGGTTTCGGACGCGGCGAGCTGCGCGCGGGCGTCGTCGAGTTCGGCGGCGAGGCGGGCGTTGTCATCGTCGCGGGCGACGAGGCGTTCGGCGAGCACGGCGCGTTTCGAGGCGGCGAAAAGCCAGGCGAGGACCGCGCCGATGGCGGCGGCGAGGAGCGGGAGAATGACGGCGGAAAGCGGCATGGCGGAAAGGTGGCGGGGAGGGAGAGTGAATCGCGAAGGAGGCGAAGGGCGCGACGTGCGGGAAAGATTTGATTTTCAGAATCCGAAACAGAAGGAAACGAAGAGAACGAAGATATACACAAGGAGGTTTGTGGTGAGTTAACAATAGCAGCCGGCGGACTTATGCATGGAAAAGTTAGAGGGTGAACCCTTCCGGGGCGATGAGGACGGTGAACTCGCCCTTGAGGCTGGTTCGGGCCAGGCGGTCGCGAATCTCGGCGGCGGGACCGATGAGGAAGGTCTCGTGGAGCTTGGTGACTTCCTTGGCCACGCAGAGGACGCGGACGGGGCCGAGTTTTTCGGCGATTTCGGCGACAAACTTGTCCACGCGATGGCAGCTTTCGTAGAGGGCGAGGGTATATTCGAAGTCGCGATACTTTTCCAAAAACGCGGCGCGGGCGGAGGATTTGGGCGGCAGGAATCCGGCGAAAAGAAAGCCATTGGTCGGAAGGCCGGAGGCGCTGAGCACGGCGGCGAGCGCGCAGGCGCCGGGCACGGGGACGACGGGCAGGCCGAGGCGGCGGCAGGCGCGCACGAGGCGGAAGCCGGGGTCGCTGATGGCGGGCGTGCCGGCGTCGCTCACGACGGCAACGGACTTGCCCGCGGCGATTTGCGCGGCGAGGTGTTCGGCGGCGGCGGTTTCGTTGTGATCGTGATAGGCGGTGAGTTCGCGGCGCGGGAGGCCGAGGCGGGCGATGAGCGCGCCGGTGGTGCGGGTGTCCTCGCACGCGATGAGATCGACGGCGGAAAGGATGGCGCGCGCGCGGTCGGTGAGATCGGCGAGGTTGCCGATGGGCGTGGCGACGACATAGAGGTGGCCGGGACGCGGGGTGAGGGAGGCGTTGGGGGAATGCGGATTGCGGGTTGCGGAATGCGGATTGTCCGCGTTGCCGGTGTCGGCGGGCGGGGTGGGGAGCGGGAGGTCGTCGGATGCGGGCATGAAAAAATCCGGCCAGATGACCGGATTTTTTGCGAAACAAAAGATGGCGCGCGGCGCCCCCGGGCGGGGGTTAGCGCTGGTCGCCGGGATTGCCCATGCCGGGAATGCCGCCTTCCCAGCTGGCGGGACGGCTCCACGGGATCGAGGTATCCTTGGAGGTCTTGGTGGTGCAGCCGGAGAATGCCGCGGCGAGTGCGAGGAGCAGGAGGGCGGGCAGGAGCTTTTTCATGGTGTGTGATTGGACTGCGTAGAGATATTTTTGTGCGGGTGCAAGGATGGGAATTTGGGGGACAACTTCCCGGCTTGCGATTGGGGCGGGCGGCGGGGATTTTTTGATTTTCGATTTTGGATTCTCGATTTTCGATTGATGGAGCTGCCGCTCCGCCGGGAACATGGCGCGGCAGCGCCCAATCGAAAATCGAGAATCCAAAATCGAAAATTCCCCGATGCCTTATTTTGACCACAACGCCACCGCGCCGCTTTCGGCCGCCGCCCGCGATGCCTGGCTGCGGGCGCAGGAGGAGGCGTGGTTTAATCCGGCGAGCCCGCATCGCGGGGCGGCGCGGGTGCGGGTGCGGCTGGACGCGGCGCGCGCGCGGCTGGCGGAGTTGCTGGGGGCGGAGCCGGAGCGGATCGTGTTCAATTCCGGCGCGACGGAGGGGGCGGCGTCGGCGCTGGCTGGTGCGCAGACGGGCGGGCGGGCGGCGGTGACCGGTCGAGCAGGGGTTTTTCGCCGGGCGCGTGGCCTGGCTGGAGGTGGACGCGGACGGCGTCGTGCGGACGGATGCGCTGGAAAAACTGCTCGCGGGCGGCGGCATCGGCGGCGTGGCGGTGATGGCGGCAAACAACGAGACCGGCGTCATCCAGCCGTGGCGCGAAATCGCGGCGGCGTGCCGCGCGGCGCGGGTGGCGTATTTGTGCGACGCGACGCAATGGCTCGGCAAGCTGCCCGCGTCGGGGCTGGGCGACGCGGCGATGTGGGCGACCGGCTCGGCGCACAAATTCGGCGGGCCGAAGGGCGTCGGTTTCGTGAAGCTCGCGGCGCAGGCGGAGGGGTTTTGCGCGCTGCCGGGCGGCGGGCAGCAGAGCGGGCATCGGGGCGGCACGGAGGATTTCCCGGGCGCGGCGGCGATGGTCGCGGCGCTGGCCGAGGTGGAGCAGTCGCGGATGTTCCTGGAGACGGAGCGGCTGCGCTGGCGGGCGGAGTTCGAGCGGGCGGCGTTGGCCGCGGTGCCGGGCGCGCGCGTGGTGGCGGCGGGCGCGCAGCGGTTGTGGAACACGGTTTCGCTGGCGATGCCGCGCGGGGAGAACCACCGCTGGGTGGCGCGGCTGGACAGGCGCGGGTTTCAGGTTTCGACCGGCTCCGCATGCGCGACCGGCACGGACGGGCCGTCGCATGTGCTGGCGGCGATGCGCGTGCCGCCGGACGAGGCGCGGCGCGTGGTGCGCGTGAGCGCGGGCTGGGAGACGTCGCGCGAAGACTGGCTGGCGCTGGCGGAGGCGATGGGCGCGGCCGCGCGGGAGATCTGATGTTATCTATTTATATTGAACAGAAGAAAACGAAGGGAACAAAGAAAACTCTTTTATTTTTTAGACAGAATGAACGGAATTTTTGAGAATTAACAAAATTAAATAATAAATTCCGTTCATTTTATTAAATTCTGTTCATTCTGTCTAAAATACAAACTTCACGAATTATTTTTTATCAAACGCAAAAAACAAAACCCGTCTTCTTTGTTCCCTTTGTTTCCTTCTGTTAAATAAAAAGCCGCCCAATAAAAAATGCGCCTCGCAAAAATAACCGTCCAGGATTTCCGCAATATCGGCCTGGCGGAGCTTTCGTTCGCGGGGCGGCGGCAGTTTCTGGTCGGGGAAAACGGCCAGGGAAAATCGAATCTGCTGGAGGCGGCGGGGCTGGTCACGGCGCTGCGGTCGTTTCGCACCAGCGACGACCGGGCGTTGATTGCGCACGGGAAGACGGAGGCGGCGGTGGCGTGTGAGTTCGAGCACGAAAAATTCGGCGCGGCGCGGGTGGTGATCCGTTTGCGCGCAGGCGGGAAGGAGGTGCAGTGGGATGGGGAGCGCGTGCCGCGGCTGGGGGAGTTTCTGGGGCGGTTTCCGGCCGTGGTATTTTCGTCGCAGGACCAGCAGTTCGTGCGCGGCGCGCCGGGCGGGCGGCGGCGGTGGCTGGACTTGGTGCTGTCGGCGACGGATGCGGACTACCTGCGGGAGTTGCAGGATTATCACCGGGCGCTGGCGGGGCGGAATGCGCTGCTGAAGCGCGGCGCGGCGGGCGCGGGCGAACTGGAGTCGTTTGAGCAGCCGCTGGCGCGCGCGGCGGCGGAGGTGTCGCGGCGGCGCGCGGCGGGTGTGTCATGCCTGAGCGGATACGTGGCGGAGGCGTATGCGCGGATGGCGGGCGGCGGCGAGGCGGCGGGCGGCACGCGCCGGGCGTGGCGGGCGGCGCGGAGCTGGACGCGGCGGGCTGGGCCGCGGTGTTTGCGCGGGGGCGGGCGCGCGACGCGGTGATGCGCGCGACGCTGGGCGGGCCGCATCGCGACGATTGCGCGCTGACGGTGGCGGGGCGGGCGGCGCGGGAGTTTGCGTCGGAGGGGCAGCAGCGCAGCCTGGCCATCGCGCTGCGGCTGGCGGAGGCGGCGTTTTTGCGGGCGCGCACCGGCGTGACGCCGGTGTTGCTGGCCGACGATGTGCTGGGCGAACTGGACGCGGGGCGGCGGAGGCGTTTCTGGGGCGCGCTGGACGAGGAGCATCAGGTCATCGCCACGGGCACACGCGCGCCGGACGAGACGGGGGCGGGCGCGATGGCGTGGGAATTTTTCGGAGTGCGGGGCGGATGTTTCACCGGCGGCGGGAGCGACCCGACGTGAGTGGCGGATTTTTTATATTCTTTCTCTTTATTCTTTCCTCTTTCTCTTTCATCCGCCGGCGGCGCCGCCTGGAAGAGAAAGAATAAAGAGAAAGAGGAAAGAATAAAGAAGGGGGAGGGCGACGCTGGTCAGATTTCGCCGAGGCGGATGCAGGCGGCTTCGCGGTTGGGGGAGGCGGGTTGGAGAGGGGGGAGTTCGGCGCGGCAGCGGTCGATCGCGTGCGGGCAGCGGGGATGGAAGGCGCAGCCGGACGGGGGATTGATCGGGGAGGGCGGGTCGCCGGGAAGGACGAGGCGGCGGCGGGCGCGTTCGATGTCGGGATCGGGAACGGGGATCGCGCTGACGAGGGCGCGGGTGTAGGGATGCGCGGGGCGGTCGATCACGTCGTCGGCGGGGCCGAGTTCGACGATTTTCCCGAGATACATGACGGCGACGCGGTCGGAGATGTGTTTTACCACGGAGAGGTCGTGCGCGATGAAAACGAGGCTGAGCGACATGCGGCGCACGAGGCCGGCGAGGAGGTTCAGGATCTGGGCCTGGATCGAAACGTCGAGCGCGGAGACGGGCTCGTCGGCCACGATGATTTTGGGGTTGAGCGCGATGGCGCGGGCGATGGCGATGCGCTGGCGCTGGCCGCCGGAAAATTCATGGGGGTATTTTTGCATGAAGCGCGGCGCGAGGCCGACGAGGGTCATGAGTTCGGCGACGCGCGCGGGAATGCCGGCGGGCGGGCAGACCCGGTGCACGGCGAGGGGTTCGGCGATGGTGGCGAAGACGGTTTTGCGCGGATTGAGCGAGGCGTAGGGGTCCTGGAAAACCATCTGGAGGTCGCGGCGCACGGCGGCGGTTTCGCCGGCGGTGGAACGGGCGAGGTTTTTGCCTTCGAGGATGACGCTGCCGCCGGTGGCCGGGACGAGTTGCATGATGGTGCGGGCGAGCGTGGATTTGCCGCAGCCGGACTCGCCGACGAGCCCGAGCACTTCGCCGCGCGCGAGGGCGAGCGTGACGCCGTCCACGGCTTTCACCACACCGGCGGCGCGGTGGCGAAAGAGCCCGGCGCGGACGGGGAAATGGGTGCGGACATCGCGGAGTTCGAGGATGGGAGGCACGAGGAGAAATTAATAATTAATAATTAAGAATTAAAAATTTGAGTGTTGTCGGCGATGGTCAGATTTCGCCGAGGTGGGCGCGGGTGCAGGCATGGGCGTGGGTGGCATTGATGGGGAGGAGGTCGGGAATGGCGGCCAGGCAGGCGGGGGCGGCGTGCTCGCAGCGTTCGGCGAAGGCGCAGCCGGTGGCGGGCTTTGAAATATCGGGGGGCAGTCCCTTGATGGTGAACAGCTCGGCGCCCTTGGGCTGGAGCGCGGGGATGGAGCGCTGGAGGCCGCGGGTGTAGGGATGGCGCGGGTCGTGGAAGAGGTCGCGGGTGCCGGCGCTCTCGACGATGCGGCCGGCATACATGACGAGGACGCGGTCGCAGAGGCCGGAGACGACGCCGAGGTCGTGCGTGACGAAAATAACCGCCATGCCGAGCTCGCGCTGCATTTTTTTTATGAGGTCGAGGATCTGGGCCTGCACGGTCACGTCGAGCGCGGTGGTGGGCTCGTCGGCGATAAGAAGCTCGGGGCGGGTGATGAGCGCCATGGCAATCATCACCCGCTGGCGCATGCCGCCGGAAAACTCGTGCGGGTAAAAATGGATGCGCCGGGCGGCGTCGTTGATGCCGACGGCCTCAAGCATGGCGAGACCGCGGGCGAGGGCGTCGCGGCGGGAGATGTCTTCGTGGATGAGCAGGGGTTCGACGAGTTGCTCGCTCACGCGGAGGTAGGGATTGAGCGAGGTCATCGGGTCCTGGAAAATCATCGCGATGCGTTTGCCGCGGATGGAGCGGAGCCGGCGAGGCGGGCAGCGAAGCAGGTCGACGCCGTCGAAGCGGGCCGTGCCGCTTTCGATGCGGCCGGGCGGCTGCGGGACGATGCCCATGAGCGAGTGGCAGGTGACGGATTTGCCGGAGCCGGATTCGCCGACGAGCCCGAGCGTCTCGCCGCGCGCGAGTTCGAAGCTGACTCCGTCCACCGCGCGATAGACGCCGCTGCGGGTGTGGAACCAGGTGCGGAGGTTTTGGACGGAGAGAAGCAAGGTGGAGAAAAGGGCTGAAGGACTAGGGATGCGGTGCGGTCAGGCGTCGCGCGAGGCGCGAGGCGTCGCGGTTTTTTTGTTACTTGTTACTTGCCACTTGTCACTTTCCGAAAGGCATCGCATGTGAGAGATCAAATTGGCATGACCAAATCAGACAAACCATCCGAGGCGTCAATGGCAGAGCGGGAAGAATGCCAGCGGGACCCGCGACCGCGGACGGTCGTGTTGCAGCAGTATGCGGGCATCGGCGATTTCATCTGGCATATTCCTTATTTTCGCGAGGCGGCCCGTCGCAGCCGGGACGGGCGGGTGTCGGTGATTTCCCAGCCCTCCACGCTCGCCCGCGAGCTGCTGGCGCACGAGCCTTGGGTCGAGGAGGTGATTTATTACGATCACCGCCGGCGCAAGCATGACCGCGCCACCTCGCGCAAGCACGCGGGCCTCCTCGGAATGTGGAAAATGGCGCGGGAGCTGCGGGAACGGCGGTTTGACCGCGCGCTGTTTTTCACGCACCGGCCCAATCGCGCGGTGGTGGCCTGGCTGGCGGGCATCCCGCGGCGCTCGGCTTATGGGTTTGGGTGGTTGCAGCGTTTGTTTTTAACGGAAGGCCCGTTCATCAAACCGTATCAAGGGCCGTCGCTGGAGGTGTATCGGAATGCAACCGCTTTTGCGATTGCGCACGGGCTGAGCACCGGGCCGATTGTGCCGAAGCTGGCGGTGCCTCCGGCGGTGGTGGAAAAAATGCGGCACGAACTCGCCGGGCTGCCGCAGCCGTTTTATGCGTTTGCGATCGGGACGTCCGAGCCGCGCAAGCAGTGGGGGAAACAAAACTTCATCGCGCTCGCCACGGAATTGATCAAACAGGGGAAAGGCGTTTTGCTCACGGGCGGGCCGGGCGAGGACGGCCTGGCTTGCGAGATCGAGGCCGGCGTGCCCGCGGAGTTGCGCGGGGCGATCGCGCATTTGACGAGGGCGCACATTTTGGAAAGCGCCGCGGCGTTGAGCCTGGCCCGGGCCTGTGTCGGCAACGACACCGCGGCCGTCAACCTGTCCGTCGCGTGCAACCGGCCCGCCTACGTCGTGCTCGGGGCGCGCAAGCTCATCGATCACGATCCGCTGGTCCATATGCTGACCGCGCCCAGGTTGTCGGACATCACGGTGGCGGACGTGCTGGCGCTGATCCGGCGCACGGAGGAGGCGGATGGCGCGGCGTAGCGCCGGCGGCCTGCCTTCATTGTTTTATCGCGCGAAGCACTTGTTTATTTGAGAAGTCAGCGGCGCTTCGCGCCTTCGGTCTCGACGGCAGGCAGGGATGCCCGCGCTACGTGCTGTCGTGTTTTCCCGAATACGTCCAGCCCCCATCATCTCGTTCCGGCTTCAGCTCCGGTTCGCGGGGCAGGCCGAGCGATTCCCACCATTGTTCCCACAGCCGGACTTGCGAGGGCGCGGGGTGATCGCCGGAGACATCGCCGGGCGGGGGCGACCAGGTGTGCGTGAGATGCGGGCGTCGGCGGCCCGGCGCGCACAGGCCGAAACGCTGGGGCGCGTTGATGAGGCGTGCCTCGCGGTCGGCCCCGGCGGAGTTTTCAAGCAGGATGTGTGTATCCGGAAATTCATTACGGAGGCTGCGGACGAGGCGGCGCCGGGCCGGGCCGGGCGCCGGCAGAAAAATGACTTTGTCGGCGGCGGCACCAGCGCCGAGATTGTAACCCATTAGGTTACAAGTTGCCCCGGCGGTTGTGCCCGGGGTGGCGCCGGCGGTTGCGGGCGGGCCGGCGAGCGCGGCCTCGGCGAGCAGCGTGATCTCCGCGTCGGGGCGCGAGCGTCGCAGGCGGCGGAGCAGCGGGAGGGCGGCGGCGCAGGCGTCGCGGTCGCCGGGCATGGTGATCCAGAAACGGGCGCGGCGCGGCATGGTGGCGCGGGTGAGGCCGCGGGCGGCGAGGTCGGCGTCGAGCAGGTCGCGTTTGGCCTCAAGGCGGAGACGTTGCCAGGGCGCATCCTGCGTGCGCCAGCGCCCGTGGCTCCAGAGCCAGGAGGCGCGGAATTCCTCATCGCCGGACAGCAGCGTTTCCAGCCAGCGATTGAGCGCGAGCGTGACCCCGGCGGAGGTGCCGTCGGAGTCGATTTCCACCGCCTCGAAACGCATGGTCCAGAAACCGAGGCGTCGCGGGTAGAAGACCACCACCTTCGCGCCGAACTTTTCCGCGAGCATCCCGGCGAGTTCGCTGGTGGAGCAGACTCGTCCGAGCAGGAGGGTGAGCGCGCCGTTGCCGCCGGCATTCTGGTCGAAGAGGAGGCTCACGATGCCGCCGCGGCGCATGATGCGAAACGCGTCCTGGAGACCGTTTTTGCGCGAGAGCAGGAGCACGCCGTGGCGTTCGCGGGTTTGCTTCACCCAGGCGTTGAGCACGGGGTTCTTGAGCGGGCGGAATATGACGCCGGTGCCGGCGATTCCGGGGCAAAGCAGGCCGAGCCAGGTGAGGCATTCCCAGTAGGCGAAATGCAGCGTGCCGATGAGGAGCGGGCGGCTTTCTCCTGCCGCGGCGCGCGCGCGCATGATGGCTTCGAGTTCGGGTGAAAGCCGGGCCATGCGGCGGATCCGGGTTTCGGAAAAGAACGGCGACGCAAGCGAAAGCATGCCGGTCTCGATGAGCCGCACGCAACTCAGGCGGGCGACATGCGCGTGCCATGCGCGCGGACGATCGGGAAAGGCGTGATGCAGGTTGGAAAAAAGCAGGCTGCGGCGCTTGGGGATGAGCAGGATCACGCGTCCGAGCAGCCCCGCCAGCAGGCGCAGGAGAACGTGCGGTGTGCGGGCCACCAGCCAGCCGGTTGCATGGATGAGCAGTTTGATCACACGGGAATGGAAAGAGAGAGCGGACAAAATGAGGGACAAATTCGCGAATGTTTTTTCGGCATAAATCGGTGCGAGTCGATTTATATCGCGGCCATGGACGGCGCCGCGGCGGGTGCGGGGGTGCAACTCAAAGTGATGTCACCGCCGGAATCTTTCCTCTTTATTCTTTATCTTTCCTCTTTCTCCCTGCCGTGCCTGACGAAAGATAAAGATAAAGAGGAAAGAAGAAAGAGGGAGTGACACAACTTTGAGTTACACCCGGTGCGGGGCTCGCGAAAAGATTCTTGCCGGGGACGGAGCCCCGCGGGCATGAATCAGGCCATGCCGCCGCATCCCGAGCATGACCGCGCCGCCGCGCCCCGCACGATTTGCCTCGTACGTTTGTCGGCGCTGGGCGACGTGGTGATGGTGTCTCCGCTGATAAAAATGATCCGGCGAGAATGGCCCGCGGCAAAAATCACGTGGGTGATTGGCAAGGCCGCGCATCCCGCCGTCGCGTCGTTGGGGCGTTTGGGCGTCGAGTTCGTCGTGATCGACAAGCCGCGCGGGGTGCGGGATTATCTGGCGTTGCGCCGGCGGCTGGCCGGTCGTCATTTTGACGCGCTGCTTTGCTTGCAGGCGAGCTGGCGGGCGAATCTGATCTATCCCTGCATCCGCGCCCGGAGAAAAATCGGCTACGGGCGCGACCGGGCAAAGGATTGCCACGCGTGGTTCGTGCGCGAGACGCTGCCGCCACCGCCGGGGCCGGCGCACATCCTGGACGGTTTCTTGCAATTCGGCGAGGCGCTCGGCGGCGCGCGCGCGGCGGAGGATTGCGAGGGCGCGTGGGGGTTGGAGCCGCCGCCGGAGGCGCGCGCGTGGGCGGACGGCGCGCTGCCCGCCGGCCCTTGGCTCGCGGTCGCGCCTTGCGCGAGCAAGGCCGAGCGCGACTGGCCCGCGAGCGGCTGGGCGACGGTGGCGACGCACGCGTGGCGGGCGCACCGGCTGCCCGCCGTGCTGCTGGGCGGACCGGCGGCGCGCGACGCGGCGACAGCGGCGGAGATTCGCGCGCTGTTGCCGCCGGATTGCCCGGTGGCCGACCTGACGGGGCGCACGGACGTGCCGCGGCTGCTCGCGGCGCTGGAGCGGTGCGGGCTGCTGCTGGCGCCGGACACGGGCGCGGCGCACATCGCGCGGGCGTTTGACCGGCCCGTGGTCGGATTGTATGCCGTCGCGCCGTCAAGCCGCACCGGACCCTACCGGCGGACGGAATATTGCGTGGACAAGTTCGCCGAGGCTGTCGCGCTCGTCCACGGTCCCGGCAGCGCAAAGGCGCGCCGGGGCGCGCGCGTCCACGATCCGCGCGCGATGAGGCTGATTCGCGCGGAGGAGGTCTGCGCCGCGCTGGACAGGGCGGCGGCGGTGCCGCCGCCGTTTAAGTTGAAAGTTTAAGACCAAACCACTGCCTGCCACTTCAACTTAAAATTTCCGCTTAAACTTAAACTGGCCGCGCAGCGGCCTAGCCTTGCCTTTTGGCCGGGGTGAAACTTGCCTCGGGATTCCGCTTGGATTTTTCCATGACCACACTCCCCGAAAACAAACCTTCCCCGTCCGCGCCCACAATCAAGCAGGTCATCTGCATAAAATGGGGAACCGCCTACGGCGCGCGGCATGTGAACACGTTATACGCGATGGTGGCGCGCAACATCACCGGGCCGTTTCGTGTGATTTGCTTCACGGACAATGACGGCGGGATTCGCGGCGAGGTCGTGTGCCATCCGCTGCCGGCGCTGGGCTGCGAGATTCCTCCCGACGTGCCCGGCAAGTGGCCCAAGGTGGCGCTGTGGAACCGCGAGCTTTTCGGCGTCGAGGGCGTGGTCCTGTTTGTCGATCTGGATTCGGTCATCGTCGGGAACCTCGACGGCTACTTCACCCACGGTTCGCCGGACGAGGTCATCACTGCGCGCAACTGGATCAAGCCGTGGAAAAAACTCGGCCAGACCTCGGTCTTCCGCTTCAAGGTCGGCGGCCACCCTTACATGCTCGACAACCTCCACGCGGACCCGGCGGGCGTGTCGCGGAAATACCGTTACGAGCAGCACTACGTGACCGCCGGCATCCGGGGCGGCATCAGGTTCTGGCCGGCGCCGTGGACGCGGCACTTCCGGCTGCATTGCCTGGGCTCGTGGCTGACGCGCCTGTTGCGCGCGCCTGTGCTGCCGCCGGGGGCGAAAGTCGTCACTTTCGCAGGCGGCACCAAGGTCGAGCAGGCCATCACCGGACGTTGCGCCGGACGCGATGGCACGGGCACGCTCGGGGAGCATTTGCGCTGGGTGTTCGGGCAGGGGGGCTCCGGCTGGGTGCGGCGGTTGAAGGATTACATGAAGCCGGCGGAGTGGGTCGCCCTGCACTGGCGGGAATGAGGACGCGCTTGAAAATTAGGCGTGAATCCGCCGCGCCTTCCGCCTAGGTTTTGCGGTTTCCCATTTTCATCATGCTCGATCCCAAACTGCTTCGCGAGTCGCCGGACATTGTCCGCGCCGCCATTGCCAAGAAACATCTCGATGTTGATCTCGACGCCGTGCTCGCGCTCGACGCCGGCTGGCGCGCGCTTTTGCAGGAAGTCGAACAGCTCCGTTCCGCGCAAAAGGCGACCAACAACGACATGGCGAGGCTGCCCAAGGGCTCGCCCGAGTTTCAGGCCAAGGTTGGCGAAATGAAGGCGGTCTCCGCCAAGGTGAAGGAGCGCGAAGCCGCGCTGAAGACCGCCGAGGAGAAATGCCGCGTCGCCATGCTCGCGCTGCCGAACATTCCGCACGCCAGCGTGCCCGAGGGGCGCACCCCCGAGGAAAACGTCGTTTTTTCCACGCACGGAGACCCCGCGGGCGCGTCGCCGCACGCCCGGCCGCACTACGAGATCCCGAATTTCAAAAACCTCTTCGATTTCGACCGCGGCGCGAAGGTCACCGGCGCGGGATTTCCGTTCTACGTCGGCGACGGCGCGCGGCTCGTCCGGGCGCTGCTGCATTTCTTTTTGGACGAGGCGGGCAAGGCCGGCTACACGGAGGTCAACCCGCCCATATTCGTCAACGCCGCCAGCGCCACCGCCGTCGGCCAGCTTCCCGACAAGGAAGGCATGATGTATGAGACGGTGTCCGACAGCTTTTACGCCATTCCGACCGCCGAGACGCCGCTGACCAACTTCTTCCGCGACGAGATCCTCGAGGAGACCGCGTTGCCGGTTTACCGCTGCGCGGCCACCCCGTGTTTCCGCCGCGAGGCGGGCAGCTACGGCAAGGACGTGCGCGGCCTGAACCGCCTGCACCAGTTCGACAAAGTCGAGTTGCTCAAATGGGTGCACCCGTCGAAAAGCTACGAGGAGCACGACAAGCTCCGCGACGACGCCGGGCGCCTCCTGCAAAAGCTCGGGCTGCCCTACCGCGTCCTGTTGATGTGCGGCGGTGATCTCGGTTTTGCCCAGGCGAAGAAATACGACATCGAAGTCTGGGCCGCCGGGCAAAAGCGCTGGCTGGAGGTGTCGAGCTGCTCGAATTTCGAGGCGTTTCAGGCGCGCCGGGCGCAAATTCGTTTCCGCTCGAAGGAAACCGGCAAACCCGAACTCGTCCACACGCTCAACGGCTCCGGCCTTGCCGTGCCGCGCGTGCTTGCCGCGATTCTGGAAAACAACCTCCAGGCCGACGGCACGGTGAAGATCCCCGCGGCGCTGGCACCGTATTTCGGAAAAGACACACTGAGTTTTGCATAACCAGAAGATGCCATGCGGGTTTTCGTGATCAACCTCCCTCTCCGCAACGACAAGAGAGAGAACATGCTCAGGCAGGGTGAGAAGCATGGCATCCCGCTGGAGATGATCGAGGCCGTGAACGGGAAGGCTTTTTCGGAAGACCAACTCAGGGAACTCGCCTGGGATTACCCCGCATGCTGCCTGACTCCGGGGGTGATAGGCTGCGCGCTCAGTCATCTCAAAATATACAAGAAGATGGTGGACGAGGGAATCGGCCTCGCCCTGGTTTTGGAGGACGATGCGATTCTGCAGGAGGCTCTTCCGCGTGTCCTGGGCGAATTGGAGGCGATTGACAAGAACGACGAGGCAAAAATCTATCTCCTCTCGTCTCATTACTATAAATCCGGCCCGGCCCGGAATATTGCCGGAGGGTATTCCATCCGCAAATTCGTCGATGGCTCCCAAGGGCACGGCTATGTGTTGAATCTAAAGGCGGCCGATGCGTTATACGCAAACCTGCGCCCGGTCAAATGGGAGGCGGACAAATGGTATTATTTCGGGGAGATGGGGCTGGTGTCTGTATACTGTGTGGTCCCTCATGTCGTCGGGGTGGACGGCGGGTCGGAAAAATCGGACCTTTACGCGGAGCGTGCCCTGCTAAATAAAAAACGACGGACCTATTTGCGGAAATTGAAAGGCGTCGTTCGAATGCGCAGACGACTGGAAAAACTCGCCTGGAAAATATTCAGGCGGCCGGTCCTAAGAAAAAGCTAGAGTTCATCGCCATCTCCGGCGCTCTCATTATAAATAAGCATGGATCCTCAAAATATGCCCTTTCATGCCACGGTGGCCTTGGTTGACTGGACGATGCCAGGGCATCACGACACTTACATGCGTTTGTTTATCCGCACATTGCTTGATAGCGGACATCAAGTTATTGCTCTCTGGCCGGCCCCCGAACAGCTTTTGGATTCGGAGAAATTACAGCACGAAACCACAAGCGGCGAAAAGAAGACGCCTCGTTTTGCAACAGCGTATTTTAGCCGTTCAAAATATCCCCTTTGGCCTTCCTCGTTGCGCTATTGGGCGGAAGCAAAAACCGCGGCTAGATATATTCGGGAGGCCCTTGCCTCTTGTGAAAAACAACTGGGCGCCAAGTGCGATTTTATCTTTTTCAATACATTCTATGAAAAACAGTATTGGCTGGTAAAGGCTCTGGCAAACGCTTGTGGGCGCCCATGGTCGTTTCTATATTTGCATACCAGTTCATTGCCGCCGCATTCCTGCGAGAACCCGAATATAATGCAATTGCTGCAACATCCAATGTTGCGTGCCGTCGGAGTTCTGGATGAGCGGAGCATCGCACCGGGAGAATATATGACCGGGCGGAAATTCGTGCATTTTCCTGATTTTACGAATGAAAAATATGAAGAAAACCATCCTTTTGAGCGGGATCTCCGGGCCTTCAAGGGAAACGCTCCGCTTATTCTGGCCATAGGCCACTTGCAGAAGGCAAAGGGAATTATGACACTTGCCGAACTGGCGCTAAATTCGTCCTCAAGTCATTTGAAGTTTGCCTTCGTGGGCGAGGGCCGCTTGAAGCGCGGGACGCTCCGCAGTGTGGTCAAACTATTAAGGAATAAGCCAAATGTATTGTTCAAGCTTGGGCGGATTCCTGATGGAGTTGCCTACAATGCATGCATCCACGCATCCGACATCCTGTTTGCCGCTTACCATGACTTTGCGCACAGCAGCAACACCCTCACAAAGGCGGCTGTCTTTGAAAGACCCGTAATTGTCAGCGACGGGCATCTCATGGCCGAGCGGACGCGCAAATACAGGTTGGGCGAGATCGTAAAGCAAAAAGATCCTGAGAGCGCACTTGAAGGTATCATCAGGATAACAAATGATTATCAGGGTTGGGTAAGCCGCAATAAGCCGGAGTGGAATACCTACCGGCAATTGCACTCCACGGCGCAAATGAAATGCGCCTTCGCCTCATTGTTGAGCGCCTATGGATTGGGCTGACGGATTCCTTCGTTGTAGCGGCCTTATGAAATTCCCGAAAGAAATAAGATTTGACCACGAAGGGAACGATACGGTCGCGGTGCCTTTCTTGAAGTATATTTTTGGTATTTCATAACCTGATATTTGGTTTTATTTAAGAATTTATTGGATTGTATGTCATTTGTCACCAGGCTGCTGTCAAACGGATTAATAAAATTGCGATTCAGTTTTACAATATCGCGAAACCATATGATGTGCATGCCAAAAAACGTAAAATGACATTCCCGTCTTGATGTTGATTCAAATTTATGGCAAATTAAGGAGTCTCAATTGCATAAAATATTCAACGGGATAAGTCAACAAGCATGGTGGATAAATTAATACGATTGGAAAAACGTATCCTTAAGGATCTGATTCTATTGATAAGGTTTTGCTTGCGTTGAGAATAAACCAGTGCCTCCCGAGTGAGAAATCCCTCATGGTGGAGTTGTTCAAGGTATTCGTGCAATGGATGGGCGTTCCTGTGGGAAGAAGCTAAAAACATTCTATAATTATATGAAAGCAAATCAACTATTTTTCTGTCAAATAGACCACGATAGCGACTGGTATTGGCAGATTCGATCAATTTCCTGTAGAATAATTTTCCCCACCTGAGAAATTGGTCGGCAGTGACCCCTGTATTATCGCACAGCGAGTCCTGCCCCTCATGTATGCGATAGAATAATGATGAAGGATCCTCCACTACAATGGCATTTCCCATTGAAGACAGCCCAATCATATACGGCCAGTCCATGTTTTTCCCGTAGTCATAAGAGAGGGCGTCCAGATCCACCGTCTTGAATAGATCATTCCTTACAACCATGCCGCTGACACACGATTGACTTTTGGGCCAAAGCAGGCCTGCCGCGAACGAAGACGGATCGTTTTGGAAAAAGAAGTACCTCTGCCTCAGGTTCTTTGACGGTTTATAAAACTCGGGATACACACTCAACTCGTCAGGCCGGCTCCAGAATCTGGTAAACCGGCTTGCTATCAGCGCCACATCCGAGAAATAATTCAGACACTGCAGGACTCTTTCCAAAAACTGAGGATGAAGAATGTCGTCATCATGGAGGAGCATTACGTATCTGGCGTGCGCGAGTGCTTGCCCCCTTTTGGCGTTGGCAATGCCGCCGCCATTCTCGCGGGCCCGGGAATAAATCACCTTATGATGACCAAAGGATTCCACGATTGCCTGCGTGTTATCAGTGCTTGCATTGTCCAGCACAGTGATGGGTATCCCTTTGATAGTTTGATTTACTATGCTGGTAAGCGCGGCTTTCAGGTAGGCAGCACGATTATACGTGGTCACTAATATTTCGATATCCTGAGGGCAAAATTGTGAGTGTTGCATGGTGCAAGGTTTTTCGTCTACAAATCCGATGGCGTTGATTTATTGGTTGGTCCAGAATGGATCAAGTTCATTTATATCTGATAAAATTCGAATCAGGGCCGCAATGTTTCGGGGAAAACTTCGCAAGGGTGCCCATGATGCGCTGAGTTATGCTAATGCGTGGAGGAGGTAGCATTCGTTTGAAGCATTCTTATTGATAATCACCAGTATCGGGGAAATTTACGACTGCAGTCAATGTCATGGATCCGGCATGAGGATTGTTGGCAATGCTATCATTCATATGTGTCAAAGAAGGTCCAGAGGCACGATGCGTGCTTGTTCCTCGTGAGTCGACAGAGTGCGGGTGTTTGTGTTATCCTGACAGGAAAATGATGCTCTCAATCGATGTCTCCATTTTTGCAGCGCCACTGGTTGCCCGAGATGCGCTGCACCCGGCCGTGCTTTCGGCGGCCAATCATTGTATTCATAGGTCAGATACTTCATGGTGGTGCGTGGCGTTTTCCGGCGGGGCGGATTCGCTGGCGCTGCTGCTGGCGGTGGCCGGGCTTTGGCCGGAACGGCGGGAGCGGCTGGTGGCGTTGCATTTCAATCATCGTCTGCGAGGCGAGGCGAGCGACGGGGACGAGCGGTTCTGCCGGGAGATGTGCGCGGGGCTCGGCATCGCGATTCGCGCGGGGCACTGGGAGGAGGCGCCGGTGGCGGGCGTGGTGAGCGAGGCACAGGCGCGGGAGGCCCGGCATGCGTTTTTCAAGCGAGAGATGGACGCGCTGGGTGCGCGGGTGCTGTGGCTGGGGCACCAGAAGGATGATGCCGCGGAGACACAGCTCATGCGGCTGGCGCGCGGGAGCAGTTCCGCCGGGCTGGCCGCGCCGAGGCCCGTGCAGCGGCTGGCGGACGGGCGTGTGTTTTTGCGTCCGTTGCTGACGTTGACCAAGGCGGAAATCATGGCGGCGCTGCGCTCGCGCGGTGTCGCGTGGCGCGAGGACGCGACGAACGCGGGCGGAGACTTCTTTCGCAATCGAATCCGGCGCGATGTGTTGCCGGCGTGGGTCGCGGCGGCGCCGAATGACGCGCTCGAGGGGGCGGCGCTTTCGCGGGAGTTGCTGGAGGAGGATGACGCGGCGCTGGAGGCGTGGCTGGAGGAGTTGACGGGCTGCGGAATGGGGAGCGCGGAGCGCGGAATAGGCGGCGCATCCGCCGCGGAAAACGGTGGCGATGGCAAAGACGGGAGCGCGGACTTGGCAGGCATGTCGCTTCGCTCGGAACCAGTCCGCGATTTCGCGGGCGGGTTTCGAGGCCAAAGGCCGACAGTCTGCCATGCCCGCGCTCCTTTGGCCGGCACGGTGACGCTGGATTTGCGACCGCTGGCGGGGAAACCGCGCGCGCTTTGGCGGCGGGCGTTGCGACGATGGGAGCCGGCGAGCGGCCTGGCGAGGGCGGGGTTCGAGGCGTTGCTGGAGTCGTGCATGCGGGGCGGGGATTTTCAACGCGTGAGCGTCGGCGAGGGGTTCGTCAGCATGCGCGGCGGCGTGCTTTCGTTCTCGGCGGTGCCGGCGGGCGGCGCGGCTGTTATGCCGGGCGGGGCCGAAGCGCGAGGACGCTGGGAGACAGCCGCGCCGGCGAGCCTGCCCGCGCAAGCCGGATGCGTTTTGTTTCTGCCCGACGGGGCGACGATCGCCGCGCAGGAGGTCGTAATTTCGCAAGGGTTGCGCGGGCGGATTCTGGCCGGGAAATTCGAGCCGTCGCACGAGGTTTACGTTTCTTTGGAAGAGTCGATGCCGCCGTTTGTGGTGCGGCCCTGGCTGCCTGGCGACCGCTATCGCCCGCTGGGCGCGCCGGGTTCGGCGAAGTTGCACGACCTGTTCATCAATCGGAAGATACCGGCTGGCAGCAGGTTGTCGCTTCCCGTGGTGTGCGATGCGCGCGGGCGCATCGTATGGGTGCCGGGTTTGCCGCCCGCCGAAGAGGTGAAAATTTCTAATAGTTCAAGCGTTGGGCTGCGTTTGACTTATGGGTCAGGAACCTCCACGGTGCGGCATTAGTCCAAACACGTTAATGCCCGAAATCAAAAACGACAAAAAACGACGTCCGCTGAAAAACCTGCCACCTGAACGCTTCCAGCCGCCGAAATTCTGGTTCGTCTGGCTGTCCATCGTCATGGTGGTGGTCGTCATGTTGTTTTTTCAGCGCACGGCCACGCAGAATGTCGCGCGTTTGAAAATCCAGGCGGTCGTCGATTACGCGGACGGCGTCGGGCCGGTCAAGGTCAAGGAAGGCGTCATCCGCCCCGATCCCTCGGGCGGACGCGACTGGGTGGCCATCACGGGCGAATTGACCGGCGAGATTCCGGCCGGGCCGGAAAAGGACGCGGGGACGACGAAGCTGTTTCGCGCGGAAGGGCGCCTGACCGACGCGAACCTGGAGCGTTTGCAGAAATCGGAAAAATTCAGCGAGCGCCAGCCATCCACATGGATGAACGGGCTTTCGCAGATCATCCCGTTCATCCTGCTTATCGCGCTCGTGTATTTCCTTTTCATCCGCCAGCTTCGCAACGCCGGGCGCGGCGCGATGAGCTTTGGCAAGAGCCGCGCCAAGCTCCTCACACGTGACCGCGACAAGATCACGTTTGCCGACGTGGCCGGGTGCGACGAGGCGAAGGAGGAGGTCAGCGAGGTGGTCGAGTTCCTCAAGGATCCGAAAAAATTCACCCGCATGGGCGGCAAGATTCCGAAGGGCATCCTCATGGTCGGTCCCCCCGGCACGGGCAAGACGCTGCTGGCCAAGGCGGTCGCGGGCGAGGCCGAGGTGCCGTTCTTCTCCATCAGCGGCTCGGACTTCGTGGAAATGTTTGTCGGCGTCGGCGCGAGCCGCGTGCGCGACATGTTTGAACAGGGCCGGAAAAACGCGCCCTGCCTCATCTTCATCGACGAGATCGACGCGGTCGGCCGCCAGCGCGGCGCCGGACTCGGCGGCGGCAACGACGAGCGCGAGCAGACGCTCAACTCGCTGCTCGTCGAGATGGACGGCTTCGACACGACCGAGGGCGTCATCATCATCGCCGCGACCAACCGCCCCGATGTGCTCGACAGCGCGTTGCTGCGCCCGGGCCGCTTCGACCGGCAAATCCACGTCGATCTGCCCGACATCGTGGGCCGCGAGCAGATCCTCCGCGTCCATGCCCGCAAGATTTCGCTCTCGGACGACGTTGACCTCGGCGTCATCGCGCGCGGCACGCCCGGGCTTTCCGGCGCCGACCTCGCCAACCTGCTCAACGAAGGCGCGCTGCTCGCCGCCCGCCGCAACAAGAAGCGCGTGGAGATGATCGACATCGACGACGCGCGCGACAAGGTGCTCTTCGGCCGCGAACGCCGCCGCGTGATGGACGACGCCGAGAAAAAGCTCGTCGCCTGGCACGAGGCGGGGCACGCGATCATCCAGGCCGTGCTCGACGACGGGACCGTGCCGGTGCACAAGGTCACCATCATCCCGCGCGGCCAGAGCCTCGGCAGCACGACTTACATCCCGACCAAGGATATTCTCACCCGCCCGAAGAAAAAGCTCCTCGACCAGGTTTGCATGGCGATGGGCGGACGCATCGCGGAAAAGCTCGTCACCGGCGACCTGAGCAACGGCGCCTACGGCGACATCAAGCACGCGACGAAAATCGCCCGCGCGATGGTCTGCGATTACGGCATGAGCGACCTCGGCCCGATCGCGCTCGGGCAGGACCAGGACACGGTGTTTCTCGGCCGCGACATCACCCGTTCGCAGCATGTCAGCGAAGCCACCGCGCAACGCATCGACGATGCCGTCTCGGAGATCATCACCGGGCAATACGCGCGCGGTGAAAAAATCATCACCGAAAAACGCGAGGCGCTCGACAAGGTCGCGCAGGCGCTCATCGAGCACGAGACGATCGAGGGCAAGCACGTGATGGAAATTCTCAAGCACGGCGAAATCAAATCGCCTGTCATCAACGCGCCCGCCCCCGCGCGGGTCGCGGGCAAGCCGGCTGAAAACAAACCGGCCGACAGGCCCGCGACCGACGGCTTTGGCGGCAGCACCGCGCCCGCGCCGAATCCGGCGTGAGCGGATGCGCAAAGCGGGTTGTGCCCTTGTACACGGAGGCGCGCCGATGACGGCGCGCCTTTCTGTTGCCCGGGGGCATCGGGATGCAATCGCGCGGCAGCGCGCGTAGCGCAGGCATCTCTGCCTGCCGTCCTCAAGTGGTCGCGCGCAGCGCGGCATTTGTTTCTTGAAAAAGGTCAGCGGCGCTTCGCGCCTTTTGTTTCGACGGCAGGCAGGATGCTTGCGCTACGGCGACGCTGTCGCACCGGGTTTTCAAAACAGGTAGATGCGCGAGGGGCGACGCGGTCCTGTGTTATTTTCCGTCCGCTTTTATATATTGGGTTTTCCGCAGGATGATGCCGGCGGCGGCGAGCTGGTCGGGGGTGGCGTCGGTGACGAGGTGGCCGGTGGCTTCCCACGCGGCGACATGGTGGGGCGTGGCGCGGCCGAGCTTGGTGGCGTCGATGCAAAAAAAGACCTCTTTCGCCCGCGCGACGACGGCGCGCTGGAGGTGGACGAGTTCGGGGTGCGAGTTGAAAATGCCCTCGCGGTTCATCGCCTCGCCGCCGAGGAAGACCGCGTCAAAATGCCAGCGGGCAAGAGTGCGGTCGGTGTCGTCGTCGCCGAGCAGGCTGGCCTGGCGGTGGAGGAACACGCCGCCGAGCAGGTGCAGCGTGATGCCGGGCGCGCCGCCGATGACGGAGGCGATGGCGAGGCTGTTGGTCACGACGGTGAGCTGTTGGCGCGGGCGGCGGGCGAGGAGGCGGGCGAAGGCGAGGATGGTCGTGCCGGCATCGAGAAAGAAGGTGCCGGCGGCGGGCGCGTGCCGGATGGCGGTGCGGGCGATGAGGGCCTTGGCGGAGCGGGCGCGCTTGGCGCGTTCGCCGAGCGAGGCGAAGGAGACGTTGTAGTCGGCGAGGGCGCCGCCGTAGGTGCGCGTGATATGTCCGCCCGCCTCGATGGCGGCGAGGTCGCGGCGCGCGGTGGCCTCGGAGATGCCGAGTTGGCGGCAGATGTCGGCAATGGGGAGAAAACCGTCGTGGCGGATGAGCGCGCGGAGGCGTTCGCGCCGGGCCTCGACAATGTGCAATGGGACTCGCATGCGATGGGTTGGCGCGAGACTTGCGAGTTTATGAACGAGGTCAATCGTATGGTTTTCCGGCTGGGAACGGCGGGGAGCAACCCAAAATGATGTCACCGCCGGAATTTTTCCTCTTTATTCTTTATCTTTCTCCTTCGTCAGGAATGGGCAGGGATAAAGAGGAAAGAAGAAAGATGGAGTGACACAACTTTGAGTTGCACCCGGAACGGCGGGCGGCCTTTTATGTTTTCCCGCTATTTTCGATGTCTGAAAACAACCAATAAAATGGCCACAAAGAGGCACAAGAAGCATAAAAACAATCACTCAATCTTGTGCCTTTTGTGCTTCTTTGTGGCCATTGAAAACAAACCAGCCATTCGAAATAGCGAGGAACCCCTTTTATAAATATCGTCAATCGCCGCCGGGGTCTTCGCCGGGCCTGGTCATGGCGGCGGGGTTGAGGGCCTTGTCGAGCGCGGCGGCGTCGAGCAGTTGTTTTTCCAATACGACTTCGCGGAGGGTTTTGTTTTGGGCATAGGCCTCCTTGGCCACGGCGGCGGCGGCATCGTATCCAATATATGGATTCAACGCGGTCACGAGCATGAGGGAGCGGTCCACGAGTTCGCGGCAGCGTTCGGGATCGGCCTCGATGCCTTCGACGCAGCGGTCGGCGAAGGTGCGGGCGGCGTTGGCGAGACAATGGACGGCTTCGTGCAGGGCGTGCGCGATGAGCGGGATGGTGACGTTGAGCTCGAAATGGCCGTCGCGCCCGCAGAGGGCGACCATCTGGCAGAGGCCTTGGGCGTAGATGCAGGTTTGCACGAGCATTTCGCTCATCACGGGGTTGACCTTGCCGGGCATGATGGAGGAGCCGGGCTGGGTGGCGGGGAGCTTGATTTCCTGGAAGCCGCTGCGGGGGCCGGAGCCGAGGAGGCGGATGTCGTTGGCGATCTTGGTGAGCGAGGCGGCGATGGCGGTGAGCTGGCCGGCGGCTTCGACGGCGTCGTCGCGTCCGCCCTGGGCCTCGAAGTGGTTGTGGGCTTCGTGGAAGAGGAGGCCGGTTTTCTCGGTGAGCACGCGGGCGACGCGCGGCGGAAAATCGGGGTGGCTGTTGATGCCGGTGCCGACGGCGGTGCCGCCGATGGCGAGTTCGCGCAGGGCGGTGATGGCTTTTTCGACGCGGATGACGGATTTTTTGACTTGGGCGGCGTAGCCGGAAAATTCCTGCCCGAGCGTGACCGGGGTGGCATCCATGAGGTGCGTGCGGCCGATTTTCACGATGCCGGCGAAGGCGGCGGCCTTCGCGTCGAGCGCGGCGTGGAGGCGGGCGAGCGCGGGGTGGAGTTGCTCGTGGAGGGCGACGGCGACGGAGACGTGGAGCGCGGTGGGGATGACGTCGTTGGAGGACTGGCCGAGGTTGACGTCATCGTTGGGGTGGAGCGGTTTTTTCGAGCCGATGGGCTGGCCGGCGATCTGGCTGGCGCGGTTGGCGATGACCTCGTTCATGTTCATGTTGGTCGAGGTGCCGGAGCCGGTTTGGAACACGTCGAGGGGAAATTGCGCGTGGTGCCGGCCGGCGATGACTTCCTGCGCGACCTGCTGGATGAGCCGGCTTTTTTCGGCGGGGAGGCGGCCGAGTTCCTCGTTGGCGACGGCGCAGGCGGCTTTCACGAGGGCAAGGCCGCGGATGAAGCCTTTTGGCATGGCGTGGCCGCTGATGGGAAAATTCAGCACGGCGCGTTGGGTGGAGGCTCCGTAGAGGGCCTCGTCGGGGACGGACATTTCGCCCATGGAATCACGTTCGATACGCATAGCGGACGTAATCTAGCAGTGTTTTTGGGAAAAGGGAAAGATTGTAATTGAGATATTGTCGCAGAATAGGGCGGCGAATTGCGTGGCATGGGCGTCCCCGCCCATGTTTTTTGGGATGGCGGCGCGGAGCGCCGTCGCACGGGCGGGGCGCCCGTGCCACGCAACCCGCCGGGGCGGTGCAAAAGTGCCATTTCAGTTCGCGAACTGGCATTTTTCTTTCTCTTTCCTCTTTATCTTTCTTCTTTCTCCTTCGGAAGAATCGGCGGCGCGGGAGAGAAAGAAGAAAGATAAAGAGGAAAGAGAAAGAAGGAGGGGCAATCGGAGAGGAGGGGTGTTTAGAAGCGGGCGATGGTGACGTTGATGTTGAAGCCGAAATCGCTTTCGCGGGTGTTGCCGTCGTACATCGTCACGCCGTAGCGAATGGTCCAGAGGCCGTTGGCGATATTTTGGATGAGGCCGATGGTGCGCTCGTTGAAACGGCTTTCGCGGGCGTCGTAGTGCAGGCGCAGGTAGCCAAGCCAGACTTCGTTGAAACGGTAGCGGAATTCACCGACGTATTCCTCGATCTGGCTGTGCAGGTATTCGTTGGAGAGCGTGAAGGACCAGAGTTCGCCGTCGTGGACGGTGAGGCCGGCGTTAAATTCGCGGAGGGTGAAGTCGCGGCTGTCGAGGCTGGTGAAAAAATCGAAGCGCAGCCAGGTCGCGGGCATGAGCGCGAACTCGGCGTGGAGGTCGGAGAGGTCGTGTTCGCCGGCGTCCTCGGTGTTGCCGAAGCGAAGGTCGGCGGCGAGGTTGAGCATGGCGAGGTCACGCGAGCCGTATTCGGGATGGCGGGTTTGCAGGGTTTGGTCGAGGCCGATGCGCAGGGTGTTGGTGGGGCGGAGTTCGTCGATGTAACGCTGGTCGCCGAGGCCGAGCGGCTGGAGGTAAGTCGTGAAAGTGCGGTCGTCGATGGCGGGGATGAAGGGCCGGCCTTTGTCGGCGCGCGGGATGTAGCGGTAGGAAAGGCGCGGAGTGACGAGGTGGCGAAGGCCGTCGATGCGCCATTGTTCGTTTTTGTAATTAAAGACGCCGCTGGCGCGCAGGCTGGCGTCGAAGCCGATTTCACCGAGGGCGCGGGTGTAATGGCTGGCGCCGTCGCCGGGGTTGGCATCGGCGTAGTGGGTGAGGCGTCCGCCGATGACGGGCGTGAACGCGCCCCAGTCGCCGAAGGCCACGGGACGTTCCAGCGCGTAGTAGCCGTCGAAGCGGTTGCTGTCGATGGTCGGCTCGCCGGAGGGGGAGTCGTCGGTGAGCGAGGCGGCGCTGAGCTGGAGGCGCTGGTAGATGCCGAGGCCGCTGGCGACGGGCAGCAGGTCGAAACGGAGTTCGGGGAGGCGCTGCTGGACGGAGTGATAGGAGTTTAGCTGCGCGCGGGCGAGGAGGGAGATGACGTAGTTTCGGCCGGTGTAGTTGGCTTCGAGAAAATTGTCCGGGTGCTGGAGTCGGTAGAATTCGCCGGAGCGGAAATCGCGCGTGACCTCGGAGTCGCTCCAGTAGTGAATCTCGCCGAAAACGGAAAAGTTTTCCGTGATGTCCTGGTGATGCGTCCATGCGACGAAGCCGCGGTCGGGCTGGATGGGGCGCCCGAGCACGTCGGTGAGGCGGTCGCCGTAGTCGTGGATGTAGCCGGTGTCGAGCGAGCCGGCGGCGCGCCCGCCGAGGAGCGTGGTGTCGTAGGTGGCGGTCGGCCCGATGAGGAGTCCGCGCTTGGTGTGGAAAGTGGCGGCGCCCCCGGCCTCGACGCCTTCGAGCACGGGCACCTCGATGCCGAGGCCGAGGAAGAAGCCGAGGTTGCCGCGCTGGCCGAGCCGGGCGTCGATCCGGGAAAGCGAGGAGCCGCCCAGCGGCTGGCTGAGGCGCGGCAGCGGAAGAAGCGTGACGGGGCCGATGCCGAGGCTTGTATCATGGGTGCGGATACGCCGGTCGGGGCCGTAAACGAGCGTGCCGGCGTTGAGCGCGGGGGCGAAGGGGCCGGGTTCGGTGTAGGTGATGCGGGCGTTGGCGAGGGTGACCTCGGAGGGAGTGCCGCTGGCGCGCTCGCCGGAAACGTAGAACGGAAACTCGCCGAGCCGGATGTCGGAGGCGGAGAAAGTTTGGTCGGGGAAGCGGTAGGCGATTTCGCCGGCGACGACGCGTTGTCCGGCGCGGGTGAGCTCGACGTGTCCGCGGGCGGTGGCGGTCTGGGTGCGCGGGTGGTAGCGGATTTCGTCGGCGGTGAGGAGCGCGCCTTGGTAATCGAGGCGCGCATCGCCGGTGCCGACGTATTCGCCGGTGGCGGGATCGGTGTCGAAACTGCCGGCGTTGAACTCGGGCCCGCCCTCCGGGACCGCGGGCAGGCGTTGCGCGGCGATGGAGACGGCAAGGATGGCGATGCGGGTGATGCGGCGGGTCACAAGGGCCAAGCAAAGGCGCGCGCGGCGCGGCGGGCAAGTCTGGTGATATGCGTGTTTCTGCAATCGTTCGCGTTCTCTTACGCGTTCTCGAAGCATCCCGGAGAAAGAAGAGAGAACGAGTCATGCCAGTTGCGAACAAGATTGGCGCGTTGGCGACGCAGCCGGAAGGCGGCGGGTTGCGCGGATTGCGTGGCATGGGCGTCCCCGCCCATGCTTTTCGGTGGGAAGGCGGCGCGGAGCGCCGTCGCACGGGCGAGTCGGCCGTGCCACTCGACCCGGGTTGCAAAGCAAGGCTCGCCATCAGGCAGCGGCGGGCTAGGGGATGAGCATGCCTCCCACGCCGAAAAAAAACGACGCGCCCAAAGCCGAGGGGTTTCGCGGGCAGCGGCTTGTGGTGTTGCCGGCCGGCGTGCGGGAGCGTTTGCGGGCGCATCCGCTGCTGCGCGGGTTGCTGGTCACGGACGCCGGGGTTTTCCCGCACGCGGCGGCGCATTTGATCGAGAGGCCGGGCGGGGCGCCGACCACGTTGCTGTTGCTGTGCACGGCGGGGCGCGGCTGGGTGCGCCTGGCGGACGGCGGCACGCTGCCCGTCCGCGCGGGCTCGCTGGCGTGGCTGCCCTCGGGGCAGGCGCATGCCTACGGCGCGGACGCCGGGGAACCGTGGAGCGTCGAGTGGGTGCACGTGACGGGCGACGAGGTGGGGGCGTGGGCGGAGCTGTTGCAACTGCCGGCCGGCGGAGGCGTGGTCTCGCTGGACGCGGAGACGGCCACGCGCATCGGGCTGGGCGGGGCGTGGGAGCATCTTGAGCGCGGCTATTCGCTGGCGAACCTGGTGGCGGCGGGGACGGTGTTACGGAGCGCGCTTTCCGCGTTTGGGCGGGGCCTGGCGATGCCGGGGAAACCGGGCGGGCGGTCCGCGATGGAGCGCGTGGCGGCATCCGCCGAATGGATGAAGGAGCACCTTGTGAAACCGATGCGGCTGCGGGAGCTTGCGACGCTCGCGGGGCTGTCGGTGCCGCATTACAGCGCCCTGTTCCGGCTGCACACGGGCTTTGCGCCCATCGACTGGCTCATCCGCCTGCGCATCCAGCGCGCGTGCCAGTTGCTCGACACCACCGACGCGCCCGTGCGCGCGGTCGGGGAGCAGGCGGGCTTTGGCGACGCGTATTATTTCGCCCGCAGTTTCCGGCGGGTGATGGGCGTGTCGCCGAGGGCATACCGGAAAGTGAAGAAAGGGTAAGGGGATGTGCGCTTCGGGCGGCTCAAGTCTGCGCCACGGCGCCGCGGGCGGAGGCGCCGGCATTCTGACTGTCGGAAAAACGCATCGGGCGGCGCGGTTTTTTCGTTTTGCTTTTTGAGCGACTTCGCTCATTAATTTTTTCTTTCCGCCATTCCGCCAAAACGGAGATTTCACCCGCAAAACTACCCGACCAAAAATCCATGGACGCATTCAACCTCGCAAAACAACGTTACGCCGACCTCGGCGTGGACGTCGAAAAATCCCTCCAAACCCTCGCCGCCACGCCCGTGTCGCTTCAATGCTGGCAGGGCGACGACGTGGGCGGCTTCGAAAACGCCGGCGGCGCGCTCACCGGTGGCATCGCCGCCACCGGCAACTACCCCGGCAAAGCCCGCGGCCCCGCCGAGCTTCGCGCCGACCTCGACCTCGCGCTCTCGCTCATCCCCGGCAGTCACCGCGTCAACGTGCATGCCAGCTACGCCGAGCTCGGCGGCCAAAAAGTGGACCGCGACGCCTACACCATCGAGCACTTCGCGGGCTGGGTTGACTGGGCGAAACAGCGCGGCCTCGGCCTCGATTTCAACCCGACCTGCTTCTCGCACCCGCTGTCCGCCGACGGCTTCACGCTCTCGCACCACGACGAGGCTGTCCGCAAATTCTGGATACGCCACGGCATCGCCTGCCGCAAGATCGCCGGGGAGATGGGCCGCCGCCTCGGCAAGACCGTCATCACGAATTTCTGGATGCCGGACGGCTTCAAGGACACGCCGGTCAACCGCCGCGCCTACCGCGAGCGCATGGAGCAGTCGCTCGACGAAATCTTCGCAGTCGCCATCGACCAGCAGTGCAACCGCGACGCACTCGAAAGCAAACTCTTCGGCGTGGGCTTCGAGTCCTGCACCATCGGCTCGCACGAGTTCTACATGGGCTACACCATGAAGAACAAAAAAGTCCTCTGCCTCGACGCCGGCCACTTCCACCCGACCGAGACGCTTGCGGACAAAATCTCCTCCGTGCTCCAGTTCCTGCCCGAGATCCTGCTCCACGTGAGTCGCGGCGTGCGCTGGGACAGCGACCACGTCGTCGCGCTCGACGACCAGACGCGCGCGCTCATGGAGGAAATCGTGCGCGGCGACTATCTCTCCCGCGTACACATCGGCATGGATTTCTTCGACGCGAGCATCAACCGCATCATGGCCTGGGTCATCGGCGCGCGCAACACGCAGAAGGCCCTCCTGCTCGCGCTGATCGAGCCGCGCGACCGGCTTCGCAAGCTGGAGGCCGAGGGCGATTACAGCACCCGCCTCGCGTTGCTGGAGGAGGCGAAATCGCTTCCCTTCGGCGCGATCTGGGACGAGTTCTGCCGGCGCAACAACACGCCCGTCGGCGTCGCGTGGATTCCCACGGTCAAGGACTACGAGAAAAAAGTGCTCTCGGCGCGCAAATAAGCCCGCCCGCATCAGGTGTTTTTTGGAGCCGTCTTCCCATGCGGGGAAGACGGCTTTTTTATCGGCCTGAAGGATTTCCGGTGATGATCGCTTATGCCAATGCCCAATGATAATTGGGCTGATGGAGGGCCGAGCTCCTGCGAGGCCGTCGCCGGAGAACATCGCATATGACCGCGACGGCCTCGCAGGAGCTCGGCCCTCCACCCAAAACGCCGGAGCCCAAAAGGGATTCGGAAATGATATTATGCCATTTATTGCGCTTCCGATAATGAAGCGGCATCAAAGCAGCCCCTCGATGGGGAAAATGCGCAGGACCTTGGCGCTGATGCGGCGCCAGAGGCTGGCGCGGGGCTCGACGTAGGTTTTGATCTCCCGGCCGTCGCTCTCGCCCGTCCAGCAAAGCGGGCGCTGCCCCTTGTCGTTCGGGGGAAGAAGATGCGGGCGGAAACTGCTGTCGGGCTCGCTGGCCTCCTTGAAAAACTGCGCGACGGCGGTGGCGAGGGAAGGGCTGTCAACGAGCACGCCGATTTCGGTGTTGAGGAGCGCGGCGCGGGGATCGATGTTCATCGAACCGATGAAGGTCATGCGGCGGTCGATCACGATGGCTTTCGCGTGCAGGCTGATGCCGCGCGAGCGTTTGCCGCGGAACAGGGTCTTGTTTTTGGCGGCGGGGATGGGACGCAGTTCGTAGAGTTCGACGCCGGCCTCGAGCAGGCGGCGGCGGTAGCGGGCGTAGCCGGTGTGGACGATGAGGTTGTCGGTCGAGGCGAGCGAGTTGGTGAGGACCTTCACCTGGGCGCCGCGCTGCTCGATGCCGGCCAGGAGGGCGACGCCTTGTTTCTGCGGGACAAAGTAGGGCGAGATGATGATGAGCTCGTCCGTGGTTCCGGGGAGCATCTCGTCGAGGATTTCGCCGAGGCGCGGGCCTTTTTTGGGGCTGTCGGGATTGGCCTTGAGCGGGTCGTCGGCGATGAGTCGCGCGGAGCCCCAGTGCCAGCGGGGTTGCACGGCGGTGGGGTTGGCGCGGAGCGGGCGGGGGGTGAGCGGTCCGTCGCCGAGCAGGGTGTCGATGTCGGCGGCGGAACTGAGGGCGAACGAGCCGGCCTCGATCGCGGCGCGGCGTCGGGCGATGGCGTCGGGCCTGGGCGGGCGGGAATGAAAGGCGGTGATCGGGTAGGCGTAGTCGCTGTTCCAGAAGGTGTCGAAGGTCTCGGACATGGGCGCGACGACGGGGCCGATGGTGATGACGTCGAGGTCGCGGTAGTTCATGTCCTGGCGCGCGTCGAAGTATTCGTCGCCGATGTTGCGGCCGCCGATGATGGCGATCTGGTTGTCGACGATGAAGGACTTGTTGTGCATGCGCCGGTTGAGGCGGCGCCCGTCGATGAAGAATTGCGTGGCGAGGGAAACGGTGTTGCTGCTGCGGTTTTTGAAAGGGTTGAAAATGCGGACTTCGAGATTGGGATGGGCGTCGAGGGCGAGGAGGTCCCCGTCGCGCCCGATGGTTCCGGTGCCGTCGATGAGCACGCGCACGCGCACGCCGCGGTCGGCGGCGGCGAGGAGGCGCGAGGCCACGAGGTTGCCGGTGGCGTCGTCGTGGAAGCTGAAATACTGGACGTCGATCGAGCGGGCGGCGGCATCGGCCAGGGTGATGCGGGCGGCGAGCGCGTCGGCACTGAGCGCGAGCAGGCGGAAACCGGATTCGCCGTCGGGATGGGCGGCGGCCTTTTCCTGGATGCGAAGCGCGCCGGGAGTGCCGGCGGGCGCAGGGAGAGCCCGGGAGACCGGCTTGTAATAGTGGTCGCGGACACTGGAGCAGCCGGCGGCGAGGAGGGCGAGCGCGGCCAGGATGCAAGGCAGGACGGCATGCGGCGGATGCCCGGAGTCATGCCGTTTCCAAATGAAGGTCAGTTTCGTGGCAACGCCTCCATTCGGTCGTTTTCCGGGAGCGCGGGCATTCTTGTCCGCGATAACCGAGCGGGCAGGAATGCCCGCGTCCCCGGTTTCGTTCCGCCTGAAGCATAAATCCCGTTTGGAAACGGCATCAGGTGCGTGGATGGACACGGGCGGGGAAGCGCAATCAGCGCAGTTTGATCAACTCGGCGGCGGGCGGCAGGTCCTTGATGATCTGCGAAGGCTCGGGTCCCACGCCGAGGTAGCGGAAATTGGGGAGCCTGTCGGCAGAGGGGAACGGCTCGCCATGCCAGGCCACGTCGAAAATGCCGCGCAGCATCGCGGCGGTGTAGCGTTGCGCGTTGCGCGGGAGGTCGGCGAAGCGGCGGATTTGCGAGATGTCGCCCTTCCAGCCGGGATGTTTCTCGTAAACAGGCCGCAGGGCGCGGCGGACGGCGTCGTTGCGGGGGACGTGGTGGTAGCGCCGGCCCGACGCGTCCTCGTAGGCGGTGCAGATGAGGAGGTCGTCGCGCCATTCGCCGGTGTGGGAGAGCGCGTCGATTTTGTTGATCATGAGATCCTGGTAGCCGCCGTAGCGCAGGGCGTCGCCTTTTTCCACGGCGTCGAACCAGCCGACCATGCGCTGGCGGCCGGTGCTGGTGCCGAATTCGAGTTTTTTCAGGAGGATGCTGAGCGGGTGCGCATCGTCCATCCGGGTGATGAAGGTGTGGGTGCCGACCTTGGTGTCGTAGGCCTTGGCGACGCCGAAGGTGTGGATGCGCTGGACCGGGACGCCCGCGCTCTCGAAAAACTCCGGCGTGAAGGTGTGCGAGGCGGTGACGTTGGGGGTGAAGCCGTGGCGTTTGTCGAGCCAGTAGGACTGGCCGAACTCGCCGATGACGGTGCGGCCGGCGCGCAGCTCGCGGAGGACGAGCTCGCGCACCTCGCCGATTTGCGGGGCCAGTCCGTATCCGGCTTTCCAATACGCATCGGCGAGCGTGTCGAGGTCGAGGGTGAAGGGGGCGGGGCTCTTGAAGCGGGTGAAGTCGAATTCGCTTTTGTCAAAAACCCCGAGGTCGATGGCCTCGGCGTTGGCGCGGAGTTCGGCGGCGGTGAGTTTTTCGAAAAACGAGTCCCAGGTGGCGGCGCTCACCTGGCAGACGTGCTGGATGACGCGGCAGGCGCGGTCGGCGCGCTGGGCGAGTTTTTTGCGGAATTCGGCGGGCGGGGCGAGGAAGTCGGCGTAGTGGATCTGCCACTGGCCGGTCTCGTCGGAAAAGGCGGGCGTGATGCCGCGGCCGGTCGAGCCGCGCGGCTCCTCGCGGAGGATGTTGACGCGGTAGTCCTCCCACGCGAGGTCGAGCAGGCGGTGGGTGAGGTCGGAGACGAGGGCGCGTTCGTCGATGAGGAGGCGGACGCGGACGGCGTGGCCTTTTTTCTCCAGCGGGAGCGCCTCCCACCAGATCTTGCGCGGGTCGGCGACGACGCCGCTGCCGATGGCGAGGTGAGCGACACCGGCGTCGGCGACGCCAGCGGGCAGGAGGTTCAGCTTGATGCCGGCGGCGGTGTGGCCGGAGTTGGCGCCGCCGTTGACCTTGAGGACGACGGAGACGGGCGCGCCGGTGTCGCGCAGCTCGGCGGCGATTTCCGGGATGAGGCGGCCTTTGCCTTCGTCACCGAAGGAGATGCCGACGTCAGCGATCAGTTGGCTGGAGAAAGGGAGGAGTGACATGGTTTCTGGAAAACGCGCAACCGGAGCCACAAACCCCTGTTGCAGGGAAGCAGAAAGCGGAGGGCGGGGAAGGGGGCAATCTTAAAAGCGGCGGCATGCCGGGCCGCAAAGCGAGCGCGCGGCGGCCGGCGGGCAGGCGGGGCTGGCTGCATTTCGTCTCGTCACGCCCGCGGAAGTTGTCGTTATTGCCCGGTGAACAATGTCGCTGCTGATACTCGCCAACGTCGAAAACCTCGCCGGACGTCCCGTTGAATTCTGGGTCAAGGCGCTGTTTATCATCGTCGGCCTGTTCGTGCTGTTCTGGATTCTCGAAAAACTTTTCAAAACCAGCCGCCTCATCCTCAGCATCGCGTTGCTGGTTGTCATCGTGATGATTGGCTACAATTGGATTCAGCATCGCAACGAGCCCGCGTTCATGACCCCCGTGATCGACATCCTCGCCCCCGTTTTCGGCGGCCCCGACCGGCCCGCCGAGCCGCCCGCCGGCGCTCCCGCGCGCCCCGCCCCGCCGTCCCCCGTCGCGCCGCCCAACCCCGCGCCTCCTCCCGCTCCGCCGCCGAGCCCGCGATGACCGTTTTCGCGTGACACAATCATCTTCCATATTTCTGGCGCACGTGTCTTTTTCTGTCGCTTTTTGCTGCAAACCAAATACCTTCCCGACTTTTTCCTATGCCTAAAGAATACTCCGATATCGGCCTCATCGGCCTCGCTGTCATGGGCCAGAACCTCGCCCTCAACATCGCCGACCACGGCTTCCAAATCTCGGTTTATAACCGCACGACCGAGAAGACCGACAAGTTCATCGCGGAAAACCCGAACACCCCCGGCGGCCTCGTCGGCACCAAGACCCTCGAGGAATTCGTGAAATCCCTCGCGAAGCCCCGCAAGATGGTCATCCTCGTCCAAGCCGGACGCGCCACCGACGCCGTCATCGACGGGCTCGTCCCGCTGCTCGAGCAGGACGACATCATCATCGACGGCGGCAATGCCCTCTGGACGGACACCATCCGCCGCGAAAAAGCGCTCAAGGAAAAAGGACTCCGCTTCATCGGCTCCGGCGTTTCCGGCGGCGAGGAAGGCGCGCGCTTCGGCCCCGCCCTCATGCCCGGCGGCGACAAGGCCGCCTACAAGGAACTCGAAAAAATCTGGAACGCCGTCGCCGCCAAGGTTGACCGCAAGACCGGCAAGCCCATCCCCGGCGCCGCCCCCGGCAAACCCGTGAAAGGCGGCGTGCCCTGCGCCACCTACATCGGCGAAAACGGAGCCGGCCATTACGTGAAAATGGTGCACAACGGCATCGAATACGGCGACATGCAGATGATCTGCGAGGCCTACGCGATCCTGAAAGGCGTCCTCGGCCTCAAGGCCGCCGAGATGGGCGCCATCTTCTCCGAATGGAACCGCGGCGCGCTCGACAGCTTCCTCATCGAAATCACCGCCGACATTCTCAAGCAGAAAGACCCCGTCACGAAAAAGCCCTTCGTGGACATCGTGCTCGACACCGCCGGGCAGAAAGGCACCGGCAAATGGACCTCGGTCAACGCGCTCGACATGGGCGTGCCCGCGCCGACCATCGCCGAGTCCGTCTTTGCCCGCTGCCTCTCCGCCGTGAAGGAAGAGCGCGTCGCCGCCTCGAAAATCCTCAAAGGCCCGAAGGCGAAAAGCTACACCGGCTCGAAAAAGGCGCTCATCGAGGCCATCCACGACGCGCTCTACTGCTCGAAAATCTGCTCCTACGCGCAAGGCTTCCAACTCATGCGCGAGGCGCAGAAGGAATACGGCTGGAAGCTCGACTTCGGCCGGATCGCGCAAATCTGGCGCGGCGGCTGCATCATCCGCGCTGCCTTCCTGCAAAAGATCACCGAGGCCTACAAAAAGAACCCGAGGCTCGCGAACCTGCTGCTCGACCCGTATTTCAACAAGACGATCCAGACGGCGCAGGCGAACTGGCGCAAGGTCGTGTCGCTCGCGGTCGAGCACGGCATCAGCGTCCCGACCTTCAGCTCGGCGCTGTCCTACTACGACGGATACCGCTCCGCCCGCCTGCCGGCCAATCTGTTGCAAGGCCAGCGTGACTACTTCGGCGCGCACACCTACGAGCGCGTGGACGTGAAGCGCGGCAAGTTCTTCCACATCGACTGGCCCGACGCCAAGCGCCCGCAATACGAGGCATAAGCGACATCGGTTTATAAAAGACGAACACGCAAACGGCGGCGCCCGGAAAGGGGCGCCGCTTTTTTTCGTTCGTCGCTATTTCCGATGTCTGAAAAAGCATGTTTTTCACGCAACGGCGCAACGAAAGGAGGCATGGGAAATTTTCCATGAGAATCATTATTTGTTTCATTTTATTGAGATAAATATTTTGTAATTTTGCCATTCGTTGCGTCATCGCGTCGTTGCGTGAAAAACAGCCATTCAAAATAGCGAGGAACCTCGGAAAGTGACGAAACCACCGGAAGTGTCGGATCGGGTGGCACGGGCGTCTCGCCCGTGGACGATGCGTATCATCGTCGGGTTGGGTGGCATGGGCGTCTCGCCCATGTTTAGCACCGTCGCATGGGCCTGACCTTGCGAAGACGCGGCTCGCCGGAGCGGGGTATTTCCAGAGCGACGGCATGGCGGACTGTCGTTAGCCGCGTAACATCAATAGACTTGTTCGAAAATCCTGATTTCGCCGTGATTTAAAATTCAAGGCGCCTTGAAAAATGACCGAAGGCGGTAGGGAGGCCTCTCCGAGGCCTCCGCGACCACGTCCCAATTTCCCCATGAAATTTCAAACCGCCCGCTCCGCCCGGCGGAGGCCTCCCTACCTGCTCCACATAGCATCAGTCACGGCAAAACAGGGTTTCCGAACAAGTCTGATGATTTCATTTCCTCCATGTATCCGCTGCCGTGCCTCTCCCCGGGCCATCTTAGCATCCCGGAAATAAAGCCGGTTTTCTAAGAAGATGTTTGGGCCGTCATCTGCTTAAATAAACCCCATTCAATTGCTGGCTCCCCAGTGCTTGATTCCCCAGGCAGGCGTCAGTTGCGCACCCCTGTCGCAATTGAGGTCTGCCCCTCCCCCCAACAAACCAACACGTATCATGCAAACGAAAAAATTGTGCGCCCCGCACGTCATGCTTGCCGCACTCATGGCTTCATGTCTGCCTCCTGCCTTTGGGCAGGCTGTGCCCGCCCCCACCGCCACGTCTGATGACGAGGTGATTGTCCTGTCGGAATTCACGGTCGTAAGTTCAAGTCTCAGGGAAAGTATGATCACCGCCCAGGAGCGAAAACGGGAACGGTTCGAAATTTCCGACTCCATTGTCGCGGATGACATCAACAAACTCCCCGACTTTAGCGTCACCGACGCACTCTCGCGCATTTCCGGCATACAAATCGATCGTGAGCGTGGCGAGGGCAACGGCAACGTCGCCATTCGCGGCATATCCCAAACCGAGAGCCTGCTGAACGGCCGCGAGATTTTCAGCGCCGAAGGAGGAAGCCGCCAGTTCAATATGTCGGAACTGCCGGCGGAAATGCTCGCCGGCATCGATGTCTATAAAAGTAGCGCCGCGAACATAATCGAAGGCGGCCTTGGCGGCACCATTGATGTCCGCCTGCGCCGTCCCTTTGACTTCAAGGGGCTGGAGGCGGTGGCCAGCGTCCGGGGCATTTATGGTGATCTGGTCGATGAAATGAAATTCCAGTATTCCGCCTTGGCCAGCAACCGCTTCAAGGTCGGGCGCGGTGAGCTGGGCATCCTTGTCAACTTCACTTATCAGGAGCGTTCATGGCGCGAGGATTTCATGAATCCCGGTACGCCCAAGACATACAACGTGTCTGGTTATGGTGACGTGCAAGTTCCCAATGGATCTTATGAAGGCGTCACCGCCGGAAGCCGCGAGCGCAGCGGTGTCAATGCTGTTGTCCAATACGTTCCTTTCAAGGGGCTGGAAATCTACGCCGAGGGCACCTTTTCCGAGTTGAAGACGGTGCAGGATACTTATGGCGTGTTTTTCACCCCGGCAAATGATTCCGGCATTGATCCAACCTCCCTTGTCCTGCATCCGGGCACCAAGGATGCGACAGTGGTCAGGTTTACGGATAAAGTTTCGGTGGGCACCTATGACACCGTCCGCGACACGATGGAGAAGCACCGTTTGTTTGCCATCGGTGCCAAGTGGAACAAGGACGCGCTTTCTCTCAAGGCGGATTTGAGCTACACCGACGCCTACAGCGTTCTGCATCAGGAGGGGCTCAATACAGGAAATAATTTTGCCAGTGGCATAGACCTCCTCATCGACAATCGCGGAAAAGTCGCCTCCACCAGCACCGACGCAGACTTGGCGGACGCCAGTGACTATAGAATCACCAGCCTGTCTTATGTGGACCGGCCCTATAATGGCGATATGACGGCGTTGGCGGTGGATGCGGAATACAAGCTCTCGAAGGGATTTTTCACCTCGGTGCTGGCCGGCACGCGTTATGCGATGCGCAATGCCAATAATGGAAACGGCATGATTAACACCGGCGGAGTGAATATCGCCACTGACGGCAGCTACACGCCCGTCAATGCCCACCTCTTCACCCAGCCCTATCCGGATTATTTTACCAGCGGCAACAATGGTTCCGCCGCGTCACGGGGTGTCTGGCATGGAAACCAGAGCCTGATCCGGGGCAATATAGTCAAATTTCGCCAGGACTTTGGCATCACGGCTCCGCTGCCCACTGGGCCGAGCAATGGCATCATGGGGCGTTGGAATATTGATGAAGATACTCTGACGGGCTATGCGATGGGCAAATTCCAAGTCCGGGGAGTTTTTGACGGGGCGGTGGGGTTGCGCTTTGCCCGCACGGAAGAGAATATAGACAGCGCCAGACAGGATAAGCTTCCTGACAATACCATAGTCCGCACGCCCCTCTCCGTGTCGAATAGTTATAATGACCTTCTGCCGAGCCTTAACACGCGTTTCTTCTTGCAGGACGATTTCTTCCTTCGCGTCTCCCTCTCCAAGACGTTGACCCGGCCCACCCTCCCGAGTCTGGCGCCGTCGCTCTCGCTCACGCAGATGGTTGAGGAAAGCCAGAACACGGGCAGTTCGGGCAATCCCGACCTCAAGCCGGTCCGCGCTTGGAATTATGATCTTTCACTGGAAAAGTATTTCTCCAAGTCGGCCTCCGCTTATCTGGCTTTGTTTTACAAGGATGTGGAGGGATATATCTCGGACACGAAAACCCCGGAAACTTACGACGGGCATACCTACATGATCTCCCGCCCGGCGAACATGGGCGATGGCAAGGTCAAGGGCTTCGAGCTCGGCGGCCAGATATTCCTTGATTTTCTGCCCGGCTGGTTGAGCGGTTTTGGCGCCCAGGCCAACTATACCTATGTGGACAGTGAGGTGGACAACGCCCAGTTCCCCAACAAGGTGCCCTTGAACAATCTGTCGAAACACAGCTTTAACCTCATCCTCATGTATGAATACCAGAAGTTCTCCGCGAGGGTGGCTTACAACTGGCGCGACAAGTTCTATGTCGGATCATTTACCTATCTGGACCTTAATACAACACCACCCACCGCCACCCTGTATCCCCAGTATATGGCGGATTACGGCTGGCTGGATGCCTCCGTGTCGTATTCGTTTAACAAGCGCGTGCGCCTGTCCATTGACGGCACGAACCTGCTGAATACGATCCGCACCAAATATACGGGGCTCGAACACTTGAAAAACAACGCTTGGGTGAATGACGTGCAGTTTGTCGCCTCGCTCACCATCCGCCTGTAGTCAGAACGCAAACAGACAGTCCGATTGGAGCAACCTTGGCCGCGACCGGCAGCCAAGGTTGCGATTTTCATAAGGGCGATTTGAAAAATCAAACACAGCATGACTCAAGGCAGGGAGGCCTCTCTGAGGCCTCCGCAACCACGCTTGAAAATACCCATGATATCATTTTCCCATGAAAATATTTTTTCGATGGAGGGCCGAGCTCCTGCGAGGCCGTTGCCGGAGAACGTGACGTCCGACCGTGGCGGCTCCATAAATCTGGTTCCTCGCTTTTCGATGCCTGAAAAATTGTATTTATCACACAAAGGCACAAAGGACGGAAAAATCATGAAAGAATTTTTATGAATTTCACTAAATTAATAATTTCCTCGGAATACCCTTTTGATGTCCTGTCAGACCTGTCGCTTCGCTCGGGACTTTGCGCCTTTGTGCCTTTGTGTGATAAATATCCATTCAAAATAGCGCCTAAATTTATATTTAGGCCGGGCGAGACGTCCCCGCCGAGCTGCGGCTCAGCCGGAGGCTTCGCCCTACCTATAATGCCTTTTTGTCCATAATTGGCATAACCGATAGACCTCATTCAACAACCGACAACCTCCTATGCGATTTTTCCGAACGGCAGTGCTTGGGCTTTTTGCGTGCTGCATCAATCACGCCTTGGCGGCGCAGCGCGAGGTGGTGGATTGGAATTCCGGCTGGCTTTTCTCCATCGGCGCCGGAGCGGACGGCAATGCGCCCGGCGCGGAGGCGGACTCGTGGCGCGCCGTCGTCCTGCCGCATGACTGGAGCATCGAAAATCCCGTCAGCAAGGATGCCCCCTCCCTTGGGGACGGCGGTTTTTTCCAAACCGGGATCGGCTGGTATCGGCGCGATTTTGACGCGCCCGCAAGCTGGCGGGACAGGCAGGTAGTGATCGAATTTGAAGGTATTTATATGAATGCCGGGGTGTGGCTGAACGGCGCCAGCATCGCGGGGCGGCCGTATGGCTACAGTTCGTTTTTCGTGGATCTCACGCCTCATCTGCGCATTGGCGGGAAAAACACGTTGCTCGTGCGCGCGGACAACAGTGCGCAGCCCAATTGCCGCTGGTACAGCGGCTCGGGCATCTACCGCCCGGTGAGGCTGCATGTGACGGCCCCGGTGCGCGTCGCCCCGTGGGGCGTGTTTGTCGCGACCACCCGGCTCGATGCCGAATCGGTCTCGGTCCGCGTGGAGACCACGGTGGCCAATGGCGGCAAATCGGCCGCCGGCCTGTCCTTGGAAACGATCATCACGGATCCAGCCGGGCGCGAGGTCGCCAGGGTGGGCGCGGAGGGACGTGCCGCGCCCGGCGCGGATTTCACGGCCGCGGCGACAGCCACCCTGGCAAATCCACAGCCGTGGTCGCCGGAGACGCCGGTGCTTTACCGCGCGGTCACGCGCGTGCGTTCGGGCGGGAGCGTGGTGGACGAGGTGGTCACGCCCTTCGGCGTGCGCACGGTGCGGGTGTCGGCGGAGCGGGGTTTTGAGCTTAACGGACGCCCGCTGAAACTCGCCGGCGGAAACGTCCACCACGATCACGGCCCGCTCGGCGCGGCGGCGTTTGCGCGCGCGGAGGAGCGCAAGGTGGAATTGCTCAAGGCCGCCGGCTTCAACGCCGCGCGGACCTCGCACAATCCGCCTTCGCCGGCGTTTCTCGACGCATGCGACCGCCTGGGCCTGCTGGTCATGGACGAGGCGTTCGACGGCTGGAAATCCGGAAAGAACCCGCACGACTACGGCGTGTGGTTTGACGAGTGGTGGCGGCGCGATCTCGACGCGATGGTCTTGCGCGACCGCAATCATCCCAGCGTCGTGCTGTGGAGTGTCGGCAACGAGATGTTTGAGCGCGGCAACGCCGACGGCCTCCGCATCGCGCACGCGCTCACGCGTCGTATCCGTAAAATTGATACGACGCGTCCGGTCACCGCCGGCGTCAATGGCATGGGCAAAGGCGGCGAGTGGTCCCGACTCGATCCGCTTTTTGCCGCGTTTGATGTCGCGGGTTACAACTACGAACTCGGCCGCCACGCCGCCGACCACGAGCGACTGCCCCGGCGTGTCATCGTCGCGGCGGAGTCCTATTTGTCCGAAACCTTCGCAAACTGGGCCGCCGCGCACAACCATGCATATGTGATTGGCGACTTTGTCTGGAGCGCGATTGATTATCTGGGCGAGGCCGGCATCGGGCGCGTGTTTCCGCCCGGCGAACCCATCGTCAAGCACTGGGAGGGCGGCCAGTGGCCGTGGCACGGCGCAGCCTGCGGAGACATTGATCTCACGGGCTTGCGCAAGCCGGGCTCCCATTATCGCAACATCGTCTGGGACCGGGGCGAAAAACTCCACGTCGCCGTGGCCGCACCCGCGCCCGGCGGCGAATGGGGCGTGTCGCCGTGGGCGCCGGAGCCCGTGCAGGCGCACTGGACCTGGTCCGGACACGAAGGGGAGCCGCTCGCGGTCGAGGTGTATTCACGATATGATACCGTCCGGCTCTATCTCAACGGCGAATTGCTGGGAGAAAAACCGACCACGCGCGCGGAGGAGTTCAAGGCGGTCTTTTCGGTGCCCTACGCACCAGGAAAATTGGAGGCGGCCGGAGTGCGGGCCGGGCGCGAGACGGAGCGTTTCGCGCTGGTCACGGCCAGCGCGCCGGCGCGTCTGCGGTTGACGCCGGACCGCGGGCGGATCTCGGCCGACGGGCAGGATCTTTCCTTTGTGGTGGTCGAGGTGCTCGACGCCAACGGCGTGGTGGTGCCTTCCGCGGATCATTCCGTCCGCTACACGCTCGACGGCCCCGCCGCCCTTGCCGGCATCGGCAGCGCGGACCTCACCGATCGCGATTCCTATCGCGCGAATCCACGTCGTGTTTTCCAAGGCCGGGCCTTGGTGATCGTCCGGGCCGGCGATAAAGCCGGAACAGTCAAACTCACCGCCTCCGCGCCGGGCCTGCCTCCGGCGGAGTTCACCCTTTATATGGAATCATCCCGCTAACCGCCATGCCGACACCAACCAGCCATGCGTTTCTCGTCCGCGCTCTTGCGTTTTTTTTCATCGCGTTCGGATGCGGAGTGGCTTCCTCCATGCTGCGCGCGGGCGTTTCGGGTGGGACGTATCCGTTTGGCGGCGGGCTTGCGGAGGCGCGGCAGCGCGTAGCGCAGGCATCCTGCCTGCCGTCTTCTGCGGGCGCGCGCAGCGCGGCATTTTTTTCGGAAAAGAGTCAGCGGCGCTTCGCGCCTTTGGCCTCGACGGCAGGCAGGATGCCTGCGCTACGCGCGTTGCCGCGCGAAACTGAGATCGCGGGCAAAGGACATGGTGAAACATTGGAGGCCGTTTTTCGCGAGCCACCCGAGGCGGCGCGACCGTGGGTGTTTTGGTATTGGATGAAGGCAAGTTCGTCCCGCGCGGGCATCACCGCCGACCTCGAGGCGATGAAGGCGGCCGGCATCGGCGGCGCGCATCTGGTGCCGATCCAGGGCGCGGCCAGGCCGCCCTTGTTCGATCCGCCGGCCGAGCAATTCACCGAGGCGTGGTGGGACCATGTGCTATGGGCCTTCAAGGAGGCGGACCGGCTCGGGTTGAAGATCGGCATGCACGGAAGCGACGGCTACGCGACGGCGGGCGGCCCTTGGATCACGCCCGAACTTTCCATGCAAAAGGTCGTCTGGACCGCGACGCAGATCGAGGGCGGGCGCCGTGTCGAGCAGGCGTTGCCTCAACCCGAGACGAGCCAGGACTACTACCGCGACATCATCACGGTCGCGTATCCCGCGCCGCCGGGCGCCGGCATCAGCTCGCGCACGATCAAACCCCGCGTGACGACCAGCCGCGCCGGAGTGGACGCGGGGACGCTGGCGGAGGGTGACGGTACGGTTTTCACGAGCGAGGAGGCGTGCTGGATTCAGTATGAATTTGAGCGGCCCTTTGCCTGCCGGGCGCTCACGGTGCGCATTCCGCGGACCAAGGGCATACAAACCGCCACCTATCACGCCAACCACCTCGCGGTCGAGGTCAGCGACGATGGACGCCGGTTTCGCAAGCTCGTGCAACTGGAGCCGCCGCGCCACGGCTGGCAGGATGGCGACGCCGATGTCACGCACGCCATCCCGGAGGTGACCGCGAAATTTTTCCGTTTCGTCTTCGACCCGGAAAAGGCCACGCCGGGCGAGGAGGATCTCGACTCGGCCAAATGGAAACCCATGCTCAAGCTCACCGGCATCGATTTGCTGGCCGAGTCGCGCCTGCATCATTACGAAAGCAAAACCGGCGAGGTATGGCGCGTGTCGCCGCCCACGCCGGCGAACCTCGTGCCCGCCGATGCTTGCGTGCCGCTGGAGAAGTGCGTTGACCTCACCGGTCGCGTCGGCGCCGACGGACGGCTGGCGTGGGATGCTCCGGTCGGAAACTGGACGGTATTGCGCATCGGGCACACCTCCACGGGCGCGCGCAACGACCCCGCCGGCGCGCTCATCGGGCTCGAATGCGACAAGTTCAACCCCACCGCGGCGCGGCTCATGTTTGACCGCTGGTTCGGCGAGATCATCCGCCGCGCCGGACCGGAGCTGTCGGGGCGCGTGCTGAAGGTGTTTCACATCGACAGTTGGGAGTGCGGCAGCCAGAACTGGTCGCCGGTTTTCCGCGACGAATTTCAACGCCGCCGGGGTTACGATCCGCTGCCCTGCCTTCCGGCCATGGCGGGCGTGCCGATCGAAAGCGCGGATGTTTCCGAGCGTTTCCTGCGCGATGTGCGCGAGACGATCGGCGAGCTGGTCCGGGATAATTTTTACGCTCCATTGCACGAGCTCGCGCAGGCGCATGGTTGCGCTTTCAGCGGCGAGTGCACCGCGCCGGTGATGGCCGGCGACGGCATGTCGATTTTTGGCGCGCTCGACACGCCGATGGGCGAGTTCTGGCTGCGCAGTCCCACGCACGACAAGATCAACGACATGCTCGACGCCATCTCGGGCGCGCGCGCCTACGGGAAACCCGTCGTGCAGGCCGAGGCGTTCACCGAGCTGTGGCTGGCGTGGGACGAAACGCCTGCCTCGGTCAAGGCGCTGGGCGACTTCAACTACGCGCTCGGGGCGAACCGTTTCGTTTATCACGTCTTCACGCACAATCCGTGGACCGACCGCAGGCCCGGCATGGCGATGGGGCACGTGGGACTGTATTTCCAGCGCGACCAGACGTGGTGGCGGCCCGGGCGCGCATGGGTGGACTACGCGAGCCGCTGCCAGGCCTTGTTGCAACAAGGCGCGCCGGTCGCGGACATCGCGGTCTTCACCGGCGACGACGCCCCGCGCCGCGCGGTCGCGCCCTGGCGGCTGGCTTCGACGCTGCCCGGTTTCTTCCCGGCCAATGACACGCGGCTGGCCAAAAAAATCATCGAGTCGTCCGACTGGGCCGATCCCCTGCGCGGATACGCCTACGACTCCATCAACCGGGACGCGTTGCTGCGACTCGCCCGTGTGCGCGACGGACGGCTCGAACTCCCCGGCGGAGCGAGTTATGCGATCCTGATCGTGCCCGCGTCCAACCCGCTCGCGCCCGCGGCTTCCGCGCTCACGCCGGAAATCACGCGGCGGTTGCGTGAAATCGCCGAGGCGGGCGTGACCGTCATTCTGGGCGAACGTCCCGCGCGGTCGCCCAGCCTGGGCGGTTTTCCGGGAAGCGACGCCGAGGTGGCGCGTGACGCCGGGATTCTCTGGCCCGAAAACACCGCGCCCGGAACCGGCGCGCGTTCGCTCAAGCAAGGGCGTGTCGCGACCGGGCCGTTCCCGGAGGGCTCGTTTGCCGCGCTCCATCTCGCGCCCGATTTCACCGCGACGGCGGAGGACGGCGCGCGGGCGGACGGAATCGCTTGGACGCATCGCGCGGGGGCCGGCTGGGATTTTTATTTTGTCTCCAATCAGCGCAACACAGAGCGCGTGCTCGATCTTTCCCTGCGGGCGACCGGCCGCGTGCCGGAGTTGTGGGACCCGGTGAGCCGTGAGACTCGCGCGGCCGGCACGTGGGCGATGCGCGACGGACGCACGGTGCTTCCGGTGCGCCTGCCGCCCAACGGCTCGCTTTTTGTCGTCCTGCGCAAGCCGGGCGAACCGGCCGCGCAGTCCGCGACACCCAACTGGCGCGAACTCGTCGTCGCGCAACCGTTGACCGGGAAATGGACGGTGACGTTCGATCCGGCGTTTGGCGGGCCGCGGTCGCCGCGGGTTTTTGACCGGCTGCAATCGTGGACGGAGTTTCCCGACGACGGCATCCGCCATTACTCGGGCACGGCCGTGTATGCCGCCTCCTTTGAGTGGAACGCCTCCGCAAAAACCGGCGACCGCGTGTGGCTCGATCTCGGCCGCGTGGCCGAACTGGCCGAGGTCTCGGTTAACGGCGCGCCCTGCGGCATCGCGTGGACGCCGCCGTATCGCGTCGAGGTGACGCCCGCGCTGCGCGCCGGGGCAAACGAACTTCGTATCGAAATTACGAATACGTGGTTCAACCGCCTCGCTGGCGACCGCGACAAGCCCGAGTCCGAACGCATCGCCCGCACGACCGCGGCCGACGCGACGAAAGGCAAACCGTTGCTCGACGCCGGCCTGCTCGGACCGGTCGCGCTTTGCGTCGAGCCCCCCGCCAGGAAATGACAGGAGGGAATTTCTAAAAAACATGGATCACAGAGCACACAGAGCGCCGACACAGAGACCACGGAGGGCAAAAAGAATGATGAAAGGCCTTCGATAAAAATAAACTCATTGAAAACAAATAAATTAAACCCGCTTTTTTCGCAAAACGCGGCGATCAATCAGGCGGACCTCCGTGCCCTCTGTGTCCGCGCTCTGTGTGCTCTGTGATGAAAAACAATTTTTAGAACCTCCCAGGAAATAATCTCCGCCTCGCCATGACCAAAACCATCCGCCTCGCCCTCGCGCTGTTTTCTTCCTTGTTGTTCTCCGCTTCCGTCATCCGGGCGGCGGAGACTCCGCCGCTCGTGCTCGGCTCCGCCTGGTATCCCGAGCAATGGACGGAAGCCGATTGGGAAAAGGACCTGGCGCTGATGAAGGCGGCCGGATTCAACATGGTGCGCATCGGCGAGTTTGCCTGGAGCAGCATGGAGCCGGAGGAAGGCCGCTACACCTTCGACTGGCTCGAAAAGGCGGTCGCCGCCGCGGCGAGGCACGGCATGGTCGTCGTGCTCGGCACGCCGACCGACGCGCCGCCCGCCTGGTTGACGAGCAAATATCCCGAGACCCTCCGCGTCGCGCCGGACGGCCGCCAGCTCCAGCACGGGGACCGCCGCCAGTTCAATTATTCGAGCCGGAAATACCGCGAGCATTGCCGCGCCATCGTCGGGCGGATGGCGGAACGTTTCGGCCGCAATCCGCACGTGATCGGCTGGCAGATCGGCAACGAATACACCGAGGACTCCTTCGACGACGAGTCGCGCCGCGCGTTTCACGATTGGCTGAGGGAGAAATACAAGAGCATCGACCTGCTGAACCGGCATTGGGTCACCGCCTACTGGAGCCAGGCCTATAACTCGTGGAGCCAGATCCCCATGAACACCGGCCGCAACAATCCCGGCCTGATGCTCGACTACAAGCGCTTCGTCACCGACCAGTGGCGCAGCCTCCAGCGCGAGCAGCGCGATGTCATCCGCGGCCATGCGGGCGCGCGCCAGTTCATCACCACCAACCTCGGCGGCCTCGGCTGGGCCAACCGGTTCAACCGGCAGGTCATCGCCTCCGACCTCGACCTGATCACGTGGGACAACTATGTCGGCTCCGGCCACATCGAGCCGTATCGCAACGGCGCCACCCATGACCTCGTGCGCGGCTGGAAGAACATGAACTTCTGGGTCATGGAAATGCAGCCCGGTTTTGTGGATTGGGCGCAGGTCAGCAACTCGCTCGACAAGGGCGAGACCCGCGCGCTGGTCTGGGCGGCGGTCGGGCACGGCGCCGACGGCATCGCATTCTGGCAATGGCGCAGCGCGCTCAACGGCCAGGAGCAATATCACGGCGTGCTCGTCGGCCCCGACGGCGGCCCCGTGCCGTTCTACGAGGAGGCGCGGAAGATCGGCGAGGATTTTGCCAAGGCCGCGCCGCTGCTCAAAAACACCGCGCCGCGCTCCGAGGTCGCGCTGCTCCACGATTACGACAGCCGCTGGGCCATCGATTTCAACCGCTTTTCCCAACGCTACGAACAACTCGACATCCTCATCGACTACTATCGGGTCTTCCGCGACATCACGCAATCGGTGGACATCGTCGATCCCGCGTCGGAGCTCGACCGCTACAAGCTCGTGCTCGCCCCGAGCCTCAACGTCATTTCCGCCGGCCTCGCGCGCCATCTCGCCGCCTACGTGGAGCGCGGCGGGCACCTGGTGCTCGGGCCGCGCTCCGGCATGAAAAACGAGTTCAACGCGCTCAACACCGAGCGCCAGCCAGGGCCGCTGGCGCCCGTGCTCGGCGCGCGGGTGGAGCAATTCTATGCGCTGCCCGACCCCATTCCGCTCGATGGCGAGTGGGGCGGCGGCACGGCCGATATCTGGGCCGAATTTTTCTCGCAGCTCGCGCCCGGCACGCAGGTGCTCATGCGCTACGGCGCCGCCAACGGCTTCCTCGACGACCAGCCCGCCGCCGTGTCGCGCAAGGTCGGACGGGGCACACTGACCCACCTCGGCGCGGTGCTGGAAAAACCGCTGATGCACCGTGCCGCGCTCGCGATGCTGGCGGACGCCGGCATCCCGGCCAGGCCACCGCTGCCGGTGCCGGAAGGGATCGAGGTCTGCCGCCGGGTGGGCGAGGGGCGCGAATTGTATATCGTCATCAACCACACGCCGCGCCCGGTCGAGATCGGGCTGCCCGGAAACATGCGAGACATCCTCGACGGCGGCGAGACCGGCCGCCTCACGCTTTCACCGCGCGGCGTGGCGGTGTTGCAAAAATTGCCGTGATTTTGAACCACATCCGCCAAACCCCATGAACCACATCGAACGCTTCCTCGCCACCACCGGGCGTCGTCCCGTGGACCGGCCCGCCTCCTGGCTCGGCATTCCCGACCGCTCGGCCATTCCGAAACTTTTCGCGCACTTCGGCGTTTCCGACATGCCCGCCCTGAAGGCCCGCCTGAATGACGATGTCTATCCGGTGGAGGTGCCCTATCATTCGCCGACCAGCGACGCCATTTACGCCGCCTTCGATTTTGCCAAGAACAAACACGACCCCGGCGAACGCACGCTGACCTCGCCGGGATTTTTCGAAGACTACTCCGACCCGGCGGACGTTGATAAATTCGACTGGCCCGACCCGGAAAAATATATCGATCCCGCGCGCTGCCAGGCGGCGGTGGAGGCGGTGCCCGCCGGTTACGCCGTGATGGGGGTGGTGTGGGCGGCGCATTTTCAGGATGCCTGCGCCGCGTTCGGCATGGAGACCGCCCTGGTCAAAATGATGACCGAGCCGGACATGTTTCGCGCGGTGATCGACCGCATCCTCGCGTTTTACCTCAAGGCCAACGCGATCTTCTTCGAGGCCGCCAAGGGGAGGCTGCACGCCGTGCTCATGGGCAATGATTTCGGCAGCCAGACCTGCCTCATGCTCTCACCCGCGCTGTTGCGGGAGTTTGTATTTGAGGGTGTCCGCAGACTTGTCGATCAGGCCAGGGGCTACGGCCTCAAGGTGGTGTATCATTCCTGCGGGGCGATCAGCGAAATCATCCCCGACCTTATAGACTTGGGCGTGGACATCGTCCACCCCATCCAGGCGCTCGCCACCGGAATGGAACCCGCGGGGCTGAAGGCGAAATTTGGCGGGCGGGTGTCGTTTTGCGGAGGCGTGGACGCGCAAAACCTGCTAGTGCGCGGAACGCCGGACGAAGTGCGGGCCAAGGTCGCCGAGCTTAGGTCGATCTTCCCCACCGGCCTCATCATTTCGCCGAGCCACGAGGCCATTCTCGCCGACATAAACCCGGCGAACATCGAGGCCCTGTTCGATGCCGCCGGCCAGCCTGTGCCATGAAACGATACGGAAGCGTCATAAGGATCGCGCCCGGAAAGCTGGAGGAATATAAAAAACTCCACGCCGCCGCCTGGCCCGGCGTGCTTCGGATGATTTCCGCCTGCAATATCCGGAATTACAGCATCTATCACAAGGATGGCTGGCTCTTCAGTTATTTCGAATATGTCGGCGACAATTATGAGGCGGACATGGCGAGGATGGCCGCCGATCCCGAAACGCGCCGCTGGTGGGCCGTTTGCAAGCCGTGCCATGAGCCTCTCTCCACCCGCGGGGAGGGCGAATGGTGGGCGGAAATGGAGGAGCTGTTTCACCATTCATGAGTAATATAATATGAGACATCGCCTGTTTGATTTGCCACATGCTGATGGAGGGCCGAGCTCCTGCGAGGCCGTCGCCGGAAAACGCTGTGTCCAACCGTGACGGCCTCGCAGGAGCTCGGCCCTCCATCAAAGGCTCATTTTTATCGATAATGAGTATAATGTCCTAAAACCCTGAACCCGCCGGCGAGCGGGGTCCGTATCATGTCAAAATCCATCATTCGTTCCGCTTCGGGCAAGAGCTTCTTGATTCCGTTTCTTCTGGTTTCGCTGCTGTATCTATTATGGGGCTGCGCGCACGGCCTGCTGGATGTCCTGAACAAGCATTTCCAGGGGGCGTTTGAAATGACCAAGGCGGAGTCGGGGTTTATACAATTTTCCACCTACATCGCCTATTTTGTCATGGCGCTTCCCGCCGGGCACATCATGCGCAGGCTGGGCTACAAGAAGGGGATTGTGACCGGCCTGCTGATCTTCACGCTGGGCGCCTTCGCCTTCATCCCGGCGGCCTTTGTCCATTCGCCGCTGCCGTTTCTTGTCGCGTTGTTCATCATTGCCTGCGGCCTGTGCATCATCGAGACGGGCGCGCATCCCTACGCCACCAGCCTTGGCTCCGAGGACGGGGCGGCGCAGCGCATCAATATCGCGGCGGCCTTCAACGGCATGGGCTGGATCGTCGGTCCGTTGATTGGCGGAATGCTGATTTTCGGCGCCGATGCCAACGACAACCTGGCGCTGGCCAAACCCTATATCGCGGTCGGCTGCGCCGTGTTGCTGGTCACGGTGTTTTTTGTCTTTGCCCGCATGCCGGAGCTTACCCCGGGCAGCGAAGGCGGCTCCTGCTCAAACGCTCCGCCCGGACCTGAAGGCCCGATATGGGCTCATCGAAACCTGAAGCTCGCGATCATCGCCCAGTTTTTATATGTCGGGGCGCAGACAGGGGTGTTCAGTTTCTTTATCAATTATGTGACGGAGCTCGACCCGGAAATCAGCAACCTGCAGGCGTCGCGCCTGCTGGGATTTGGCGGCATGGGCCTTTTCCTTGTCGGCCGGCTCGGCAGCGGGTTTGTCATGAACCGGGTGCCTCCGGCGCGTTTCCTGGCGTGTTTCGCGGGACTCGCCGCCTTGTGCATGGTGCTGGTGATGCTTTCGGCGGGGAGGCTGTCCCTCTACGCGCTTTATGCCTCCTTCTTTTTCATGTCCACGATGTTCCCCACCATCTTCGCCCTCGGGGTGAAGGGGCTGGGCGCGCATACCAAGAAGGCGTCATCCTATATTGTCATGGGCGTGGCCGGCGGCGCGATCATGCCGATTCTCATGGGATGGCTGGGCGAGAACAACATGGCGATCGGCTTCTCCCTGCCGCTGGCCGCGTTTCTGTTCATACTGTATTTTGGCCTTTCCCAAGGCGAATCGAGGGCGCGCCGGTGATGCCGGAAAGTTTTATTGTATATCATGAAACGCTTCGAACAGAAAACTGTGGTGATCACCGGCGCCTGCCGGGGAATCGGGGAGGGCATCGCGCGCCGTTTCGCCCGCGAGGGCGCGAATCTGGTGATGGTTTCGAATGCCGGGCGCATCCATGAAACGGCGCAGGCAATCGGAGAAGAGTCCGGTGCGGAGATTCTGTCCCTGGAGATCGACGTCACCGATGAGGAGCAGGTGGCCGCGCTTTATCACCAGGCGGCGGAGCGGTTTGGGCGGATCGATGTTTCGGTCCAGAACGCCGGCATTATCACGATCGACACCTTCGACCGGATGCCGAAGGCGGACTTCGATCGGGTGCTGGCGGTGAACACCACCGCGGTCTGGCTGTGCTGCCGGGAGGCGGCGAGGCACATGGTGCGCCAGGGCGGCGGCGGGCGCCTGATCAACACTTCGTCGGGGCAGGGGAGGAAGGGCTTCATTTACACGCCGCATTACGCCGCCAGCAAGATGGGCGTGATTGGCGTCACCCAGAGCCTCGCCCTGGAGCTGGCCCCGCATCGCATCACGGTGAATGCGTTTTGTCCCGGAATTATAAAAAGCGAGATGTGGGATTATAATGACCGCATTTGGGGCGCCATGCTCGGCACGCCGGAGAAAAAATACGGCCCGGGCGAGCTGATGGCGGAATGGGTCAAGGGCATCCCGCTGGGCCGCGCCGGCAGCCCCGCGGACGTGAGCGGCCTGGTGGCGTTCCTCGCCTCGGACGATGCCGCCTACCTGACCGGCCAGACCATCAACATAGACGGCGGAATGATGATGTCATGAGCGGCGTCATCGGACGTCATTCGAGATTGTTCCGCACATAATCCGCCTTTGCGTCGGTGACGATCAGCACCCGGTCGTTGCCGGGGCGATAGCCGCTGTCGTGGATGAAGGCATGCGTGCCGTTGTCAAACTCTCCGATATATTCCACCGCGCCGTCCACCGGACTGAGCCACCAGGCTTTCTTTTTCTCGCCGACGATTTTGGTCAGATCGATTTTGACGAGGCGATTGGTATAATTATAGGCCAGAATATAATCCTTCCCGCGTGTCGCGATGACACGCTCGTATTGTTTTCCGTTTTCCTCCGCGATTACATCCTGGGCGGGAATCCGTTCGAAAGACGGGAAGGCGAGCATGAGTTTTTTCAGGTGCCGCATCTGGCGGCAGCCGGGATCGTCGAGCGCCTCCCACCAGGGCTTTTTCGCGCCAAAGGCGGGCGACACGCCGGGGCGCAGCATCTGCATGGTGGAGTTGTGCCCGTAGGTGTGCCCGAGCGCGCCGGCAAAAACCGACCAATAGGCGTAGCGCCGCACATCCTCGGCCTGCCAGAAGCGTTCCTCCGGATCGTGCAGGCCCTGCGGTATGTCCTCGTAGGAAGGCTCGCCGTCGAGCACGGGCTTCATCGGCGGGCTCGCCAGGCTGCGCTCGACAAAACGCCAGTTGTCCTCCTCGGTGTGTTCCTCGATGGGATATTCCCCGTCGCCGAAACGCTGCCCGTAGCGGCGGTGCCCGGATTGAAACATATTAAAATCCAGCCACGGTTCATGATTAAACCAAGTGGCCGACAGGGTCCGGCCGAGCGGATGAAATGTCATCAAATGATTCTCATCCACCTCGCGAATCGCGCCCGCCAGCGCCCGCCATACCTCGGGTTTCACGTCGCCGCGGACATCGCCGCCGTTTACCCAGATGATATTGGGCTGATCTTTATAGCGGTTGGCGAGGAAGGCGCCGTAGCGTTTCGCGTCGTCAGCAGTCATGCCGCCGGCCTTCACGGGACCGCCCCAGACGCACACAATCGCGACGTAGATGCCGTTTCGCTTCGCCGAGTCGACGACATGATCGACGTGCTGCCAGTAATTATATTCGCCGGACCGGTCGATCGAGGAAAAATCAAAACCCTGCGGAAGCGCCCAATGGCCATACGCGTTCATGGCCGGGATGGTGTGCAGGATGGAGATTTGCACGACATTGAACCCGTTGCGGCGCGTCTTGGTCATAAAAAAATTGACCTCGTCCCGGCTGGAGCGCGACGGCAGCAGCCACGCGGTTTCTCCCAGCCAGAAGAACGGCTTTCCGTTCTCGTGCTGGAGATAACGATGGTTGTCGCTCACGCGGAGCCGTCCGTTTTCCCACGGGATCTCGATGGGATCGGGTTTCCTCTGGGCGGCCAAAGGGAGGGCGCAGGCGAGGAGGAGTATCGGGACAAGCAGGTGTTTTTTATTCATGGTTGAGAGGGCGGCGGCCTGCGCCGCCAGAAGTTGGCGAGAATGGAGCCGGAGATGTTCATCCACGGGCTGAAGATGGCCGCGGCGAGCCCGACCGTGGAAAGCTTGCCCATCGCGCCGGCGAGGCCGGACGCCATGCCGCCGTTTTGCAGGCCCACCTCAAAGGCGACCGCCCGCGCGGAACCTTGGTCGAGCCCGGCGCCGCGGCTCAGCCAATAGCCGAGAAAATAACCCGCGCTGTTGTGCAGCACCGAGGCGAGGAACAGCAGCGCGCCGACTTGCAGCAGGTTGTCGCGCCCGGCGGCGGTGGTGACGGTGGTGAAATAGACAATTCCCGCCATGGAGAGGCGCGGCATCCACGCATCGAGCCGCGGCAGGATGGCCGCCGCCGCATTATATAATACGCCGGCGATCACCGCCCCGAGAAAAAATCCCAACGTCGCCAGCGGCGGCAGCATGGCGGCGGGCAGGATCCGCGCGAGCAGACCCCAGCCGCCCGCGGCGAGAAACACCATCCACGCCGCGCCCGCGCCGGCCGCGGCCAGCACGATGCGCCGCCCGCGCGGCGCGGCGTTTTTCAGGTAATCGTGCAGCAACGCCGCGCCGATGGGCACGATGACGATTTTCACGATCTCCATCATCATGTCCGCGAAACGCACCTCGACCAGCGTGCCCGCGAGCAGCTTCATCATGAGCGGGGTCATGAGCGGCGACACCAGGGTCGACACCGCCGTGGCGGTGACGGAGAGCGCGAGGTTGGCCCGGGCGATGAAGGCCATGACATTCGAGGCGAGGCCGGCGGAACACGAACCTATGAGGATGATGCCCGCCGCGATTTCAGGGGGAAATGTGAACAGCCTGGTGAGGCCGAAGCCGACCAGCGGCATGATGGTGAAATGACAGATCACCGCGACGATCACGCCGCGCGGCGATTGCACGACGCCCCGGAAATCGCGCAGGCTCATCTGCGTGCCCATGCCGAACATCACCATCTGCACCACGAGCAGGACGAGCCATTTGTTGCGCAAGTCGAAACCGCCCAGATGCAGAAACCTCGCCGGGTATAGCATCGCCGCGACGACGGCGGCGAATATCCACACGGTGTATTGGTAACTTTTGAGCGCTTCGAGCGCGCCGATTCCGATCGCGAGCGTCAGGGCAAGCAGCACGGCGGACGGGCGCCAGAGCGCCGCATCGCCCGAGACCAGCCCGGCCAGCAACCCGACGAGCGCGAGCGCGGCGAGGCCGAGGCAGCATTTTCTAAAGACGAGCATGGGGAACACAGGTTGGGATGCGTCGCGGGGTCAGAGCACACGGGCAAGGTGGTCGATGGCCAGGGGCGGACTGGCGAGGATGGGCACGCGGCGCTCCGATTCCGGCAGCGTGTCCACGACCCGGGCCATCGAGGCCTGCGCCAGCAGGATCACATCGACCCGCGCCGACAACTCGCGCAAGGCGGCGGCGACGAGCGCGTCGTGTTTTCCGGCGTCACCCGACATCAGCGCCTCGAACGCGCCCTCGCACAGGCGCGCGGTGAGCGCGATGTCCCGGCCCGCCAGCGCGGCGCGGCGGCGCACGAGGTCGGCGGTCGGCTCCAGCGTGGTCCGCAGGGTGGCGATGACGCCGATTCTTTTTCCGCGCCGCACGGCCTCGTCAGCCATCGGCTGGTCGACCCGCAGCACCGGCACGGCGGAGAAGGGCGCGGAGGCCTCGACCGCGGGGCCGATGGAGGAGCAGGTCACGAGGATATGGTCGGCGCCGCCGGCCTCGGCCGAGGAAACATACGCCGCGACGCGGCGCGCGATGTCGGGAGTGAGCGCGCCGCGTTCGCCGATGGCGCGCACGAGACTGTCGTCGACGATGTTGAACGTGGCCACGCGCGGCAGCTTTTCACGGCAGAGTTGCGCGAACACCGGGACCAGCGTCGCGGAGGTGTGGATGAGGGCGAGGGTCTTTGTCTTCATGGGAAATTTCGTTTTTTAACCGCGAAGAACGCGAAGGGTGCGAAGAAGGGGAGGAAGTTTTTTTAACCGCAGATGAGCGCGGATGGACGCAGATTAAAAAAGGCCTGTGGGGCGCGACCTTGCGTCGCACCGCGATTGGCGGACGGCGGTTCGCCGCCGCGCGCGGCCCCCGCGCACCATCCCGGCCTGACATAAGGTCAGGCCCTACGGATTGGTCGTGTTTGTATCTGCGTTTAGTTGTGCCCATCTACGGTGAAATTGAGTATTTTTCTTCGCATTCTTTGCGTCCTTCGCGGTTAAAAACTGCCTTTGATTCTTAATTCATGCGTCCGCGCACCGCCGCGCCGAAATAGTCCGCCGCGCCGACCTGGCCGCCCTTGAAGTTCACCTCGGCGCCGTCGAGCGGCGAGCCGGGCGCGCGGGCGCGGCACAACGGCGCGCCGGGCGCGAGCGGCGCGATCATCTCCACGGCTTCGATGCCGAGGGCGCGGGCGGCGTGGCTGGAGGTGTCGCCGCCGGCGACGACGAGGCGGCGCGCCCCGCTCGCGGCGATGGCGGCGCGGGCGATGTTCCCAAGCGCGGTTCCGACCGCCGCCGAGCCCGCGGGCGCGAGCGGCGCGTCGCCTTCGCGCGGGCAGGTGTGCGCCACGACATGGCGCCCGGCCTGGAGATGGCGGATGGCGGCGCGGAGGGCGTGTTCGCAGCCGCCGCCGCACGCGAGCGCGGCGGCGTCGAGCGGCACGTCCGCGAAGCCGTTTGCGAGCGCCCACGCGACCTGCCCGCCCGTGACGGGCGAGCAGCTGCCGGACATCACCAGCAACGGGCCGGCCGGGCCGGGGTCGGGCCATGATGGCGGCGGGCCCAGTTTTCCCTGCTCCGTCCAGTGCGCGCCAAGCGCCATTTCGATGGCGGACGAGCCGACGGAGAAAAGCGGATGCCCGGCGCTGGCGAAGGCGTCGATCAACGCGCCGATGCGCGCGAGCTGGCCCGTCTCAAGCACATCGAACAAGACGATCCCGGGCGCGCCGGCCAGCAGCGCGTCGAGCGCGGCGCGGGCTTCGTGGCCGGGCAGCGCGACGTGCAAAATGTCGAAGAGCGCGATGCGCTTTCCTGTCTGGCGGGAAAGATGGATGCGAAGGTCGCTTTCGTCCGCCGGCGTGACCGGGTGGCGGCTCATCGAGGGATGCCGGTCGAGCCGGTGAATCGCGCCGCCGCTGCCGATGCCCATGCGCGCGAAAAGATTTCCGAACACGCACCAGCGCCCGAGGGCGGGCGCGCCGACGAGCAGCGGCACGAAGCGCGCGCGAAACGTCTCCGCGCCGATGTCGATGGCGCGTCCGATGCTGCCGACGGCGGGCGACGAATCGAAGGTCGAGCACACCTTGTAGTGCACGTGCGGCGCGCCCAGCGCGCGGAGCGCGGCGAGGGCGGGGCGCAGTTCCGTTTCCATTTCCGCCGGCGGCATGGAACGCGTGAGCCCGGCGACGCCGACCGCCCGCAGGCCGGGATAGCGCGCGAGCTGTTGCGCGGACGGGGGCTCGATGAACAAGGCCGTGCGCGCGCCGGCGCGGGAGAGGAATTCGAGCGCGTCGGTCGAGCCGGTGAAATCGTCGCCGTAATAGGCAAGCAGCAGTTCGGGCGCGGCAGTCATTTTTTTTGGCCAAATTTTTCAACCGATTTGGCGAGCTCGGGGTAGTGTGCGACGGCCTGCGCGAAGGTGAGTCCTTCGGCGGCGGCGCGCCACCAGGTTTGCAGGGAGCGCACGCCCGCCGCCGGGCCGTCGGGATGCGCCTGGATGCCGCCGCCGGCCAGATAGAGCAGATCGACGGTGCGCGTGCGCCGCCACGTCTCCGGGGCCTGCCCGCCCCATTGGCCCGAGGAAACAACGGGGAGCACGCGCGGGAGGTTGTGCAGGGGCGCGAGGCACGATGCGATGGAGCGCACGACGGAATCGTCGGGCTCCCAGAATTTGTTGGCGATGCCGTTGACGTGAAGCTGGTCCACGCCGGCGAGCCGCCAGAGTTTCTGGTAGGCGGGAAACTCGATGCCGAGCAGCGGGTGGCGGTTGAGCATGCCCCAGCCGTTGCGGTGCCCGTGAATGGCGAGCGCGCCGAGATCGCAGACTTTCTTCGCGGCGGCGAGCCCGACGCTGTTGAGGCTGATCATCGCGCAGGCGCCGCCGGCGGAGACAATCTTGTCATAGTGGCGGCGCATCGCGTCGAACTCGTCGCTGATGTTGAAGGCATACATCGGCTTGCGGCCCGCGCGGTCGGCGTGGGCGTTGATGACGCGCATGACGGCGTCCACGCGCTCGTCGAACGGCGAGTGCGGCGGATCGGCCATGAGCTCGTCGTCCTTGATGAAGTCGATGCCGGCGCCGGCGAGCCCGGCCACCATGCCGGCGGTCTGCGCGGGCGAAAGGCCGATGCTGGGCTTGATGATGGTGCCGATAAGCGGGCGGTCCGCGACACCGGCGAGCGCGCGGCTGCCGTCGATCCCGAAGCGCGGTCCGCGAAAATGGGCGGCAAACGACGCGGGCACGTCGATGTCGAGCAGTTTCAGGCCGGAGCATTGCGCGAGTTCGTAGAGGTTGCCCTGGAGGGTCGAAACGAGCGCAGGCAGATTGAAGCCGAAGTTTTCCAGCGGCCAGGAAACCGCCACGCGCGCGCGGCGGTGGGCGGAGGCGTGCGCGCGGCCCGTCGGTATCGAAGGAACGGATACGGTTTCGAGCGGGGCGATGCTTTCGACGCGGGCGGCGAAGCGGGCCTTCAGGCCGGCCGTCTCGCCGGGCACGGCGACGAAGGTGCCGGAGGATTGCTCGCCGGCGATCGTGGCGGCGGCCTCTTCGGGCGGCAGCGGGGTTTCGACGAGATAGTGTGCGGTGAGGCGTTCCATGTGACCTTTGTTCCTAGGGCGCGGGCCGGCGGAGATCCTTCGAGGTGGCAAGCGCGATGACGCGGCCCTGGCGCCCGACCGCGCAGTAGAAATGATAAACCACGCCGTCGTGCTTCAACACCCAGGGCTTGTGCGCGAATTTTTCGTCGAAGGGCGCGCCGGGCTCCACCAGATGCGGGCCGTCCCACTTGGTCCAGCGCACCAAATCGCGGGAGCAGGCAAAGGTGTCGAAGGCGCCGGGCTTCCAGAAGGCCCCGAAATAAAACATCACCCAGAGGCCGCCGATCCTGACGATTTGCGGATTGCCGCTGATGGCCCAGCGCGACTCGCCGTGGTTGTCGATCACGGGCCCGTCGCCCAGGCGGCGCCATTCGCGCAGGTCGCGTGACACCGCCATGCCGATGGCCTCGCGGCCGTCGGGCGGACTTTTGCCGTTGTAGAAGATGACAAAAGGCCAGCCGAGCAGCGCCGGGTCGACCCGGATGATCGTGCTGGTGTAGAGCGTGGTGCTTTCGAAGGGGCGGGCATCGCGCTGCGCGCCGGAGAGGACCGGGTTTCCGGGAAAGCGCCGCCATTCGGCGGCGACGGACGGATCGTCGGTGGAGGCGAGCCCGATCGAGAGCGGGTCCGTTTCATAACCCTTCTTTTCGCCGCCCACGTAGGACATCCAGTATTTGCCGTCGTAAGATTCGATTTCTTGCGGACCCTCCCAGCGATGATCAACCAGCGCCGGCGCGCCGTTGTCCTGCCATGCATCCCAACCCTCGCCGCGAAACGGGAGAATCCGGCCCAGCTTTTCCCAATGCAGAAGATCGTCGCTGCGCGCGAGGTGCGTTTCGTAGCCGGTCCGGTCGATGAACGACACGTAGATCATATACCAGCGGCTGCCGCGGCGAAACACCTTCGGCCCGTCAACCAGTTCGTTTTCGGCGCCGCGGAGGACCACGCCGTATTTCCACGGCGTCTTCACTTCCTCGTAAATCCGGGCCATGTCCGTGTCGCTGACCGCCCGCGCCGGCGTGTCGGGAAAGGGAAGCGCGCCGGGGCGCTCCGCACCCTGCGCCGCGAGCGCCAGCAGCCACCCCGCGGCCGCTGCAAGTCCGGATGTCATGACGCGAAGCGATTTCATGGGTGCAAAGCGGCGCGGGCCGGATCGAATGTGCTCGTGAAGGCATAGGTGCCCGCCTCCGCGAGGCAGAGGATGAAATTTCTTTCGCGGCCAAGGGGCGCGAGGCCGTCCGTGCCGACGGGCGTGCCGGGCTCGCTGGGAATAAAAACCCGCGCGCTCGTGTTCGGCGGCACGGTGATTTCCCAGGTCAGGCGGCCACCTGCGCGGCCTGACGCGAGGTCAGGCCCTACGCGCCGCCAGTGGCTCCTGATCTCGCCGTGCAGCGTCTGGTGGGAGGCGCGCGCAAAATCAAGCCCGGCGCCAATGAAGGGCTTCAGCACGAATTTGGAATAACCGGCGACATCCGGATCGAGTTCGATGCCGGCGACGTGACGGAAGAGCCATTCGCCGACCGAGCCCAGCGAGTAGTGGTTGAAGGAGTTCATCGAGGGCTCGAAAAAACCGTCCTGCTCGGTCCAGCCGTTCCAGCGTTCCCAGATCGTGGTCGCGCCGTGGAGCACCGGGTAGAGCCAGGACGGGTAGGTCTCCCGCAGGAGCAGCCGGTAGGCGACATCGGCCCGGCCGGCGAGGGTGAGCACGGGATTCAGATGGCTGATGCCGATGAAGCCGGTGCTGAGGTGCCAGTCGAGGGCGCGGATGTTTTCGACGAGGTGGGCGGCGGCGGCGTTGCGCAGATGCGCGGGCACGAGGTCGAAGGCGAGCGCGAGGAGCCAGGCGGTTTGGGTTTCGACGGTCATGCGTCCGTCGGAGCGGACAAACTCGCGTTGAAAGGCGGCGCGCACGCGCTCGAACATGGCGGTGAAACGGCGCTCTTCATCGGCGCGCCCGAGTTCGCGCGCCATGCGGGCCATCTTCGCGGCGTCATCGGCCCAGCAGGCGGTGGCGAGCAGGTTTTTCATCGGCGAGTGCGTGCGGAAACTCGTGTCGGTGGGAATGCACAGCCAGTCGCCGTAATTGTTGCGCAGGTCGCGGGTGCGGAGTCCGTCAGGGTTGGTGCGCTCGAGATAATCGAGCCACGCGGTCATGGCGCGCCAGTGTTTTTCGATGATGCGGCGGTCGCCGTAAACGCGCCAGACGGTCCACGGCACGACGATGCCGGCATCGGCCCAGCCGGCCCCGCCGCAGAGGTCGTCGAGGCCGGTGAAATTTTCGCCTTCGCGGAGGCGCGGGGCGATGTCGGGGAAAAGGCCGTCGGGGGTCTGCGCGTCCTCGACGTCGGTCATCCACTTGGTGAAGAAGGCGGCGACGTTCATGTTGCAGGTCGCGGTGCGGATGAAAACCTGCGCGTCGCCCATCCAGCCGAGGCGTTCGTCGCGTTGCGGGCAGTCGGTGGGGACGCTGAGGAAATTGTCGCGCTGCGACCACGCGGCGTTGAGCCACACGCGGTTCACGCCCGCGTGCGAGCATTCGAACGAGCCCGCCGGCGGCGTGGCGGAGTGAATGACGCGCCCCGTGATCGTGTCCATGCGCGGCGTGCCGGGGAAGCCGGTGAGCTCGACGTATTGGAAACCGTGAAACGTGAAACGCGGCTCGAAAAGCTCCGTGCCGCCGCCGCGCGCGATGTAGGTGTCGGTGGCTCTGGCGCGGCGCAGGTTTTCGGTGTAGAGCGTGCCGTCGGGATTCAGGCGCTCGCCGTGCCGGAGCACGATGCGGGCGCCGGCCGGCGCGGAGTCGAGGCGCAGGCGCACGCGCCCGGTGATGTTTTGCCCGAGGTCGTAGATGAAGATGCCGGGCGCGACTTCGTCCATGGAAACAGGGGCGATTTCCTGGGTGCAGCGCACCGGCTCGGAGCGTTGGGCGACGAGGGCGGCGGCGGGGGCGGCGACCTCGCGGGCGGGCAGCCAGTCGTGCGGCTCGCGGCGGGCGTCGCAGCTCTCGCCCATCATGAAGTCCGAGAACAGGACCGGCCCGGTCGCGCACTGCCAGGAGCGGTCGGTGGCGATCACGAGCCGCGTCCCGCCGGCCAGTTCGATTTCGAGCTGGGCCAGGAGGCTGTTTTCAAGCGAGCCGTAGCGGGCGCGCGTCTCCTGCCAGCCGACGAAACCGCTCCACCAGCCGTCGCCGAGCACGGCCTGAAGGACATTGCGGCCCGGCGCGAGGAGCGCGGCGACGTCGTAGGCGCGGTAGTGGATGCGTTTGTCGTAGTCGGTCCACTCGGGGGCGAAGATGTCCTCGCCGACGCGGCGGTCGTTGGCGTGGAACTCGAACAACCCGCGCGCGCTGGCGTAGAGCGTCGCGCGCCGGACGGGACGGTCGAGCGTGAACTCGCGCCGGAATACCGCCAGCGTGCCGGGCTCGGTGAGCGTGGGCGCGATGGCGGCGGGATCGCGCCGGATGATTTCGGGATCGGCGGCGATCCAGCGCGCCCGCCAGTCGGACGCGGCCAGCAGGCCCATGGTCCAGCACGCGGGCGCGGAAAGCGCGGAGGCGCCGGTCTCGTCCCAGACCTCGACGCGCCAGTGGCAGGTGTCGCGCGAGGCGAGCGGCCTGCCCGCGTATTCGATGTGGGCGGCGCGGTCGCTTTCGACCCGGCCGGAATCCCAGAGAGCGTCGTCGCCGGCCGCGAGCCCCTCCTGTGTAGTTGAAACACGGATACGATACGCGGTCTGGCGCGCGCCGCGGCGCCTTGATTCGAGCCGCCAGCCCAGGCGCGGACGCGGCTCGTCGATGCCGAGCGGGTTTTCAAGGTATTCGCAGCGAAGATGGGAGATGGCGGTCGGGGAAGGCATGGGAGAAAAACGAGATCAGGCGCGCTCGGCCTCGATTTGCTCGAGCGATTTGCCGGAGGTGTCGGGCATGAAGAAGAAGCCGGTGACGCCGCTGATCAGGAGAAACAGCGTGAGCAGGCCGGCGACCAGACGGATGTCGGCGTGGGCCAGCATCGGCACAAAGAAACTCCAGAACGCCAGGACGGCGCGCGCGACGCCGAAGGTGATGCCCTGCGCGGTGCCGCGCAGCATCGTGGGGAATAGCTCCTGGCTGAAAACCTTGTAGAACGCCTCGCCGGCGAGCGCGCCGCCGCCCGCGAAAAAGACGATGTTGAAGACAATCGTGGAGAGCGTGAACGGCAGGACGAGGAAGATGCCGTAGCCGGCGACCTGCATGATCGCGCCGATGCCCCAGAGGAGCCTGCGCGTCCGGTGGCTGCGGTCGGAGAACCGCATGAAGACCGTGATCGTGACGATCATGGCGGTGATGAAGCTCGCGCTGGACAGGCCCACGCTGGCGGCCTGGCTGCCGGCATCGAGCGTGCTGATGATGTAGGGATTAAAAATGCCCGCGGTGCCGGCGGCGAGGTTCCAGAAAAGATAGATGGTCGCCGTCCATGCGAGCGCGCGCAGGTTTGCGCCGGAAAAAAGGGCGCGCACCTGCCGGCGGGACTCGGGTGTTTTTTGCGCGGCTTCCTTCCAGCGCGCGGACTCGGCGAGTCCGCGGCGCAACGCCCAGGTGACGACGGCGGCCACGAACAGTTGCAGAAAGACAAGGCGGATGCCCAGCAGCCCGAGCGGCGCGAGCACCAGAGCGAGCAGCAGCACGATCACCGGGCCGAGGCTCCACGCCACCTGGGTGAAGCCGAGGAGCTTGCCGCGGGCCTTGGCCGGGGCGAGCTCCCCGACCAGCGCGAGCGAGGTGGGCACGTCGATGCCGACCGCCACGCCGACCACGAAGGTGCCGGCGAGCAGCATCGGCCAGTTCACCGCGAGCGCGATGCAAAGGATGCCGGCGGCGTAAACCATGAGGTCGTATTGATAGATGAACTTGCGTCCCAGCCGGTCGCCGAGCCAGCCGCCGAAGACCGCGCCGAGCGCGCAGCCGAGGGCGTTGGGGCCGATGGCGGCGAGGACGCCGATCATGCCGTCGGTGAGGTTGAGATAACTTTGGAAGAGGGCCAGCCCGGCGCCGAGCGCGACGATGGAGCCGGCATCGAGGTAGGATGCCATGCCGGCGAGCGCGGACCATTTCCATTGCTGGCGGGTGATGGTTTCGGTGTCCGGGGATTGGATGTGGGGAGCAGGAGCGGGGGGCGGGTTCATGGTGAGGGGCGGGCTCAGAATGCGAACTGAAACAAATCGGCCATCTTTCTTCTTTTCTCTTTCTCTTCACCCTTTCCTCCCGGCCCACGGGGGCAGTCGCATGGAGGGGAAAGATAAGGAGGAAAGAAGAAAGATGGCGGTGTGGACGCATCATTAACAGAGATTATTTTGATGTGATCGGTTCTCATGGTGAAAATGAATGTGGAAAATCAAAAAGTGGCCAAATCCGCCCCGTCCTCGGGCTTCTTTATGCTCAGAACGAACAGCCGGCCGACACCGAAATGCATGCATTGTTTTTGACAGTGAGGCCGGGATCCTCGCTGATGTTCGCCAGCCCCTTGCTGTATTGGAGTTTCAGGCAAAACCTGCCGTATTGATAGCCCGTGCCGAGGTTCAGACCGTAGTCGAGCGAGTTGGTGTCATCAATGTCCTCGTTTCGTCCGCCAATTTCCGCCCTGGCATTCACATTGCAGGCCAGATAGACGCCGCCAAAGAGCAGGGCTTTGCCGCCGTCGCCCATGTCGATTTTGAAAACCGCGTTCACGGGTGCCTCCACATAGTCCAGTTTGATTTTTACGCGTTGCATGCTTGTCTCATACCTTCCGCCCTTCTGGATGTAGCGCAGTTCGGGAACCAGCGACCAGTTCCGGTGGAGGGCGCAGTCAGCAAAGGCTCCGACCAGGAAGCCGCTCTTGGATTTGATTGTTGCGCCGACGGGCATCTGGTCGATGGTCAATCGCGAAAAGCTCGCGCCGGCGGTCACGCCGCCGCTGTTTTTTTTGACGAAGCCGGCGGTTTGCGCGGACATCATTGCTCCGGTGGCGAGCAGTCCGATGAATAACAGGGCCAGTTTGGGCAGGTGGGGTTTCATGACAGGGTGGATTTGTGATTGCGGTTGGAGAAGAGCGACGGGGTTAGGCTGGGCTGACCCATTCGGGTTGCTCATTTTCATTATTATATTTATATATACTCATTTACAGGGTTCTCGGGGTTTTATTTTTAACCAGTCCCTGCTATGAACGTTTGCAAAAAGCAAGGCCTGACACCGTGGCTCTTTTTGAGGCGCGCGGTTCTCATGGGAAATTGGAAAAAGCCTGAAATTTGTCCATGCGTTTTTAGCCTGTCACTTATTAAGCACTCTCGGCCTGTCCCTAAAAGCCAACTCTAGTAATATCAGAGAAATTATAATCAATGAGTTTTTTATTTTCATCATATGAAAAGTTAAATTGATGTGTTAATGTCGTGCCGTAAACACGCTCCCAGAATATAATTGATATCCTGCAATTGATTATATGCAAACCCACGCCACCATTTTCTTTATTTCCCGCCCGAATTGCATCATGCCATTTTTTTATAATTTCTACATCTAGTTCATATTCTCTTTTCATGTTTAATTTATTAACGACGGAGTCCTTGTCGAGAAATTCATTTTTATTGATTTTAGTATCATTAAAAATGCGCTTTATGAGCCGCGATTGCGCTTGGCCCTGCATATGAGCAATGCTTTCGCGAGCATGTTCATTGCATGACGTGCATGCTATAGCCATGATATTGAAAATTATAAATAAGACGATGTATTTCACAAAATTCATTTTGTTTGAAAGGGTCCTTTGTTAAAGAAAAATCCATTAAACCGTTCCACGGGGAATGCGTAATCATATGCTTTCGATCTCGGATTGCAAAATGTATAATGTGGTGATATTGTCCCAAATGCTCGCTTAGTATAGCTTTCAAAACCCAACCTAGATGAACTATCCTTAAATTGCCAGTCTTTCGAGTTTCTTATCCTCACGAGTTCTTCGCTGTTTGATCCACTCCCATGAAATATAATATCTGCATATTGGATTGAATTATTCAGCCTGTCATTAATGTATTGTGCATATCCGATCACATCTTCCACAACAGCTATTTCAATCGCCTTTCCGTCAGAGGCAAGTCGTTGATTTAATTCTGAAATCCCTTGGCGCCAAACATCACCCCATGTCTTTTTCTCTTCTATATTTGCTATCGTATTATATATTTTTTCATCAGTTACCATTGATCCAGCAATTTCCTTGCCCGTGATCTCCTCCTGATTAGTTATTCTATATCTCTTGCTTTCCGCATTAAACAAATGCTGCATCGCACTGGCCCACGCCCCGTTGGCAAACTTCCCCCCGGCCAGTTCGGCGGCGGTGCCGCCGATGAGCGCCGCGACCGCAGTCCTCCCGGCGACATGCCAGCCGCCCGTGTTTTTCCCCATGTAGGCCTCCACGCCCTTGATGTGCATGATTCCGGCGGAGGCCGCCGATGAGTAGAAGCCATGCCGGAACTCGCCGCCTTGCGCCTCGGAGGCCAGGCCACCCACCACGGCGTGGGACAGCGTGCGCCCGGTCCAATTCATGAAATCATTCGACCATATGCCCGTGCCTTTTCTCGCGGCGTCGAAATACCCGCCGATATAGCCCGAGACACTGGCGGTCATGGCCGACACCACCGCCCCCTTGAAGCCCGCCTTGACGGAGTCCGAGAAACTGGCGCCGTTCACCCTGGCCTCCGTATAGCCGCCCGCAAAGCCCCCCGCGGCGGCGGCCACCCAGGCATAAGGACAGAAAATGGTCACCACGGCGTAAACCACGATGGCCACAATGGCGGGCAGCATTTCCTTGAGCGAGACATACCCGCTCGGGTCGGTCGCGTTGAGCGGGTTGTTGTCCACATAGGAATACCGGTTATATGCCTGCGACGAGCCCCCGTCGCCCACGAACGGATCCGCCGAGAGGAACCGCCCCAGCGCGGGGTCGAAGACGCGTCCGTTCATGTGGATGAGGCCGAAGTCGTCGAGGTGTTCGTGGCCGGTGAAGCCGCGGGTGACTTTGCCGCCCTGCCCGGCGTGGAAGTCGAGCAGCACCTCGCGCCCGCCCCATGGGTCGAAGGCGAAACGTTTTTCCACCCGCCCCCACTCGTCGCTCACGGCCACGATGGAGCCGAGGCCGTCGAGATGATAATAGCGCGTCTCGATGAGCGAGTCGCTGCGGACGGTGCGGGTGGCAACCTTGCCGAACGGCGAATACACATGATACTTTTCCTCGGTGAAGCCGGTGGAGGTGTTGGTCACCCGTTCGTAGAGATCGCCGATGTAGAGGGTCTTCGTCCCGTCGCTGTGCTCCTGCGCGATGCGCTCGCGGCCTGCGCCGAAGCGGAAGCTGGTGCCCGTCGCGCCTTGCGTGATGGTTTCGACTTGGTTGAAGGTTGTCCATGTCATCTCGCGGCCCGCGCCGGAGAGCAGGTTGCCGTTGGCGTCGTAAGTGTAGGTGTGCGTGATGTTTTCGGCGGCGTCATAGACCGAGGTGACGGCGTGGGGGCCGGTGTTGTTGGCGCTGGTGTAGGAATAAGCGCCGTAATCCGACTTGGCGGTGATGTTGCCGAGGACGTTGTAGGAAATGGTGACGGTTTTCGGAATCACGGGCGGGACGCCCGTGACACCCGAACCAGCAACCGCCTGCAACTGCCATTGCACGAGGCGATTCAGGCCGTCGTAGGCGAAGGTTTCCTCGCGGCCAAGCACGTGGTCGGCGCGGTTTATAACCTGACCGAGGGCATCGTAATGGTAGGTGTGGTATTGCGTCTGTGTGCCCAGGCCGATGCCGGAGACCACGGCGGAGACACGCCCGGTCACGGTGCTGACCACGCGGTCGTAGCTCAGGCCGTTGCCGATGGTGCCGCCGGAGATCGCCCCCGTCACCGTGTAGGCGTCGGCTTGCCAGAAAAGGTGGTTGGGCCGCACGTCGTTGAGCCAGCTTGACGGCATGACGCCGCCATCCGCCCGCACTTCCTTCAGAACACCGAGGGAGTTGTAGGCGTTGCGCACGCGGAAGCCGCCGGGATAAATCGTCACGGAGGGGCGCCCGCAGGAATCGTATTCCTGGCCGATGGTGTAGTTATTCCCGTCAATGCTCCGGGTGATGCCCGACTGCCTGCCCAAGCTGTCGTAAAAAAACGTCTCCTGATAATCCGGTTTGCCGGTCGCCTGCACCAGCACGGAGAGGAGTTTGCCCTTGCTTTTATTGCCGCCGGGGATCGTGGAATTATCATACGTCCACGTGGTCACGCACTTGATAACAGCGGAAGCGTCGCGGTCGGTGCGCGTGGCGAGGCGGCCGAGAGCGTCGTAGGTCAGGGTCGTAGTCTGGCCTTTGGCATCGGTCTGGGAGACAAGCTCGCCGAGGGCGTTGTATGCATACGTCCACGCGCCCATGTCGGGTGAGGCCATGCCGACCTTGCGCCCGCGGTTGTCATACTCGAAGGTGGTGGCCGCGGTGGTGCCATTTTCGCGGTAAACGGAGGTTTTGAGGAGGGAGCCGTAGGCGTCGTAATAATAGCGGATTTCTCCCCTGTTCGCGCCGGTGCCGTAGAGGTTGTTGATGCGGGTGACAACCTGGCCCTGGGTGTTTTTGGCGACCCGCTCGACCTGCCCGAGGGGATTGATGGTGCGGGTGACGAGGCCGTCGTATTCGATGGAGCTGAGCACTGCGCCTCCCCCAGCCTCATCGTCGGGCGTGGAAATTTCCAGCGGGCGGCCCAGGTCGTCGTAAAGGAGCGTGCGCGTCCAAGCGATACCGCTGGCTTCCGCGTTGAGATAGTGTGGAAGCGAAGACTCATGGGCGCGGCCCATCATGTCGTAATGAGTCTCGGTGGCGACGATGCGGGCGAGGCCGTCGTGGCCGCCGGGATTGACGCTCCACGAAGCCACGGCGCGGCCCATTTTGTCATAAAAGGTGACGGCGGGGGCGGAACCGGTGGACTCGGTCTCGATATAATACAACGCCCCCTCCGGAGCGCCGGCGCCGGCCCAGCGGTGGTGTGTGACGCTCTCGGTGCCGTCGGCGCGAAGCTCGCGCCCGGGACGGGCAAAGGCGTCATATTCCCATGAGGTGACAAGGCCGTTGGGTCCGGTGGCGGACAGCCGGACGCCGAGGGCGGGGTCATATTCATAAGTTTCCGTCTGCCCGACGGCGTTGACGGTTTTCTGCGGGAAGCGCCCGAGGTCATCATAATTTGTGGTGGCGGTGCGTCCGGCACCGAGGCCCGCTCCGGTGGTGGTCACCATGGTTTTGTGGCCGAAGGAATCGTGGGTGTAGGTGGTGGTCAGCTTGAGCGGAGAAGTGTCCGGCTCGCCGGGTTCGATGATTTCCGTGATGAGGAAGCCGGTGGCGGGATCGTATTCAAAATCAGAGGTGCGGGTCTGGACAATCGGGCCGCCACCGTCGGGATTCGGGGCGGTGGTGGTCACGGTGCTGCTCGTCAAACGCCCGAGCATCCAACCGCCGAGACCGGTGGCCGAGGGGGTGGCAACCCAGTTTTCATACGTGCTGGTGACGGCTTTTATAAATTCCTCGTTGCCGCCGGAGGTGTCGGTCGTGATGGTGACGGCGTTGCCATAATTATCGTAAGTGTAATGGGTGACAGTTTCGGACGTGAGGGTGCCATTTAGTTCGTAGGTGTTTTGAATAGTCTCGGCGGCATAGGGAAAGACGGTTTTGCCTTCGTTTAACGAAAGCTGGGCATAGTCGGTGGCGGTTTGCGACAGAATGACATTATCCTCCGTTTGCGTGATGCTGTCGGTTGGCAAACCGATGCAGGGCCATTCTTGGCTGAACTGCGTCCGGGTGCGGATGCCCGTGCGGGTGTCGGTGGCCTGCATCCAGGCAAAGCCGAGGTTGCCGCGATCCTGTTCGACCCTCAGCCCTCCGTAGCGGTAGTTGATGTCGTAGGTCCCATCCACGCCATCGTCATGAGAGACGGTTTTTACGACATGCAGGCCCCCGGCGACATCAAATTGGGGAAAACTCGCGCCGGCTCCCTTCTCATAAACGACCGGGACGCCATCACCGTCGCAGGCGGTAAGTGGCGCATACTCGATGGCGACCGAGACATCGAATCCGTTGGTGACTTGGACGAGACGGTCCGGGTTGACTCGCCGATTGATAACCGCGCCTTTGGCAATCACATTGTCCCCGTCCCAATTCCAGACCATGTCAAGCGCGCCATCGCCGTTCAAATCAATCAACCGGCCCCCCGCGTCGCCCCGGTTATCCTGGTGCAATTGGCGGGGAATATCAAAATCAGTGACATACTGCCAGCCTGAACCCGTGTTCAGGTAGGTCGAGCGGGTAGTGTTGTGCCCCCGCACGCAGTCCACCAATCCGTCATTATTGATATCAACAAAAACCACGCCCCAGCTTTCATGGTTCTGATAGAGAGAGGTGGGGGCTCGGTATGCCGACGGCCCTTCGATCCAGCCGTTTCCGGTGTTCATATACACCGCATACTGGTAATTGCCCGAGATCCCGCTGTTGGCGGTGATGAAGTCCACCAGTCCGTCCCCATTGATGTCCACCAACTGGCCACCGAGGGGGAGCGAGGGATATTGAGAGCTGTTCTGCCGTTTGACCAAAGGGTGGGGCAGGATGTATTCGGGGGCTGTTCTTGATGTGGTTGCGCTCGTTTTGATATATGACATGCTCCCTTGGTCCTGAGCCCTTATGAGATCAGCATGACCATCGCCATCCAGATCGACACGGCGTTCGCCGTAATCGATGAACCGTTCCCCCACTCTTTGAAACGGGTCCTTCCACGAGTGGGAGGCGGCATGCGCCCACGCAGAGCCGCGGACGCCCTCTGAACCGCCGCCGTGGTTCAGCCATGTGTCGTCATACACGGGGATGGCAAGCTCCGACATGTAATTGCCCGTGGTATTGATATCAATGCCACTCACATAATGTTCCGAATTCGCCGAGAAATCCGGCCTGCCGTCCCAATTGTAATCCAGAATCACCGGGTGAGCACGGGCGAGTCCGATGTAACTAAAATATACAAACCCGGGATAATCATCCTGATTAAAGGTGAAAGGAGGATTCGCGGGGAGCGAAAATCGGTTGCTGAACTGCCATCCCGAGCCAGTGTTCAGCCACACATTGCCTCCCTGGCTCATTATATCGACGAGTCCATCCACATTATAATCCTCAAACCTGGCCCCCGTGTCGGCATAGTAGGTCGAGTTATTTGAAAGCGTCACGGGCAGGCGGTAATCCGGGAGTCCGTTGCTGCCATTGGCAGGCGTCCATCCGTCCGGGGTGTTCAGCCACGCATTATTGGCTCCCGTGGAGATGTTCTGGACGCAATCCACCAAACCATCCCCGTTCAGGTCAATGAAAGCCACCCCCTGCTGGGGGAGCGCATTCCCGCCGCTCGCACCCGCAATCATGGCGGGGGGCTCCCAAGCGGACGCCGCCGTGTCAAAACCATTGGGCGGATCACCGTATTCGAAGGTGAGCGGCTTGTAATAGACACCTTCCAACCCCGTTTCGGTGATGGAGGCCAGCATGGAGCGGTTGTTGTGGGCGCGCTGGACATAGGAGAGCGAATAGGAGCGCACGCTGGTGTCGCCATGAGTCGCGGTTATTGATTTCAGACGTTTCAGCGAAGACACCTTGGCTCCGTGGATATAGGCAAACGAGGTGTCCGGCCTGCTTTCGTAGTCAAATACGACCGAGGCATAGGTGGCAAGACCGGTCCCGTCGTTTCCTGTATATTTTATCTCCGCCAGCACCTGTTGCCCGTTAGCCGCGTCCACTTCGTAATGAAAAGTCATGTAATTGCCCGCCGTGTCGCTGATTTTGCTCACCGCCCATGACAGAGGTTCGGCAACGCCTCCGCCGGAGGCCAGTGGCGGACGGAAAACCGAGCCAGGCGTATTGCCAAATTCGATGACAAGGCCGGACTTGGTCCAGGCCTTGAACCACGCCGGACTCATGCCGGATGCAGTGCTCCCGTATGAGACCACCCGGGTGAATGATTCCAGCTCGGTGCGATATTCCGAATTATTTTCGCCATACTCGCCGTCAACCACCATCAGCCTTTGGCCGTCGAGGTGGAAGCGATCCTGTCTTGTAAAATTCACCGTCCGTGTTTGTCCGTCGATCAACTTCGTCTGTCCGCCGCGGGAAATCGCCGACAGGCCTCCGATGGACCAGCCATAGCCCGCCACGCCCGCTCCCGCCTGGCTGCTGTAATTCAGGGTGATCTTCGGTTCCACTCCCGCCGTGCCGGGGGACACCGCGATGGGAATAGTGTAGGTAGCCGCGCCGTTTTTATCCACGGAGAACTCGCCTGCCGTCGTGCCCACCGCGAGGGTGCCGCCGGCCAGAGGCGCGGGCCAGCCCGCCGGCACGGTGTTGCCCAGCGCGCTAGTTCCCGCGTCATAGTGGCGGGGATCGGTGCCAAGGTTATATTCGGCGATGTTGGTCAGCCCGTCGCCGTCGGGATCGCCCAAGGTGTCGGCGGGATCGAGGTCGTGCTGGTCCGCCCAATCCACAGGCAAAGTGACAGGGGCGTTTGGATCGGTGGAGACGGTGAGGGGCGCGCTCCAATCAGACCAGTTTCCTGCCGCATCCCGAGCGCGAACCGACATGAGATAGGAGGCGCCTCTTTGGAGCCCGGAAACAGTAATCTGGGTGCCGATCACATGGTTGTTTATACTCATCCCATCCTTGCACACTTCGTAAGTCTCGACACCCACATTGTCCGTGCAAGCCGTCCATGAGAGAGTAAAGCTTGTGGCGTCGATGGCACTTGCCGCCAGCCCGGTGGGAACGGACGGCGCCGTGGTATCGGGGGGGATGTCCGAAACCACGATGGTGACTTCCGCGCCTCCGCCCCATGCGCCCGCGGAATCACCTCCCGCGCAATGAAACGCATAGGTGCCCGTGCCGGCGGGAGTCCAGTCCGCGGTGATGACGCTGTTGGATGAGTTTGACGGTGCCAGGTCTTGCGTGGAGATGTTTGACCATCCGGTTGCATCAGGCTGCGCACCGCTCCACTCCACTTGCGGATGAACCCAGTCCGACCCTGAAATGCCACGGTTCCACCAGATGCCATGAGCGTTAAGATTCCCATCGACATCGGCGAGCGTTGCGGTCAATGTCGTGGTCTCGCCCACATGCATGGCGGTTTTGGTTGCGGTCAGGGATGACGGGCCGGGTGCGTGGTTCTCCGAGGTCACATTGACAATGACTGTTCCGGATTCCGCTCCCAATGCATCATAGGCGCGCGCATGAAAATGGTATGTCCCGATCGAATTGAGCGTGTATGAAAACGAACCGGAGGACGTGGTGGAATTATAAATTTCCTGCCAGCTCGCCCCTCCGTCAACGCTTACCCAAAGCCGGGTGCGCTGATAGTTGCCATCCGGGTCCGACGCCAGGATGGAAAAGGTCAGCGAGCTGCCATTGGGCATGCCCATGTCATGCGTTTGCCCTCCCGTGAGATTCACGCCGCCAAGGCCCAGTGTGATCACGGGATTGCGATTCGCCACGACGACGGTGTGTGATATGGTTAGCGACTCGGCTCCGTTTGTGTCCCGCGCCTTTGCGGTGAACAGGTAGGTGGTGCCCGCGGCGCCCGCGGTGATTGCGTAGGAATCAAGATACGCGCCGGAGCCGCTGCCGGTCAGCCCGCCCGAAAACCCGTCGTGCCGATGAGGGCTCCCGTTTAGGTCAAGCAGGATTGCTTCAAGATTCCCGGTGGCATCGGTGGCCGCAGCCCGCAGTGTGAATGCCTGTCCCGTGAGAACCTCGGAAGGCAGATTCGCCCAGGCGATGGCAGGGGGAGTGTTGGGGTCATACACATTCACAGTGATGCCGGACTCATGAATGGGTATCGGATAGGAAAGCAATCTCACCGAGGCCGAAAAATTCGCCGGCCCCGGTGTGTTATCAGCACTGGAGACTGGAATATACACTGAATTGTAACCATACTCGCTGGCGCAATAGCTGCCATTCTTGTATATTGTTCCCCAAAGTGTGTCGGTTTGATAATAATCAGAATAATAGAAAACAACCGTGTATGGCCGGCCGATCGCCACGCTGCCTGAATATACCCACTCCCCGCGGGCCGAGGCGCCGCAGAGCCCCGCCGCCACTATCAAAAATATTGTGATTTTTGTTTTCATGGTGTGGCGGATGAAGGCGGGTTGACGCCGGATATCCCGGCTTTGGGGAGGGCTGAGACGAGCCTGCGGGCCTCGTTCATCCCGCTGACCGAGCGGATGCAGCCGGACTCGTCGGCAATGTATAACAATGCCGGGGAGGTCAGCCCCAGTTCCGCCGCGATTTCACCGGATGCATCATATACCTGTTGTCCGGGCGGCCCTCCGGTCTCCGCCGCCCGCCGGGCCGCCTCAGTGTCCTTGTCCAGGCAGATCCCGACAAATTCTTTTCCCGGAAAGCGCTCGGCTAGCGCTTTTACAGCCATCGCCCCCCCGATGGCATCCTTCGACCAACTATATATCCATGTCTCTTTTCCATCCGTCAACGGGAGCAGCCCGGTGAGCCGTCTCCCCGTCAGCCCATATCTTTTCTGCATGATCCGGCATTCATTTATCAAATGGAGAGGCAGATTTTTCATCTCCATCAACTCTGCCACGATTGCGGCTCCCCGCTCCTGCGAGCTGTCGCGGGCAATGCACAGCAACCCTTCGTAACCATTGGGTGCATCTGGAAATTCCTCAATCAATGCGCGTTCAACCTGCTCGCATTCGGCCAAGTAAGCATCAAATGCAAATTCCGCCCGCGCTTCATCCGGCGTGCCCGGCTGATTCCGACGGGAGTCCCTCCGTCCATCCGCAGACGAAGGCACAATCTTCCTCTCTGATAATCTTTTTTGGAGATTATGATACTGTGAATGCGCAACCATTTCGCAACGCACGCCAGCAGGAAAGCTTTTGTCAGATCGTATATTCTCAAGCATTTGCAATCGGCGTGTCTCACCTGAAGGATCGCCCGCCCTGGCTGCGTTGAGGAGTGCAGTATATTCAAGTTTGCGTGCCTCACGATGATTCTCCGGCGCCACGGCCTTCTCTTGGTAAGAGCGGAGTTTGGCTGCCTGCTCCAGCCAAGCTCTGGCCTCGGCTGTGCGGGCGGATTGAAATTCCGCCGCACTTGCGAACCGCCCGGGCTTCGTTACGCGCACGGCTTTTAGCGCCGCCAATTCCGGATCAATGCCATCGCCTTCCCCTGCCGTTATCAGACTTGTTGTTTCAGCGGTATTGGGCACGGGCATTTCCTGGGGTGAGGATTGCGCCAATGTGACACCGACAATATGAAACATGAACAGGGAGAGGGAGATCAATCGCATGGGGAGGGATAGGTGGGGGTTGTCTTTAACCACGTATTGCGTGCAACGGGGTGAATGAAGAATGGGAGAAAGAATAAAGAGGGAGAAATATATATGTCGCGTCAGCGGACCGGGAGCCAGACGGACATTTCGGCGTCGCCGCGGTTGCCCCACGCGTAATAGGGAATGAGCTTCAACGTGAAGGGCTCGGGGCGGGCCGCGCCGGTCCTGCGGTAGAGTTCGTCGGGTTGCCAAGGCTGGCGTTTGAGGGCGATGGCGGGCAGCGTGATGGCGCGCATTCCGGCGCCGGCGATGGTCGCGGGCACGACGTGGCATTTCGAGTGATCGTGCCCGGCGGCGCGGACGGCCACATCCTGAAGCCGGATGTCCCGGGGCAGGTCGTTCGACTCGAGGCAATAGACCAGCGGACCGTATTTGACCGTGACCTGGTCGAGGGTTTCCTCCACCAGGGGATTGGCCTCCCATAATTCGACGCCGAAGGGGAGGTCCAGCTCGATCACGTCGCCCGGTTTCCAGGCGCGCCTGATCTCGAAATACGAGCCGGGCCGGGGCCGGCCTTCGGCCGGTTTTCCGGCGACGCGCACCGAGGCCGGTTCCTTCAGCCAGCCGGGAATGCGCAGCCTGATCGCGACCGGCTTGGCCGGGGCCTCGGTGATGGTGAGCCGCACCGCGCCGTCCCAAGGATAGCCGGTTTCCTGCCTGAGGCGGATGCGGCCGCCGTCGGTCCACGCGGTGTCGAGTTCGCTGGCCGCGTAAAGGTGCACCCAGAGCGTGTCCGGCGAAAGCGAATAGACGTAGTTGTGCGCCTCGGCGATGGTGCGGACGACATTGGGCGGGCAGCAGAAACTCGCCGGGATGTTGGGCTCGCGGGTGCGCGACCAGCGCAGCGGCACCTTGAAGTCGTGGAGTTTCTTGAGCGCGTTGACGTAGAAATAGTCCCTACCCTCGAGGCTGATGCCGGGAAGGACGCCGTTGTAGAGCGTCTGCTCGAAGAGGTCGGCGCAGCGCGCGTCGCCCGTGATCTGGAGCATGCGCCAGATCCACATCGCATAGCCGATGGTGGCGCAGGTTTCGTTGTAGGCGGTGAGATTGGGCAGCTGGTAGCCGCGCCCGTAGGCCTGGTGCACGGTCTTGATGGCGTGGTGCTGCGTGTAATCGACGCCGTCGGGCGAGGCCCCGTCGTAGAGCGCGCCGGTCATGCCGGTGATATAGAGTTTTTGCCCGGAGACGTCGGCGGCGATGGTCGAGAGGGTGCCGAGGAGCGTCGTGTCTCCGTTTTCCGAATACACGTCGGCGACGCCGGCATAGAGGTAATTGGCGCGCACGGCGTGGCCGACGGCCGCGGTCATCTCCCGGAACGGCATGCGGTCCTGGTTATGGTCGCTGCCCTCGCCGGACGGCACGAGGCCGCGGATCTCGATCAACTGCCGCGCGAGTTCGAGGTAGCGGGGCTCGCCGGTGACGCGGTAAAGCTCGACCACGCCCATGTAGTGCGAGGGGCAGATGGCGTTGCGGGCGAGTTCGCGGGGCTTGTCCTTGCAGAGCCGGTCGATGTAGTCGGCGGCCTTGCGGGCGAGCGCGAGCAGGGAGTCCTTGCCGGTGGCGCGATGGTGCACGCACGCCGCGGTCATGAGATGCCCCATGTTGTAGGTCTCGAAATGCTCGCGGTCGGCAAATTCGCGCACGTCGCCGCCGTTGCGCTGCGGGATGATGGTCTGGGTGTGCAGGTAGCCGTCCTCGCGCTGGGCCTTGCCGACGACCTCGATGATGCGGTCGAGCTGCGCGTCGATGGCGGGGTCGCGCGTGACGGCGTAAACCTGGGCGAGCGCCTCGACCCACTTGAGGAAATCGCCGTCGTTGAAGGGCGGGCCGGAGAAGTCGCCTTTTTGCAGGCCCGCCGCGATGAGATAGTTGGCCCAGGCGTGGCTGCCCTTGTCGTCCTGAAAGATTTTCCACAGGTGGGGCACCATGGTGTCGCGGCAAACGTCGAAGCGCTCCGCCCAGAAACCGGACGTCCACTTCACGTCATCGAGATCGACCATGTACATTTTGGCGAATGGCGACGAGGTGGTGTCGATCAGGGCGTTTTTCCCGGCGGGGAGCGGCACGGCGGCAAGGAGGGCGGGAATGACGAGCAGGGGGAGGCGTGTGTTTTTCATAAGGCGGGGAGCGGGGATTGAGGGCGGGGGAACGTCTGGCGCACGGCATGCCACCAGCCGGCGAGAAGTCGTTGCGCGTCGTCCGGGGGCATCGAGGGAGAATAAGAAACATCGTCGCAAGGCAAGTTCCCCAGCGCGGTTTCCGAGGAATGGATTTTCCGGCCCAGCATGCCCATGAAGGCGGCGCCGAGGGCGGAGCAGTAGGGCATCGTGGATGCGCGCAGTTCCACGCCCGCGAGATCGGCGGTGAACTGCATCAGCCAGCGGTTCGATGTCGGCCCGCCGTCGCAGCGCAGCCCGCGCAATTCCACGCCGGCGTCGGCCCGCAGCCCGTCGAGCACGTCGCGAATCTGGTAGGCGATTGACTCCAGGCCGGCGCGCACCACATGCCGCCGGTCGCTGCGTCCGCTCAGGCCGGTGATGGCCGCGCGCGCCGCCGGCTGCCAGTGGGGAAAGCCCAGCCCGGAAAACGCCGGCACGAGATAAACGCCTTCGTTCCCGGGCAGCGAGGCGGCGATGGCTTCCGATTCCGCGGCGTCGGCCATCAGGCCGAGCTGGCTGCCCAGCCATGAAAGGGTGGCGGCGGCGCTGATGATGATGCCTTCGAGCGCGTAGGTCGGGCGCCCTTCGATGACCCAGGCCAGCGTGGTGACGATGCCTTGCCGGGAGAAACGCGGCTCGCGGCCGATGTTGAGGAGGACGGACGAGCCGGTGCCGAAAGTGGCCTTGGCCATGCCGGACCCGAAGCACCGCTGGGCGAACAGCGCGGCCTGCGAGTCGCCCATCACGCCGCAGACCGGCAGCGGGCGCCGCAGCGCGCCGCCGAGGGTGGTTTCGCCAAACACCGCGCTGCTCTCGCGTACTTCCGGCAGCGCGCCGCGCGGCACCTGCCACAAGTCGCACAGGCCGTCGTCCCAGCGCATCCGCGTGATGTCGAAAAGCAGCGTGCGGCTGGCATTGGTCGGATCGGTGGCAAAGGTCCTTCCGCCCGTGAGCCGGTAAACCAGGTAGGCGTCGATGGTGCCGACGAGCGCCTCGCCGCGCGCGAGTTTGGCGCGGAGTGCCGCGTCGTTGCGGACCAGCCACTGGAGTTTCGAGGCGGAAAAATACGCGTCGAGCTTCAGGCCGGTCCGGCTGTGAATCAGCGGTTCCGTGCCATTCGCCCGATGCTCGTCGCACAACGCGTCGCCCCGCCGGCACAGCCACACGATCGCCGGGCGGAGCGGGCGCCCGCTGCCGCGCTCAAACACCACGACGGTTTCGCGCTGGTTGGCCAGGCTCAGGCAGGCGATCTCGTCCCGCCGCGATTCATGGCGCGCGGCCACGGCGCGCAACGTGGCGAGCGTGTTGGCCCAGATTTCCTCCGCGTCGTGCTCCACCCAGCCGGGCTGCGGGTAATGCTGGCGGTGCCCGCGCGATTCCGTGTCGAGGCAGCGTCCGTCCGCGTCGAAAAGCAGCGCTTTCGTGGCCGAGGTGCTTTGGTCGAGGGCGAGGACGAGCGGCATGGCGGAATAAATCAAGAATTAGGAATGAGAAATTAAGAATGAGGAGACGCGGGGCGGGGCGGCGGATATTTTTAATCCTTGGTTCTTAATTTCTCCCCAGGAGTTCGAGCATGGTTGCGGAAAGGCCTTCCATGGTGAGGCCGTAGTGGCGGAAAATGTCGGCCTGGCTGCCGTTGACGATGTGCTCGTCGGGAATGCCCGCGATGTGAAAACGCGGCGCGGCGCCGGATTGTGCGATCAAGGCGGCGCAGGCCTCGCCCAGGCCGCCGTGGACCATGTGTTCCTCCACGGTGAGCACCGCGCGGCATTCGCGCGCGGCCGCGAGCACCGCCGCGGCATCGAGCGGCTTGATCGTGGGCAGGCTGAGCACGCGGCAGTCGATCCCGGCGGTCTCCCGCAGGTGCGCGGCGGCGAGCAGCGCGTGGATGACTGTCTCGCCGGTCGCGATGAAGGCGGCGTCGCGGCCGGCGCGCAGCAGGCGGGCGCGGCCGAACGCAAACCCGTCCGCCCCCGGCAGGTCGTAAAGGGGCGCCTTGCCGAAGCGCAGGTAAACGGGGCGGCGGGCGGCGGCCGCGGCGCGGACGGCCTCGCGCGCCTCGAAATTGTCCGCGGGCGCGGCGATGACGAGGTTGTTGACCGCGCGCAGCGCGGCGAAGTCGTGCAGCGAGTGGTGCGTGGCGCCGAGCGCGCCGTAGCTCACGCCCGCGCTGATGCCCACGAGCACCACGGGATTGCCGGAATATGCGACATCGTTTTTCACCTGTTCGAAGGCCCGCGCGGTGAGGAAACAGGCGGGGGAAACGGCGAACACGGTTTTGCCCGCGGAGGCGAGACCGGCGGCGATGCCGACGAGGTTTTGCTCGGCGATGCCGACCTCGACGATCTGGCACGGGAGGGCCTGCCCGAACGGGCCGAGCTTGCCGGAACCGCGCGAGTCGCTGGTGACGGCGAGGACGTTGCGGTTGGCCTGCGCGAGGGCGAGGAGCGCGGCGGCAAATTCGTCGAGATTGGCGCGCGCGGGGCGCAGCCCGAGACGCGCGGCGACGCGGAGCGCGGCCTCGCTGTGCAGGGCGGGGGAGGGCGCGCTCATGCGGCGCTCCTTTCCAGCTCCGCCAGGGCGTCGTCGAGCCCGGCGAGGGCGCGCGCGAGTTCGTCGTCCGAGGGCACGCCGTGGTGCCATCTGGCGTTGTCCTCCATGAAGGCGACGCCCCTGCCCTTGATTGTATCCGCAATGACAATACCCGGCTTTCCGGGCTCGAGCGGCCGCGCGAGCGCGGCGGTGAGCGCGGCGAGGTCGTGGCCGGGGACGCGGCGCACGGCCCAGCCGAACGCGGCCCATTTGGCCTCGAGCGGCTCGCTGTTCATCACCTCGCGGGTGCGCCCGGTGATCTGGAGCGTGTTGCAGTCGATGATGGCGGTGAGGTTGTCCAGCCGGTAATGCGCGGCGGCCATGGCGGCCTCCCAGTTCGAGCCCTCGGCGAGTTCGCCGTCGCCCAGCAGCGCGAACACGCGGTAGGCGGCGGAGTCGAGCTTGCCGGCGATGGCCATGCCGGCGGCGATGGGCAGGCCGTGGCCGAGCGCGCCGGTGTTTTGCTCGACGCCGGGCACGTCGCGCGTCGGGTGGCCGGCGAGCCGCGCGCGGTAGCGGCAGAGCGTTTCGAGCTCCGCCTCCGGGAAGAAACCGCGGTCGGCGAGGACGACAAACAGCGCCTCCGCGGAATGGCCCTTGCTCTGCACGTAGCGGTCGCGATCCGGCGAGGAGGCGGTTTCCGGCGAGACGCGGAGGATGCGGTTGTAGAGGACGTTCAGGATATCCACGCACGACAGGCTGCCGCCGGTGTGCCCCGCGCCGGCGCGGTGGATGCATTGCAGGAGCCGCCGGCGGTAGAGGATGGATTTGCGCGCGAGTTCGCGGTCGGTCGGCATGGTCACGATTCGTCGGTCTTTGCGTGGTGGTAAACCTCCCAGCCCAGGTAGCGGGTGAACGCCTCTTCCAGGATGGCGGCGGTGAGCGAGGCGTTCATCACGACATGATGCTCGAAGCCCTCGCGGCAGACGTGGCGCATGAGCGCCTGCAGCCGCGGCACGCGGGCGACCGCGCGGTTGCCGAAGGTGGGCAGGTCGTCATGGGTGAGCTCGCCCTCGCCGACGTAGGCGCGCATGGTTCCGCCTGTGTCGTCGGTGGTGATGCGGCCGTAGGTGAGCGGGCCGGCGGGCGCGCGGCCGTCGAGCGCGCCCCAGGTGTTCTCCACCCCGAGCGAGGAGCCGAGTATCGGTGCACTGGATACACGGACACCGGGGGTGAAGGACTTGGCCCAGTTGCCGCAGTGGAAGAGCACGCACTTGTCGGGGTCGTCCGCGTAGTTGTTGTTCCAGTCCACGAGCGCGCTGGGCGAGCCGGAGGCCAGCTGCATGGCATGCATGGTGAGCGCGCCGGTGACATCGACCTCGCACGCGCTGGGCAAAAGCTTCTCGCTCATCATGCTCATGCTGGTGCAGACATTGCAGCCGTGGTTTTGCTGAAGGGAGTTCCAGCACTGGATGGCGGTGGCATCGAGATGGTTTTCCGCCACGAAATCGTCCAGCACCACGCCGAGCCGCGCCATCTGGAGGAGCCGCGCCGGAGGTACCGCGGAGGCGTCGGCGTAGGCATTGATCTCATCGATTTTTGCGGTCACCCGGCGGTGGCGATCCTCGAGTTTTGCCGCCGCGCCGAGGATTTCGGACAGGTCCACGGTGGTGACGCTGATGCCGTGGCGCTCGAGGATTTTCTCGCTGTAGCGGACGGTGTTGAACGCGCCGGGCCGCGCGCCGACCGCGCCGATGCGGACCTTGCGCAGGCCGCCCGCCACCCGGCACACCGCGATGAAGCGGCCGATGTCCTGCGCGAAGGACGGGGCGCCGGGATGCGTGACATGGCTCGCGGTGAGCGTGAACGGGATGCCGGCCTGGCGGAGGTTGTTGCAAACGGAGATTTTTCCGCACCACGCGTCGCGGCGATGGATGACGTCGAGCTTGCCGAGCGTGTCGGGGTAGGCCTGCACGAGGACGGGGACATTCAGGGCGGCGAGCTTGAGGGTGTCGGCCACGCCTTTCTCCGTGCCAAAGTTCGGCAGGACAACCAGCACGCCCGCGATGCGCTCGCGGTGGGCGCGAAACAGCGCGGCGCATTTTTGCGCGTCGTCGAAGGTCTCGACGCCGCCGAGCTTCGTGTCATCGGGCGTGAGCATGACGGGATCGAACGCCGCCTGCCGGGCGAAGCGTTCGATGTCGGCGCGGGCCTCGCCGACGAGATGATCGGGGAAAAAATCACGGTTGCCGATGATGACACCGATGGAGGGAGTGGTTGTTTTCATGCCGGTGGTCCGCCGGGCTGTCCCCGCGCCGATGGTGGACGGGCGGGCGGAGGGATTTGGGCGGAGGAGGAAAGATGAAGAGGAAAGGGAAGGAATTCGTTGGCGGATGCTCTCACCTGCATCCTTGCTGCTGACTGGACGGTAATGTGTTTTTGGTTTCGCCTCTTCCGCGATAAGTCCCAATATCTGCGGTATTCTAATATCCCAACATGGTGCAGTTCGACCCCAATCGTCCCGACTTTGCATCCTACGGCCTGACTTGCGTGCATTGGATACCGTCAAGGATGCCGCGGCCCGACCATCATAACGAAATCGAGCTCAATCTCGTGCAGAAAGGATGGCTTTCTTATCTGCTGGGCGGTGAGAAAATCCACATCAAGGCCGGCCAGCTCGGCGCGTTTTGGGCCTCGATTCCCCACCAGATCATCGACTTCGCCGAGGGCACGGATTATTTCGTGGTGACGATCCCGCTGGTGTGGTTTCTCCAACGCCGGCTGCCGGAGCAGCTGGTGCAATTGTTGATGCGCGGCGGGCTGGCGCTGGAGGACGAGAAGCCGCTGGTGGACTTCGACCGGGCGCTATTTTCCCGCTGGGAGGACGATCTGCAGAAGACCGACGAGGCGGCAAAAGACATTATTATACTGGAAATGGAAGCGCGGCTCCGGCGCATGGCCGCGAGCATCGCCGAGCGCAAGGCGTCGGAACAACAGGCCGGCCGGAGCAGCGGCCCGTTTTGCCTGCAGGAGGGCGGGCTCAACAAGGTCGAGCAGATGGCCTGCTATGTCGCGCGGCAATACACGGAGCCGCTCACCGTGGCGGACATCAGCGAGGCGGTCGGGCTGCACCCGAACTATGCCATGAATCTTTTCAAGAAAGCCTTTGGCATGACGCTGCTCGACTACCTCATCCATCACCGGGTGTCGCATGCGCAGCGCATGCTCATCACCTCGGACGAGAAGATCGTCGATATCGCGCTGGGCTCGGGCTTCAACTCCATCAGCCGTTTCAACGAGGCGTTCCGCCGCTCGTGCGGATGCACGCCGCGCGAATACCGGGCGCACCACGGCATCGCGCAAAACAGCCGGGAATGAGCCGCGCCGGGACGGGAGAGGGGACCGCGCGCGGGCCGGGGCGTGCGCGCGCCGCGGGAGCGCCACGGGTTTTCTTAGGATAATGCATAAACCAAGGATTATACCGATAGATTTCCGGGGCGAACGGACGTATAGATGAGCCATCGCTTTTCCCCGCATCCCGCCATCGCCCGCAACCAGGAAAATCCTCCTCCGCCATGACGACTCCCTCCAGGCCCGGCCCGCGCCCCGCCCTCATTGCCGCTCTTTTGTTTATTGCCGGCTCCACCGGAATCGCATCCGCCGCGAGCCCGCGGCCGGATGTGATTCAGCCCCCTCCTGGGCCGGGGCGCGAGGTGTCCGCCGAGACCATGCGCCGCATCCATGACGAGGTGAAGACCCCGCACAAATACGGCGTGGTGCTCAAGGGCGAGACCGCGACGGAGCTGGTGGATTGCCCCAGCGTGTTTCGCCACCAGGGCCGCTGGTATATGATGTATGTCGCCATCCGCGACGACGCCGGTTACGAGACCTTTCTCGCGCGCAGCGACGATCTCCTGCGCTGGGAGAAACTGGGGAAAATCCTCTCGTTCCGCCGCGAGGGCTGGGATGCCTGGCAGGCCGACGGCGGCGTTTCGCTGCCCGACTGGCGCTGGGAAGGCGGCACGCACGCGCTTGGCACGCACGACGGGAAATACTGGCTGTCCTACATCGGCGGCGCGAAGCAGGGCTACGAGCCCGACCCGCTCGCCATCGGCCTCGCGACCACGGACGACCCCGCGCGGGCGGCGGAATGGACGCGCCTGCCGTCAAACCCCGTGTTGTCCACCGCGCAGCCCGACGCGCGTCCGTTTGAGAGCAACACGCTCTACAAGAGCACCATCATCCGCGACGAAGCCGAGTCGCTTGGCTGGCCGTTCGTCATGTTTTACAACGGGAAATCTGCCGTGCATTCGCACGAGGCCATCGGCATGGCGGTGTCGCGCGACATGGTGAACTGGACGCGCTACGGCGCCGATTTCGTGGTGGACAACGCACCCGGAAAACCGGCGATCTCGGGCGATCCGCAAATCATGAAGATCGGCGATGTCTGGGTGATGTTTTATTTCGGCTTTCGCTGGCGTCCGCACGCGTTCGATACCTTCGCCTGCTCCTACGACCTCGTGAACTGGACCAAGTGGGACGGCCCGAATCTGGTCGAGCCCAGCGAACCGTTTGACGAGAAATTCGCGCACAAGCCGTGGGTGTTGAAGCACGACGGCGTGGTCTATCATTTCTATTGCGCGGTGGGCGACCAGGGGCGCGTCATCGCGCTTGCCACTTCGAAAGACTTGCGCGCCGGCGGCGATGGAGAAATCACGGCAAAACCATGAGCCCCGGCGCGCGATTCAAAGTCGAGTCACCAATGGACGCTTGCGCACGGAGCGGCGGCGTCCCGCCGCCGGACGCGAGCAACGCGAGCGCCCGTTCACATGCAGGCTTTCGAGCATCCCATCGCAAAGGGGCGAGGCTTCGCCTCGTCCGGCGGCGGGACGCCGCCGCTCCTGCGCAGGCGTTCTTCCTCATCCCTTTTGATTCTGACACTACTTTAAATCGCACCATGAAACCGGCGCGTGCCATCATTCTCCTTGCGGCCTGCATGCTGGCCGGAGCGGCGCGGGGCTCGGCGCCGGCGGACGAAGCGCGCTTCGTCTGGCTCGGGGCTCCCGCCGCGGAATTTTTCGAGGCCGCGCCGCTGGGCAACGGACGGCTCGGCGCGACGGTTTACGGCGGCATCGCGGAAGAGCGCGTCGTGCTCAATGAAAGCGGCATGTGGTCCGGTTCGCCGCAGGACGCCGACCGCCCGGGCGCGGCCGCGACGCTGCCGGAAATCCGCCGGTTGCTGCTGGCCGGCGACAACGCCGCGGCGGAAAAACTGGTCAACGCGCATTTCACCTGCGCGGGCGAGGGCTCGGGGCGCGGCGCGGGGGCGAATGTCCCCTTCGGCTGCTACCAGACGCTCGGCGACCTGCGCCTGAAGTTCATCGCGGATACTTCGTCACCAGTTTCCGGATACAGGCGCGAGCTCGACCTGGCCCGGGCGGTGTGCCGCGTCACTTACGCGCAGGACGGGGTGCGTTTTACGCGGGAGGCGTTCGTCAGCGCGCCTGATGAAATCGCCGTGCTGCGCCTGCGCGCGGACCGGCCGGGGCGGATTTCGTTTGACGCGACGCTTTCGCGACCCGAGCGCGCCGTCGCGGAGGCGGCGGGCGCGGACGGGCTTGTGATGCACGGCCGGCTCAACGACGGGCGCGAAGGCGGCGGGGGCGTGCGCTACGCGGCGCGTGTGCGCGCCGTTCCGCGGGGCGGGACGATGGAGGTCGCCGGAAATGTTTTGCGCGTGCGCGAGGCGGACGAGGTGATCGTGTTCGTGGCCGCCGCCACGGACATCCGCACGTTTGCCGGGAGAAAAACCGACGACGCCCGCGCCGCCGCCGAGAACGACCTCAGGCGCGCGCAGGCGAAGTCATTCGATGCGCTGCTGGCCGCGCACGAAGCCGATTACCGGCGGTTTTTCGACCGGGTGAATCTGCGGCTGGGTGCCGCCGATCCCGAGGCCGCGACGCGCGACGCGCCGGCGCGCCTGAAGCGGTTTCAGGAGGGCGCGCCCGATCCGTCGCTGGCCGCGCTGTATTTCAATTTCGGGCGCTACCTGCTCATTTCCTCCTCCCGGCCCGGCGGATTGCCCGCAAACCTCCAGGGTATCTGGGCCGATCAAATCCAGACGCCGTGGAACGGCGACTGGCATCTCAACATCAATGCGCAGATGAACTACTGGCCGGCGGAGGTCTGCAATTTGTCCGAGTTGCACGAGCCGCTTTTCGCGCTCGTCGGCTCGCTTGAAAAACCCGGGGAAAAAACCGCGCGCGCTTATTACGGGGCGCGCGGCTGGGTGGCGTTTTTGCTCGCGAACCCGTGGGGTTTCACCTCGCCCGGCGAATCGGCGAGCTGGGGCTCGACCGTGTCGTGCTCGGCCTGGATGTGCCAGCATTTGTGGGATCATTACCTGTTCACCGGGGACCGCGAATTTCTTGTCCGGGCGTGGCCGCTGCTCAAGGGCGCCGCGTTGTTCTATCTCGACATGCTGATCGAGGAGCCGGCGCATGGCTGGCTCGTGACCGCGCCGTCCAATTCGCCGGAAAACGCGTTTCTGCTGCCCGGCGGCGCCGCGGCGCACGTATGCATGGGGCCGGCCGCCGACATGCAGTTGCTGCGCTATCTCTTCGACGCGTGCGCGCGCGCCTCGGAGGTGCTGGGCGTGGACGCGGAGCTGCGCGCCGAGTTGCGGGAGAAACGCGGGCGCCTCGCGCCCACCCGCATCGGGCCCGACGGGCGCGTGATGGAATGGCTGGAGGAATATCCCGAGGCCGATCCGCATCATCGTCATGTGGCGCATTTGTGGGGGCTTTATCCCGGCGATGAAATCGACCCGGCCGCGACGCCGGCGCTGGCCGCCGCCGCGCGCAAATCCCTCGACGCGCGCGGCGACGACGGCACCGGCTGGAGCCTCGCCTTCAAGATGGCCCTGTGGGCGCGGCTCGGCGACGGCGCGCGCGCGCACCGCCTGCTCGCCGCGCATCTGAAGCCCGCCAATGCCGCCACCGCGAAACAGCGGTGGAGCGGCGGCACCTATGCGAACCTGTTTGACTCGCATCCGCCGTTCCAGATCGACGGAAACTTCGGCGGCGCCGCCGCCATCGCGGAGATGCTTCTGCAAAGCCACGCGGGGGAAATCGTCCTGCTGCCCGCGTTGCCGCCCGAGTGGCCGGAGGGCGGGGTGCGCGGGTTGCGCGCGCGCGGCGGCTTCGAGGTCGATATCGAATGGCGGCCAGGCCGGCCCGTCGCGGCGACGATCCGCAGCGTCGGCGGCCGCTCCGCCGTGGTGCGGCACGGCGCGGAGACGGTTGCAGTCAACCTCGTTCCCGGCGGGAGCCGCACGCTTTCATTTTCGTCCAAAACACCAGCACCATGAAATCCCTTGTCACCCTCCGGTCATTCCTGCCGCTGGCGGCTTTGCTGCTGTCCGGCGTGTTCTCGTCCCCCGCGCTTCACGCCGCCGGCCTGGCCCCGGCCGGCCTGCGTTGCGATTGGGGGCGCGATCCGTCGGGCATCGATTCCGGGACGCTCAGGCTGGCCTGGTCGCTGGAGAGCACAACGCGCGGGGCGCGACAGACGGCCTGGCAGGTGCGTGTCTCGTCAACCCGCGAAAGACTCGCGGCGGGCGAGGCGGACGCCTGGGACAGCGGACGCGTGGACGGGGACGCGCAACTGCAAGTGCCCTATGGCGGACGCGCCTTGCGGACGGGCGAGCGGGTTTTCTGGCAGGTTCGCGTCTGGGATGAGACCGGCGCCGTTTCCCCGTGGAGCGAAACCGCCACCTGGACGATGGGCGTCGTCCAGCCGGGCGACTGGCAGGCGAAGTGGATCACCGATCCCGAACTGGTCCGCGTGACCCGCCGCTGGTTGGGGTTCAGCACGCCGCCGGTCACGGATGAAAACACGCCGCAGTGGGTGATGCTCGACCTCGGTCGCGACCACGCCATCGAGGAGGTCGGCCTGCATGCGCTGGTGCACACGGTCAACGAGCGGCTTGGCTTTCCGCGCTGGTTCAAGGTCGAACTGTCGCGCACCGGCGATTTCCGCGACGCCGCCGTGATCGCGGACCACACGCGGGAGCCGGTCAATCTCTGGTTCACGCGGGTGATGATTCCGGCGAACGGCATCACCGCCCGCTACGTGCGCCTGAGCGCGCCGCGTTTGCGCATGATCGCCGAGGACGAGGGCGCGCAGCCGCTCGGGCGGCTCGCGCTCAGCCAGATGGAAGTGCGCTCCGGCGGAAAAAATATCGCGCCCGGCGCGAAGGTGACGGCCAGCGCGAGTCTTGAGGAAGGACCGTGGTCGGCTGAAGCGCTCGTGGACGGGATCGGCCTGCCCGGCTCGAATCCGCGCGCCACCACCACGCTGCTGCTCCGGCGGGAGTTCCCGGTCGAAGGGGAGTTGCGCCGCGCCGTGCTTTTCGTCTGCGGGCTGGGTTATTACACGCTGTCGGTCAACGGCGCCGAGGTCGGCGCGGAGGATTTGCTCAAGCCCGGCTGGACCGACTACACGAAGACCTGCATCTACGACACGCGCGACATCACCGCGCAGTTGCGGGCGGGCGGGGCCAACGCCATCGGCCTCACGCTGGCCAACGGCATGTACAACGTGCAGTATTCGCACGGCCGATACACCAAGTTCGTCGGCCCCCCGCGCGCGCAGAAGGCGCTGGTCCAGCTTCGACTGGAATACGGGGACGGGCGCGTGGAGACGGTCGTGTCCGACCCGCAATGGAAAGTCGCCGCCGGCCCGACGGTTTTCGAGCACGCCTACGGCGGCGAGGATTACGACGCCGGCCTCGAACCGCGGGGCTGGGACCGGCCCGGCTTTGACGACTCGAAATGGACGGCGGCGGTGGAGACCGCCGGGCCGGGCGGCAGGCTCGTCGGTTTTTCCCATGCCTCGCCGCCGATGCGCGCCCATGAGACATTGAAACCGGTCGCCGTGCGCGGGCTGCGTCCCGGCGTCACCGTGTATGATTTCGGCCAGAACACCGCGCTCATGCCGGTGCTCCGCGTGCGCGGCCCCAAGGGCGCGTCGGTGAAGCTCCGTCCATCCGAGCTGGTCAACCCTGACGGCTCCATCAACTGGCGGTCCACCCACAACAGCAAGGCCGAGGCCGGTTGGAACTACCGGCTCGCGGGCCATCCGGATGGCGAGGACTGGGCGCCGAAGTTTTTCTATCATGGCGCGCGTTATCTCCAGGTCGAGGTCGCGGCCCCGGAGGGCGGCTCGGAGCTGCCGGTCGTGGGTCGGCTCGATGCGCGGGTCGTGCATTCCGACTCGCCCGCCGTCGGGCATTTCGCGTGTTCCAACGAACTGTTCAACCGCATCCGCATGCTGGTGCGCTGGGCGCAGCGCAGCAACATGGCGCACGTCCTCACCGACTGTCCGCATCGCGAGCGCCTTGGCTGGCTGGAACAGGACCACCTCAACGGCCCGTCCCTGCGTTCCGAATTCGACCTCACCCGGCTCTTTTCAAAAATTTTCGGCGACATGGAGGACGCGCAGTTGGAGAACGGCCTGGTGCCGTCCATCGCGCCGGAGTATATTCGCTTCGACGGCTGGTTCCGCGACTCGCCCGAGTGGGGAAGCACGCTCATCCTCGCGGCCTGGCAGCAATTTGTCTGGACCGGCGACGACACCCCGCTCCACCGCCACTACCCGGCGATGCAGCGTTATTTCGATTATCTCACCCGCCGCGCCGACGGCCACATCCTCTCGCACGGCCTCGGCGACTGGTGCGATCTCGGGCCGACCGGGTCCGGCCATTCGAGCCTCACGCCGGTGCCGCTCGTCGCCACCGCGACCTATTACGAAGGCGCGCTGGCCATGGAACGCATCGCGCAACACCTGCGCCGCTCCCGCGACGCCCGCCGCTACGCGGAACTCGCCGACGAGATAGCGGAGGCGTTCAACGCGCGCTTTCTCGACAAGGCCACGGCGGTTTACGCCACCGGGTCGCAAACCTCGCAGGTCCTTCCCCTCACGCTGGGCATCGTGCCGTTCGGGCAATACGACGCCGTGCTCGCCCGCCTGGTCCAGGCCGTTCGCGCGGCGGGCAACGGCATCACGACCGGCGAGATCGGCCATCCTTATTTGTTGCGCGGCTTGAGCCAGGCGGGGCGCGCCGACCTCGTTTTCGCCATCCACAACCAGACGGACCGGCCGGGTTATGGCTACCAGTTGGAACGCGGGGCCACGACTCTCGTCGAGGCGTGGGATGCGAGCCCGAATGTCTCGCAAAACCATTTCATGCTCGGGCACATCACGGAATGGTTTTACCAGTATCTGGCCGGCATCATGCCCGACGCGTCCGGCCCGGGATTTGCGCGCGTGATTGTCCGCCCCGAGCCGGCGGGCGATGTGGCGTGGGCCGAGGCGTCCATCGACACCGTGCGCGGCCGCGTCGCCGTCCGCTGGGATCGCGGCGAGGGGAAATTCGCGCTGCGGGTCACGGTGCCGCCCAATGCCCGGGCCGGCGTGCAGCTTCCCGTGCCCGTGACCGCGGTCATCACGGAAAGCGGCCGCGCCACCGACAAGCGCGACGACCTCACGCCGCTCGGCGCGGTGGACGGACGCCCCGCCTTCGAGATCGGCGCGGGCGAGTATGCATTCGAGGCAAGCTGGCAAAAATAGCCGGCTTTTGGGGCAAAAGAAAATCAGCCGGCAACCGGCGCCGCCAACGACTGCCGCCGGCAAACGCTCCGCATGTAACCCATTGGGCTGCGAACCGGGTGGTTCTCCTCCCGCGAGACAATCGCGAGGAATGCCGTCGCTCATTCCTCGATTTCGCCGGGCTGCGGGGTGTCGGTGGGGAGCGGGGCGGTGAGGTTCAGGCGGATGGTTTCGAGGTTTTCGCGCACGAGGTCGCCCATGGTCCGGCAACGCAGGTATTCGCCGCGCTGGAAGTGCGCGGCGAGCCCCTCGCGCAACTCGATGACATGGCTTTCCGGCGCGAGCTCGTCCTCCGACATGGCGCGCAGGAGCGCGTCGAGCTTGTCCTCCACGACGGCCTTGCGCTGGAGCATCAGCACCTGTTCCTCGCGCTGGTATTGGCGCGCGGATTCGATGTTGAGGTGCTTCATGCAGAAGAGCGCGAGCGGCTGGTTTTCCTTGAAGAACTGCGGGCGGTAGAGGTTCATGCGCCCCTCGTAGGTCTGCTGGTCGAAGTCCATAGCGCGGATGCGGATTTGCGCGCCCTCGAAATCGGGCGTGACGACGACGACAAAGTTGTAGCTGCGCATGTCGCCGAGCAGGCGGATGAAGCAGCGTTCGTTGAACTTCACCAGCTCCTTGGCGAGGCGGATGGGTTTGATTTCCTTGTTCGTGAGCCAGCGGTCCACAAACACATCGCCCGGGATGCCCGCCACGTGCTCCTCGACGAGCGAGTTGCCGTAGGTGAGGTAGTGCATGCGGTTGGGCGACAGGAGGTGCTCGAGCTCGAGGCCGTAAACGCGCGAGGCGTCGCCTTTCTTGATATAAAAATGGTCGGGGTTTTCGTTGTAGGCGTTGACGATGCGGACGCGGAAGGGCGCGGAGTTGCCGAACGCGCAGAAGTCGATGCGGTCCACGTAAAGGTGCTGCATCACGGAAAGGTCGCCGTCCACGCGCAGCAGCGCATACATGCGCTTCAGCCCCTCGTGGATCTCCGCCATCTCGATGTGGTCGTAAACCACGGTTTCCCAGAGGGTGGGGCGGCCTTCGTGGTCGTTGAGCGGCGCGGACTCGATGAAGTGGCGCAGGCGTTCGTAGGTGACGGGCAGCTCGCGCTCGCGCCGGAAGCGGCGCAGGTAGCGGCGCAAGCTGCCGCTGATGGGGAAGCTCGGTTTCTTGTGCTGGGTGCGCCGCGCCGCGTGCGGAAAAGCTTGCATGGTGAGGGAAAGACTAGGCCGCGCGGGCGGGGTTTCAAGCCGGCTTCGCCGGCCGGGCGAGCCGGGACTTCACCGCGTCGAGCGTGAGGCCGGTGATCTGGAGGAGCTTCTGGCGGGATTTTTCCCCGGTGGCGACGACGACGGCGCGGCGCGGCAGGCCGAGGGTCGCCGCGATGAACTCGCAAAGCTCGTCGTTGGCGCGGCCTTCGAGCGCGGGGGCGTGGACCTTGACCTTGAGCGCGTCGCCGAGCCAGCCGGCGACCTCGTTGCGCGGGGCGTTGGGGATGGCCTTGATGGCAAGCTTGCAGGAGTCGGCTAGCGGAGTCGGAGCGGGCGGCATGGCGGGCGGAGTGGCAGGGGACGGAAATGGAAGCATTCAGCCAAACGGGCGAGCCTCCCGGGGACAAACCCGCAATTCCAAGAAGATGTGATTTTTATTTATCTGCGCACTTTTTTCCAACCCTTGCGTTGCCGTTTTGCACGGGAATCGCTCCAATGCATAGTGGCAAAATTTCGTTTTTAATCCTGTAGAATCGCATTTCCCTCAATCATGTCGTCACAAAGCACCGTCCCGTCGTCGCTCAAGAAACAACATCGCGCCATCAATCTCCGCCTTTCGCTGCTCGGATGCCCGACGGTGGACAACGAGTTCGACGCCGCCATCACCGCGCTCGCCGCGCCCATTTTTGCCCGTTACCGCGAGACCACGCGCCAGCTCATCGACCCGCTTTGCCCCGCCGACCACCGCATCCAGACCTGGCTTGACCGCTATATCGGCGATGTCGGCAACGTCCCGCGCCTCCCGGCGCGCTCCTTCGTCCTCGACGAACCCGGCCTCGCGCGCACGCTTTCGCTGCCCGCCGACGGCGACGAGTTCACCTCCCCGCTGGTCAAAAGCTACCGCGTCCGCCAGGGCGTGCTGCACAATCCCGCCAACGACCGCCGCACCACCAAGGGCGTTTTCCACATTGCCGAGGGCGGCCTGCCCATCCCCGACGACAAGCTCGCCGTGCCGAAGGTCACCTTCGCGAAGATGCTCGGCCTCGCCCTCCACCCGCCGCGCGAGCTCATGCGCCTGCCGTTCACCGCGAATCGCGGCGACAAGCAGGCCGAGTGCTTCGTCTCGCAATACATCCGCCCGCTCGTGTGCCCGGACGTGCCCGGCTTCATCAAGGAAAAGAGCATGGAAATCCGTTTCCTCGCGCCCGGCTCGCTCGTGAGCAACCTCGACTTCATCGAGGGCATCTTCGGCAACGCCGGCGACCCGTTCCTCCCCGAGAACGACGCCGCGCTCGACGTCGATCACTGGATCGGCCACACCGGCTGCGTCATCCTCGCCCCGCACCTCACCACCGTGCCGAAACACATCGCAGGCCTGCCGCACTGGGATCTCGCCACGCCGCGCCAGCGCCGCGACGGCATGTGCTGGAAGGACGAGGGCGAACTCTACAACGACGGCTCCGCCTTCAAGCTCACCGCCCGCGACCATCGCGGTGTCATGGTCACCATCATTGCCGACAACTACTACGGCTACTGCAAAAAGGAGGTGAAGACCCAGATCAGCTTCTCGGCCAACCTCTACGGCCTCGCCGAGGAGGAGCATGCCGGCGGCGCGCTCGTGTTCCCCAGCTACGACCTCGGCGACGAGTTTTCCGGTTTCACCGAGCCCAATCCGCAACCGCTGGCCGACGTGGCCGCGCGTTTCGGCGGCCGTTTCGCCCTTCAACCCGAAGGCCATGCGCTCGACACCCGGCATCCTGAAATCGTCCTCGTCCCCGAACTCACCACCTTCAACCTCCGCCACCAGACGGTCTCGTGGAAGGACGACGCGGGCGAGGCCCGCTCCATCAAGCTCCTCGCCGGGAAAACCTACGTGCGCCCCAGCGGCTACAGCGTGAAAATGGTGCGGGCCACCGGCGCGCGCGCCAACTGGCGCCTCGTCGGCACCGTCGCCGAGGGCCAGCTTTGCCATAAACCCAGCACGGTCTCCGGCGGCGGCAAATCCGAGATCTCGAAAGCCATCTCCAACGCCATCCTGCCCGGCCACGTCTTCATCGCCGATTTCGAGAAAGACTTCGCCCAGGTCGCCGACATCATCGCCCGCGACTACAGCAACCGGTTCCGCGATCCCGCCCGCAACGGCAAGGACAAGCGCCCCATCCTCAGCCCCGAGCGCTCGCTCGGCTCCGTCATCAAACTCCTCACGCCCTCGCGCCGCGACTATGCCGACGAGCACAACACCTGGATTCGCGCCATCCCCCAATACATCAAGCAGATCGTCTTCATCCTGAAACGCTACTACAAGCCCGAGTGGGGCGACAACTGGGCCGGCCATTTCTCCGTCGACACCATCAACGGACTCCCCGGCTACGAATTGAAGCTCGACGGCGTGAAACTCGTGACCAACAACCTCCGCGTCGGCTTCGAGCAGGACGGCTCCTGGCGCGTGTTCAGCCTGCGCAACGATTTTTATCCCGTCTCGAAAGTCCAGATGGAGGACGACATCACCGCGTCCATCGTCGCGCCGGCCGCCGCCATCAAGGGCCTGCCCGCGCACGCCGCCGGGGCCGGCTCGGTCAAGTTCGTCGCCAACTGCGAGGCGCTCCTCTTCCAGCGCCCCGACGACGCCATCCACCGCGGCTACGACCACCAGGCCGAGGCCGATATCGCCGGCCCGGGCGTCTTTCTCTCGAACTACGAGCCGCTCACGCAGGCCGACGCCCGCGCGCTCATGGAGGACGCCATCGGCTTCAACGCCTACACCGAACCCATGCGCGCCATCATCCGCGCCTCCGCCGACTCCGACACGCCGCAGTTCTTCGTGTCATCCGCGCATCCGCGCCTCGTTGACGGCAAACCCTCGAAAAACCCGCGCTACCTCCAGACGCGCCCCGACATCGCGCATCCGCTCGGCCCGGTGCTCGCCGACCTCACCGCGCGCCTGCACCGCCGGCTCCCCGCCGATGCGTCCGTGCCCTTCCCGGTGGACATCCTCGTGCCCGGCCGCCGCAACAACCCGCCGGAAAAAGGCATTCGCCCGCTCGCCGTCTTCAATCCCATCCACCACCTCGAGCTGCCCGAGCTTTTCATGGAGTTCGTCAGCTCCATGACCGGCAAATCCCCCTCGACCACGGGCGCCGGCTCCGAAGGCGCGCTCACCAAGGGCCCCTTCAATGCCCTGCGCCCCGTCATCGACCTCAACGCCTCGCTCGTCTCATTGATCCTCACCGGACACGACGTCTATCTCTCGGCCGCCGGTTACGTCGGCCCGAAGAGCCGTGTGGACCACGACATCTCGATGCTCATCCCCGAAGTCTTCGCGCGCATGACGCCCGCCGAGCGTTCCGCCCAGGCGCTCATCGCCGAAGGCTGCCTGGAGAAATGCGCCGACTTCGAGCACAACGGCAAGCCCGTCCTCGCCAGCCGGCTCGGCTATCGCATCACCACGCGTTTCGTGCGCATTTATTTCGGACGCATCTTCAACCACCCGCATGCGGTGTTCACCGACGAGATGCTGCGCCCCGAGATGCAGGACCTGGATGTCTTTGTCGACGGCATGGACAACATCTGCGTCACGCACAAGCGCGTGGCCGAAAGTTATTTTGCCGACGGCGGCATTGAGCTCGCCGTTCCGCCGCTCAAGGCGCTCCTGCACATCATGGCGCATGGCAGCTACGAAGGCAAAACGCTCGACGATCCCGCGGTCCGCGAGTTGTTCGCCCGCGAAAACATGCTCTCCAGCCAGTGGTATGCGGAGCGCGTGAACACGAAGCAACGCGCCGAGGCCAACCTCTGGCGCCGCCACGTGGCGTATCTCGAGGCCTACCTCGACCGCTCCAACAGCGCCGACATCATCACGCGCATGGACATCAAGGGCCGCCTGAAACACGCGCGCGCCAACCTGACCGCCATCGAGTCCTCCGATTACCTGAAGAGCATCCAGAACACCATCGGCGTCCAGCACGTGGGCATCTGAGAGCATTGCGAATGATAACTGGATTCTGGAGGGCCGAGCTCCCGCGAGGCCGTTGCCATCGGGCGCAACGTTTTCCGGCCATGGCCTCGCGGGAGCTCGGCCCTCCGGCGCCGCCACTTTGCGCTGCACGATGCCGCGCCTGCATTTTCCCGGGGATTGTAACCTAATGGGTTACAATCCGGCGATATCGCCGACTGCGGTGGATGGGGTTGCTGTTCGAGGCATGCGAACAAAAATCAGGAAAACCCTCCAAAAACAAAAGCCGGGCTTTCGCGCCCGGCTAAAAATGGTGGTAGGAGATGGATTCGAACCATCGTAGAGCGGTGCTCAGCAGATTTACAGTCTGCCCTCGTTGGCCACTTGAGTATCCTACCAAAACGTGGGAGGCGGAAGTTCAGGGTTTGCCGCCGGAAGTTCAAGGTTTTTTTCGGGCAAATGTTGAGGCCGCGAAATGATCGGCCCGGTCGGCGGGACAGGCTTCGCGGAGACTGCCGTCCTTGATGTCCCGATACGGGCATCCGCCCGCGGCGGTAAACTTTTTGCCAGAAACACGCGGCCGCATTAATACGCCTTGCACAACGTGATGCGCATGGCCAACATCGCAGCGGCTCGGCGTTCGCATGGAATTCCTCCGCTCGATTTTTTCGCATCCATGGTTACCCCACGTGCTGGCGGTGAGCGGCTTTGTGTTCGCGGTTTTTCTCATCGCGCGCCTTTTCGCCGAGAAAAAGCAGCCGAGCAACACCGTGGCGTGGCTGCTCGTGATTGTGTTGATTCCCTATGTCGGCGTGCCGCTTTACCTGATGTTCGGCGGGCGGAAACTGCGGCGCTTGATGGCGCGCAAGTCGCGCCTCGTGCTCGTGCACGGCGGGCTGGACCTCGTGCGCGTGTCGCCATCGGTGTCGCAGGTCATCAACACCACCAACGCGCTCGGCGCGAGCCCGCCGGTCGGCGGAAACGCGCTGCGTCTCATCACCACGGGCGAGGAGGCGTTTGCGTTGATGGAGGAGAACATCCGTCATGCGCGGCATTCGATTCACATCACCACATTCATCCTCGGGCGGGACGACACCGGGAGGCGCCTGGTGGAATTGCTTGCGGAGCGGGCGCGCGCAGGCGTGAAGGTGCGGCTGCTGCTCGACGCGGTGGGCTGCGTTTTTTCGAGCCGCGGCTTTGTGGACCCGATCCGCCGCGCGGGCGGGGAGGTGCAGCGGTTCATGCCGGTGTTTTCGCTCGTGCCGAGGCGTTCGGCCAACCTGCGCAACCATCGCAAGATCGCGGTGTTTGACCAGCACACCGCCATCGTCGGCGGGCATAACCTCGCCGAGGAATACATGGGCCCGCTCTACAACAAAAAACGCTGGAGCGATTTCGGCGCGGTGGTCGCGGGGCCGGCGGCGGTGCTGCTCAACGAGGTGTTTTTGGCTGACTGGGCGTTCGCGAGCGGGAAGCCGCTCGAGGCGTTGCACAACGAGGAGGCGGAGGCCGGCGAACCGGTGCGGGTGGAGGGCGACAGCGCGTTGCAGGTGGTCGCGTCGGGCCCGGACGCGAAGGGCGACCCGCTTTACGAGGGACTGATCGCGATGATCCAGGACGCGCGCGAGAGCATTTATGTCATCACCCCCTACTTCATCCCGGACGAGGTGCTGTGGCGTTCGTTGATGGTAAAGGCGCGAGCGGGCGTGAGGGTGGTGCTCGTGCTGCCGGAGCGCTCGAATCATCCCATCACCGATTACGCGCGGCGTTTTTACACGCGCGAATTGCGGGGCGCGGGCGCGCGCGTGATGCACTACGGCGCGGGCATGCTGCACAGCAAGGCGGTCATCGTGGACGAACGGGTGGGGCTCATCGGCTCGGCGAATTTCGACCTGCGCAGCCTGCTGGTGAACTTCGAGATTGGCGTGTTTGTGTATTCGCGCGCCGATGTGCGGAAAATGGGCGCGTGGGTCGCGACACTGCTGGCGTCGAGCACCGAGCTGAAGCAGGACCGCCCGCGCCGCTTCCCGTTTTTCAGCGGCTTGCTGGAGGACTTGTGCCGCTTGCTCGCGCCGTTATTGTGAGGCAGATTGTTCGCATGAAAAACAGCGATTCAGGCAAAAACGATCATGACCGCACCGACAAGGGTGCGGGACAGGCGGCGGCGGTCAGGCACAACGCCGCCGAGTCGCGTTACGAACTCGTGCTCGATGGCAGCCTGGCGGTCGCGGCTTACCTGACCCGGACGGACGGCTCGCGGGTGCTCACGCACACTTATGTGCCGGAGGCCTTGCGCGGGCGCGGCGTGGCGGAGCGGCTGGCGCGCGCGGCGCTGGCCGATGCCCGCGCGGAAGGGCGCAAGGTCGTGCCGGAGTGCTCCTATATGGCGCGCTTCATCCAACGGCATGCGGCGGAATTCGGCGACTTGGTGTGAGTTTGCACGGGCATTCCGACGCGGCGCGGGTTGTGCCTGGCCGGCGTCGGAACCCTCGTCCCATTTCCTTTGCCCGGCCGCTTCGCCGGACAAAATCCGCGCAATTCTTGGCAAAGCCGACATAGCCAGCGATGCAGGCTGTTGATATATTTTCTTATCGCTATCATTAATAATATTAATTTGTAACTCTATCGTGCTTTTAAAACGCTAATGGTATCAGGGCTTCCTTCTTGAGGCGCCCGCTGGTTCACTTGCACCCATGTTTTCAGTCGTTCCACTCACACTGACCATCAGTCTTTGTCTTGTCTTCACGTTTGTGGTTTTCTTTCTGCGCGAGCATTCGCGGCGGCGTTTCGGCAGCTCGGAGAGCGATGCGCTGCTGCCGTTGTCCGAGGAAACACCAAGCGCGGCGGCGGCCTCCGGCTCCGCCCGTCCGCCCCGGGCCTCCTCGCGCAACGAGGAGCCCGTGCGCCGCGTGGTGCTCGATCTCGGAGGCCGGCTCCCGAAGCAGCGCCGCCGGCCCTGCGGCCGCCACGGAGACGGCGGCGGCGGCAACTGCGACGACTGCGAACACAAGCACGAGCACCACGATCATCACCATGCCGACGGCGAATGCGCCCGCCGCCAGGAACGGCGCGAAACGGACGCGCCCTAGTTTCGCTTTGAATCCCCGCCTCATTCCCGCACACTCCCTGCATCCCTGCTTTCCCCATGCCCGACCGAAAAATCACGATTGAGTTCAACGATCGCATTGTCCGCATGTTCATGGCCGCCGGCATCATCTGGGGCGCCGTGGGCATGCTCGCCGGCGTGCTGATTGCCTCGCAGCTTAATTTCTGGCCGCTCAACTTCGAGACCTCCTGGCTCACCTTCGGACGCCTCCGTCCGCTTCATACCAACGCCGTCATTTTCGCGCTCGTGGGCAACATGATGTTTGCGGGCATTTATTATTCCACGCAGCGCCTCGTGAAGGCGCGCCTCGCCAGCGATTTCTTGAGCAACCTCCACTTCTGGGGCTGGCAGCTCATCATCGTCGCGGCGGCCGTCACGCTGCCGCTCGGTTTCACGCGCGGCAAGGAATACGCCGAGCTCATCTGGCCGATCAATATCGCCGTCGTCGTCATCTGGGTGGTGTTTGCGGTGAATTTTTTCTGGACGCTCGCGCGGCGCAACGAGCCCAGCCTCTACGTCGCCATCTGGTTTTATATAGCGACCATCGTGACCGTGGCGATGTTGTATATTGTCAACCACCTCTCGCTCCCGACTGGCCCGCTGCACAGCTATCCGCTGTTCGGCGGCGTGCAGGACGGCCTCGTGCAATGGTGGTATGGCCACAACGCCGTGGCGTTCTTCCTCACCACGCCGATTCTCGGCATCATGTATTATTTCGTGCCGAAGGCCGCCGGGCGCCCCGTATATAGTTACAAGCTTTCGGTGATACACTTCTGGTCGCTCGTGTTCATCTACATCTGGGCCGGCCCGCATCACCTGCTCAACACCGCGCTGCCCAACTGGCTCCAGATGCTCGGCATGACCTTTTCGCTCATGCTCTGGGCACCGTCGTGGGGCGGCATGTTGAACGGCCTGCTCACGCTGCGCGGCGCGTGGCACAAGCTCCGCACCGACCCCGTGCTGAAATTCTTCGCCGCCGGCGTCACCTTCTACGGCATGGCCACCTTCGAGGGACCGCTGCTCTCGATCAAATCGGTCAACGCGCTCGGCCACTACACCGACTGGATCATCGGCCACGTGCACGGCGGCGCGCTCGGCTGGAACGGCTTCATGGCCGCCGGCATGTTCTACTGGCTCGCGCCGCGCCTCTGGAACAAACCGCTCTTCTCCCAAGGCCTCGCCAACTTCCATTTCTGGATCGGGCTCGTCGGCATCCTTTTCTACATGGGTGCGATGTGGGTCAGCGGCATCACGCAGGGCCTCAACCTCAACGCCACCACCGAGGGCGGCACGGTGCTGGTTTATCCGAATTTCCTCGAAACGCTGAACAACATCCGCCCGATGATGTTCGCCCGCGTGGTCGGCGGCGGGCTCTACCTGCTCGGCTGGCTGCTCATGGGCTACAACATCATCCGCACCGTCGCCGGCGCGGACGCCGTCAATGGCACGATGGAGGTGTTTGTCGAGGCGCCCCGACCCGAGGACCGGCTGGGCGTGGGCGGCACGTTGTTCAGCCCGCCGTTCCTGTTTTCGGCGCTCGGCATTTTGTGCGCCATCGCATGGATGTTCGGCGGAGGCGCGCTCAGCCTGATCGGGCTCTTCGCCACCATCCTCTGCGTCATCATCGCCTTCGTCCACTACGAGGCGCGCATGAAGAAGTGGGGCTCATGGTATGACAAGCTGCTGGTCAACTGCGCGCCGTTCACCGTGCTCACCTTCCTCGCCGTCGCCATCGGCGGGCTCATCCAGATCGTGCCCAGCGCGCTTCTTAACCGCGCCAAGAATGTCGAGGACCGCCTCCAGGTCCCCTACACGCCGCTGCAACTCGCCGGCCGCGACATCTACGTGCGAGAGGGTTGCTACAACTGCCACTCGCAGATGATCCGCACGCTCGTTCCCGACGTCATCCGCTACGGCGACTACTCGCGCCTCGGCGAATCCATCTACGATCATCCCTATCAATGGGGCTCGCGCCGCACCGGGCCCGACCTCGCGCGCGTCGGCGGCAAATACAATCACATGTGGCATTTCAAGCACATGTATGATCCGCGCGAAGTTTCCGGCGGCGACGACAACAGCCTCTGGCGCGGCTCCAACATGCCGCGCTACACCTGGCTCTACACGCGCGACACCGACGTGGCCGCGCTGCCCTCGAAAATCAACGTCCTGCGCACGCTCGGCGTTCCCTATCCCGAGTGGACGCCGCGGGAAATCCAGGCATCCGTCGAGGCCGATTCGGCGAAAATCCTCGCCGAGCTCCAGGCCCAGGGCGGCACCATCGAGCCGACCAGGGAAATCATCGCCCTCATCGCCTACCTCCAGCAGCTCGGCAAATCCGAGATCGTGAAAAAATAGGATTTATTGCCCGCGGAACACACGGAAATAAAAACCACTGATACGCACGGATTATATAATAACGATTATATTATGAAAATTATCCGAATGGATGCTGCGCCCGTCCACGGCTTCCCTTTCCGTGCATTCCGTGCATTTCGCGGGCAATAAATAAAACACCATCATGCTCCGCCGCCTGATATTTGACCACTGGCTCGTGATATTCCCGCTCGTTTCCTTCATCGTGGCGGGCGCGATCTATTTCACCATCACGTGGCGCGCGCTTCGCATGCGCAAACCGCAGCTCGACCATCTCGCCTCGCTCCCCTTCAACGACGAACCCGGACAACCCCCAAGCCCGACGCCATGACGCCCGATCCATCCCACGCCGCTCCCTCCGGCGCCTCCGCGCAAGCCGACGACGCGCTCCGCCCGCACTCCTACGACGGCATCCAGGAATACGACAAGCGCCTGCCCAATTGGTGGCTGCTCACCTTCTACGGCGCGATCGCGTTTTCCATCGTGTATTGGTTTTTCCACTTCCAAGCCAGCCTGGCGGCGGGCGACGGCGAGCGCGTGACCGCCGAAATCGCGCGCCTCGAGGCGGTCAAGATGGCCAACGCCACGCAGCTCGATGACCCGACGCTGTGGAAGGCAAGCCAGAACCCGGTCTTCACGACCGCCGGCAAGGAGATCTTCATGGCCAACTGCGCCACCTGCCACCTCGCCAGCCTGCGCGGCAAGGACGAAAACCCGACCGCGGTCGGTCCCAATCTCACCGACACCCGCTGGATTCATGGCGGCAAGCCCACGGAAGTTTACCACACGGTGACCGAAGGGGTGCTGGCGAAAGGCATGCCTGCCTGGGGGCCGCAACTCGGCCAGAAGCGCGTCATCGAAGCCGTCTCCTACGTGCTCAGCTTCCACAAGGAAGGCGACCCCGTCGAAGTGGAACTCTCGCCGTAGCGCGCAGTCCCGCGCGTTGATGCCGTGTCATGCCAAATATGAATTGAATGCCGATTTTGGAGGGCCGAGCTCCCGCGAGGCCGTTGCAGTTAACCGCACCTTTTCTGCCGACGGCCTCGCGGGAGCTCGGCCCTCCACCAAAAGCCGGACTCCTGTTGGCAAAGGTGTCATGCCCGCATCTTTTCCCAGATGGGCGCGAACAGCAGCAAGGCGTCGAGGACAAGGCTGTGGGTGATGCGGCCGGTGCGCGCCCATTCGTAAACCTCGTCCACGGGCGCGAGTGTGACCTCCATTTCCTCGTCGGGATCCCAGGCAAACTCGGCGACGCGCTCGCATTGCTCCACGAGCACGAGATGGCAGCGGTTGCTCATGATGGCGGGATTGGGATGCACGCGGCCGAGCAGGCGGGCGTTGGCGCCGGCGTAGCCGGTTTCCTCGCGGAGTTCGCGCAGGCCGGCGGCGATGGCGTCCTCGCCCGCGTGGTCCATCACGCCGCCGGGAATCTCAATCGAAAAATCGTCGATGCCGAAGCGGAACTGCCGCACCAGCACCATCCGGTGGTCCGGTGTGAGGGCGACGACGTTCACCCAGTCGGGCGAGTGCATGACATAAAAATCCCGCCCGGTTGCGCGCACGGGATGATGATAATACGTGGAGCGCAGGTCGAAGATGCGGGTGCGCGTGACAATCTGCTCGGAGCGTTTTTCCCAGCGGGACGGCATGTGGTCGGAGGAGTCGGACATGGGGAAAATTACGAATTACGAACAATGAATGATGAATGACGGGTGACGAGTGACGAGTGGCGGATTGGAGATGCGCTTGGAGGTTTTGGAAAATCTGTCATACCAATTACGAACGAGATTTATCCTTTTGGCCGGCCTCCGTGCCGGTCCGGTTTGGGTAGGGCGAGGCGTCCCGCCGAGCCGTTGCGGCTCGCGGCTCGGCGGGACGCCTCGCCCTACCTGAAATATAAATTCCATTCGTAATTGGTATCATTCGTCATTTTAAAATCCCGCGTCCTCACAAAAAACCTCCCGGCCTTGCGGAGCGGGAGGTTTTGGCGGGATGGGAAATTGACGGCGCGGCGATTATTTCTTCGGGATCTTGACCTTTTGGCCGACGCGGAGGCGGTTCCAGTTGATATCGGGGTTGACCGCGATGAGGTCGTTGAGGTTGACGCCGTTGCTGCGGGCGATCTTCACGCCGGTGTCGCCGCTTTGCACGACGTATTCATCGGGGCCGGCGACGGGCGGGGTGGCGGATTGGCCTTGTCCGCCGGCCGTGGCGGAACCCTGCGGGGCGGGGCGGCGGGCGGTGGATTCCTTGACGGTGTTGATCTCGGTGCGGACGGTGTTGAACTCATTCCGCACGTTGGTGAAGTTTTGCTGGATCTGGCGCTCCATCTGGGCGACGTAATTGCGGAGGTTGGCGGCGTCGCTTGCCGCGGCGCTGGCCTGCGAGACCTGGCTCTCGATTGACTCGATGCGCGTGGTCGCGCCCTCGACTTTGGCGAGCTGCTTGCTGACCGAGCTCAGTTTAAAGAGCGCGATGGCGGCAAGCAGAACCGCGAGGCCGCCAAGGATGGCAGCGATCATGGGAAGAAGGCTGTTATTATTTTCGCTCGAAATGGTGTCCATTGGTGAAAGGAGGAGTTGGATGTGAACGGCTAGTGGGAAACCGGTGACGTAGCAAGCAGAGAGTGAGAGGGGTTTGCGCAGGTCGCGATGGATTGCGTTGACAGCGGCTCGGAAGATGGGTTCGTCTCTGGCGGTTTTTCGGGGTGTAGCTTAGCCTGGTAGAGCGCCTGCTTTGGGAGCAGGAGGTCGAGAGTTCGAATCTCTCCGCCCCGACCATTTTATCGAAAGGGAGAGCGCGGGGCGGGTGTTAAAACTGGATGCTGGGCGCGCCGGCGGGGACGGGAGCGGTGTCAGCAGCCGGGGCGGCGGGGGTGGTGGCGGTCACGGAGGCGGTGTCGGCGATGAGGCTGCGGCGGAACATGGCCTGCTGGGACCAAAGGGACGAGGGGGCGATCGCGGAGACGAGGTCGAAGGATTTGAGCGCGTCGTCCTTGCGTCCGGCGGCGAGGGCGAGGGTGCCGAGATGATACGAGGCCTCGGCGCGGATGTCCTGGAGTTGCGCGCCGTCGTTGGAGAGTTGCTTGAGCGCGGCCTCGCCGTCGGCGGCTTGCCCGGCATGGACCTTGGCGACGGCGGCGCCGAGACGGGCGCGACCGGCGAAGGGGCTGGCGCCGAGCGCATCGGCGGCCTTCTGGTAGACGGCGGCGGCCTCGGTGTAGTTTTTCGCGGTGAAGGCCTCGTCGGCGAGACGGAGACGGGCGAGCCCGCCGAGGACATGGTCGGGATGCTCGTCGGCGAAGGTTTTCAGCTTGGCGGAGGAGGTGCCGGCCGCGGCGTAGTCGGCGGCGATGGAGGTCTCCTTCTGGTGCTGGAAATACTCGAAGCCATAGTAGCCGAGCACCGCGACGAGGGCGACGATGACGATGGTGTTGATGAAGTTTTTGTTTTTCTGCCAGATGGCGTGCAGGGTCTCGTCGAAGGGAGCGACCGGGGCTTTGGCTTCCTGGCTGGCGGGTGCGGATTTGGACATGGGAAAAGTGTTTTTCGGAGGTGCTGTCTTTTCGGAAAACGTTGAGGAGAACAAATACAGGGCGGCGTGTAAAGGGAGGAGTCAGGGGGAGCTTTTTTGCCGTTTTTTCATTCTTTTTCCTCTCCATTCTTTCTCCTTCGTCATTCTTTCCTGCGCCCTCTTCCTTTCGCGTCCCACAGGGGAGAAAGAGGAAAGATAAGAATGAAGAGAAAAGAGAACGATTGATGAAAGGGGGCCGGCTGGCGGATGGCGGCTTGCCGGGAGGCGGCGGAAAGGTAGCTTGGCGGGCATGAGCGAAAATCCTTCGGCTGACACGAAAGACCCGGGCACATGGGGCGAGGCCTTGGTGCGGTTTTTGCGGGAGCAGCCGGGATTGGAGGCGGTCCGGGTGAATCCCGAGGAGCGCACGGTCAAAGTCGCCACGCTGGGCGAGGTGGACGAGGCGTTGCTCAGAAGCCGGCTGGCCGAGACGCTTGCGGCTTTCGACCGGCAGGGCGGCGGCGCGGGCACGGCCAGGGCGGCGGGTTACAATGTGACCCGGGAGGGCGCGACCACGGAGGTGGCGGGGAAGACCTGCGAGACCGCGCCGCGTTTCTGGCAATGGCGCGAATACACGTGGGCGGGCGTGGAGCGCGAGGACGAACACGGGGATTCCCACGGACATCACGGTCATGAGCACGACCGGGCGGAAGACCACGGGCACGCGCACGGCGGGCATGGCCACGGCGAGGGCGAGTGGCGGGTGCTGGCGGGGTTCGCCGCGGTTTGCGGGGTGTGCGGGCTGGCCGGTTTTTTGGCGGAGCGGCTTGGCGCCGGGCCGTGGTGGCTGGCGCGGGCGTTGTATGGCGTGGCGCTGGCCGCGGGCGGCTGGGACGCGGTCAAGGACTCATGGGAGAACATCCGTATCCGAAAACTGGATATTCATTTCCTGATGCTCGCGGTGGCCGTGGGCGCGGTGTGCATCGGGGCGTGGAGCGAGGCGGTGCTGCTGCTGTTTTTGTTCTCGTCGGCGGAGGCGATGGAAAACTACGCGATGGAGCGCACACGCAACGAGGTGAACGCGCTGCTGAAGAGCGCGCCGAAAACCGCGTTGCTTGTGCTGCCCGGCGGCGGCGAGCGCGAGGTGCCGGTCGAGGAACTGGGCATCGGCGACCGCGCTCGGGTGAAGCCCGGCGATGCGTTTCCGGCGGACGGCGTGGTGGTGCGCGGACGAAGCGCGAGCGACGAGTCGGCGCTCACGGGGGAGTCCGCGCCGGTGGAAAAGGAGGCGGGCGCGCAGGTGTTCAGCGGGACGATCAACCTGTGGGGCGCGGTGGATTTCGAGGTGCGCCGCCTGGCGGCGGAGAGCACGCTGCAAAAAATCATCCGGCTGATCCAGACGGCCCAAAAGCTGCGCGCGCCGAGCGAGCGGTTCACGGACAGGTTTGGCGGTCGCTACACGCTGTTCGTGCTGGGCGTCTGCACGGTGATGTTTCTGGTGTGGTGGCTCGGGTTCGGCCTGCCGGCGTTTGCCAATGCGCAGGGCGCGCGGCCGGCGTTTTATCGCGCGATGACGCTGCTCGTGGTGATGAGCCCGTGCGCGCTGGTGCTGTCGATCCCGTCGGCGATCCTGGCGGCCATCGCGTGGGGGGCGCGGCACGGGGTGCTGTTCCGCGGCGGCGCGGGCATCGAGCGGCTGGCGGGCGTGGACGTGGTGGCGCTGGACAAGACGGGCACGCTCACGACGGGCGAGCTGGCGGTGGTGGGGCACGAGAGTTTTCCGCCGGGACGCGAGCGCGAGGTGCTGGAGCTGGCGTGCGCGCTGGAGGCAAATTCGCAGCATCCGCTGGCGCGCGCCATCACGCGGCACGCGCGGGCGGAGGGGGTGCGGGAGCGCGAGGCGGAGAAATTCCAATCGCTCACCGGGCGCGGCGTGCGCGGAAACGTGGACGGCGCGCAGGTGCTGCTCGGGCGGCGCGAGCTGCTGGAGCACGGGCCGCTGGCGGACTGGGCGCGCTCGCTGCCGCCGCCCCCGCCGGAGCTGAGCGAGGTGTGGGTGATCGGCGGCGAGGTGGTGGGGCGGATTTTGTTGCGCGACCAGATCAGGATGGAGTCGCGGGCGACATTGCAGGCGCTGCGCGAGGCGGGATTGCACACGGTGATGCTGACCGGCGACCGGCGGCAGGCGGCGGAAAACGTGGCGCGCGAGCTCGGGCTCGACGAGGTGCGCGCGGGGCTCGCGCCGGAGGACAAGGTCGCGGCCATCCAGGGATTCCGCGAGGCGGGGCGTCGCGTGGCGATGGTGGGCGACGGCGTGAACGACGCGCCGTGCCTGGCGGCGGCGGACGTGTCGATGGCGATGGGCGCGCGCGGGAGCGACGCGGCGCTGGAACAGGCCGAGGTGATCTTGATGCACGACCGCATCGAGAACGTGCTGGCGGCGTTCCGGCTGAGCCGGCGCGCGCGGTCGGTCATCCGGCAGAACCTGGCGATTTCGCTGGGCGTGGTGCTGTTGATGGCACTGGCCTCGATCGCCGGCGTGGTGCCGCTCAGCCTCGGCGTGCTCGCGCACGAGGGCAGCACCGTGGTCGTGTGCCTGAATTCGCTGAGGCTGCTGTTCGGGGGCGGAAAATAAGAGCGTCTATCAAAAAAGAAAAATTGAAGAAGTTTGTTTTGACACAGAGGGCACAGAGCGCGGCCCACAGAGGACACGGAGGCCAAGTCTGAAAAATTCTTTTTCTCTCTCTGAGATCTCTGTGTCAGAGCGCTGTGGCCTCTGTGTCAAAACAGACTTCATTCGCATTTTCCAAGGGTTCCCTATGACAGGCTCGTTTTTCTTTTCCCGGAAGGGGAGATGTCATCGTAAAACTGGTTTATAATCCGCCCGTCCGGACCAAACATGAGGACGATCAGCTTTCGCACGCCCATCTTCCGGTATTTCTGATTCCGAATCGACACCAGGCTCCAGTCGCCGTCCTTTGCGTTTTCCAGCAGATTCACGTGAATGCAGCGGTTTTCGCTGTCGCATCCAATCAGCAGTGTCGTGTTGGCCAGTTTTTGCGTCGTTTTGGGAACCTGTGAAAAGCAGGTGACTTTGGTGGTTGTCGGATCGCGCGAGTTGAAAGACCGAATGTCTGGAATTCCAGACATAGTGTGTCAATTAAAATTCTACGATGCTGTCGCAAATTCCAGACATTGGGAACTCCCTCGAAACATCCGCGAAACACCGTCGGTCCGGCTGTGCGCCGGCATCGGATGGCCCATGAGTGGTCCCAGGCGCAGTTTGCCGCGAGGTGCCAGTTGGCGGGATGGGATATTTCGCGCGGCATCGTGGCGGCGATCGAGGGGCGCGTCCGCTGGGTGGGGGACTTTGAGGTCGCGGTGCTGGCCCATGTGCTGGGCACGTCGATTGTCTCGCTTTACCCAGAGAAAATCGACTGGCGGGAGTTCAAGGATCTCTCGTATTTCGCGTCGAACCAGGCTAGCTGCGGTGCGGCTGGGAAACGGCCGCCGAGGGCGTGAGGTCGACGGGCGGCGCGGAGACGGGCGGGGGCTTGCGCATGGAGTCCGCCGCCGCCGCGTCGCCGGATGCCGGCGCGGGCTTGCGGGCGGAGACGACACGCGCAATCTGGTCCCAGAGCTGGGCGGATTTCTGGCGGGCGAGTTCCTTTGCCTTTGCCACCTCGGCGGCGCGGGCGGCGCGGTTTTCGTCGGCGATGCGGGCGAGGTCGTCGAGGTTGTAGATGAAGACGTTTTCGAGATCGGCGACGGACGGATCGACATCGCGGGGAAGCGCGAGGTCGATGAAAAAGAGCGGGCGGGCCCGGCGGGCGCGCATGGCCCCGGCGGCGGCCTCGCGCGTGATCACGGCGCCGGGCGCGGCGGTGGAGCACACGACGATGTCGTAGTCGGCGAGATGGCGGGGGACGTTTTCGAGGGGAAGCGCGGCGCCGTGGAAGAGGCGGGCGAGTTCGAGCGCGCGCTCGAAGGTGCGGCTGGCGACGGTGAGCGCGGCGGCGCCGCGGCTTTGGAAGGCGCGCGCGTTCTTTTCCGCAATCTCGCCGGCCCCGAGAAGAAGGATGCGGGCGCGGTCGAGGCGTCCGAAGATTTTCAGGGCCAGGTCAACGGCGACGTTGGCGGTGCTGATGACGCCTTCGGTGACCGCGGTGTGGGTGCGGATATATTTGGCGTGCTGGAAGGTTTTTTGAAAAACGCGGTTGAGCACGGGGCCGGCGGTGCGGCGGCTTTGGGCGGCGGCGTAGGCTTCCTTCACCTGGCCGAGGATTTCGGTCTCGCCGAGCATCTGCGAATCGAGCCCGGCGGAGACATCGAGCAGGTGGCGGAGCGCGTCGGGGCCGTGGGCGCGCCGGCGGATGGCGCGGAAGGATTCGGCGGGGATGTGCTGGAGAGCGCAGAATTCGGCTTCGAGGCGTCCGATGGCATCGACAGGGTCGGCGGGAGGGGCGGACACGGCAGCGGCGGCGGCCGGATTGCAACCCATTGGGTTGCAATCCGGCGTGCCGGCGACGCCGTAGAATTCGACGCGGTTGCAGGTGTTGAGGATGGCGATTTCGCGGAGGCCGGGCAGGGCGGCGAGGCGGGCGTGGATCGCATCGAGTTTGTCGGCGGTGAGCGCGAGGCGTTCGCGGAGTTCGAGAGGCGCGGTGTGGTGGCTGGCGCCGACGTAGAAAAGGGCGGGCGCGGACGGGGAAGCCGATGGCGGCCGGGCATCGGGGCGCGGAGCGCCGGGAGTGGCTGTCGGCTCGGTGCTCATGCGGCGGGCGTGAGGGCTGGCGCGGCTTGGGGGCGACGCTGCGCGTCGTCCGCCGGCAGGATGCCGGCGCTCCCAGTCGCTGGCGCGGATTCGAAAGTGCGGCCGGCCGTGTCTAGGTTTCTGCGGCTGGAATCGACGGGCCAGAGAGACAATATTGCGGCGGCAAAGAGGAGGATGCACGTCCACGCGAGGCGTTTGGTGATGAGGCGGTCGGCGAGGCGGAGGCCGAGCGCGACAGTGTAGGCAACCCAGACCGCGACGGTCGCAACGAGCTTCGGGGCGTTGACCGTGCCGGTGTCGTCGAGCCAGTAAACGGAACCGACCGCGAGCGACGCGCCGAGGAGGACGACGCCGGTGGCGAGGAGCCGGAGGTTGATGTGGTCGAGTTCGAGGATGGACGGGAGAAAGGAGAACATGCCGCGCAGGTGATGTTGTTTCAGGCTGAAAAACTGAAGCAGCCACATGACCGAGGTGAGCGCGAGCAGGCCGAACACGCCGTAGCTGAAGAGGGCGAGCGCGGCGTGAAATTCGATCCAGTAGTTCCCGCCAAACGCGCCGATGCGGCGGGTGGCGTCCCAGACGGGAATGACGAGCGAGAGGAGGGTGAGCGCGGTGGCGAGCGTGGCGGTGAAGTAACCGAGCAGGCTGAGGCGGAAGGTCACGCCGACGACGAGGTAGAGGGCGATGGCCGACCAGGCGGTGAATTGGAAGAGCTCGAAGGTGTTGCCGATGGGGCAGCCTTTCACGGCGAGGCCGCGTGCGTAGAGGCCGAGGGTCTGGAGGATGAAACCGCCCGCGACGATGGCATACATGAGGGCGCGCGGGTGGCGGCGCGCGCGCAGCATCGACACGCTGCCGAGCACGAAGCCCGCGAGATAAAACGCGGCGGCCAGCCAGAGCCAGGTGCGGTCGGTGAACATGTGCATTGCTTCAATGTGAGGATGGCGAGTGTGCGGGACGCGCGCGGCCAGGGCAAGGGCCGCCTCGCAGCCAGTTCAAGTTTTAAAATTAAGTTGAAGAATCCAGGCCCGAACCTGGGCGCGCAGACACGCTTCCTGCCTTCAACTTAAACTTAAAACTTGAACTGGCTGCGAGGCGGCGACGGCGTGCCAGAAGCGGCATTCGTCGGAGAAATCGCGGACGGCGCGGGACTCGCGGGCGATTTCGCGGCGCAGGGCGTCGTAACGGTGCTCCCAGCCGGTGGCGGCGAGATCGGCCAGAATCTCCGCCCGGTTGGGCAGGTGCATGAAGGTGCGGCCGTTCTGATCCTCGAAATAGCGGTCGCCGTATTCGACCAGGCGCGGGTCCTGCCCGCCCTTAGCCCAGCGTTCGGCCTCGGGTATCCAGAGGGCGCGTTCGAAAACGGTGGCGTCGCGGTCGTGCGTGGTGATGAGGAGCGGCGCGCCGGGGCGGCAGAGCGCGCGGAGGTTGGCGAGCGCGGCGAGGCGGTTTTTCCGGCCGGGGATTTGCATGAGGCCGTTGAACATGAAGAGCGCGCCGTCAAACGCGTCCGCGGATGAGGCGAAGGTGGTCGGTGCGGTTGGTGTGGAGGCGGAAGGATTGCGACGCGGAGCGTCGTCCACGGGCGAGTCGCCCGTGCCACTCGAACCGGCGGGCGGGGCGGACGCAGCACGCGCCGCGGCGGAAAGGAGGGGGGCGAAGGCGGGGTGTTCGCCGAGGCGGGTGGCGTCGGCGTGATGGATGGCGATGCCGGCGGCGCCGCGGCGGGCGGCGAGATCGCGGGCCTGCCCGACAAGTTCGTCGGCGAAATCGAACGCGGCGATGCGGCGGTAACCGAGTTTCCAGAGGCCGAGCGTGACGCGGCCCGCGCCGCAGCCGCCTTCGAGGAGGCGCGCGTTTTTGTCGGGGAAGAACCGTTCGATGCAAATGCGCTCGGACTCCCAGAGGCCGAGCTTGTGCGCGGCGCGGGTGTAGTGAACGACGGCGACGGGATCGTTGAAGTCGGCGCGGACGGTGTCGGAAGTGATTTTTCCCGGAGCGGCGCTGGTTTGGCGGGGCGTCATGCGGCGAAGGAATCAAGGGCGGGCGTTGGGGGACAAGGCCAAAGCACGAAGCCCCCACGGGCAGGCAGGGGCGCTGAGGGCGGCGGGGGAGTCAGAGGAAGTTCATCTGCGCGGCGTCGTCGGGCTTCACGGTGATTTTTTTCCTGGGGCGCGCCTTGGGGGTGGTGAGTTCGACGGTGGTGTCGTCGGATTCGAGTTTGGTCAATATGGTCTTGGCGCGGTCGATGACGGTGAGCGGCAGGCCCGCCAGCCGGGCGACCTGGATGCCGTAGCTGCGGTCGGCGGCGCCGGGGACGACGCGGCGGACGAAGACGATGTCGTCGTTCCACTCTTTCACCGCGACGCTGTAGTTTCGCAGGCGGGGGAGGTGTTTTTCGAGCTGGGTGAGTTCCTGGTAGTGGGTGGCGAAGAGGGTGCGCGGGCCGCAGGTTTCGTCGCGGTGAAGGTGCTCGACCACCGCCCAGGCGATGCTGAGGCCGTCGTAGGTGCTGGTGCCGCGGCCGATTTCGTCGAGGATGATGAGGGAGCGGTCGGTGGCGTTGTTGAGGATGTTGGCGGTCTCGTTCATCTCGACCATGAAGGTGGAGTTGCCGCGGGCGAGGTCGTCGGAGGCGCCGACGCGGGAAAAGATGCGGTCAACGAGGCCGATGCGGCAGCTTTTCGCGGGCACCCAGCAGCCGATCTGGGCCATGAGGGTGATGAGCGCGACCTGGCGGATGTAGGTGGATTTGCCGGCCATGTTGGGGCCGGTGATGAGGGCGATCTGGGCCTCGCTGGCGGAGAGCGCGGTGTCGTTGGGGACGAAGGATTGCGGGCCGGTGACGGCGGCGGCCGGGGCGGAGGGGTCTTTGAGCATCTGCTCGACGACGGGGTGGCGGCCTTCGGTGATTTCGAGGATGTCGGTGTCGTCGAGCTCGGGGCGGGAGTAATCCCAGTCGCGGGCGAGGCGGGCCCAGCCGGCGAGGACGTCGAGCTCGGCCAGGGTGTCGGCGGTTTGCGCGAGGGCGAGGGATTCGTCGAGGACGGCGGTGACGAGGTCGGTGAAAAGGGCGAGTTCGCGGGCGAGGGCGTTTTCCTCGGCGTGGAAGATTTCCTTTTCCTTTTGCTTGAGCGCCTCGGTGACGTAGCGTTCGCCGCCGACCGTGGTCTGGCGGCGGATGTAATCGGCGGGGACGAGGTGGAGGTTGGCCTTGGTGACCTCGATGTAATAGCCAAAGTTATTGGTAAATCGAATCTTCAAGGAGCGGATGCCGGTGCGTTCCTGCTCGGCGCGCTCGAGGTCGGAGAGCCAGGTCTTGTTGTCGGTGGTGAGGGAGCGGAGGCGGTCGAGCTCGGGGTCGTAGCCGGTGCGGATGTAGTTGCCGTCCTGGAGGTCGGCGGGGAGTTCGTCGCCGAGGGCGCGGGTCAGGTGGTCGCGCAGGGAGGGGAGCTCGTGGATTTGGGTTTTCAGGCTGGAGATTTCAGAGTCGGGGAGGGCGGCGAGGGTTTCGTGGACGGCGGGGAGCTGGGCGAGGGTGTCGCGGATGCCGCCGAGCTCGCGGGGATTGCGGAGGCGGTTCTGGAGGCGTCCGAGGATGCGGGGGATGTCGCGGACGGCGCCGAGGCGGTCGCGCAGGTCGGACAGGACGGAGGGGGCGGCGAGGAGTTCGCCGACGATGAGCTGGCGGCGGCGGATGGCGGGGAGGTCGAGGGTGGGGGCGGCGAGCCAGCGTTCGAGCAGGCGGGCGCCGGCGGCGGTGGCGGTGCGGTTGAGGGCGGTGAGGAGGGAGCCGTCGCGGGTGCCGCGGATGGAGGCGAAGATTTCGAGGTTGCGGAGGGTGGCGGGGTCGAGGAGGAGCGTGGCGGCGGAGCGGTATTCCTGGAGGCCGCGGAGGTTTTCGGGTTTGGCGCAGAGGTTTTCGGTGGCGTAGTAAACGAGCGCGCCGGCGGGGCCGAGTCCGGGGTGGCTGACGGAGAGGCCAAAGCCTTCGAGGTTGAGGACGCCGAGCGCGGTCATCACGGTGCGGACGGCGGAGGCGGTCTCGAACTGGTAGGCGGGGAGTTCGCTGACGAGGCGGGTGGCGCAGAAGTTGGCCAGGGCGTGGAGCGCGGTCTGCTCGTGCGGGGCGTTTTTCCAGGCATCGAGCGCGCCTTCGGCGGTGATGAGTTCGGCGGGGTCGAGGGCGGTGAGGACGGGGAGGAGGTTTTCGGGGCGCGGGTCGGTGGCGACCTTGAACTCGCCGGTGGTGAGGTCGAGCCAGGCGGCGTGGAGGCCGCGGCGGTCGTGGGCGAGGGCGCAGAGGTAGTGGTTGCGGGCGGCGTCGAGCTGGGCGGCGTCGAGCGTGGTGCCGGGGGTGAGGATACGGGTGAGCTGGCGGCGGACGAGTTTGCCGACGATCTTGCCGGATTCGGCCTGGTCGCAGATGGCGACTTTTTTCCCGGCGGCGAGGAGTTTGCCGACGTAGTTGTTGGCGGCATGGTAGGGGATGCCGGCCATGGGGTAGTCATGACGTTTGGTGAGGGTGAGGCCGAGGAGTTTCGACGCCATGACGGCGTCCTCATAGAACATCTCGTAAAAGTCGCCGAGGCGGAAGAGGAGGAGGGTGTCGCGGGGGAGGTTTTCCTTCACCTCGAAGTATTGCTCCATCATCGGGGTGAGTTTGGCGGGGCGGGCGGCGGCGGAGGAGGACGAGGGGGCGGTCGGTGCGAGGGAGGGATTTGCAGTGTCGGCGGACATGGGAAAATGGGTTAAGTAGCGGCGGCGGAGCGGCGGGGGGCGAGGATTTTTTGCAGGTTATTGTCTTTCTTCTTCCCCAAATCGAAACGAGAAGAATGGAGAAAGACAAAGAAGAGGAATGGATGCAAAGTTTGATTGGCGGAGGCGGGGCGGGTGGGGCAGGGTGGCGGGGAATGAATTTGTTTTTTCGAGATTTCGGCGGGGCGGGGAAACCGCCGCTGGTGGTGTTGCACGGGTTGCTGGGATCGTCGCGGAACTGGCAGACGGCGGGCGGCGATCTGGCGGCGTCGCATCATGTGCTGGCGCTGGATTTGCGCAATCACGGGCGTTCGCCGCATGCGGACGGGATGAGTTACGAGGCGATGGTCGGCGACGTGCTGGGCTGGCTGGACGCGCGCGGGCTGGAGCGCGTGGCGCTCATGGGGCACAGCATGGGCGGCAAGGTCGCCATGGCGCTGGCCTGCCGGCATGCCGGGCGAGTGGCGCGGCTGGTGGTGGTGGACATCGCGCCAAAGGATTACCTGTCGGCGGCGCACCGGGCGGAGTTCGCGGCCATGAACGAGCTGGATTTGCGCTCGCTGCAATCGCGGGCGGAGGCGGAGATGCGTTTCGAGGGGCGCGTGGAGGATTGGGCGATGCGGAAGTTTCTGGCGACAAACCTGGAGCGTGCGCCGGCCCCGGAAACGCGGGCGGGCGGAAACGACGCGGCGTGGCGCTGGATGATCAACCTGCCGGTCATCACGGAGGCGCTGCCGGAGCTGGAGCGCAATCCGCTGCGCGAGGAGGAGCGTTTCGATGGCGATGTCCTGGTGGTGACAGGCGCGAAATCGGGCTATGTCGGGCCGGGTGACTGGGCGGCGGTGACGGGCCATTTCCCGCGGGCGAGGCTGGAGGTGATTGCGGGAGCGGGGCACAACCCGCACATGGAAAAGCGGCCGGAATTCGTGCGGGTGGTGCGCGGGTTTCTGGCCGGGGTGTGATTCGGCGTGTCCGCGGCCCCGCGGAAAATTCGCTTGCCAGCACCCGCTCCACCCTCTGTTTTGGACCGCTCCGCCCATTCCGGACGGAACCAACAACCACAACCACACAACATCCAAAACGATCGCAAGGCGGCCCATCGGCCGGCCTGTGTAGTCGCCAAAGATACATAGATCACATGAACGTCACTCCCAAGGATCTGCTCGACGCAGGCGTCCACTTCGGACACCAAACCAAGCGCTGGAACCCGCGCTCGAAGCCCTACGTCTTCGACCACCGCCAGGGCATCACCATCATCGACCTCGGCAAGACCCACGAACTCCTCGCCAAGGCCTGCGCCTTCATCGAGGACACCATCGGCAACGGCGGCAACCTGCTCTTCGTCGGCACCAAGCGCCAGGCCCAGGACATCGTCCGCGAGGCCGCCGCCGCCACCGCCATGCCCTACTGCGTTGACCGCTGGCTCGGCGGCACGCTCACCAATTTCGCCACCGTCAAGAAATCCATCGCGAAATTCAAAAAATACCAGCAGATGGAAACCAGCGGCGACCTCGCCAAGCTCCCCGCCAAGGAAGCCGCCGTCATCAAGCGCGAGATGGCCCGCATGCAGCGCAACTTCTCCGGCATCGCCGACATGGCCGGCCTGCCCTCCGCGATGTTTGTCATCGACGGCAACCACGAGAAGATCGCCGTCGCCGAGGCCGCCCGTTGCAACATTCCCTGCATCGGCCTCATCGACACCAACTCCGACCCCACCGCGCTCTCGCACCCGATTCCCGGCAACGACGACGCCGTGAAATCCGTCCGCATCATCGTCGAAACCATCGTCGAGGCCGTCCAGAGCGGGCTCGCCCAGCGCGAGAGCCGCCGCACCGCCCGCGGCCAGGCCGACCTGCGCGCCGCCACCGCCGCCGTGGCCGAGGCATCCGGCGCCACCAACGAGGCCGGCGAGATCGACCTCAGCAAGGTCGAGCTGCCCGCCGATGTCGATCCCGAGGCGGTCGTCGAGGGCGAGGACGCCGCCAAGCCCGCCAAGAAGAAGCCCGCCCGCAAAAAGATCGCCGCGCCCAAGGATGATGCGGTCGAGGCGGACGCCGACGCGGAATAAGCCCGCGGCCCGCAGACGCCACTTGAACCAGGAACACTAAAACACCCACAGAAAACGATCATGAGCACAGTTGTCACCGCCCAGGCGGTCAAAGAACTTCGTGAAAAAACCGGCGCCGGCCTCCTCGACTGCCAGAAAGCGCTCGCCGAATCCGGCGGCGACATGGAAGCGGCCATCACCATCCTGCGCAAAAAAGGCGCCGCCTCCGCCGACAAGAAAGCAGGTCGCGCCACCAAGGAAGGCCTCATCGAGAGCTACATCCACGTCGGCGGCAAAGTCGGCGTGCTGCTCGAAGTCAACTGCGAGACCGACTTCGTCGCCCGCAACGAGGACTTCAAGGCCTTCTGCAAGGACATTTGCCTGCAAATCGCCGCCGCCAGCCCGCTCTACGTGAGCCGGGACGAGGTTCCCGAGGCCGCCATCGCCGCCGAGCGCGACATCGCGACGGCGCAGGTGCAGGGCAAGCCCCCCGCGGCCATCCAGAAGATCGTCGAAGGCAAGCTGGAGAAATACTACTCCACCGTGTGCCTTCTGGACCAGCCCTTCGTGAAGAACCCGGACAAGAGCATCAAGGAAATGGTGACGGAAAAGATCGCCACCATCGGCGAAAACATCACCGTCCGCCGCTTCACCCGCTACCAGCTCGGCGCCTGAGTTTGCGCCGCGCGCGAAAGCAGAAAACGAAGTTTCTCAAAAAAACGCCCCGCGCCAAGACGCGGGGCGTTTTTTTGTATCCGTAAGTCCGATACCTGCAAAATGGATTCCGGATTATGAATAGCACGGACGCCGGATTGCGTGGCACGGGCGTCCCGCCCGTGGGACGGCGCTTCGCGCCGCCAAAGCCGGCAGGATGCCGGCGCTCCCAGTCGCTGTCGCGTTCGCGTTGCTTCTCGGAGACACCGGCTGCCAGCCCGTGCCGCTCAGAAACTCACGCGCATGCCCGCCGCCAGGCCGCGGCCGGGCAGCGGCGCGTAATCCTTCAGGAAGGATGTGTGCGGGCGCGCATCCTCGTTGGCGAGATTCGTGCCGCGCAGGAACGCCTCGCATTGCGCGCGGGCGAACGCGAACCGGTAGGCGGCGTGGGCATTGAGAAGCGCGTAGCCGGGCGTCTCGGTTTCGTTGGGCGCGGTGCGGGCCTGGCGGCCGACCCACTGCGTTTCCGCGCCGAGGCTGACCTGGCCGCGCACCCAGTCGAGCGCCGCCCGCAGGCGGGCGGGCGTGATGCGCGGCAGGTCGGTGCCGGCATCGGTGTTTTCCGCGCGCGTGAGATCGCCGCCGAGCGTGAAGTCGAGCTGCTGTGCTTCGGAATGGAGCAGGTGGAAAATCGTCTCCAATTCGACGCCGTAAAAACGCGCGTCGTGCTGCACGTAGCGATAAACGTCCAGCCCGTCGTGCTCCGCGCCGGTCGGATTTTCGTAGATGTAGCCGTCGAACCGGCTGACGAAAAACGTGAGCGCCCCGGTCACGAAGCCGGCGCGCTTGCGCAGCGTGAGATCGAGGCTGAGGGCGTGCTCGTTGGAGAGGCGCGGGTCGCCGATTTCGTAGGCCTGCGTGCCGATGTGCGGCCCGTCCGCGTAGAGCTCCTGCGCGTTCGGCTGGCGCGTGGTGGCGGCGAACGACGAGCCGAGCGTCCAGCCGGACGCGATACCCCAGACAAGTCCGGCGGAGGCGCTCGCCGTGGTGTCGTCGCGCGAAATGCCGGAGCCGTCGCGGAGTTTTATTTTTTGGTAGTCCGTGCGCGCGCCGAGCTGAAACGTGACGGATGAGAACGTCGCCTCCTCGAAAAGGAAGAGCGCGCCGCCGTCCGTGCGCGAGGACGGGACAAACGCCTCCTCGCCGCGCGCCTCGAAATCGCTGCGCGAGGTTTGCAGTCCGAGCGCGCCGGTGACGGGACCGAGCGCGTTGTGCAGCAGCTCGAAGCGCCCGTCGTAGCCTTTGTTTTTGAAAACGGTGCCGATCTCATCGCCCTCGAGTTCCTGGTGGCGGTATTTGGCGAAGCCGAGCTTCATCCGGGCCTCGCGGAAAATGCCGAACGGCTCGGTGTAGGCGGCCTGCAAGTCCAGCCGCCGCTGGCGCAGGTCGATGCGCACGTCGCCTTCCTCGTGTTCCCCGGCCTCGTGGTCATCATCGTCGCCGCCTTCCTCGTGCTCGTGGACGTGCGCGCCGGGCGGGACGCCGTAGAGCGAGTTGTGGCCGCTGTAGGAAACGCCCACGTAGCCGCGCGGGCCGATGTAGGAAAACCCGGCCGCGCCGCCGTCGGTCTCGATCGCGGTGTTGGCGATGCGTCCGCGGATGCCGTCGTCGCCATGTTCGTCGCCGTACTCATGATCGTGATCATCTTCCTCCTCGTGCTCGTGCGCCTCCTCCGCGCGGACGCGTCCGCTTTGGGCGTAACCGGGAATGCGCACGTCGCCGGTGGCGCGGCGGTAGCCGTCGAGGTGCCACGCGAAGCGGCCGGCACTGCCTTCGAGGACGGCGCCGGCGCTTTTCTCGTCGTTGACGGAATTCACGCGCCCTTCGACGCGGCCGTTGAGCGGCTCGTCGGGCAGCGTGGTGTGGATGCGGTGGTCGATGACGTTGACCACGCCGCCGACGGCGTTGCCGCCGTAGAGCAGCGAGGCGGGGCCGCGCACGATCTCGACGCGCTCGATCAGCAGCGGGTCGAGCGACACGGCGTGGTCGGGACTCGTGACGGACGCGTCGATGGTGCCGATGCTGTTGGTGAGCACGCGCACGCGGTCGCCGCCGAGGCCGCGGATGACCGGGCGGCTCGCGCCGGGGCCGAAATACGTGGAGGCCACGCCGGTCTCGCCGGCGAGGAGTTCGCCGAGCGAGGTGTTTTGGGCGAGCAAAAGCCGGCGTCCGGCGAGGACGCCGGTGGGTTGGGCAAGGTCGGCTTGGCCGCGCGTGTAGGGAGTGGCCGTGACGACGAGGTTTTCGAGCAGCACGGGCTCGTCGTGGTCGCCGCCGGTGGCGGGCGGCGGCGCGGAGGCCGCGGGGCCGGCATGGAGCGAGGAGGGCGCATGAAGCCCTCCGGCAAGGGCCGCGGTCAGGAAGACACAGCGGCGGAATTGGAATGGAATGTGGGAAATGAAAGAGGACATGATGGAGTGCGGTTTGTATGGGTGCGCGCGCGATGACGGGACGCGCACAAATGTAATTGAATAATGGATACGAATCGGCGCGCGGGCATGACGGCGCCCGGACGCGGCGGGCGTTTTTTGGGAGCCTCTGAAAAAGGCGGTTTATTTTGGAGTGCGACGGCGGAGGGCGAAGCCCGGCGACGCCACTTTGGTCAGCGGCGGCGTTTTCGTCCGCAAAAAGCGGTGCCGCCGGCCCTTCGGGCCTCAGCCACCGCACTCCAAAAAACGCGGCGCTTCATGGCGGGCTGCGTTTTTCAGGGGTTACCCAGGCTCTCAGCTTAAACCGGAGGCGCGTGCGTGTGCGGGCGCAGATGGGGCGGGGTCGCCAGGCGGGTTTCGCGTGGCGCGGCGGGCGTCGTTTCCCGAAGGGCAACCGCTATGGGCGTCGGGGCGGCAAGCGGGGCCGTCAGATGGACGCCTTGGGCAAAAAGGGTGATGGCGCACGCATGATCGTTGTCCGGCGCGCCGGGCGCGGGCGCGTCATGCGCGTGACCGGAGTCTCCGGACGCATGGGCGGGGCATTCCGCCGCCGGCGAGTGCAGCCAGGCGTGAAAGAGCGGCGAACCGCCCGCGAGCGAAAGCAGCACCACCAGCGCGGCAAGCAGCGCCGCGCCCGAGGCCGGGAGGAGGCCGGGGCGTCGTTTGGCGGTGGCTGGTGCGGCGCGTCGTTGCATAAGCTGCGTCAGGGCACGATAGCAGAGTCGTCAAGCATCCCGGCGCGGTTTTGCCGGATGGGTTCCGGACTGGTGCAATCAGCGCCGGTGTGTTCCATGCTTGCAGTCACGCGTGATGCCAACCCCTTCGGGGATGGGGAATCGGTATTATTTCTTCCGCGTCCGCAGCGCGAGAAGCGCGGCCAGCAATGCGAGACTTGGCAGCGCAGGCGCGCCGCCGCCATTGCCGGTGTTGTTGGCGGGGAAATTGGTGTTTTCGTTGGCGGCGCGAGTGCCGGTGGCTTTGGCGAGGGTGAGTTGCACGGTGGTGACGGCGTCGCTGGCGGTTGAGATGCGGCGGATGGCGTTGTTGCCATGGTCGGCGACGTGGAGGGTGCCGGTGGCGTCGAGGACGATGGCGCTCGGAGAATGGAAACGGGCGGCGGTGCCGGCGGCGTCGAGGAAACCGGGTTCGCCGTCGGGACTGCCGGCGAGGGTGCGCGTGACACCGGCGGGGGTGATTTCGAGGATGCGGTGATTGGCGGAGTCGGCGACGTAGAGATTGCCGGAATCGGCGCGGGCGACGGCCCGGGGAAGATGCAGGAGCGTGCCGGCGGCAGCGCCTTCGGTGCAGCCGGTGGAGCCGCTCACGCCGGCGATGGTGGTGACTTCGCCGAGGCGAAGGCCGGGCTCACCGCTACTGCCGGCGGGGACCACGCTGACGACGGAGGTTCGGGCACCGAAAAAATAGATGGAGCCGGCATCGGTAAAATAAGACAGGGGCAACAGGGTGCCGAAGGGAGAGATGGATTGGATGACATCGGCGCCGGCGTCGGCGACGTAAAGGGTGCCGCCATCGGCGGAGATGTCGAGGCCGGCGGGGGCGGCGAGGCTCGCGGTGGTGACGAGCGTGGCGACGGTGCCGCCGGGGGTGACAGTACGGATCGCGCTGTTGAGAAGGTCGGCGACATAGAGCGTGCCGTCGGTCGCGGGCGCGAGTCCGACGGGGGAGTCAAAGAGGGCGGCTGTGCCGGTGCCATCGGCGAAACCGGCTGTGCCGGGGAGCCCGGCGATGTGGCTCCACACGGGCGCGCCGTTGAAGCCGGCGGGGTCGGTGGCGCCGGTGGCGACAGACGGGGCGTGGACAGCGTAGATGGCGTCGCGCCCGGCATCGGCGGCGTAGAGCGTGCCGGAGCGGTAGGCGAGCGCGGAGATGTTTTGGAATGGACCGAAGTCGGTGTGAATCGTGGTGCCGCTGACGCCAGTGTCGGGGTCGCCGGCCTCGGTGTCAAATTCTCCGACGGAGGGGGCTCCGAGCGGTCGGAGCCAGTTGGTGCCGGTGAAACAGGTGAGGGTGGCACCGCCGATGATGGAGTTGCCAGTGAGAGTGATGCCGCCGTAATAGCTGCTGCCGCTCCACACGGTGTAGTTGGTGCCGGAGGAGAGAACGAGGCCGCCACCGTTGACGCCGGTAAAGTAGGTGCTGGTGATGACAGTGGCACCGAGGAGGGTGCCGGTGATGACGGTGCCGTAGGTGATGCTCCCGCTGTCGATCCGAGTGAAACCGCCGCTAAGAGTGAGAGTGCCGTTGCTGCCAAGGATATCGGTGCCACCAACGAAGACCGAGGCCGTGCCGATGAGCGGATAGGCCGTGTTGTCGGGCCGGACACGCCAGATGACGGAGCCGGCGCCGACGTAGAGGCCGCCGTCGGGCGCAAGGGCGAGGGCCTCGGGCGCGGAGATGCTGATGCGAATCGCGTCTTCGCTTTCGGCGGAGGCGGGCGTGACATCGCCAGCCAATGCGGGCGTCGCACCGGAGCTGCCGTCCGTGATTTCCCCGGACACCCGCGCCTGCAATTCGCCGCCCACGAGAATATAGTCGCCGCCGGATGATATGGGCGCCGGAGTCTCGTCCGCCCGCGTGTGATTGAGTGAGAGAAGCGCGGACAAGCCGGCCATGATGACAAGGGCGCGGCGGGGTGCGATGAGCGGGAGAAAAGATTGCGAAGTCATGTCATTCAAGGGATTTCACGATTACGCGGCTATCTAAATAAAAAGTCAATTGAGATGTTCGGACCACTTCCGAACGAAATTCATTCTTCTGGAGGGCCGAGCTCCTGCGAGGCCGTCGCGGAAAAACGTCGCGTATAACCGCGACGGCCTCGCAGGAGCTCGGCCCTCCAGCAAAAGGGTAATTTTAATTGGGAAATGGCATGGCATCCGATTTCCGGCTTCGTGATTGCCGCGGCTTGCGTCGGGAGTCGCGCGCGCGCAATGTCCGGGGGTTTTATGCTTTCGCATTTGCATACATGGTTGCGTTATCTGGCGCTCGCGGTCGCGCTTTGGGGCGCGGCGGCGGGCGGCGGCATGGGCGTGGTTTCCGCGCAAACGGACAACGTGCCGCCGGCGGCTGCGACGCCGCTGACGAGGGAGCCGGCAGCCGCGCCCGGCGATGTGCCATTGGCGGGCGCGGCCCCGGAGTTGCCGGCGGATGAGCTGCTGGCGCGGGAGCTGGACGCGCGGCGGGCGCTGGAACTGGGGCTGCCCTCGATCGCGGCGGCCTTGTATCAGGAATTGCTTCAGGACAAACGCGTCGCAGGGAACGCGCCCGCGGGCAACCGCGTGCGGCTGGCGCTGGCGACGGCGTTGCTGGAGGAGGACCGCGGCGAGGAGGCGGGCCGCGTGCTGGAGGGATTTTCCGGGGAGCCGACGCCGGAGTATCTTTTGCGCAGGGCGTTGGTCGAGGCGCGCGCGCGGCAGTTCGACAGCGCGAGGGCCGCGTCGGAGGTGATCGCGCCGGAGGGATTGCCGGAGGCGGACCGCCCGTGGTTGTTTTTCCTGCGCGGATTGCTGGCGGAGGCGGCGCGGGATTTCAGCCAGGCGGGCGCGTTTTACCAGCAGGCCGAGGAGGCGTCGGTGACGCCATTGCAGCGTTCGTGGTTTGTGCTGGCGCGGGAGCGGGCGAAGTTGTTCACGGGCGGGGTGGACGAGCGGATGCTCGCGAGTCTGCGCCAGACGCTCGACCGCAACCTTGGACGCCCGTCCGGCCATGTGGCCGCGAGCCAGCTCGCCATCGCGCTCAACGCGGCGGGACGGCGCGACGCGGCGGTGGAGCTTTTGCAGGGGCAGCTCGCCATGCTGCCGCGCGAGGAGCGTCAGGTGGGCGACGAATGGCGGCTGCTGCTCGGGCTGATCGCCGGACCGGGAAGCGGCGAGGGGCGGACGGCGTTGCGCGCGTTGCTGTCGGGCTCGGCGGACCAGGACAAGCAGCGGGTGGCGCTGCGGATGCTGGCGGGCGCGGCGGACACGCCGGCGCGGCGCGAGGATCTGGCAAAATTCCTCGGCCAGTTGATAGACGCTCCGGCGCGGCATCCGATCATGGGTGAGCTGCTGCTTTTCCGGGCGCAGCTCGCGCTGGCGGACAGGCGTTTTGTCGATGCGGAGAACGACGCGGGCCGCGTGCTGGCCAATTTCCCCGGCTCGGCCGCCCGCGTGCCCGCGCTGGGTTTGCTGACGGCCTCGGCGTGGGAGCAAGGGCGTTTTCGCAACGCCGCGAGCCAGGCCGCCGCCGCGCTGGCCGAAATGCCGGGCGGACCCGCCCGCGCGCAGCTCGGCGTGCTGGTGGCCGAGGCGTATTTCCGCGCGCGGGATTATCGCAGCGCCGCCGATGCCTACGGCGCGGCGCTGGGCGCGGTGCCGGCGGGGGTGCCGGCGGGGGCGCTGATGTTTCAACGGGTGCAGGCGGAGATCCTGGCCGGCGGACGGCTGGCCGAGGCGGAGCAACTACTGGACGCGCAGGCGCGCGACGAACGGTTCGACGAGGCCAATCGCTGGCGGTCGGAGTGGAATCTGGCGCGGGCGTTGCAGGCCGCGGGCGAAGTGGCGCGGGCCTACGCGCGGGTGAACCGACTGCTGGAGGAGAAGCCGCCCGGCGGGACGGACGAGGAGGACGGTTTGATCGCGGAATTTGCCGGGGATTCGCCGGCGGACCTGCGCGCGCGGCTGGCGTGGCTGCGCGCGCGGCTGGCCTTCGAGACGGGCGATCACGCGCGGGCGCTGGAACTGGCGTCGGCGTTGCGCGGCGCGCTGGACGAGGTGCCGGAGCCGTTGCGCGCGGAGATCGCCAGCACGACGATGCTGCTGGAGGTGCAGGCGGGTTTTGCGCTGGACGACGCGCGGCGCACGGAGGCGGCGCAGGCGTTGCTGAAAAAACTGCGCGTCGATTTTCCGCGGTCCGACGCGGCGGTCTATTCGCACCTCATCGAGGCGGACATCGCGGCGGCGCGCGGCGACATCGTGGGCGCGCAAAACGCCCTGCGCGCGCTGGCGGACAACTTCAAGGACAGCCCCTACGCGCCCTACGCGCTCTACCAGGCGGCGCTCTACGCGGAGCGGCGCGGGCAGGAGCAATATTACAAGGAAGCCTACGACAATCTCGAAAACCTGGTGGAGAAGTTTCCGAAGAGCGAACTGGTTTATTATGCGCGGTTGCGGCAGGGAAACCTGTTGCGATTGATGAACCAGTACGGCGCGGCGCAGACGCTCTACGAGGACCTGGTCAACACCCACCGGTATCCGGGCTTTGCCGACGGGCTCACGGCGGAGCTGGCGCTGGCGGATTGTTACGCGGCCCAGGCTGCCACCGACGCGTCGAAGGCGGAGAGCGCGGCGGCGATTTATGAACGGCTGCTCGACCAGCAGTCCGCGCCGGCGGACTTGCGCGTAGAGGCGGGCTACAAATTCGGGCTGAACCTCGTCAGCCGCGCCGAACTTCAGCGCGTGGAGACGGTCTGGTGGCCCATGATCAACAGCTTTCTGCTCGATGATGCCGGCGCGGGCGCGCTCGGCGCGAACGGGCGCTACTGGATGTCGCGCACGCTCATCAAGCTCGGCGAGTTGCTGGAGCAGCAGGCCAAGTTTGACCAGGCGCGCGGGATGTATGAACTGGTCCTGCGCAAGGAGCTGCCCTACGCGACCCTCGCGCGGGAGCGCATCAACCGCGCCGGGGCGGCGAGGCCGTGAGAAACGACGCCATGCCATTGATGCGCCTAAATTTTAAGCATTTACGCCGGCGCGCCAAACCGGTCTAAGGAAACAAACGCAAACCCGCATGTCCGGCTTCGATTTCAGTCTTCTTTCCAAGGGCGGCCCGATGATGGTCGTCATCCTGCTCATGGCCGCGATCATGGTCGTGCTCCTCGTCGAGCGGACGCTGTATCTGCACCGGGGGCAAATCCGGGCCAAGGCCTTCATCGAGGGCATAAAAAACACGCTGCAAAAACGCCGGCTGGTCGAGGCCCTGACGATTTGCGAGGAGACGCCCGGCCCGGTCGCCGCGGTGGTGAAGGCGGCGCTCCTGCACACCCGGGAGGGCGCGGAAAAAATGCGCCACGCGGTGCAGGACGCGGCCATCGTCGAGATGCCCGCGCTGGAACGGCGGCTCGGCGCGATCGCGGCCATCGCGCAGATCGCCCCGCTGGTCGGCCTGCTGGGCACGCTGCTCGGGATGATCACCACGTTTCACGCGTTCATGCAGGGCGGCCAGTATGCGACGGCCAACGCGCTCGCCGGCGGCCTCTGGCAGGCGCTGGTCGCCACGGCCGGCGGCCTGCTCGTCGGGATTCCCGCGCACCTGGCGCATCATTTCCTGAGCGGCCGCGTGCGCTCGATCGTGCGCGACGTGGAGTGGTCGGCCAACGAGATCATGGAGTATCTGATTTCTGAATACGAGGCGGGCGGGGAGGAGCGGGGGGACGCCGCCGGAAAACCGGGCGGCCCGGAAAACTGACAGGGGGATCCGCATGATCACGCGACCACTCGACCTCGCCTCGCAATTGCGCCCGCCTCCGCGGCGCACCGACTGGCTCCACATGATCAACGTCGTGTTGATTGCGTTTTTCTTCATCCTGTTCGGCTCCCGGTTTGTGCTCTCGCCGGCGTTGATGACCGACGGCGAATCGCTGCGGCTGCCGCCCGGCGGCGCGTCAGGCGCGTCGCTGGTGGCGGCGTCGGAGGTCGTCAGCATCAAGACCAACGGCCAGATTTTCACCGACAGCGGGCTCGTTGTCAGCCAGGAGCAGCTTCGCGTGTGGTTTGCGGACAAAATCGCGCGCAATCCCGCCTCCGCGCTGCTCATCCGCGCGGACGGCGGTGTGCCGCTCGATCTGGTCACCCAGGTGACCGACGCGGCGCGGCGGGAGGGTTTCGCGCAGGTGTCGCTTGCCATCGAGTCCGGACGGCTGGCGACGCCGTCCGGCGGGGCGGGGGAGTGAGCCCATGCTTTCGACGGAAAACCGGAAACTCGGGATGTTCACGCTGCTCGCGCTGGTCGCGCTCGGGGCGGTCATGTTCGCGCTTTCGCGCGCGGTCAGGATCGGTGGGACGGCGCAGGCGGGAGGCGGCGGGACGGGGCCCGCGGGCGGGGCATCCGCGGCGGACGGACTGCTCGGCATGTCGCGCATCGACGGCGACCGGGCGCTCGGCACGGCGCTGGAGGAGCAGGCGGTGTTGTTTGACCCGACGCCGTTGTTCCTGCCCACGGCGCGCAACGCCAGTCATGCCGCCATCGGCATGGCCGTGCGCCGCGAGCCCGGGGAGGTGTTTCGTCCGTTTCCGCCGCGTCTGGTTTTTTCGGATTCGGTGTTCGCGGTTGCCTTCCCCGACCCGCTGGTGCCTCCGTCCGCGCCGGCGGCCGCGCTGGAAATAGGGCGCACCGCCAATCCCTACGTGCCGCTGGGGCGCTTTGAGCGCGAACTGCCGCCGCTGGCCGGGCGGCTGGCGTTTGTCGAGGTGCTCAAGGCCGCCAGCGGCGAAAAAGTGCTCGCGGTGCCGTTCAATGCCGAAGAGCCGTCCACCGGGGCGGATTTCGGCGTGCTGCGTTCCGAGAGCTGGCGTCCCATGGAATTGCTCGCCTCGCTGGACAGCGCCGGCTTCACCGGGGCGCCGCTGATTGTGCAGGGATCGGGCTCCGACAGGGTTGACAAGATCGTGCGGGAGATGTTGACTCGCAAACTGCATTTAGGACAGCGGCTTCAGGCCGGCTTTTATGTGTTTCGCGTTGGTCCGTAGAATTCTGCGAAAACCGCCAACTTTGCAGTTGACGGTAGTGAATGCGGTCTTCACGTTCTCCGCTCTTTTTCTCGTTTTTTGACCCATTTCCTAGGTTCGCCCAGATAGCTCAGTTGGTAGAGCACGTCCTTGGTAAGGACGAGGTCGCCGGTTCGAGTCCGGTTCTGGGCTCCAGGTCAAAATGCCGTCGTTGACACTCCGACGTTAAAGAGGGTCAAAAAACATCAAACACCCAACACCTTATATCTTATGGCTAAAGGCACATTCGAACGCACGAAACCGCACGTCAACGTCGGCACCATCGGCCACGTCGACCACGGAAAAACCACGCTGACGACCTCGATTCTCGCGGTTCAAGCTCGCAAAGGCCTCGCGGAGGTGAAGACCTACGCCGACATCGCCAAGGGCGGCACTGTGCGTGACGCATCCAAGATCGTCACCATCTCGGTGGCCCACGTCGAATACGAGACCGAGAAGCGCCACTATGCGCACGTCGACTGCCCCGGCCACGCCGACTTCGTCAAGAACATGATCACCGGCGCCGCCCAGATGGACGGTGCGATCCTCGTCGTCTCCGCCGCCGACGGCCCGATGCCCCAGACCCGCGAGCACATCCTCCTCGCCCGCCAGGTTGGCGTGCCGAAGATCGTGGTGTTCCTCAACAAGGTTGACCTCATCGACGACGCCGAGCTCCTCGACCTCGTCGAGATGGAAATCCGCGAGCTCCTCACCAAGTATCAATTCCCCGGCGACGACACCACCATCGTCCGTGGCTCCGCCACCGCCGCCCTCGAGGGCAAGCCCGAGGGAGAGAAGGCCATCGCCGACCTCATGGCCGCCATCGACAACGACATCCCCGAGCCCGTTCGCGAGAACGACAAGCCCTTCCTGATGTCCGTCGAGGACGTGTTCTCCATCACCGGCCGCGGCACCGTCGCCACCGGCCGTATCGAGCGCGGTGTGGTCAAGCTCAACGACACCGTCGAGATCGTCGGCCTCAAGGACACCTCCACCACCGTCGTGACCGGTATCGAAATGTTCCGCAAGCTCCTCGACAGCGGCCAGGCCGGCGACAATGTCGGCCTGCTCCTCCGCGGCGTGGACAAGGACGGCATCGAGCGCGGCCAGGTGATCGCCGCCCCGAAGTCCATCACCCCGCACAAGAAGGCCAAGGCCGAGATCTACTGCTTGTCCAAGGAAGAAGGCGGACGCCACACCCCGTTCTTCAACGGCTATCGTCCCCAGTTCTACTTCCGCACGACCGACGTGACCGGCGTCATCACCCTTCCCCAAGGCGTGGAGATGATCATGCCCGGTGACAATATCGCCGTCGATGTCGATCTCATCGCCCCCATCGCCATGGAGAAGACCCAGCGCTTCGCCATCCGTGAGGGCGGCCGCACCATCGGCGCCGGTCGTATCACCGAGATTGTTCAATAATCTCGTCATCAAATAATTGGCGGACCGCCGAGGCTCCTTTTCGGGGTCTCGGCTGTCTCGTCTAAAAACAAAAATCACACAGGCGTGTAGCTCAATTGGTAGAGTAGCGGTCTCCAAAACCGTCGGTTGGGGGTTCGAGTCCCTCCGCGCCTGCCACTTTTTTCCATGAAAAATCCGTTCCGCAGCATCCGCATCTTCGCCATCGAAATGTTCGAGGAGTTGAAGAAAGCCACGTGGCCGACCAAGTCGGAGCTGCGCGATTCCACCGTCGTCGTCATCGTGGCGGCGCTCCTCCTCGGCCTCTTCACAAGCATCACCGACTTTTCCCTCTACCAAGTCGTCGACCTCTTCACCGGCTTTGTCAAAGGCTGACCGTAATTCATCGCCCCTAATGTCCTCCCAAGTTTCCACACCTCCCGGCGCCCAATGGTTCGCGCTGCACACGCTCTCCGGTCAGGAGAACAAGGTGAAACTCTACATCGACAAGTTCAAGAAGCAGGAGGAGCTCGAGGAGCATATCTTCGAGGTGCTCCTGCCCACCGAGGTCGTCTCGGAGGTAAAAGGCGGCAAGAAAACCACCAAGACCCGCAAACTCTATCCCGGCTACGTTTTCATCCAGATGCGCCTCTACGATGAAAATCACAAGGTCATCAACCGCCCGTGGTATTTTGTGAAGGAAGTCGCGGGCGTCATCGGTTTCGTCGGCGGCGACAATCCCGCCGCGCTCCGGCAGGCCGAGATCGACGAAATCAAATCCCGCGTCGAGGCCGCCTCCGGCAAGGAAGTGCCGAAAGTCTCCTACGAAGTCGGCGAGGAGGTCAAAGTCACCGACGGGGCCTTTGCCAATCTCACCGGGCGCATCGACGAAATCGACCCCGAGCGCGGCAAGCTCAAAATCTCCGTCTCCATTTTCGGCCGGTTCACCCCGGTCGAGCTCGAATACTGGCAGGTGCAACGCGCGACCGAATAACCAGCGCAGCCTCTTTGCAACCGCCGACGTTCAACCAACCACCAATCAACGTCATCTAGACACCCGCCAACCGCATTCCACTCATGGCCAAGAAAATTCAAGGATACATCCGCCTCCAATTGCCCGCCGGCGCCGCCAATCCCGCGCCCCCCGTCGGCCCCGCGCTCGGCGCGCAAGGCGTCAACATCATGGCGTTCTGCAAGGAGTTCAACGCCCGCACCAAGGACCAGAACGGCATGATCCTGCCGGTCGTCATCACGGTCTTCTCTGACAAGAGCTTCACCTTCATCCTCAAGTCGCCGCCCGCCGCCGTCCTCCTCAAGAAGGCCGCCAACATCGCCAGCGGCTCCGGCAAGCCCAACCAGGAGAAAGTCGGCAAGGTCACGCGCAAGCAGCTCGCCGAAATCTACAAGATCAAGGCCAAGGACATGAACGCCAAGGATGAGGAAGCCGGCATCCGCATCATCGCCGGCACCGCCCGCAACATGGGCATCGACGTCGTCGATTAATCCGCATTTTTCACCCGCAACCCGAAACTCGACGCGGGAGTCCTCCCAAGGACATTCGCACCGCAAGGAGTCCTCAATGCCAGCCAAAAAAAGCAAACGATACCGCAGCGCCGCCCAGGTCGCTGACCTCACCAAAAGCTACACGCTGCAAGAAGCCGTGGAGCTCTTGAACAAGTTTCCGAAGGCGAAATTCGACGAGACCGTCGAACTCTCCTTCCGCCTCGGCGTGGATCCCACCCAGGGCGACCAGATGGTGCGCGGCACCACGCCGCTGCCGAACGGCTCGGGCAAGAAAGTCCGCGTCATCGTCTTCACCGACAATGTGGACGGCGCACTCGCCGCCGGCGCCGACCACGCCGGACTCGCCGATCTCATGAAGAAGATCAGCGACGGCTGGCTCGACTTCGACGTCGCCATCGCGACCACCGAGGCGATGAAGCAAGTCCGCACCCTCGCCCGCGTCCTCGGTCCGAAGGGCCTCATGCCCAACCCGAAGGCCGGCACCGTGACCGACGACATCGCCGCCGGGGTCAAGGCCGTCAAGGCCGGCCGCGTCGAGTTCAAGATGGACAAGACCTGCAACATCGGCGTCGGCATCGGCAAGCGCTCCTTCACGCCCGCCCAGATCGCCGAGAACGCGCAGACCGTCATCTCCGCCGTCGGCAAGGCCAAGCCTGGCTCGTTCAAGGGCCAGTATATCAAGACCATCGCCATTTCCTCGAGCATGAGCCCCGGCATCCGCCTCGCCGCCGCCGAGTATAACAAATTCTAAGGAGCCCGACCCAAATGAGAGCCGAAAAAAAATATCTTATCGCCGAGGTCGAGACTCACCTCAAGAAGTCCGACTACGTCATCCTCGCCAACTACACGCAAGTGACCGTGGCCGACGTGGCCGAACTCCGCGCCAGCCTCGCCGCCGAGAACGCCGAGTTCCACGTGGTCAAGAACAGCTCGCTCAAGGTCGCGGCCAAGGCCCTCGGCCTGCCCGATCTCGACGAGGGACTCGCCGGCCCGACCGCCATCGTGGTCGGCGGCAAGAATCCCGCCGGTGTCGCCAAGGTCATCAAGAAGTTCTTCGAGGACAAGAAGAAGCTTGAAATCAAGCTCGGTGTCATGGAGCAGAAAGTCGTCACCGCCGACTTCCTCTCGCAGATCGCCGACCTGCCCCCGTTCGACACGCTGCGCGCCCAGTTCCTCAGCCTGCTCACCAGCAACGCCGCCGCCTTCGTCCGCATCCTCGATGCCAAGGTCAAGAAAGAGGGTGGCGAGGCCGCCGCGCCCGCCGCCGCCTGATTGTTTCCGTCCATTTGACGCTAGGAGTAAACTTAACCAACAACCAAAACTTTCCGCGCCGTCCGCGGCGCGGGTCTGAACCATCAACCGTCCGACCGCTAGGGGATACGTCTCTTAAACGCACGGCTCCAATTTTGCCGACGCTAGTCAAGGACAGGAGATTACCATGAGCAACATCACCAAAGAACAAGTCATCGAATGGCTGTCCGCGCAGCCCGTCATCGAACTCGCCGGCCTCGTCAAGGAGCTTGAGACCAAGTGGGGCGTTTCTGCCGCCGTCGCCGTCGCCGCCGCGCCCGCGGGCGGTGGAGCCGCCGCGCCTGCCGCTGAAGCCCAGACCGAGTTTACCGTCATTCTCGCCAATGCCGGCGCGAACAAGATCGGTGTCATCAAAGAGGTCCGCGCCATCACCGGTCTCGGCCTCAAGGAAGCCAAGGACCTCGTCGAAGGCGCGCCCAAGCCCGTCAAGGAAAACGCCCCCAAAGCCGAGGCCGAGGAAATCAAAAAGAAGCTCGAGGCCGCCGGCGCAAAGGTCGAACTCAAATAACCACTTGCTGGTTAACGACGCAAAACCTTTCGTTTTTTCGGGACAGGCCGTGCTCTGCCACGGCCTGTCCTTTGCCTTTTCTCTGCACCGTTCTTTGTCCGTTCCGTCAGTTGCCGCCGCCAGCGCGCCTCGCCCGCTGCAAACGGTCTGCTGACGCCCGTCCGCCGTCCGCGCCGGGCACTGTCTATTCACTTTCACTCAACCGGGAAAATCCATGGCCGACCGCACTAACTTCGGTAAACTTAAAGAAGTCATCTCACCGCCGAATCTGATCGAGATTCAGATCACGTCCTATCTGGACTTTTTGCAAAAAGGCGTGCCTGACAAGCAACGCAAACCGCAGGGCCTCGAAGCGGTCTTCCGCGAGGTTTTCCCCATCGAATCCTACGACGGGCGCCTCACGCTCGAATACGTCTCCTACAACCTCGGCGACCCGAAAAACTCCGAGATCGAGTGCATCCGCGAGGGTGTCACCTATTCCGTTCCGCTCTACGTAAAGCTCCGCCTCCGCGAGGAGGATTTCATCAAGGACGAGGAAATCTACATGGGCGAGATTCCCATGGTGACCGAGCGCGGCTCCTTCATCATCAACGGCGCCGAGCGCGTCGTCGTCTCGCAGCTCCACCGCTCGCCTGGCATCGCCTTCGAGGTCACGCCGCATCCGAACGGCAAGCCGCTCCATTCCTTCCGCATCATCCCCGACCGCGGCACTTGGCTCGAAACCCAGTTCGACAACAACGACCTGCTCTACGTTTACCTCGACCGCCGCCGCCGCCGCCGCAAGTTCCTCATCACGACCCTGCTCCGCGCCATCGGCTACAGCTCCGACGTCGATCTCCTCAACCTCTTCTACGAGATCAAGGAGCTCAAGATCGCCAAGGCGCTCGACATGGAGAACGTCTCCACCCTCGTGCTCGTCGAGGATGCCATCGACGCCCAGCAGGGCGTCGTCCTCGCCCGCGCCTTCGAGCCGCTCACCAAGCAGATCGTCCGCACCTTCGAGAAACACGGCATCGCCTCGCTGCGCGTCATCGATACCGCCGTTGACGAAGGCGCCATCATCCGCGCCCTCAAGAAAGACCCGACCCGCAACGAGGAGGAGGCGCTCAAGGAAATCTACAAGCGCCTCCGCCCCGGCGAGCCCCCGACCACCGCCAACGCCAAGGCCCTCCTCAAGCGCCTCTTCTTCGACCCGAAGCGCTACGACCTCGGCCGCGTCGGCCGCTACAAGGTCAACCAGAAACTCGGCCTCAAGGCCGCCATCGAGCAGCGCATCCTCGAGAGCGGCGACGTCGTCGCCGCCACCAAGTACCTCGTCCGCCTCAAGCGCGGCGAAGGCGTCGTCGATGACATCGACCACCTCGGCTCCCGCCGCGTCCGCACCGTCGGCGAACTCCTCGCCAACCAGTGCCGCGTCGGCCTCGCCCGCACCGAGCGCCTCGTCCGCGAGCGCATGACGATGTATGACCAGAGCGTCGATTCCATCACGCCGCAGAAACTCATCAACCCGAAGGCCCTCACCACCGTCATCCGCGACTTCTTTGCCCGCTCGCAACTGTCGCAGTTCATGGACCAGATCAACCCGCTTGCCGAGGTCACGCACAAGCGCCGCCTCTCCGCGCTCGGGCCCGGCGGTCTGAACCGCGAACGCGCCGGCTTCGAGGTCCGCGACGTGCACCCCTCGCACTACGGTCGCATCTGCCCCATCGAGACGCCCGAAGGCCCGAACATCGGCCTCATCAACTCCCTCTCGACCTACGCCCGCGTCAACGAGTTCGGCTTCATCGAGACGCCCTACCGCGTCGTGAAAGACGGCCGCGCGACCGACAAGATCGAATACCTCACCGCCGACCAGGAGGAGGGCAAGATCATCGCCCAGGCCAACTCCGAACTCGACGACAAGGGCAACTTTGTCGGCAAGGTCACCGTCCGCCAGGACGGCGAATTCATCGAAGTCGCCGCCTCCGACGTCCACTACATGGACGTTTCGCCGAAGCAGGTCATTTCCATCGCCGCCGGCATGATTCCCTTCCTTGAGCACGACGACGCCAACCGCGCGCTCATGGGTGCGAACATGCAACGCCAGGGCGTGCCGCTGCTCCAGACCGAGGCCCCGTTTGTCGGCACCGGCATCGAGGAGCGCGTCGCCCGCGACTCCAAGATCGTGCAGGTGGCCGACGAGGCCGGCGTGGTCGCCTCCGTCGATGCCAAGCGCATCGTCATCAGCCGCGACGGCGAGCTGCCGCGCAATTTCGAGCGCAACCCGAAGACCGACGCCAAGAACGGCATCTACGTTTACGAGCTGCGCAAGTTCATGCGCTCAAACGCCAGCACCTGCTTCAACCAGCGCCCCATCGTCAAGAAGGGCCAGAAGATCAAGGCCGGCCAGATCATCGCCGACGGTCCCTCGACCGACAAGGGCGAGATGGCGCTCGGCCGCAACGTGCTCGTCGCCTTCATGCCTTGGAACGGCTACAACTTCGAGGACGCCATCCTCATCTCCGAGAAGGTGCTGAAGGAGGACATCTTCACCTCGCTCCACATCCACGAGTTCGAGGTCACCGCCCGCGACACCAAGCTCGGGCCCGAGGAAATCACCCGCGACATCCCGAACATCGGCGAGGAAGCCCTTAAAAATCTCGACCACAACGGCGTCATCCGCGTCGGCGCCGAGGTAAAGCCCGGCGACATCCTCGTCGGCAAGATCACGCCCAAGTCCGAGACCGAACTCGCGCCCGAGGAAAAGCTCCTCCGCGCCATCTTCGGTGAAAAGGCCGCCGACGTGAAGGACACCTCGCTCATCGTCCCCTCCGGCGAGAGCGGCATCGTCATGGACGTGAAGGTTTCCAGCCGCGTCGATTTCGAGAAGGAAAAACTCTCGCCCTCCGACCGCCGCCGCCAGACCAAGCAAATCCAGGAGGAATACAAGACCCAGATCGACAAGCTCCGCGAAGGGCTCACCGAGGCGCTTTCCAACATCCTCCTCGGCGAAAAGATCCCGCTCGACGTCGTCAACGGCCAGACCAACGAGATCATCATCCCGGCCAACCGCAAGATCACCAAGACGCTCCTGCGCAAGCTCGCCGCCGTCTCCAAATACATCGAGATCGACCCGTCCCCGGTTCGCATCAAGATCATGGAGATCATCGGCAGCTACCAGTCGAAGTTCGACGAACTCGAAACCGACCGCGAGCGCAAGATCGCCAGCATCGAGGCCGGCGAGGACAACGGCACCGGCGCCATCAAGCAGGTCAAGGTCTACATCGCCACCAAGCAGAAGCTCGAGGTCGGCGACAAGATGGCCGGACGCCACGGCAACAAGGGCGTCGTCGCCAAGATCGTGCCCGAGGAGGACATGCCCTTCCTTCCCGACGGCACCCCGGTTGAAATCTGCCTCAACCCGCTCGGCGTGCCCTCGCGCATGAACGTCGGCCAGGTGCTTGAGACCCACCTCGGCTGGGCTTGCAAAAAGCTCGGCATGAAGGTCGCCACGCCCGTCTTCGACGGCATCCCCGAGAAGCAGGTGCGCAATTACCTGAAGGACGCCGACCTCCCGACTTCCGGCAAGTCCGCCCTCTATGACGGACGCACCGGCGAGAAAATCGACCAGCAGGTCGTGGTCGGCTACATCTACATGATGAAGCTCAACCACCTCGTCGCGCACAAAATCCACGCCCGCGCCGTCGGCCCGTATTCGCTCGTCACCCAGCAACCGCTCGGCGGCAAGGCCCAATACGGCGGCCAGCGCTTCGGCGAGATGGAAGTGTGGGCGCTCGAGGCCTACGGCGCCGCGCACACGTTGCAGGAACTGCTCACCGTCAAGTCCGACGACGTGCAGGGCCGCACCAAGATCTACGAGTCCCTCGTCAAGGGCGACAACACGCTCCAGGCCGGCACGCCCGAGTCCTTCAACGTGTTGATCAAGGAAATCCAGTCCCTCGGCCTCGACATCAAACTCAACCGGCGCGACGCCCTCGGCAATCTCAACGCCACCGGCACGAACAGTTAAACCAATTAAGAATCGAGCCTCGGAAACCGGGCATTGCCACCCTTGGTAATGCCCACGTTTCCGGCCGCTGATTCTTAATTCCTAATTTTAAATTCTTAATTTCAAATCATGAGCATTCAACCCAACGAAACCGCCGGTGGCTCCATCGCCCGTGAGGAAGCCCGCTCGGCCCTTGGCCTCGACGAGAGCCCGTTCGATTGCGTCACCATCACCGTGGCCGCCCCGGAGACCATCCGCAACTGGTCCCGCGGCGAGGTGAAAAACCCGGAAACCATCAACTACCGCACCTTCAAGCCCGAGCCGGGCGGCCTCTTCTGCCAGAAGATCTTCGGCCCCGTCCGCGACTACGAGTGCGCCTGCGGCAAATACAAGCGCATCAAATATAAGGACGTCATCTGCGACCGCTGCGGCGTCGAGGTCACCATCTCCCGCGTCCGTCGCGAACGCATGGGCCACATCGAGCTCTCCGTGCCGGTCGCGCACATCTGGTTCCTCAAGTCGATGCCCAGCCGCCTCGGCCTGCTCCTCGACATGACCGCGCGCGCCCTCGAGCGCGTCATCTATTACGAGAACTACATGGTCATCGACCCGGGCCGGACCCCGCTCGAACCCAAGCAGCTCCTCACCGACGTCGAATACCGCCAGGCCCTCGACGAATACGGCGACGATTCCTTCGTCGCCAAGATGGGCGCCGAGGCCGTGCGCGAGGCCCTCGTCGCGATGGACATGGACGCCACGGTCGCCGAGCTCCAGGAGCAGATGCGCGCCACCCGCTCCAAGCAGATCAAGAAAAAACTCTCCAAGCGCCTCAAGGTCATCCAAGGCTTCATCCAGTCCAAGTCGCGCCCCGAGTGGATGGTGCTGGAAGTCCTCCCCGTCATCCCGCCGGACCTGCGCCCGCTCGTCCCGCTCGAAGGCGGCCGCTTCGCCACCTCCGACCTCAACGACCTCTACCGCCGCGTCATCAACCGCAACAACCGGTTGAAAAACCTCATGCAGCTCAAGACGCCCGACGTTATCATCCATAACGAAAAGCGCATGCTGCAGGAAGCCGTGGACGCCCTCTTCGACAACGGCCGCCACGGCCGCCCCGTCACCGGCGCCGGCAACCGCCCCCTCAAGTCCCTTTCCGACATGCTCAAGGGCAAGCAGGGCCGCTTCCGCCAAAACCTCCTCGGCAAGCGCGTCGATTATTCCGGCCGCTCCGTCATCGTCATCGGCCCCGAGCTCAAGCTCAGCCAGTGCGGCCTCCCGAAGAAAATGGCGCTCGTCCTTTTCGAGCCCTTCATCATCCGCCGCCTGAAGGAGCTGGGCTTCGTGCACACCGTGCGCGGCGCCCGCAAGATGATCGAGAAGAAGTCCCCCGAGGTCTGGGACATCCTCGAGGAAGTCACCAAGGGCCACCCCGTGCTCCTCAACCGCGCGCCCACGCTGCACCGCCTTTCGATCCAGGCCTTCGAGCCTGTCCTCATCGAGGGCGAGGCCATCCGCGTGCACCCGCTCGTCTGCACCGCCTACAACGCCGACTTCGACGGCGACCAGATGGCCGTGCACGTGCCGCTCTCCCTCGAGGCGATCATGGAGTGCAAACTCCTCATGATGGCCACGAGCAACATCTTCTCGCCGTCCTCCGGCAAGCCCATCCTCACGCCCTCGCAGGACATCGTGCTCGGCTCCTATTATCTCACCATCGAGCCCCGCAAGAAACCCGCCCAAGGCCAGCGCGTGCCGCTGCTCTCCGGCCTTCAGGAAGTCCTCTTCGCCAAGGCCGAGGGCGACCTCAAGGTGCATGACTGGGTCGATGTCCCGAATCCCGATTACGGCAAGGACAGCGTTTACGGCAACAAGGACCGCAAGGTCGTCCGCACCACCGTCGGCCGCGTCATCTTCAACCAGATCTGGCCCGAAGGACTCGGCTTCGTGAACTTCCCCGTCCCGAAGGGCAAGCTCGGCGACCTCATCCTCAACACCTACAAAGTCACGGGCAACTACGTCACCGTCGAGACGCTCGACCGGCTCAAGGAACTCGGTTTCCAGACCGCCTTCCAGGCCGGCATCTCCATCGGCATCGACGACATGATCATCCCCGAGTCCAAGAAGGACATCGTCGCCGACTCCCGCAGGAAGATCGCCGAGGTGGACGCCCAGTTCAACAAGGGCATCATCACCGACGGCGAGCGCAAGAACAAGGTCATCGACATCTGGACCAGCGCCACCGACCAGATCGCCAAGGCCGTGTTCTCGAAGCTCGAAGGCAACGAAGGCCGCAACGAGGTCAACCCGGTTTACATCATGATGGACTCCGGCGCCCGCGGCAACAAGCAGCAGGTCCGCCAGCTCTGCGGCACCCGCGGCCTCATGGCCAAGCCCTCCGGTGAAATCATCGAGCGCCCGATCCTCTCGTCCTTCCGCGAGGGCCTTACCGTGCTCGAATACTTCATCTCCACCCACGGCGCCCGCAAGGGCCTCGCCGACACCGCCCTCAAGACCGCCGACGCCGGCTACCTCACCCGCAAACTCTGCGATGTGGCCATGGACGTCGTCATCGCCGAGGACGACTGCGGCACCCGCGACGGCGTGTGGAAGAAAGCCATCTTCGAAGGCGACGACGAAATCGTCGGCCTGCGCGAGCGCATCATCGGCCGCTTTTCCAGCGACGACGTTTACGACCCGCTCAACCCGACCGAGCGCCTCGTCGGCTCCGGCGAGCTCATCACCGAGGAAATCGCCGCCAAGATCGACGAGTCCGGCATCGAGCGCGTCAAAATCATGTCGCCGCTCACCTCCACGAGCAAATACGGCATCGACGGCAAATCCTACGGCATCAACCCCGCCACCAACCGCGTGGCCAAGATCGGCGACTCCGTCGGCATCATCGCCGCGCAGTCCATCGGCGAGCCCGGCACGCAGCTCACCATGCGCACCTTCCACATCGGCGGTGTCGCGTCCGGTGGCTTCAAGGTTCCCGAGATCCGCGTCCGCGCCTCCGGCATCGTCAAATACAAGGGCCTCCGCCTCGTGGAGACCGCCGACGGCGCCGCCATCGTGCTCAACAAGACCGGCACCATCGAGATCGTTGACGAGGCGGGCGAGGAGCTTGAGACGCACAACATCGTCATCGGCTCCTTCCTCCACGTCCACGACGGCGCGAAGATCGAGAAAAACGCCATCCTCGCCCAGTGGGACCCGTATAACATCCCCGTGCTCTCCGAGAAGGGCGGCTCCCTTGTATTCAAGGACATGATACCGGGCGTGACCGTGAAGCGCGAGCTCGACGAGTCCTCCGGCCGCATCGCGACCGTCGTCGTCGAGCACAAGGAGGACCTCAACCCGCAGATCGAGGTCCGCGACGTCTCCGGCAAGCCGCTCGCCGCCTACTCGATTCCCGTCGGCGCGCAGATCGCCGTCAACGAGGGCGACACCATCGCCCCCGGCGCGCTCCTTGCGAAGACCCCGCGCCAGGCCTCCAAGACCAAGGACATCACCGGCGGTCTTCCCCGCGTGGCCGAGCTCTTCGAAGCCCGCCGCCCGAAGGACGCCGCCGAGATGGCCCGCATCGAGGGCGTGGTTTCCTTCGAGGGTTCCGTCCGCGGCAAGCGCAAGCTCGTCGTGACGAACTCCGAGACCTCGCAGGAGGAGGAGCACCTCATCCCCGCCGGCAAGCACATCATCGTGCAGCCCGGCGACGTCGTGCACAAAGGCCAGCACCTCACCGAGGGCGCCGCCGACCCGCATGAGATCCTGGAAATCCTCGGGCCCAGCGCGCTCTACGACTTCCTCATCTCGCAAGTGCAGGAAGTTTACCGCCTGCAAGGCGTGACGATCAACGACAAGCACATCGAGATCATCATCCGCCAGATGCTGCGCAAAGTCCGCATCTCCGATCCGGGCGACAGCGAATACTTCTGGGGCGAGCAGATCGACCGCACGACCTTCCTCCTCAACAACAAGCGCATCGAGGAAGCCGGTGGCAAGCCCGCCGAGGCCGAGCCGATTCTCCTCGGCATCACGAAGGCCTCGCTCGAGACCGAGTCGTTCATCAGCGCGGCCTCCTTCCAGGAAACGACGCGCGTCCTCACCGACGCCTCGACCCTCGGCAAGGTGGACATGCTGAAAGGCTTCAAGGAAAACGTGATCATGGGTCACCTCATCCCCGCCGGCACCGGCCTGCCCGCCTACAAGCACCTCAAGGTGACGCTTCCCTTCGGCACCGACATCCCCGAGGCGCCTGCGGCCGAGGAAGAGGTGCAAGTCGAGGCCAGTTGACGAGGAGCGACGGCCTCCGCGCCGTCCGCAACCCTTCACCAAAGCCGCGAACCATCAGGTTCGCGGCTTTTTTAGCGCCCCAACAAACCTTGTCGGAAAATCATAATTGCGCAGAAATCCCGGTATGCGGTGGATCGAGTGGCACGGGCGTCCCGCCCGTGTCTCGCCGGGAAAATGCCAAACTCACGGGCGGGACGCCCGTGCCACTCAACCCGCCGCTTCCGTTGGTTCCGCCATTTCCCAATATCCCCGAATTTGCCCCGGGTTCTTTATTGTGCCGTTCGCAAATCTTGCCAGTTGCCCGCGCGTCCCTTTCGCTGTCGGGCAACATGGCCACTTATGTTTACGAAACCATCCCGCAACGCGCCGGGGAGAAGCGGCTGCGCTTCGAGGTCGAGCAGAGCATGAACGACGCGCCGCTCACGCATCATCCTGAAAACGGCAGGCCGGTGCGCCGCGTCATCTTCGGCGGCTTCGGCGTGATGAAGACCGGTGCCCGTCCGCCGCGTCCGCGCGGCTGCGGCTGCGGGCGGCGGCGCGAGGAGTGCGAACACGCCGACGCATGCGGCTGTAATTAAAATGAAACCATCCTTCTTTCCTCTTTATTCTTTATCTTTCCTCTTTCTCTCCGATCCCGTTCCTGACGAAAGAGGTTTCGAGCGAAGCGACAGTCTGCCAAGATAAAGAATAAAGAGGAAAGACAATAAGGAGCCGACCGCCCATGCCGTTCACCTACCATCGCTTGATCCATTTTCCGGATACGGACGCCGCCGGCGTGGTTTATTTCGCGAACTATCTTTCCATCTGCCACGAGGCTTACGAGGAGGCGCTGGCGGCTGCGGGCGTGGACATCGCGCGTTTTTTCTCCGACAGCGGCGTGGTCATTCCGGTTTCCAAAAGCTCCGCCGATTACCTGCGGCCTTTGGTGTGCGGCGACAGGGTGAGCGTGAGCGTGAGGCCGTCCGCGCTCACGCCGGATAGCTTTGCGATCGATTACGAAGTGACTCGGCTCGGTCGCGACGGCGCGCCGTCCAAGCTGGCCGCGAAGGTGCGCACCCAGCATGTCTGCATCCGCTCGGACGACCGGATGCGCCAGCCCCTGCCCGACGCGATTGCGGCCTGGGTGAACGCGGAATAAGTATCATGCGTTTGTTTTTCCTCCTGATCCTCGCCGCGTTTCTCGGCATGTGTTTTTATGTGGGACTGCGCGGCTGGCAGGCTCTCCCGAAAAAGCGCTGGATGCGCGTCGCGTGGGTGGCGGCGTTCGGCGGGCTGACGCTTTCGATGTTGCTCGGGTTTTTCCTGCGCCGTTCCGGTGTGGCTGACACGGCGCTTTTCCGCTGGGTGCAGCACGCGGGGGCGGGATGGAGATTTGCGATCATCTATTGGTTTTGTTTTGCGCTCTTTTTCGATGTGTTGCGGCTCGTTGACCGGAAATTCCGCATTTTCCCGGCATGGGCGAAAGAGCACCCGGAGCGGGCGCGCGGCGTCGCGCTGGTATTTTCCATTGTCGCGGTGCCGGTGATTTTTGCCTGGGGGTATTGGCATTTCATCAACCCGGCCACGACGCGCGTGGCGATCGACATCGCGAAACCGGCGGGGCAGATGCGCGCGTTGCGCGCGGTCGTCGCGTCCGACCTGCATCTGGGCGAGATCATCGGGCGCGAACGGCTGGCCGACTATGTGCGCCGCATCAATGCGCTCGCCCCCGACATCATCCTGCTGCCCGGCGACCAGGTGGACAGCCGCCTCGCCCCGCTCGTCCGTGAAAACATGGGCGAGGAATTGAAAAAACTGCGCGCGCCGCTCGGGGTTTACGCCATCCTCGGCAATCACGAGCGTTATGCGGGGGCGGATGCCTGCATCGCGTGGATGGAGGCGCAGGGCATCCGGGTGTTGCGCGACCGGGCGGTGAAGATCGCGGACGCATTTTACCTCGTCGGGCGCGAGGATGATCGTCGTCGCAAAAGCATGGCCGAGCTGCTCGCGCCGCTTGACCGCTCGCTGCCGGTCATCGTGCTCGACCATCAACCCCAAGACCTCGACGAACCGGCGTCGGCAGGCGTGGACTTGCAGTTGTCGGGGCACACGCACGGCGGCCAGATCTGGCCGATCACATGGATCGTGGCGTGGATGTATGAGTTTCATTACGGCTACGGGCGCAAGGGCGACTACCAGATTTACGTGACCTCGGGGCTGGGGTTGTGGGGTTTCCCCGCGCGCATCGGCAGCAAGTCGGAGCTGGTGGATTTGACGGTGAACTTCGGGACGAAATAAGGCGCGGACCGGGACATGCCCGCCGGTGGTTTGCGAAACGAACCGGCAGGTTTTTTGAACCGCAGATGGACGCGGATAAACGCAGATAAAAAACCTCCGGGCTTTCACAAAGGGGGCGAAAAGAATCAGAGAGCCATTCCCGATATTTCTTCATTTCCTTCGTTGCCTTCTGTTCAAAAATTCTTCGCGGCCTTCGTGTCCTTTGCGGTTAAATTTGTTTTTTCAATGCGATGGAAAAACGGCGGGTGCCGGCGGGTCGATCGTTGAAAGATTTTCAGTCCTTGCCGCGTCGGCGTGGGCGGGGCAGAATCGTTTTCGTCAATTCCCCGTTAAGAAACAACCGGCAGACGCGTCATTTTACCATGAGCCTTCCCCGTCTTTTTCTCGTCGCTGTCTTAGTTTTCAACCTCCAGCTTTCTGCCTTTTGCACCGCCGCCGACCGCGTCGCCGACTGGCAGGCGGTCGAAAAAGCAGAGGCAAGCCGTTTGCCCAAGGACGCCTCCGCCGCGCTCGACCGCATCATCACCTCCGCCATGGCCGACCGGGCATGGCCCGAGGCGGTGAAAGCCATTCTCCAAAAAATCCAGACCGACGCTTCCGTTGAAGACCGTCGCAGCCAGGCTGCTTATGCCATCCGCGCCTTGGAGGCATGGTGCGCCGATGCCCCGCCCGCCGGGGCCGATGGCAACGCCCGCCCCGCGCTCCCGCCCGAGATGCGTCCGCTGCTCGAAGCCGCCCTCGCGAAAACCTGGTGGGCCTACTATCAGGCCAACCGCTGGCAACTTCTCGAACGCACCCGCACCGCCGCCGCGCCCTCCGACGATTTCCTCACATGGGACGCTCCGCGCGTGCTCGCCGAGGCGGCCCGGCATTTCGAGGCCGCGCTGGCCGATCCCGCCGCCCTCCAGCGCACGCCCATCGCCGCGCTCGAACCTCTTCTCGAAAAAGGCACGCTTCCCGACACCTATCGCCCCACGCTTTACGATTTCCTCGTCCACGAAGCCATCGCCTTCTACAGCGCCGGCGAGCAAGGCGTGCCGAAGTCCGAAAGCGCTTTCGAACCCGATGCGGACTCTCCACTCCTCGGCACGCTGGAGGAATTTCTTGCGTGGCAACCCGTGCCACCCGACCCGACCGGTTTCAACCCCACGCTCCGTGTCATCCAGCTCTACCAGCAACTCCTCCGCTTCCACCAAACCGACTCCGTCCCGCAACTCGCCCTCGCCGACGCCGACCTAGCGCGTATCAACTGGTCTGCCGCCGTCCTCGGCAGTGCCAACGAAGACGCGCGTAAACGCCACGCCGACGCCCTCCGCGCCTTCGACAAACGCTGGTGGAGAACCGCTCCTGGCGTCGTCGCCGCCGCTTGCGCCAAACGCGCCGCGTTGCTCGAGCACACCGAACCCGGCGAGGCCCGCGCCACCGCCGCCAGGGGCGCGATCATTGCCCGCCGCGTCGTCGCCTCCTCCTCCTCCGTTGCCGAATGCGTGCTCATTCGCGACCGCATAGCCGCCCCGGCGCTCGAAAGCATTCACACCGAGCATACCTGGGCCGAGCCGTGGCCCGGCATCACCATCAACTATCGCAACCTGACCCAAGTCTGGTTCCGCGCCATCCCGCTCGACTGGGCCGCGCTTGTCGCGGACGGGCATGTCAGCTCCCGCACGTCCCTCGGAAAACAATTTTTCACGGACGCGCTCAACCTCCCCGCCGCGAAAGCATGGAGCGCCAACCTCCCCGCCACGCGGGACTCCCGTTTTCGCCGCGAAACGCTGCCCGCGCCCCGCGACCTGCCGCCCGGCTTCTACCTCATCGCCGCCAGCGTCACTCCCGATTTTTCCCTCGTGGACAACCATGTCGCCAGCGCCACCGTCTGGGTAAGCAATCTCGCCATCGTCCGCGCAAACACCGCCGATGCCGCCAACCCCGCTGACATCGAAGGTTTCGTGGTCAACGCCACCACCGGCGAGCCGGTCGCCGGCGCGGACGTGACCGCGTTTGTCAGTGCCGATAAAGACCAAAATTTCACCGCGCAATCCGCCGTGAAAACCGCCGCCGACGGCTCTTTCGCCATTTCCGCATTTTCCGAGGACATCGTCCAGCCGGGCGCGTTGGGACTGGGGCCGCCGCCGTTGCCGCCGCTGCCGCTGCCCGGTTTGGCCCCGGCCAACCTCCCTCGCGCCTCGCTCCTTCTCGCCCGCGCGCCGGACGGCGTGAATGCCATTTCCACCGATGAGGCCGGACGTCATTACCGCTCCGCGCAGGCATTTTCCGGCGACAACATCCGCTGTTTCTTTTTCACTGACCGCGCCATTTACCGGCCCGGCCAGACCATCCATTTCAAGGTGCTCGCCTTTCGCGCGGACACGCAAACCGGCGACTACGCCGTCGTGCCAGACATCCCGCTGACCGTCATCCTCGACGACCCCAACCGCAAGGAAGCCGGGCGCGCCGAACTGCGCGCAAACGGTTTCGGCTCCGCCAGCGGCACCTTCACCGCGCCCGCCGGACGGCTCACCGATGCCTACATGCTGCGCGCCGAGAATGACCAAAACTCCCTCGCGCTCATCCGCGTCGAAGAATACAAACGCCCGAAATTCGAGGTGACCCTGCCCGCGCCCGCCGCCGCGCCCAAGCTCGGCGATACCATCGCGCTCACCGGCTCGGCCATTGCCTATACCGGCGCGCCTGTGGACGGCGCGAAGGTCGTGTGGCGCGTGTGGCGCACCACGCGCTGGCCGCGCTGGTGCTGGTGGGCGCGCCCCAGCACCACCGACCGGGAAATCGCGCACGGCGCCGTCACCACCGGCGGCGACGGCAAATTCACCATCGAATTTCCCGCGCGGTCCGATCTGAAGGCCGATCCGAAAAACGAGCCCGTTTTTCATTACACCGTCACCGCCGACGTCACCGACTCCGCCGGTGAAACCCGCTCCGCCACGCGAACCGTCCGCGCCGGTTTCACGGCGCTCGCGGTCAATGTTTCCGCCGCTGAATGGCAGACCGCCGGCGCGCCCGTCGAAATAAAAATCTCCGCCGCCACGCTCGACGGCGTACCGCAGGCAGCCGGCGGCACTGTGTCGTTTCACCCGCTCAAACAGCCCGTCGATGTTCCCCGGCCCAAGCTGACACGGCTGCCGGGCGGCGGGTATTACACGGAATACAACCCGCAGCCCGAGCCGGACGACATTCGCGGCTGGCCCGAGGAAGCCGCCGCCGTCACGCTCCCCTTTGCGACCGTTGCCGCTGACGGTGTGGCTACTGTTTCCCCGCGCCTGCCAATCGGTCTTTACCGCGCCGTCGTCAGCGCGCAAGATCGCTTCGGCACGCCCGTCACCGCCCGCCACGAAATCCGCGTGCTCGCACCCGGCGCCAGTCGTTACGAAAACAAGGAGGCATTCCGTCTCTCCGCGCCGAAATGGGAGGCGCTCCCCGGCGAGACCTTCACCGCGCTCTGGGGCTCCGGCTACGTCTCGGCGCGCGCCTTCGTGAGCATTGAGCAGGACGGAAAAGTCCTGCGGCGTTTCTGGACGGAGCCGGGCGTCACCCAGCAAAAAATCCCGCTTGCCGTCACCGAATCCATGCGCGGCGGCGTGACATTGCGCGTTTTTCAGGTGCGCGACAACCGACTCGTCACAGAGAGCCGCGAGATCGCCGTTCCGTGGGATAACAAGCAACTCAAGATCGAGTGGGCGCGTTTCAACTCGAAGCTTGTCCCCGGCGGGCGCGAGACGTGGGCGGCCAGAATCACCGGCCCCGGTGCCGATCTCGCCTCCGCCGAGATGGTCGCCGCACTCTACGACGCCTCGCTCGACCAGTTCGGCGCGCCATTGAACTGGCCGCGCCTGTCCGGCGTCTTCCGCCAAAACGCGCCGCGAGGCGGTCCCTGGACGGGCGGCAACGCGCTCGCACGGTTCGCCGATGTTGCCAGACCCGAGCCGCCCAAGCGTCCAAAGTCCGGTGCAATCGGGCCGGCCTATCCGCACTGGGCGTTTTCAGATTGGCGGTTTTCCGGCGGACGCATGTTCAAGAGTGGAACCGGTTACGCGGTGGCGAGCAGCAGCTTTGGAGGCGCTTCCACGGATGTTTCCGGTATGGTTATGATGGACGCCTTTCAAGTGGAGGCCAGCCGCGACTTCGGCTATGTTGGCGGAGCCACTGGCTACGCGGAAGTCAGATTTGGCGCAGGGAATCCTATCTTGGGCGGCAACGAGACAGGCTGGGCTAACAGCGCTTCTGTAATAAACGGCGCCGTCGTTTCGCGCATCGGCACGCCTTTCGACACCGCCGCCAGCGACCCCGACCTCTCCACCGTCACCGCCCGCAAAAACCTTCAGGAAACCGCCTTCTTCTTCCCGCAACTCCTCGCCGACGCCGACGGTTCCGTGCGCATCGAGTTCACCGTGCCCGAGGCGCTCACCCGCTGGAAATTCCTTGGCTTTGCGCACGACAAGGAACTCCGCTCCGCCGTGCTCACCGACACCGCCGTCACCGCCAAGGATCTCATGGTGCAGCCCAATCCGCCGCGCTTCCTCCGCGAAGGCGACTCCGTCGAGTTCACCGTCAAGCTCACCAACATGACCGACGCCCCGCAGAGTGGATCCGCCCGGCTCACCTTCGCCGACGCCACTACGCTGGAGAGCGTGGATTTGTCCGCCGATGCTGCCGCTGCGGAAAATCCCAAATCTCCAAATCCCAAATCCCAAAAAAATTCCAACCTCCCAAAAACCAAATCACAAAATCAGGACTTCGCCCTCGCGCCCAATTCCTCGACGACGTTGTCATGGCGCGTCACCGTCCCCGACGGCCAGGGCTTTCTCATCTATAAAGCCGTCGCTTCCACCGGCGCCGTCAGCGACGGCGAGGAAGGGTTTCTGCCCGTCCTCAGCCGCCGCCGGCTCGTCACCGAATCCATCGCGCTTCCCATCCGCGACGCAGGCACGCGCACCTTCCGCTTCGACAAGCTCGCCGCCTCCTCCGCCGACGCGACGCTTCGCAACGAATCCCTCACCGTGCAAATGACCTCCAACCCCGCGTGGTATGCCGTGCTCGCGCTGCCCATGCTCATGGAGTTCCCGCACGAATGCAGCGAGCAGCTCTTCAACCGCTACTACGCCAACGCCCTCGCCGCGCACATCGCCAGCTCCGATCCCAAGATCGCCCGCGTCTTCGAACAGTGGCGCAACACTTCCGCAACCGACTCGCCGCTCCTGAAAAACGAAGACCTCAAGTCCGTGCTCATCGAGGAAACCCCGTGGCTGCGCGCCGCCACCCGCGAAAGCGAGCGGCGCCGCGCCCTCGCCCTGCTCTTCGACGCCAACCGCACCGCCGCGCAAACCGACTCGATCCTCCGCACCCTCGCCGAACGCCAGCTCGCCGACGGGCTCTGGTCGTGGTTCCCCGGCGGCAACGGCAGCGACTACATCACCCGTTACCTCGTGGCCGGCTTCGCCCGCCTCCGGCATTTCGGCATCCCGCCCGACCAACGCACCGACACCATGCTCAAGCGCGCCGTTTCCGCGCTCGACGCCAGGCTCGCCGAACGCCACGCAAAACTCCTTGCGCAAAAGAACTTCGACCCCGAAGCCCGTCACCTCGAATCCGGCGACGTCTTCCAGCTCTACACGCGCAGCTTCTTCACCAAGCAAATCCCCGTCCCCGACGCGGCCCGCGCCGCCTACGACTTCTTTGCCGCGCAGACCCGCGTCCATTGGCCGGAACTTCCGCGCCAATCGCAAGGTCACGCCGCACTCGCGCTTGCGCGTAGTGGAGATTCGGATATAGCCATCGCCATCGTCGCCTCGCTCAGGCAGCGCGCCAAAACCGATCCCGAACTCGGCATGTGGTGGGCCGACGCCGACCGCGGCTGGTTTTGGTGGCAGGCTCCCGTCGAGACGCAGGCGCTCATGATCGAAGTGTTCGACGAAATTGCGCGCGACACCCGGGCCGTCGCCGATCTCCAGCTCTGGCTGCTCAAGCAGAAACAAACCAATGCATGGCCCAGCACCAAGGCCACTGCCGATGCCGTTTACGCCTTCCTCCTGCGAGGCGCCGACAAACTCGCCAGCGACGCCCTCGTGACCGTCACGCTTGGCGACGGGGCGGGTGGCATGGGCGTCCCTCCCATGTCCGAAAACCAGCACGGGCGGGACGCCCGTGCCACGCAACCCACCCGCGCCATTGCCAAAGCCGAACCCGGCACCGGTTATTACAGCGAACGCATTCCCGGCGCCCTCGTCACCCCGGCGATGGGTGAAAAAATCACCGTCACGAAAACCGACGCCGGTCCCGCGTGGGGTAGTGTCACGTGGCAGTATTTTCAGGCCATCGACAAAATCACCCCGCACGAAGGCACGCCGCTCACGCTAAAGAAATCCATTTGGAAACAGACCCACACCGATGCCGGCCCCACTCTCGTCCCGTTGACCGCAGCCACGCTCAACCCCGGCGACACGCTGGTCGTCCGCCTTGAACTGCGCACCGACCGCGACATGGAGTTCGTGCACCTGAAGGACCAGCGCGGCAGCGGCACCGAGCCGGTCAACGTTCTCAGCGGCTACCGCTGGCGCAGCGGTCTCGGGTATTACGAAAGCACCCGCGACACCGCCACGCACTTCTTCATCGACTGGCTCCCGCGCGGCACGCATGTATTTGAATATCCGATACGCGTGCAGCTTCGCGGCGAATACGAAAGCGGCCTCGCCGAGATCCAGTGCATGTATGCCCCCGAATACAACAGCCACAGCGCCAGCGTCGCGCTGACGGTGGAGTGAGCGGATTTTCGATTGGGGCGCCGCCGCGCCGCTCGCGCACCGGAGCGGCAGCTCCATCAATCGAAAATCGAGAATCCAAAATCGAAAATCCCTACACGCGTATCCGCAACCCGTCATGCGCCGGTTCCACGCCTGCGGGCAGGCCGCGGCTCAGTTCCTCGTGGCCGGTCAGGTGGGTGAGATGTGTGAGCAATGTCCGCGGCGCGCCGATTTTTTGGGAGACTTCCACCGCCTCGCCGATCGTCATGTGCGACGCATGCGGCTCGGGGCGCAGCCCGTCCAGCACCACCACGTCGGCGCCGCGCGCCAGTTCCACCGCCTCGCGCGGCACCGATTTGCAGTCGGTGTAATAAACGAATTTCCGCCCGCTGCTCCGCTCCGTGAACACCAGCCCGAGCGTCTGGATCGCGCCGTGCGGCAGCGGCACCGACTCGATGCTGCCTTGCTCCAGCTCCAGCCGGGCCGGCATTTTCCGCAAATCGAACACCGCGTAGCCGTGCGCCATCGGGCGGCCGTTGAGCGTGTAGGGATAGATCTCCCGCACCCGGGCGATGCCTTCCTCCGTCGAGTAAACGGTCAGCGCGTTTCCGCCGAGCAGGTCGCAAAAACGCCGCAGATCGTCCATGCCGAGGACATGGTCCGCGTGCCCGTGCGTGAGGATGAAGCAGTCCGCCCACCGGATGTTTTCGCGCAGGCACTGGATGCGAAAGTCCTGCCCTGCATCCACCTGCACGTGCAGCCCGTCCATGACCACGTGGATGCTGCAACGCGTGCGTTTGTCGCGCGGGTCGGGCGAGGTGCAGACCGCGCAGTCGCACGCGATCATGGGAACCCCCTGCGAGGTGCCGGTGCCGAGAAAAACAACTTCCATAAACAATCCGCCACACAATCACGCCGCGCGGGCAATTGCAGGAGAAATTTTCGGAAAACGCAGGCCGCCTGCGCCGGTTTGCAACCTGATGGGTTGCAAACCGGCGCGGCCCGTGCAGGCCCGCGTTGACACCCCGGCGCGCGCGGGCGAGGCTCGGCCCAGTCATTTTCCCATGTCCGCTTCCAACACCCAGTCTCCTTTTGATTCCATCGAATCCGCCATCCAGGACATCGCCGATGGCAGGCTCATCATCGTCACCGACGACGAGAACCGCGAAAACGAGGGCGACCTCATCATGGCCGCGGAGAAGGCGACGCCCGAGAAGGTCAACATGATGATCCGCTACGGCAGCGGCATCGTCTGCGTGCCCACGCTCGAACCGCAGCTCCGCCGGCTCGGGCTCGGCCCCATGGTGCAGCAAAACCGCGAGGTGCAGCGCACCGATTTCACCGTGAGCGTGGACGCCGCCAGCGGCATTTCCACCGGCATCAGCGCGCATGACCGCACGCGCACCATCCACATCCTCGCCGACCCGGGCTCGAGCGCCGACCAGCTCGTGCAACCCGGCCACGTCTTTCCGCTGCGCGCGCGGCCCGGCGGCGTGCTCGAACGCGCCGGGCACACCGAGGCCGCGGTCGATTTCGCGCTCCTCGCCGGTTTGCGCCCGGTCGGCATCCTCTGCGAACTCGTCAACGACGACGGCACCGTGCAACGCCTGCCCGAGCTCATCGAGTTCAAAAAGAAATTCGGCCTGCGGATGGTCTCCATCGCGCAGCTCATCGAGTATCGCGTGCGCCGCGACCTCCTCGTCGAGCGCGTTTGCGAGGCGCCGTTCCCGTCCGCGCACGGGGATTTCACGGTGCATGTTTTCCGCAACAAGATCGACGGGCGCCATCACTACGCCATCGTCGCCGGCACGCCCGGCCCCGAGCCCACGCTGGTGCGCGTGCACAGCGCGAATCTGCTCGGCGACGTGTTTCAGATGCGCGGCACGGACAGCGCGCGCGTGCTCGACGCGTCGCTCGCCGCCATCGCGCGCGAGAAGCGCGGCGTCGTGCTCTACATGGAGCCGGGCGATCCCGGCGCGCACATTGTCGAACGCCTGAAGGCCGCGCCCGGGGACCAGCATTCGCCGATGAGCTTCCGCGACTACGGTGTCGGCGCGCAAATCCTGACCGCGCTCGGCCTGGGCAAGATCCGCCTGCTCACGAACAACCCGCGCAAGGTGGTCGGCCTGGACGGCTACAACCTCGAAATCGTCGAGCAGGTCGCCGTGTGATTCGCCGGGTGAGGGCTTTTGTTTTCTCGTTCTCTTGCTCGTTTTCGTTCTCTCGGTCTGAAGCCTCGGAAAAGAGAACGAGCAAGAGAACGAGGACGATTGGCAGGGCAGTGACATCACTGCTTCGAGCCGCCGCCCCCTCTCCGAGCAAATAACATTGCGCCATCGCACCGCGTCCCGCACACAGAAAGGTTCCATTCTTTGCCATGAGTCTCGACGCCCCCAAGGTACAACCCGTTAACGGAGCCGCCTTCACCATCGGAATCGCCGCCGCGCGCTTCAACAGCACCTACGTGGACGCGCTGCTCCACCAGATCCTCGGCCACTTGAGCGCCGCCGGAGTGAAGGAGAAGAAAATCCACCTCGCGCGCGTTCCCGGCTCCAACGAACTCCCCGTCGCCGCCCAGCTCCTCGCGCGCAAACACCGTCCCGATGTCGTCATCGCGCTCGGCGTTCTCATCCGCGGCGATACCATTCACTACGAGCTCATCGCCGACGCCGCGACCCAGGCCCTCCAGCGCGTGGCGCTCGACGCCGGCATTCCCGTCATCAACGGCGTCATCGTGGCCGAGAACCAGGCCCAGGCCGAGGCCCGCTGCCTCGGCGCGATCAACCGTGGCGCCGAGTTCGCGCACGGCGCCCTTGAAATGGCCGGCCTCAAGCGCCGCCTCTCCCGTCCCGCCAACACCAAAAAGAAATGAGCAAGACCATCTTCGCCCAGCGCCGCGCCGGCCGCGTCGCCGCCATGCAGTATCTCTATGCATGGAGCATCAATTCGCCCGAAAACCTCCTCGAGGATCTTCGCGTCTTTTTCGATTCGCAGGAAACTCCCCGCGAATACTACGCCTTCGGCGAGGAGCTTATCCACGGTGTCATCGAAAACATCGCCGACATCGACGCCCGCATCAAGGGACTCGCGCACAATTGGGAGTTCGACCGCATCGCGCGCATCGACCTCGCGATCCTCCGCGTCGCCATCTTCGAGATGACGCACCGCAAGGACATCCCGCCGATTGTCTCGATCAACGAGGCCATCGACCTGTCGAAGCAGTTCTCCAACGCCGATTCCAAGCGTTTCATCAACGGCATCCTCGACCGCCTCAAGGACCAGCTGGGCCGCGACGCCCGCAAGGCGGAAAAAGAATAAAAGCCAGGGAAGTTGGAAATTTAAGAAAACGCCGCCGACTTTCGCGGTGCGGACTTTCAGGTTTTTGCGAGTTTCCAACTTAAACTTCCCACTCATGCCATTTGCGAATGAAAATCACACCATGAAAGCCGTTAATGGTAGGGCGAGGCGTCCCGCCGAGCCGTGTGAACCGTTCGTGGCTCGGCGGGACGCCTCGCCCTACCTGAGTGTGATTTTTGACGGTAAATGGTATTAAGCCAAAATTTTCATGTTCGGACTCTTCAAAAAATTCAAAAGCGGCTTCGCCAAGACCGTCTCCGCCATCGCCAGCAAGACCGCCGGGCTCTTCGGGCGGAAGTCCATCGACGCCTCCTCGCTTGAGACGCTGGAGGAGGCGCTTTACACCGCCGATTTCGGCGTCGAGACGACCGAGGAAATTCTCGCCGAGATCAAGGCCGCCTACAAAAAAGACAAGAATCTCCGCGGCCAGGAGGCCGCCGCCATCGGCTCCGCCGTGCTCACCCGCGTCCTTGCCGGCGCGGAAGGCCGCCTCGATATCCCCGCCGTCGCCGGCGCATCCGGCGCGAACCCCGTCACCATCGCCATGATCGGGGTCAACGGCTCCGGCAAGACCACCACTTCCGCCAAGCTCGCCTGGCGGCTTCGCGAGGACAAGCGCAGCGTCATTCTCGCCGCCTGCGACACCTTCCGGGCCGCCGCCGTCGAGCAGCTCAAAACGTGGGGTGAGCGCCTCGACCTCGAAATCGTCTCCAGCCATACCGGCGCCGATGCCGCCGCCGTCGCCTTCGACGCCTGGCAGGCCGCCAAGTCGCGCGGACGCGACTGCCTCATCGTGGACACCGCCGGGCGCCTCCACACCAAGGGCAACCTCATGGAGGAACTCGCGAAAATCCGCCGCGTCCTCCAGAAAAACGATCCGGCCGCCCCGCAGCACCGCTGGCTTGTCGTTGACGGCAGCCTCGGCTCCAACTCCATCGAGCAGGCGCGGGTGTTTCACCAGAGCTTCGGCCTCACCGGGCTGGTGGTGACGAAGCTCGACGGGACCAGCCGCGGCGGCGCCCTGGTCGGAATATGGCGTGAATTAAAAATCCCGATCTACTTTCTCGGCCTCGGCGAGCAACCCGAGGACCTGCAACCCTTCTCGGTGGAAAACTACGCCAAGGCCGTCTTCGGCATCGAGGCATAAGCCCAATCACCAATGATATTTGGACTTTGGAGGGCCGAGCTCCCGCGAGGCCGTCGCCGGAAAATGTAAGGTTAACTGCAACGGCCTCGCGGGAGCCCGGCCCTCCGTCAAAAATCTAATTTTTAGTGGCAAATGGCATAAGCCTGCCCGCGCCCGCTTTCAGCCGGACGCCGGAGGGCCGATGGTCTGCCCCGGCACGAATTCCGGGAGCAGGCGCACGCGGGTTTCGAGCGGCAGCACGCGCTCGCAGGCCCGCCGCACCAGGGAGGCGATCTTTCGCGCGAAGAGGTCCGGCGACGCCACGTAGCGCGCCGGTTCCGGCACGAGGTGGGACAAATAGGGCTCATCCTGGGCGACGATCACCGAAAAGTCGCGCGGAGCCAGCAAGCCATGCCGGGCCAGATGACCGGCGGCGGTCAGCCATGCGGCCGACTGCTGGATGAAAAACGCGGTCGGACGCCTTTCGCGCGCGATCAACCGGTCGAGCTTGCGGCAGATTTCCGCCGGTTCGCCGCCGTGGTATTCCACCAGCAACTCGCCGCCGCGTCCGCCCGCGCCGTCCATGGCCTCGCGCAACCCGCGCTCGCTGTCGAGCACGCCCGCATAGCCGCGGTGCGATGTCAGCATCGCGATGCGCCGGTGCCCGCGCGCGAGCAGCACGCCGGCCGCGTGCCTCGCCATCGCGCGCAGATCGAGATCGACCGACGGCAGCACCGCGTCGTCGAAGGAGGAGCCGGCCACGACCACGGGCAGTCCGCGGCGATGAAACCAGCGCTGCATCTCGTGGTTGCTCAACAGCAGCAGCCAGCAGTCGTGCGGGGATTGTCGCGTGAGCGCCGCCAGCGCGCGGCTGCCGCCGGGGCGGAAGTAGCGCGCCCCGTCGTGCAGCACGAATTGACCCCCGAGTTCTTGCAGGCACACGCGAAGCGCATCGACCCACAAGGCCACGAATGGACGCATTTGCCACAGCGGCGCCGGCAGCACGCATCCGGTTTGCCATGACACCGCCCGCCGCCGCGCCGCCTGCCGGGCCGGCGCGATTTCGCACGCGCGGCCGTGCCGGATGTAGATGACACCCTCGCGCGCCAGCGCCGCCAGCGCCATGCGCAGCGTCCAGCGGCTGACCTGCAATTCACGGCTGAGCGCCCGCTCGCCCGGCAGCGAGAACCGCCAGCGTCCGCCCGCGATGCCGCGCTCGAGCACGTCGCGCGTCTGCGTGACCAGCGATGTTTTTTGGGGCGTGTCTGGCATGTCCGGAAACCGGGGCGCGCCCCGGTCACACTCCATACAGCGTGCCGTAACGCTCCGCGAGGTGGCGCAGCAGAAACCTGGGGGACAACTCCTCGCCGGTCACGTGGCGCGCGAGGCCGAGGACATCGAAGCGCTTGCCCTGCGCATGGACGTTTTCGCGCAGCCACGCGAGCAGCCACGAGAAGTCGCCGCGCGCGAAATCCTCCTCCAGCCCCGGCCGCAGCTCCAGGGCGCGATACCAGAGCTGCGCGGCGAGCATGTTGCCGATGCAGTAGCTCGGGAAATAGCCGAACATGCCGCCGCTCCAGTGCACGTCCTGCAGCACGCCCTCGCGGTCGCACGCCGGGCGCAGCCCGAGCAGCTCCTCCGAGGCGGCGTTCCACGCGGCGGGCAGGTCGCGCACGGCCAGCGCGCCGGAGAAGAGCTTTTTCTCGAGCTCGAAGCGCAGGATGATGTGCAGGTTGTAGGTGACCTCGTCGGCCTGCGTGCGGATGAGCGTCGGCGCGACCTCGTTGACCGCGCGGTAAAGCTCCTCCGTCGGGACATCGCGCAATTGCTCCGGAAACAATTCGCGGAAGCGCGGCTCGAAAAACCGCCAGAAACCGCGCCCCCGCGCCACCTGGTTTTCCCAGAGGCGGCTTTGCGATTCGTGCGTGCCCATGCCCGCGGCCTGCCCGAGCGCCGTGTGGTGATGCTCCGCCGGCAGGCCCTGCTCATACAAGCCGTGCCCCGTCTCGTGAATCGCGCTGAAGAGCGAGTCGAGCGGGTTGTCCGCGTCGAAGCGCGTGGTCATGCGGATGTCCTCGCCGGAACCCGAGCAGAACGGATGGACCGACACGTCGATGCGCCCGTGCCGGTAGTCGAAGCCGATGCGCTCCGTGACCTCGCGCAGGAATTCGCGCTGCCGCTCCACGGGAAAACCGCGCAGCACGACCACCGGCGCGCGCGCGGCCGCGGCGGTGATGGCGCGCACGAGCGGCACCAGCCCGGTCTTCAGCTCGGAGAACAGCCGCTCCGTCGCCGCCGCCGTCATGCCGGGATCGAACTGGTCGATGAGGCAGTCGTAGGGATTGTATTCGAATCCCAGATACGCGGCCTCGCGCCGCGCCAGCCCGATGTTTTTTTCCAGGACCGGGGCGAAGGAGGCGAAGTCGGATTTCTCGCGCGCCTGCGTCCAGGCGTGATAGCCGCGGCTGCCTTGCTCGGCTTTCTCGCGGACGAACTCGGCGGGCAGTTTCGTGGCGCGGTCGTGGTCCCGCCGCGCCCAGCGGATGACGAGGCGCGCCGCCTCGCCGGGCGTCGCGGCGGCGCCCGGCTTTTCCAGTTCCGCGAGCAGTTCGCCCGTGCGCGCATCGGCGGCGACCGCGTGATGCAGGTCCGCGAGCAGCGCGCATTGCGCGGCGCGCAAGGGCGCGCCCCCGGGCGGCAGGTTCACCTGCTCGTCCCATCCCATCACGCTGCTGATGGATTCGAGCAGTTGGGCGCGTTTCAGTCGTTCGAGAAGTTCGGAATACAGCGGCGAGGATTCAGCCATGAAGCATGACGATGGACGAGGGCGTGTTCTCCGCAAGCATCGGGCGCGCGATTAGGCTGGAACGAGGGCGCCTGCTTTGTTTTTTTCCCGGCATGATGAAAAAGACAGTGACGGTGGTTTTGCTGGCGGCGTGGCTTTTGGCGGCGTGCGGTTGCAGTTCGTTCCGCGCCTGGGGCGCGGGCGGCAGCGGCGGGGACTCGGTGGCCGGCGCGGGTATGTCGGTGCCGCTGGGGAAAAGCGGCAGCAAGAAGTGAGCGGCGGAAAACGGCGGCCGGGCGGGACCGGGCGGCCGGCTCCGTGCCGCTCATGAAATCCGATCCGTCGAGCCAAGCCGGTTTGTAATCCATTAGGCTACAAAATGTCTTTTGCGGGCGCAGGGCTGGCCCGTGGCGCGGCATCACTGGACGGGCGGGGCGGGGCAGTTCAGGGCGGCTGCGGTGGCGCGGATGATTTCGATTTCGGCAGGCGCGATGCTGGCATCGGAACTGGCGGCGGCAATGAGCGCGGAGAGAAGCGTTTTCTTGATGGCGGGCGAGGCGTGGTCGAGGTGGTCGAGCGCGCGGATGAGGGCGTCGGGATCGGCGTTGCCGACCGGCAGGAGGGCGAGTTTCGCGCGGGTGACCTCGTCGAATTTTTCCGCCCCGGCGGCGAAGGCGCGCACGGCGGATTCGGGGACGGCGGCGCCGGCGTGGGCGAGCGCGCTGAGGAGCAGGCCGATCTCGGCGGCGAGCGGCGCGGCGGCGGTGACAAGGCGCGGGTTGCGCTCGGGCGGGCGGAGATTGCGCTGGATGACGCGGCGGAGCGCGAATTCGGCGAGGCTGGTCTTGCCGTCGGCGGCGATGAATGCGTCCACGGCCTGAAGGAAGGATTCGATTTGCGCGGGCGGAAGGGTGCGGAGCGCGGGCAGCGCGAGGTCGAGCAGCGGGAGGCGGGCGCGGGCGGGCAGGGCGGCGGCGGGCGGCAGCGCGGCGGCGTAGGCCTCGCGTTCGGTGGTGGCGAGGACGCCGTCGGCGACAGTTTGTTGTTTCGCGGCGACGGCGGCATCGGCGGGGTCGCGGAGGAGCGCAAGGATGAGGGCGCGGACGCGTTCGGGATCGTGGGCGGTCTCGCGGAGCGCAGGCGGAATGGTTTTGAGCGTTTCGGCGCCAAGCGAGGGATCGGGCGCGGAAGCGACGGCGAGCGCGGCGAGGAATTCGGCGGAGGGAATGGGCGGGGGCGTGGCCGCGCCAGTCGCGCCGCCAACGCCGGGGATGGCCGCGCCGATGACGGGGAGCGGAGGAGGCGGGGAAGGGCGGGGCTTGCGCGCGGGCGGCTCGCCAGCGTCGGCGCGCGGTTTGAGCTTGGCGGAAAAATTGCCGTCGAAGGAGGGGTCGATGGCCTTGATGCGCTCGGCGAGCGGCGGGTGCGTGGCGAAGAGTCCGCCGAAGGAGCTGCGGAGCGCGCTGGCGAAGAACATGTGGCTGGTCTCGGTGGCGTGCGCGTTGGCGATGCGGGAGCCGGTGGCGCGCGCGCCGATTTTGCGGAGCGCGCCGGCGATGCCGTCGGGATTGCGCGTGAACTGGACGGCGGAGGCATCGGCGAGAAACTCGCGCTGGCGCGAGACGGCGGCCTGGATGAGCCGCCCGAAGAAAACGCCGAGGTAGCCGATGATGATGAGCGCCAGGCCGAGGACGAGGAAGGCGGCGGCGCCTCCTCCTTTTTTGTCACCGGAGCGGCGCGAGCCGGAGGAAGCGGCGGCGCGCAGGACGACACGGCCGATGAGCGTGAGGAGCAGGATGCCGAAGAGCAGGCCGATGAGGCGGATGTTGAGCCGCATGTCGCCGTTGAGGATGTGGCTGAACTCGTGCGCGACGACGCCCTGGAGTTCGTCGCGGGTGAGAGTGTCGAGCGCGCCCTGGGTGACGGCCACGGCGGCATCGTCGGGCGAGTAGCCGGCGGCGAAGGCGTTGATGCCCTCCTCGGGAAGGATGTAGATTTCGGGGACGCGCACGCCGGAGGCGATGGCCATTTCCTCGACGACGTTCACGAGCCTGCGTTTTTGCGGATCGGTGGTGCCGGGCGTGACGAGGATGCCGCCGACCGACCTCGCGACGACTCCGCCGCCGCCGCGCAGCGAGATGATTTTGAAGAGGCTGCCGAGCGCGATGACGGCGATGGTGATGCCGGCGGTGCCGAGGAAGAGTTGCGGATCCCAGTAGCGGACGAGGAAGGGCGCGTCCGGCGGGTAAGGGTAGCCATCGGCGGAGGTCTCGGTCAGCGCGAGGATGAGAACAGCGTAGATGGAGAGAATGATCGCGACGACAGCCGCGAGGTAGAAGAAGACGAGGCGGCCGGATTTTTTGCGGGCGTGGTCCTGGGCTTGAAAGAAATCCATGACGAGAAAGGGAGCGGTGGCGGCAGGGTTTTTATTGGCATGAAAAACGCGGGCGACTCACGGCCCGCGTTTGAGTGGAAGTCCGAATTCGCCCGGTTTGCGGGATGCGGTATCGGGGCGTCTCAGCCAAACGACACTTTCGGGGCCTGGCGCTCGGCGGGGGTGTCGACCTGGAAGAGCTCGGCGGGGCCGAAACCGAACATGCCGGCGAAGATCACCGAGGGGAACACCTCGCGCTGGGTGTTGTAGGTCATCACGGAGTCGTTGTAGGCCTGCCGGGCAAAGGCGATCTTGTTCTCGGTGGAGGTGAGCTCCTCGGTGAGCTGCATCATGTTCTGGTTGGCCTTGAGGTCGGGATACTGCTCGGCCACGACCATGAGGCGGGAGAGCGCGCCGCCGAGACCGGACTCGGCGTTGAGGAGCGATTTGACCGCGCCGGCGTCGGCGGGGTTGGCGGCGGCGGCCTTCGAGGCGGCGTAGGCGGTGTTGCGCGCGGCGATGACGGCCTCGAGCGTCTCGCGCTCGTGTTTCATGTAGGCCTTGGCGGTCTCCACGAGGTTGGGAATGAGGTCATAGCGGCGCTTGAGTTGCACGTCGATTTGCGCGAAGGCGTTCTTGAAGCGGTTGCGCAGGCCGACGAGCTTGTTGTAGATGCCGATGACAAAGAGGACGAGCAGGACAATGATGCCGAGCGTGATGATGAGTGGTATCATGGTTTTGGATATGGATTGCGGTTGGCGACAACGGACTGATCAGGGCGGAGAATGAGGGATGCGCTGGAACAGAGAAACCAAAAATTTCCAGGGGCCCGCGCTGTGCGCGTGGCGCGTGCCTTTCGGTCTGGCGGAGTCAGGAGGCCGCGCGAGGGGGGGCTGGGGGGCCGGGCAGTGCGGGTGTTGTCTGGGTCTGGGGGCGGTGTTGTCATTGCCTACCAGAGTCTGCGGTAGCCGAGGTTGAGGGACCAGGGGCGTTGATAGTGGCGTGCGGTGGCGTATTCGTAGTCCGCATGCCACTGGCTGGAGTCGTTGATGCGGTAGCTTGCGCCAAAACCGAACTCGACCCGTTTGCCGTCGTAGGAGGGGGAGAGGTGCTTGTCGTGGGCGTGGAGGGTGCCGCCGTCGGAGTCGACCGCGGCGGCGCCGAGCCTGCCGTAGGGGTTCCATTTGCCGCCGGCGGACTGGCGGCCGAAGCGCAGGAGGGCGCGGTACTGGGCGGAGCGGAGCGAGTCCTGGGCGACGTGGAGGCGCAGGCTCTCCGGGGAGGTCTCGAAGCTGTCGCCGGACAGCCAGAGGAGGGAGGCCTGCAGGGCGGGTTCGAGCCACCAGCCGCCGGCGCGCCGGAGGCGGCGGCCCGCCTCGATGCTGCCGCCGAGGGCGCGGCTGGTGTAGCGGCCCTGGATGGAGCGCAGGTCCGGGGTGCGCGCGTCGATTTTGTTGATGTAGCGGCCGGCGCGCACGACGGCGTCGGCGAACCAGCCGTCGTCGTGCAGGCGCGTGAGGTAGGCGCCGAGCGTCACGCTGTTGCTGGTGTTGTCGCCGCGGCGGTCGAAGTCGCGGCTGATCGAGCCCATGTCGATGAAGGCGCCGAGGAGGCTGGCGGCGGTGCCGGCGGGGAAGAGTTTGTCCATGCCGGCGGTGAGGCCGCCGCCGTACTGGTCGAAACCGCGGCCGGTGACGCTGTTGGTCGCGTTCATGCGGTAGGCGCGGCTGCGCACCCAGAGGTTGCCGGAAGAAGCGGCGGGTGTCGGGTGGCGGGTGGCGGGCAGATTCTCAGCTCTCACTTCGCCCATGCGCAGGTGGAGGGAGTCGAGGGCGGTGTTCCAGTCCAGGGGGATGGTGGAGGCGGTGTCGAGGATGACGTCGGCGGCGTTGGACAGGCCGGTGTCGGCGAGGTACCAGTTGCTGGCGACGGGCATGAGCGGCGAGCCGTCGCCGCGGTTGAGCTCGTAGGCGGTCAGGCCGAAGTCGATCTTGCCGTTGTTGGTGTCGAGGGCGAACTCGGCCAGGCCGTTGCCGGTGGCGATCAGCTCGAAGGAGGCGCTTTGCGTGCCGGGCTGGCCGGTGTAATGGACGCGGACTTGGTGCGGGGCGGCGGCGTCGGCGGCGATGACGAGGCTGTTGGCCTTCATGCCGGCGGCGGGGTCGAGGCCGGCGGCGCCGGTGAAGTCCACGTTGAACTCGAAGCGGCCGGGGCCCGCGCCGAGGGTCTCGATGCGGGCGCGGTGGTAGGCGGCGGCGGAGGCGGCGAAGCCGGCGGCTCGGCGAAGGCGAGGAGGCCGCCGTTGAGGTGCAGCGTGCCGAGCCGGGCGCCGGGGGTGTCGATGCGGAGGGCGGAGGCGGCGTTGTGGAGCGTGACCACGGTGGCGGCGGCGCCGAGGGCGAGGCTGGAGCGCATGGTGACGACGGCGTTGTCAATGCTGACCAACGCCATGGTGTTGTCGCGGGCGATGGCGAGCGTGCTGCTGATGACGGAGAGGGCGCCGGAGCCGCTGAAGGTGTTTTGCGAGACGCCGGCGGCGATGCCGCGATACTCGAAGGCGGCGCCGGCCGCGATGTCCACGCTGGCGGTGCCGAGCGCGGCGATATGGGCCGCGGCGAGGGTGCCGGAGCGGATGGCGGCGGTGCCGCCAAAGGCGTTGGCGCGGGCGATGGCGACGGCGGATGCGCCGTCCTGATGAACGAGCCCTGGCTGCCGGAGAACGCGGTGGCGAAGGTGCCGCCGGCGGCGGTGTCGAGGATGAGGGTGGCGGCGGCGGAGTCGAGCGCGAGGGTGCCCGAGTCGCCGAGGCCTTGCACGTGCGCGAGGCGCACGGTGCCGGTGGTGGCGACCAGCGCGGCAAAGCCGGTGTTGGCGGCGTGGATGTCGAGGAGGCCGGCGGCGAGGTGCAGCGTGCCGGTGCCTTGCAGGCCGTCCGCGCCGAGGATGAGGCCGCCGGCGAGGTCTGCGTGGTGTGGTTGAGATTGAAGGCGGCGCTGTCCGAGACGGAGAGGAACGCGGTGTGGCCGAGGGCGCCGGAAGCGCCGGCGACGAGGGTGCCGCCGGTGACGAGGTGGCGCCGGTGTAGGTGTTGGCGGGGTTGTTGAGCCAGATGGCGCCGGTGGCGCTGATTTGCAGGTTGCCGGAGCCGGAGACGAGGGCGTGGAGTTCGTGTCCGCCGGGGGTCGTGCCGCCGGTGATGGCGCCGAGGAAGGCGGTCTCGTGGTCGAGGACGGTGGTGCGGCCCGCGAGCAGGTCGAGGGCGGTGAGCGTGTAGGCGAGGTGGAGGCCGGTGTTGCCGGCGAGGGCGGCAAAGTTGTAGGTGCCGCTGGCGGTGAGCGTGCCGGACTGCACGATGTCGTTTTGCGCGGCGCTGCTGATGCTGCTGCCGTTCTGGTCGACGAGGTGACTGCCGGTGACGAGGGTCTTGCTGCCGGCGGCGAGGGTGTCGCTCTGGACGAGCAGGAGGCTCATGCCCTCGTCCTGCCGGAGTAGCGGGAGGCCGCCGTTGCCGGTGAAGCTGCCGGTGTCCACGCGGATGACGGTGTCGCGGACATCGAGGACGCCGGTGCTGACGATGCCGTCGGCCTGGGTGCCGCTCGCGCCGAGGGTGAAGGTGATCGTGCCGCTGGCGAGCGCGAGGTTGCCGATTTGCTGCGTGCCGCTGCCGACGGTGGTGTGATTGCCGTCGTCGAGCTGCAGCGTGGCGTCGGCGAGCGCGGCGGTGTTCACGCCGGAGAGGTCGAAGGCGCTGTGGCCCAGGGCGAGGGTGCCGTGGAAGCCGGCGGGAGGCGGGGGCAGGGCGGCGGGCGTGAAGGCGAAGGCGCTGCCGGAGGTGTCGACGGAGAGCACGCCGGTGCCGGTGAGGGCGTTGGCGTAGTTCCAGCCGGCGGAGGCGGTGATGACCAGGCGGCCGTCGACGTGCGTGGCGGCGTCGCCGAGGTTTTGCTGTTGGGTGACGGAGGCGGTGCCGGAGGCGGTGACGTCCCAGGCGGCGAGGGCGTTGCTGCCGGTGAGGATCACGCCGGGGTCGATGATGGTGGTGCCGGAGCCGAGGAGGTTGTTGGCAAAGATGCCGCTGGCGGCGAGGACGAGGGCGGCGTGGTTGGTGATGTCGCCGGTGCCGGTGCCGTGGAGGTCGCTGAGGGTGAGGGTGCCGCCGGCGACGGTGGTGACGCCGGTGAAGGCGTTGGACCGGGCAATCGTCAGGTTGCCCGCGCCGTCCTTGACGAAGGTGCCGGAGCCGCCGAGGGCGTTGGCGAGGGTTTCGGCGGCGGTGCTGGAGAGGGTGAGGAGGCCGTCGGCGGCGAGGGCGGCGGAGCCGAGGTGGGCGGCCGAGCCGGCGCCGAGCGCGGTGTTTTGGGCGATGGCGAAGGTGCCGCCGAAGGCGGTGTTCGCGCCGGTGAGGGCCACGGTGCTGCCGGCGGCGAGGGCGAAGCGGCCCTGGCCGCCGAGGCGCTTGGAGAAGGCGCCGGTGGAGGAGACCAGCAGGAGCTCCGCGTCGGCGGCGATGGCGGTGGCGCCGGTGGCGCCGAGGGCCTGCGTGTGGTGGAGCGTGGTCGTGCCGGTGACGCCGATGTCGGCGGCGAAGGCGGCGTTGGTGCCGGTGATGTCCACGTTTCCGCCGAGGCCGAGCGAGCCGGAGCCGAGAAGGGCGCCGTCAATCCGGCCGCCGCCGAGGGTCTGGGTGTTGCCGGCGAGGTCGTAGGCGGCGTTGGCGGCCAGCGCGAGGTGCGAAGTGCGGCCGAGGGCGTCGTCGGCGCCGGCGATGAGGGTGCCGCCGGTGATGAGCGTCGTGCCGGTGTAGCGGTTGGAGGCATTGAGCGTGATGGCGGAGGCGGGGGAGAGGGCGAGGTGGCCGCTGCCGGTGATGACGGCCTTGAAATCGTTGCCGCCGGCGGGCGCGGTGGTGTCGCTGTCGAGCAGGAGCGTCCGGCCGGCGAGGATGTCCACCGCGACGAGGCCGTAGCTGACATGCAGGCCGTTGTTGGCGGAGGCGTCGCGGCCGGCGAGGCCGTAGCCGTAGGTGCCGGTGGCGACTTGCGTGCCGGACTGGCTGATGGCGGCGGACTGGGTGGCACTGACGAGCGCGCCGGTGGCGAGGTCCACCAGCGCGATGCCGCCGATGTTGCCGGTGGTGGTCGCGGAGGAGGCGAGCCGGGTGAGCGCGCCGTCGTCCTGCTGGAGCAGCGGGGTCTGGGCGACGGCGGGGGCGGTGCCGCTTTGCGGGATGCGCACGCCGACGGTGCCGCTGGCGAGGTGGATCGTGCCGGTGGCGGCGACGAAGGCGGGCGAAACGATGTCGGCGGGGACGTTGGTGTCGAAGTCCACGCGGCCGCCGTCGAGCGCGAGGCCGGCGAGCGTGTGGGTGCCGGTGCCGACGAGGGTGCGGTTGCCGGAGCCGGAGGAGAGCGTGGCGTTGGCGAGCGCGCCGCCGGTGAGCGTGAAGGTGCTGTTGCGCAGCGCGGCGGTGCCGGTGAAGCCGGCGCTGAGCGCGCCGGAGGCGAAGTTGAAAGTTGGCGTCGAAGCGCCGAGGTCGACCGCGAGCAGGCCCGCGCCTTGGAGGGTGCTGGCAAAGGTGTAGGCGCTGGCGAAGGCGCCGGTGAGGGTCGCGCCGCCGGCGATGTCCACCAGGCCTGCGCCGAGGGCGGCGGTGTGCGTGACGCGCAGCTCGCCCGCCTGCACGCTGGTGCTGCCGGTGTAACTGTTGCTCGCGCTGAGGACGAGCAGGCCCGCGCCGGCCTTGGTCAGCGAGCCGCCGTCCCAGCCGGAGGCGTTGGCGGGGGATTCGTCGGCGAGGGCAACGTCCACCTCGAAGGCGCCGCCCGGGCCGACGGTGAAGGTGCCGTGCGCGAGGGCGGTGCCGCTCTGCCAGGTCAGTTGCGTGCCCAGCACGTAGTCGGTGCCGCCGGTGGCGACGAAGGCGTTGTGGGTGAGGTAATCGACGGGGCTGGTGCCGCCGTTGATGGTCTTTGCCGCGAAATCGCCCGTGATGGTGCCGGTCGTGCGGATGAGCACCCGGGCGGGCGCGGCGAGCACCTCGCCGGCGCGGGTGCCGCTGGTGGTGCCGGTGAAGCCGTCCACCACCAGGGCGCCGCCGAGCGCCGCCGTCCGCGCGGTCAGGTAGGCCGTCGTCCGGCCGGGCTCGAGGGCGAGGGCGAGCGTGGATTGGGCGTTTTGGAAATACGTGCCGCCGACGGCCAGCGAGCCGCTTTCGCGGAGGGCGAGCGAGCCGGTGCCGGCGAGGCCGTTATAAAAGTCGGCGCCGGCCGTCCACAACGCCGCGCCGCCGATCGCGGCCGCGCCGGCGGCGTTGTTGTTGTAGCCGAGGTAGGCGTCCTGGGCGGTGCCGATGCTGCCGCTCCCGCCGAGCACGAGCGCGCCCGTGCCGCTGTAGCCGACGTAGAATGTCGTGGCGCTGCTCCAGAACCCGCCGCCGCCGACCGTGGCCGTGCCCGTCGCGGTTGCCGAGTAGCCGAGGTAACCATGCCCGGCGGTGCTGACACTGCCGCTCTCGCTGATGAGCAGGCTGCCGGTGCCGTCGGTGCCGACGAACAAGTCGCCCGCGACCTGCCAGAAGGCCGTGCCGCTCACGTCCACCTGGCCGAAGCCGTCGTCGATGAAGGCCGTGCCGCCGGTGGACACGCGGCCGCCGCCGGCGATGGCCAGGTAACCGGTGCCGCTGCCGCCGACGTGCAGGTCGCCCGCCGTGCCCCAGGACCCGCTGCCGCCGACGGTGACCCACGCCGTGGTGCCGGCGCCGGCGATGTAACCGGCCGCGCCGCCGACGTGGCCGGTGATGGCCAGGGTGCCGCCGCCGGCGAAGGTCGTGCCGCTATAGCCGTTGCTGGCGCTGAGGATGAGCAGGCCGTCGCCGAGCTTGGCGAGCGATTGCCCGTCCCAGCCCGAGGCGTTGGGCGCGGCGGCGTCGGCCAGGGCAACGTCCACCTCGAACGTTTCGCCCGCGCCGAGCGTGAAGTTGCCGTGCGCGCCGCCCGTGCCGGTGTGCCACGCGAGCTGCGAGCCGAGCACGTAGTCGGTGCCGCCCACGATGAACGCGCTGTAGGCCAGGTAGTCCGCCACGCTGGTGCCGCCGGTGACGGTCTTGCCGGCGAAGTCGCCGGTGAGGGTGCCCGTGCGGATGAGCACCTGCACGTGGTCGGCGAGCGTGCTGGCCTTGGTGCCGCTGGCGGTGCCGGTGGCGTGGACGACCAGCGTGCCGGCGAGGTTTGCCGCCGCCGCCGTGACGAACGCCCCGCGCCCGCCCAGCGTGCCGTCGAGCATGAGGGTGAGCGTGGAGCCGGCGTTCTGCGCATACGTGCCGCCGGCGCCGATGCTGCCGGACTGGCCGATCGTGAGCGCGCCGGCGCCGGTGTCGCCGTTATAAAAATTGCCCGCCGCGCTCACCGGCCGCCGCCGGTGATGACGGCGCTGCCGCTGCCGGCGCCGGTGCCGGTGACGGGGGTGCCGCTGCCGGTGTCGGTGCCGCCGAGGGTGATGTCCCCGCCGGCGGCGACGCGGCCCGCCGCGTCCACGCTCAACGCGCCGGTGCCGGCCACCCCGAGGTGAGATTGCCCGCCGTGGCCAGCAGGCCGCTGCCGGTGACGGCGATGCTGCCGCTGCCGGCGGCCGCCGGCATCGAAGCCGGCGAACAGTCCTCCGCCGACGGTGACGCTGCCGCTGTCGGTCACCGTCAGCGCGCCGTTGCCGAAATAGCCCGTGTAAAGTCGCTGCCGCTGTCCCACCAGCCGCTGACCGTGGCGGTGCCGGTGCCGCTGAAGAGCCCGATCGCACTGATCATGCCGCTGCTGACCGGGCCGCCCGCCGGACGGCCAGCGCGCCGCTCCCTCGTCGCCCACGATCATCATCCCTTCGCTGCGCCACGCCCCGCCGACGGTGGCGCTGCCGCTGCCGCCCGGCGCCCAGCCGACCTCACTGCCGCCTAGGCTGTGCACCGTGCCGCCCGCCGCGATGGCCAGCGCCCCCGCGCCGCCGCCGCCGACGAGGATGTCGTTTTGCGCCTGCCAATAACCGCCGTTGCCGACCGCGACGGCGCCGCTGTCGCCGGGAGTCGCGCCGACGACGCCCGCCGCCGTGCTGCCCGTCCAGCCGGTGATGGCGAGCGCGCCGCCGTTGACCGTGGTCGTGCCGGTGTAGGTGTTCGAGCCGCTGAGGATGAGCGTGCCGGAGTTGCTGGCGGTGACGGTCAGCGAACGGCCGTCCCAGCCGGAGGCGTAGGCGGGCGAACCGGCGAGGCCCACGGTGTCGCTGAGGGTGGTGTTGACGTCGAAGCTCGTGCCGCCGGCGACGGTGAAATTGCCGCGGCCGTCCTGCGCGCCGCCGAACCACGCGAGGTTCACGCCGGCGACGTATTTGGTGTCAGCGTCGGTCTTGTAGATGCCGCCGTAGAGGTAGTCGGGCAGGCTGCCGGCGGCTCCGGCCAGCGTGGCGCTGGCGAACACGCCGCTGATGGTGCCGCTGGTCGCGCTGATGAGGACTTGATGGCCGCTGCCAAGCACGCTGCTCGCGCTGGCGAACACGCTGCCCGTCGCAAAGCCGCTGACGCTGATGGTGCCGCCCACCGTCGCCGACGAGGCGTAAATGAACGCGTCGCCCGCGCCGCGGTTTTCCACCGTCAGCGCCAGCGTGGAGTTGGCGTTTTGCGCATACGTGCCGCCGGCGGTGACCAGGCCGCTGCCGGAGATGTTGAGCTGGCCGGTGCCGGTGCCGGCGCCGCTGTAGCCGAGGATGAAGTCGCCCGCCGCCGCGAGCGCGCCGCTGTCGCCGACGGCCAGCACGCCGAAGTCGGCGGCGTATTGCCCGAAGGAAACCGTGCCGCCGACCGCGACCGCGCCGCTGCCGCTGATGTTCATGTAGCTGCTGCCGCCGAAGGCGAGGTAGTCGGTGATGTCGAGGCGGCTCGTGCCACTGACGGTGACCAGGCCCGCGCCCGCGGTGCGCGTCGGGTTGACGCTCAGGCCGGTGAAGCGCGCGCTGCCGCTTTCGGAAAGGGCGAGCGTGCTGGTGCCGGTGTTGGAATAATAACCGATGAGGCCGCCGCCGGAGACATCGAGGAACGCGCTGCCGCTGACGCCGGCCGTGCCGCTGGCGAGGGCGTCGCTGCTGACCCGGAAATCGGTGCTGGCGACGACGGCGCTGCCGGCGGCGTCCAACCGGCCGTTGACGCTGAACTGCCCGCCGCCGAGGTGGCCGGCGCCGCCGACGGCGACCAGGCCGGTGGCGCCGATGCCGACGCCGCCGGCGGTGACCGTGCCGCTGTCAGTGATGGCCAGCGCGCCGGTGCCGGTGTTGTTGCCGATGTTGAGCGGTGCGGAGCCGTTCATGCGCCACTGGCCGCTGCCGCTGAGGTTGACCGTGCCGTCGGTGCCGGAGCCGCTGCCGATGACACCCGCCGTGCCCCCGACGTAGCCGGTGATGGTCAGCGTGCCCCCGTTGACCAGCGTCGTGCCGCTGTAGCTGTTGCTGGCGCTGAGGATGAGGTCGCCCCGGTTCGACGAGGTCACGGTCAGCGACGCGCCATCCCACGAGTCGCTGAGGGCGAGGTTCGCGCCGTGCGGCGTGGTGTTGCCCAAGGCCACGTCCACGTTGAAAACCTCGCCCTCGCCCAGCGTGAAGTTGCCGTGGCTGCGGTCGGTGCCGCTGAGCCACGTCAGCTGCGTTCCGAGCACGTAGTCGGTGCCGCCGACGATGAACGCGCCGAAGGTCAGGAAGTCCTTCTGGCTGGTCCCGCCGCTGACGCTCTTCGCCGCGAAGTCGCCGCTGATGCCCCCGGTGTGGAGGAGTACTTGCGCGTTATTCGCCAAGGCCGACGCGCTGCCGCCGTTGACGAACGCCGCCGTGCCCGTGGCGTTGACGGTCAGCGTGCCGCTGAGTTGCGCGCTGCCGGCGGTGATGAACGCGCCGCGACTGCCGAGGCTGCCGCTGAGCGTCAGGTCGAGCGTGGAGCGGGTGTTTTGCGTGTAAGCGCCGCCGGCGGTGACGCTGCCGCTGCCGCCGACGGCCAGCGCGCCGGTGCCGCCCAGGTCGGAGCCGACGTAGAAATTGCTCGAGCCAGCGAGCACGCCGCCGACCGTGCCGCTGCCGACGCCGCCGAGGTAGCCAAAGCGGATCTCGCCGACGGCACTGGCGGTGCCGCCCTGCGCGATGACCAGCGCGCCGGTGCCGCTGTTGCCGACGGTGATATTGTTGCCGGAAGTCATCAGGCCGCCCGCGCCGACGCCAACAGTGCCAAGTCCGTTGCTCGAATCGCCGATGGAGATCCACGTGTTTGCCGCAACCACGCCGCCCGTGACGCTGAGCGAGCCGACGCCGCCTTCGCCGACGATAATCATGTTCGCCCCAAGCAGGCCGCCGCCGCCGACCGTGCCGGTGCCAACCGCGTCCGCGTCGTAGCCAAGATAAACAAAGCTGCCGGCGTTGACGGTGCCGCCGGTGATGGTCAGGCTGCCGGTGCCGGTTTTGCCGACGCGCAAGTCGCCGCCGTTGACGATGCCCCAATAGCCGCTGCCGCTGACGATGAGGTTCGCCGCGCCGCCCGCGCCGCCGTCAATCAAGCCCGCCGCGTTGCTGCCCGTCCAGCCGGTGATGGCGAGCGCGCCGCCGTTGACCGTGGTCGTGCCGGTGTGGGTGTTCGAGCCGCTGAGGATGAGCGTGCCGGAGTTGCTGGCGGTGACGGTCAGCGAACGACCGTCCCAGCCGGAGGCGTAGGCGGGGGAACCGGCGAGGCCCATGGTGTCGCTGAGGGTGGTGTTGACGTCGAAGCTCGTGCCGCCGGCGACGGTGAAGTTGCCGTGGCCGCTGGCGGCATCGCCGAACCATGCGAGGTTCACACCGGCGACGTAGCTGCTGCCGCTGGTGGTCTTGTAGATGCCGCCGTAAAGGTAATCGGGCAGCGCGCTGACGCCGGCCAGCGTGGCGCTGGCGAACACGCCGCTGATGGTGCCGCTGGTCGCGCTGATGAGGACTTGATGGCCGCTGTTGACGACGCTTTGCGCGTCCGCGAACGCGCTGCCCGTGGCAAAGCCGCTGACGCTGATGGTGCCGCCGACCGTCGCCGACGAGGCGTAAATGAAGGCGTCGCCCGCGCCGCGCGCCGTCACGCCGTCGCCGGCCGCGTCCAGCGTCAGCGTGCTTTGGGCGTTTTGCGCGTAGGCGCCGCCCGCCGTGACCAGGCCGCTGCCGCTGACGGCCAGCGCGGCGGAGTTGGTGCCGTTGCCCAGGATGATATTGGTGGCGCTGGCGAGCAGCGCGTTGCCGCCGACGCTGGCGCTGCCGGTGGTGACGGCGCCGCCGCCCGCGCTGTTGGCGATGACGATGTTGCCGGCGGTGACGCTGCCGCTGTCGGTCAGCGTCACCGCGCCCTCGAGCGTGGCGCCCGTGCCGAAGCCTTGGTGGCCGATGCTCAACTCGCCGGCCTGGAACCAGCCGCTGCCGCTGACATTCAGTTCGCCGCGGGCCACCTCCTCGTAGGAATAATAGCCGATGTAGGCGGTGGTGGCGGTGACGACGCCGGTGCCGCTGACGTTGACGACGCCGGTGCCACCCCAGTAGCCGACGTAGAGCCACCCGTTGCTCCACGAGCCGCTGTCGGTGACGTTGACCGTGCCGAGGCGCCGTTGTTGCCAATCCAGTCGGAATTGCCGAACAAGGCGCCGTTGCCGCTGACGTTGACCTCGCCGGTGCTGGCGGTGCCGCGACCGACATTGAGAGAGCCGGCGGCGGTGCCGGTGAGGTTCAGGATGCCGTGGGCGTTGGTGTCGCTGGCCTGCCAGCCGCCGACGTTAATGCCGGAATTTGCCGTGCCGAGATAGCCGCTGACGCTGACCGTGCCGCTGGAATTGGCGGCGCTGGCGATGTTGACTTGCGCCGTGCTGCCCGTCCAGCCGGTCACTTCAAGCACGCCGCCGTTGACGGTGGTCGTGCCGGAATAATGTTCGAGGCGCTGAGGATGAGCGTGCCGCTGTTGCTCGCGGTCACGGTCAGCGACGCGCCGTCCCAGCCGCTGGTGTTCGGCGTGGCGGTGTTGTTCAGCGGCACGTCAACCGTGAAGGTCTCGCCCGCGCCGAGCGTGAAGTTGCCGTGCGCCGTCGCGGTGCCGGAATACCACGTGAGTTGCGAGCCGAGCACGTAGTCGGTCCCTCCGACGATGAACGCGCCGAGGGTCAGGAAGTCGTGCGTGCTGGTGCCGCCGGTGACGGTCACGGTGTCGAAGCCGCCGCTGATGGTGCCGGTGCGGATGAGCACTTGCGAGTTATTCGCCAAGGCCGACGCGCTGCCGCCGTTGACAAACGCGGCGGTGCCGCCGGCGTTGACGGTCAGCGTGCCGCTGAGCGTGCCGCTGGCCGCGGTGACATACGCGCCACGCGAATTGAGGGTGCCCGTCAGCGTGAGGTCGAGCAAGCCGCCGGCGTTTTGCGCATACGTGCCGCCAATCCACACGCTGCCGCTGTCGCTGACGGCCAGCGTGTTGACGCCGCCGGCGCCAAAGATGAAATTGCCGCTGACGCCCACCAAACCGTGGTCGCTAACAGCCAGCCGCGCGGTGTCAGCGACAGCGGCAGCGTCGAGCAAAATGTCGCCGCCGACCGCGAGCAAACCGGTGCCGCTGACGCCGAGGTCAATCGCGCCCGCGCCGTCGTAGGCGGCCGCCGTCAGCGTGCCGCCGACGGCGAGACTGCCGCTGTTGGTGACGGTGACCGTGGCCGTCCCGCCGGCCTCGCCGTAGATTTGCAAACCGCCGGCGACGGACACGGCGGCGCTGTCGCTTACCGTCAGCGCCACGAAGCCGCCCGGGTCGGCATACAGCGTGGCGTTGCCCAGCGAGCGCACCGTGCCGCTTTCGCGGACGGCCAGCGACACCGAGCCATAGGATTCCAGCACCAGGGAATCGTCCGCGACCAGCACGCCCGTCCCGCCGACGGCAACCGCGCCGGTGTCGCTGAGGCTGACCACCTCCGCACCGACGCTGCCGGTGTCGATGATGGCCAGCGTGCCGCCGCTGACATCAAGGCGGTTGGCCATGCGCCACAGGCCGCCGCCGCTGACGTTGACAACGCCCCCGTTCACCCAACCCGCCGCGTTGGAGCCGGTCCAGCCGGTGATGGCCAGCACGCCGCCGCTGACGGTGGTCGTGCCCGTGTAGGTGTTGCTCGCGCTGAGGATCAGCGCGCCGGTGCCGGTCTTGGTGAGCGAGCGTCCGTCCCAGCCGGTGGCGAAGGAGCCGGTCTGGTTGGCGAGCGAAACGTCCACGAGGAAGGCGTGGTCATCGAGGTGGAAGCTGCCGCTGCCGATCGTCGTGCCGCCGAACCACGCGAGCTGGTAGCCAACGACGTAGTCGAGGTCGCCGTTGGCCTTGTAGGTGTCGGCGATGAGGTAGTTGCGTCCGGTGGAGATGCCGCCGGCATCCTTGGCGTCGAAGTCGCCGAAGAGGCTCCCGGTGGTGCGGATGAGCAGCGTGCTGCCGTCGGCAAGGCCGGAGGCGCTGCCGCTGACGGCACCGAGGCTCGCGCCTGCGACGGTGAGCGAGCCGGAGAGCGTGGCGCTCTGCGCGGTGAGGTAGGCGGACGTGCGCGCGGGGTCGGTGATGTCGATGGCGAGGTGGGATTGGGCGTTCTGCGCATACGTGCTGCCGGCGTGGACGCTGCCGCTGCCGGCGATGGCGAGGAAGCCGCTGGCGGGGCCGGTGCCGCCGGTGTCCTGGCCGTTCATGAAGTCGCCGGCGGAGCGGACGAGGCCGCTGCCGGTGACAGTGAGGCGGCCGGTGCCGCCGCCATTGTCCTGATTGCCGAGGATGATCCAGGCGCCGGAATCGAGCAGGCCGCCGCTGACGGTGCCGGTGCCGACCGCGCCGTCGTCGTCGCCAAACTGGATGCCGTAATTCACGGCGGCGACAGTGCCGCCGGTGATGGTCAGCGCGCCCGTGCCGCCGACGTAGCCGACGAGCAGCTCCCCGCCCGCGCGGAGCAGGCCGGCGGTGACGGTGCCGCTGCCAAACCCGCCGTGGGAGGCACCAAAAGTAATGCTCTGCGCCGCGGTGACGGTGCCGCCGGCGATGGCCAGCACACCGGTCCCCTCGAGTCCGACAACGATGGAGTTGCCGGCGAGGACGCGGGCGCCGTCGGCGACGCTGACGGTGCCGCTGCCGCCGGTTTGCGCGCCGATGGTGAGGTGGTTCTCCACGTTGACGGTGCCGCCGCCGACGAGGAGAAAGCCGGCCGAGTCGTCGCCGACAATGGCGTTGGTGGCGGTCAAATACGCGCCGGCGATGTTCTCGGCGCTGCCGCCGTTGATGTAGAGGTCGTCGCTCGTCCAGCCCTTGTTCACGAGCCAGCCGCCGAGGATGTCGAGGCCGGCGAGCGTGTTGCTGCCGCTGAGGATGAGCGTGCCGCTGTTGCTGGCAGTCAGCGTCAGCGTGCCGCCGTCCCAGTCGCTGACGTTCGGCGTGGCGACTTGGTGGAGGTTCACGTCCACAGTGAACGTCTCGCCGCTGTTAAGCGTGAAATTGCCGTGCGCGGTTTGCGTACCGCTGAACCACGTGAGCTGCGAGCCGAGCACATAATCGGTGCCGCCGACGATGAACGCACCCAACGTGAGAAAATCATGCGTGCTGGTGCCGCCGCTGACGGCCTTCGTCGTGAAATCGCCGTTGATGGTGCTGGTGTGGATGAGCACTTGCGTGTTGTTGGCGAGCGCGCTGGCGCTGCCGCCGTTGACGAACACCGCCGTGCCGCTGGTGGCGCTCGCCGTCAGCGTGCCGGAGAGATAGGCGGTGCCGGCGGTGACAAACGCGCCGCGCGAGCCGAGGCTGCCGCTGAGCGTGAGGTCGAGCGTGGAACCGGCGTTTTGCGAATAGCTGCCGTCGGCGCGGACGCTGCCGCTGCCGGCGACGGCGAGGTTGGCCGCGGCGCCGTCTCCATTGGTGATGTAACCAAGCGAGTGGAGCAGGCCGCCGCCGCTGATGCTGACGGTGGCGCTGAAGTCGTAAAGCATCGCCATCTCGATGTTCCCGGCCTGCGCGGTGCCGCCGCTGACGGCGAGGACGCCGGTGCCGCCGTTGCCGACCGTCAGGTGGTCGCCGGTCTGGAACAGCCCGCCGCTGACGGCGACGCGGCCATACGAATCATCCATCTGCCCCAGCACGATGCTCGCGCCCGCGCCTTGCGTGACGAAGGTGCCGCCGCTGACGGTGAGGTAGCCCGTGCCGCTGTTGCCGATGATGGCCGTGTCCCCCGCGCTCCAAACCGCCGCGCCGCTGACGGTGGCGGTGCCAACGCCGGTCGTGCCGCTGCCAATATAAACCGCGCCGCTGCCGACGGTGCCGCTGTCGGTCACGGTCAGCGCGCCGCTGCCGGAATCGCCGACGATGAGATTGCCCGTGGTGGCGAGCACGCCGCTGCCGCTGATGGTTGCGGTGCCGCTGCCGGCGGCGTAGGTTTGCGACCAGACGCTGGACGGGTCGCTGTCGTCGCCGTCGCCGGTGGCGCCCGCCGCGCCGATGACCACGCCGCCGGCGCTGACGGTGCCGCCGCTGACGGCGAGGACGCCGACGCCGGCGTTGCCCGCGGTCAGCGTGCCGGTGACGGCGAGCAGGCCGCCGCCGGTGATTTCCACCCGGCCATAAGAGGAGGCATAGGTTTCCGTGTAGGAATAACCGGAGCCGTCGCTGCTTTGATAAACACTGGCGCCGGCATCGCCGATGCTGACGCCGGCGGCGGTGACGCTGCCGCTGCCGGCGATGGTGAGCGCGCCGGTGCCGCCGTAGCCGACGTAGAGGTTGCTGGCGCTCCACCAGCCGCTGACACTGGCGCTGCCGCTGCCGGCTCCGAAGGCGCCCGTGTATTTGTCGCTGCCCGCGTATTCCTCGGTGTAATCGTTGGCTTGGGCGGAGCCGATGGCGGTGTGGCCGCTGACGACCTGGCCGGTGATGTCCAGCGTGCCGGAGCCGCTGTTGCCGACGTAGAGGTAACCGGCCTCCAGCGTGCCGCTGACGGCGAGGGCGGCGGCGAGGGCGGCGGTGCTGCCGCTGTCATCCAGCGTCCACGCGGAATTGTCCCAGATGTAATGTTCGAAAGCGCTGCCGCCGACGCTGCCGATGGAGACGGAGTTGTTGCCGGTGAAACCGCTGATGGCGAGCGCGCCGGCCGCGGCATCGATGCTGCTGAAAACGTTGGTGGCGCTGAGGAGGAGCGTGCCGGAGTTGGAGGAGGTCAGCGTCAGCGTGCCGACCCGGTTGGTGTTGACCAAGCCGTAGCCGGTGCTGCCGCTGAGGGCGGGCAGGGCGTCAATTTCAAACGTCTCGCCCGCGCCGAGCGTGAAGTTGCCGCTGGCGTTGTTGTCGGCGGCATACCAGCGCAGGCCGTAGCCGGCGACGAGGTCGTGCCCGCCGTTGGCGAGGAACACGCCGCCGTGGAGGTAATCGCGGCTGGCGCCGGCCAGCCCGGTGACGGTGCCGCTGAACGAGCTGTTGACGGTGATGGTGCCGCTGACGGCGCGGAGAACAAGCTTGGTGTCGGTGATGACGTCGCTGGCCTTGGTCGCGGCGGACGGGTCGGCGCCGGTGAAATTGTTCACCGTCAGCGAGCCGGAGAGCACCGCGCCGGCGGTGGCGGTGATGTAGGCGGTGTCGCGCGCCATGCCGAGGTTCACCGTCAGCAGTTCGAAGGCGGTGTTGGTGTAGCTGCCGGTGGTGACGAGCGAGCCGGTCTGGGCAAGGGTCACCGCGTAGCGGTTGGCGGCGCCGTTGAAGAAGTTGCCGGTGTTGCTCCACAAGCCGGCGATGGTGAGTGAGCCGGTGCCGCCGCCGGTGGCGAAGGAGACGCCGCCGGTGCTGAGCACCGTGCCGGTCTGCGCCACCGTCACCACGCCGTTGCCGGCGGCGCCGATGGTGACCAAGCCATTGTTAATCCACAGGCCGGCGACGTTGACACTGCCGGTGACGCCGGTGGCGCGCCCGAGGTTGGCGGCGGCGTTGGCGAGGGTGCCGCCCTGCGCGATGTCCAGCCAGCCCGCGCCGAAGTTGCCGACGGTGAGGCCGTTGTTGTTCGTCGTCCAGTAGCCGCTGATGCCGGCGCTGCCGCTGGAGCTGGCGGCGTCGCCGAGGCTGACGGTGCCGGTGGTGCTGAGGGTGCCGCCTTGGGCGACGGTGAGCAGGCCCGTGCCGGAAGCGCCGACGATAAAAGCACCGTTGCTGCTCCACAGGCCGGCGACGTTCGCGGCGCCCGTCGCGCCAGCCGAATAACCGATGAACGACGTGCCGCCGACCGTCACGCTGCCGCTGTCAGTGATAAGCAAGTTGCCGGTGCCGTCGGTGCCGACATACAAATCGCCCGCCACGTCCCACCACGCGCTGCCGCTGATGGCGACGGTGCCGGAGCCGTCGTCGATGTATGCCGCGCCGCCGGTGGTGATTTGCGCCGTGTCGGCGCCCGTGAGCACGCCCTCGCTGCCCGCGCCGACGTGCAGGTCGCCGGCCATGCCCCAGTGACCCGTGCCGCTGACGACGACCCAGCCGCTGGCGCCAGCGCCGCCGATGTAACCCGCCGCGTTGCCGCCCGTCCAGCCGGTGATTTGCAGGGTGCCGCCGTTGACCAGCGTCGTGCCGCTGTAGTTGTTCGACGCGCTGAGGATGAGCGTGCCCTCGCCCTGCTTGGTCAGTGACCGACCGTCCCAACCGCCTGCGCCGAGGCCGGGGTTGGTGTCGCTGAGCGTGACATCCACGTTGAACGTCTCGGCCGCGCCGAGGGTGAAGTTGCCGTGTGAAATCTGCGTGCCGGAATACCATGCGAGCTGCGAGCCGAGCACGTAATCCGTCCCTCCGACAATGAACGCGCCGAGGACAAGGAAGTCGTGCGTGCTCGTGCCGCCGGGGACGATCTTGTTGTCCGCGGCATACTCGGTGCCGCCGAAGCCGTCCTGGGTGCGGATGAGCACCTGCGCGTTTTGCGCGAGCGTGCTGGCCTTGGTGCCGCTCGCGGTGCCGGTGTAGTTGGCGACGACGAGCGTGCCGGAGAGGGTGGCACTTTGCGCGGTGATGAACGCGCCGCGCGTGCCGCTCAGTCCCGCGAGGTCGAGAGTGAGGGTGGACGCGGCGTCCTGCGCATACGCGCCGCCCGCCGTCACGGTGCCGCTGCCGGCGACGAAGAGCCAGCCGGTGCCGGTGCCCGCGTAGTCGGCGCCACCCATCGGCGCGCTGCCGCCGACCCAGAGGTCGCCGCCCGACTGGAAGAGGCCGCCGACGCTGACCGTGCCGGTCGCGACGCCGACGCCGATGCCGACCAGCCCGCCGCTGCCGGTGGCCATTGCGCCGATGTCGAGCGAGCCGGTCGCGCCTTCGCCGAGACCGACGGCCAGCAGCTGGTCGCTGCCAAGGAACGCGCCCGCACCCATGCTGCCGGTGCCGATGCCGCCGGCCAGGGAGGGGTCGCGGAGGCCGATGATGGCGAACGGCGCGGTGACGGTGCCGCCGTTCATCAGCAGCGCGCCCGTGCCGCTGTTGCCGCCGACGATGAAAACGTGATACGCGGGGTTGGTGACGGCATACTGGCCGAGGGTGACGCTGACCACGCCGCCGTCCAGCGTGAGCGTGCCGGAACCGCCGGGATAGCCGTGGCCGACCAGCAGCCGCGTGGTCTCCACCGCGCCGCTGCCGCTGACGGCGAGCAGGCCGTTCGCGCCGGAGTTGAAGCCGACGTCAATCTGGTCCTCCGCGCCGACCGTGCCGCCGCTGACGATGAGGCTGCCGGCGCCGCCGTGGCCGACGTAGAGGATGCTGCCGGTCGTCCAGAGGCCGTTGCCGCTGACGGCGGCCGTGCCGGTCCCGATGGCGTCGCGGCCGATGTAGCTGTTGCCGCCGACGGCGACGGCGCCGCCCGGCGCCACCGTCAGCGCGCCGTTGCCGTCGGCGCCGACCACCATGTCGCCTCCCACGGCGAGGACGCCGCCGCCGAGGACCGTGCCGCTGCCGAACGCGCCGGCGTCGCGGCCCAAAGTGAGCGTGTTTTCCACGTTGACGGTGCCGCTCTCGACCACCAGCCAGCCCGCGCCGGTGCCGCCGATGACGGCGTTGGTGGCGGTGAGGTAGGCGGTGCCGCCGGTGTTGAGGAAGGTCGCGCCGCCGTCCACGAGCAACTCGCCGGAAGTCCAGCCGCGATTGACGAGCCAGCCGCCCAGGACGTTCAGGCCGGCGAGGTGGTTGGTGGCGGAGAGGGCGAGGGTGCCGCTGTTGGACGCGGTGAGGGTGAGCGTCGCGCCGTCCCACGCGGGCGCGCCGCCGTTGGCGTCGTGGGCGGTGGTGGCGGAGAGGTTCACGTCGACGTCGAAGACTTCGCCGGCGCCGAGGGTGAAATTGCCGTGGGAAAACGTGGTGGCGCTGAACCACGCCAAGCCGCCGCCGAGGACATAGTTTTTGTTGCCAGAGGCAGGATCTTTGTAGGCGTCGAGGACGATGAAATCGCGGGAGGTGCCGCTGCCCGCGAGGTTTTTCTCCACAAAGTCGCCGCCGAGCCCGTTGGCGGCGGTCGTGGTGATGAGGAGTTGCGCGCCAATGGCCAGTTCGCTGGCGCGAGTGCCGCTGATGACGGCGGAAGTGTTGACGGTGAGCGTGCCGCCGAGGGTCGCGGTGCCGGAGGTGATGAATGCGTCGCGCGAGCCCAGGGGACCGTCGAGGTCGAGATTCAACGCGCCGTCGAGGGCAAGCGTGCCGGTGCGCAAGGCGGCGCTGTCGCTGAGGACGAGGGTGCCGGAGCCGCCGACGGCGAAGCGCCCGAGGGTGCCGCCGAAGACCGCGCCGTCGCGCACGATGAAGCGCCCGCCGCCGACGGTGGTGGTGGCGGTGACGGCGCTGGCGTATTGGTAGAAGACCGCGTCGCCCGCGCCGGTTTTGGTGATTACAATGGCGGCGGTCGTCGCGGAGGCGATGGGGTCGTAAAAGAGGATGCGGCCCGTGCCGGTGGCGTTGAGCGCGAGGGTGCCGCCTGTCATGTAAATGGCGTTGGCGCTGCCGGAGCCGGCAACTGGCGTGATGTCAGTGCCGCTGCCGGTGAACGAAGCGGCCTGGCGGTTGCCTTGGAAAAGGATGTCGCCGGCGTCGGAGGCGTTAAGGGTGACCGACTGGCGGGTATAATAAATGGCCCCGCCGAGAGTGCTGGCGTAATTATTGGTGAACTGCGAGCCGGGGCCGAAGGTCCTGCTGCCGTAGTCCTCAAAAAAGGCCGCCCCGCCATAGCCGTTGCCGTTGGCGGAGTAAACGAAATTGCCGTCAAATACCGCTCCCTGGTCAAACTGGTAAGAAAAGATATCCCCCGTGCCGTCCATGGCCGTGCTGATCGCCCCGCCGACCGCATTCTGCTGGTTGCCGGCGGTGGCCAGGCTGATGACACGGTTGCCAATGAATGAAACAGGGCCGGCGAATCTGACTACCTTGCCGCCGTCGATATAGCCGATGTTAATGGCGCCGCCGCGCAGGGCAAAGCCCGGCACACCGTTCCCGCTCGCAGAGGTATAAACGTAATTGTTTCTGAACACGGAGGAGCCGCTGAACAGCGTCGTGCCGCTATAGCCCCAAATGTCGATGGCGCCACCGAAACTCTGGGCATGGTTGCCCTCGAACAGCACGTCGGAGGCAAACGTGAGCGAGCTGTTGTAGCTTTGGGAGATCGCGCCGCCGTAATAGTCCGTGCTGTTGTCGAGGAAGCTCACCAAGCCGGGGCCGTTGAAGGTGAGGGTGCTGTTGTTGCTCAAGAGCCCCACCGCGCCGCCGCTGCTCAGCGTGCCGTCATTGTTGAGGAACACGAGGCCGCCGGGGCCGACGTTTACGGTGGCATTTGCGCCGCCATGGATATTAATCACAGCGCCGGAGCCTTCGCCGTCAGTGTTGTGGAAATTCTGGAAAGTCACCTCGTCGAAATTCAGCGTCGCACTGGCGTTGACGCCGGTTAAGTGAAGCAGGCTGTAGGTGCGGCGCGTGGAGGTCGTGTTGTTGAAAATGAGGTCTGACGCGGCGAAGGTGTATGACTCGGCATCCTCATAGATGAAGGCACCGTCGGCAGTGGCATTGATCGCATAACCATTGCCGGTGATATTGATGCTCTTTCCGTTGCCGGGATAAAAAAGCGATCCCCACGTCACGTCGGTGCCGGTGATGTTGAGGTCAACGGAGTCGGTGGAGCCGTTGGCACCGAATTTGATGGCGATGTCGCCCGAGTCGACATCCTCGGCGCGCCCCGCCGGTAGCCATAAAACCGCCAGCGTCAGTCCGCATAATAATTGTGCCAGCTTGGTCATCAATTTCTCCCGGCAGATATCATGTCGCGCGGTGTGGCCGGTGGCGCGGATGGTTCCACTCCGGGCCGTTGAAGCCTGTCCGGGCACCGGCACTGTATCACGGACGGGATGCCTGTGCCGTTTCGTCCGGGCGTAATCCCCTAAGAAAAAACTTTCTTGGCTAATGCCAGTATTACGATTTGAGAGTTTTATGCAAAGCTTAGTCATGTGTATGAATTTCATTTTCAGCTACTTATGCTTTAATCCGTTATTTTTCACAGACATGCGATACGCAGGCGGCAGGTTGCGTGAGGGCGGCAAAGCGGAATTTTATGGAAAGTAGAGGAGTGTATTCAGAAAATAAAATTTTTACAATAATAATTTAAAAAAGCATGACTGCTTTTCATGTGAGGATGCAGAAACAAGAAGACTGGATCACAAACGGCATGGCCATTTGTCGGCATGGCATAAACCCATTCATAATGTTCTATCCACGGCTTCACGGCATGGTTTCCTTTACCCCGGCAGGTGCGACTCATGCATGGTTCGGGCATGGTCGCTCAAATCGCGTCGGTGACAGTCGGCTTCCATGCCAAAGACCCTCTTTTCTCTTATCTCATCGTCAAGTCATGTTCGTGGCGGTGTTGCTTGGCGACGGTTTTTGATTCCTGTAAAATTTACTTTTATTTGTAAATAATAAATCATCTGCATGAACGTTCCTATCAGGTTTGAATCTTGGTAAATTGGTGTTTCATTGGCGTTGGATTTGGAAAAATCTGCCGCCACGTTTGCACAAGTCTGGTTTTCAGTCGTGCATTGATTGGATGGCTTTGCGCATCGCAGACATGTGCGGCGTCACCTCCCCAGCATTTTTGATCCCCTGAGGTACCTCGAAAACTCCCGTGCGGGGTAGGCCGGCTCGGGGGTAGGAGCATGGAGGCGAGGACATTCAACTGCCATCATGCGGCATGAACAAAATGGGCGCGTTTCAAGTGAGCACAAGGCAAAGCCCTGAATTGCGAAAGTTGAAAAATAACAAGCCCTGAAAGGACGTCCCGGGCTCGCATGGGACGCGCCTTTGGCGCTAAAATCCCACGCCATTTGTGACATATTGAACGGAAATGACCTACTAAATTTCCGAATCCTTTGCAGATTTATCAGGGTAGGGCGAGGCGTCCCCGCCGAGCCGCGGGACGCAACGGCTCGGCGGGGACGCCTCGCCCTACCTGAAATATCAATTTCGTTCGGGAATGGTGTTATATGAATCGTGGCCGGCGGATTTGCATGTGCGTGTTTATATAAATGATTACAAGGACAGAAGCGTCTGGCCGCTGCCGCCGAGATCGGGAACAGCGCTGCGCTACTCGTCCGCGCGTCACCGTTACGGGGCCGCGCCAGTGGCTTCGGGCTCAGATCAGGCCGAGCTTCATTTTGCCTTCCTCGCTGATCATCGACTGGTTCCACGGCGGCTCCCAGGTGATTTTCACGTCGGCGTCGCTGACGCCGGGAACGAGAAGGATTTTGTTTTTGGCGTCCTCGGCAATCGCCGGGCCCATGCCGCAGCCGGGGGCGGTCAGCGTGATGGTGACATCGACTTTGTAGGCGGGAGCGGCGTCCGGGGCCGAGCCGGGGGCGGGCGGGAGTTTATCCACGTCCATGGTATAGACGAGGCCGAGGTCCACGATGTTTACCGGGATTTCGGGATCATAGACTTTTTTGAGCTGATCCCAGATTGCCTCGGGGTTGGGCGCGCCGTCCTCGAGCGTGGCGGTGTGGACGGTGTCGTCGCGCACGGTTTCGCCGAGGGCGTCGCCGTCCCTGGCGTCGATGCGATAGAGGCCGAAGTCGGTCTGCACGGTGTAGCTGCCGCCGAGCGTCTGGTGCAGATAGATGCGCGTGCCGGCGGTCAAAAGCTGTTTGTCCCCGCTGGGAATTTGCGTGGCGGTGATGTCACGGGTGAGGTTGCGGTCTTTGGACATGGTGGAAATCAAGAATGAAGGGAGACTCTAAAAATCCATTTTTGAACAGAAGGAAACAAAGGGAGCGAAGAAGACCCTCGATCAGGAGTTGTTTGTTAAAACCAAGTCGGGAAGGAGGGGGCGGCAAGCATTCTTTGTTCTCTTTGTTGCCTTCTGTTCAATTTTTTAGAAGTCGGCTCAAGCTTTTTTGAATTTCGTCTGGATGAGCGCGCCGAGGATGGCGTGGAGTTCCTCGTTTTCGAGCTTGTTCAGAACCTCCTCGAAGAAGCCGGCGACCAGAAGTTCGTGGGCGTTTTTGGGATCTATGCCCCGGGACTGGAGATAAAATTCCTGCTCGGCGGGGATGCGGGCGCTGGTCGCGCCGTGCGTGCAGCGGACATCGTTGGCCTGGATCTCCAGGCCGGGGAGGCTGTGGGCCTCGGCCTCGTCGCTGAGCATGAGGTTGCGGTTGGATTGGTAGGCGTCGGTTTTCTGCGCGTCGGGCTCGACGATGATGAGGCCGGAGAAGATCGTCTTCGCGGTGTCGAGGAGCGCGTTTTTATAGAGGAGATTCGAACTGGTGTTGGGCGCCTGGTGGGTCTGGAGGGTGCGCTGGTCGAATTGCTGCGCGGCGGTGGCGACGGTGAGGGCGAGCATTTCGGAGTGCGCCCCGGGGCCTTGGAGCCGGGAGTGCGACTCGTGGCGCGCCTGGCGTCCGCCGAGGTGGATGTTGAGCGAGAGGATGCGGGCGTCGCGCTGGGCGACGATGGAGTTGGTCTGGAAGGCGAGGGTGTCGGATGACCAGGTTTGCGCGCCGATGTAGGCGAGCTGCGCGCCGGGGCCGGCATGGAGGTCGTTGACGCCGGAGGCGAACTGGCGGGCGCCGGGTTCGGCTCCGGCGAAGTATTCGACGAGGGTGGCGCGGGCGTTGTCCCCGAGGATGACGAGGGTGTGCGGGAAGACGGCGGCGCCGGGGCCGGTGACGGCGTGCTCGACGAGGAAAGGCGCGGGGATGTCGATGTTTTTCGGGATGTAGAGGAGCGCGCCGCTGGTGGCGAGGGCGGTGTTGAGGGCGGTGAATTTCTCGCTGCCGAGCGCAACCTCGTGTTTCTGGAGGTGGGAGCGGATGAGGTCGGGATGCCTGGCGATGGCCTCCTCAAGGGGGCAGAAAATGACGCCTTTCGCGGCGAGGTCGGCGGGGAGCGAGACGCGGCGGGCGAGGTGGTTGTTGACGAAGGAGATTTCGGCGGCGCGGGTAAACTGCGGGAGGGAGGGGAGCGCGCCGGCGGCGGCCGACGCGGACGGGAGCGCGAGGGTGTAGCCGTCGAGGGAGAGCGCGGCGGTGTCGGAGAAGCGCCAGCGTTCGTCGGTGCGCGCGGGCATCGGGTAGGCGAGGAACTGGTTCCAGGCGGCCTGCTTGGCGTCGAGCCACCATTTCGGGAGGCTGCTGCGCGAGGCGAGGTGGCCGGCGAAGTCGAAGGACGCGGCGTCGTTGGCGGTGAGTGGTTCGGCGGAGACGGACATGGTGGAATGCGGAATTCGGATTGCGGATTGCGGAATGGCGCGGGCGTGAGGCGGTGGCACGCGGGTGTGGTGCGGGAGGCGGTTGCGCGACGGGCTTCGCAAGCGAAGCCCCTACGTCGGGCGCGTCAGCCGACGCTGCCTTCCATTTCGAGTTCGATGAGGCGCTTGAGTTCGACGGAGTATTCCATGGGGAACTGGCTCGCGAGGTCGTTGATGAAGCCGTTCACCGCGAGGCTCATGGCCTGGGCCTCGGTGAGGCCGCGTTGCTGCATGTAGAAGATCATGTCCTCGCTGACTTTCGACACGCTGGCCTCGTGCTGGGTGGCGTGCTTGTCGCCGCGCACGGAGATGGCGGGATAGGTGTCGGTGCGGGAGTTGGTGTTGATGAGCAGGGCGTCGCACTCGGTGTTGTTTTTGCAGCCCTTGAGGTGTTTCGGAATATGGACCTGCCCGCGATAGGTGGCGCGGCCCTGGCCGACAGAGATGGATTTGGACACGATGGTCGAGGTGGTCTCGTCGGCGGCGTGGATCATCTTCGCGCCGGTGTCCTGATGCTGCCCGTCGTTGGCGAGGGCGATGGAGATGACCTCGCCGCGGGCCTTGCGGCCTTTGAGGACGACGCCGGGATATTTCATGGTGAGGCGGCTGCCGATGTTGCAGTCGATCCATTTGATCTCGGCCTCCTCGAGCGCGAGCCCGCGCTTGGTGACGAGGTTGTAGACATTGGGCGCCCAGTTCTGGACGGTGATGTATTGGATTTTCGCGCCCTTGAGGGCGACGAGTTCGACGACGGCGGAGTGGAGCGTGGAGGTGCTGAATTTCGGCGCGGTGCAGCCTTCCATGTAGGTGACCTCGGAGCCTTCGTCGCAGATGATGAGGGTGCGCTCGAACTGGCCGAAGTTCTCGGCGTTGATGCGGAAGTAGGCTTGCAGCGGCTGCGCGACTTTCACGCCGGGCGGGACGTAGATGAAGGAGCCGCCGGAGAAGACGGCGCTGTTGAGCGCGGAGAATTTGTTGTCGCCGGTGGGGATGACCTTGCCGAACCATTTGCGGAAGATCTCGGGGTGCTCGCGGAGCGCCTCGGTCGAGTTCATGAAAATCACGCCTTGTTTGGCGACGATGTCCTTGATGTTCGAGTAGGCGGCCTCGCTGTCGAACTGCGCCTCTACGCCGGCGAGGAACTTGCGCTCCTGCTCGGGGATGCCGAGGCGCTCGAAGGTCTTTTTGATGTCCGCGGGGACTTCGTCCCAGGTGCGCTTGGGTTTCTGGCCCTGAGCGAGGTAATAGCGGATTTTGTCGAAGTTTATGTTTTCAAGGTCCTTGGTCGCCCAGTGCGTGGGGAGCGGCTTGGAGAGGAAGGTTTTCAGCGCGTGCAGGCGGAAGTCGAGGAGCCACGACGCCTCTTTTTTCACGCTGCTGATGTAGCGCACCGTTTGCTCGCTGAGGCCGGAGCCGGCATCGTAGTCATATTTCACGTCGTAGGTGAAATCGCCGAGGGATTGGTCGATGCCGACCGCGGGATTGTCCAGGGTGTCGGGTGTGTCGGTTTGTGGAAGTGATTGCATGGCGAATGCGGATGGACCGGATGAGGCTGATGGGACGGATGGGAACGGATGGCGGCGGAAAAAAGGGAGGCGGATCAGGCGGACGCGGCGGCCAGCTCTTGTTTGATCCAGTCGTAGCCCTTGGCCTCGAGTTCGAGGGCGAGGTCTTTGTCGCCGCTTTTCACGATGCGCCCGTCATACATGACGTGCACGTAATCGGGGATGATGTGGTTGAGGAGGCGCTGGTAGTGGGTGATGAGGAGAACGCCGAGATTGGGGCCGCGGAGCTGGTTGACGCCTTCGGCGACGATCTTGAGGGCGTCGATGTCGAGGCCGGAGTCGGTCTCGTCCATGAGGGCGAAGGCGGGTTCGAGCATGGCCATCTGGAGGATCTCGCAGCGTTTTTTCTCGCCGCCGGAGAAACCCTCGTTGACCGCGCGGGAGGTGAATTTGCGGTCGATCTTGAGCATGTCCATTTTCGAATAGAGGCGTTTGTAGTAGGCGGTGGCGTCGAGGTCCTCGCCTTCGGAGAGACGAGCCTGGAGGGCGGCGCGGAGGAAGTTGGCGATGGAGACGCCGGGGACTTCGCTGGGATATTGGAAGGCGAGGAAGATGCCGGCGCGGGCGCGTTCGTCGGGTTCCATTTCGAGGATGGAACGGCCGTCGAGAAGGACATCGCCGCCGGTGATGGCGTAGTCGGGGTGGCCGGCAACGGCCTTGGAGAGGGTGGATTTGCCGGTGCCGTTGGGACCCATGATGGCGTGGACTTCGCCCGATTTGATCGTGAGGGTGACGCCGTTCACGATGGGTTTGTCCTGACTGTCGGCGAGGGCGACGTAGAGATCGCGGATTTCGAGGATGTGCATAGGTGGGAAAGTTTAAGTTGGAAGTTTAAGTTGAAGCCGGAGGGACGGAGGGCGGGGTCAGTTGTCGTCGCGTGCGGCGTGGCCGCGGAAGGTGATGTCGATGGCGTCGGCCTTGTAACCGGGCGGGAGGATTTTTTTCAGGGCGACGAGCAGTTCGTCGGGGAGATCCACGTCGTGGGTGGCCCCGGTTTCCTTGTCGTGAAAATGAGCGTGGGGATGGAGGTTGGGGCAGTAGCGGGTGGGGGCGCGGTCGAAGTTGACGGCGCGGACAAGGTCGCAGTCGATGAGGGTTTCGAGGCAGTTGTAAACGGTGGCGAGAGAGATGGAGGGCATCTCGGATTTCACGCGGGCGAAGACTTCGTCGGCGGTGGGATGGTCGCGGCGGGCAAGGATTGTCTGATAGACCAGCTCCCGCTGCGGGGTGGCGCGCAGCCCGCTGTCAGCGAGTTTGTGCGCGAGGCTGTCGGAGTGGTGATGGGCGGTGGACATTGGCGACGTGGTTGCGTGGATGGGACAGGTAGATTGGAGTGGGACTGAATTTCAAGTAGAAATTGGAATAATTCTAAGTTAAGAGTAATTTTTACTTTTGCCTATCACGTTTTTCTTTCTGGAAGGGGAAGGGGAAATGACAACGCCTCTTATTTGCAAGATGTTGCAGGGAAGTATATTGAGGCCTGTTCTTCCCGCGCTTTCCCGATGCGGCTCCAATTACACCATTTACAGTCGAAAATCACACTTCAGGTAGGGCGAGGCGTCCCGCCGAGCCGTGTGAACCGCTCGCGGCTCGGCGGGACGCCTCGCCCTACCATTAATGGCTTCCATAGTGTGATTTTCATTCGCAAATGGTATTACTCGTCCGCCGGGATGAGGCGGACGATGCGGCTGGGTTCGCCGGGAAGTTCGAGCGAGACATAGAGGAGGCCGTCGGGGCCGGTGGCGATATCGCGAATGCGTCCCAGGTTTTTGAAGACAATTTCTTCGTTCGCGATCTTGTCGCCATCGATGACGAAGCGCACGAGTTGCTGGCCGGCCAGCGAGCCGAGGAAAAGATTGTTTTTCCAGCGCGGGAATTTGTCGCCCGTGTAGAAATGCAGCGGACTGGTGGCGATCGAGGGCGTCCAGTGACGCACGGGCTGCTCCATGCCTTCCTTCGCGGTGAACGCGGAGACCGGCGTGCCGTTGTAGTTCATGCCGTAGGTGATGACCGGCCAGCCGTAGTTGGCGCCGGGGCGAATGAGGTTGAGCTCGTCGCCACCGCGCGGGCCGTGCTCGGTCTCCCACAAACCGCCTCCGGCGGGATCGCGCGCGAGGCCCTGCGGGTTGCGGTGACCGTAGCTCCAGATGGACGGCCACGCGCCGGGGGTCTTCACAAACGGGTTGTCCGGGGGAATCGAACCATCGTCGAACACGCGGTGGACTTTTCCGTTGGGGAGCGAGAGGTCCTGCGCCTGTCCCATCGCGCCGCGTTCGCCGACGGAGAAAAACAGGTAACCTCCGTCGAAAAGCAGGCGGCTGCCGAAGTGGATGCCGCGGCTGGTGTAGGCCGGTTTCGGCGCGGAGAAAATTGTCTGCTCGTCGGCCCAGCGCCCGTCGCGGATGCGGCCGCGCACGATTTTGGTCATGGCGGTGTCGTTTTCGCCGGGATCGCTGAGGGTGAGGTAAACCCAGCCGTTGCGGGCGTAATCGGGGTGCAGCGCCACGTCCATGAGGCCGCCCTCGTCGCGCACCCACACGCGGGGGATGCCGGTGATTTCGACCGGGGCGCCGCCTTTTTCCACGACGAACAGCTTGCCCGCGCGCTCGGTGAAAATCAGGCGGCCGTCGGGCAGGAAATCGATGCCCCACGGCACGTCGAGCCCTTCGAGGACCGATTCGACGCGCCAGGCGTGCTCCGCGCTTTTTTGCACGTCTGCGGGCAGCGCAGTCGAGCGGCGGGGGATGGGCATGCCGGCATGCATGGCGTTTTCGCGGATGAGCACGACAAGCCCGCGAACCTCGGCGGCGTTGAGCGCGTCGCCGAAGGCCGGCATGCCGGAGAGCGGCAACCCGTCGCGAATGACGGCGGCGATGCCTTCATCGGAGCCGTCGATGTATTTCCAATGCGTGTCGAGGAGCGACTCGGTTTTGCTGCCGCGCATGTCCTCGCCGTGGCAGGTGGCGCAGAGTTGCTGGTAGTTTTTGCGCGCATCGCCGCCGAGGCGGGGCGGCGGTGTTTGCTGCGCAAAGGCGGGAAAAACAGACGAAAGAAAAAGCGAGCAGGCGGGGACGATGGTGAAAAATGGGATGGCTCGCATGGTTGGCATCGGGAACATAATCTGCCCCGCCGACCCGATTTGCGCCAATGCGTTGCCGCATTACGCGCGCATTGACGTTTTTTTAGAAGGCCGCCGCAAGGGGGCCGCATGCCGTCGCCGCGCGGCCCACCGGTCAGCGTGGGATCTGGCCGCCCTGCTGTTGCTGCTGGGCGGCGGCTTCGCGGGCCGCGCGGCGGCGGGCGACCTCGGCGCGGATGGCTTCGAGGCGTTTGGCGTCGTCCCCGGTGGTGACGCGTTGCGGCGGGCGGGCGCCGGGTTGCTGCGGCGCGGCGGCGGGCGCGGGCGCCGCCGCGATGACGTTGCCCGCGCCGAATTTCGCCTCCTTGAGACCGAGGGTCTGGCGTTTGCCTTCGTAATCGACGATCACGGCCTGCATCGCGGAGTCATAGGAGAGGATTTTGTAGGGCGCGTCTTTTTCGCCGATGCGCACCCAGGCGCCTTGTTGCTTGGTGGGTTCGTAGATGGCGAAACGCAGCCCTTCCGCGTCGGCCACGAGCCCGCGAAATTCGATGGGCGTGGACTCGGTGGGTTTTTGGGTCGCGGGAGTGCTGCCGCCGGGCGGGAGAAAGGGGGACTCGGTCGAAACACCCGCGGCAAGCAACGCGCCGCCGGACAGGATCGATGCGAGGAGGAGACGTGCGGTGAGCGATGCGGCGGGGGACATGGCAAAACGGGAAAACTCGGGAAAGCCGGGCAGGGCGGGGCGGGGGCGTCGGGCGTGGTTTTAAAGGTGGGAGAGGCAGGTGGAAAATGGCGTTCTTTATTCTTTCCTCTTTCTTTCGGTTCGTTCCTGACGAAAGAGGAAAGAGAAAGAATAAAGAGGAAAGATAAACGGGAATGAATCGTCAGGGCATCACGCTGCCGGACACGGGATTTGGTTTTTGGGCGATGGTGGTGTAGGCGAAGCGTTGCTTGAATTCCTCGGTCGCGATGCGGCGGGCTTCGCGGGCATCGGCGGCCTGGCCGGCGGCTTGCAGGTCGCTCATGCGCTTGGCGATCCAGCGTTGCTTGAATTTCTCCTCCATGTCGGTGGCGAGGGTGCTGCTCGGCTTGGGTTTGCTGGAGCAGCCGGTGCCCGCGGTGAAGAGGACAAAGGGAACAAGAAGGAGGAAAAAGAGGCGTCTCATGGGTGAGTTTGAGACGAGCTAATACTGTCCTTGGTTCCCATGTCAAAGGGCGTTTGCCGCGAAAACCCAGCCGACGGCGGCAACCGGCGGCGCGGCGCAGAGGAAAAACGGGACGGTGCGCGGCGCATAGGTGAGGAGAAGCGTGGTCGCGAGCCCGGCGGAAGACAGGGCGGCCAAGGCCCAGACCAGCCCAAGCGCGAGACCGTGGGCGAGGGTGGCGCTCAGGACCGCAAGGGCGAGGAACAGCCATCCGGCGATGCGGAGGACGAGGCGGCGCCGGGCGATCCGCGGGTTTGCCCGCGGGAAGCGCGGAAAGGCGGCGTGGTGATGCGCGGCCATGGCGAGGGCGAGCGCGTTGGTGGCGGCGAAGGCAAGGGAGAGAAAAACGAGCGTGAGCATGGCACGAGCGGCGCTGATGGGTGGATTTTAAAATATGCAGCCTAACGGGCTACACGGGTCGGGGTGGCGCCGGTGGCGCGCCGGCGGCGGTTTGATGCGCGTAGGCGGAGGCGACGCCGGGCTTGGGCGGGCGCGGGCGGCCGGCTTTGCGGGCGGCGACGACGAGCATGAGACCGACGAAAACGATCACGGCATGGAAACCGAGGTAGGTGGAATCGCCGCGCGCGAAGGCGGCCTTCAGCCACGGACCGGCGCAGAGGTCGAGGAAGGGAAGCGCGAGATAGAGCGCGGCGCCGAGCCAGAGTTGTTCGCGCCAGGCGCGCATGACCGGCCGGACGAGCGGGTGCAGCAGCATGACGGCCCATGCGATGAGGAAGCAACGCTCCTCGATGTCGGCGCGCGCCTCCAGGCCGGACGGCAGGAGGCGGTTGGCCCAGAAAAAGACGGCGACGGCGACCGGCAGGCCGGCGATGGCGGCGATGTTGAGCCGCTCGACGAGGCCGTGGCCGAAGGAGAGGCGTTTGCCGGCCTTCTGCTGCGGGCGGCGTTTCACGGTCCAGAGCACCAGCCCGGTGGCGACGAGTGCGCTGCCCATGGCGCCCATGAGGAAGAACAGCCAGCGCAAAACCGGGCCGGCAAAATGCGCGAGGTGCAGCCCGTAGAGCGTGCCGTGGATGGCGGCGGCCGGACCGGCGCGGGTCTCCTCGCCGGGAAGGAGTTCGCCGGTGACGGCGTTGAAGCGGAGTTGCTCGCGGTGCGTGGTGGAGATGTGTTCGCCGTCGGCGCGGATGAGCGTGGCCGTGGCCTTGCCGGTGCCGCGGCCGGAGAAACTGAGGCGCTGGAGCGTGCTCCCGTCCCGACCCCAGCGGCGGGCCGCTTCATCAAGCATGGGGCCGACGGGCGCGGTGGCGATCCAAGGCTTGGCCTCGGCTTTCCCGCCGGCGCCTTGCGGCGCGGCTCGGCGCGGGGGCGGACGGGAGCCGTCGGAAAGCGCGCGGTCGCCCCACGGCATATACATATACATGAAAATCACGAGGGCGGAATAACTGATCATCAGGTAGAACGGCAGGGCGAGGACGGCGGAGACATTGTGGAAGTCGAGCCAGGTGCGGAGCGAGCCGAGGCCGTTGCGGAAGGTGAAAAAATCCTTGAAGAAACGGCGATGGGCCACGATGCCGCTGATGAGCGCGACAAACATGAACATCGCCGCGACGCCCGCGAGGTAGCGGCCCCAAGGGTGCGGCAGCATGAATTGGAAATGGAAACGGTAAAAAAATTCGCCGCCGCGGGTGTCGCGTGCGGTGAGCTTTTCGCCGGTGTGCGGGTCGAGGGTTTCGGTTCCGAAGCGGCGCTGGCCGGGTTCGCGCCAGAAGATCACGGTGGAAGGGTCGCGCGCGTCGGGGAGGTTGATGAACCAGCTGTCGGAGTCGGCGGCGACGGTTTCGAGCCGCGCGACGGCGGCCCGGGCGGTGTCGATGGGGCTGGCGCCGCCGCGCAACTCGGGTTGCATCCAGCGGGTGATCTCGTGCCGGAAATAGGTCGCCGTGCCGGTGACGAAAACGGCAAAAAGAATCCAGCCGATCAGCAGGCCCGACCAGGTGTGCAGCCACGTGAGCGAGAGGCGGAAGGAGTTTTTCATGGCGTGGCTGCGGGCGGAACGCCGGTGACCGCGACGGCGGCGCCGGGCTGGAGAAGCCAGAGGGCGAGCCCGAGAAGCGCGGCGGCGATGACAAGGCCGAGCCAGGCGCGCCGGGCGGTGCGGGTGGCGAACACCCAGACGACCGCCGCCGCATAGACGAGGAACGCGGGCATGGTGGCGAATTTCACCGCCTCGTCCTTCGGCAGCGAGCGCAGGGCGAGGGCGAGCGTCGCGGTGAAGAGCGCGGCGACGGCGTAGCCGCCGGCGACGGCCGCGAGCGCGCGCGAGGCGACGGCGAGCCGCGCGCGGAGCGGGACGCGCGGGCGCCCGCGAAGGACGGGCCGGGTGGCGGTGCCGGTTTCGTTCGTATTCAATTGTTTGATACGGCAGGGCCGCGCGGAGGCGCGTCAGTAGTTCCAGCGGAGGGAAAGGATGACGTTGCGCGGCTCGCCGTAGTTCGGGTAGTCGATGGTGGCCCAGTAGGTTTTGTCAAAGAGGTTGCGCACGGTGAGCGTGGCGCTGACGCGGTCGCTGAGGCGGAGGTTGAGGTTCACATTGACCAGGGCATAGCCGTCCTCGGTGACGGTCACGGCGCCGAGCGTGGGATGCGGGATGTTGTAGCCGGTGGTCTTGCTCTGCCAGTTGACCGCGCCGCCGACAGTGAGGGCCTTGAACGCGCCGGGGAGCCGGTATTGCGTGGAGAGGCGCACGAGGTGGTCGGGGAGATTCACGTAGATGAGGTCGAGGGCGTGGCGCTTGGTGTCCGCGTAGGTGTAGCCGACGTGGGCGGTCCAGCCGGACATGAGCTGGCCGGAAAGCTCGGCCTCGAAACCGCGGGTGCGCGTGCCGTTCACACCGATGTAGGCGGAGCCGCCGTCGGGCAGCGTGCCTTCGGGCACGCTGCTGTCGCGCACGGCGTAGTTGTCCTGCCGGGACTCGAAGAGCGCGGCGGAGGCGTGGAGGCGACCGCCAAAGAACTCGGCTTTCACGCCGCCCTCGATGTTTTTGCCGACGATGGGTTCGAGCAGGTTGTCGTTTTTGTCGCGGTAGTTTTGCGGGCGGAAGATGTCGGTGTAGCTGGCGTAAATGGCCCAGACAGGGTTGAGCTCGTAAACGATGCCGGCGTAGGGCGTGAGTTCGTTGGAAACTTCATACGCGCCGGTCGTGCCGGTGTAGGCGCCGGCGGTGTCGTAGCGGTCGGTGCCGGTTTTCCACTGGCTGAGGCGCAGGCCGCCGATGAGCGAGAGCGGATCGAGGAGGCGGAAACGCAGCGAGGCGTAGAGGCCGGTCTGTCGGGTGGTGGCGACGGTGCGCGCGCCGGTCCTGGCGTAGGCGGGCGCGGGGATGTCGCCGTCGTAGGTCCAGAGATTCGGGATGTCGTAGGTCCAGCCGGAGACGGAGGAGAGCGCGGGGGTGCGGCGTTCGAGTTCGTTGTAATTCCAGCCGGCGACAAATTCGTGCTCGCGGCCGAGGAGCGGGAAGCGGCCGTTGAGGTAAACGTCGATCACGTCGCGCGTGTCCTCGGCCTCGCCGATGCCGGCGCGCAGATACGTGCCGGCGCCGGTGGCGAGATTCGGGAAGCCGGTGGCGTAAACCCGCACGCTTTGCACGTCGCCCTCGGTGCGGTTGTAGGCGGCCTTCAGGCTCCAGCCCTCGGCGATGCGCTGGTCAACGGTGACGAAGAGCGTGTCGGCATCGCGCTGCCAGAGGCACCAGTTGGCGGCGAAGTTAAGCGAGCGCGGGAGCCTGGCCAGCGAGCCGTCGTCGGCGAAACGCGGGATGGTGCCCCACGTGGTGCGCTTGGGATTGTTGTCCTGCCGCTGCCAGCCGGCGGCGAGCAGCGTGGTGGAGGTGACGTCGGCTTCGAGCACGCCGTAGAAAACGGCTTTGTCCTCGGTGAAGCGGTCGAGGAAATAGTCGCGGTCGGTGTAGGCGCCGACCACACGGGCGCGGACGCGGCCGCCCGCAAGCAGCGGAACGGAAACATCGCCCTCGATGCGCCGGTAATCCCACGAGCCGAGCGTGCCGGCGACGGAGGCGGCGAAGGTTTTGCCGGGGCGCTTGCGCTGCATGTTGACCGTGGCGGACGGATAACCCGCGCCGCTGAGCAGGCCGTTCGCGCCGCGCACGATCTCGACGCGTTCGTAGAGCGCGATGTCGTATTCGAGATTGGTGGAGTCGCTGAACGTGGTGAGGCCGTCCACCTGGAAATCGTTCACCGCGAAGCCGCGCGCGAAGTAGAGCGGGCGGCCGCTGTCGTAGAACGTGACGTTGATGCCGGTGGTGTTTTGCAGGGTGTCGTTGAGGCTGAAAAACGACTCGGTGTCGATGCGCGTGCGATCCACGACGCTGATGGATTGCGGGGTTTGGTGGATGGAAATGGGCAGCTTTGTCGTGACGGTGACGGCGGCGAGCTGGCGGTCGGCGACAGTGAGCGCGTCGAGGCGGTAGATGTCGTCGTCCGTCCCCTCGTCCGCGGTCTGGGCGGCCAGCGTGGCGGCGAACGAGACGACCGCGGCGAGCGCGGGCAGGAATTTGCGCGATAGGCGTGATGGATTTCTCCAAGGCGATACGTTCATAGGGAAGGGCGAGTATCCCAAATCGCATTTGTAAAAATCCACCTGTTGCGGGCATATTTTTACCTGCCGGCGGTCATGATCGATAAACCGGACAACAAGTGAAAGCCCCCTATTATCACGCAAAATTTAAGCGTGACCATTGTTCTTACTCTGGCACGTTTTCTGTTCAATTCTAGGGATTGTTCCGTCCCATATCTTGCATCAAATCATGGCCTCCTCATCCAAATCCAAGTCCAAGAAAGCCACTGCAGAAAAAACCGCCGCCGCCAGCACCGCCGCCGCCCGCCAAGGCACCGATTCCCCCTTTGATGTCACCGACAGCGCGCAACTCAAGGAAGGCATTCTCCGCCACCTCACCTACACCCTGGCCCGCGATCTCAAGACCGCCCAGCTCAGCGACTGGTGGATCGCCACGTCGCTTGCCGTTCGCGAGCATATTCTCGCCCGGCTGATCGACACCCAGGGCACTCATAACGACAACAACGTCCGCCGCCTCTATTATCTCTCGCTCGAATACCTCATGGGCCGGCTCACCGAGAGCAACCTCTACAACACCGGCCTCAACGCCGCCGCCCGCGACGCCCTCGCCGGGCTCGGCATCGACTACCACAAGCTCCTCGACCAGGAAACCGACATGGGCCTCGGCAACGGCGGCCTCGGGCGCCTCGCCGCCTGCTTCCTCGACTCGCTCGCCACGCTCGACTATCCGGCCATCGGCTACGGCATTCATTACGAGTTCGGCCTCTTCCGCCAGGAATTCGTCAACGGCTACCAGGTGGAATACCCCGACTCGTGGATGATCAACGGCACGCCCTGGGAAGTCGCCCGGCCCGAAAACCGTATCACCATCCCCATCTACGGGCGCGTCGAAAACGTGTTCGACGACCGCGGCAACTGCCGCCCGCGGTGGGTGGACACCAAGACCATCGTCGGCATCCCCTACGACATTCCCATCGCCGGTTTCGGCACCAAGACCGTCAACCTCCTCCGCCTCTGGTCCTCGCGCGCAGCCTCCGAGTTCGACCTTCAGGCCTTCAACGCCGGCGGCTATGTCGAGGCCGTGCGCGAGAAAGCCGTCATGGAAACCATCTCGAAGGTCCTTTACCCGAACGACAAGACCGAGAACGGCAAGGAACTCCGCCTCATCCAGCAATACTTCTTCGTCGCCTGCTCGCTGCGCGACCTCATCCGCCGCCACTTCCGCAGCCCGGAAAACAGCTGGGACAACTTTCCCGCCAAGGTCGCCATCCAGCTCAACGACACCCATCCCGCCGTCGCCGTCCCCGAGCTCATGCGCGTCCTCCTCGACGACGAAAACACGCCTTGGGACCGCGCTTGGGACATCGTCACGAAAGTCTTCGGCTACACCAACCACACCCTTCTCCCCGAGGCGCTCGAAAAGTGGAGCGTCGCCCTGTTCGAACGCATCCTCCCGCGCCACCTCCAGATCATCTACGACATCAACACCCGCCTCATGCAGACCATCGAGGCGCGCTGGCCCGGCGACGTGGAAAAGAAACGCGCCTGCTCCATCATCGACGAGCAAGGCGTGAAATCCGTCCGCATGGCCGGCCTCTCCGTCGTCGCCTCGCACGCCGTCAATGGCGTCGCCGCGCTCCACACCGATCTCCTTAAAAAACACCTTTTCCCCGAATACGACGCGCTTTTCCCCGGACGCTTCCAGAACAAGACCAACGGCATCACGCCCCGCCGCTGGCTCCTCGATTGCAACCCGCGCCTCTCCGCCCTCATCACCGCCACCCTCGGCCACGAAAAATGGGCGCGCGACCTGGACCTGCTGCGCGGCCTCGAAAAACACGCCGGCGACGCCGCCTTCCAGAAGGAGTTCATGGCCATCAAGCACGCCAACAAGGTGGATCTCGCCGGGCTCATCAAGACCGAGTGCGGCGTCGAAGTCTCGCCCGACGCGCTCTTCGACGTGCAAATCAAGCGCCTCCACGAATACAAGCGCCAGCACCTGAACCTCCTCCATATCCTCGCGCTCTACCGCCGCCTGTTGCAGAATCCCTCGCTCGACATCGTCCCGCGCGTGTTTGTCTTCGGCGCGAAGGCCGCCCCCGGCTACGACCTCGCGAAAAACATCATCCGCGCCATCAACATCATCGGCAGCCACATCAACCACGACCCGCGCATCGGCGGAAAGCTCAAGGTCGTTTTCCTCCCCAACTACCGCGTCTCGCTCGCCGAGTGCATCATCCCCGCCGCCGATCTCTCCGAGCAAATCTCGACCGCCGGCAAGGAAGCCAGCGGCACCGGCAACATGAAGCTCGCCCTCAACGGCGCGCTCACCATCGGCACGCTCGACGGCGCCAACGTCGAAATAAAAGAGGAGGTCGGCGACGAGAACATCTTCATCTTCGGCCTCACCGTCGAGGAAGTGGAGGCGCTCCACGCGAAGGGCTACCGCCCGCGCGAGTATTACGAACGCGATGAGGAACTTCGCGCCATCGTGGACTGGCTCGGCTCGAATTATTTCACGCCGAGCGAGAACGGCGCCTTTGCGCTCACGCAGCGCAGCCTGCTCGACGGCGGCGACCCGTTCCTCGTGCTGGCCGATTTCCGCGCCTACAGCGATTGCCACGCCCGCGTGGATAAAAAATACCGCGACCAGGCCGCCTGGGCGAGAAGCGCGATCCTGAACACCGCGCGCGTCGGCAAGTTTTCCAGCGACCGCACCATCCGCGAATACGCCGCCCAAATCTGGAACCTCCCCGCCGTGAAGGTGGATTGAGCGGGGCCTGTGTCGTGGGCATTGCCGTTCATTAAGCGAAATGCCCTTGTTGCTGGAGAGACGGCCTCCGTGCCGCCCTCCATCGAAAACGGCACCGAACCTCTAATGCCAAGCTGCGCATTCTCGATTTCCGTTCGGGTAAAAAAGGAGGGCGGCCCGCCTACCCCTAAGCGGACCGCCCATTGCTTTCTTTGTTACCCCAAATCTCCCGCTATGCGGGAGAAAATATAAACTGTTACGAAGAGTAAGACGCAGTTATCCTAAAAATGTTTCATTTTTCTTCAGAAAAAATTCCATGGATAATTGTATCATCATTATTCATTGATTGAAAATAAGTTGTGAAATCATGAAATGCGCCCCGGTTTTTCACGAGCCGGCGCCATGAGGTTTTTTTGGGGTGTTCCGGAATCATTTTTTCGGGTTATAGACCTTCTTTTCCAGATGCGCAGTGAGGTGATGGCGGAAGGAGGGGAGATCTTTTACCGCTTTCAATGCGATGAGCTGGTTGGCGATGTTGCCGACTGCGGTGCCTTCGAGATTGAAGGAGACGACGGGGATGCTGGCGGCGTCGGCCGTGGTCTGGCAGAGGAGCGGGCTGCGCGAACCGCCTCCGACAATGAGGATGCGCTTGAATTTGCGGCCGGTCATGCGCTCGAAGGCGCGCATGGCGTCGGCGTGGCCGCGGCCGAGCGAGTCGCAGATGAGGCGCATGTAGCCCACCACGTTTTTCGGGGGCGCACCTTTTTTGCGGCGGATTTGCGCATCGATGACGGCCTTCATCGAAGGCGGGTTGGCGAGGGCGGGATCGGCGGTGTTGATGAGATGTTTGGAGGGCGGGAGTTTGGCCGCGTCGGCGATGAGCTTGTCCCATGCGGCGGGGTTTTTCGGGCGGGCGTTGGGGCCGAGGTCGAGCATGGTGCGCTCGAGCAGCCACATGCCGATGACATTGGTGAGCGGGCGGTAACGGCCGTCGCCGATGCGCTCGTTGGCGACTCGGGCGGCAAGGGCGTCGGGGCCTAGGACGGGAGTGTCGCTTTCAAAACCCACGAGCGACCAGGTGCCGGAGCTGAGGAAGAGGTCGGTGCCGTCGGGCGAGGCCGGCATGGCGTCGTAGGCGCAGGCGGTGTCGTGACCGGGGACGGCGATGACGCGGGTGCTCTTGAGTTCGGGAATGCCCCGCACGGTGCCGAGTTTCGTGCCGGCGAGGACGGGTTTGCCGAGCCATTGCGCGGGGACGCGAAAGTAATCGAGGGCGGCGCGCGACCAGTCGCAGGAATGCACGTCGAGGAGCTGCGTGGTGCTGGCGATCGTGAGTTCGTTGGCCATGCGGCCGGAGAGCAGGTAGTTGAAATAGTCGGGAAGGAAGAGACAGCGGGTGGCCAGATCGGTGATGGCGGGGCAGGCGGCGATGGTCTCGGCGAGCTGGAGCGAACTGTTGTAGAAGACGTTGGGGATGCCGGTGGCGGCATAGACGCGTTCGAGGGCGGCGCGGGTGCCGCCGAGGGTTTTCAGTCCGGCCTGGGTGCGGTTATCGCGGTAGGCGTGGACGGGGAAGACGAGGCGGCCGGTGTCGTTGACGAGGGCATAGTCAACGCCCCAGGTGTCCACGCCCACGGAGGCGAGCTTGGCGCCGCGCGGGAGGGCGGCGGCGGCTTTGCGGAGGCCGGTCTGGATTTCGTGCCAGAGGGCGCCGATTTCCCAGTAATCGTTGCAGTCGAGAGTGCGAAAGGTGTTGGGGAAGCGGTGGACGGCGGTGAGCTTGAGGCGGTTTTTCGACCACGCGCCGAGAATGACGCGTCCGCTGGTGGCGCCGAGGTCGATGGCTGCGCAGTAAGTGATGGTGGTTTTGGTGGAGGGCATGGCGAGAATTATGAGGTGCGCGTAAATTTGACGAACCCATCACGCGAAATCGACAAAAAATATGCGCGACTTGCGTCATATAATTTTTTGGGAAATCCCAAATTCCGAAAATCCAAATGCCAAAGAATACGCCGCCGGCACTGGTGGTGGCGGATGCGGAGCCGTATCCGCCGAATTTTGGAATTTCGGGATTTGAGATTTTTTTGGGATTTGGGATTTTGGGATTTGAGATTTCCCTCCGCCATGCAACGCACTCTCGTCAAAGACGCCCACGCCTCCGCCGAACCTCGCGACTCCATCCTGCTTCAGGGCTGGGTGCGCACGCGTCGCGACGCGAAGGCGTTTTCCTTCATCGAGCTCAACGACGGCTCCTGCCTGAAGGGCATGCAAATCATCGTGCCCGACACGCTGCCCGGCTACGCCGCGCTCATGCACCGCGCGGCCACCGGGGCGTCGGTCGAGGCGCGCGGGCGGCTCGTCGCCTCGCAGGGCGCGGGGCAAAAATGGGAGGTCGTGGCGGAGCACTTCGCCATCGTCGGCGATGCCGACGCGACTTATCCGCTCCAGAAGAAAGGCCACTCGCTCGAATTCCTCCGCGAGATCGCGCACCTGCGCCCGCGCTCCAATCTTTTCGGCGCGGTCTTCCGCGTGCGCAGCCGGCTGGCCTACGCCGTCCACCGGTTTTTCCAGGAGCGCGGTTTTCATTACGTGCACACGCCCATCATCACGGCGAGCGATTGCGAGGGGGCGGGCGAGATGTTCCGCGTGTCCACGCTCGATGCCGCCAACCCGCCGCGCGACGCGGCGGGCGCGGTCGATTTCGTGCGGGATTTCTTCGGGCGGCAGAGTTTTCTCACCGTGTCCGGCCAGCTCGAGGGCGAGACGTTTGCCTGCGCGTTGTCCAATATCTACACGTTCGGTCCGACCTTCCGGGCCGAGAACTCCAACACCTCGCGGCACGCCGCCGAGTTCTGGATGATCGAGCCGGAGGCGGCGTTTCTCGACCTCTTCGGCAACATGGACTTGGCCGAGGCATTCGTGAAACACCTCGTGCGCGACGCCCGCGAGCATTGCGCGGAGGACCTGGAGTTTTTCTCGAAGTTCGTGGACAAGCAGCTCGCCGCCCGTCTCGATTTCGTGCTCGAGCGGCCTTTCCAGCGTTGCAGCTACACGGAGGCCATTGAGATTCTCGAAAAATCCGGACGCAACTGGGAGCACCCCGTCGCGTGGGGCGACAACCTCCAGTCCGAACACGAACGCTTCCTCGCCGAGGAGCACTTCAAGTGCCCCGTCACGGTTTACAATTATCCGCGCACGCTGAAGCCGTTTTACATGAAGGTAAACGACGACGGCAAAACCGTCCGCGCGATGGATCTGCTCGTGCCCGGCATCGGCGAAATCATCGGCGGCAGCCAGCGCGAGGAGCGGCTCGACGTGCTGCTCGAGGCCATGCGCGCGCACAATCTCAACGAGAAAGATTACTGGTGGTATGCCGACCTCCGCCGTTACGGCACGGTGCCGCACAGCGGCTTCGGCCTCGGCTTCGAGCGCATGCTGATGTTCGTCACCGGCGTCGCCAACATCCGCGATGTCATTCCTTTCGCCCGGACGCCGGGCAGCGCGGAATTTTAAGACGGTGGCGGGAGCGGGAAGGCCCGGCGAGATCGCAATGGGCGGCGTTCTTCGCCCGCGCCGGCAAGGGCGCTCATGATTTTCGCCGGAATCGCGGGTGCGCGGAACAATGCGTGCTATATTTCGCCGCATGACATGGCAGGCGGCACAACACCAGGCAATCGCGGGTGCGGGCGGCGCGTGGTTGTCGCGCAAGATGCGGCGCGGGGGCGCGCTCGTCCGCCGCATGCTCGGGCTGCAACTCGCGCACTGGCGGGAGCTGGCGTATTCATTTCGTTACTACGCAACCGGACGGGTGGCGCGGGCCAACCATATCACGCGCGGCATCCGTTATCTCGGACGGCGGGGCACGGTGCTGCCGCATCCGGTGGGCATCGTGATCGGTGAAAACGTCGCGCTCGGCCGCGACTGCCGCATCTATCAAAACGTGACCATCGGCGCGAAGACCGACGCCGAGGCCCGGGAGGGCATTTATCCGTCGGTCGGCAACCGGGTGACCATCTGCGCCAACGCCGTGTTGATCGGCGGCATCACGGTCGGCGATGAGGCGGTCATCGGCGCCGGCGCGATCGTGACGCGCGACGTGCCCGCCCGTGCCGTGGTGGCGGGCAATCCGGCCCGGGTGCTGCGTTTGCGGTGAGACGCGGGACGGGTTGGCCGCGCGCCCTCAGGCCAGGCCGGGCGGGGTGTCGATGGCGGACATGGGGAGCGAAAGCGGGTTGGGCGGCAGAGCGATGGTGAAGGTCGTGCCCGTCGCGGCTGTTGAGGTGAAGCGGAGCTTCCCGAGCAGGTATTGCTCGGTGAAAAGTTTGGCCATGTAGGTGCCCAGCCCGCGGCCGCGGTCTTTCCGGGTGAAGGAGCGGTTGAAGATTTGCAGGCAGACCTCGGGCGGCATCACGGCGGCGTTGCGTATCCAGAGCAGGAGGTCGCTGGCATCGGCGCTGATGCCGAGCGAGACCTCCTCGCCGGGCCCGGAGGCCTCGATGGCATTGGCGAGCAGACAGTCGAGCACGCGCCGCAACAGCGCGGGATCGGAGAAAAAACGATGGTTGGAGGCCGACGGCTCAAGATGCAGGCGGCATTCCGCCGCCGTGGCGCGCGGGGCGGCGGCGGCCACATACGCCTCCATGAAATCGCGCGCATACAGCGCGGAAAACGAGGGCAGCAACTCGCCTCTTTCCGCCGCGGAGAGATCGCGCTGGATGCCGAGGGCTTCCTGCAGGTCGGAAACCTGCGCGGCCAGCGCGCCGGCGTCTTCGCGCACATAAGGTTCGCTGGCGTTCTCGTGGATGCGGCGGGCGCGCTGCCCGATGGGCCGGGTGAGGCCGGCGAGTTTTTTCAGGAAAACCTGCTCCAGCGCCAGCCGGCGTTTTTCATGGCTGATGTCACTCACGGCCAGCAGGGTGTAGGACGCGCCGGCATGGCTGAACGGCGTGCTTTTCACCCGCAGATCCAGCGCCTCGCGGCAGCCGTGGTTGAGCCTTGTCATGCGGCATTCCTCGGCGGCGGAGCGGCCGGCGAGGCCTTCGAGGATGGCTTTGACCGCGCCGCATTGGGAACAGGCGGGGGCGGTCCCGCAGCCGCCCTCGCATTCGATCGCCCGAATGCAGCCGAGCGCCTCCCCGGGACGTTTTCCGATGGCGGAGGCGAGCCTGCCCCCGGGTATGAGCGGGGCCACGTTTTCGCTCGCAAACACGATCTGGCGCTGGGCGTTGAGCACGAGCATGCAGTCCAGCGAGGCGTTGAGCAGGCGTCCGATGAGCGGATTGGCTTCCATGGATTTGGCCTGCTTTTGGATGAGGGCCGGCTTGGCGCGGTCCGGCGGTGCAAAAAAAGTCCTCAAAGTGGCGGGAACACTGAGTGCTGACATGGCTTCAAAAATTATTAAATATTGGCGGGAGCGACGGCTTCCCTGGCCACAACGCTAGATGAGCCATAAGCTGATGAAAGCCTTGATCATCAGGCTGGCATAAAAATAATGTGAACCCTTGTCTTACTTTTTCGCATTGGCCAGGGTCGTCGCATACTCGCTGATGCCGTCGGCGATGGATTGGGCGAGTTTCTGGCGGAAGTCGGGCGTGGCGATGAGTTTCGCCTCGGCATCGTTGGAAAGGAAGCCGCCCTCGATCAACAGGGAGGGGCAGGGCGCGAGGCGGAGCACGGCGAACTTATGGTGTTTCATGCCGCGGTCCACGAGTTTCAGGTCGCCCAGCAGGGAGCGCTGCATGAGACAGGCGGCGAGCGTGTTCCAGTAGGCGAAGGGATCGGCGGGGTTTTTCTCGCGATCCTCGGCAGTGACATCGCCGCGCGTGACCGGCGCCTGCCCGCGCGGCGTGAAGCGGTAAACCTCCAGCCCGCGCACGCGCTGGGCGCCTTGCGCGACGGAGTTGAAATGGATGCTGACAAACAGATCCGCCTTTGCGGTGGTCGCGACCACCGCGCGCGCGGGGAGGTCGACCTTTACGTCGGCGGTGCGCGTCATCACGATTTTGTAGCCGCGCGCCTCGAGGATTTTTTTCAGGCGGAGCGCGGTATCGAGCGTGAAGGTTTTTTCGTTGAGCTTGAGTTTGTCGTTTATCTTGCCGTGGTCGGGGCCGCCGTGCCCGGGATCGATGACGATGGTCTTGAGCGAGGGGATCGCGGCGCGCCCGCGCCCGGCGTCGATGATGGGCGAGAGCAAGGTGTCGGCGTCGGTCCGGCTGACGAGGAGCGCGCCCTTGTGCCCGCGCACGGCATCGCCGGTGAACACGCGCATGCCGTTGACGGAGAGTTCGCGCGAGTCGTGCTTGAGCACGATGCGGAGATGGTCGTTCTGGAGGGCGAGTTCCTCGAGCGGCGCGAGCCAGACGGCCTTCATGCCGGAAGCGCGGCCAAACGCGATGACATCGATGTAATCGATGCCGGCGATCTTTATCGGGGCGACGGCGGACGCCGGGCTCGCGGCAGACTTGGTGCGCGGGGCGGACGCGGATGATTTTGCCGCGGCGAGCGGCAGCGTCGCGACGGGGCGCGTGGGCGCGGCGCGCGCCTGCGTTTGCGCCTCCACGCCGCCCTGGGCAAGGGCCAAGACCGCCGCCAGCGCGGCGGCGCCGATGCGAAGCGTTGACCGGCTGGCGGGCAAGGCGGACTTCTCCTTACTCCTGCTCGTCGCCGTCGTGCTCGTCGTCGTGATCGGGTTGTTCGGGCTCGTGGTCGTCTTCCTCGATCGGTTCGTCGTCCTCGCGGATGAATTTCGGCTTGCGCTTGTTGGCCGGGAGCGGGGTGAGCATGACGTTGATTTGCTTGCCCATGCGCTTCGGCGGCGCGTCGGGCGTGCCCATGCCGGCGAGTTCGGCGAGCGCCTTGTTCATCACGTCGAAGCCGAGCTCGGGGTGGGCGAGTTCGCGGCCGCGGAACTTGAGGCGGAGTTTGACCTTGCTGCCTTGGTTGAGGAATTGTTCGCCGCGTTTGATCTTGGTGAGGAAATCGTTTTCCGCGATGCGCGCGGTGAACTCGATTTCCTTGATGCGGCTGGCGGTGGCTTTCGCGTGGGAACTTTTTTTCTGCTCCTCATACACGTATTTGCCGAAATCCATGATGCGGCAGACCGGCGGCTGCGCTTGGGGGGCGACTTCCACGAGGTCGAGGCCGACCTCGATGGCGAGCGCGAGGGCCTTTTCAGTTTGCATGATGCCGAGTTGCTTGCCCTCGGGGCTGATCACGCGGATTTGGGGAACTCTGATGCGATGGTTACGGCGGATGCTCGCAAACGGATCATTGTTGCGGCGCTGGTATTGGCCGGGGCGGCGACCGCCACCGGAGGAGGGAAACGAATTAGCCATTCAGTATAGTTTGTGTTGCCTGTTCTGGGTCGAAGTTGTTTCTCACGGGGAAGCGGGGTGGAGACAACCTTATTTGCATCATCTTGCGCCTTTTCGCGTTTGGTCAAGCCCTCGTCCGTCCGGAGCGCAAGTATGCGCCGCGCAAGATAAAGCCGCCATCCGTCCAAAAAACCAAGGCACACCCGGCATGTCGGCTCATACGCTGAAGCTGTCGCCGCAGGAGCAACTGGATTTGGCGTTGGGGTTGGTGAACTTGAAGCCGCCGCCGATCATTTTGTTGGAGTAGTCGATCACGGTGCCTCTCAGGTAGAGGGCGGTCTTCACATCGACCAGCACGCTTGCGCCGGCCGTGCGCACGAGGATGTCGCCTTTGCGCGGCTCCGGCGTGAAGCGGAGCTTGTAGCTCAGGCCGTTGCAGCCGCCGCCGCTGATGGCGACACGCAGGTATCCGCCCTGGCGGTCGCGGGCGACGAGCGCGGCGACCTTGGCCCCGGCGGCCTCGGTGAGGCGCACGAGGTTTTCGTTGCCTTCGCGCACGCCGTCGGGAAGCGCGGCGGTCTCGGCGGAGGCTGGCGGGAAAGTCGTTTCAGGAGAAGGCATGAGCGGTCAATCGCGTGGCAATATCAGAGCAAAAGCCGCGCCGCGCACTATCGCACGGTGCGGGCGTTTATCAAGCGGCGGGCGACGTTGACGGCGTTGGCGAAACTGCGCGGGCTGGCGGCGCCGCGGCCCGCGATGCCGAACGCCGTACCGTGGTCGGGGCTGGTGCGCACGTGCGGCAGGCCGAGGGTGACGTTGACCGCTTCGTCGAAGTCGATGGTTTTCAGCGGCGCGAGGCCCTGGTCGTGGTAGAGCGCGACGACCGCGTCGAACTCGCCGCGCAGGGCGCGTCCGAAGATCGTGTCGCCGGGTTCGCAGCGTGACAGGCCGGGATGCGCGGCGCGCAGCGCGTCGAGCGCGGGGTCGATGACATCGCGCTCCTCGGTGCCGAGCATGCCGCCTTCGCCGGCGTGCGGGTTGAGGCCGCACACGCCGATGCGCGGCTCGCCGGCCACGCCGTCGGCGCGCGCGAGTTGCGCGGCGGCGGCCACCGTGCGCGCCAGCAGCGCGGGCGTGAGGCGCGCGGCCACGTCGCGCAGCGGGATGTGCCAGGTGGCGAGGGCGACGCGGAGGCGTCCGCCGCAAAACGCCATCACCGGCTCGCCGCCCCAGCGCGCCGCGAAAAATTCCGTCTGCCCGGGGAATGCGTAGCCGGCCTTTTGCAGCCACGCCTTGCTCACGGGCGCGGTGACCACGCCGCAAAACTCGCCGCGCGCGACGCCCGCCGCCGCGCGCTCGAGCGCCGCCTGCGCGATGCGCGCGCCCGCGACGGAAGGCTGGCCGGGCGCGGCGACAAACCCGCCCGCGGGCCCCGCGTCGCCGTCGATGGCGATCAGTTGCGCGTCGCGGGCTGGGAGCGTGCGAAGCCAGCTCGCGTGGCCGATCACCGCGATGTCGCGCGCCTCGGCCGGGTGATGCGCGAGCCAGGCGGCTATGATCTCCGGGCCGACGCCGGCCGGATCGCCGCAGGTGAACGCGAGTTTCTGGGGAGCCGTCATGGGAGCAATGAGTGATCAGGGAGTTTGAGTTGGGGGAGCGGAGGTTCGAACTTAAACTTTCACCTTCAACTTGAACTGGCCGCGCAGCGGCCCGCCCTATTCCTCCGCACCCGCGAGGTTTTCGTTGCGTTTCAGGCGGGCGAAACTGCGTTTGCCGCCTTCGAAGAATTGCAGGAAGCGGTGCGCCTCGGCGGTTTTGTATTCGCCCGAGGCGAGGGCGGACGCGGCGACCTCGCGGATGTTGCCCGGCGTGAAATACACCGCGTGAAAGGCCTCCTTCAATTCCCGGATGGCCTCGCGCGGGTGCCCGCGTCGCTTCAGGCCGACGACATTCAGGCCGATGACCTCGTCGCGCTCGGCCACCAAGGTGTAGGGCGCGAGGTCGCGCGTGATGCTGGAGTTGCCGCTGACCATCACGCCCTCGCCGATGCGGGTGAACTGGTGAAAGACCGCCGCGCCGCCGAGGAAGGCGTTGGTGCCCACTTCCACGTGGCCGGCGAGGAGCACGTTGTTGGCGAGGACGATGTTGTCGCCGAGCACGGCGTCGTGGGCCACGTGGGCGGCCGCCATGATGAAGCAGTTTTCGCCTACGACGGTCGCGACGCCGGCGTGGAGGGAGCGGTTGACCGTCACATGTTCGCGGATACGCGTGCCCGCGCCGATCCGCACGAATGACTCGACGGCGGGATCAAACGCGAGCGCCTGCGGATCGCCGCCGATGACGGCATACGGATGCACCGTGACGCGGTCGCCGAGGATGACGTGACGCTTGATGATGGCGCCGGCGTGGATCTCGCAGTCGGCGCCGATTTGCGCGCCGGGTTCGATGATGGCCGTGGGATGTATCATGGGAAAATCGGGAGTCCGCGCATTACGACGGACGACAGGGCGGAATGCAACGTTCTCGTGCGCCGGGGCGCCGCCGGTGGTCTTTTGGCACTGAGGGACGGTCAGGCTTGTCGCTTCGCGCGGAAGGGGTTTTTCTAGTTGTTTTTCCTCATGAAAAAATCCGCCGTCAGTTCCCGGAGCGCCGTCAAAGGGACGGCCCCGATTCTTGATGTTTCCGCGCTCACCGTCGAGCGCGGCAAGACCATCATCCTGCGCGACATCGCGTGGCGCGTGGAGCGCGGGCAGCACTGGGTCATCCTCGGGCCCAACGGCTGCGGCAAGACTTCGCTGCTGCGCGCGCTTACCGGCTACATGCCGCCGACCGGCGGCGCGATTTCCGTGCTGGGGCGGCGCTACGGCGATTGCGACTGGCGCGATTTGCGGCTGAGCATCGGGCTGGTCACGTCGGCGTTGCAGATTTCCATCCCGCCCGCCGAGACCGCGGTCGAGACCGTGATGAGCGGCAAGTTCGCGCAGCTCGATTTGTGGGCCCGGACCACGCGGGCGGACCGCGCGGCCGCGCTCGCGCACCTGCGCCTGCTCGGTGCCGGGCATCTCGCGGAACGCGAGTGGATTTTCCTGTCCCAGGGCGAGCGCCAGCGCGTGCTCATCGCCCGCGCCTTGATGGCGAAACCGCGCATCCTCATCCTCGACGAGCCGTGCTCGGGGCTCGATCCCGTGGCGCGCGACTATTTCCTGGGGTTTGTCGAGAAACTCGCACGGCGCCGCGCCAGCCCGTCGCTTGTGCTCGTGACGCATCACGTCGAGGAAATCACGCCGGCCTTCACGCACGCGCTGCTGTTGCGCGAGGGCAGGGTGGTGGCGGACGGCCCGCTGGCGAAGGCGCTGACGGCGCGGACGCTCTCGACCGCGTTCGGCGCGCCCATGCGCCTCGCGCGCCGCGACGGCGTGTGGCGCATCGCGTTTCCGCGCGCGGCGGGGCGGGGACGGGGTGATTGAACGGTCCGGGCGCGGGGCGCGAGCTTTGGCGTTGCGTCCCCGCCCGTGGAGAAACGACATTGGTCCCGCAGCCATGCCCCTGCTCACGGTCATCATCCCCTGTTACAACGAAGTGCCGACGTTGCGGCGCATCGTGCGGACCGTGCGCGACTGCGGCGTCGAATCGCTCGAAATCATCGTGGTGGACGACGGCTCGACCGACGGCTCCGGCGAGTTGCTGCGCGGCGAACTCGCGCCCTTGGTCGCGAGGGTGATTCATCACGGGAAGAACCAGGGCAAGGGCGCGGCCATCCGTTCCGGCATGGCGCAGGCCACGGGGGAGTTCGTGGTGGTGCAGGATGCCGACCTCGAATACGACCCGCGGGAATACCCGCGCCTGCTCGAGCCGCTGACGGCGGGAAAAGCCGACGCGGTTTTCGGATCGCGCTTCATCAGCGACCGGCCGCATCGCGTGCTTTATTACTGGCACAGTGTCGGCAACCAGTTTCTCACGCGCCTTTCAAACATGTTTACCAACATCAACCTCACCGACATGGAATGTTGTTACAAGATGTTCCGCCGCGAGGTCATCCAAGGCGTGCGGCTGGTGGAGGACCGTTTCGGTTTCGAGCCGGAGATCACCGCCAAGACCGCGCGTTCCGGCTGCCGCATCTATGAGGTCGGGGTGTCGTATTCAGGCCGCACCTACGCCGAGGGAAAGAAAATCGGCTGGCGCGACGGCGTCCGCGCGATTTATGCGATTTTGAAGTATAACATATGGGCCCGGCGCTGACCGGGTTGGGCCGGAGTCCGGTTCTTTCTCTTCACTCTTTATCTTTCGTCAGGAATGCGGGGGAAGAGAAAGGGGTTGCGGAAAAACAACGCGGGCAGGCTCTTTATCTTTCGTCAGGAATGCGGGGGAAGAGAAAGAGGAAAGATAAAGAGTAAAGAGAAAGAATCGGACCGGACGGCACGGAGGCCGTCACCCCGGCGGGGGGCCGGACGGCGTTCGGCCATTCGGCGGACGGGCCGTCCGCGCTCCATGATTCCGCGCGCGCCTCACGCCTTCTGCAAATAATCGCGGAGGCGGACGACCTCGATGCCGGCCAGCAGGACGATGCCGATGCCGTGGGTGTCGTTCAGGTTCCAGAGCAGATCCTTTTTATAATATTCGGATTGGAACGAAAACTCCGAGCCGCGGCAGACGCCGTGGACGTTGCCGAGCTTGTCCACGCCGATTTTGTTGATCGCGGCCCAGCCGCGGAAGACGGCGTCGATATAGGGCTGCGGGTCCTTGTACCAGCCGTATTGCACGCCGCGCGAGAACGCGTAGGTGAACATCGCCGTGCAGGATGTCTCGGGATAGGAGTCGTGCTCGTTGACGACCTGGTGCCACATGCCCTGCCCGTCCTGCTGGTCGAGGATGCCGGCGCTGAACTCGCGGAAGAAATCGAGGAGCGCGGGGCGGAGCTTGTGTTTTTCGGGCAGGACGGCGAGGAGCTCGGAGAGGGAGAAAATGACCCAGCCGTTGCCGCGCCCCCAGGGGACGCCGGTCGCCATGTCGCGGGTGAAATCATAGACGTGCGACATGAGGCGGATGCGCGGGATGTAGAGGCGTTTCTTGAAGCCGACGAATTGCCGCGCGGCGTCGTCGATGTAGCGTTCCTCGCCGGTGAGCTGGTAGTAGCGCACCAGGAAGGGCACGCTCATGTAAAGGTCGTCGGCCCACAGGGTGTCCTCATGGAAGACGTGCATGAGGTGCTTGCGGAAGAAGGTGCCGTCGTCGAGGCGGACTTGTTTGTTGCTGATGTGATCGGCGACGATGTCGGCGATGCGGCGGTGCCCGGAAAGCTCGAACTGTTTCGCGGCTTCGAGCAGGGCGGAGCCGGCGGAGCCGCAGTCGTCGAGCGAATCGAGGGAGGTGAGGAGGTGATGGACGTTGGTGGCGCCGCCGTATTGCCGGCGGTCCCACATGGCGTAGTCATAGGTGTCGCAGCAGAACTGGAAGTGGCGGGCGACATAGCGCCGGGTTTCCTCGGAGTCGATGAGTTTGCCCGCATGGAGCAGGCCGTAGAGGGTGACGCCGAGCGGGTAGTTCCATTTGCCGTAAAGGGCGTTGTCGTTGTAGGGGCGAACCCACGTGTCGGGAAGATCGAGGCGCCAGTAGATGGGCTCGCCGTTTTTGCCGGAGGCGAGTTTGTTGAGGTCGCTGATGGTCGAAAGATCCGGGGGCGCGGTCCGGGCGTCGAGCGGGCCGAGATACGCCCAGCGTTCGTCGGTGCCCGCGATGTTGGCGGGGTGCCGCGGGTCGAGGGATTGTTTCCCGTCGTGGAACGTGAGTTCGTAGCCCCAATCGGAACCGGCGCATTCGGCGTGGACAAAGACGTCGTGAAGTCCGAAGGGCACGCGGACGGCGGCGTTGATCGGGCCGGGCTTGGCGGCGGTGTGGACGACCTCGCCGGCGATGGTGATGCTGAGTTTGGCGCGGGCGCGGCCTTTCAGCCGGTAGGCGGCGCGTCCGGGGCGGGGGAAGAACACGCGCGTCCAACCGATCGCGGCGGTGTTTTTCTCCTTGCCGAAAAGTCGGTGCATCTGGCCGAGCGAACCGGCCTTGGCGTCCCATTTGGTTTCAGGGAGCCACTTCACGCCGGTCTCGGCGGGCGTGGTGCCGATGGTCGGGACGAAGGAGAGGTCGAAGTCGCGCGGCTCGGTGAAAAGCCAGCCTTCCTGCCCGTCGCGCGCGGGGTCGGGCATGAGAAAATAATAAGGGAGCTTGCCGAGCCAGGTGCCGAAAATGCCGCCGAAGCCGCCGAGCGTTTTGCGGAAGCGCAGGACGAGGTGATTCCAGCCGGGGCTGAGCGTGATGACGAGCGGCGTGCGGGTGGAGGCGTAGCGTTCCTGGAAAATATCGGAGCGGAAGATTTGCTCGCCGTTGCGGTGGATGACGGCGGGGCTGTGACAGTTGATGTCGAATTTGATTTCGCCGTCGCCGTCGGACCAGATTTTTGCCCAGGCAAACACATACTGGCCCAGCCTGGCGTCGGGGAAGAACCGGTTGAAATCGGCCTCGTAGCGATAGTCTTTTCCGCGCAGGATTCCGGCGCGGTTGAAGGCGCGGTAGGTGGGTGGATGGGCGGGATTCTGGCCGATATAACGGCGCGCGACGGCTTCGAGTGTCTTCTCGACATTCATGCCCTCGTGGGCATACATGCTTTGGTGATTTTCGAAATAAAAGCCCATGGCGATTAAAGAGATGGGGTTGAAATTGGATGGCGGAATCCTGAAATGAAGTGATGAATATAGATTGTAATCGGTTAATTAAATTCCAATTCGCAGAGCAGGGCTCCGGCGGACATAAGGCGGTCAAATGAAAGCGCACCAGAAGCGTTCAACCAGTCGCTGGACTCAACCGAATCCTATTCTGACGGTAAGATGCACGATAAAGGCGAATAACATGGAAACGAAAGGGCGCTATATAGTATATTTTTGGGAGATATTCCATTAAAAATGAATAACCTGCATATAAAATATTTTATCGTGCTGAAAAGCCATGCCCGGCCCGTCCAAACCTGAATCCGGCTCCGTCGCCGACTGTGTCGTCCTGCTGCATGGCGTCGGCATGAGCGCGGCCATCATGAGCCGGCTCGAGCGGCATCTCATGCATGCCGGTTATCGCGTCGCCAACATCAGCTATCCTTCGCGCACGATGCCCATTGAGCAGATCGCCGGGGAATTTCTCCCGGCGCAACTCCGCGAGCACCGGGCCGCGGACGCGCGCCGCCTGCATTTTGTCACGCATTCGATGGGCGGTCTTGTGCTTCGTCTCTTCCTCGCAGATCCCGCGTTGCGTCCCGCCAATCTCGGCCGGGTCGTCATGCTCGGCCCGCCCAACCACGGGAGCGCCGCCGCCGACACGGCGTGGAAAAACGCCTTCCTGCGCAACCTCGCCGGCGTGAACATCGCCCGTCTCGGCACCGGTCCCGAGGCGGTCACGCGGTGCCTCGGCCCGGCCGATTTCGATGTCGGGGTCATCGCCGGCGACGCGAAGATCAATCCCTTTTTCGCCCGGGAACTCGGCGCCCCCAATGACGGCGCGGTCACGCTCGAATCCGCGCGTCTCGAAGGCATGCACGACTTCATCGTCATGGGGCATTCGCACACCGTGATGCTCTGGCGCGGCGCCGTGATCCGCCAGGTGCTCGCCTACCTGCGCGACGGCAGATTCGAGCACGGCCCGCAGTAAGGCCCGCCCGGCCTGTCATGCCCGCGGCGTATTGCCGGCGGCCCCATCGCACGCCTCTGCCACCCCGCCAAAATTGGCGTGGTCATTCCTGACGATATTTGATTTTCCGGTCGCGATTTCAGCCTGTGCGGATTGTTTCATACGCACGCCTGCGTTTGCCGGAGGCCGCACCACAAAACCAACTTGAAACTCATGAAACTGCACACGCGATTCATCACTACGCTGCCCGGTCTCGCTCTCTCGCTCGTCCTCGTCGGACCGCTTCACGCCCAGCGCCCCGCCGTCGAGGCCAAGAACGGCATGGTCACCTCCGCCCACGAACTCGCCTCGCGCGCCGGCGTCGACATCCTCAAACAGGGTGGCAACGCCGTTGACGCCGCCGCGGCCACCGGCCTCGCCCTCGCCGTCGTCTTTCCCGAGGCCGGCAACATCGGCGGCGGCGGCTTCATGCTCATCCACCTCGCCGACGGACGCGACACCGTCATCGACTATCGCGAGACCGCCCCCGCCGCCGCCACCCGGGACATGTATGTCGGTCCCGACGGACATGTCCTCGAAGGCCCCGGCTCCTCCGTCGTCGGCTGGCGCGCCAGCGGCGTTCCCGGCACCGTCGCCGGCTTCGCTCAGGCCGTCGAGAAATACGGCTCCGGCAAAGTGAAGTGGTCCGACATCGTGGCGCCCGCCATCCGCCTCGCCGAAAGCCAAACCGTCACCCAGGGACTCGCCGACGGCCTCCGCGCCAACGCCGAATTTTTAGGCCGGTTCCCCTCCTCCAAAAAATACTTCCTCGTCGGCGGCAAATTCCTCCAAACCGGCGACACCTGGGTGCAGGCCGACCTCGCCGCCACGCTCACACGCATCGCCCGGGACCCGCGCGACTTCTACACCGGCGAGACCGCCCGGCTCATCGCCGGCGACATGAAGAGACACGGCGGCAGCATCACCGCCGCCGACCTCGCCGCCTATCGGCCCGCCGAGCGCAAACCCATCCGCAGCCGCTACCGCGGGCACGACATCCTCACCATGCCCCCGCCGTCCTCCGGCGGCATCGCCCTCACCCAGATGCTCGGCATGATCGAGCCTCACGACGTGCGCGCCTTGGGCCACAACTCCGCCGCCAAATACCATCTTTTCGCGGAGGTCATGAAGCGCGCCTTCCGCGATCGCGCCGAATATCTCGGCGATCCCGACTACGTGAAAATCCCCGTCGAAAAACTCCTCGACCCCGCCTACATCAGGAACCGCATGGCCGACTACTCGCCCGACCGCGCCACGCCCGCCGCGCAAGTCAAACCCGGCCTCGGCGACTTCGACACTGAAAACATCACCCGCCGCGAATCGAAGCACACCACCCATTTCTGCGTGATCGACGCCGCCGGCAACGCCGTCAGCAACACCTACACGCTCAACTACGACTACGGCTCCGGCAATGCCATCGAAGGCGCGGGTTTCCTCATGAACAACGAAATGGACGACTTCACCGCCAAGGTCGGCGTCCCCAACATCTACGGCCTCCTCCAAGGCGAGGCCAACGCCATCGCTCCCGGCAAGCGCCCGCTCTCCTCCATGACGCCCACCATCGTGCTCAAGGACGGCAAAATCCTTCTCGCCACCGGCAGCCCCGGCGGCCCGACCATCATCAACACCGTCTTCCAGATCGTCACCAACGTCATCGACCACCAGATGCCCGTGATGCAGGCGGTCGAGGCTCCCCGCATCAACAACCAGTGGATGCCCGACCGCCTCTTCCACGAACGCTACGGCCTTTCGCCCGACACGATGGCGATCCTGAAAGCCAAGGGGCATGACCTGAAGGAAGGCACACCCTACGACACGCCCTACCAAGGCGACGGTGAAACCATCGGCGTGGACCGCGAACGCGGCCTCCTCCAGGGCGCATCCGATCCGCGCTCGCCGGACAGCAAGGCCGTCGGTTACTGAGGCCGCATCGCCGTATCCAAAAACCAACGACGGCTCCGCCAAGCCGCGCCATCCACCGCGAGTCCCAAAAACGCGAGAGCGGCTGGGAGCGCCGGCATCCTGCCGGCAGACGACGCGAAGCGTCGCCCCAAGTGGCGCGGCCCGCCGTCGCCGCGGATGGCACGCTAATCTGCAAATGCCGGCAGGATGCCGGCGCTCCCAGCCGCTCTCGCCTCCATGACGCGCGTCTCCGCGCATTTTCCAGAAATGTTGCCGGGGCCCGAGGCCGCCCGCATAATTCACTGGCCCGACCCGCGCTTTTGCGGCATGCTGGCCCGCATGTTTGATCCGGTCGAAAAACTCAAGGAATACATCCGTCATCCCAGCATTTCCACCGATTCCACCGCCCGCGACGGCATGAAGGGCGCGCGCGATTTCGTGTCGGGCCTGCTCGCCTCGATGGGCTTTGCGGTCGAGGTGGTGCCGACCGCGCTGCATCCGGTCATCTACGCGCACCGCGACGGCGACGAGACGTGGCCGCACGTGATCATCTACGGGCACTACGACGTGCAGCCGGCCGACCCGGTCAAGCTCTGGAGCACGCCGCCCTTCGAACCGCAGGAGCGCGACGGCCGGCTTTACGGGCGCGGCTCCGCGGACAACAAGGGGCCGCTCATGGTGCACATCGCGGCGGTGGCGCGGCTGCTGGAGCGCGAGCCGGGCCTGCCGCTGCGCATCACGTTTGTCGTCGAGGGCGAGGAGGAAATGGGCAGCCCGAGCTTCGGCGCGTTTTTGGAACAGTATCGGGACCGCCTGAAAAAGGCCGATTTCGTTTTCCTGTCCGACACCGGCAGCCCGCGCGCCGACCAGGTCGTCATCACCTGCGGCCTGCGCGGGCTGGTGCTGTTCGACCTCGTCGTCACCGGCGCGCGCACCGACCTCCATTCCGGCCTGCACGGCGGTGTATTGAGAAATCCGATACAGGCGCTCGCCGAGGTGTGCGCGTCGCTGCACACGCCCGACGGCCGCGTGAACGTGCCCGGCTTCTACGACGACGTGCTCGGCGTCGAGGACTGGGAGCGCGCCGAGCTGGCGAAACTCGGGCAGGGCGAGGAGGACTACCGCGAATTTCTCGGCATCCCGGCGTTTCACACCGCGAAGGGGTTCACGCCGTTCGAGGCCACGCGGTTCATGCCCACGCTGGAATTCAACGGCATCGGCGGCGGCTACCAGGGCGAGGGCACGAAGACCGTCATTCCGAGCAAGGCCTTTGCCAAGATAAGCTGCCGCCTCGTCGCCAACCAGGACCCGGAAAAAATCCGTGCGCAAATCTACCAGGCCATCCACGACCGCATGCCGAAGGACGTGGCTTACGAACTCATCGACCAGCACGATGCCGTGCCCTATGTGGTCGTGCCGCCAGACCGCCCCAACACGCCCGCGGACCAGTCACCGGTGCTGGCGAATGCGTTTCGCGCGACGGACAAGGCGGTGGCCGGGGTCTTCGGCGTGCCGCCGTTGTATCTGCGCGAAGGCGGCAGCATCCCGATCATCGCGGACATCAAGCGCGTCCTCGGGCTCGACTCGGTGCTGCTCGGCCTGTTCCTGCCGGAGGACAACCTGCACGCCCCGAACGAAAGTTTCCATCTCGGCGTCATGGAAAAAGGCATCCGCGCCTGCGAGCGCGTGCTCGAGTCGGTGGCCCGGGGCGGAAAGTGACAGGTGCGCCGCCCCGCCGGGATCTTTCCTCTTTCCTCTTTATCTTTCTTCTTTCTCCCTGCTCGTTCCTGACGAAAGATAAAGAGGAAAGAGAAAGATCCCGGCGGAACATCACGTTGAGCCGCACCGCGAACCGTGGCGGACCTGAAAAATGTGATTGCACCGGGCGCGGCGGCCCGGTTTGTTCTGCCCCTTAACCCATTTCACATCTATGCAAGAGCTCGTCACATTGGAATGCACCGAAGCCCGCAAGGAGGGGAAGCCCGTCTCGCGCTACCTCACCACGCGCAACAAAAAGACCGTGACCGAGCGCATTGAGAAGAAGAAATACAATCCCTTCCTCAAGCGCCACACCGTCCACAAGGAAATCAAATAAGCGCGCCCCTCCCGGGCGCACTGGCGCGAACTGGATTTTGCGTCAATTTGCCTTTGCCAAAGCCCGGTCGCCTCACTGAGGCCGCCGGGCTTTTTTTTGGCTGCGCAAAATAAAGCCGGATGGGATGCCAGAAAATTTATTTCGTTTCGCCGCGGGCCGGGGGCGGCAAGCCGCTGCGGCGGGCGGCGCGCCAGCTCTCACGGTGTTTCCTGATCCAGTCCAAAAGCGCGCGTTCGAAACCGATGTCGTAGCCGAGACGCTCGGATTCCAGCCACTTGTGCCGGAGGATTTCCTCCCGTTCCGCAAGGAATTCCTGATAAAGGCTGGATTGTTTCACAAAGTCCCTGGATTTCTCGGACTCAGTCGGCGGTTGTGCGGTCATAGCTACCACGGCGAAGGTTAGTTGAAGGTTTGCTCGCTTGGATTTTGGCTGGTTGGCTCAAGGCACTTCGCTCAGGGTGTCCGTCATATGACGCGGAACGCGAAGTGTCCATTTCGACAGGCCGGGGGCGAACAAGGGTTCGTCAAGGCCTTTGAAGTTGCGAGCGTCATAGATTTGTTCGCCTGCAACCATAGTTTTCCCATCACGGCACTGTCAATGCCTGTATGGCGGCAGTCTCAATAATGAAACGTAATAATGCCCTGCATTACCGGGCAATGTCTATAAGTCGCGGTATTGGTAGCGCGTTTTTGTGGGATGGGTTCGTCTTGCCGGCTTCAGACAGGAGAAAGCGGCGCGGGTTTCGGCCATTTTGCAAATTTGGTGCCGGCCCTTCCTTGCGCGGTTTTGGCCGCGCGCCCGACTCACGCGCGCGGCGCCGTTTTTTCGAGACGGGCGAGAAGCGCGGCGGCGATCGACTGGAAAACCTGCGCGGCCTCGCCATTCGGCTCGGCCACGACGATGGGCACGCCGTTGTCGCCGCCTTCGCGGATGGCGGGCTGGATGGGCACCTGGCCGAGCAGCGGGGCGCCGAGCGCATCGGCGGTTTTCGTGCCGCCGCCTTCGCCGAAGAGCGCATGGCGGATGCCGGCGGGATCGGTGAACCAACTCATGTTTTCCGCCACGCCGAGCAGCGGGACGTTCACTTTCTGGAACATCAAGCCGCCTTTGCGGGCGATTTGCGTGGACGCGAGCTGCGGCGTGGTGACGAGCACGGCGCCATCGAGCGGGAGCGTCTGCACGAGGGAAAGCTGCGCGTCGCCGGTGCCGGGCGGCAGGTCGACGAGGAGCACGTCGAGCTCGCCCCAGCGCACGTTTTGCACGAACTGCTGCACGGTTTTCATGATCATCGGGCCGCGCCAGACGACAGGGGTGTTGTCGTCGATGAGGAAGCCCATGCTCATCACCTTCACGCCGTGGTTTTCGAGCGGAATGAGAAATTCGTCCTCGACGTAGGGCCGGTCGTTGATGCCCATCATGAGCGGCACGGACGGGCCGTAGATGTCGCAGTCCATCAGGCCGATGCGCCCGGGACGGCCGCGCGCGGCGAGCAGGCGGGCGAGCGCGCAGGCGAGGTTGACGGAAAAGGTGGATTTGCCCACGCCGCCCTTGCCGGATGCGATGGCGACGGAGTGGCGGATGCCGGGAGGCGGGCGGCTGCCGGCGAGATTGCCCGCGCCGCCGGCCCCTCCCGCGCCGGATTGCGCGGCGTTGGGCGCGGGGCTGACGGCGAGTTCGATGATGGTGTCGCGCACGCCGGGCAGGGCGCGCAGGCATTTGTCCACCTCGGTCTTGATGTGCTGCGGCACCTTCGGGTCGGACGTGGTGAGCGCGAGCGAGACTTTCACCGTGCCGTCCGCGAAGCCGGCGGCGCGCACGAGCCCGAAGGAGACGATGTCACGGCTGAAGCCGGGATATTTGACTTGCTTGAGGGCTTCTTTGATCGCGTCGGAGGTCACGGTGTGGATAAGTTTTCAGGGAAAGTGTGCTTTTGACGTTGTTATGGCGCGCTTCGCTGTAAATAGAAATGGCGAACTTTTTCTTTTTCGCAGGCCGCTCACAATTGAACCCTTTTTAATCCGATTCATCCATGAAAAAACTGTTTTCGCTCTTCGTTTTGGTTGCCGGTTTTTGCGCGTTGGTCTCCCGCGCGCAGACCGCCGGCGGGCCCGACATCACGGTCGGGGTGGGGCGCGGTGACGCGCTTTCCGTGCGCATCCGCGGCGACACGGCGCTCGTGGCCCTGGCGCAAAAGGCGTTTTCCACGCACGGCCGCTACGTGGTTTACGCGCCGACCGCCTCGGGGGCGAACTTTGACCTGACCTTCACCGGGGTCTCCGGCACGCAGGTCCGCGTCGATGTGAACAAGGGTGCCGCCGCCGTGATGAGCCAGACGCTCGGCGGCACGAGCCAGGCCAACGCGCTTTATCGCGCGGCCGACGCGGCGGTGCGGGCGACGAGCGGGTTGAACGGATTTTTCGCGTCGCGGCTCGCCTTCATCAGCAACCGCACCGGAGCCGATGAGATTTATGTGGGCGACCTTTTCCTGCAAAACGTCGAGCAAGTCACCAACCAGCGCGCTTCCGTGCTCACGCCGCGCTGGTCGCCCGACGGTTCGCGGCTGCTTTACACGAGCTTCAAGAACAAGGTTCCCGACATCTACCAAATCGATCTCGTGCAGAAACGCTGGAGCACCTTTGTCAGTTTCAACGGCACCAACATGGGCGCGCGCTTCAGCCCCGACGGCTCGCGGGTCGTGATGGTGCTCTCGGCCAACGATCGCGGCGGCGCGCAACCCGAGGTTTTCGTGAGCACCGCGCAAGGCCGTTCGCCTGCGCGCCTGACGCGCGCAGCCTCGGCGAAATCATCGCCGTGTTTCTCGCCCGACGGTTCGCGGGTCGTGTTTGCGATGGAGCCGGGGCCGCAGCTTTACGTCATGCCCGCGTCGGGCGGCGCGCCTTCGCGCATCGCGGGCGGGTTCAGCAGCTATTGCGCGGAGCCGGACTGGAGCCGCGCCTCACCCAACAAAATCGCGCTGACGGTGCGCGACGGGCGCAACTTTCAAGTCGGGGTGTGGGATCTGGCGAACGGGCAGGGCAAGATTGTCTCAAAGGTGAACGGCGACGCGGTCGAACCCTGCTGGCTGGCGGACGGCCGCCACGTGGTGTTCACGTTCCGCACGGCGGGCAGCCGCAAGCTCGGCATCCTCGACACCGAGACGGGCAAGCACACCATCATCAGCTCGATCTATTCCGAAAAAGGCAGCGTGTGGGGACCGTGAATCCCCGGGACACGCCGGCCCGGATATGCGATGGGAGAAGGGGATGGGCGAATAGAGTCCGGAAGCGCGGCAGCGCGTAGCGCAGGCATTCTTGCCTGCCGTCCTTGATATCGCGCGGAGCGCGGCATTTGTTTTTGGAAGAGAAAGAAAGCCAGCGCGCTGCGCGCGGCCGTTTTCGACGGCAAGCAAGGATGCCGCGCTACGAGACTACGCCATGCTTCTCGCTCATCACGTCATTTTACAGGCATCGTGTTCAGTCGCACCACACCGACTTTCTGGTCGGCTTTGAGCGAAAAAGAGCCAATCGGGAGGCATACCCCTTAATTTTTTCTTCCCCAAAAATTACCTGAAGATCGGCCATTTTTCGCGTTTTTTACCCAAAACAATGCAATTTTGGCCGGTTTTAATCCCATTTAACCAGATTTTATCAAATGTGACTTTTGCGGGAAAAATCGGCCATTGCCGGGATGGGAAAATTACTTTTGAACGCCATCATTGCCAGTTCCAACTAACGGACCTGTCAGCCAGAAACTAACCCAAGCCCACCTTGGACATCAAACAAATCAAACAAATCATCGAGCTCATCAAGACGTCTGAGCTCACGGAGTTCGCCCTCGAGGAAGAGGGTTTTAAGCTGAAAATCAGGCGAGGCGAAGGCGGGGCCGTGATTGGGTCCGCCCCCGGCGGCACCTATCCGCCGATTCCGCTCGCCGCCAGCGCGGCCCCCGCCGCCGCGCCGGTCGCCTCCGTCCCCGCCGCCCCGTCGGCCGGTGGCGCGGCGACGGTCGCCGCCAGCGCGGATGAGCCGGGTGTGAGCTACATCAAATCGCCGATGGTGGGCACTTTTTACCGCGCGCCATCGCCGGAGAGCGTGGCGTTTGTCGAGCCGGGCGCGGCGGTCGCGGAAAACACGGTTGTCTGCATCATCGAGGCCATGAAGATCATGAACGAGATCCAGGCCGAGACGAAGGGCGTGGTCGTCGAGGCGCTCGTGGAGAGCGGCCAGCCGGTCGAATACGGTCAGCGTCTTTTCAAAATCAAACAGGCATAAACCCTCATTTGTTATACCCGAACCGTCATCCCGTCCGTCGTTCGGCGGCGCGAGATGGCGGTTTATTACAATCATGATCAAGAAGATCCTCATCGCCAACCGCGGTGAAATTGCCCTCCGTATCGTCCGCGCCTGCCGGGAGTTGGGCATCAAGACGCTCGCCGTTTACTCCGAGGCCGACGTGCAGTCCCTGCACGTGCAACTCGCCGACGAGGCCATTTGCATCGGCGGACCCAAGGGGGCCGACAGCTACCTGAAGGCCGACCGCATCATCGCGGCCGCCGAGATCGCCGACGTGGATGCCATTCATCCCGGCTATGGTTTTCTGGCGGAAAATGCGAAGTTCGCCGAGCAGTGCGAGTCGTGCAACATCAAGTTCATCGGTCCCAACGCCAAGGTCATCAGCATGATGGGGGACAAAGCCATCGCCAAGGCGACCGTGAGCAAGGCCGGCGTGCCGATCGTGCCCGGCAGCGACGGCCCCATCGAAAGCGAGGCGGAGGCGGTCAAGGTCGCGCGCAAGATCGGCTATCCGGTCATCATCAAAGCCGTGGCGGGCGGCGGCGGACGCGGCATGCGCATCGCGCACAACGACGTGTCGTTTGCGAAGGAATTCCACGTGGCCCGCAACGAGGCGGAGAAGGCGTTCGGCAACGGCTCGGTTTATGTGGAGAAATACATCGAGAAGCCGCGCCACATCGAGTTTCAGATCCTCGCCGACTCGCACGGGAAGGTGCTGCATCTCGGCGAGCGCGACTGTTCCATCCAGCGCCGCCACCAGAAGCTGATCGAGGAGGCGCCGTCGCCGTTCATCACGCCGGACTTGCGCAAGAAGATGGGCAAGGCCGCCGTGAAGGCCGCCGCCGCCGCGAAATACGAGAATGCGGGCACGATCGAGTTCCTGGTCGATGCGAAGGGCAACTTCTACTTCATCGAGATGAACACGCGCATCCAGGTGGAGCATCCCGTCACGGAGGAGGTGACCGGGATCGATTTGATCAAGCAACAAATCCACGTGGCCAACGGCGACAAACTTGAGATGAGCCAGGGCGACATCACGTTCACGAAACATGCCATCGAATGCCGCATCAACGCCGAGGACCCCGCGCGCAACTTCGCGCCCTCGCCGGGCACCATCGGGCTCTATTACTCGCCCGGGGGCCACGGCGTGCGCGTGGACAGCCACGCCTACAGCGGCTACACCATCCCGCCCTACTACGACTCGATGATCGGCAAGCTCATCTGCTACGGCTCGAACCGCAAAATCGCGCTGGAGCGGACGTATCGGGCGCTCAACGAATTTCTGGTGCGCGGCATCAAGACGACGATCCCGCTGCACAAGGCCGTCCTTGCCGATCCGATGTTCATCGAGGGCAAATACACCACGGCCTACATGGAGGACTTCCTGAAGCGCACCCCGGCGGACCTGTTCGCGTGAGCGGGTGACCGATGCGGTTCCTTGCGGGATTTCCGCCTTCACGTGCATGCGCCCTTGGTCCCTTGCCCTGCCGTTTCTCCTGTTTGCGGTTTTGTCCGCGCAGCCCCCGCCGCTGGTGCCTCCGACTCCTTCGCCGGAAGCCACGGCCGCGACCCTGCATGTGCAAATTCCCCTTTGGCCGGAAGGCGGCATGCCGCTCGCAAAAGAGAATCCCCGGGCCGAAACCATAAACCACAAGGGCGGCATCGCCGCCGTCTCGCGTCCGTCGCTGGTGCCCTTTCCGCTTCCTCCCGGGCAGCCCAACACGGGTGTCGCGATCATCGTCTTCCCGGGCGGCGGTTACAGTCACCTCGACTGGACAAACCATGTCATCGCGCTCACCGGGCAATTCCATCCCCGGGGAGTCGCGGTGTTTGCCCTCAAATATCGCACCAAGGCAAACGCGCAGGACACCGCCGAGGCCGCCTTGGCCGACGCGCAGCGCGCCGTCCGCCTCGTGCGTTCCCGGGCCGGCGAGCATGGCATCACTTGCCTCGGCGTCGTCGGTTACTCTGCCGGGGCCAATCTGGCCATGCGGCTCGCGGGCAGTTTCGATGACGGAGACCCGGCAAGCGCCGACCCCGTCGCCCGCCATTCCTCCCGTCCGGATTTCATCGCGGGCCTTTCCACCTGGGCTTACGGCAGGGCGGAGTCTCCCTTCACCTTCCTGAAAAACACGCCCCCGGTTTTTCTCGGCCATGCCGATGACGACAAGGGCGCCCCGGTCGCGCTTGCCCTGCACATCCGGCGACAGCTCGAAGCGTTGCAGGTCCCCGTGCACCTTGAGCGCCACGACACCGGGGGCCACGGGGCGTTTCATTTCATGCCCAATCGCTCCGGAGCCCTCTGGCCCGACGCCCTGCTCCAGTGGCTCGACACCCGGAACCTCGTTCTCCCGCCTCGCTCCTGAAGTCCATTTGGCCCAGCCGGCCAAGGACACGGAGATGATAACTGATGTTAAGCGGCGCACGGATGGGGAGCGGCGTCCCGCCGCCGGACAGACCGGCGGGTCCGCCAAAATGAAATCCTGTTGGAATACGCGCATGTCGATGCGCGACGGGCGACGGGGGAACGTTGCCCCTCCTGCCTACAGCAGCTTCGGATCTACGACCACATGCTTGATGCGCTTGCGATCCCATGTATAGGTAATGTGAACCAGTCCGTCCGCGCTTTGGATGACTGCCGGATACGCATAGCCCGCCTCAAGCGGCTCCGCGTCGAGCGTGAGCGCATGATCCCATTTCACTCCGTCCAAGGAAACCGCAATATCGATCGGATAACGATACCCTTTACCTGACAAATCCGGCCGGTGAGCGTAATGATTATATACGATCAACTGCCGTCCATCACTGAGCGTGACCGCATCGGTGCCCGAATTGGGATTGGGTAATTCGGTGGCCGCGAGCGGGCTCCAACGGGTGCCGTTGTCGTTCGACCAAGTCATTGCGACCACTCCTTCCTTGGTGCGGCAAAGCGCCTGCAAGCGCCCGTCACGATGGAAAAGCACACTCGGCTGGATCGCATCGAATCCCACGCCTTTGTCCACGGGACCTATGATCCCCCACGTCTTTCCACTGTCGTGGGAAACTTCAAAATGCACGATCCACCCGTCCGGCCCGCCCTCCGTGCTGGACGGCGAATACCAAGCGCCGTTGGCGAGCACGACAGGTTTGTTTTTAATCGGCCCCAATATCCCTTTCGGAAGCCGTTCCGGTTCGGTCCAGGTTTTTCCTCCATCCATCGATGTCATTTTCATGCCCCACCACGTGCTCGGAGACGGTCCTACCTTATAAAACAAAACCAGCGGTCCGCCGTTCGGCGCCTGAAAAAGAACCGGATTCCAAGTCGGCAGGCGGGTGCCGTCGCCTTGCGCGCCGTCCGCGACCCGCACGCCTTCGGTCCAGTGTCCATTCTCGAAATGAGCGACCCAGATACATACATCGGGATTGCGCTCCGCCGTGCCGCCGAACCACGACGCGACCAGCTTGCCTGGCGAGGTTTCGACAATAGTCGAGGCATGGCATTGCGGATAGGGCGCCTGCTCATAGATGAAGCCCGACGCGACGATAGCGGGGTGCCCGGCCGGCGATTTTGTCTGGGCTGCGGCAACTGTGCTCCAGAAAAACGCAACGAATGCAGCGAGTCCCATGGCCGCCAGTTTTTTGTTATATAGATATGACATGATAAATAAATTGGCCGGTGATGAGGATATTATCCATCAAATGCAGCGTGCTTTGTCCATGAGGCGGGCAAAATGGCGGCAATTTCCCGGTGGTTTTTATTGCCACTGCGACGCGAAGACATAAGAGCCCGATTCCACTGCATAAACGGAGCAATCCCCTTCGCGCCGGAGATAGCGCACGCCGGCATGATTCCGGCCAACGGGCGATCCGCCCTCCGTCACATCCGATCCGTCCCGACTCGGAACATGGATGGAGGCGGTGGTATTGGCGGGAATGGACACATGCAAGGTCAGTTGCCTTCCGACGCGTTCCCAGCGAACCGCAACCGGCCCGTGCACGGAATCATGGCATGCCTCCACCCAATCCAGATCGGCGGGCAGTTGCGGCCGGATGATGGCATGCTTGAAGCCCGGCGCCGCGCGGTCGAATGCGATGCCCGCGAGGTCATGATAGAACCACTCCGTAACCTGCCCGAGCATGAAATGATTGTGCGAGGTATCGAGATTGGAGTCCCATGCCTCGGTCAAACTGGTGGCCCCCTGTTTCAATTGATAGGCATAGCCGGGTTTTTCCCGCTGACACACCATCCGGTAGACCACATCGGAACGATTATTGTCGGCCAGCGCCCTCAATACAAAACGAAACCCCACGTCGCCCGCCGTGGTGGCGTATCCTTGCTGCTCGATATCCCGCACCAGCGCGTCGAGAACGCGCGATTTTTGCGCGGGATCGACCAATCCCATGACCAGCGGAAGCGCATTTGCCGCCTGAGAGCCAGTTGCGTAGACGCCGCGAGATGGATCGAAAAACTTCTTGTTGTAGCTGCTTTTGATCTGATCGGCCCGCATCGCAAATGCCTTTGCCTCGTCCGCATGACCGAGCAGCGCGGCTGCTTCGGACAAGAGCTTGGCATCATAATAGAAAAATGCAGAAGCGGTGACGATGGGCGGGGTGTTCTGCGCCTTGCCCGGTTTTGCCGGGCCGAGGTCGAACCAGTCGCCCAAGCCCTCGTCCAGCAGATCATCCCGCGACCGGCTCTCCAGCCAGGAAAAATAGCGTTTCATCGCGGGATAATACGTCTCAATCAGGGCACGGTCGCCGTTGAATTCATATTGTTGCCACGGAACGAGGAGAAACGACGCTCCCCATTCCGCCGCAGCCCGAAACGCTCCCTTGAACACGGTGAATTCCGGTGCGATGTTGGGTATCAATCCCTCGTCAGTCTGCGCGTCGGCCATGTCGTTCATGCCCTTGGTAAAGATCCGGGCCACGTCGAATTCGTAGCGAATCGCGGGGCCGTTCAGGTGATATTGCTCCAGCCAGCCAAGCTTTTCCCGGTGCGGGCAGTCGGTGAGCACGGACATCATATTGGAGCGCTGCGCCCAGCGAACGAGATCACGGATCTGGTTGAGCAAAGGATTCGATGACTCGAAGCGGCCGGTCCCCGCCGCCGCGGCGTGAACCACCGCCATCTCGATCGATTCAAGGCGTGCGGCCCGGTCCGGATCTGAACGCGGTGCGTCGGCCGGAACCGAAGGGAAGGTGGAATCCTCGGCCGGCACCTTGACGGGCAGATCGGCCTCCGACGCAAATCCCTCCGCCTTCACATAACGGCAGCCTACATAATAGAAATTAGGAAACCACGTTTCCTCACGGTCGGATTGCTTGGTATATTGCCACCATGCGTTGCCGCGATTGCCCTTGTCCATGGTGTTGCGGTTAATCGTGCCATCCGGATTCACGACTTCGGAAGGGGTAATCCGGATGACCGAACCGGCCGGGCCGTTCACGCGGATACGCGGCATGTGCGAGGCGTTCTGGCCGAAATCATAGACCCGTGTGCCATCCGAAAAAGATTTCACGTCAATTGGCTGATGCATTTCGATCACCCGCAAGGGTTCGCCCGCCACACTCAGCCCGCGCAGCACACCTTGCGGACGCAGCAGCTCCACGGCATGCCTCCATTTCGAGTCATCGAATCCCGGTTCCGCCCAGCCTGCCGGCATCAGCCGGGCATCGTAATCTTCGCCGGCAAAGATATGGCCGACCGTGATCGGACCTGATTGCGTGCGCCAATTGGAATTTGTGCCGACGAATCCCACCGCCCCATCCTCGTATTCGAGCCGGAGATGGAGGATCGCCCGCAGCGGCCCGAACGATCCCGTGAGTTTGGTGAAGCGATCGCGATGCGCCAGATTATAAAAACCGTTGCCAAGCAAAAAACCGGCCGCATTGACTCCGGGTTTCAGCAAATCTGTTACTTCGTGGGTATCGTAGAGGACAGTCTTGAAGTAATTTGTCCAACCTGGCGTAAGAATGTCATTCCCGACCCCGGCGCCGTTCAGAAACAGTTTATAGTGTCCGAGTCCCGAGGCATGGACGAATGCGCGCCGCAGATTCGGACGGACGACAAATTCACCTCGCAATAACAACGACTCCGTGGCCGCGTGGCCGGCGATCCACCTTCCCTTCCATTCGGCAGGAGAAAGCAGTCCCATCGTCCAGAAGGCTGGCTCACTCCATGCAGACGGGAATCCATTCTTATCCCAGGCACGCACTTTCCAGAATACCTGTTGCGATGAGACGAGCGAGTTTCCACCGTAGGGGACGAAGGCCGTCTGGTCCGAGGAAACGCGTCCGCTGTCCCACAAATCGCCCTGGTCTCTGGCGAGCCTCTCCACACTCGATGCCACAATCACTTGCCAGGCCGTCTGGCGTTGTCCTCGTTCGCTGCTCTCCACGCGCCAAAACAGACGAGGGTGGCCGCTGTCGATCCCGCTTGGGTTTACTGCATATTCGCAGCGTAACCCGATGACGCGCCAATCCTCGGCCGCGGCGGCGCGTGGAGGAAACATCACTGCCATCGTGGTTCCCAGCGTGAACAGGTAGAATGCGGTAAGCGTTGTCATGGTTTGAATGCATTCAAAGCTAGAACCTGTAGGTTGTTGAGAGAAAAAACGCGCGTGGCTGGATCGGAACGATCAAGAAGGTGGCGTTGGGATCCGCAATCGAGGTAAACGATTGCCGGTTAAACGGACTGCTGTCCCGCGCCCAGCCCGCCCAGTTCATGACGCCTTCACCGTCGAAGGCATTATTGACATTGAGGGAGACAGAAAACCGATCGTTGAAATCGTAACGCACCATCAGGTCGACTTGGTAGAAATCGGGCATGGTGAAAATGTTCGCCACGTTCGCCGGACGCTTGCCCATGTATTTCCACGAGAAACTTGCGGTGAATTTTTTATAATGGGATGTCGGGGTCACGTTGATGATCCAGTCGGGATTGTTATCCGCCGGGTTGCCCGAGAAGTCTTGAAGTTCGTCATCGGCGGGCCCGGGCTGATTCGCAATCCACACCTGCCATTTGGTTGCCTCGGAGTCCTGCCAGGTCGCCACCGCCCGGATGCTGAAATATTGATTAAGCGTGTAATCAAACTCGGCTTCCACCCCATAGGTTTCGATCGCATTATATAATGGATCGGGCGAATAATAGGAATTATCCACGTCGGTGAACTGATTGGCGGCGAAAATGTCGTCGAGTTTGCTGTAGAACGGCGTCAGTATGATCGTGACGTTGGGAATCCTGAACTTGTAACCCAGTTCCCATTGCTCCACCTTTTGCGAGATGGTCTCGTAATTTTCCAGTCGCCAGGTGGAGGTCAGCGTCGTGAAAAAGGAAAAATCCGGAGCTTTCTCTCCATTGGAGTAGCGCAGATAGACGGAATTGTTTTTGTTGATAGTATAGTTAATTGCCGCCGAGTAGGAAAATGTGTCCAGACTCCGGTTATAACGCCAGTCCATCGCGTTGCGGATGGAGAAGCGGTTGTCGTATATCGTCAGGGGATTCCCATCCGCGCCCCCGTAGGTCGGAACGTAATTGGCCCCGGAAATGAGCGCCCCTTGGTTGTTGAGTCCCTTGACCGACAGATGCTCATAGCGCACGCCCCAGTCGAATGTGAGTGGTCTGGCGATCTCCCAGTTGTACCCGAAAAAGAGGGCCAGCTGGTTCTGCTCCGCCTCATTGAGTGTCCAGCCGTTGCCTTCGGCACTAAACCCGGAGGGATTGGTGATCTGCAGGGTTTGCCCTCCATAGGCGCCGCCGGTTGGTGTCTCAATGGTTATGTCATAGGGCGTCGGATTGCTTATCAGAGGGGAAATGCTGCGACCCGCGCTTGTGTTGAAATTGCGGAGATCCGCGTATCCATAAAATCCGCCGAGGACGAATAACATCTTTCCAACGCGTTTGCTGACGACGACCTGCTCCATTGCCTCCCCGGCATCACGTTCGAAGACCAGCGCGTTGTTGGCCCACACGCCGCCATCGAGCAGGTGTTGGTTCGGCAGGTTGTTCTCCAATACGGTGAGCCCGTCATTGTTGCCGCTTCGCGCCGTGCCGTCGGATGCGATCCGGGCGGCGACTTGGCCGGTCGTGCGATCAGTCAGCACGATGGTCCCTGCCGGTATAACGCCGGAATTGTTGCCGATATTGGCATAGGAATAGAGCGATCCCCATCCGATGCTGCGTATTTGCGTGCTTGCGCTGGTATTCCAGTTCGACCGGCTGTCGCTCAGCTTGAAATTGTTGGTGATGGCCCAGCCGTCACCGAGCTCATGCGACCAGGTCGCCCCGATCGCCCGCTGGGTCGAGTGCGCCAGATCGGTCGGGTCGAACACCTTGGAGGTAGCCGCTGATCCGGTCACGTAGCGAAACTTGCCCGGCCGGTGCAAGTTGGTGCCAAAACGGTCCACCCCGGGCGCGATCTCGGGATCATCGAAATTCTTGGCCGGCAGAAACTCGAACCATCCATTATAATCATCGAGATACTTTACATTCAGTTTTATCGTTCCCGCCCCATAATCCTTGGATATATTCAATCGGATTTGTCCGCCTTCGTTCATATCATATCCCGCATAACGCGCTCCCCGGGATTCACGATAGAACCCGCCGAGGCTGTATACCCAGCCGGTTTTCCCGACCGGTCCGCCGATCAGCAGATCGGCGCGATAATAAGGCTGCTCGTTCCCCTCCAGTCCGAATCGCCCCCGCACCTCGCCGCCATAGGCCGGCGTTCCTGAGCGGCTGATATAATTGAACACACCGCCCGGGGCATTGGCTGCCGTGATGGAGGCGCTGCCGCCGCGGACCGCCTCGACCCGCTCCAGCGTGACGTCGGGGCGCATAAAATAGTCGGGACCCCAGTTACTATAACTTATGTTGGTGACCGGCAGCCCGTCCTCCTGCATCGAAACATAATAATAGCCCAGATCGCCGTTGCTGGTGTTGGCGGAGACGCCGCGCGAGTACACCACGTTGCGGATTTCTCCCAGCGTCGAATTAACAAAGACGCTTGGCACGTTCCAAAGCAGGTCCGCGGCGCTCGCCGGGACCAGGGTTTCCATCTGACGATTGCTCACGGTGGACACGGAGACGGTTGCGTCCTGCCTGGCCGTCTTGGTAAAAACGCCAGTGACCACATATTTATCCAGTTCTACGATATTATCAGCAGTGGGTGGCGAAGGCGGGGACGCCGTTTGACCTGATAATTGAGTGATGGCGGCGAGAGTGGCACAGAAAAAACAGATTTTGGGATTCATATACGTAAAGCTTGGACGACCAACCAGAGCACAGCTGCTTGGAAAGCTCGTCATAACAGGGAAGGGAAGGAGTAAAAAATGGAACCAATGGATAAGACAAAGAGCAGCAGCTAAACCGATTTAGTGAAAATGCTAAAAAATACATTAATAGACAGTTCGGTTTTATAAGCCACTGCGCGATAATTAAACTGACTTCTGCATTCGAAAGGGACCTATATTGATTTGCAGCCTGCCGAGAAAGAAGGCCGCCCTGCATGTGTTTTAAGGATATTATATTCTGTGAGGAGCAGATGGACACAGGGGCGCTCGGCAGCAGTCCTTGTCAGGTTCGATGGGGCGGGCCATGGGCAGAACCCATCCGATAGGGGGAGCGCGCGGACATCGAACCACTGGATTTGGGTGGGTTTTTCGAAAATAGGACACGGCGTCAGTTCGCCGGCCAGTGTGCTCAAGTGCGGGCGCAGGGTGATCGGCAGGCAATAGGCCATGGATAGCGAAAGTAAAAATGGCGCGCTCAGCGTCGATAAACAGGGAGGGGAGAGAGGCCTCCATGATGAAATTATAGGGTTGTATGAAAAGGTGAAGGTGCATGGTAAAACGATTCTGATAAATTAAAAAAACAACACTATTGTGTGTTATGTCAACTTAAAAATAAACACCACTGTGTGTAAAAATATCCATGTTCTAAAGGTAACATTGGTAGATGAATTTTACCCAAGCGTTTGCGACAACACTCAGGACACTCCGCGTCGAGCGGCAGCTCTCACAGGAGGAATTGGCTCGTCGCTCAGGACTTCACATTAATTCAATTGGTCTACTGGAACGCGAGTTGCGGGAGCCAAGCCTTTACACCGTCTTTCAACTGGCGATTGGCTTGGGCATCCCCGTTGCTCAATTCGTTCAAACCGTGGAGGACAGAAAACCAACGATCCAGATCGAACCCGGCCCCTATTGACTCCATGGTCAGCTGCTTGAATCAGCCGCCACACAGGCAAGCGCATCCGCAGGCTCGCCATCTTCCCAAAAAATAACGTTGCATCGACGACCTATTCTCCTCCGCCAACCCAAGTGAACCGTCGTTGACGCGGTGTCCGGATCCGGACGGCACGAGGGGCGAGTTGGGCCTCGTGCATGGTCTGGCGGCTGGCAACCGGAACCAGATGCACTTCGACTACGAGGCAGGCTTTGGTGAGAAGTATGACAAGCCTTGGGGCCTGACCGCCGGCTTTCGTCATCAGTTCTGATGCCGGCTGCGAACAAGATTGGCGCTTTAGCGGCGCAGTCGGAAGGCGGCGGGTTGCGTGGCATGGGCGTCCCCGCCCATGTTGGTTTTTGGGGATGGCGGCGCGGAGCGCCGTCGCACGGGCGAGTCGCCCGTGCCACCCGACCCGCCTGGACGGCGCAGGCCTGAAAATGGTTCGGAAACGGTCTCGCGCGGCAGCGCGTGTTGACCCGGCTGCGTCCGCAAGTTTGCCGGCGTCACCTTCGGTTGCCCGGAGAGGTGTTCACACGTCTTTTTGCGCGAGGGTTTGCCGGATGGTGTCGGCCAGGGCGACTTCCTCGGGGAGTGCGGTGGAGGGATCGAAATTCTCCAAGTAGCGGCGGGCGTCGGCAGTGTCGTTTTGCAGGAGCGCGGTCGCGGCCTTGATCAGTGCGAGCTGGGCGTAGCCGGTCTCGGGCTGGTCGGGGAGATCGGCGAGGATGCGGGCCGCCTCGGCGGGACGGGATTGTTTGCAGAGGGAGTAGGCATACACTTTCGCATGCAGGGGATCGGCGGGCGCGCGGTCGTGGGTCTGCCGGGCGAGGACGTGCGCGCGGGCCAGGTTGCTGTCGGTGAGGAGGCTGTAGTAGGCCAGCAGGGATTTGTTGGCCGGGTCCTCGTCGCCCGCGTCGATGCGCACGGCGTAGATGCGGGCCAGCTCCGCGGTCTGGCCGTTTTGGTGATAATAGGCGGCGAGTTCGGTGAAGTTGGCGTTGTCGAGCGGGGTGCGCTGGTGGATGCGGTTGAGGATTTCGATGCGCTCGGGCGTCCAGCCCCAGTCGGCGCAGAGGGCCGCAAGGTCGAGCAGCGAATCGCGGTTCATGCCGGCCGAGCCGAGGGCGACGCGCCAGGAAACACGGGCGTCGGAGGACTGGCCGAGCTGGCGCCGGGAGTAGGCAAGGAGGGCGTTGCGGAGGTGTTCGTAGGGACGGGGCCAGGCGCCGGAGTTCAGGGTGTTCTCGAGCGCGGCGTAGTCATCGAGGGCGTAGAAGGATTCCGCGAGTTCCATTTGCGAGGTGGGCTCGGGACGCTGGTTTTCGGAGAGGAGGGCGAGCCAGCTTTTCACCGCGGCGGAGGTTCCGGAGGCGGCGTCGGCGGTGGTGAGCGAGGCGAGGTGGGCGAGGTTGCGCTGGCCGCGGCGGGCTTTTGCGATGGCGGGCGCGGCCTCGGTGAGGAGGCGGCGTTCCTCGGGGAGAAGGCGGTCGGTCTGGACGCGGGCGAGGAGGTCGGCGCCTTCGTCCACGCGGTTGTTGGCGATGAGGATGACGGAGCGGAGCAGCGTGCGCTGCGGCGAGGTGAGGACGCCGAGGCCGAGTTTGTCGATGGTGTTGAGCGCCTCGACGGGCTTGCCCTGGCGGTAGTGGGCGAGGGCGAGCGTGGTGAGGTAGTAGGCGTTGAAGGGATCGGATTCGTGCAGGGCTTGGGCGTCGGCGGCGGAGCGTTCGACATTGGTGCCGAGAAGGATGTTGGTGTAGGCGAGGTTGTTTTTCGCGTCGGCATCGGACGGGTTTTGCTCGAGGAGGCGGGCGTAGAGGCGGTTGAGGCCGGAGGTGTTGCCGCGGCTGAGCTCCCAGGCGGCGAGCTGGTCGCGGGTCGTCTTGTCGGCGGGGTTCAACTGGAAGCGTTTCCAGAGGAGTTCGTTTTTCTGGTCGGTCCAGCCCCAGCGGGAAACCTGGCTGTAGAGGGCGTTGATTTTGCGCGGGGTGTTGCCGATGTCCATGACGGCGAGCCGCCAGGCGTCGGCGAAGGCGCGCTGGTCGCCGCGTTCGCGGGCGGCGCGGGCGAGGAGAATCTGGCGCGCGTATTCGTTTTGGGCCCAGCGGGTGGCGCGGAGGTAGCTGTCGAGCGCGGGCCAGTCGTTGAGGGCGAGAAGGGCGGAAGCGTGGGCGATCTGGATGGTTTCGATGGCGCGGGTTTCCGCGGGCAGGGTGGAGAGCCAGCGGACCGCCTCGGCGGCGTGGCCGTTTTTGGCCAGGTAGGTGGCGAGGGCGACGGTGCTGCCGGGGGAGGATGCGAAGGAGTTTTCGAGCGATTGGACGGTGGCCGGAAAACGGTCGGGGGCGAAGAGGCGGTGGGTGTCGGCGATGAGGAGGCGGGTGGAGGGGGAAAGCTCGGCCTGGGTGTCGAGCTGCGCGGCGAGTTCGAGCGAGGTGGCGGCGTCGGCGTTTTCCATGGCGTCGGCGAGGAGGACGGCGAGGGCGCGGCCTTGGAGCGCGGGGGAGCGGGCGGCGATTTCGCGGATTTCGCCGCGGGCGCCGGCTTTGTTTTCGTCGAGGCCGTTCATGAGGTTGAGCTGGGCGAGCTCGAGGCGGGATTCATCGCTGGGCTGGAGCGAGACGAGGCTCATGAGGAGGTAGCGGGCCTTGGCGGGGTTGCCGGCGCGCAGGCTGATTTGCGCGGCGAGTTTGTAGAATTCGGCGGAGCGGGAAACATCGACGCCGGGATGGTCGATGGTGGAGGCCACGTAGTTGTAGGCGCGGAATTCGAGCGCGAGGCGCAGGAGCTTGAGTTTGTTTTCGAGCGTGGGCTGGACGATGGAGAGGCGCTGGTGGTAATAGAGCGTGTCGGACGCCTCCTGCTTCTCGGTGATCTCGGCGGCGAGTTTCCAGGCGTCGATATTGTTTTGGTTGTATTTCAGCGTCTTCCGGGCGGCGACGAGGGCATTGGGATAATCGCCCTTCTCAAGGTATTCGCGGGCGATGTGGTTGGTGCGGGTTTCACGCCAGCCTTTGAACCAGGGCCATGCGACCCAGCGCGCGCCGGCGTAACCGCCAAGCAGGAAGACGGCGAGCGCGGCGAGGATGATGAGGATGCGTTTGGTGCGTTTGCGGAAAAATGGCATGGCGGGCGGATTGATGAAGGCTGGTAGGCTGGTGAATTGGTGCGCCCTCTATTCTTTCGTCTTTATTCTTTCTCTTTCCTCTTTCTCCTCAAAGGCCGGTGGTCGCGCGCAGAGAAAGAGGACAGAGAAAGAATAAAGAGAAAAGAGGGGACGCGGTTTTATTGTTGCTGGATGGAAAGGGCGGCGACGGCGCGCGGCACGGGCGTGACTTTCAGCATGCCGGAGAGCTGGTCGCGGACGGCGCTCTCGGCGTCCTGGAGCGAGGTGGCGCCGAAAATGGAGATCCCGATGACGCGTTGCCCGAGGTTGCGGTGGCCGTTGAGGACCGAGGCGATGCGCTCGGAGCTGCTCACCTGGCGGTAGTCGATTTTTTCGGTGTCGGCCGCGGGACGGTCCTCGATGATGGCGTGAAACACATACACGGGCGCGCCGTTGGAATCGAAAAGGAAATTGGTGAAGCGGATGTCGAGCGGCCCGGCGGGAATGTCGAGGACGCCGGCGCGTCCGTCGTATTTCAGGCCGGTGGCGGGCATGCACACGGTCGGGTAATGCGCGCCGGAAAGGAACTTCGACACGCGCCCGGCATGCCAGCGGATGTAATACATCTGGAATTCGTAGCCCTCGGGCGTGATCCACGAGCAGGTTTCGCCCTCGTTGTATTTGAGGATGGCGCGGGTGCGGTCGGGGAACTCCGTCTGCTGGAAGCCGGGGGCGTGCGCGGGCCAGTCGATCGTCCATTGCGGCGGCGGGTCGAGGTGCGCCTCATGGCGGCGATACCAGCCTTCCGTGAACAGCTCCGCGGCCGCGAGCACGGCGAGGCCGAAGACGACGAAGCCCGCGGGGAAGGGGGCGGGTATTTGATTTCCGGATACGGAGGCGGCGGCCGGCGCCGGGGGCGTCGGCGCGTGGGTGCCGAGGGTCAGCGCGGAAAGGAGCGAACGGCCGCCGAGCTTCTGCTTGAGCCTCGCAAACAGCACCGACAGCGCCCACAGGCCGGCGATGCACGACACCATGACGGCGGTGCCCACGTGGTCGTGCCAGCTTTCCATGACCTCGCCGCCGTGCGCGGCGTTGATCCACGTGAGCGTCATGGTGCGGCCGATGTTGAGCAGGAATGCGACGACGAAGGACGAGCCCATCAGCAGCACGCGCGAAAGCAGGCCGAGCCGGTGAAACTCGCCGAGAAAAAGCGACATCATGAACGCGGTCTGGAGCGAGCGGATGCCGCTGCACGCGTCGGCGACGTTCACCCATGACGAGCCGACCTGGATGATGTTGCCCGTGGCGATGGCCGGCACGCCGCACAGCGTGAGCGTGTCGGCGCTGACGAGCGTGTTCCAGCGCGTGAGCGTCTGCACCAGCTGGTCCTCGATCGCGATGGGCCAGGGCAGCGCGGTGAAGGTGAAAAGAATCGGAAACGCGAAATGCCACATGTAGCGCAGCCGCCCGATCGCAAAAAGCGCGCCGAACGAAAAGGCCGCGACGAGACAGGTGAGGTAGAAATTGATTTTCACCCAGTCGGGATTGGCCTCGTTGATGACGCGCATGGGCAGATAAGCCACGAGCAGCGCCGCCGGGAGGACCAGCCACGACGGGTGCGGGCGTCCCTCCGCCGCGGGCGGACGCGCGCGCCAGCGCTCACTGAACAGATATAACGCGAGAAACGGCACCACCCAACCGTAGGAATAAAGCTCGTTGACGATCCACTCCGTGTGCAGGCGCCAGAATAGCAGCAGCCAAGTGGCCGCGATCAGCGCCAGCCCCGGCAGCAGCGCGCGATTCCGCGCCACGCCGTCCAGAAAACCACGTCGTTTTTCCATCGGGAGGGCGCGGCGGGCGTCGTCGGCGGAGCCCGGCGGCCCGGCGTTTGCCAAGGCGTTGCTGTTGGTGATGGAGGCGCGTGTGAGCATGCTGGAAGATCGGTGCGGCGCTTGGATATATACCGGCAAATAGCTTGCGCCGTGCGGGCGCGATGCCGTTTGGGTAAATTGAATCTTAAAACCCGGGCGCGTGTAGGGGTTTCCCCTATATTAATGTTATAAAGATAATAAACCGCGCCCGCCGGGCGGATTTAGATACAAGAATATGGCCACGCGGCGGGCGGATTGGCAGTGGGGAATCATGACGCGGACGGGATTGGCCCGCGACCTGCAGGCGGGACCACGGCGGACGCGTCCGAGGAAATTTATCATATCGTGAAAATCACCATTTGGGGAATCAACTACGAGCCGGAGCCGACCGGAATCGGCCCGTTCAACACCGATCTTTGCGCATGGCTGGCCTCGCGCGGGCACGAGGTCACGATGCTCACCAGCTTCCCCTATTATCCGTGGTGGCGGAAGCGCCCGGAGGACCGCGGCAAGTTTTTCGAGACCTCGCGCCGGGCGGACGGGGTGACCGTGCGGCGCTGCTGGCATTACGTGCCGGGAAAACCGTCCACCCTCAAGCGGCTCGTCCACGAGCTGAGCTTTGTATTCACTTCCACACTACGCGCGCTCTTTTTGCCGCGCCCGGATGTGTTTGTGGTCGTCAGCCCGCCGCTGTTCCTCGGCCTGGGCGCGTTTGTCGCGGGCCTTTTGCTGCGGCGCCCCTTTGTGTTTCATGTGCAGGACCTGCAACCCGACGCGGCGCTCGGGCTTGGCATGATAAAGCCGGGCCCGGCGGTGCGCGCGCTGCACGCGCTGGAAAAATGGAGCTACCGCCGCGCCGCGCTGGTATCGGGCATCTCGCAGGGCATGATGGATGCGTTTGCGCGCAAGCGCGTGCCGCGTGGAAAAACGTGGCTGTTTGCGAACTGGATACCCGACGCATTGCCGGCGGCCGCCTCCGCCGCCGGGGGCGCCGCCGACGGCGCGGCCTCGTTCCGCCGCGCGAACCGCATCGCGGACGGCACCGTGCTCATCGCCTATTCGGGCAACGTCGGCATGAAGCAGGGGCTGGAGGTGGCGGTGGCGGCGTCGGTCGGCACGGAGGCGCATTGGGCGGTGTGCGGCGAGGGCGCGGCCAAGGAATCGCTGGCCGCGCTGGTCGCGGCCACGCCGGGCAGCCGGGTGCGGCTGTATCCGCTCCAGCCCGACGACTCATACCAAGCGCTGCTGCGCGAGGCGGACGTGAGCCTCATCACGCAGCAACGCGGCACGGGGCAGTTTTTTTTCCCGAGCAAGCTCCTTTCCATCCTCCAGCACGGGCGCCCCGTGCTGGCCGTGGCCGACGCCGACAGCGAGCTGGCCCGGGCGGTGGCGGCGGGCGGGTTCGGCCGCGTGGTGCCGCCGGGCGACGCGGAGGCCTTGCGGACCGCCGCCCGCGAGATGGCCGCCGCCGATGCCGCGCAAAAACAGGCATGGGCGGAAAACGGGCGCGGCTGGGTCGCGCAGTTCCGCCGCAGCCGCGTGCTGGCTGAATTCGAGGCGCGTCTCGCGCAGGTGATCGCGCCGGCGGCGGGCGACGAGGCGGCGGGCACGGCGATGCCGGACAAGTCGAATTGCGCCTAGCGGCGCCGCCGGGCCGGGCGGCGCGGGTTCAATTTTTTCGCCTCGGCGGTGCGAATTTTTTGCCGAATTTCTCTTCACTTGTGCCCCCGGCGGGTGTCTTTTGTCGGAATGCTTTTTGCCAAAAGTCTCCCGAGTCCGGCGCGCCGGAAATCGCGCGCGGTTTTGGCGTCGGCGTTTTTGGCCTTCGGCCTGCTGGGCGCGGCGGCCAGCACTTTCGCCGCGCTCACGGTGGACGGGTTGCGCTGCGAGGGCATGGAAAACCCGCTGGGCATCGATGCCGACCAGCCGCGGCTCGGCTGGCGGTTGCAGTCCGACGAGCGCGGCGACGCGCAGACCGCCTGGCAGGTGCTCGTCGCCAGCAACGCCGCGATGCTCGCGCAGGACCAGGCCGATTACTGGAACAGCGGCAAGGTCGTCTCCTGCCAGTCGCAGCACGTGGTTTATCTCGGGCGCCCGCCGGCCTCCTCGCAGCAGGTTTTCTGGAAGGTGCGCGCATGGGACGCGCGCGGCGCGGCGTCGCCCTGGAGCGCGGTCGCGTCATGGACGATGGGCGTGCTCGACACCGCGCGCGGGCCGGGCTGGCAGCCGGGCGTGTCCTGGATTTCCGACGCGGAAATGCTGAAATGGGAACGCCGGGCGGCGGGCTTCAGCTCGCGCGACACGGACCGGCAGGACACGGTGAAATGGGTGCAGCTCGACCTCGGCGAATCGCACCCGCTCGACACCGTGAGGATTCATTCGGTTTTGCACACGGTCGAGGCGCGTTACGGCCTGCCGCTCCGTTTCAAGCTGGAGCTTTCCGACGAGCCGTCCTTCCGCGCCGCGGTCATCGCCGCCGATCACACCGAAAAGGATTTTCCCGCCGGCGCCTACCTCATCTCGCTGCCGATGGAGGGCCGCGCCGCGCGCTACGTGCGCCTGACCGCGACAAAACTTCGCGCCCTCGACGAGGCCGGCAGGACGCGCCTGGCCTGCCGCCAGATCGAGGTGCTCTCCGGCGGGAAAAACATCGCCGTCGGCGCGCGCGTCACGGCCGGCGATTCCCGCGAGGACGAGCACTGGTCGTGCGCCGCCGCCGTGGACGGGCTCGGCATCCCCGGCGCCAATCCGCTGGCCAACGCCACGCTGCTCCTGCGCCGCGAGTTCAACGTCCGCCCCGGCCTCAGCCGCGCGGTCATCCACGTCACCGGTCTCGGCCAGTATGAGTTCACCGCCAACGGCAAACGCATCGGCGAGGGCCTGCTCACGCCCGCGTGGACCGACTATGCCTCGACCTGCCTCTACGAGACGCATGACATCACCGCGCAGCTTCGCCCCGGCGAAAACGCGCTCGGCATCCAGGTCGCCGGCGGTCCCTATAACATCAGCGAGGGCGCCGAGGGGCGCTACCTGAAGCTCGTCACGCCGCCGCGCGCGCCCGTCGCCTTTGCGCAGCTCCGCCTCGAATACGACAACGGACTCTTCGAGATCATCAGCACCGACGCGAGCTGGCGCGCCACCGCCGCCGGCCCGGCGACCTATGCGAATTTTTATGGCGGCGAGGATTTCGACTCCCGGCGCGCGCGCGCGCTTCGCGGCTGGGACAAGCCCGGTTTCGACGACTCCGGCTGGGCGCCCGCCGCCGCCGCGCCCGGCCCCGGCGGCAAACTCCGCGGAGCGTCGCACAGCTCGCCACCCTTCGGCGCGTTTGAGACCTTTGCGCCGGCCGCGGTCCGCGAAATCCGTCCCGGCGTGAGTGTGTATGATTTCGGGCAAAACGCCTCCATGATGCCGCGCCTGCGCGTGCGCGGCCCCGCCGGCTCCATCGTGCGCATGATTCCGGCCGAACTCCTGAATGCCGACGGCAGCGTCGACCGGCGTTCCTGCGGCGGCGGCAATGCCTGGTGGCAATACACGCTTGCCGGCGACGAATCCGCCGAGGCTTGGTTTCCCAGGTTTTTCTACCAGGGCGCGCGTTACCTTCAGGTCGAACGCTACGCCACGCCCGAGGACGCCGCCCGCGCCGTCACCCCCGGCTCCCGCAACATCGGCAACGCCCTCCACTACGCGCGCCTCGCGGAAAACGAAGGCGCCGCCCAAAACGCGTCAGCGACTGGGAGCGCCGGCATCCTGCCGGCATCCGAAAAAAACATGCCGGCTGGAAGCCGGCGCTCCCAGTCGCAAGCGGAAAGCGATGCCCCCCACGCATCCTCTCCTCCCGCTTTCTCCGCGCCCTCCGCGCTGCCTGATTCCCCCGCGCCCGCAGCGCTGCCCGTCATCGAATCGCTCGAATCCGTCGTCGTCCATTCCGACTCCCCCGCGTCCGGCGAGTTCGAATGCTCGAGCGAACTTTTCAACCGCATCCGCACGCTCGTCCGCTGGGCCCAGGCCAGCAACCTCGCGCACGTCTTCACCGATTGCCCGCAGCGCGAAAAGCTCGGCTGGCTCGAGCAATACCATCTCAACGGCCCCTCGCTCCGCTACGAATGGGATGTCACGCGCCTCTTCGAAAAATGCTTCGACGACATGGCCGCCGCGCAAACCCCGCAGGGGCTTGTCACCAGCATCGCCCCCGAATACGTGGTGTTCGAGGGCGGCTTCCGCGATTCGCCCGAATGGGGCGGCGCACTCGTCCTGGCGGCGTGGCAGCATTACCTCTGGACGGGCGACGAGCAGCTCCTGCGCCGCTACTATCCGCAGATGCAACGCTACGCCGACTACCTCGGCACCCGCGCGAAGGGGCGCCTGCTCTCGCACGGACTCGGCGACTGGTATGACATCGGCCCGAAGCGTCCCGGCGTCGCGCAACTCACGCCGGTCGCGCTCACCGCCACCGCCATTTATTACGAGATCACCGCCACGCTCGGGCGCGTCGCGACGCTGCTCAACCGCAAGGTCGAGGCGAAGTATTATGAAAGCGAGGCCGCGCGCATCGCCGACGCCTTCAACAAGGCATTCTTCGACCCGCGCGCCGGCGTTTACGCCGCCGGCTCGCAAACCGCGCAGGCCATGCCGCTCGTGCTCGGGCTCGTCCCGCCCGGACGCCGCGACGGCGTGCTGGCCGCGCTTGTCGCCGACATCGAAAGCCGCGGCCACGCCATCACCGCCGGGGACGTCGGCTACCGCTACGTGCTCCGCGCCCTCGCCGACGCCGGGCGTTCCGACGTGGTTTTCGCGATGAACAACCAGAGCGAAAAGCCCGGCTACGGCTACCAGCTTGCCCGCGGCGCGACGAGCCTCACCGAGGCATGGGACGCGAACCCGCGGTCCTCGCAAAACCACTTCATGCTCGGGCAGATCACCGAGTGGCTTTACCATGACCTCGCCGGCATCCAGCCCGACCCCGCCGGCCCCGGCTTCAAGCGCGTCATCATCAAGCCCGCCGCCGTCGCCGGCATTGACCGCGCGCGCGCCGCCGTGCACTCCCCGCGCGGCCCCGTGGCCGTCGTGTGGTGGCGCGAGAACGGCCGTTTTGTATTAAAAATCTCGATACCGGTGGGCGCGGTGGCGACGGTGCATCTCCCCGTGCCGGAGGTCTCCGCCATCCGCGAGGGCGATCTTCCCGTCGCGCAGGCCCGCGGCGTGCGCCTCCTCCGGCGGGTGAAGGACGAGGCCGTCTTCGAGGTCGTCTCCGGCAGCTACCGCTTCACCGCGCCGGAGTGACGCAGGCATGGCCTGCCATGGATTAGGTGGTATCTGTTATACGGATACACTCCGCGTGGTTTGCGTGGCACGGGCGTCCCGCCCGTGGGATTGGGCGGCAGAGGCGACCCCGCTCATGTTGAACGTAACCTCGCGGCGCGGAGCGCCGTCGCATGGGCGGGACGCCCATGCCACCCGACCCGGACGGCACGGCGACCGTACCTCCAGGCGGCATGACCTGAAACGCCCCGGCCTCAAACTGCTTGCGACAGGATCGGGCGCGCGCTTGGTTGTTTGGCGTGCCCAGAAAGCAGCCCAAACGACGAGAGCCATCGCGCGAGGAACGCGAGCGGATGTGCACCGGCAAGCGGCGTTACCGGTCGCAGGCCGACGCGCTGGATGCCGTCGCCGTGCTCGGTCTGGAGCGCTGGCGGACGGCGTATAAATGCCCGTTGTGCGGGCAGTGGCACTTGACGACACGGTGAGCCGCCACGCGAAGCGGTCGCGATCATCCGGGCAATCTCGCATCCGCCTAGAGATGTCAAAATTACGTGATATGTTGCGCGGGGCGCTGGCGTTCGAGCGGGCGCCGGAACCAGGGCATGCTGCAATCCTCGCCACTGGCCCAAAAAAACGCCCGGCGATGAGGCCGGGCGTTTAAACCGCTCGGAGCTAGGCTCAACAAGCGATTTTTGGCGGGAGGGAAAATCAGGCTGTTAAAACAAGTGCGGAATGCAAGCGCTTTTTAAGATATTTTTCCCAGGAGTTTTTACGGATTGCACAAACCGCATTTCAGTTTTCCACCAACCCTTGTTCTGGAATCAATTAGAAATAATTTATGCCATGCCGCGGTTGTTCAGGGACCGTTTGCCCGGTGGAAAATAATCCCCAAAAAGGCGCGGACGGCGCGCAAAAGCCGGAAATTTGCGAGACATGGCGAAGCCGGTTTCATGTTCCGCCCGGGGTGCCGGGGACGTAATGGAGGCGGATGGATTTGTAGTGATCCAGCGGATATTCAGGCGGCTCGACGCCGGCCGGGAGCGGGCGGCGGGAGAAGGTTTGAAAATAAAGCAGGCAGGCGTCGCGCCATTCGCGGGCGGAGCGTTCCTGGATGCGCAGCAGCGCGGCAACGTGGCCGTGACGCTCGTTGTCGATGAGGCTGCGGAGATTTTCCCACGCGGCCTGCCATGAGCGCACGGCATCGACGCCGGACTGGTAGCGCAGGCAAAGCTCGTCCCAGAGTTCGCGCCCGGAGCGCAGGCGGTGATCCCAGGGAACATGATGGAACCAGAGCAGAAGGTTTTCCGGGCAGGTGGAGAGATCGTTGAAACGGTCGCGGACGGCGGGGAAATACTGCGCGGTCGCATCGGAGCCCGAGGGCGTGCGGTCGAAGCCGATGCCGTCGGCGGAGGCGCGATGATAGTAGGTGGAGGTCCAGTCGGGCCGGCCCTCGTCCACCCACGGACCGGGGCCGTAATGGTGATTCCTCGCCATGATGTGGTGAAGGCCGAGCGGCATCATGGAGTCCACCACGGCCTCGCGGGACTCCAGGAGCATCTTCGTAATGAGTTTCCGGATACGGGCGTCGTTGGAGAACGTCATGCGCGTCCATTCGCCCGCGATGGTTTCGGAGGAAAGCGTGTGGCTCCAGGCGAGGCGGCCGAAGGCATACCAGTTGGCGGCGGCGAGCGGGTGGCCGGTCCAGTTGCGGTCGTCGCCGATGTTGGACACGCCGGCGATGGCGGTGAGCGCGTGCGGCCCGAGGCTGCCGTCGATGACGCGGGCCACAGTGGAGCCGGGGCCGCGCGCGTGGGTGTCGGAGTCGAGCGTCTCCTTGAAGAGCGGGGCGAGGAAGGCGAGGTGCGTGTTCGCGCCGAGATACTCCTGCGTGATTTGCAATTCGAGGGCGAGCGGGGTGCGCGGCATCGCGCCGAAGAGCGGGTGAAACGGCTCGCGCGGCATGAAGTCGATGGGGCCGTTTTTGATCTGGATGATGACGTTCGGGCGGAACCGGCCGTCGAGCGGCTGGAATTCGGCGCAGGCTTGTTTCGCCCGGTCGTCGGGAACGTTGTGGTCGTAAACGAAGGCGCGCCACATGACCACGCCACCGTGCGGCGCGAGGGCGTCGGCGAGGAGGTTCGCGCCGTCGGCGTGGGAGCGTCCGTAGTTTTGCGGGCCGGGCTGGCCCTCGGAGTTGGCCTTCACGACGAAGCCGCCGAAGTCGGGAATGAGTTGATAAATCTCGGCGGCTTTCCCGCGCCACCACGCGGCGACGGCGGGATCGAGCGGATCGGCGGTGGCGAGACCGCCGATTTCGATGGGCGCGCTGAAGCGGGCGGTGAGATAGACGCGGATGCCGTAGGGCCGGAACACGTCGGCGAGCGCGGCTCGATGACGTCGGGCAGCGTGAACCATTTCCACAGCGAGAAGCCCGCGTAGCCGCGCTCGACGAAGCGGTCGAGGTTGTCCCAGTGATTGAGGAGGCGGAGCCTGATGCGCGGCGTGCTGGCGAAGTCGAGCGCGTCGAGCGGCTGGCGGGTCTGCACGCGGCGGAGCAATTCGAACGCGCCGTAGAGCGCGCCGATGTCGCGGTTGGCGGAGATGACCATGCCCGCGGCGGATGAACGGCGGAGCGCGTAGCCCTCGTCGCCCAGCGCCGCGTCGTGCTCCGCGCGGCCGATTTCCACGGAGCAGTTCGCGTCCGGGCCGAGCAGGCCGGCGAGCGCGGCCTGGAGCTCGTCGCGCGCGGCGGCGAGCGCGGGTGTCTCCACGCCGCCGGGCGTGGCGAGCGTGATGCGGGCAAGGGCCTCGGCGCAGGTTTTCCGTTGCGTGGCGTCCTCGATCAGGTCGTAGCGCAGCCAGAGGCGGTAGCCGTCCTCGGCGCGGGCGGCGGCAAGCACGGCGAGGGCGAGGATGAGCAGACGGGGAAAAAACGGTCGGCGCGGCGGGTGTGTCATGGTTTATCGGATACGCGGCGGGGCGGTTCAGTAATTTTTCCGGCGCTCGGCGAGTTCCTCCTGGATGCGCAGGTTGAGTTTTTTCCCGATCGGATAGAACAGCAGGCAAATAATGCCGAGCACGAAGGGAATCGCCGCGTAGATCGTCGCGCTGAGCCGGATGCCGAGCAGCGCGTGCTCGGTCTGCGCGACGTTGGGCACGTAGCCATATGCGGCGATGAGCCAGCCGCTGAGCGCGCCGCCGAGGCCGAGCCCGGCTTTCAGTGCGAACAAAATCCCCGCATACATGAAACCGGTGGCGCGGCGCGTGGTTTTCCACTCCGAGTAGTCGGCGACATCCGCGATCATGACCCAAAGCAGCGGCACCGTCGGCCCCCAACCGAGCGGCCAGAGGATGCTCAGCACGACGAGCAATCCCATCGACGTCGGCGTGACAAAATACACCAGCGCCGTTGCCACCGCCGTCACCGACATGCCGGTGATAAACACGGCTTTTTTCCCGAAACGATCCGCGAGCGGCTTGGACAGAATGATGCCGATAATCTGGATCAACGAGCCGGCCACGAAGAAGAAACTCAGGCCGACCGCGGGGGCGTTGGAGCCGTCCGCCTTCACGATCAGGCCGAGCGCGTCGAGCGCGGATTTCCAGCCTGTGATTTCCCCCGGACCCGCCGCGGACGCGAGCCCCACGCCGTCGAGGAACGACCGTATCGACTCCCGATCAAGGTAGTAATTGAAAAAATAATTCAGCGAGCTGCCGCGCACGACGAGTGTCGTGAAGACCAACAGCGTGAGCACGAACATGACCAGCCACGGGCCGCACGCGAAAACCGCCTTCAAGTCGGCGCCGAGCGAAGGCTTTTGCGTGGGCGGCGGCTGCACGCGCTCGCGCGTGGTCGCGAAGGTGACGAGATACATCACGATGATGACCGCGCCAAAAATTCCCATCGTCACGGCCCAGCCGCGCGCGCTGTTGCCCGCGCCAAGCTTGACCACGAGGGGCAGCGTGAGCGCCTGAATGAGAAATTGTCCGACGAGCGCCGCGACAAAGCGGTAACGCGCGATGTTGGCGCGTTCGCTGGCGTCGGGCGTCATCACGCCCATGAGCGCGGAATAAGGCGTGTTATTTGCCGAGTAGAGCATCATCATGAGCGCGTAGGTGACATAGGCGTAGACGAGTTTTCCGCCCATGCCGAAATCCGGCGAGAGATACACCAGCCAGAACACGAGGCCGAACGGCACCGCCGTGACGAGTATCCACGGGCGGAATTTTCCCCATCGCGTGCGCGTGCGGTCGGCCAGCGCGCCGATGATCGGATCGACAACCGCGTCGACCAGGCGCAACACAAGAAACATCGTGCCGACCGCGACCGCCGAGAGCCCGACCGTGTCCGTGTAGAACGCGGTCTGATAGAGGATCATCGACTGGAAAAAGAAGTTGGCGGCAACGTCGCCGAGACTGTAGCCGAGTTTTTCCCGCAGCGGGATTTTTTGGGAGGCGTCGCTCATTTTGAGATATGGATTGACGGGATGCTGATGCGCGTTTTCAGCGAGGGGATGCGGTTGGGTGCGCCGGGAAACCGTGCAGGACAAATTGCCCGCGGCGAGCGGGATGACAAAAGGGCGGGTGTTCTTACAATAGAATGACAACGAAGCGCGGACAGGCTCCGCGCGCGCGTCGTGGCGCAGGCATCCTGCCTGCCGCCGAAAAAGAAGATGCGAAGCGTCGCTGATTTTTTCTGGTTAAAAAAGATGCCGCGCTGCGCGCGACCACTTTCGACGGCAGGCAGGGCTGCCTGCGCTACGGGGCGCGAGGGCTCTCGGGCGGGCCGAGGTAACTCGGGTGCAGGCCGCCGGTGTCGATGACGATGCGCTCGACGACCACGCCGGGCGTGACCATCCAGAGCTTGAGCACGTGGTGGCCGGGACGCGCGAGCGTGTGGCGCGTGGTGACGCGGCGCACCGCGTCCGACACCGCCTGCTCCCAGTCGCGCAGGGTCGCGTCCGTGGCGAGCGGAACGATCCGCGGCGCCTCGTCATCAAAGGAAACGGCCACGCGCAAGGGCGAGCCCGGCAGAAAATCGAGCGAGGGCGCGCATTGCAGCTCCACCGTGATCTCGCCCGCGTTGAAGACATGCACGTCGTATTCGAGGCGCGGCGAGCCGGGGCCGCCCGGCTCGCGCTCGGACGCATCCACCGGCGACACGGTCACGCCGCCGGCCACGCGCCCGAAGCCCGGCAGCGCGCGCCAGCCCGCGCCGCCGGCGTCGATCACCCGCGCGGCGTGCGGAGCCTCGATGGCGATGTGTCCGTCGCTTTCGACAAACGCGCCCGGGCGGATCGCCGCGCCGCGATGGTTTTTCACGGGCAGCTCCACGGCCAGCGACGCGCCCGCGTCGCTGGTGATCGCGAGGCGCGCCCGGGTTTCTCCGGGAGGGACGGCGTCCCAGTCCACGCCGATTTCAAGGCGGGTTGTTTTGTCAACGGGGCCGGATGCAGGCGGAAGTTTTATCCACGGCCGGTCGGCGGAAACGGTGAACGTGAAAGGCGTGTCGCCGCGGTTGAAGACTTCGATCCAGCGCGTGCCGCGCGCAAAATTGTCCAGCGGCGGAAGCACGGCGCGTCCGGCCCCGCTGGGCCAGGCGGTTTGCGAGCCCTCGATGGCGACGGCCAGCGACGCGCCGGCGCGCGGGCGCACCTCGATGAGCGGCGGCAGCGCGGCGATATCCGGCTGCTGCCAGTAGGTGTAGCCGAGGCGAATCTGCGACATCATGTGGTTCCATTTTCCGTCGCGCAGCGCGTGGTAGTCGTCGGCGAGCCGCGCATCCTCGGCAAACAGGGCGCGCGCCCGGGCGGCGGGCGCGTTGGCATCGGCGCGGCCCTGGCGCGCGTAAAGGTGGTTGAGGCCGGCGGCAACGTGGATTTCCTGCACGACCGCGCTGGCGCGGACGGGATAGAGGACGAGCTGGAAGAAGGCGTCGCGGTATTCGGCGGGCAGCGCGGTGACGAGCTTGTCCGCGCGGGCGATGAGGTCGGCCCACTCGGCGAGCACGCGCTCGCCTTCGCGATAGTTGACGAGGTTCAGCGTGCCGGGCGCGAGCAGTTCGGGTTTGCGGCGTCCGTTGAGGCGCGTGTAGCCGTCGATGAGCGCGGCGATCTCGTCGGCATGGGCGGGGCCGAAGTTGCGCGCGGCCCAGTCGCGGGAAAACGCGTCGAGGTTGTCCGCCGTCCAGCGCTCCGGGTTCCACGCCATCGAGAGGAAAAACTCGATGGGAAACTCCATCGGCTTCAAGTCACCCACGTTCACGATCCAGATGCGGTTCGCGCCGTGCCGCCACGCGAGGTGCATCTGCTCGCGGATTTTCGCGATGGGCACGGTGTTGAGCCATTTGTAGTTTCGCGGGCCGCCGACGTAGTCGAAATGATAATACACGCCGGCGCCGCCCGCGCGTCCGCGCTCGGCGGCGGTGGGCACGCGGCGCAGGTTGCCCCAGTTGTCGTCGCACCAGAGCAGCGTCACGTCGTCGGGCACGCGCATGCCTTCCTCGTAGTAGGCCTGCACCTCCTTGTAGAGCGCCCAGGTTTGGGGCACGTCCCGGGGGTTTTTGCCGGTGACCCCGGCGATGATTTGCCGCTGGTCGGCGACGATGCGCTCGAGGAGGGCGACGTTGCTTTCGCGCGACATGGGTTCGTCGCCGTCGCCGCGCATGCCGATGGTCTGGATGTTCTCGAAATTTTTCGTGCGCTCGACGCCGCCGCGCCAGAACTCGCGGAGGGCGGCGGCGTTTTTCGAATAATCCCACGGGCCGGAGCCATGGGCGGCCCACTCGGCGTGGGCGCGCATGAGGGGCTCGTGGTGCGAGGTGCCCATGACGACGCCGTATTCGTCGGCGAGGCGCGGGTTTTCGGGATCGTTGTCGTTGAAGGCCTGGGGCGGCCACATCGCGGGCCAGAGATAATTGCCGCGCAGGCGCAGGATGAGCTCGAAGACGTTGGCGTAGAAGGCGTGGTTGAAGCCGCCGAATTTTTCGTGCACCCAGCCGGTGAGCGCGGGCGCCTCGTCGTTGAGAAAAATGCCGCGATACTTCACCGCGGGTTCGCCCGAGGCATGGCGTCCCGGCAGGACATAAGCCTCGGCGCGTTTCCCGGGCGGCACGTCGGCCCACCAATGCCACGGCGAGACGCCGAGCTGCCGGGAGAGTTCGTAGATACCGTAGATCGTGCCGCGCTTGTCGCTGCCCGCGATGACGAGCGCCTGGTCGAGACCGTCGAGCGGCCTGTCGAGCACCGTGATGACGAAACTTTCCCATTTGCCGTCCAGGTCGGACGCGTCGAGCCGGCCGGATTTCACGAGGCCGTCGATGAGCGCGCTCCTGCCCAGCGTGCCGATGATGACGGGGCGCGGCGCCGCGCTTTCCCGGGCGGTCACGATTTCCGGGACGCGGCCGGTCACGCGCCCGATGTCCGCCCGGAGATCGCCGATGGCGCGGACAACGCCCGCGTGATCCGCGGGATCGTGCCAGAGAGGCGCTTCGCCGTGCTGCACGACGAGCGGAAACGCGCCGGGGGGCGGATTCCCGTCCGCCACGATGTCGTCGGGCAGGCCGGAGGCCCGTGATGGAAGGGCGGCGGCGGCTAGGACCGCCAGGAGCGAGGCGACAATGGAAAGGTAAAGTGGCGGGAACGGGCGGCGAATGGAGGCGGGGGCTTCTGTCTTCATGGGATTAATTGGAATCGGTCGCGGGCTGCCTGATGTCTTCGGAGATTTGGCTGTCCACGCGGAAATAATCGAAGTCGGCGTGGCCGCTTGGATTTTTTGTCGCGTAGTGGAAAAGGCCGAAACGGTAGCCCATGAAATGCGGCATGGTGTAGGTCATCTTCAACGGCTCGCCGATGTGACGCCACGTCCTGCCGTCGAGGCTGAAGAAGAAATGGGCCGTGTCGGCGCGGTCGCGGAAATCGCATTCCGCCCGGAGATGAATAGTCTCCTGGCCGAGGGGAATGCGCGCGAGTTCGACGGGTGTTTCGGATTGTGCGCTTATCATGACAACATGCTTTGCGCCGTCCCCGGCTTTCACGCCGACGAGGCCGTAACGTTTTTGCAGGAGGGCGAGCCCGGCGAAATCGCCGTCTTTCATCCCCGCGGTGTCGATGGCCGTTGCACCCGCGCTCGCCGGGCCGAAGTTGCGCTGCGTGAGCGTGTTTCGGGCGAGGAGGAAATCCGCGTCAACCCGCCCGGTCGTCAGCCGCAGAAATCCGGGGCGCGTGGCGAGCGACCAGAGCGAGTTGTCGGGATTGTGGTTCCATTGCCACACGGGCGGAAGCGCGGGCTCGCCCGGGCAGCGCGTGAACTCGTCCGAGGCGACGAGGCCGGGAATCAGACCCTGGTTCGCGGGTAATTTTTCCAGGGCGTCGGGCGCTTTGCCATCGACGCCGAGCACGGGCCAACCGTCCTGCCACGTCACGGGCACGAGATACGGGATGCGCCCGACCGCGCCGCAGTCGCGGAAGAGATACGCATACCAATCGCCGCCCGGCGTGTCGATGAGGCCGCCTTGCGCGATGCCCCGGTCCTGAAACGCGACGCGCCCCTCGTAGGGGCCAGTGATTTTGTCGGCGCGGTGGATGACAACGGTGCGCATGCCGCCCTTCGGCCAGGTGATGTTGAAAAGGTAATATCTGCCGTTGACCTTGAAGAGCTGCGAGCCCTCGGCGGGCAGGCCGAGGTCCGGGCCAGCGGGCGCGCCGGCGTTTTCGATGACGACCCGGTCGATGCCGCCGGGCTTGATGCCGGAAGCGTCGGGAAGAAGCTCGACGAGGGAGAGCCTGCCGCCGCCATGCAGCATGTAAACGCGGCCGCCGTCGTCGAAGAACAGCGAGTGGTCGTGAAGAGCGGGCTTGAACGAAACCGCCTTCCAAGGCCCGCGCTCGATGTCCCTGGTCGTGTAAACGTAGGTCTTGCCGGTCGTGTTTGAAAATGTGGAAACGTAATAGACGCCGTTGCGATGGCGGATGCTGGGCGCCCACGAACCGCGTCCGTAGGTGCTCTTGCCGTCGGTGAGATTGAGTTCGTCAACGTCGTCGAGCGTTGCATACGCGTAGTTCACGATTTCCCAATTTATCAAGTCTTTCGACTTCATGATGGGGACGCCGGGAGCCATGTGCATCGTGGTGCTCGCCATATAATAGACATCGCCCGCGCGAATCATCGCCATGTCGGGCACGTCGGCGTGGATGACGGGATTGCGGGCGCCCGCGGCTGCCCGCGCCGGAAACGCGGCGAGCAGTCCTGCGATAAAAAATGCGAAGGGAGCGAGAATGTGGGACGCCCTCATGGCAGGACGATTTCGATATTCAAGGCGGGCTCGCCGGGTTTCAGGGCAAACGCCTTTTCGGCGCGGCGTCCGCCGGACTCGACCGTGACGAGATAATCGCCGTGGAAGCCGCGCGCGGCATGGCACCCGCCTGCATCGGTGCGCGCCTCGATCCGCGTGCGCCACTGGTCGAGCACGAGCGAGCGGTAAACGGCGGCGTTCGGCTTTTCCGACCAGTCGGTGCGGAACATCGCGGCCTGCGGGCGCCAGTGGCAGGCCTCCCAGAATCCCCAGAGCTGGATGCCGACGACCGACGGGTGGCTGAAGCAGAGAATGAAAAAATCGCGCGTATAGTCGGCCTGGAGCTGCTCGTCGTCCGTCCACACGTCGAACTCGGTGATGCGGACGGGCAGGTTAAACGCGGCGTAGCGGTCGAGCACCTTGAGCACCTCGGCGGGGGCGTTGGGCTGCGAGCCGATGTGAGCCTGCACGCCGAGGCCGCCCAGCGGCGCGCCGCGCTCCACGAGGAAGCGCGCGGTCTCCTCGAAATGGCGCACGTGGTCGGCGTCAGTCGTGAGGTCGTGGTTGCTGAAATCATTCAGGTAAAGCGGCACGCCGGGCATCGCGGCGGCGGCGGTCTTGAACCAGTCCGCCATGATTTCGGGGCCGAAGAGGTCCATGAGGTCGTGGTTGGTGAACGGCTCGTTGAGCGCGTCCCATTCCTCGAGCAGGCCGCGCGTGTCGCGCGCCATCGTGCGGATGTGCTCGCGGATGACGCGGGGAATCTCGTCCTGGCGCGGCGTGCCGCGCAGCTCCTGCACGAGCCGCGGCAGGTTTTTCCAGCCGGGCCAGACCAGCACGTGGCCGCGCACCGGAATCCCGTGGCCGCGCAGCCAGCGCAGGCCGGCGAGGGATTGCGCGGGCGAATACCGGTCGCCCCAGTCGCCGGACCACGCGCCCCACTTGAGGTCGTTCTCCGGGCTGGCGGCGTTGAACAACTCCAGCGTGAGTTCGCGGTAGCGGAGGTTGTCGGGCGTGTCGTGGACGAGGCGCGCGAATTGCAGCGCGGTGCCGAACTGGAACGCCTGGCGCGTCTGCTCGATGCGTATCGACGCATCGGATACAGGCCGGCCGGCGGCGTCGGTGACGCGGAGGTTGAAGGCGCCCTTGCGGATGCGCTCGATGCGGGCGAGCGCGTCCGCGCGCCACGCCGCGCCGTCCTCGCGCCCGGCGTAGGTGAAACGCGTGCGCGGAAGCGAGTCGAGCGTCTGCGTTTTCCCGTAATAAAGCACGTCGAGCCCGCCGATTTCCACCGTCTGCCGCATGAAGCCGAAGTGGAACATGACCGCCGCGCCCTCGCGGGGGAAATCCTTGTGGAACCTGAAAGGCAGCACGAACTCGCGCCATTCGCGCCCGAAGCTCACGCCGAGCTCGAAGCTGCTGTTGAACGCGAGGCCGCTGTCGCTCACGACGATGAACACGCGGCCCGCGCCGGTCTCGTCGGCGGAGGAAACGGTGCGCGCGAAGAAACGCAGCAGGCCCGTGTCGCCCTCCGCGACGGCGCGGCCGGTGAGCGCGCGCAGCCCGATGGCGGACGACGGCGCGGTGTCGCGTTTCGTCTCGACGCGCCACGCGCGCGAGAAGCCGGGGCCGTCGGTTTCGATGGTGCTGAACCCGGCCGCATCCGCGTATTCCGGCCCGGTGACGAGTTTGAAGGCGGCCAGCGGCCCGCCCTCGACCAGCGGTTCGCCGGGCGGGAGCGGGGAGGGGAAAAGCGGATGGCTCATGACGAGGAAAGCGAGAAGCAATGGCAGAAGATGTTTCATCGGAACGGGCAGGGTGGGGAAGGGCTGGCGGTTGGCTTGACGGTTGTGACTGGTCCACGGAACGCGTGGAATGCGCGGAGAGGTTTTTTTATTCGTTTTTTGATTAATCGCGGAAACGCGGAGACGCGGAAAAGAAGGGAGAAATCGTTTTTTATTGAACAGAAGGAAACGAAGGGAGCGAAGAATACATTTTATGATTATGGTTTGGCAGGCTTGTCGCTTCGCTCGGAACTTGGTGCCCTTCGTTTCCTTCTGTTCAAAATAATGGTTCGTTTTGATTCACCACAAAGGTGGAAATAATTCTTCGTGTCCTTGTGGTGAATTTAATAAAACCGGTTCCTCGCTATTTTCGATGGCCGGTTTGCTTATTTAAGCGCAGAGAACGCAAAGAACTCATGGAAAAACAGGATTGTTTCCTGCGCTCTTTGTGTTCTTTGCGGTTAATTTTTTGTTGCTTTCAGTCATCGACAATAGCGACGAATCATAAAACCGCTACGGGCAATCCGCGGGATACGCGCCGGGCGCATGCCCCGCCTCCGCGGGCCGGCCGAGCGCCTGTTGCACGTCGGCCGGCAGGCGGGCGGCCGACGGGATGGAGATGTCCCGGATGAGCTGGTAGCGGCGCAGCTCCGGGCTCTTGAACAGGGAGTCCGGGGGCAGCGCGTGATACCGGGCGCGGGTTTCGTAGTCGGGATGCAGGGCCCGCAGCGCATCGACCGACTTGAGTTCGGCCATGCAGTCTTTTCCATCGGCGGGGCTCCACACGATCAGCGTGCGGGCGTCGCCGCCGTCGCGCACGTAAACGTTGTCGTCGATGCGCGCGGCCTGCGGCCGGGTGAGCTTGCCGCAGAGCGCGGGAGACTGCTCGAAACGCAGGAGCTCGCGGTCAAACCGCGAGTCCGCGACGAGGAGATTGCCGACAAATTCGTGGCCCTCGCGCTCGTGCACGTCGGGGCCGGTGGCCGGGTGCCAGCCGAAGTGGTCGGCGACCGCGCTGCGCTCGGTGCGTTCGAAGGAGGCGACGGTGTTGACAAAGGTGTTGTGGTAAACGCGCATGCCGGAGGAATTCAGCGAACGCACGCCCTTGTGGCAGTCGACAAAGACGTTTCCGGCGCAGAGGGCGCCCTTGGAGATTTCGAAGAAGAAGCCGTCCTCGCAGTCCTGGACCCAGTTGTTGACGAACACGCCGTCCCGGTTGCCGACGTCATACCAGATCCCGTTCGAGTGCGGCTGGTCGATGACAAGATTGTCGCGGCAGGTGACGCGGTGGGACTGGTTGAAAATCTTCACCGCGGACGGGTAATAGCCGGTGATGCGTTCGACGTTGTTGCGCGCGAAGATGTTTTTTTCGAGCAGGCAGTCCGACGAGGCGATGATATAAACGCCCTCCGTGCTTGTGTCCGAGACGAGGCAATGGCGGAGCGTGAGCCCGTCGCCGCGGAAATATCCCGCGACGCGCGAACAATGGGTGATGGTGACGTGTTCGAGGGTGGTGCCCGTGACGTCCTTGCCGTAGCTCGCGGGGTCGGCCGGACCCTCGGGTTCGGCGCCCTCCACCTCGATCGCGCGATAGGCGTATTGCGTGAAGGTGATTCCGCGGATGACCGGGCCCTTGCCGTCGGAGGTCTTGCCGTGGACGGCGCCGGTGACGCGGACGAGCGCGCTGTCGAACGCGGTGATCTCGACGCAGCGCCGGGCCGGGTCGATGCCGATGTAAACCGTCCCGGTTTCGTAATCGACATAATAGGAATCCTCATCGACGGCGCCTTCCCAGCCAACGGCGTTGAGCGGGCGGCCGTCGACAAAAACCATGTCGTTGTTGAAGAGCCACGGCGGAGTGCGGCGGCCCTCGCGGTGGCGCCGCCACCAGTCCGCGGGCCTGGCCGGGAAAAGGCGCTCCCAGGTCGTGCGCCACAGACCGTTATCCTGCGGCTCCCAGTTTTCGGCCACCAGCGTGCCCTTGAGGACGGGTTGCTCGTCGGCGCGAGGCTGGAGGGCGACGCCTTGGTTGAGCTTCAAATCCCCGGTGCGATAGACGCCGCCGCGCAGGATGATCGCATCGCCGGTGACGGCGCGCCCGATGGCGGCCTCCAGCGTGGTGGGGCGGTCGGGAGCGTCGCCGCCGGCCTCGGCCTCGCCGTCGGGCGCGACGTGGTGGATGCGTTTGGCGTCCTTGGGCAATTCATACGATTGCCGGATCGGACCGTAGGGGCCGCCGGACGGCTGCGCGGGAAGCGGCTGCGGCGTGACGGCGGGGAGCAGGAGCAAAAGGGCGGGGATGAGGAGGCGGGTCGGTTTCATGGGCGAAGGCGGAGGTGGCATGGCAATTCGATCCGCACTTTCGCGCCGGCAGAGGGCGCGGGGCGGCTGGTTTATGGTTGATTATGGCTCGACCAGGATTTCCCCGGTGGCGGGCTCGGGCGCGCCGAGCGCGATGGCGCGCGGGCCGGGCGAGGCGGAGCCGATGACCAGCCCGTGGCGGCCGGGCGCGAGCACGGGGCGGCCCTCGGCGTCGAACTGGCGGAAGGCGTCGCTCGCGATTTCGAAAAACACTTTCATGGTCGAGCGCGGGGGCAGCTCGATTTTTTGGAAATCGAGCAGCACGGCGCGCGGCGCGTCCGGCCAGTCCCGCGGCGGGACCAGATAACATTGCACGGTTTCGTTCACGGCGCGGTCGCCGGTGTTTTCGACGGTGGTGCGGAGAATGACGGTTTGGCCGGGACGCAATGCCGGCGGCTCCACGGCGAGCGGGCCGTAGGCGACGCGCGTGTAGCCGAGGCCGAAGCCGAACGGATACAGCGGCTCCTTTTCGGCGAAGCGATAGGTGCGGCCGCGCATCGCATAGTCGTCGAACGGCGGCAGGTCGGCGGTCGCGCGCGGCACGGTGACGGGCAGACGGCCCGACGGCGGGACATCGCCGAACAGCACATCGGCCAGCGCGGTGCCGCCCTCGCAGCCGGGATACCAGACGTGCAGCACGGCGTCGCAAAGCTCATGCGCCTCGGGCGCCGCGATGGCGCTGCCGCCGGTGAGCACGAGCACGAGTTTTTTCGAGTGCCCGCGCAGTTCGCGGAGAAACGCGAGCTGGTTGGGCGGCAGCTCGATGGCGCGGCGGTCGCCGCCCGTGGCGGAGGCGACGGTGTCGCCCTCCTCGCCCTCCAGCGTCGGGTCGAGGCCCATGACGGCGATGACGATCTCGGACGACTCGGCGGCGGGAAAGGTGTAGTTCACCCCGGGCGCGCCGTCCTGCGAGAGCGGACAGCCGACGCGGTATTTCACGCGGGTGCCGTCGGCCACGCGCCCGGTGATGCCCTCCATCAACGTGACAAGGCGCGAACTGACGCCGTAGTAGTTCCCGAGGAGGACGTTGATGCTCGCGGCGGTCGGGCCGACGACGAGGATGCTGGCGGGATCGCGGCGGAGCGGAAGCAGGTTGTCCTTGTTTTTCAGCAGCACGATGGACTCGGCGGCGGCGAGGCGGGCGAGCGCGCGGTGCTCCGCGCAATCCACCACGCTCACGGGCACCCGGCTGTGCGGCACGCGCTCCGGCGGGTCGAACAGGCCGAGGCGGAATTTCACCGCGAGCAGGCGGCGCAGCGACGCGTCGATTTCCGCCTCGGAGACGAGGCCGCGGCGCACGGCGACGACGAGGTCGTTGTAGGTGCACCCGCAGTTCAGGTCGCAGCCGCGGCGCACGGCGAGCGCGGCGGACTCGGCGGCGTCGGCGGTGACTTTGTGGTGCTGGTGAAAGTCGTCGATGGCGCCGCAGTCGCTCACGACGTGGCCGGCGAATTTCCAGCGCCCGCGCAGCACCTCGCCGAGCAGGAACTTGCTGGCGCAGGCGGGTTCGCCGCGGACGCGGTTGTAGGCGCCCATGACGGCCTCGACGCCGGCGTCCACGAGTTTTTTGAAGGCGGGCAGATAGGTTTCCTCGAGATCCTTGGCCGAGGGCCGCGCGTCGAAGGAATGGCGCTCGTCCTCGGGGCCGCTGTGCACGGCGAAGTGTTTCGCGCAGGCGGTGACCTTGTAATAGTGCGGATGCCCGCCCTGGAGCCCGCGCACCATCGCGGCGCCGAGTTCGCCGGAAAGCAGCGGGTCCTCGCCGAACGTCTCCTGGCCCCGGCCCCAGCGCGGGTCGCGAAAGATGTTCACGTTGGGCGTCCAGAACGTGAGCCCCTGATACTGGCCGTGCAGCCCGGCGGCGTCGGCGGCGTGGTGCTTGGCGCGCGCCTCGGTCGCGATGACGTCGGCGATGCGGCCGACCAGCGCGCGGTTCCAGGTGGCGGCGAGGCCGATGACCTGCGGGAAGACGGTCGCGCGGCCGTTGCGTCCGACGCCGTGGCAGGCTTCGCTCCACCAGTTGTAGGCGGGGATGCCGAGCCGCTCCACGGGATTGTTCTCGTGGACGAGCTGGTTGATCTTTTCCTCCAGCGTGAGGCGCGAGACGAGATCGTCGATGCGCGCCGCCAGCGTGAGGTCGGGATTGCGAAAGGGATGCATGTTTTTAATTTTGGAGGCTCAATGATGGCTTGGGGTTGGCCCGGAAGACGGGCCGGATGCGAGAGGGGCAGGATTTAGCGCGGGTCCATATCTTCAAAACCCATGGCGCTCTAACTTTAGAGCAAAATAATATCTGTATTTTGGAACGCGGCACGCAATGTCTCCTGCCGCAAGCTGAAAACAAAAGCCTGCGGCTCGAAGCGGTGCCACCCTTGTTCTTTCCTCTTTATTCTTTCTCTTTCCTCTTTCTCCCGCCTCCTTTTCCGCCCGTTACGCCGGCTGGAGGAAAGAAGAAAGAGGAAAGAGAAAGAATAAAGACAGAGAAGAAAGATCCCGGCAGGGTGACATTATTTCGAACCGCAGCCAAAATTAACCCTCTGCCTTTGCCGATATGAACACCTCAATTATCCGCGTCCGGTCGAATGCCCCGGCCCTCATCGCATGCCTTTGCGCGCTCGCCGCGTCGTTTTGTTTTTCGTGCGCCGCGCCGCGAATGACCGCCGCGCCCGCCGCCTCCGCTCCCGGCGACGCCGCGTGGCGGCGCGGCGACGTCAACTCCCAGCTCGCGCACGAGCAGCTCCTCGACAAGGCCCGCCGGGGCAGGATCGACGCCTATTTCCTCGGCGACTCGATCACGCGGCGCTGGGGCGCGACGGATTATCCGCGCTACCTGTCGCATTGGCAAAAAAGCTTTCACGGCTGGAACGCCGCGAACTTCGGCTGGGGCGGCGACTCGACGCAAAACATCCTCTGGCGGATCACCCATGGCGAACTCGACGGCGTGAATCCCAAGGTCATCGTGCTGCTTGCCGGCACCAACAACATCGGCGGGACGCCCCGCCCGAATGCGGCGGTCGAGACGGCCAAAGGCATCGAGGCCATCCTCGGCGTCTGCAAGGCCAAGGCCCCTGGCGCCACCATCGTCCTCACGGCTATTTTCCCGCGCAACGACAGCGCCCTCGCGAACCCGGTCATCAACGAAACCAACGCGCGCATCGCCCGGCTCGCCGACGGCGGCGCCGTCCGCTTTCTCGACATCAACGACCAGCTGGCGGACAAGGACGGCACGCTCCTCGAAGGCGTGACGGAGGACGGGCTGCACCTTTCGCTGAAAGGTTATGAAATCTGGGCGGAAAACCTGAAGCCGCTTCTCGCCGAACTCCTCGGCCCGCCCGCGGTGGTCGATTACGCCCCGCCCCCGACCGGCGACCCGAAGGCGGCACCGCCCGCGGCGGCATCGTCAACGGAGACGCTTCGCGAAAAAACATCCCTGAACCTGGGCTGGCGTTTCAAAAAATACGAGGCGTCGGAAACCCCGGACAACCTGATCTACGACCGGCGCCCGGCGACGCAAAGCCGGGATTACACCGTGGCCGACGCCATGCCCACCGAGGCGGAAAAGCCGGAGGACGGGGCCACGCCCGCGCCGGTGCTCAAGCCTTGGATTCTGCCCACCGGCAACGCCTTCATCAAGGACCCCGCGAAGCGGCACGCGCGCCCGCCCGGCAATCCCGGCGGCGACTTCGCCTTTGTGCGGGCCGACCACGACGACAGCGAGTGGGAGCGGGTGGACCTGCCGCATGACTGGGCGATCAAGGGGCCGTTTCTCGCCAGCGGGCCGACCGGCGGCATGGGACGTCTCCCGAGTTGGGGCGTGGCCTGGTATCGGAAAAAACTGTTCGTCCCGGCGGCGGACGCGGGCAAATCCATCTTCCTCGAAATCGACGGCGCGATGTCCTACGCGATGGTCTGGCTCAATGGCCGGCTGGTCGGCGGCTGGCCGTCCGGCTACACCTCGTGGCGCGTCGATCTCACGCCGCACGTCGTGCCGGGCGGCATCAACCAGCTCGCCATCCGCCTCGACAATCCGCCGGAGTCGTCGCGCTGGTATCCCGGCGGCGGCATCTATCGCCACGTCTGGCTGACCAAGACCCATCCGGTCCACGTGGCGCAGTGGGGCACATTTGTGACGACGCGGCAGGTTTCGAGGGAGTCGGCCACGATCGATTTGGAGGTCGCGCTCGACAACGATTCGCAAACCGGCGAGGCCGTGAGCGTGTCCACGGAAATCTTCGCGCTCGACGCCGACGGGCGGAAAACCGGCGCGCCCGTGGCCCGCTTCGCGCCGCTGAAAACACAGGTCGGGGCCGGCGCGGGCGCCAAGGTCAGGGGTTCCGTCACCCTCGCCAGTCCGCGGCTCTGGGGGCCGCCGCCCGCGCAACAGCCGCACCTCTACGTGGCGGTCACCACGGTTGCGCGGGACGCGCCGGACGGCGGGCCGGTCGATCGCTACGAGACGCGCTTCGGCATTCGCGACATCCGTTTCGACCCTGGCCAAGGCGTTTTCGTCAACGGCGAGCATGTCCGCCTGCAAGGCGTCAACTTGCACCACGACCTCGGCGCGCTGGGCGCGGCCTTCAACCTGCGCGCGGCGCAGCGCCAGTTGGAGCTGCTCCGCGAGATGGGCTGCAACGCCCTCCGCTCCGCGCATAATCCGCCCGCCCCCGAATTGCTGGAGCTGGCCGACCGGATGGGCTTTCTCGTGATGGACGAGTCCTTCGATGCGTGGGAGCGCAAGAAAACCCCGCTCGACTTCCACCTCGTCTTCCCCGACTGGCACGAGCAGGACATGCGCGCGATGCTCCGCCGCGACCGCAACCACCCGTCGGTGTTTCTCTGGAGCATCGGCAACGAGGTGGGCGAGCAATACACCGGCGAAGAGGGCGCCGCCCTCGCGCGGCGCCTGCACGACATCGTGCGCGAGGAGGACCCCGCCCGCCCCACCACCACGGCGATGAACTTTGCCAAACCCGACATGCCGCTGCCCGCCGCGGTCGATGTGATCGCGCTCAACTATCAGGGCGAGGGCATCCGCCAGGAGCCGGAGTTCGAGGGCACCGACCGCATCCGCACCCCGCCGATGTATCCGGCCTTCCGCGCCGCGTTTCCGGACAAGGTGATCCTCGGCTCCGAGACGGCTTCGGCCTTCAGCAGCCGCGGCGTGTATCTGTTCCCGGTCTCGCCGCTCGTCAGCGCGCCCGTGCGCGATGGCAGCGGCGGTGACTCGGCCAGCCGCCACGTGACCGCCTACGAACGGCACGCCGTGGATTTCGGCGCCACTGCGGACAAGGTCTTCGCCTCGCTTGACCGCCATCCCTTCGTGGCCGGCGAATTTGTCTGGACCGGCTGGGACCACCTCGGCGAGCCCACGCCCTACTACGCCTCGCGCAGTTCGTATTGCGGCATCATCGACCTGGCGGGTTTCAAAAAAGACCGCTTCCATCTCTACCAATCCCGCTGGCGCCCCGACCTGCCGATGGCGCACATCCTGCCGCACTGGACCTGGCCGGAGCGCGTCGGCGAGGTCACGCCCGTGCACGTCTTCACCTCCGGCGACGAGGCCGAATTGTTTCTCAACGGCCGGTCGCTCGGTCGAAAGAAAAAAGCGCCCTTTCAATACCGCCTGACCTGGGACGAGGTTGTTTACGAACCCGGCGAACTGAAGGTCGTCGCTTACAAAAACGGCGGCGCATGGGCGGACGCCGCGGTGAAAACAGCGGGGGCGCCCGCGCGGCTTGAGGCCGTGCCGGACCGGCCCGTGATCCAGGCCGACGGATGCGACTTGTCCTTTGTGACCGTGCGCGTGCTGGACCGGGACGGCATCGTCGCACCCCGCGCCGCCAGCCGGATCGCGTTCCGCGTCGAGGGGCCGGGCGAGATCGTCGCCACCGACAACGGCGATCCCACCAGCTTCGTGCCGTTCCCGTCGCACGAGCGCGAGGCGTTCAACGGCCACTGCCTCGTGATCGTGCGCGGAAAGCCCGGCCACCCGGGCGCCATCACGCTGCGCGCCGAATCCGAATCGCTCCAGGGCGCCGCCGTGACGGTGCAGACCGTCGTTGCCGCCGCCACCCCCGTCGCGGAATCGCCGGAGACGCGCTGGGCCGAGTTTACCTCGTTCACCTACGAGGGCCGCGACCCCGTCTTTGACCGGCAGCCGCCCTCGCCCTCGCAATATTATAATCCCATCCTCCCCGGCTTTTATCCCGACCCGGACATTTGCCGCGCGGGAAAGGATTTTTATCTGATTAATTCCTCTTTCTCCTACTACCCGGGCGTCCCCATTTTCCACAGCACCGACTTGGTCAACTGGACCCAGCTCGGCCATGTCCTCGACCGCCCCTCGCAGCTCGACCTCGACGGGCTGCCCGTGTCGAGCGGCATCTTCGCGCCGGCCATCACGCATCACGACGGCCTGTTTTATATGATAACCACCAATGTCCGCGGCATTGGCAATTTCTACGTCACCGCGAAGGACCCCGCCGGCCCCTGGTCCGACCCGGTGACGCTGCCGGAAATCGACGGCATCGATCCCTCGTTCTTTTTCGACGACGACGGCCGCGCCTACATCGTCCACAACGGCCCGCCGCCGGACAACAAGCCGCTCTACGACGGGCACCGCGCCATCTGGCTGTGGGAGTTCGACCCCGCGGTCCGCGCCGTGAATGGCAAAGGCCGCATCATCGTCAACGGCGGCGTTCGCCTCGCGGACAAACCCGTGTGGATCGAGGGTCCGCATATTTTTAAGCGGAACGGTTTTTATTACCTGTGCGCGGCGGAAGGCGGCACCAGCGTCAACCATTCGCAAGTCGTCTTTCGCACGCGCTCGCTCGCGGAGCCGTTCGAGCCCTTCCCCGGCAATCCCATCCTCACCCAGCGCGACCTGGACCCATTGCGCCCCGACCCCGTCACCAGCCTCGGGCACGCCGCCCTCGTCGATGCCGGCAACGGCGAATGGTGGGCGGTCTTCCTCGGCGTGCGCCCCTACGAGGGCAACCACTACAACACGGGCCGCGAGACCTTCCTGCTGCCGGTGCGGTGGGAGAACGACTGGCCGGTGATCCTGAAAAAAGGCGCCGCCCTGCCGCGCGTGTTGCCGCGCCCCGGGCTGCCCGCGTCCGCCGGGGCCGGGGGCGCGCCCTCCTCCGGCGCCGTCCCGCTCACCGGCTCGTTCACCTGGCGCGATGACTTCGACGACGCGCGCCTCGGGCTGCCGTGGGTTTTCCTGCGCACGCCCCGCGAGCGTTGGTGGAGCCTCACCGCGCGGCCCGGCTCGCTGCTCATCGCCCCGCGCCCGGTCGCGCTGCACTCCGCGAAAAACAAGGACGCCCGCGCCAATGGCAACCCCTCCTTCATCGCGCGTCGCCAGCAGCACGGGAATTTCACCGCCGCCGCCACGCTCGCCGTGAACGCGGAGACCGCCGCGGGCGAGGCCGGCCTCGCCGCGCTGCAAAACGACACGAATTATTTCTTTCTCGGCGTGCGCATCGGGGACGGGAAGGCGCGGGAGATTTTTCTCGAAACCCATACCGGCAAATCCGTCGCGCCGGAAATCATCGCCCGCGCGCCGCTGCCCGGCCGCGCCGGACCGGGCGAGTCCATTGAACTCAGAATCACGGGCGCGGGAAAAGACTACAGCTTCGCCTACCGCCTCCGCGGCGACGACACTTGGAATGTGCTGAAGGAAAATGCGGACGGCCGCATCCTGGGCACGCAGTCGGCGGGCGGCTTTGTCGGCGCGGTGCTCGGCCTGTATGCCCGCGCGCCGCAAGCGAGGTAACCCCTCCGTCGTGCAGGCGCATCCGGGACGCGCTGTATTCAATTTTTCGTTTAATTGGCCGCGCCTTGCTGTATCACGCTAAACAAATACGCGCGCCGCCCCTACCTGTTGCGACAGAATAAACGGGAAATACTCTAAAATAATTGTCTTATTTCGACCGCGTCGCAGCCGTTCTAGATAATCGGTGGTTAAAAAGCTTCTGCAACAGACTGCGGCGCGGCCGCCTGCCCGCGCTATAATTAGAATTATAAGCCGCGTGCGCGCGAAGCAAGTTTTCTACAACTTGTCGGCAGATTCTTACCTCCTCCCTCGCGTAGCTGTGGCGCTCTCATTGCACACACGCTGCTTTCCCACTCCCTCCCTTCGTATCTTGGACACAAACCGCCTCTCCTTCCCCGGCCCCGTTCCTCGCTCCTGTCCCGTGACGATGCGATTGCGTGCAATTTGCACGCCGGACCGCCGCTGCGGAAAAAACTTCCTCGCAAACCACCACACTGCCATGAAACCAACCCTATATAAATATATATTGTCCCTGACCGCCATCGTCGCGCTCCTTGCCAGCGCCGCGCCCGCCCGGGCCCAAGCCACCCGCAACAACGACGACATCACCCCGCCACCGCCCACCTCGGCCGTGCCCGTTGTCACCGCGTCGGAGGCATCCAGCGACGAGGTCGTCCACCTGACGCCCTACGAAGTCACAGCCGCTTCCGATACCGGCTATTATGCCACCCAGACGCTCGCCAGCTCCCGTATTAACACCAAGATCGAGGATGTCGGTTCCGCGCTCTCCATAATCACCTCCGATTTTTTCAAGGACACGGGCGTTACGGATAACAAAACCCTCCTCACCTATACCCCAAACACCGAAGTCGGCGGTTTGCAGGGTAATTACAGGGGTTCGAGTGGTGGCGGCGTTGAGGACGAAACCGGTCGCTTCACCAGCCCCAGCACCAACACCCGCGTCCGTGGTCTCGCCGCCGCCGACAACACTCGCAACTACTTCATCTCCGAGATCCCTTGGGATGGCTATAACGTCAGCCGTGTCGAGATTCAGCGCGGACCGAACTCCATTCTCTTCGGCCTTGGTAGCCCTGCCGGCATTATCAACACGACCACCAAGATGGCGGAGCACAAGAAAAGCTTCGGCTCGCTCGAACTCCGCGTCGGCTCCTACGGCGCCAACCGTGCCGTCCTCGACTGGAACCAAAACCTCCTCAAGGACGAACTCTCAGTGCGTTTCACCCTTCTCCATAACGAGGAAAAATACCGGCAGGACCCCGCCTACAGTCGCGACCAGCGTTTCTTCGGCACCCTCCGCTACGACCCTAAATTCCTCAGCCGCAACGGCCACAAAACCACCCTCAAGCTCAATTTCGAGTCTGGCGACGTCAAGAGCAACAACCCTCGCACCATCACCCCGCGCGATCAGGTCACCAAGTGGTGGGACGCTCTGAACAAACAGGGCTACGACCCGCGCTACGTCCAAAACAGCGGCTGGTTCTACGATGAAAACGGCGTCCCCTACCGGCGCCCCAATACCGGCCAGTTTAACCGGAACTATAATGATAACATCCCCTTCAACCCCGCCACGCCCAACCCGGCTTACCCAGGTGATGGAAATCCCAATCCTAACAATATTGATAAATACCTGCGTTGGACGGTAGCGGATGCCGGCCACCCGCTCCCCAATGCCGGTGCTGCCAATCCTGATTTCTCCCCCTGGCTCGGCGAGTCCCCCATATATGGCGGTATCTGGCTCCAGACGAATGCCGGGCAAACCTTCCCCTATCGCGCCACCATGCCGGAATATAAAAACATCCGCGGCATTGGGTCCAACGGCGACATCGACGGCACTCTCGGCTTGCCTTACTCCCGCCGCGTCACCGTCGCCAACACCAACGCCTGGGCCGCGCGCGCCAACGTGGACGAGGGGGCCAAATATCAGTCTTTTGGCGTCTGGAAAGCATCCACCCTTACCGACGCCTCCATCTTCGACTTCTACAACAACCTTCTCGACGGTGACAACAAGGAGGAATGGCAGGATTTCAAAAACTTCAGCGCCTCCCTTTCCCAGTCTTTCTTCCGGGATAAGATGGGCTTCGACCTCGCTTATGACCACAGCAATTATAAAAACGGCCAATACTCCTTTGACGGCGCCGGCGTCCTCTATGTGGACGTCAACACCCATAATATAGACGGCACCGAAAACCCGCACTTCGGCCAACCCTATATCGAAAGCAACCTGACCTACGGCAACAACGCCTACGAAAGCACGCGCAACGCCGGCCGCCTCTCCGCCTTCCTCAAGCATGATTTCAACGAAAGCGGCCGCGGCGGCTGGCTGAGAAAACTCCTCGGCAGCCACACGCTTACCGGCCTCCTCAGCACCGAAAGATGGCGCTCCGACTCCAGAACCTTCTCCCGCTACGCCGCGGAGCCCGACTTCGCCCAGCTCGTTGCCAACCCAACCACGGGTGCCTGGTTTGTGGGGGACAGCAATCGTTCCGTTAATTCCACCATTTACCTCGGGGATTCCCTGAAAAACGCCGCCACCTATCAGGGCGCCGGCATCTCCCGTGCCACCGGAAAACTCCAGATTCCGAACACCATGCCCTTCCAGTGGTTCGACTCCACCTGGAACGCCGGTCCCGGTGTGGACCCTGCCGCCGAGTGGATCAACCCCTACAACGGCGCTACTTCCACCCAGTCCGAAAATCCCGCCAACTACGTCGGCTGGACCACCACGAATGTCGGCATCCTGAGCGCCGAAAACGGCGACCAAGACCTTCTCACCCGCGCCGCCACTCGCTCCAAGCGGGTCGTCACTTCCATGGCGGTGGCCTGGCAGGCTTGGCTCTGGGACGGCGCTCTCGTCGGCCTCTACGGTCTCCGTCAGGACAGGGTCAAGTCATGGGCGCTCGCAGGTGAGCGCGACTCCGTCTATGGCAACGTGCTCTTTGACCGATACGACCTGTCCTACGTCGATCCCGCATTATATCCTCAAGTTTATACGGGCAACACCAAGAGCTGGAGTGTCGTCGCCAAGCTCAACTCGTTTCTCCGCGGCAGGCTCCCCGTCAACGTCAGCCTCTTCTACAACGAGTCCGACAACTTTCAGGTCGCCGGTTCCCGCAACGATCTCTACGGCAATCCCCTCCCTCCTCCCACCGGCGATACCAAGGACTATGGCATTATGCTCTCCACCAAGAACCAGCGCTATGTCCTGAAAATCAACAAATACGAGTCCCACAATAAAAATGCCGGCAACTCCGTCATCAACAACAACACTTGGTATCTCATGGACGGAGCCAGCGATAACAACTTTATCAGTCGCGCCGAAAATCGCATCGATCAATTCCAATACCACGGCACGACTCGCGGTACCGGCGGAACCATTGTTTACCTCGATGCCGATCAGCCGTCGGGCACACCGCCGTGGAGCTTTGGCCAAAAGACGGGAGAATCCCTCGAACACTCCAATTTGACCCGCATGGCCGTCGTCGCCGCCTGGCGCGCGTTTACCGCCGAGGCGCCGGTCCGTAGGGTTCTCGATGCTTGGGGTTTCGACGACCTCGACGGTTTATATGGCTCCATCCCGAAGACCCCTCTCGCCGACTTCCGGGCCACCGAGGACCAGCTCTCCAAGGGCTGGGAAATCGAGTTCACCGCCAATCCCACGAAAAACTGGCGCGTCACCGTCAACGCCTCCCAAACCAAGGCGTCGCGCACCAACGTCGGCGGCTCCGCCCTCACGGAATTCGTCACCTATGCCAATCAATACTTCAACAAGCGCCTTGTTCCGGTCGCCGGCCCTGGCGAGGGTGTGATCACCGTCAACGACGGCCTTTATCGTGACGGCAGCCCCGGCCAGGCCTACCACTTCCGCTGGGCCACTGCCACCGAGGTTGAGGCTGACAGAGGCAATATCGCCCCTGGTAATCACGGCAACGACGCCAATAACACCACCTTTGCCGGCATCGGCGGTTACAACATGTGGACTTACACCAGCGACCGCGATGGCGGCCTCATCAGTTGGAACTCCAACTTCTACAGGCATTATTCCCTTCTCAAGCTTCAGGAGGGCACCTACTCCACTGAGCTTCGCCGCTGGCGTGTGAATCTCGTCACCAACTACGATTTCAGAAGCGGCCCGCTCAAGGGCTTCAACATCGGTCTCGGCTACCGCTGGCAGGACAAAGTGGTCATCGGCTACCCGGTCATTGAAAAACCCGCCACCGTCGGCGAGTCCTCCATCGACGAAATCACCTTCGATCTGGACCACCCCTACTACGGCCCGAAGCTCGACGCCGTTGACCTGTGGGTGGGCTACGAGCGCAACCTGAGCCGCAAGCTCAAGTGGCGCATCCAGCTCAACATTCGCAACCTCGGTGACGGCAAGAAGCTGATCCCGTTGTCCGCCCAATGGGACGGCACGGTCGCCGCCTGGGGCATCGCGCCCTCGCAAACCTGGACCGTCACCAACACCTTCTCATTCTGAAAATAAAGGCGCGTCCGCAATTTAACCCAATTATCAATAAATATCAGACTTTTGGTGGAGGGCCGGGATCCCGCGAGACCGTTGTTGGGAAAAAGGGCATTTACCCGCGACGGTCTTGCCCGGCCCTCCGCCAGTCTGATTGCTATTGATAATTGGTTTAAGTGGAAAACTCAGGGCCGGCCCATCGGCTTCCGCGCTTAAACTGACCGCGCGCCCTCCGTCGCAGATAATGAATATATTATTTTTTGGGCAGAATTAACAGAATTGAAAAAATGAACAGAATCGAAAGCGGCCATTATTCTGTGCATTCATTAAATTCAGTCAATTCTGTCTGAATAAACAGCCTTTTAATTTGGACAGGAGACGCAAGATCGAGCCCTGCAACGCATTTCCCCTTTAGATCATTTAGTTGGTCGCAAAATCCAAGCAAAGCGCGGCAGCGCGTAGCGCAGGCATCCCTGCCTGCCGTCGAAACCGAAGGCGCGAAGCGCCGCTGATTCAAAAAAAATGCCGCGCTTCGCGCGATAAAATAACGACGGCAGGCAGGATGCCTGCGCTACGCGCTGCCGCGCAAAGCTGTAATCACGCTAAACAGATACGCGGATCCGTCCCTGCCAGTTGCGACAGAATAAACAAATAAATGCTCTATTGAAATGGTATAATACCATTTATCAATGGGAGTCCGGTTGATGGAGGGACGGCCTCCGTGCCGTCCGTTTCTCGAACAGAAGGACGACACGGAGGCCGTCCTTCCAATTCGACCACCGGCCACAGTTTAATTTGAAATGCTCTGTATGCTTTGAAAGGCGGAAACCCTTGGTTATTCTTCATTCCCTTTGTTGCCTTCTGTTCAATTTTTAGAACTTCCCTGTATCATTAGGGAGTCCATTTCAGGCCGGAGGGGCATTTGGCGGGGGGCCGTTTTTGTGAGATGGGATTGATGATGTTGACGCCGGAGCGGCGGAAATCGGCAACATTTCGCGTCACGATGGAAAGCCGATGCTCCAAGTCGGGGGCAGCAAGAAGGCCATCCGACACCGGGAACAGTTGACGGGGAGAGTGACGCCTCCATCGGTCGGCGATGGCGGCGGTCATCGGGAGTATCCGCTCGTCATAAAGTGAAGAGTTAAATTTACTCATCTTCAGAAAGAATCTTAGATTTATAATACATTATTAATAATTAATTTATGAATATTTTTTTACGATCGAAGGAACCCGCGTTCTAACTTTAGAACAAAATAACTTATGCATTCTTACATGATTTGTCCTAAGTAGAAAACTACGTTTAGTGCTTCCCCGTATCCCATCCCACGCACGCCCATGAAAGATCAACGCACAACCATGGCCGACATCGCGCGCAAATGCGGCGTGCATGTCACCACCGTCTCGCTCGCCCTGCGCAACAGCCCGCGGCTGCCCGAACAGACTCGCCTGGCCATCCAGGATGCCGCCCGCAGCCTCGGTTACGCGCCCGACCCGCTGCTGCGCGCGCTGGTCTCCTACCGCCACAACATCGCCGACCGGCGCTGCCCGCCCACCATCGCCTATATCACCAACTGGGACACCTGCTGGGGCTGGAAAACCGTCACCGCGCATCCCAATTTCTATGACGGCGCGCTGCGGGCCGCGGACGAACTCGGTTTCAAGCTCGAGCATTTCTGGATGCGCGAGCCGGGCCTCACGCACGGGCGGCTCAGCCAGATCCTGCGGGCGCGCGGCATCAACGGCATCATCATCGCCTCGCACGTGCGCGAGATCGACCACGCCCTCCGCCTCGACTGGGATCACTTCAGCGCGGTCAAGATCGACTATTTCCCGCACGAGCCCGCGCTGCACAACGTCACCAACAACCAATGCGACATCATCCGCCTGGCCATGCGCCGGGTCATCGCCGCCGGCTACCGGCGCATCGGTTTCGTCATGCACCGGGGCTGGGACCACAGTGTCGATCATCTCTGGACCGCGGGCTATCTCTGCGAACAGGAAAATCTTTCGCCCGCCGATCGCATCCCGATGCACCTGTTTCCCGGCCCGGAGCCAGTCGAGCGCTGGATGAACCAGAGCAAAAGCGAGGTCGTGCCGGACCTGGCGGAATTTCGCGACTGGCTGGAAAAACACCGCCCCGAGATCGTCATCAGCAAAGGCTCCTTCGTGCTGCCGCACCTGAGGACGCTCGGTCTCGAAATCCCGCGCGACATCGCCTTTGCCGATGTTTTCCTTGAAAATTTCGACGGCACCGTCGCCGGTGTCCGCCAGAACCACGAGACCGTCGGCGCGCTCGCGCTTGAGACACTCTCGGGCCTGCTTCAGCACAACAAGCGCGGCGTGCCCCACATCCCCAAAACCACTTTCGTCGAGGGCACCTGGTTCGACGGCGCCACCCTCCCGCCTTTCACCGCGCGCGGCGCGTCCAGCTCCGGCGTGTCCGGCTCGCGCCGCTCCCCGCGCGCGACTGCGCGGCCTCGTCCGGCGAGGAAAACTGTGTCTATTCTAAATATAGAATAACGTCCGCATCGCCCTTGACAACTGGTCGCGCCAAGCTGCCAGCTCAACTTTCTCGCATCCGGTCCCGCAACGCGCCATCGTGCTGTGCGCCCATCCGACGAGTCACCGCAATCACTCTTCCCCCGACACCTTTTTCCCCGTATGAAAACCAAAACCACCCAGAGCAAGAGAGCCGCGCGGACGACCAAGTCCGCCGGCAAGACCCAGTCCCATTTTCCCGGCATTCCCGCGATCGCCTACGAGGGGCCGCGGAGCGACAATCCGCTGGCCTTCAAGCACTATAATCCCGACGAACTCATCGGCGAGCACACGATGAGCGAGCACCTGCGTTTTTCCATCGCCTACTGGCACTCCTTCCGCGGGGCGGGGCTGGACCCCTTCGGGGCGCCGACGATCCGGCGCGCGTGGGATGGCGGGAGCGATCCGGTGTCCGTCGCCAAACGGCGCATGGACGCGGCCTTCGAGTTTTTCCAGAAAATCCGCGCGCCGTTCTGGTGCTGGCACGACCGGGACATCGCGCCGGAGGGCGCGACGCTGGCGCAGTCCAACAAAAACCTCGACACGCTCGTGGCGCACGCGAAGCAGCTCCAGCGGGCCACCGGCATCCGGCTGCTGTGGGGCACGGCCAACCTCTTCGGGCATCCGCGCTACATGTGCGGTGCGGCCACCAACCCCGACGCGCACGTCTTCGCCTACGCCGCCGCACAGGTCAAAAAGGCGCTGGAGTGCACGCTGGAGCTCGGCGGCGAGAACTACGTATTCTGGGGCGGACGCGAAGGCTACGAGACGCTGCTCAACACCGACCTCAAGCGCGAGCAGGCGCACCTGGCCGCGTTTCTGCACCTGGCGGTGGATCACGCGAAAGCCATCGGCTTCAAGGGGCAGTTCCTGATCGAGCCCAAGCCCAAGGAGCCGACCAAGCACCAATACGACTTCGACGTGGCCAGCGGTATCGCCTTCCTGCGCACTTACGGCCTGGAAAAGCACTTCAAGTTCAACATCGAGACCAACCACGCCACGCTCGCGGGGCACACCTTCCCGCACGAGATCGAGGTGGCGGCGTCCGCGGGCCTGCTCGGGAGCATCGACGCGAACACGGGGGACACGCTGCTGGGCTGGGACACCGACCAGTTCAACACCGACGTGCGCGAGCTGACCTTGGCGATGCTCTCGATCCTGCGCGCCGGCGGCCTGGGCTCGGGCGGGCTGAACTTCGACGCGAAGCTCCGCCGCCCCTCGATCGATCTCGAAGACCTGTTTTATGCCCACATCGGGGGCATGGACGCCTACGCGCTGGCCTTCAAGCTGGCCAAAAAAATCCTCGCGGAGGGGAAATTCGAGCGCTTCGTGTCGGAGCGCTATTCCAGCTACGACAGCGGCTACGGCCGGGACATCGAGCAGGGCAAGGCCAGTTTTGCATCACTCGAAAAGCTCGTGCTGACCAAGCTCGGCGAACCGGCCCCGCGCTCGGGCAGACAAGAGTATCTGGAAAACCTCGTGGCCCAATATCTGGCCAACGGCGCCTGAGCGCCGTTGGCAAATCCCAAAAATTCAAAGAAGACCATGCATTGGGGGTGCAATGCGGAAGGCCACAAGACGCAACGTTGCCGCGTGAGCGACTGGGAGCGCCGGCATCTTGCCGGCAGGTGGCACGGGCGGCTCGCCCGTGGGTCTGGCGACGCTTCGCGTCGTCTGCCGGCTGGAAGCCGGCGCTCCCAGTCGCTCACGCGGCAACGCAGGGCTGATTTTCCAACCTGAATATCACCCTCCGCATTCCCCGTTTCCACCTCCGCCCTCCCCATGATTCACATCGGCATTGATTCCGGCACGCAAAGCACGAAGGCCGTCGCGCTCGATCTCGAGCGCGGGCAGGTCGTCGCCAGCGCGCGGGCTCCGCACGCGCTCATCCCCGGCCTGCCGCCCGGCCACATGGAGCAGCACCCGCGCAACTGGACCATCGCGCTCGACGCCACCCTGGCCGAACTCGCGGCCAGGCTCGGCCCGGCGCGGCGCCGCCGGGTGCGCTCCATCGGGGTGTCCGGCCAGCAGCACGGCTTCGTGCCCCTCGACGAGGAGGGCCGCGTGATCCGCCCGGCCAAGCTCTGGTGCGACACCTCGACCACCGCCGAATGCGCGCTGCTCACCAAAAAGCTCGGCGGGGAAAAGGCCGTGCTGCGCAAGACCGGCGTGCCCTTCCTGCCCGGCTACACCGCCCCGAAAATCCTCTGGCTCAAACGCCGCGAGCCGGCGAACTACCGCCGGCTCCGCCACGTGCTGCTGCCCCATGACTACCTCAATTTCCACCTCACCGGGACGTATTTTATGGAGCCCGGCGATGCCTCCGGCACCGCGCTCATGGACATCCGCCGCCGCGCCTGGTCGCGCGAGGCGCTTCAGGCCATCGACAAAAACCTCGAAAATTTCCTTCCGCCCCTTTCGCCCTCCGACGTCCCCGCGGGCACGCTCCTGCCCGCCCACGCGCGTCGCCTCGGTTTCCCGGAAAACGTCACGGTGAGCGCCGGCGGCGGCGACAACATGATGGGGGCGGTCGGCACGGGCAACGTGTCGCCCGGCGTGGTCACGGCCAGCCTCGGCACCAGCGGGACGATCTTTGCGCATGCCGGCCGGCCGGTGGTGGACCCGCGCGGGGAGATCGCGGCCTTCTGCTCGTCGGACGGCGGGTGGCTGCCGTTGCTGTGCACGATGAACGTGACGACCGTCACCGAGCAAATCCGCGCGCTGTTCAAGCAGGACGTGCGCGCGCTGGACCGCGCCGCGGCCGGCGCGCCGGCCGGCAGTGCCGGCCTGCTCATGCTGCCCTACCTGGCGGGCGAACGCACGCCGAACCTCCCGCACGCCACCGGGGTGCTTTACGGGCTGAGCCTGGCCACGCTCAACCCTGCGTATCTGGCCCGTGCCGCGATGGAAGGGGTGACGCTCAACCTCAACCACGGCCTGCGCCGCCTCATGGCTCTCGGCATACGCCCGAGGGAGATCCGCCTGACCGGCGGCGGGGCGAAGTCGGGTTTCTGGAGGCAGCTCATGGCCGACATCTTCGACGTGCCGGTGGTGGCGATGAAGGAGGACGAGGGGGCCGCGCTAGGGGCGGCGTTGCAGTCGGCCTGGTGCGTGTCTCGGCAGCAAGGCGCGAAGGAAACCTCGCTGGCCGAGCTGACCGGACGGTGCGTGAAACTCGACGAGAGGACCCGGGCCGAACCCGACAGGAAAAACACCGCCTTGTATCAGGAGTTGCAGGCCCGCCACGACGCGCTCAGCCAAACCCTCTGGCCGCGCTGAATGCGCGCGCGGACCGCGCACCGTAACGCAGGATGGATGCCTGCGCCGAACCGAAGAATTACCGAGGTAAGGCAAGAGTGACGCGATTAGGTTGCCACGTGACGGCGGCAACCTATCGATGAAACAAAAAAATCCACATTCACCATCAAGCCGTTCAGGAATCCCAATGCGCTGGGCGATGTAGCCGCTGCCGCCCGGCTCGGCGCCGGGATACCAGACATTCTACCATTGCACGGCGACGGGCAGGATGAGCACCGTCATCAGCGCGGAGAGGCCGCCGGCGCCGTCGGGAAACATGTTCATTTTTGCGGCGACATCGGCGTTGGCAAAGAGTTCGCGCAGCGAGGAGACGCCGCCGACGTCGGGCGAGTTGACCGCGTAGACCGCCGCGAAAATCGCGCCGAGCATCGCCACCGCGTATTGGTAAAAGTCCGCCCAGATCGAGCCGGTCAGCCCGCCGAGTGTCGCGTAGACGGCGACACCGGCGGAGGCCCATAGGAGCGTCGCCACCGGCGAGAGACCGAAGAGCACCTGGCCGATCTTGATGGCCGCCAGCGACACCGTCGCCATGATCATGATGTTGAAAAACACGCCGAGGTAGATCGCGCGGAAGCCGCGCAACGCCGCCGCCGGGCGTCCGCTGTAGCGGATTTCATAAAAGCCGAGGTCGGTGTCCAGCGCCGAGCGCCGCCAGAGTTTCGCATACACGAAAACCGTCAGCATGCCGGTTAATAAAAACGCCCACCATGCCCAGTTGCCAGCGACGCCCTGCGTGCGCACGATGTCGGTGACGAGGTTCGGCGTGTCGCACGAAAACGTGCAGGCGACCATCGAGACGCCGAGCAGCCACCACGGCATCGCACGGCCGGACAAAAAGAAATCGCCCGCGCTGCGGCTCGAGCGCCGGGCCGCCGCCGAGCCGACGAGGACGACCGAGATCAAAAAGCCGACAATGATCGCCGCGTCGAGAAGTGAAATGGAGTCAGCATGGGAGAAATATCAGGGAGGGTGCCGTAAACGAGACTGCGATTGTATCCATTTATTGGATATATATATCACACTTTCACTTCGCGCACCTCGCCCAGGCGGCGGACCAGCAGGCACACGGCGATGAAGGCAACCGGATATAGAATCGCGCCGGTTGTGAAAATCGTCATGAACGGCGTGGTGCCGCATGCGGCGGCGTCCTTTGCAACCTGGCCGATGGCGAGTTGCGAGAGCACGCCCATCAGCCCGCCCATCGCGCCGCCGAAGCCGGAAATCGTGCCGACCACGTGCTTCGGAAAAACCTCGGCGGGAAGCGTCATGTTGGCCCACGCGGCATGGCTGAACATGGCGACACAGAGCAGCGTCACGGCGAGCACAGGGCTTGGCACGCGCACGACGAGAAGAAAACTGAGCGGTATGAGGATGGTGGCGGCGGCCATCACGGTTTTGCGCGAGCGGTTGAGATCCCATCCGAGCCCGCCGATCAGCCAGCGCGGAATCGCGCCGCCGGCGATGTTGCCGAGCGCAAGCGCGGCGAAGGGAATGCTGCTGTAAATGCCGAGCTCCCTGAGGCTGAACTTGTGCTCGTCTTGCAAAAATTTCGGCACCCAAAACGCGAGAAAATAAGAGATCGGATCGGTGAGCATGCGCGCCACGATGCAGCCCCATGCCTCCTTCATTTTGAGCAGGCTGATAAGCGGGATTTTTTTCATCGCGACCGCCTCCTGCGCGGTTTGTCCGCTTTCGATGACCGCGAGTTCCTGTTCCATGAGCATCGGATGATTGCGCGGCGGCTTGAAGAATATCAGCCATAGAACGAGCCAGACCAGGCCGAGTCCGCCGGAAATGACAAACGCCATGCGCCAGCCCATCGCGAGCGACATCCAGACGATGATGGGAGCCGCGATGCACGCGCCGATGGCCGTGCCCGCGTTAAAAATGCCGATGGCGAGGGCGCGTTCGCGCATGGGGAACCATTCGGACACGGCTTTGATGCCCGCCGGAAAATTGGCCGCTTCCGTCGCGCCGAGCAGGAACCGGAAGAGGGAAAATTGCATCGCCGTGCGCGCCACCGCGTGCAAAAGGCTCGCCACGGACCAGCCGGAGACGAACCACGCGAGCGCCTTGCGCGTGCCGAGTTTGTCGATCACCAAGCCGCTCACGGCATACATGACCGTATAACTCGCCAGAAACGCGGAGGTGATGATCGAGTAATGCGCATCGGTTATGTCCGGAATATCCTTTTGTATTGTCCCGATGAGTATCGAGAGCGCCTGCCGGTCGAGGTAGTTAAGCCCCGCGGTGAGGCAGAGGAGTCCGGCAATATACCAGCGCAGTCCTTTTATTTTCATGGGAAATTTCGTAGGTTATGCCAATTGCCAAATGAAAACAGACTCCAGCGGCGGAATCGTGGCGCTACGTAACAAATCAACGGCATGATTTTCATCGGTAAGTGGTATTAAATGGAGAGAAGAATTTCGCGATTTGCAGTCGGGCGTTGCTGTGCCGTCGGGTTTGAAAATCGAAAACTGGAAACCGCAAACTTCGCAGAGCGCCGGGATGATTCAGAGCAGTTTCGCGGCGACTGCGTCGATGTGGAGCGTGGCATTCGGGTGCAGGCGCAGAATTGACGCAGGGCACTTGACGCTGATCGGGCCGCGCACGGTGGCGCGGACGGCTTTTGCCTTGAGCGGGCCGGGGGCGTGGATGCTGAGCTGCCTGGCCTGCCGGAAAACGGTCACGGTGAGGCTCAGCGCGTGTTTGGGAACGTCGGCGAGGGACGAAAAACAGCCGTCGTTGACTTGCTGCCGCCGGCAGGCGCGATCGAGTTCGACTTGTTTGATAAGCGCGGGATCCGCGAAGTCGGCCACCGGAGGATCGTTGAAGGCAATGTGTCCGTTTTCGCCGATGCCCATGCAGACGAGGTCGATTGGTTTCTCGGCAAGGAGGCGCGTGTAGTCGGCGCAGGCTTTGGCGATGTCGGGGGCGTCGGCTTGGATGGGGTGGAACGCGCCGACTTTGACGCGGCTGAGGAGGTGTTCGTTGAGGTAATAACGGAAGCTTTGCGGCTGCGTGGCTTTGAGGCCGACGTAGTCGTCCATGTGAAAGGCGGTGACTTTTTTCCAATCGAAGGCGGCGGCACCGGCGCGCGAGGACTCGATGAGCGAGCCCAGGAATTCGTCTTGCGAGGGGGCGCAGGCGAAAATGACACGGGCGCGGCCTTGCGCGCCGATGGCATCGCGGATGGCGGCGGCGGCGGCATGGCCGGCGGCATGGCCCAGGGCGGCGCGTGTCGGGTGCGTCTCGACGGCGAGGCGACCGTAGGTGTTGTAGACGGTGGCGGGTGTTTTCTTCTTCATGGTGTGACGAAAATGCTGGAGGTCAGGCGGGGAGTTTTATGCCGAAGGCGGCGGCGGCCTTGGCAGACCAGAGTTCATGTGCGACGTCGGGTGCGAGATTGAGATACCGGGCGGTGAGTTCGACACCGTGATCGGGCGTGAGCGTGGAGCCAGCGAAGCCGCCGCCGGGTTCGCGGGCGATGTTGTCCGCGCCCACATCCACTTCGAGAGAGCCGAGTGTGTGGCGGCCAGGCGGTGCGCCGGCGGCGGCCATGCAATCGGTGGTAAAAAGGATTTTGCCGGCGGGTTTTGCACGGACGAAATTTTTCAGGACGAAGGGGGGCAGGTGCATGCCGTCGGGGATGAAACAGGCGGTGAGCTCGTCGCGCGACAGGAGGCGCTGGATAATGTTGTCGTGGCGGGGTTGTATGAGCGCGACGCCATTGCCGAGGTGCGTGCAGAAGCGTGTGCCGGACTGGATGGCGGCGTCGATGTCGTTGGCGCTGGCGTTGCTATGCCCGATGGAGGTGTGGACGCCCTGCCGTGTGAGTTCGGCGATGAAGGCGGCGCTGCCGGGCCATTCGGGGGCGAGCGTAACGAGACGGATGTTGCCGCTGGCGGCGGCTTGGAGACGGGCGAAGTCGGCGAGGCTGGGTGCGCCCATGGGTGCGGCGGGGTGAGCGCCACGGTAGCCGGATTCGGGGTTGAGCCACGGGCCTTCGAGGTGGTAGCCGATGATGGTTTGGGCGAGGACGGGGTCGGCTGCACGGTAACGCTCGATGCGTGTAAATTGCGCCGCGAGGCGGTCGATAGTGTCGGTGATGAGCGTGAGAAAAATCGCGGCGACGCCATGGGCGCGAAGCGCATCGATGGAGGCGCGCAGTTGCGCAGCGGTGAGTTCGTGGCGCTGGTAGTCCACGCCGGCGAAACCGTTGACCTGAAAATCAAAAATTCCGCCGCCTGCATCCGTGCTGTTTTTTGCATTCATAATATTGATGACACTATTTTCCCCCGGTAATTGTCACGGTCGTCATCGCGGTTGATTGACAACGGCATCGGCCCACATCATTTCGAATCCCTGATATTCGTAAATATCCACGCCCAGAAACGCGCGCGTTGTTTCGCCCTTGGATATTATATATTTCACCGCATCGCTCATATTATCCCATCCCAGCGGTTGCAACGAGGTTGGGTCGGCTTTCCCGTTTTGTATTCCATGGCTGGTCTTGATGCAAACGCTCACGCAGGCCGGCCTGCTCCCCGCGGCCTTGATCGTGGGTTCCGCCATGCTCCAAATGCGCTCCTTCCTGTTGTTATACGCCATCACGATCAGCGCATCGCACGACTGCAAAAACTGCCTCGCGCCGCCATTCGCGACCTCCCCGGCGTCATAACGGTTCTGAAAAAAGAAGCCCACGGCCTGCCGCAGCGGAAGCGGGCCGATGGTCTTGCGCGCCAGCGCCAGCACCTCGGTGGTGCGCTTGAGCAGCAGGTCGTTGTCCCTGCCGATGCCGGCGTTTTTCTCGGAATCCCAGACAAGCGCCAGCTCTTTCGGGCGTTCGGCGGCGCCATGCTTCATGATATGCGGCTCCAAGTCGGCTGACACGCCGGCGAAACGTTCGCCGGGCACGACCGATTTATTATAATCCAGCACAGCCGCGCAGTCCTCAATCACCGCCTGGTCGTCCACGAAAAGCCTGCCGCGTTCCAGCGTTTGCGCGTGCACACGCATGCCGTGCCCATGCGCGACGCGAATGAATGTCCTGCGCCATGCAAGCGCCAGTCCTGCCGCGCTTTTTGCGCCCGAACCGCAGGTCAGATACACGTCGGTGAAGCCAAGCAAAGCGAGGCGCGCCGCCAGCTTTTCCGGCTCCGCCGCATAATCCTTCACCGTGCGCGATTCATACACATACACGCCACTGCGAAATCGCCCGCCAGACTGGATCACGGTCCGGAACTGAGTCGCCCGCTTGAGCATCGCTGGTGTGACACCAGCCGTCTTGTCAAGCCCGGCCCCGCCCTCGCACGCGACACCCGGCAAAAGGGCTGCGACAAACAACAAAGCTGCTTGCAAGTGTTTTATGGAAATCATGATCATTATACTATTTATGAGCGAAATTCATGGCTTTATGGGCAGGGCGCAGCCTCCGGTCGAGCCGTGAATCGCCAACGGCTCAACCGGAGGCTGCGCCCTATCAGGCATAATCCAAAAAATGCCTCATGAATGGCATCAGTCCAGTTTTCTGATGGCGATATTTCTATATTGTTTCACGCCGTCCGCCCGCGACACAGCGATGCGGCCGCTGCGCGCGTCCGCATCGCTGACAGACCACGCCATGCAGCCGTCGATGGTGAGCGTGACGACAGGCCCGCGCGCGGTGAGTTCGTAGATGTGCCAGTTCTTCAAATCACGCAAGGACCTCATCAGGATGTGTCCCGGCGGCGGTGTTACGCGCACTTTGTAATCATCCCGTATTGTGATGCCGGAAAAATCAACCGTTGTTTCCGTATCAAGTTCAAATGTGAGTATGAAGTCGCGGTATTTTTCATCTTCGCGCAACGGCATGGACGGATGTTTATATTCGGGAGACACTCCAAACCGGCCGAGCCTCGATTCGTGCGCCGGCCAGCGCGCCTCGAAGTCCGCCAGATCGCCGGCGCGTCCCTCGGCCCAGAGCGTCTCCGCCATGCAGAGCGCGCGGGGATACAGACGCTTTTCGACAAGCCCTTGTTCAGTCGCCCACATGCAGGCCTGTCCGCCGAGAATCATGGCGCGCGGCGGCAATTTTTCATATTTCACCCTGGCCGCATCGGGCTTCGGATTCTCAGCGCCGAAAAGCGTGGCATCCCAGTCCTTGACGGCGGAGAGCGCCACGCCCTGCCTCAGTCCGAACGATGTCAAATACAGCGGCGCATAGGAGGAATTGATGATTGTATAACCCGCCGCGGCCATCGCCTGCGCGTTTTTATGGTTTTGCCATGCGTGTATGATGATATCCTTCGGGGGCATGGGCGCGACGCCCGGATGAATCGCTTCGTTCCAAACGATAAGCTGTTTGCCGTTGCGTTTCGAAATGTCATCCAGATCGCGGACAAATGTGTGATAAAATGCCTCGATTGTATCGCATCCTTTCGACTTCATGCGTGCCTGGCAATCAGGACAGTTTTTCCAGCGCTTGATGGCAAAAGGCTCGTCGGCGCCCAAGTGAATATAACGCGACGGGAAAATCGCGGCGACCTCGGCGACGACCTTTTCCATGAATTCCCAGGTGAAGGGTTTCCCGGCGCAAAGAATGGCGTCGTTCATCTCGCGCGCCATCCCCTCGCAGTCAAGTTGCGGATATGCGCTGACCTCCGCGTGCGAATGGCCTGGAAAGTCCAGCTCCGGCAGCAGTTCCACGCCATAACGCGCGGCGTATCTCACGAGTTCGCGCAATTCATCCTGCGTGTAATACTTCTCGCCGGGGCGATTGCATTTCGGAAACGCCTTCGACTCGAACGCCCACGACTGATCGTCGATCAGGTGCAGATGCAGGACGTTCATTTTATAGGCCGACATCACGCGAATCGTGCGGCGGATGAAGGCGAGGTCGAGAAACGAGCGCGCCGGGTCGAGCATAAGCCCCCGCCAGGCGCGCGCAGGCTGGTCGTTGATGGCGGCATGGCGGATATGATATTTCCCATTCTCGTTTTCGATTCCTTGCAGAAGTGTCTGCGCGCCCCAAAGCAAACCTTCCGCAGATGCCGCCGCCACGACGATGCCGCGCCCATCAATTTCGATTGAATAGGATTCCCGGGCGCATGACTCCGGAGCAGACGGCGTTTGCAGCAGAAGCGTGATCGCGCCAGATTCGATGGCGTCGGAGGACACCAGCTTGCAGGCAAGCGAGGTCTGTTCCTTGAGCTCTTCCGCAAAAACTTCGGCGATTTCGCGGATGCGGGCGGGAGACTGCGCGGGGATGTTCACGCGCAGCCCGGGTTTGAGCAGCTCGCGGCCCGCGCCTTGTTCGAGGCGGAAGGGCTTGGGCATCATTGTAGTGAAGCCCGCCGCGTGCGCGAGGGTTGCGGCGGCAATATACAGGAGGAGGGTGATTGCGCATCGCATGATAATCTATACAATCAGAATGTATATTTGACGCCGAGTATCATTTGAACGCCGAAATGCTGGATGCTGTAGAGTTTGGCGTAGTCGGGGGTGTTGTCGCCGTAGCGTTTCAGGACGTAGGGCTCGTTGGTGACGTTGCGGGCGGTGAAATAGATGGTGAAGCCCTTGGTGATGCGATACTCCGCGTCGATGTCGAGTTTGGTGCCGCCAGCCAGGTATTCATAGGAGTTGGGGGCGATGCGGTTGCCTTCATAGACGCCGATGGTGTCGGGATTGTCGGTGGAGATGAGCCTGCCGCGGTTGTTGCCGAGGCGCTGGTCGCTGCGGTTTGTCCATTTGAGCATGATGGAATAGCGGGGGCGGTTTATCGAGACGCCCCAGTTCATGGTGCGGGGAACAAAGGTGCTGAAATCGGCAAGGGGGCTGCCGGTGAGGCTTTGGAATGTGGCATTGCCGAATATCGAGATGCCGCGCGCCCAGTCGGGAAGAAAGGTGAGTTGCTGAGTGTAATCAAGTTCAAGGCCGCGGAGGGACATTTTTTCGACGTTTGTCATGGTGGAAATGCGGACTTTTTCATTAAAGACGCGGTCTCCATTGCCATTGATATAATAGAAAAGCGAGGAGTCGATGTTGTAGGATTCAAGCAGCTCGGGGGTGGCCGCTTGCAGGGGATCGAGGGGGATGGTGGTGCTGCCGAAGAAGTTTTTTATGCTTTTATAGAAGAAACTGGCGCTGAGGCGGGCGGATTTCTGGAAGTAGTATTCGACTGACACGTCAAAGGCGTCGGCTTCCCAGGGTTTTAGCTCGCTGTTGTTGACGGTGATGGTTTGCTGGACGCTGGTGCCGGAGACGGTGGTTGTGTCGGGGAGGACGACGAGGGGGACGATGTCCATGAAGTTGGGGCGGGCGATGGAGCGGGCGTAGCCGGCGCGGATGATGAGGTCGTCCTTGAGGAGGAAGGTGGCGCTGAGGCTGGGGTAGAAGCCGTCGTAGGTGTGCTTGAGCTTTTCGCCACGGATTTGATTGATGACGTAGTTGGCGGCGTGTTTATAGGGATTGGCGAGGCTGGTGTAGGTGGTGGCGGGAGTGGGGGCCAAGGGGGCGAGGTGGAATCGGTCCATGCTGGCAATGAAGGCGTCGGAGAACTGGGTTTTGTCGGGCATGCCGGTGGCGGGGTCTGTCTTGAAGATGGCGTTGGGTTGGCGGCGGGGGCCGGCGGCTTTATCCTGGGTGTGTTCCCAGCGGACGCCGCCGACAAGCCAGAGGCGGTCGTTGAAGAGTTTGATGTCGCCGCGGATGTAGAGGGAGGAGATGGTTTCCTCCATGTGGAAGGAGTTGTTGGCAAGGAGGAATGGCTCGGTGTTATTGGCGACGATGGCTTGGGAGAACCAGTTGTTGGGGTCGAGGCTGGCGACGGGGGCGCCTGGGATGTCGGTGTCGCGGTTGTAGTGGAGGAGATAGTCGTCATAGACTTTGCCAGGGTCGACCCATTGGACGTAGCCAAGGCCGTAGGGTGCGGGGACTTTGGAGAAGGAATCGTTGATGTAGTGGGAGGCGAGCCGGTATGCCTCGCCGCCGCGGTTGACGGGGTCTTCGCCGTTGGCGCCTGGTTCGCCGCCCCAGAATTCCCAGACGTTGGGTCTCATGGCGATGTCGCGGGTTTCGCGGCGGATGTTGCCGCCGAATTGGAGGCGGATGGGGATGTTGCCGGCCGTGAAGAGGCGGTGGGCGTTGGCGTAGGCTTCCTCGGTTTCGTTGTAGGAGTCGCCTTGTGTGGTGGCGACGGAGCCGCGGTAGCCGGTGCCGTTGTTGCTGTAGGGGGTATAGCGCATGGTGTAGCTGTAGGAGTGTTGCTGGTTGCGTCCGTTGGCGTTGATGTCGGCGGCTTCGTTTTGAAGGGCGAGGATGTAGGGGTCTATGGGGAGGAGGACGCGGTTGCCGGCGGGGCCGGTCATGCTGAAGGTGGAGATTCTGTTGGGGATGCCGTTGGTGATGTCATCGAAGTTGACGATGACACCGCGGATGCCGGCGACGACGTTGTTGAAGTAGCCTTCGTCCATGTCGCGGTAGTTGTTGGTGGCCTTGGAGGCGCTGATGCCGGCGTCGATGTTCCAGACGGGACCGTTGTGGCGGTAGGTGAGGTTGGCGAGCCAGGTGTTGCCGAATTTGCGGCGGTAGTTGGTGGAGTTGGTGACGGAGCCGGCGTTGTTGCGGTTGGCGGGCATGCCGTCGATGTCGGAGATGCCGCCGTGGGTGAAGTCGGGGCCATACCAGTTTTGTGTGTTTTGGGGTGGAAGGCCGGACTCGAGGCCGCCGCCGCCGCCGACGTCAAAGGCCAGAGCCGAGGCGTAGAAGGAGTTGTCGTAGTTGTTGTATTGGTAGCGGAGGTTGAAGATGTCCTGGCGGGTGGCGCGCCAGTCGAGGGAGATGCCGACGGAGGAGCGCTCGATGACGGAGGGGGAGGTTTGGACGCGATAGGAGGCGAGGTAGGGGTTCCTGGGGGTGACGGTGGCGGGGGTGGGAGTGACTTCGGTGTTGGCGCCGCCGGAGGAGGGAATCCAGGAGGTTTGCTGGAGGGTCTGGGGGTTGTATTGGTCGGAATACATGCCAGTGATGGTGATGCCGAGGTTCTTGGTGAGGGGGTTGATGTAGGTGAAATCGAAGCCGGGTTTGACGAGTATTTCCTTGTGGCCATTGGGGCCGATGGGTTGGCGGCTGAGGCTGGTTTGAGTGCTGTTGAAGTTGGCGTAGGCGCGGACGGTGGCGTAGACGCCGGAACGTTCGAAGGCGGATTTGCTGATCATGTTGATGGAGCCGCCGAGGGCGCTTGCGGGCTGGTCGGGGGTGCGGCTTTTGGAAACGGAGATGCGGGAGGCGTTGTTGATGGAGATTTGCTCAAACTCGACGGCGCGGCTTGGGCTGTAAACGCCGTCGGCGGCGAATGAGGCGGAGGGGACTTTAAAGCCGTCCATGGTGATATCGACAGTGGAGGGGGGGAGCCCGCGGATGGTGACGGTGCGGGCGGCGGCGGCGTTGTAGTCAACGGTGAGGCCGGGGATGTATTTGAGGAATTCCCCGATGTTGCCCTCGGTGATATTTCCAAATTCGTCGGTGGAGACGACATTTTGGATGTTGGGGGCGTTGCGTTGCTCGTTGAGGGCGATTATTTTTGCGTCGGTTTCCCGGCGGGCCTGGACTTGGTATGTGTCGAGCTTGACAATTTCATCGCCGGAGCCGGCGCGTTCCATGTCGAAGTCCTGCTCGGTGGTGGCGCCTTCGGTAATGGTGATTGTATATTGTTTCGGGGTCATGTCGCCATAGGTGGCCTGGATCACGGTTTCGCCGGCGGGGGCGTTGGTGATTATATACTCACCGTAGCCGTCGGTATATGAAACCAAGCCGGAGCCGGCGATGCGCACCTGCGCGTTTAATAGATACCTGCCGGTTGACGTGTCCAGCACGCGCCCCCGCACGACGGTGGGGTTGGCGGCAGCAAAAGCAGACATCGGCAAAAGAATCGCCGCAACCAGGACAGCGATGGCCGGCCAGATGCGATTCGAGACACACATAGATTCCCTCCCGCCCAATGATATATTGTCTATTGCGGGAGCCGGCCAGTGTGGGATGCAGTGAGTATTTTGTTTCATTGGATCTTGGTGTTATTAAAGGGCTGAAACGCGAACCGATCAGAGGCGTGGAAACTAAAGCCCTGCATGGCGTGCGGGACAAAGGGTATTTTGGTAAACGTTAAACGTCCCTCGCGCACCAAGGACCGGCTACTGTTGCGAGCGGAGCGATCTGCTTTCGATCCACACGCTTTCGACCAGCTCCAGGCGCGGGTGCGCGGGGATGCCGAAATCGGCGTTTATTATTCGCGAGACCAGCAACTCGACCGCCCACCGGCCCATGAGTTGCTGGTTTTCCTGCATTCCGGAAAAGGGTGTGCCTTCAAGTATCTGGCTCAGCGCCACGACACCGAGGTCGCCTGGCACATGCCGGCCCAGGCATTGCAATGCCGCATGAAATTCGGCGAGCACGTCATAGGTGTGCACGATGAGGACAACGTCGGGCGCATGTCGTTTCAGCCATGAACGGAGCGGCTTTTCCTCAATCCGCGCCATGCGCAAAATCGGCATGATGTGCGGCACCCCGAGCCTGTGCTCGCACCATCCGAGATAGGCGCTCGCATTGGCCATGCCGCCGCGCGCGTCCTCGTATTCGCCGAGCAGCAGTCCAGGGCGCCGGTAGCCGAGTTCGTAAGCGCGGTTGAGCGCGTGCATTGTGTCGTTGTAGGCGTGGTTGATCACGCGGTGCATCGGCGTGCGGATGCTCAGGCCCTGCGTGACGATGGCGCAGCGGTCGAGTTCGTGGGGAAATTCGGCGTCGATATCGGGGCTGCCAAAGCAGAGAAGCCCGTTGATGCCGCGTGTGTCGAGGATGGCGCGGATGCGCGGGGGGGTCATGCCGGGCGCGCGCATCCAGATAGGTTCGAGGCGGTAGCCGAGCACCCCGGCGCGGACCGTCATGCCGTGATACATGCGAGTGAGATGCAGGGATTTTTCCCAGGGGCGCGAGGCGTCGTAGAGGGAGACAACGCCGAGACACGCGCCTTCGCCGGGCTTGGCGGCCTGGCGGATGCGGCTCATAAGCTCGGCGATTTTGGCATCGGGTTTGTAGCCGATGCACCGGGCCGCGCCGAGCACGCGTTCGCGGGTGGCCGCGGGAATCTTCGGGCTGTTTTGCAGCGCGAGCGAGATCGTTGCCACGGAGAGTTTTGTAATGTCGGCGATTTTGCGAATGCTCATGGTATGCGGCTGGGGTTTCAGTCGGGCATAAGCATGGTACGGATAGGGCTAATGGGATGGCTGTGGAGATGGAATGGATGCGGCTGGTGTTCGTCCGGGGTCATGGGGACGCGGTGTTTTGGGAGGCGGTGGTGATGAGTTGTTTGATGCCTTTCAGAGCGGGAAAATCCACGGCGGCGGCGTTCGGCGCGACGGCTTTGTCAACGGCGGCGAGTTGTTGGTCACATGTGGCTTTGACGTCTGCGGAGGGCATTACTTCGGATGGGGCTTTTTCGAGCACAAGCAGCGCGTTTTCAGTCTGTTCGATGGCATATAAAACACCATTCGCGAATTTCGCGACATCTTTCAGGCAGGGCGCGGCGCGACGGCTTTGTCAAGGCGGCGAGTTGTTGGTCACATGTGGCTTTGACGTCTGCGGAGGGCATTACTTCGGATGGGGCTTTTTCGAGCACAAGCAGCGCGTTTTCAGTCTGTTCGATGGCATATAAAACACCATTCGCGAATTTCGCGACATCTTTCAGGCGGGGCGAACGTTTCGCGAGTCGGGTGCTGACGATCTGCGCCGCTTGATGCCACTCAGCCAGTTGCCCGCGCAGAGCATCCGCGAGGGCCGGCGCTTTTTCGGAATCGGTTTTACGTGCTTCGAGATAGGCGGAGACGTTGTTGTTGAAATCACGCGCGCTGGCACTGTCGGGAACGGTCGCATCTACAAAGCCGCCCAGCGGATTGAGGCGGCTTTTGAGTTGCAAACGGCCCCGGGCGTATTGCTTCACGGGTTCACAGGCGTCGGAAAGCATGCGGAGCGCGAGAACCTCGGGGCTTGCCGGAGCGAACATATCGCCGGCGAGTCTGCGCAAAAGCGATGTCCGGTTTTTCTCGTGCATCATGCCGGTCTCGTCGAGGCGCAGGCTTACAATGGCGAGGCGACGATGCATGTCGGAAACGTCGCGCGCTGCCTGCGGCGACCAAAGGCGCTCGGCGATGGCGGCGGTGCGCGGCCAGATGCGGGAGTCGATGGTCTCGGGGGACACCCACTCCGACCACATGGTGGCCTCGCCGCCGAGAACGAGTTCGCGCCGATCGGGTGCGAGTGCGTCCCCGGCGGGAAGAGGATCAACGCCGTAGTGATCAGAGGCAGGCTGGTTGAGATCGATGTAGTAACCGTGCGAGAGAATCACGCGATGACCTGCGGCGGCGGCCTCGGCGACACCCTTGGGGCCGCGCCAAGAGTGCACGATGGCGTTTTTCGGGAGGCCGGAGTGGATGATCTCGTCCCAGCCGACAAGGGTCTTGTTGTTACGCGCGAGGATTTCGGCGAGCCGGGTATTAAACCAAGCGTGGAGGCCGTGGTTGTGCTTGAGATTGTTTTCCGTGATGAATTTTTGGATGCGTTCGTTGGTGTTCCATTGCTTGCCATTGTTTTCGCCGCCGCCGATATGCATGAAGGAGTCGGGGAAAAGCGCGGCCATTTCCCCCAAAAAATCGGAAAGCAGTTCGTAGAGGGCGGGATTGGACGGATCTATCGTGGGGTCAAAAACGCCCCAGCGTTGTTCAATCGTGTAAGTGGCACAGGGAGGACCGCTGAGCAGCCCGGGATGCGAGGCACCCCAACTCGTGGCGTGGCCGGGCATGTCGAACTCGGGGACGACGCGGATCGTCCGGGCAGCGGCGTAATCTATGATGCCGCAGATTTGGTCTTGCGTAAAATAGAGGCAGTCGGAGCCGAGCATGTGAAGTTCGGGATGAGTTTTACTTTCGATGCGGAAACCCTGGTCGTCGGTGAGGTGAAGGTGCGGGACGTTGAGTTTGACAAGCTCCATGCCGTCGATGATGCGCCTGATGTCGCAGGTGTCATGCCAGTGGCGGGAGGCATCGATCATGAGGCCGCGCCAGGGAAAACGGGGGCGATCGTTAATCGTGACGGCGGGGGGAAGCTGAAGCCTCCGGCGTCCTGCCGGACGAGTTGGATGATGGTTTGCAGGCCGCGCAGGGCGCCGGTCGTCGTGGGCGCGCGGAGAACGGTTTGTTCGGGCGTAATGGCGAGCGTGTAGGTTTCGTCCTCGCCACGGGAGGGAATCGCGGGGGAGGGAGCGTGAACGTCGATGATAAGTGCGGAGTCTCGCGCGCCCGGTTTGGCGATTGATGTTTGGGTGAAGACAATGCCGGTGCGGATGGTGAGGGCCGAGTAAAGCCGGGTGATGGCGGAGCGGAGGCGAATGTCGTTGATGCCGGCCAATGCCACGGAGAAATCCCCCGTGATGGGGAGGCGCGCCTCCGGAACAGAAAACCGGATTTCTGCCGGCAGCGGTATGATGTCAGTCGTGACATCCGCGAGTGAAACTGAGGCGACAGCAAAAAAACAAAAGCTCCCGCAAAGGCTCGCGCTGTCTTATCAAGGATGGAGGATGTTGAGAATTTTATTGATGGAATAACATTCAAGGGTTTCAACGGCTGTGGCGTTGTTTTCGAAGGTGTCCGGCACAAGATATCCAGCTAGTGTGACGGCGAGTGTGCGCAGGGGAAATCATCGGTGGGCTGGTGCGATGCCGGGGATTCAATGCCTGTCAATGATAGCGGGGGGCGTCTGTCCTGAATAACAGAAACGATTATGTTTTTGTCAAAAATAACAGCATGGTTTTCACGTCCGCCCGGTCGCAATCGCCGGTGCAGTTGCTTGCGCTGCATAGGATTGATATGATGTTTGTGGACGCGAGCAATCGCATCGCGCATCGTCAAGAGGATGGTCGGATTTCGGCTCGCGGTGGGTTTCCAAGCCAACGTCGAGGTAGAAGCTCAGCGAATGTGGTTTGGTTTGTCTTTGAGCTTGAGAAATACGGCCTCGGCCTCGCGCAACTAAGGTTCGGTCAGAAACGTGAAGGCCACGCGCAAGTCCGAGTCGACCTGCGCCTGCTTGTGTTGCAGAGTGCCGCACCGGCCTGTTCGTGCAGGCAGTTCCCTGCACATATTATGACCAGCGAAATATTTTCCGATTTCGGTCAGCCAATCCATTCCTACACGCGCAAACAGGCCATCGCGGACGGTGTGCTCATTGACCTCAGTGGCAATGGAATCCTCCGCCGTCATTGGAAGCCCCCGTGGCCTGCACCAGTGCGGTGTGGAGCACCATCGAAAACGCCATCCGCACCGGTGATTGCGACCTCGACGGCATCCTGCACGACCTCAGCGTGCTCGCCAAATTGCGGATACGCGGCGGGAAAATCAGCGATGCTGACACGGTGCGTTCCACTGCAATCATAGGTAAACGTACGTGCACGTATGAAACTTCACCTCGGCCCCGGCGACAACCACGAGCCGGTTCCTACCCTCATGCTCGCCGACGAGGATTGATAACACACAGGGGGCGCACCTCGCGCCTCCTATTTTTACCGGCAGGCAGAATGAGGGCATTCGCGCGAACATCACGACACCGCTTGACGACCACCGGTTGGCTGCAATCAAACGCCCCCGCTTCATGGGTCGGTATTCTGAAGCGTGTCGTCATGAGATTTGGTTGATGCCCCGGCCGAAGGCAGGGAACGTGGGATGCCATGGGGAAAATGCATCGAAGACATGACATATCGGATGAGGTGTGGGCGGCCTTGAAGCCGGTGTTGCCCGGACGCGAGGGAAGCAGGGGAAGAGTGGCGCAAGACAATCGAAGATTTATCAATGCAGTGCTGTGGATACTGCGCACAGGCGCGCCGTGGCGGGACTTGCCGGCCGATTACGGAGACTGGAAAAACACCCATCGGAAATTTTTTGCCGATGGAGGGACAAGGGGCAATGGGAGGGACTGCTGTACAAGCTGATGAGAGATCCGGATTTCGAGTGGCTCATGATCGACGCCAGCCACGTCAAGGCGCATGCCCACGCGGCGGGGGCGGTCGGCGGCAACGGGGAGATAGACCTGAAAAAGGGGGCGAAACACCAAGATACATCTGGCCGTGAATGCGCATGACCGGTCCGAGTCATTGTTACGGCAGGTCCCGTCGCTGATTGCACGCAGGCTGAGGCATTGATCAAGGACCTGCCCGCCGAATGCCTGCTGGCCGACAAGGGCTACGACACTGATGCGATTGCCGAGGGCGCACAGACGCGCGTCATGCAGGCGGTCTCCCGCCTCGCAGCACCCGCAAGCAATCCCGCCAATATAATGCCTACCTCTACAAACTGCGGCATCTGGTAGAGAATGCCTTCCTTCGGCTCAAGCAATGGCGCGGCATCGCCACTCGTTATGCCAAGCGCTCCGCTGCCTTTTTGGCCGCCATTCAGCTCCGTTGTGCGCTTCTCTGGGCTCAAATCTCATAACGACACTCTTTAGCACTACTCCGTTAAGTAATACTTGGGTTATTTTCCCCGCGCAGGCAGGATGCGAGGCATGATGACCGCAGGGCATGTGACGAGGATACGGCAGCAGTTGCAGGGTTTCGTGGAGGAGTTCGCCGAGGATTTGGGACGGAGCGAACGCCGCCACTGGTGCGGCAAGTATCTGGAGGGCTTGTTGCGAGAGGGGGAACACAAGTCGATCGAGCCGCTGGCCGCCCGGGTTGGCTGCGATGACCAGGCACTCCAGCAGTTTGTCAACCAGAGCCCGTGGGATCACCGGGCCGTGCTCCACCGACTGCGCCAGCAGATGCGGACGTCGGCGTCGGCGGGCGGAGTGCTGGTGCTCGACGACACCAGCCTGCCCAAGCAGGGCCGCCACTCGGTCAGTCGCCCGCCAGTATTGCGGAGCCACGGCAAGATCGCCAACTGCCAGAGCATCGTGACCTGGCATTGGCTGGGCGCGACAGGATTGCACTGGCCGCTGGCCGCGCAACTCTACCTGCCGGCCGAGTGGACCGCAGATGAGCCGCGGATGAGCCGGGCGGGAGTGCCGCCGGCCGAACAACGCTTCCGCGAGAAGTGGCGCCTGGCGCTCGATCTGCTCGACGAAATGAAGCCGCAGTTGCCGGCCTATCAAGCCATCGTCTTCGATGCCGGCTACGGAGTCGTGCAGTCCCTGCTGGCAGAACTGGAAAAACAGGCAGAGCCCTACGTGGCTCAGGTTCCCGGCAATATCGCCGCGTGGCCGGCCGCAGCCGTGGCCACCCTCAAGCCGGCACGGCGTGGCCGGCCGCGACAGCACGCCATCGTGCAGGATCCGGCGATGCATCCCCTCTCCATGGTTGGGTGGCGGGACAAACTTTTACAGGAACCGGGGCGATGGGTTCAGGTGCAATTGCCACGGGCCGACGGTGCCAGCGTCCAGGCTGTGGCCGTGCGGGTTCAGGCCTCCCGACGAGGCAGTCGCTGGCGGCAGCCCGGCGCGGCCCGCTGGCTGCTGATCGAGCAACTCGGCGAGGAGACCTTCAAATATTATCTGTCCAACCTTCCGGCCGGCACCCCGCTGGCGGAGCTGGTCCGGCTGGCGCACCAGCGCTGGTGCGCCACGCCAGCCCGCACCAGCCGCCGCATCGCGATTGCCGCAACAACCAGACCGGCGCGGATGCCCACCTCTGGACAGATGCGCAAAGCCGCCAGCCTTGCCCCATGCCACCCACGCCCAGCCACCGGCAAACCGACGAAAAATGATGCCGGACATCGCGCATGTCGCCGCCAAAACAACCGCGCGGACAGTCGTGCATGGAGGTGCCGGAACGCCCCGGTCGGCACCGGCGTGAGAAATCCCGGAAACCCGGGCTCGCCAAACCGGACGGATTTCCTCATATTTAAGTCAAATTTAATTTTGTATTTAGCTAATGGATACAAGTTTGTATGCATCCGATTGCGATCCTTCGCAAGGTTGCCAAAAAGCTGCCAGAAATGATGTTTTTTGCTTCACTTCCATGCAATAATCTGCAAACATCTTTTTGTCATAAGTCATTAATCAACAACAAATTCCGCTATAACCAGCGACTTATGAGCGTAACCCTAGCAGGCACGGATGCCTGCGCTACGCTCGCTGCCGCGGTTTCGCCCTCCTTCTCGCGGCATGCTTCTGATACTAATTCTGAACGAAATTCACTCTTTTGGAGGGCCGAGCTCCTGCGAGGCCGTCGCGGTCATACGCGACTTTTTTCCGCGACGGCCTCGCAGGAGCTCGGCCCTCCGGCAAAAGGGTGATTTTTGTCGGGAAATGGTATGACTCCACTTTGAGTTGCACCCACCCCGTGCCGTCGCCGCATTTTCATTGTCGCCATGCGTCGCGAATCGCCAGAACCTTTTTGTTTCCTAATTTAATCCACCCAACCAACCTCCGCATCCCCATCCCTCATGAGCCAGACCACCGCCGCCCGCGCCGACGGACGCAAACCCGACCAACTCCGCCCCATCACACTCGTGCCCGGCATCGCCCCGCACGCCACCGGCTCGGTGCTCATCGGCTTCGGAGACACCCGTGTCATCTGCGCCGCGACCATCGAACCCAACGTCCCCACTTGGATGAAGCAGCAGGGGGTGAAAGGCGGCTGGCTCACGGCCGAGTATTCGATGCTTCCCTACAGCACGCTCGACCGCAAACCCCGCGACATCGCCAAAGGCCGCATCGACGGGCGCACCGTCGAGATCCAGCGTCTCATCGGACGCTCGCTGCGCGCCGTCGTTGACCTGCAAAAACTCGGGCAAAACACGCTCTGGATCGACTGCGACGTGCTCCAGGCCGACGGCGGCACGCGCACCGCGTCGATCACCGGCGCGTATCTTGCCGCGCGCCTCGCCGTGCAGAAGCTCATCGACGAAAAGAAACTCGCCGAAAACCCCATCACCGACTCCATCGCGGCCATCAGCGTCGGCATCCTGGAGAGCCGCGAACTCCTCGACCTCGCCTACGTCGAGGACAAGGACGCCGAGGTGGATTTTAACGTGGTGATGACCGGCAGGGGCCAATTCGTCGAGATCCAGGGCACCGGCGAGGAGTCGACCTTTAGCCACGACCAGTTGCAAAGCCTGCTCGCCCTCGCGCAAAAGGGGTTGAAACAAATCGCCGCCGAACAGACCGCGTTTCTGACGAAACAATTGCTGGGGACGCTGAAAATTTAGAGTGCTAACAAAATAGCCGACACAAAGACGCAAAAAGGCAAATGGAGTCTGTTTTGACACAGAGGGCACAGAGCGCTGACACGGAGAGCACAGAGAGGGAAAAGACCTTTCCTTTCATGGTCTCCGTGACCTCTGTGTGCCGCGCTCTGTGTTCTCTGTGTCAAAACAGACTTCCTCAATTTTCTTTTTGATGGACGCTCTTAAAAGGCCGAAAACGCCGGGGCTGCCTTTTTTGTTTTTTTTCTGCGTCCCGGGACACGCTACGCCGCGCACGCGCCCGCCATGCGCGACACGGGTTTGAGGACATCGACACACAACGATGTCGCGCTGGTGATCTCCACGGACGGATGTGGGTTGCCCGGCGAAACATCAAAAATCCGGATGGATGCGGGTGAAACGAACTGAAGCAGGTCGTGCAGCGAACCGCGGGCCAGCGGTCCGCCGTCAGGCAGCGGCGGAGCAGGGAGGGCGGAGCCCTCGAACGCGAGCTTTTCGCACATGCGCCAGACAAGGTGCTGGTCGTCCGAGAGGACGATGTCGGCCCGGCCGGCGTGCAGGTGATAATGCACGCAAATGCGCCGCGGCAGGATGCGCTGGAGGAAAAACATGTTTCCGGCGTCGGAGAAAGCCTTGGCGCCGATGCCTCCGCTCGCGGTGATCATTCCGTCGGCTCCCGCCAGGCACACGCGCGCGACCCCGCCGCGCGAACCCTCGGGCAGCAATTCCCAAAGCAGTTGCCCGGGGAAAAACACCTTGGGAACGGCATGCGGCCCGACAGTTTGAAATTGGGGGCTGGAGGACGGCATCAGCTTAGCTGGTGGACTGATTTGCGCGTGATGAGGGAAACCGGCAGCAGGAGGCCGGCCTTGTTGGCGTCGCCGGCGGCATCGGCGACGCGCATGCGCTCAAAGAGGATTTTCACGGCCGCGCCCCCCATGGCGCGGGCGGATTGCGCGACGGTGGTCAACGGCGGGGAGAGATGGGCGAGAAACGGCTGGTCGTCGAAGGCGATGATCGAGACATCCTCCGGCACCCGGCGTTTTTCCTCGGCGAGGGCGCGCAGCGCGCCGAGCGCGAGGAGATTGCTCAAGGCCAGGATCGCGGTGATGTCGGGCGACGTGGAGAGGAGCAGCTTGGTGTCGAGGTAGCCGCCCTGTTCGTCGAACGAATCGCCGACGATAAGCGCGGGATCGAAAGGAACGCCGCACGCGGTGAGCGCGGCCTCGTAGCCTTTCACACGTGTCTGGCTGGTGATGGTACCGCGGAGCCCTTGCAGGCAGGCGATGCGGCGGTGCCCGTGGTCGAGCAAATGCTCGGTGGCGAGTTTGCCGCCGGAGAAATTGTCCGAACTGACGTAGGGGAGGCCGATATCCGGGAAGACCCGGTCAACAAGAACGATGCGGCGGCGCTCGTCGGCATAGCGGGCCAGATGTTCGGAGGACTGGCCGACGGGGCAGATGATCATGCCATCGACCTGCCGGTTCCAGAGGAGCTCGATGGATTGTTTTTCGATGGCGAGGTTTTCCTGGCTGTCGCAAAGGATGATCGAGTAGCCGTGGTCCCGCGTGGTGTGGGTGATCTCGCTGGCGATGCTGGCGAAAAAGGGGTTCGAGACATCGGCGATCACGAGGCCGATGGTGTTGGTCTTGCGCAAACGCAGCCCCTTCGCGATCGGGTTGGGGGTGAAGTTCTCCTTGCGCGCGTAGTCGAGAATGGCCTTGGCGGTTTCTTCGCTGATGCGGTATTTCCCCGCCTGTCCGCTGAGCACGCGCGACACGGTGGTCATCGAGACGCCGAGCTTGGCCGAGATGCGTTTAAGGGAATTTTGCGGACGAGGGGACATCTTTTGGATGACTGATGACAGGAATGCACCCGCCGCCAGCCTGAAATGTTGTGATTTGCGCAAACGATAGCGTCAAGGACGGAAATGATGACGAGGGTGTTGATGTTACCGCCGGAATCTTTCTCTTTCTTCTTTCCTCTTTATCTTTCTCTCCGCCTGTTCCTGACGAAAGAGAAAGATAAAGAGGAAAGAAGAAAGAGGGGGCATCACTTCCTGTTGCACCCTGATGACGACCGCGCGCGGGCATGCCATCGGAGGAGGGGCGATGGAAATCAAACCGTGGCGCGGCGCGCCTGCGTGTGTGAAATGCCGGTTTTTCTCGTTGAGGAGATTTTCAAGGGCGGCAGTAATCATGGCTCCCATGGACCGCCTTTTGTTTAAATCGCTTTTCTTTTAGCGGAATGAAGCCACACCAAACCAACTCCCTCAAGGGCATCGCGAAGAAGTTCGGAGTTTCTGTATCGACGGTCTCGCGCGTGCTCAGCGGGCAGGCGGAAAAATACCGCATCGGCGCGGAGACGGCGCGGACGATCGCCGAGTTTGCGCGCAAGGAGAATTTCACCCCCAACCCGATCGCGAAGGGGCTGCGTTTGCGCAGGACCAACACCATCGGCCTCGTGATCGCCGATGTCATCAACCCGTTCTTTGCCGGCATCGCGAGCGAGATCGCCAATGCCACCCGCAATCTGGGCTATTCGCTCATCCTGTCCGACAGCAAGGGCGATCTCACCCTGGAAAAGCAGGCGGTGGAGCTGTTGTGGCAGCGCCAGGTGGACGGCATGATCGTGTGTCCGGCATCCGAATCCTTCGAGCATCTGGCGCGATACGCGAAGGAGCGTCGTGCGCTGGTGCTGGTTGACCAGGTCTCCCCGGAGATCGGGCTGCCGTATGTCACCTCGGATAATTTCGCCGCCGGGAAAATGGCGACCGCGCATTTGCTGGAACACGGCCACAAGCGCATCGCCTGCCTGCAAGGCCGGCCGACCACGATCACGAGCCGGTTGCGGGTGCAGGGCTACGCGGCGGCGCTGGCAGGGCGGGGCATCGCCTTTGACCCCGCGATTGTGGTCGGCGATTCGTTCGACGAGCAGGGCGGTTATCTCGACACCAAGCTCCTGCTGCAAAGCGGGCGCGACGTGACGGCCATCCTGGCCCTGAGCGATCCGCTCGCGCTCGGCGCGTTGCGCGCGCTTGCCGAGGCCGGGCGGCGGGTGCCGGATGACATTTCCATCGTGGCCTTTGATGATCAACCCTACATGGCGCACCTCGCGTCGCCCCTGACCGCGATCGCCCAGGCCTCGTTGGAAATGGGGGCCGCCGCGGTCAAAATCCTGATCGAGCGCATGCGCGCGCCGGATGCCGTGACGACGGGAGGCGGGGTGCTGCTGCCGGTTTCGCTCATCCCTCGCAAGTCAGTTCGCCGGATGTAATGCCAATTGCCATTGGTAACTGGATTTTTGGAGGGCCGAGCTCCCGCGAGGCCGTCGCCGGAAAACTTTGCGTTCAACCGCGACGGCCTCGCGGGAGCTCAGCCCTCCAAAAAAGTCTGATTTTTATTGGTTAAAAGTTCGCAGGCATGGGCGAGTCGGCATCATCGTTTTGTTTTCAAAAAACGCTCGATTTCCGCTCGCGCCGGGGCGGAGGGCTGGGCACCGAGGCGGGTGACGGAGAGGGCGGCGGCGGCGTTGGCGAAGCGGATGGCCCCGGGCAGGTCGCGGCCCTCGGCCAGCGCAACGGCCAGCGCGCCGTTGAAGGTGTCGCCGGCGGCGGTGGTGTCCACGGCCTTCACCTTGCGTCCGGGAATCAGCCCGCTGGTCCGGGCGTTGTGCAGATACGCGCCTTTGGCCCCGAGCGTGATGATGACGGTTTCCACGCCTTGCGCGAGGAGGGCTTGTGCGGCTTCACGCGCGGAAGTGTCGTCGGTGACTTTTATGCCGGTGAGCAGTTCGGCCTCGGTTTCGTTGGGCGTGAGGATGGACACGAGCCTGAGCAGGGCGGGCGGGAGTTTTTCCGAAGGCGCGGGCGCGGGATTGAGGATGACGGCCACGCCGTGTTTCTTCGCGAGCTTCGCGGCGGCGGCGACGGTGGGCAGCGGGGTCTCCAACTGCATGACCAGCGCCTTGCTGCCGGGGAAGGCGGCCTCCGCGGCGCGCACATCGGCGGGCGTGAGGCGGGCGTTGGCGCCGGAGGCCACGGCGATGCTGTTTTCGCCGGAGCCGGCCACGAAAATCAACGCGACACCGGAGGGCGTCTTCGCGTCGCGCAGGATGTGGCGGGTGTCGATCTTGTCGGCCTTGAACCCGGCGAGGGCCTGGTCGCCGAACATGTCCTTGCCGAGGCGGGCGATGAAGGCGACATCGCCGCCGGCGCGCGCGGCGGCGACGGCTTGGTTGGCCCCTTTGCCGCCGGCCGCGGTGGTGAATTTGCCCCCGAGGAGGGTTTCGCCCGGGCGGGGAATGCGCGCGAGCTTGATGATCATGTCGGTGTTGGAGCTGCCGAGGACGAGGATGCGTGGCTTGGGCATGGAAGAATGGTTCGTTTTATTAAACAGAAGGAAACGAAGGGAGCGAAGAATACCTTTTATGATTATTGTTTTCTTAGTGTCCTTCGTTTCCTTCCGTTAAAAATAATGGTTCGTTATTTTTAGACAGAATGAACGGAATTTAATGGAATGGACGGAATGGGTTTTTTATTTTGTTCATTCTTTTCCATTCTGTTCATTCTGTCTAAAATAATGGTTCGTTTGTATTATTTCGAGGCGACGAGGAAGGCGATGCCGATGAAGAAGGAGACAAACATGGCGACCAGCAGGGAGGCGGTGCCCTTCGGCGCGCCCTTGAATTCCTTCCAGATAAACACGCCCCAGATCGCGGCGATCATCGTGGCGCACTGGCCGAGCGCGTAGGAGAGCGCCGCGCCGGCGGCCGCTGAGGCGACGAGGCTGAAGGCCATGCCGAGGTTCCAGATCGTGCCGCCGAGCACGCCGACCGCGTGGAGTTTCAGGCTGCCCTTGGAGAAATAATCGAGCGGGTTCACCGGCTCGCCGCGGACGGGCTTGAGGGAGACGATGGTGTTCCAGAGGAAATTGGAGACAAAGAGGCCGGCCGAGAAAACCACGAGCGCGGTGTAGGGCGTCATCAGGCCCGCCTCGGGCGCGGCGAAATTCTGTATCATTCCCTTGGATACAAGCCCGAAGAAGCCGCCGCCCATGAGCAGGCCGGCGATGATGGAAATGGCGATGCCGAGCGCCGAGCCGCCGCTTTGCCCGCCGGCGTTTTTCGCCGCCATGAGTTTTTTGTAGGCGACGGCGTTGATGACGATGGCGAGGACCACCATCGCCACGCCGATGTATAACAGCGCGGAGTCGCCGACCTCGGCGGGGCGGAAGAAGGCGGTTTGCAGCGTGCCGATGACGAGCGCAAGGCCCACGCCGATGGGGAACGCCACCGCGAGCCCCGCGATGTCAATGGCGATGACGAGCAGGATGTTCGAGAGGTTGAACAGCACGCCGCCCAGGAAGGCCCAGCCGAGCGGTGAGGCGCCGGCCTGCGCGATGTCCGCGAGGAAGCCGCGTCCGCCCGCGCCGGTGCTGCCGAGGGTGAAGGCGATGACCAGCGCGCTGAGCAGGATGCCCAGGCCGTAGTCCCAGTAGAAGAGCTGGTATTTCCATTTGTCGCCCGAGGCGAGCTTCTGGGTGTTGCCCCAGGAGCCCCAGCACAGCATTGTTACAAAGCACATCGCCACGGCGACGGGGTAGGAGGATATGGTCAGCATGATTTTTCGCGGAGTTGAGGGTTGTGGTCGGAGGGAAGGGGGAATGCCCGGCGGATTATTTGGCGGCGGCGAATTTTTCGACGGCGATTTTGGCGAATTTCGCGCGGAGGGCGGCGGCTTGCTCGGGGGAGACGAAGAGAAGGCTGTCGGGGCCGGCGGGGTCGGCGGCGAAAGCGGTATGGCCTTTCTCGGCGACGGTGACACGGCCCGCGCGTCCCGGCGTGAGCAGCGGGGTTTGCGGGTGGACGGCGAAGAAGGCGCTGGTCAGGTCCCAGCAGGGGCGTTCGTGCGGGACGGGTTGGTAGCGCTGGTAGCTTTCGCGGGCGATGTTGCCGGGCGGCAGCTTGTCGGAGATGACTTCGGCGGGGAGGCGGACGGCGATGCCGACCTCGTAGCCGCTCCAGACGCGGGGCGTGGGCCATTGTTCGGCGACGAGGCGGGCGGAGGGGGCGTCGATTTTCACGTTGAACTCGGCGTGTTCGGGGTTGCCGAAGTCGCCGGCCATGAGGGAGAGCCAGCGGACTTTTTTGGCGGCAAGGGCGCGGCCGTCGAGCGGGGAAATTTCGTCGGGTCCGCTGCGGAGGAGATCGGCGAGGTTGGTGAAGGAGCCGACTTGGACGATGACAACAGAGGCGTCGGGCGCGGCGGCGAGGGCGCGGCGGAGGACCTGGAGCGCGGGCGGATGGGAGGCGGCGAGGCCGGCCCCGGGGACGGTCTCGATAAATTTGAGGAAACGTTTTTTCTCGCTCCAGACTTTGGGCGAGGCGGGGTTGACGCCGACGGGGATGTCGGGGCGTCCGCAGAGGCGGTTGAGGAACCGGGTGTAGGGCGCGGAGAGCGGGTCGGGGGTGGTGAGGGTGACGGCGAGCAGTTCGCAAAGGCCCTTGTCCTGGGCGTCGTGGAGGATGGCGAGGGCGAAGATGTCGTCCACGTCGTTGCCCATGTCGGTGTCAAAGATGATTTTCACCGGAGGGGACGCGGAGGCGGGCTCCGCCGCGCGCGCGGGAGCCATTGCGAAAACGCAGCAGGCCGCGGCGAGCAGAATGGACGCGGTCCGGAACGGGAGCGAGAAACGGGAGGAGGAGTGCTTCCGGGTGCGGGCCCGGGAATCCCGGCACAGCATCGTTACAAAACACATCGCCGCGGCAATGGGGTAGGGTTGGATAGTTAGCATGATCGTTTGTGGTTGAGGTTGATTTTACGCGCGAGAAATGGATCACCTTTGATTCATCCATAAAAAAGCCAGAAGAGGATGTATTCTTATCAAGTTAACTATGATATAGTTATGATTGAGCATGGGGATTTCGATGATCGCGATGGCAGGGTGAGGCGGGATGATTATTTGCACAAACGTTACTCTAATTTCCGTAATTTGGTCAATAGAAATTATTTATATCATAATATATTAATAATAAACAAATTATGTCATATTTTGTCAGATCGTTCGAAAATTTCATGCGATGATTTCTGAGCAATTTCCTGAACGAGAATCGATATATTATTAAATTATTTTGTTAAACAACAAGATATGAAATTATTCATTTGCACAAACGTTTGTGTTGACAAGGCTCTTTTCTTTTATCTGATTTGAGGCCGTTCCCCCATCTTATCCACCAAACGCCTGTCGTTGTCCGCCCTCTTCCCTCGTCGTTTTTTTGCATATGGCTCCATCGTTCATATCCACCGTCTCTCTGCCGCAGACTGTTTCGCTCGGCCTGTTGAGCCTTGGCAGCGTCTTCGGACATTTTGGACTGCTTTGCCTGTTGGCCGCCATGGCTTGCATTTTTCCGGCTGACACTATCCAGGCGGCCCAGTCGTCTGGAGCGCCGGCCAAGATTATCTTCGACACGGATATGGGCAATGACGTTGACGACGCCCTCGCTCTCGCCCTCACCCATGCTTTGCAGAATCGAGGAGTTTGCGAACTGCTGGCCGTCACGCTTACGCATCCTTCGCCGGATGCCGCCGCCTATGTCTCCGCCTTCAATACATTTTATGGCCGGCCCGGCATTCCGGTGGGTGTCACCCCGGACGCGCCGGATATATACAAGAGCGAATACCTGCCGGTGGCGCGAAGAAAGGGGCCGGATGGCCGGTTGCTTTTCCCGTCAAGCGTCGAGGCATCGTCCGCGCCCGGATCGGTCGCCTTGCTGCGTCGCATCCTGGCAGCCGCGGCGGATGACGAGGTGGTAATTGTGCAAACAGGTTTTTCTACCAACTTGGCGCGCCTGCTGGACACCCTGCCGGACGATGTGTCGCCGCTGGCCGGCAGGGAACTTGTCAAACGCAAGGTGCGCCTGCTCTCGATGATGGCGGGAAAGTTTCCCTTCGATGACGGAAACAAGCCGGAGTTTAACGTTCGCCTCGACATACCATCGGCCAGAAAAGTCGCCGACGAATGGCCGACTCCGATCCTATGGAGCGGCTGGGAGGTGGGAAACGCGGTCCTCTATCCGGCGTGGAGCATTGACCGCGACTTTTACTATGTGCCGCATCATCCCGTCAGGGAATCCTACCAGACCTACAAGCCCACGCCGCACGAGCGGCCCTGCTGGGATCTGACCTCCATTGCCTGCGTGGTTTGGCCGGACCGGGGCTATTTCTCCCTGTCCCCCGCCGGACAAGTGAAAATCGGGCCCGATGGGCGCACAAAATTTACAGCCAGAAAGGGCGGCCGGGATTATTATTTGAATATCGATGAAAAACAGAGTCTCCGCCTGCGGGAGGTGTTTGCGGCATTGGTTGCGGAAAGACCAAAATTGTAAGAACTGGACAAGTGTACTAGCAGATCAGGAGGAAATATCCCATGTATTCAATCAGATGCTACATCTATTTAGCCGCATTGATGATCCTGATGGTGAAGTCAATGCCGGCCCAGAGTCCTCAATTCAGAATTGTCCGGACCGAATTTGTGGAACCGGCTCCATCTGTCGCCGAGGTGCATGCGTCCAATATTATCGAGGCCGCCGACGGCACATTGGTTTGCGCCTGGTTTGGCGGCACCAAGGAAGGAAATCCGGATGTAACGGTGTGGGTGTCCCGCTATGTCGGCGGACAATGGACGCCGGGGGTGAGCATGGCGGATGGCGTGCAGACTGCGAAGCTGCGCTATCCTGCCTACAACCCCGTGATGCATTGCACTCCGGAGGGTAGGATCTGGATGTTTTTTAAGGTGGGCAAAGACCCGGAAAGCTGGTGGGGCGAATCGATGTATTCGGATGACAACGGTATCTCATGGACGGGTCGAAAAAAACTGCCCAAAGGTTTTCTGGGGCCTGTTAAAAACAAGCCGGTTGTCCTGAAGGATGGCACGGTGATTTGCCCTTCCAGCATCGAATATAGCTCAAAGGAGTGGGTCGCCCACATGGAAATCACTGATGAAAAATTTGAGCATTGGGAAAAATCAAAACCCGTTCCAGATCCGCACAACTATGGTGCGATCCAACCGACGGTAATCCGGCATGCGGATGGCAGGCTTCAGGCCTTGTTTAGAAGCAATGGGCGGAATTTGATCTATTCATGGTCCAAGGATTCCGGAAGGACATGGTCTCCGCTGGAATTCAGCGGCTATTACATGGCCAATTCCGGCATCGACGCGGAGACGCTGGCGGACAACAAGGGATTTTTGCTGGTTTACAATCCCAATGAAAAACCGGACAACCCGAAATCCTGGGGGCCGAGAACACCGCTTGTGGTGAGCCACTCCACGGATGGCCGGACATGGCGGCCGGTGGCGCTTTTGGAACATAAGAAAACCCGTTGGGGCTACTCCTATCCCTCGATCATACAAGCCAAAGACGGACGGGTGCATGTCACCTATACATGGAATCGCGGACGCATCTGTCATGTGATTCTGGAACAGCTCTAACCCAAATTAATAATGAAACAAAAGATTACCCTGACCGGCTGGCTGCTGTTAGCCGGGGCATTCATGACCGGAAACCTCCGCGCGGCGGAGATTCGCGGAACGGTGCGCGACGCCAAGACGGGATATTTCTTGGAAGCGGTTGAAATATCGATGAACAATGGAGCACGCAGTCTGTTGACGGATCGCGAAGGCCGTTTCGAGCTGACCGGCCTTTCGGATGGCGAATATAAGCTTACATTCATCTACCCTGGCATGCGCACTCATTCCGAACAGGTTTCGATCGCCGGGGCGGATCCGTCGAAAACGCTCAACATCGCCCTTGCGTCCTTGGAGACGGACGAGCAGGTGGTCATGCTGGAAAAATTTACCGTCGCCGGTGTCAAGGAGGGGCAGGCGGCCTCCATGGCCCGCCAGAAGGCGGCGGACAATGTGCAGGTGATAATATCAATGGACGCGCACGGCGACGTCGCGGACGGTAACATCGGCAACTTCCTCCAGCGCCTCGCCGGCGTCACCGTGACCAAGGACGCCGGGGATATTGTAAACGTAACGCTGCGAGGATCGCCAGCCGGTTCCAGTGCGGTTTCGATGGACGGCAACCAAATGCCGACACAAAATGATCGCTCGGTGCGGGTGGATTATATTCCATCGGAATTTATAAAAGAAATCGAGGTCATTAAAGGCGCGACGCCCGACATGTGGGCCGACGGGCTCACGGGGACGGTCAATTTGATCACAAAATCCGCATTTGATTACAGGACGGCGGTTTCCAATTACTCGGCAGGGGCCAGCGTGAACACCTATCGCAGCGATTTGTGGGAGATCGGTCCGTTCGCCCAATTCACTTATATGAACGCATTTGGTGACAAGCGGAACCTTGGTGTATCAATGTCCGCCAGCTACAACAAATCCATCAGACCAAGTGACCGGACGCAGACACAGCGAAGAGAGCTTGACGGCAGGCTCACTCAGGCGCGTTTGCTTGATGACATTGTTTTCCGCAAGAGATCAGGCGTTTCCACGAAAGTAGAATACCGTCCCTCCAAGACCCTGAGCATAAAATTTAATGGAAGCTGGAATCAATACAAACAGTTAAACACGCGCAACGCCTTTGATGCAACTTCGGATGGCGGCTCACGGACAGTGGCGGACTACACCCGCGTGGGCCGCGAGGAAATTGAAGGCGGGGCCGTTCCGCGCGATGAGAATAACAACGTGGCCGGTGTTGCGCCGGGTTTTACCGACACTTACACGGAAATTTTGAACGCCCTGGTCGGCCACACCGCACGCGTGGCGGACAGCACCACCGATGTGTATCGCTATGGAATCGAGTTGTCGAAGCGACTGAACGGCGGAGCGAAATTGGATTTTGGAATAAGCACAACCCACACGGACGCGGTCGGCTACAATAGATCGTTTCTCGTGAGGCGACGGGGAGGGATCGGCATAGGAATAGATACCTCCACGGACATAAAAAAACCGCAATTTATACAAACCTACGGTCCATCGTATGAATATGGCACCGATTACAGCACAGGCTGGACCGCCACCTTCAGCGGGGGCGACAATAATTCGTCCGCGACCATCAATGTGCTGACTGCGGATCTGACGAAAGATATGATTTTATGTGGCATGCCGCTGAGATTGAAAACCGGGTTTGCCATGCGTCTTCAGGATCGCGATTCTTTTGCCATGTCGCCCGCGTGGCGTTATACGGGTGACATCCCGCATCTTAAGAAGCCGGGGCAGGCATATGGCCTGTTCAACGGTTTTTATGCGGGCAAGGACCAGTTTGATATTTACAAAGTGATGTCCGAGTATGCCGATCCCGTGACAAATTCCGATTTTACTGTTACAAGCAACGTGCGCCCTCCGCATGGCAAGATCACTGAGGATGTCTATGCCGGATATGTCATGTCCTCGCTGAAAATCAGGCGACTTCTGATTACCGGTGGCATCAGGGGAGAATGGACGGACATCAACGCATCCGGCTCCATATCGAATCCTCGCGCGCTAGACCAGGTGGTGGTTGGAAGCAGTTCGGATTACATGGAGGCTTTTCCAAGTGTGCATTTGAAATACTCGGTCTGGCAAAACTTGATCGCGCGGGCGAGTTGGCACACCTCAATGGCGCGGCCCGCTATAGACCGAATTGTCCCCGCGACCACGATTACCTATCCCGCCGACGAGGCGGGTGAAGGAAGGATCACAGAAAACAATACCGGCTTGAAACCTCAATATGCCAAGAATTGGGATCTGGCGTTGGAGTATTATTTGCGGTCGAGCGGCATCATCTCAATTGGCTGGTTCAGAAAGAATATCACCAATTTTATAACCAGCACGAGTTGGTTGGAAACCGAAGGCGAGTGGGCGGGTTTCAACCGCAGGACTTGGATCAACGTTGGCTCGGCGGAATTGGAAGGTTATGAGATGGAGTATTCCCAGCGACTTGCGTTTCTACCCAAACCGTTCAACGGAATCAGCGTGTTTGCCAATTACACCCACATAAAAACTAAGGGCGAATACAATGACGGAATTGAGGAACTGGCCAAGTTCATCCCGAGGAGTTATAATGCCGGGCTGACCTGGCGCTGGTGGAAACTGGAGGGCCGGGTGCAATACCGGTATCAAAGCGGATTTTTATCGGAATACAGCACGGATCCGACCCAAAAAATAAAACTGACCGCAGATGATACGTTGGATGTGAACATAAAATTCAATATCAAACGCTGGCTGACCGTGTATGCCGATTTCCAGAACATACTTAACGAGGCCCCGTATTATTATAACATCAACAAGAGAAGGGTGACGATAAGCCAGGCCACCGGCACGCAACTCACACTCGGCGTTTCCGGACGATTTTAACATGGGGAGGTCAATCAAAATGAAACATAACCGAATAATCGGAACACTTCTGTCATTGGCCTGCGCGGCGCCGTTGTTGAGCGCTCAGGCGAAAAGCCCCGTCGCCGCGGTGCTGCTTTCGGAGTTCATCGAGGCCGCGCCCCAGGACCCGGAGGTCCATGCGTCGAGCATCACCGAGGTTTCACCCGGAGTTCTTCTCGCGGCGTGGTTCGGCGGCGCAATGGAGGCTGACAATGACACGCAGATATGGGCGTCGCGGCACACGGAGGCGGGGTGGGGGAAGGCGTTTGTGGTTGAACAGGGACTTTCCGAGGACGGAAGCAAACCCGAACCCGTGTATAACCCGTCTCTCTACACGCACAAGGACGGACGGATCACCGTGTTTTACATGGTCGGCCCCTGGAAGGGCAGCAAGAGGTATTGCATGAAGGAATCGCTGGATGGTGGCGCGACTTGGAGCAAAGAAAACAGGGTGCCAAAGGGATTGCGGGGGCCATGCCGTGCGCCGACATTGCGCTTGTCGGACGGCAGCCTGCTTTTCCCCACCACAGGCAGTGGAGGCGTGCTCTGCAATTGGTCCGACGAGGAAATGACCCCGGACTCATGGGGAAAATCCGCTCTTATTGCTGATCCGGAAAAGATGAGCGCCATTCAGCCCACTTTGATGGAGAAAAATGACGGAGCAGTATTGCTGTTTGCGCGCACCTATGCGCGGGAAATCGGGGTCGCGCGCTCGTCTGATCGCGGACGGACGTGGGGGGCGATCAAAGGCACTGGCATTTATATGGCCAACTCCGGGATTGATGTGCTGAAATTGAAGGACGGACGCGCGCTTCTGGCATATAACAAATCGGACAAGCCGGCTGATCCAAGCAAATGGGGCAATCGCACGCCGCTTACCCTGGCCGTGTCAGTGGATGATGGCGAGAACTGGCGCGATTTGTTTAATCTGGAGACGGACGATATCCGCGAAGGCTTCGCCTATCCAACGCTGATTCAGGCTTCCGACGGACTGGTGCACCTCACCTACACCTGGGGGCGCAAGCGCATCAAGCATGTCGTGATTGATCCGGAAAAATTATAAAACGAAAAGAGGCTGACTACAGATGGACGCAGTTATACACCGATCCGCGTGTCTGGGGGCTTCGCAACCAAAGTCCCCATATGGAAGGCGGGACTTTTTGCGGGTGTGCGCCTTTGTTTGTTTGCTCACGGCGGCGGCGCTTCACGCAGACGTGCGGCTGGCACCATTGTTTCAAGATCATGCCGTGTTGCAGCGCGGGAAGCCTGTGCCGGTGTGGGGGCTCGCTGATCCGGGTGAGGCTGTTATGGTGGAGTTCAAAGGCCGCTCCGTATCCGCGACTGCGGATGCCGATGGACGCTGGAGAGTGCGGCTGCCGGCAATGGAAGCGGATGCCAAAGGCGCAAGGCTGGTGGTGCGGGGAAAGAACAGGCTGACGCTGGATGATATTGTGGTTGGAGATGTCTGGTTGTGCTCCGGCCAGTCGAACATGGAGTGGACGGTTGAGAATTCCACCCAAGCCGGCGAAGAAATCGCGAGCGCGACCAACCCGTTGATCCGGGAGTTCAAAATTGTCAGGGCGGTTTCAGAAAAACCTTTGTTTGAGGGGAAGGGCCAATGGAGGCCGTGCTCAAAAAAGAGTGTGAGGAAATTCACGGCAGTCGGTTATTTCTTTGCAAGGGAGATTTATGAAAATCTCAAAGTGCCCGTCGGCCTCATCAACAGCACATGGGGCGGCACGCGGATTGAGTTTTGGATGAGCAGCGAGGCTTTGGCCTCGACAAAGGCAAATGCCGGGATTCAAGCCCGGTGGATAAACCGCCTGAATTCATATCCCGGGGCGTATAAGAAGTGGGAGATCGACAATGCCCGCTGGGAGCAGGAGCAAAGGCTGGCCTCCCGGCAGGGGACCGCTTTTACTGCGCGCCGTCCGCTTCCTCCCGAGGGGCCGGGCAGCCGCAATATGCCGTCGGGTTTATACAACGGCATGATAAATCCACTGGTCCCGTATGGACTGGCCGGTGTTCTCTGGTGGCAGGGTGAGCATAGCACGGACAGGCCGGACTGGTATCAGGAGCTTTTTCCGGTCATGATAAAACAATGGCGCGCGGCCTTCGGGCAGGGGGACTTGCCGTTTTATTATGTGCAACTTGCATCGTATGAGGCGGGCAACGACAAGACGAGGCAGCAATGGGCGTTTTTGCGCGAGGCCCAGATGGTCGGAAGAAATCTTCCCAATACCGGCATGGTGGTGTCGCTCGACATCGGAAAGGAGCGGGATATTCATCCGCCGGACAAACAGGTGATAGGCCGCCGGCTGGCCTGCGCTGCCCTCGCAAAAACCTATGGGAAAACCATGCAATGGGAGGGACCCCGGATGGAGCGCATCGGACGGAATCCAAGGGGGATCAGGATCATTTTCAAAAATGCCGAGGGGCTGGCGTGCCTCGATGAGCCTGTGCGGGGCTTTGAGATTGCGGGAGCGGATCACGTGTTTCGAGAGGTGCCGGCCAGAATTGACGGAGACAGCGTGCTACTGGATCTGCCACAGGGAACTGTGGCCGAAGCGGTCCGTTATTGCTGGTGGAATTTTACCGCCAGGCCGATGCACAACGCCGCCGGGTTTCCGGCCGAACCCTTCCGTACGGACAAATGGCCCATGCCAAGGTGATTCTTATGATTTCGATTTATCAACACAACCGGTGCCTTTCACTGAAACCCATCCCAATTATCCCCGCCATGAATGCCTCCACTCATTGTCTTGAATTCTCCCGTCGCATTACATTCGCCTCCTTCGTCATCGCGACAAGCCTGCTTATGCCGCTTTCATCGGCGCAGCAATACACCGTCACGACGGAGGCGGATTCCGGCATTGGTTCGCTGCGGGCCATTGCCACCAGCGCGACCTCCGGTGGAATCATCACGTTCGCGAACGGGATAAATAATATTGCCATCAGTGGAAGTGGAAACGGCTATGTCGGGACAAACAAAAAGCTGACCATAACCGGCGCGTTTGACACCGAGACGGACCTGCCGACGACCATCATTGATGCCGATGGAAAAAACCGGCATTTCGCCCGCACATATGATCTCACGCTCCAGAATCTGCAATTGATAAACGGCAAGGGGCTGGCCAATGGCGAGTCTGGAAACGCCGAGGTTTATGGCGGTTCCGTCTATATGAACAACTCTACCGGCGATCCCATGAGTTTGACCCTTATCAAGGTGATTGCAAAAAATAATTCCGCCAATGGAGGAGCCGGCAACGGCGGTGCTTTTTATTTAAGAAAGACGAACGGCACCGGTGTGATAAACGCGGTTATAGATCAAAGCGTGCTTGAAAACAACAGTGGCGTAACGGGTGGAGCACTGTTTGCCTACGGGGCAGGTGATGTCAGCATATCGGCCACGTCAAGCCTCTTTACTAAGAACACAGCAGGAAGCACGGGCGGTGGTGCCGCGATAGGCGTGCAATCCAACAAGAACGTCACGATGATGTTGGTGAGCAGCACGTTTAATGAAAACACTTCAACCGCAGGCCAGGGCGGCGGCGCAGTTTATGTCAATCGGACCGCCGATACAACGGGGATTGCCATCACCGCCATTGATTCCGTGTTCGCAAAAAATTCCGCCACACACACCACTGGTGGTTTGGGCGGAGCCATCAGGTGGAACCCTACCGCCGGAGCTGGCCGGATCATAGTTTCAGCAACTAACAGCGTGTTCACGGACAATTCCGCCCGCGTCCGGGGTGGGGCGATTTGGTCCCAAGAAGGCGACGTTACCATCGCAGCGACGCAGAATCTGATCTATACGGGCAATTATGCCGGGGCGGCGACGACGGCAACTGCACTTGCCCAGGCTGGGGGGTTTTATTACGGCTCTGCCGGTGGGGAGGGGAACACACTGAATTTCAACATCGGCGCCGGAGCAACACTCACCATCGGCTCGGCGGCGGATGCCAACCGCGCGCTCGATTCTATCGCCACAGCGAACGCGTCAAATACGCTGACTAAAAGCGGCTCGGGCACGCTCGTATTGAACGCGGACAATTCTTATTATCAGGGTGCGGTCAACGTCACGGCGGGGCGGTTGATTCTTGGCAACCCCGAAGCGAAGCTCGGCGGGACAGTCATGGTGTCGGCGGGCGCGGGGCTTGCGGGGGAGGGGACGGTGACCGGTGGAGTGACCATCAACGCCGGCGCGTTGCAAGTGGGAACGGCCGGGGCGCTGGCGGCACAGACGCTGCGCGTGGACGGCGAGCTTTCCCTGCTCAACGGGGTCGCCCTGTCTTATGATTATATAAACGGCACGGGCGATTTGCTCTCCGCCGGAATGCTTTCCATTGGCGGGAGCGGCACGAATGCGGTCACGCTTTCCGGTTATCAAAGCACCGGAGTCTACACTCTGGCCCGCGCGGACACGGAAATCACCACGTTTTCGGCGGCGCGTTTCTCGGCGGCGGGGTTGACCGGGCGGCTGGCGGGGAGTTTTTCCCTGGGCAATGACAACAAGGACTTGCAGATCACTTTATACAACGGGCGCAATTACGAGGTGCGCTGGACGGGCGCCGCCGGCGCGGCGTGGAACGACTCGCTCGTCAATTGGAGCGGCACGGGCGCGGGCGGCGTCGCGTTCGACACCTTTATGCAGGGCGACCGGGTGGTGTTTGACAGCGTCTCCGACTCCGCGCATGCCGAGCGGCGCTCCATCGCGGTCGGAGCGGGCGTGTCCGTGGCTGACCTGTTGGTGTCGGGCACGGGCAATTATACTTTCACCGGCAACGGCGCGATCTCGGCCTCGGCGGCGCACGTGTCGGGGACGGAAATCACCGGCGCAGGCAAATTAATCAAGGACGGCGCCGGCACGCTGCGTTTTGACAACGCGGCCAATTCGTTTGCCGGCGGGGTGGAAATCCGAGGAGGGACGATCGTTGTCTCCAGCACAGCGCAACTGGGCGCGTCCTTGGGCGATGTGGTGTTCTCCGCCCCCGCGTCCGGCGACGGCGCGCGGCTCGCGCTGCTGGGCGGCGCGGTGTTCGACGGCGGCGGCGCGGCCGCCGCGCGCGTGGCCGTGGCCGACGGCAGGGCCGGCGGGCTTGACGTGGCCGCCGGCCAGTCGCTGGTCATCACACGCAACACCGCCGGCGGCGGGCAGGGAGGCGCGCTCTTCGTGGGCGGCGGCGTGGCGGACAGCGCGGCATGGTTTGCCCTTACCGGTTCCGGCGCGATCCTGTTTTCCAGCAACACCGCCGGCGCGGGCGGCGCGATTTATAACACCGGCAGCGTCGCGCTGACGAATGTCTCGTTCCAAAACAACACCGCCACGGCGAATGGCGGCGCCATCTACAATGCGGGCGCGCTCGCGCTTGACTTCCGCGACGATGCGAGCGCGAGCGGCAATACCGGCGGCGGCGGCGGGTTTTTATACATGGACAAACTCGGCGCGTCCGCGCCGGTGGCGTCGGTTTCCGTGGCAGACGGGAAAACCTTCACGGCCGGCGTCGCGGGCGCCGCGTCGGACGGCATCGCCAGCACGACGGCGGACGCGATTATCAACAAGACCGGCGGCGGCTCGTTCATCACCCACGCGGACAACCGGGGATTTCTCGGACAGTTGAACGTGCAGGGCGGCTCGTTTATATTAACCGCGACCGGCGGCGGACTGGGCGGAAACGTTAGCGTGGCAGCGACGCCGGGCGGCATGCCGTCGGTCGTGTTCGGCGGCGTTGGCACCGTTGCCGGCAATGTCGTGGTCGGCGCCGGCTCGACCTTGCAGGCGGGCGTGGCCGGCTCGGGCACCGCGCAGTCGCTGATGGTGGGCGGCACGCTGGCGCTGGATTCGGCTGTCCTGAAATTCGGCATTTACGGCGCAGGCATGAGCGACCGGATCGTTATTGGCGGTGGCGCGCTGGTGGCGACCGGCACGCAGACCATCAATATAGACCGTTTGATTACCGGCGTGTATAATCTGGGCAACATCGGAGGAGCCTACACCGCCGGGATGCCGGTGCTGGTCGGCGGTCAGGCCATCGGTGGCGGAGGAGGGCGGCAGACGGCGGCGACCTCGGCCGGCGGCGGGGATTTGCTGCTCGACATCAATGCGGGCAGCAGCGCAGTGCTCCGCTGGACGGGCGCTTACAGCGGCACGTGGAACCTCGACCGCACGAAGAACTGGACGAACGGCGCGGAAATGGCGTTTGCGTTTGGCGACAAGGTGCTTTTCGACAGCTCGGCGGACGCCGCGCACACGGGCAGCCGGAATATAAAAATAGACGGCGCGCAGGTGGTGGTGTCCGACATGGAGGTTTCGGGCGGCGGGGATTACACCTTCACCGGGGCCGGCATCGAGACCGACAAAACCAGCGTCGAGGCCAATCCCGCGATGGCCGCCGCCGCGCAGGGAAAATTGATAAAAAGCGGCGCGGGCACGCTCACCCTCGCAAACAGCGGGGAGAACAATTTCAAGGGCGGTCTTTATATAAACGAGGGCGTCCTGACGCTCGCCTCGGCAGGCGCGCTTGGGGCAAGCAACGTCGTCATCGGCGGCTCCGGCGCCATTATACAAACAGCGGGCGCGGATGTGACGGCGCGCGGCGGCCTTGACCTCGCCGGCCACGGGGCGACGGTCGATGTCACGGGCAACCTCGCGTGGACGGGCTTGGTATCCGGCGCGGCGGGCATCATAAAAACCGGCACAGGCACTCTGGCGCTCAGCGGTTCCAACACGTTTTCCGGCGGCGTGCAGTTGCGGGTGGGCGCGCTCACACTCGGCGGCGGCGCCGCGCTCGGCGCGGCCTCCGGCACGCTTTCCGTCGGCGGCGAGGGCGTGGAAATCCGCGCGGGCGACGGGGTGACGGTCGCCAACGCAGTTGACCTCGGCGGCTTCGGCGCGCGACTGGCGGTGACGTCGGGCGCGGCGGCATTTTCCGGCGCTATCGGCGGGGCGGGCGCCATTGAGAAAACGGGGAACGGCACGCTGACGCTGGCGGGCGCGAACCTTTACACCGGCACGCTGAAAATCAGCGCGGGAGCGGTGCGAGCGACGACGGTGGACAGCCTGGGCGCGGCTTCCGCGGGCGTGTATATTGACGGGCTGGGCCGGTTGGAGATCGCGCCCGCCTCCACCACCGGTTCGCTGGTGTTTGACCATGCGCTTGCCGGACAGGGCGCGCTCGCCGTCACGCTTGCGGATGCGGCGGACCAGTTCGCCTTCGGCGCGGCGGCGGGCACGGCGTTTCAGGGCACCGTGCAGATGAACTCGGGCGTGATCGCGCTCGACGCGGGCGCGGCCTCCGCGCTGGGCGGGGCGACGTTGCAGCTCAATGCCGGCAGCCTGGCGAAAAAGGCCGGCGGCGACTTCACCATCAACGCGCTCAGTTTCAACGGCGGCACGCTGGAGCTGGCGATGAACGGCGCGGTGCCGGACGGTCTGCTGACCGTCGCCACCCTGAATATGGGCGCGGGCGTGAACACCATCAAGCTCGACACCGCGGCGCTGCTGGGCGGCCAGACCAACCCGGCGGTGCCTCCGCAGCCCAGCTTGTTTGAGCAGGATAGCGCGGGCGCGGTCCGGATCATCGGCGCGGGCAGCATCAACGGCACCGGCTCGTTCCGGATTGTCGGACTGGACGGCGCGCCGCTGCCGCTGACGCCGGCAACCTCGTTCGTGGACATTTTTCAGGATGGCGGCGCGGAGGCCGTGGCGCGGGCGGGTTATAATTACACCGCCTTCACCAGGCTCGACGGGGTTTGGTTTGGCTACGGCCTCACCGAGCTGGAGGTTCTGGCGGGCAAAACCTTGGTTCTGGACAATGCGGCGAGTTCGATTTCGACGCTGGCCGCCGTCATTTCCGGCAGCGGCGGAGTGGAGGTGCGCGCCGCCGAAGGGCGGCCCGTTGTATTGAACAGCGCGAATCCATACACGGGCGAAACCGCCATCGCCACCGGCATGCTTCGCCTGGGCGTGGCGGACGCGCTGGCCGCGAGCAGGCGTATTTATATAAACGAAGGCGCGGCGATGGACATGAATCATCTGAACCAGCGTCTGCAAAATCTTTCCGGGGCGGGCGCGCTCACCCTCGGCACTGGCACCGCCACACTGGACAACGACGATGACAGTGCTTTCACCGGAACGATTTCCGGGGACGGCGGCATTATAAAAACCGGGACCGGCGCGCTCACGCTGGCGGGCAGGAATTCCTACAAAGGCGGCACGATAATAGAGGCGGGCCGGCTGGTGGCGGGCGGCGCGGGGTCGCTCGGCGCGAGTGCGGGCGACGTCACATTGCGCGATAACACCGTGCTGGAGTTCAACGGCGCGTCGGGGATTTATAGAAACAATCTATTCGCCGACGCGCCGGGCAGCCTGGTGGAGGTCACGGCGGGGCGATTCTCGCTTTCCGGCACGGCCAGCCGCGTGGCGCGAATGGACATTCGCGGCGAGGGCACGATTGTTTACGCGGCGCATGCGGAGGCGCTGGGCGGGGCGGGTGCGGAGGTGACGGTGCGCGGCGGCGCGGCATTGGAGGCGGGCGCGGCGGGTGTGAAGGCGGGCTCGCTCATCTTCGACGGCGGTGTGCTGAGCGTGGCCGCGGGGGAGAAGCCGGGGACGTTTGCCACGGGCGCGCTCACGTTCACCGGCGGCGCGGATGTTTCAATCGCCGGCTCCATCCCGGGCGGACATTACGTGCTGGCCGAGTCGGCCGCGGCGATTGTGGGCACGCCGTCATACGAGACTTTGCAGCATGGCATGTATGTGAATGTCGCCACACTGTCCAACGAGGTGATTCTCACAGTGGTCAATCAGGCAATTGAGCCGTCGCGCGATGTGCTTGCCTCATTCGACATGATGCATGGGGCGATGGATTCGCTTTACGGGCATATCACAGAGTCATTTCTCTCGCCGATGATAGAACGAAACGGAGAAATTCATTATTTTAACGGAAAACCCATTAACGACAAACAGGTATCCAATGCAAGCAACTTGTGGGCTAGGGGCTTTGGCACTACTTTCAAGCGTGATGGCGATGCTAGGAGCATTGGGTATGAGGAAAGTGGCTACGGAATTATGACCGGCTATGATCATGCGTTTGGCAGGCATTGGCTATTCGGGTTGTATGGCGTGGCCCTGCACAGCACACTCAAGACTGACAATTGGGCGGAAACCAGAAGTGACAGCCAGCTGCTGGGGGTATATGGGTCGGCCAAATTTGGCCGCGCCTATCTGTCCGCCGATTTGGCGATGGGCTGGGGCGAGGCCGACACGGAACGCCGTGAAGGTACGGGAGCGGCACGTGCAGCGTATGATCGCGACTATGCCAGCGCGAGCATGGAGTTCGGCATGCTGCTCCACGAGTGGAAGGGTGGCCTGTTGAAGCCGGCGGTGGCCATCCACTATATGCGCGCGAAGTTCGGCGAACAAGAGGAGTTTGGACCGGGCGCGATGACACTTCCGGCGTTCAGTGAGGATTTGGTGCAGAGTTATATTACCTTGCAGGCCAGCCAGGCATTCCGGTTACCATGGGGATGGCGTGGGACGGCCGATCTGGTTGCCGGTTTTCGCCAGAATCTGACCGACATGGGTTCGACCGTGGACGCATCATTTGTAGCGGGAGGGTATGATGTGATTATTCTCGTGACGACGGTCGAAAACAGCTCGCGCGGCAGCCTTGTGGCCGGCTTGGGGACTCGTTTTATCATGTCGGATGACTCCACCTGCGGATTTCACGTAAACTATGAAAGCGGTTCCGGTCAGGAGCGGTTCTTTTTCAACGGTTTTGTCAATTTCATGTGGTAGCCGCCGATCGCATGTTTTTTGATATACTGAAATGATTATACTGCCCAAAGGTATTGTGTCGGTGATGCAGACGGCATTCAGCGCCGACGGGAGTGTTGACATGTCCTTGATTGAGGACCTCGCCGAGGATGCGATTGCTGTGGGCGTCGATGGATTCCTGCTTCCGGTGGTCGCAAGTGAAATGCACGTTTACACGGTTTGTGGCCAACGCGGGCCAGACGGCGGTCGTATTTCGGGACGGGAAGCTTCTTCTTCGCATAGTGAGAGGATATAAATTCACCTTGAAACCACAAAAATAGAATCAGCATCATGAAACCCAATATAAACATCGTCGCCCTTGCCGTCCTGTGGCTTTTCTCCGCCGACGCTTGCGCCGCGTTCGAGGCAGCCGCCGCAAACCCCTACTGGATGCTCTCCGAGACGCCTGCTGAGGTCATTGTCACCAAGTTTGGAGACGAGTTGTCAAAGCCGTGCGACTACCAAGCCATCAGCACCATCGTCGCCACTGCGTCAGGTAAGCGCGTGTTTGTCGCATGGTATGCCGGCAATCAGCAGCCTGGCGTGCCGCTGGAAGGGATTAACAACTTCGTCATGGTCGCCTACGGCGACGGAAAACTCGCCGATTGGGGCGGCATCAACCTCGTCATCCGCTCGCCACATGTCGGCAAGGTCCGCTGTTCCGATCCCTTTTCGTGGCGCGAGCCGTCAGGACGGATCTGGATTGCGTGGACACAGAGCACCGGCGAATACAGCTACGAAGGCAGAGTCCATCCCAAGCGTGACGGACAGTGGAGCCGCCACGGCTCGACTTGGGGCATTTACACCAACAACCCCGAGGCACCCGCGCCGACATGGTCGAAACCGCGCCGACTCTTCGACGGCATGATGGTCAACAAACCGCTGTTTCTCAAAAACGGCGGCGCGCTGTTCGCTTCCGTGCAGTTCAATGCCACTGAAATCAACGACCTCCACTCGATGCGCGACGGCGTGCTCGTCTGGCTCGCCAAGGACAACGGTGCCGCCTTTGAACAAATCGGCTACGTCCGCGCGCCCGACTCGCCCTACATCGAACCGATGCTGGTCGAGAAAAACGACGGTGTCATCTGGATGCTCATGCGCCGTGAAACCCGCGAAAAACGCATGCGCTTCGACCGCAAGACCAACCAGTGGGTCGTTCGCGCCACCATTGGCGACGGTCACTGCGAGACGTTTTCCAAGGACGGCGGGCGCACCTTTGGGCGGGTGTCCATTTCCCCGATTCCCGGCATCGGCTCGCGCACACACCTGTCGCGCCTCGCTTCCGGAAGCCTCCTGTTGGTCAAAAATCTCTCCGATGACGACGCCCTCTGGCTGCAAGGCAAGCCCAAGCAAGACCGCGTCCGCGGTCCCTACAGCCGTGCCGCCATTGTCGCTTACATCTCCAAGGATGACGGGGAAACTTGGCAGGGTGGGCTGTTCCTCGACGATCGGCGGGACGCTTTCCGCAGGGGTGACCGTCGCACCGTGGCCTACCCTGACACCTCGCAAATCAACGACGGTTCCATTTATATCTGCTGGGATTATTCGCGCGGCAAGGAACCCGAAATCCGTGCGGCCAAGGTGACGGAGGCCGACATCCTTGCCGGAAAAATTGTCAGCAAAAACTCGATCCCCGGTACCATCGTTAGCAAAGGCCCACCGAAAGGGGGACCAACGGTATCCGATCTGTGATTTTAAATAAATTATATAATAATCGAATATAATATGCAGATGAAGACCGATGCGCATAATATCTGATGGAGACTTCTAGCCGTTCAAAAAACTTGCCCGCTCCCCTGCGCAAGGATTGCGCCGCAGCTTATTGAGCTGCATAACTGAATCATATTTTTATTTAAAATCGATGAAAATAAATCTGAAAATTACATAGATACGTAGTGAAAATAATGAATTGTGTTCGTCAATGAAATGGAGACATATTAAATGAATATACTTAGTAAAGAACCCAGGAGTAAACTCCAGGGCATTGAAGGCACCAACAACGGATTACGTTGTTCTATCACACGGAGCAAGCTCCGGGGTATTCGATCCGAAGGGAATAAATGGATGTTAAATGGGATTAGATTTTCCATTTTATTTACTATTTGCATCCTGCCCGCACTATATCCAAATACATTGCCCTCTCTTACTGTTTCAGCCACGAATATCTCGACAAAAGGCATTCTCCCGAACGTATATAATGCAGATGTGCTACCCACCCAAGCTACACCGATATGGACGTTTGAGGGGTCGGGAGGCGCGGAAGCATCCATGACAACCGTACAGAATGACACGATAATTATCAATTCTCCAGCGAATACACGCGACAGATGGAAACTGTATAATACAAATTTTGATATCACTAGCGGTTATACGGTGGAGGTTAAGGCTCAGGTTAATTCCAGTGGAGGCCGTGGGTTTGATGTATCCTTTCAGACGGGTGATGCGACGGGGCATTGGTATCAGTTTTATATTTCGACAAGCGCAATAGTTTACTATAATAAAACAACCGGTTCCACAAACATCGCAGAAGGCCTGGATAACGCAAGCGCCATGCATGTCTATCGATTTGTGGTCAATCCCGACCAGACGGCGGCTGTATTTCGGGATGGAGAGCTAATTACATCGGAACCTCTGGAAATGTCGGGAAACTATATTGAGAACATTAAAAATGCTTACATAGAATTCGGCAAGGGGCAAAGCTCAAGCGCCTCCAATATTACGGTTGATTATGTCAGCTATGACGACACTGGCGCATTTGCTCCATTGGGATACTCGGCTCAGAAAAGGGACCTGCCTAATATGTATTCCGCAGATGTGCTGCCCACCCAAGCTGAGCCGGCATGGACGTTTGCAGGCTCCGGAGACACGGAAAGCTCCATGACAACGCAGCAGAACGGGACGATCATTATCAACTCGCCGGCAAACACACGCGACAGATGGAAACTGTACAATACCAATTTTGATTTGGATACCGGTTACACAGTGGAAATAAAAGCCCAGGTCAATTCCACCAACGGCCGCGGCCTGGATGTCTCGTTTCAGACCGGCGATTCGGCCGGGCACTGGTATCAATTTTACATTTCGACCACAGCCATTGTTTATTATAACAGCACAACCGGTTCCAGCAATATTGCGGAGAACTTGGACAATTCCAGCGCCATGCACGTTTACCGGTTTGCGGTTGACGCAAATCAGACGGTAAGCGTATACAGAGACGGTGAATTAATTACTTCGGAGCCTTTGGAAATGTCGGGAACCATCATTGAGGGTATCAAAAGCGATTATATAGAGTTTGGCAAAGGACAAACCGCAAGGGCCGCCGTTATTGCAGTCGACTATGTCAGTTATGACAACACCGGAGCGTTTGCCCCTAAGCAATCGCAGGGAGATCAAAACTTCGATATATATACGAATACCATTGGAATGAAATTTGTAAAAATAAATAATGGTTCATTCATGATGGGCAATTCCAGCGGCGACAGGGATGAAGCTCCCCTGCATACCGTCACAATCTCCCATAATTTCTATATGGGAATAACGGAAGTAACCAACGCGCAATATGAGGAATTCGACCCGTCCCATGAGAATTTAAGAGGAAAGATGGGATTCAGCAGCCACGACGATGATCCGGTCATTTTTGTTTCCTGGCAGGATGCCGTGGATTACTGCAATTGGCTTTCGGCGAAGGAAGGCATACAATACCGACTGCCGACGGAAGCCGAATGGGAATATGCCTGTCGCGCGGGAACAACAACGGCATACAATACTGGCGCCTCCTTACCAAGCATCTATCATAAGAACCAGATTAACAGTTCGTATCCTGCCGCCAACGATGATGTGGCGTCGATTAATCTGAGAGTCGGCAATACGCCCGCCAACTCCTGGGGTCTTTATGATATGCACGGAAACGTTGAAGAGTGGTGCAGCGACTGGTATGCGCCATATACAGAGCATGCTGTGACGGACCCCGTCGGCGCTTCAGGCGGAGATTTTAAAGTGACCCGGGGTGGCAGCCATTCCACGACTGTGTATTACCTGCGTTCGTCCAACCGTTCCGCGGCCTTGCCGGAAATATCGAATTGGATAACCGGCTTTAGAGTGGTTATGGCGAATGCGCTTGTGACTATGCCGGCAAGCTATGATAATACGCAGCCTTATCAGCAGAATGTCAACCAGAGCATACCTTCTGATATTCTTAACGGACCAGATCCGACTAAGCCTTATTTTACGGCGCCACAACAATATATCAAGCTGGAGATTACGGAAAACGGACCCTTTTACAGCCATAATCATCAGCCGTCTATTACGGAATGTCCGAACGGGGATTTGCTGGTCAACTGGTTTACCACGAAAACGGAGGGAGGCCGAGAGCTGAGTCAGGCAGTAAGCCGACTGCGCTACGGGAGAACGGAATGGGATCCCGCCAGCGTGTTCTGGGATGTGCCGGACAGGAACGACACGGGGAGCGCGCTCTTTTTATATAGTGATCAGACCATTTATCATTTTTCCGGCATGGGATTGGCGGGCAAGTACGGAAGCTTGGCCCTCATTATGCGGAAGTCCGAGGATAACGGCGTCACCTGGTCAAAATCTAGGATTCTAAATCCGAATTTCAGCTTGCAAAATCAAGTGATTTCGGGCGCTTTCAAATTATCGAACGAATCTATCGCGATTCTCCGCGACGCTTCAAATCAAGGCTCAGGCGGAACGCTTCTCGGATTTCTGAAATCTGACGGCAGCTTTTATGATCCTAACTACGGCAAGGTTATCCCCACGTATAATAACGGCAGCACGGGCTCCTTTATTGCCGGAATTCATGCGGGCGCTGTGCAGCTTGATGACGGTACTCTGCTGGGCTTGGGACGGGGTGACAACATAGACGGCCAAATGCCCAAGAGTGTTTCTCATGATAACGGCCTGACCTGGACATACAGTGCATCGGGCCTGCCCTCTATTGGAAGCGGCCAGAGAATCGTTCTGACAAAGCTTCAATCCGGCGCGCTTCTGCTTGTATCCTTTACTTCAGGAATGATTGTGACAGACATTAACGGAGATACGGTCACTGTCACGGGAATGTTCGCGGCCTTGTCTTATGATAACGGCGAAACATGGCCGCACAGGCGCCTTGTAACGGATGACGGCCCTCCTAAAGAATATGATGGAATGGGCAATACTGGGAAGTTCACTATGAGTAAGACGACTGCGGAGCCGAAAGGATATCTCGCAGGCGTTCAGGCACGCAACGGTGTGATACACCTGGTCAGCAGCGGTGTATACTATTCATTCAATGAAGCATGGATCAAGGCGCCCTTTTCCACCGGGGTCGACCTTTCGCCTTCCGACTTGGCGCCACCCGGCGACCAGACTGTTTTCGCCAACCAAAGCCTCTCGCTCCACGCCACGGTTGCCGATGGTTTTGTTGTGTCCATTCAATGGCAGGTTTCCACCGATGGCGGCGCAACTTGGCGCGACATCGGCACTGATTCCGGCGACGTCGGCATCTACTCCGGTGAAGGCACCGCCACGCTCGCCATCGACTGCGTCACCGCCGGCATGAACGGCTGGCGACATCGCTATGTTGCGAGCACCGCGCCCGGCAACGGCGTGCCCAGCACGGTTTCCATCCTTACCGTCAATCCTTCGTATTTCGAGGGGCCGTCCGCGATTGTCGCCGACCAGTCTGGCGACCTCTACGTGGCCGACCGAGCGGCGCACGCCATCCGGCGCATTACTGGTGTCAACAAAACCCACCTCTTCGCCGGCAGCACCGCAGGCCAACCTGGCGCCACCGATGCCACCGGCACCGCCGCCCGTTTCAACGAGCCCTCCGCCCTTGCGGTCCGCTCCGGCACGCTCTTTGTCGCCGATGGCGGCAATCACGCCATCCGCGCGATTTCCGCCGTCGCTGCCGTGACCACGTTTGCGGGCAAGACCGGCGAATCCGGCTTCGCCGATGGCGCGGCTACCATCGCGCGCTTCAACCATCCCGGCGGCATTGCGTTTGATTCCGCCAGCAACGCCTACGTGGCCGACACCGGCAACCACGCCATCCGCAAAATCGCCCTCGACGGCACCGTGAGCACCATCGCCGGAGCCATCCCGGTGTTCTTCAACTCCCCCACCGGCATCGCGGTCTCGAAAAACGGCGACCATCTCTACGTGGCCGACACCGGCAATCACGCTATCCGCGCCATCGCGCTTCCCGACGGGGCTGTGACCACCTTCGCCGGCGTTTCCGGTACCGCCGGTTGCACCGAAGGCGCGCCCGGGCAAACGCTCCTCGACTCCCCCTCCGGCCTCCTCATCGACGGTGAGGACACGCTTTACGTGGCCGACACTGGCAACTCCCGCATCCTCGAAATCACCGCCAGCGGCTCTTCGCGCACCCTCGCCGGCAATCCCGGCTTTGCCGGATTCCAGGACGGTTCCACCTCCTCCGCGTGGTTCGACCATCCCGGCGGGATCACGATGGATTCCTCGGGGAATCTCTACATTGCCGACACCGGCAATGCCGTCATCCGCAAAATCGCGCTTTCGGGCAGTGTTTCCACTCTCATCCTAACCTCGACAACCGCGCCCACCCCGCCCCCCGACCCTGACGGCAACGGCAGTGGCAACACTGGTGGCGACGCAGGCCAACACCTGCCGGAACGAATGGATTTTAGCCGCGGTGGTGGCGGCGGCGGAGGCGGCGCACCCAGCGTTTGGTTCCTGTTCACCTGCGTTGTCACCACGGCATTACGTTTTCGCAAAAAATGGTTCTTGGACGTTGTCAGAGAAAACGGAGGGGATGGCGAATGAGCGGCAGCACAGAAGCGACGGCATTCCTGCCATTGTGACGAACCGCAACGCGGCTCGCCGCAGAAGGCAGCTAAAACGCACAAAAAATAGCCGATCGGGCAAGAAAGGATGCCGACAAAGCGGCGGCAAAAGCAGCGGAAGCCGCGCACGAGGCACAGAAAGCTGCCGGTCTCGCTCGTCGTCTTGCGGAAGAGGCCACACATCGATTCTGAACAGTATTTGAAGATAATGCATATAAAGAACATTTTAATCACATGTTTTCTTTTGTTGCTTGCCGGGTGTGCAAGTTCAGATGAAATGTCTGAATACGTAGTGCCAATAACAACGAATTACCCGAAACTGCGCACAACAGAGGTGGGAGCATATGATAAAAAGACAAAAGCAGGTGATGCAAATGCCGCCTACCGACTGTATTTGAATTATGCATTTGCCGACGATAATAAGCGATTGGGCGACAGTTATTATAATCGCGCCTTCGAATTAGAACATCCTGCTGCACTTTACAGCAAAGCCTTGCGAATGTGGTCGCGTCAAGAAAGCCCAGATCTCGATAGTGTTGAAAAATTAGTGAGGCGAGCGATTGAACACTATATAGAAGAGGAAATATTGAATTTTGTGTTTTTCGATGACCAGTAAGACGCCTGAAAAGTTGGAGGGCGCGAGTCTGGAGCAAAATTGAGAAATGGGTCACACAAGCGAAATTCCGCAAATCAGGTTTAATTCGACTGCGTAAAGCGACTATTGATCAAACATTTGTCTGGTTAAATAGGAGCGAACAGGAATAGTTGTTATATGTTATGAGTCTGTATCAAATTAAGCACATGAGTAACGTAATGACTACGCTGCCCAAAGGTATTGTGTCGGTGGTGCAAACGGCGTTCGGCGCCGGCGGGAGGGTTGACATGCCCTCGATCGAGAGGCTCGTCGAGGATGCGATTGCCGCGGGCGTCGATGGGTTCCTGCTGCCAGTGGTCGCAAGCGAGGTCGCCTGGCTGTCCAGGGCGGAACGGGACGCCATCCTCGGCGCGGTGAGCCGCTACATCCGCGGCCGGGTGCCCATCATCGCGGGCGCATCGGCGGACACGCCGGACGAATGCGCCGCCTGTGCGCGCGCCGGGCTGGAGGCCGGCGCGGTGGCAAGCCTCGTGGCGGTGCCGCAATCGCTGTATGGGGCGCCGGCCGGGATCGATGCGTTTTTTCAGGAGGTGTTCCGCGTCACGCCCGGCCCGGTGGTCATCCAGGATTTGCAGTTTGCCGGCCCCGGCATGGATGCGGGACAGATTCTCCGGCTTCGCGAGCGCCATGAGCGGTTTGCGGGAATAAAGATCGAAACCGTCCCGGCCGGGCCCAAATACAGCGAGGTGCGGTCGGCCTGCGGCGCGGGTTTCTGGATCGCCGGCGGGTGGGCCATCACCCAGATGATCGAGGCGCTCGACCGCGGCGTTGACGCCATGGTGCCCGAGAGCGCAATGATCAAACTATACAAGCGGGTTTATCATTTATACCAGTCCGGCAGGCGCGGCGAGGCCCTTGTCTTGTTCAGGCGCCTGCTGCCCGTCCTTGCGTTCACGAATCAGGAACTCGCGACTTCCGTGGCCTTTTTCAAGCGGTTGCTGGTGCGAAAGGGGATTTTTTCGGAATCGCGCCAGCGCATGCCGCTTCCGGCCTGGGATGATATATCCGGGCGGACGTCATCGGAGCTGATCGAATACTATATGAGTCTGGAGTCGGAGGCCATGTGATGGCTGGTAATATGCAGGCAATACGATGCGTGACGGCAACGGCCGCCGCGTGCATGGCGATGATTCTGCGCGGGCAGACGTGCGAGGAGTTTCCGCTGCGTCCGCCGGACCCGGCGGTGAAGGAGCCTGCGGCGGAACGCGTGCTTTTTTACCCGCGGGGCGGGGATGATCGCGGATTGCACCGGGTGGTGTTTGACGTGGCGGTTCCCACCCTCACGGTTTACCGGCCCGCCCCGGAGAAAAACCGCGGGGCGGCGTTTGTCCTCTGCCCGGGAGGCGCGTATCACGGGGTGGTGATTGACCGCGAGGGGCACTGGGTCGCCCGATATTTTCAAAATCTCGGATACACGGTGGCGGTCTTGAAATATCGCATGCCCAAGCCCGCCGAGGCGGGGGCGGGCGGGGAACTGCCGCGCAGCCAGCAGGACGCCCTTGAGGCGATCCGCTATGTGCGAACCCGGGCGGCGGAGTGGGGCGTGGATGCCGGCCGCGTGGGCATCATGGGCTCGTCGGCCGGCGGGCATCTGGCGGGATCGACGGCGTTTCTGGGCAACGGGAGCAATGGCACCAGGCCCGATTTCGTCGCGTTGCTTTATCCGGTGGTGAGCATGGGCGAACCCATCGCGCACGCCGGTTCGCGGCGCAATCTGCTCGGTCCGGCGCCGACGCCCGCGCAAGTCGAACGGTTCTCCTTGGAAAAGCAGGTTCGCTCGGGGATGCCGCCGTTTTTCATCGTCCATGCCCGGGACGACGACAAGGTGCCGGTCGGGCACAGCCGTTTGCTGGCTGGCGCGCTGGAGCGGGCCCGGGTTCCGGTGAAACTGATCATCTATGAGACCGGCGGACACGGATTCTCGCTGGGGCGGGGAACCCCTTCGGATGGGTGGAAAGACGCGTTTGTCGCCTGGCTGGCCGGTGTGGTCAAATGACTGCGGCGCACGTTTTCGCGCATCCGTTTCCCGTCGTTTCCGGCCATTTCTTCCCATTGACACCCGCCGCCGCCGCCCTAGCGTCGGGTCCTTTTCACCCTTCGCACGCTCATGATCTCCTGGATCCAAAACACCTTTCAGAAGCACTTCCGTGTCATTTTCGCGGTGCTGCTGATCGTCATCATCATCTCGTTTGTCTTTGTCACCAACGCGTCCTCGGGACTCGGGCGGGCCGACCGGCACATGGCGACGAAGCCTTTCTTTGACCTCAATCTCGCTTCCCCCGTCGACAGCGAACGCCTCAGCCGCGACGCCGCGCTCAGCATCGAGCTCCAATACGGGTTTCCCGCCAACGGCGAGATGCTCCAGCGCTTCGCCTACCCGCGCTACACCGCGCTTTACCTCGCCAACCAGCTTCGCATCCCCGCGCCCACCCAGTCCGAAAAGGTCGAGCACATCCGCGGCCTGCGCCGGTTTGCCGGCCAGGACGGCCAGTTTGACGCCGCCGCCTACCAGGCCTTTCGCCAGAGCCTTCCCGCCGTCGTCCAGAGCGAAATCGACCGCGTGATTTCCGATGACATCCGCATCGAGCGCCTCCACACGCTGCTGAGCGGCCCCGGCTACGTGCTGCCCGCCGACGTGAGGCAAATCCTCGAGGAGCAGGACACGGTCTGGACCATCGACATCGCCTCCATTGACCGCGCCAGCTTCACACCCGCCGTCACGCCCACCGGCGCGGACATAGAGGATTATTTCAAGAAAAACACCTTCCGCTACACCATCGCGCCGAAGGTCAACGTGAGCTATGCCGAGTTCCCCCTTGGCGCCGCCTTCGCCTCCGTGCGCCCGGCCACGCCCGAGCAGCTTCGCGCCTTCTACGACGCCAATCCCGCCCGCTTTCCGCAGCCCGCCGACGCGCCCAAGGCCGAGGAATCCACCGACCCGAAGCTCGCCGCCGATGCCGCTTATGAGCGCGTTCGTTCGCAGGTCGAGTCCGCCTACCGCGCCGAGCAGGCCATGCGCATCGCCGGCCAGGCTGCCAGCGATTTCGCGGTCGCCCTCTTTGACAGCGGTGCCAAGCCCGGCACCAAGGCTTTCTCCGACCTCCTCTTCGATCACAAGGCCACCTACCGCGAAGTCCCGGCCTTTGCCGAGAACGATGTCCCGGTGGAGCTGACCGGGGATCCCCGCGCGGCGCGCCAGATCGCCGCGCAGGCCTTCTCTCTGGGCGAAGACCGCCGCGTGTCCGATGCCATCCAGACCGAGCGCGGCAGCATCGTGCTGTTCTGGAATTCCACCATCCCCTCGCGCGAGCCGGCGCTGGAGGAAGTGCGCGACCGCGTGGCGGCCGATTACACGGAAAACGAAAAACGCCGTCTCTTCACCGATCTCGGCCAGACCATCCGCGCCTCCATCGAGTCCGCGCTCCAGTCCGGCAAGGCATTCGCGCAGGCCGCCGAGTCCGCCGCCGGTGCCGCCGGGGTGAAGGTCGAGGTTTCCAGCCTGGCCGATTTCACCCGCCGCGAACCGCCCGCCGGGCTCACGCCGCAAGTCGGCACCGCCCTCCAGTCGCTCAACCAGGGCGACGTATCCACCATGGTCGCCACGACGGACAAAGGCTTTCTGGTTTACGCGCGCACGAAGGCCCTGCCCGACGCCACCGAGACCAATCCGCGTTACATCGAAACGCGCGACCAGGTCGCCGCCTACTACGGTCGCGCCGCGGCCTCGGCCTACATCAACGACCTGATGACCAAGGAACTCAACCGCACCGCCTCGGTGACCGAATAACCCTCCGCGGCCGGTCGCGCCCCGTCGCGCATTTCCGAAAAAACAGGACAGCTCGCATGGCTGTCCTGTTTTTTTATTTCCGGCCCGCCAAAAAAATAACTTTCACCCCGGCCCCGTTCTTGGTTTGACTCCATGACTTGCGCAACCTTTGCCAGCTCCCCGCGTCATGCAGCCGACTTCGCCGCCACCTTTTCCTGCGTGAAATGTCGGTATGCGTCGTATTACCATAAACCCTGACTGCTAACGCACCGCATCTTCTCTCCAATTCCAGTGTCCTCCACCGCCAGTTCTCGCACTTTCCAGTCGCATCCAAGAATTTCCATGCTTCACCGACTCGCTTCGTTCTTCCTTGCCGCCGCCTGCGCCGCCGCGCCCGCACTCCACGCCCAGTCTTCCGCCCCCGCTGATCCTCCCGCCGCGGAATCTGCCGCCGAGGCCGGAAAAAACTCGGCCCCGCTGCCCCCGCAGTCCTCGCTGTCGCTGCCCAATATCCCTTCGCCCGCGCCGGCCGTCGATCCCGCGCTGCCACCCCTCGCGCTCGATCAATGTGTCGCCATGGCGCTCGACAAAAACTTCGACCTGCGCATCCAGCGCCACACCACGGAGACCTCGAAGGACACGCTTGAGATCACCAAGGCCGAATACGACCCGACCCTCAGGGCCACGGTTGGAAAGACGTTTTCCGAAAGCGATTATCGCTCGTCGAGCACGCCCGGGGCCATGGTCAACACCAACAGCAACAACATCGAAGCCACCGTGGGCGCCGCGCAGAAAGTCATCACCGGCGCCACGCTCCAGCTCTCCACCGGCGTCAACCGCAACAGCAACGCCCGCGCCAACACCGCCTACAACGGCGTCTATGACAGCGATGTGGTCTTTTCCGTGCGCCAGCCCGTCCTGAAAAACTTCGGCTCCAACGTGAACCGCGCCGCCATCGACCGCGCGCGCCTCGGCGTGGCCCGCGCCAACGAGGATCTCCGCGCTTCCGTGCTCGGCATCATCCGCTCCGTCGAGTCCGCCTACTACGATCTCGCCTACTACCGCGCCCAGCTCGAAGTCCGCCGCTTCAGCCTCGACCTCTCCCAGCGCCTCCTCGACGAAAACCGCGCCCGCCGCGCCGCCGGCGTCGCCACCGACCTCGATGTGCTGCAAGCCGAAGTCGGCGTGGCCAACGCCCGCAACGACCTCCTCGTCGCCGAAAAATCCCTCCACGACTCCGAGGATAACCTCCTCGCCCTCATCAATCCCTTCGAGTTCACCGCCACCATCGGTCCCCTCGCCATCGACGACACCGGCTCGCCCGACGTCTCCTTTGACCGCTCCTACAAACTTGCCCTCGACAACACCCCCGGATACGCATCCGCCCAATACGCCATCCGCCAATACGAAATCGACGCCAAGGCCGCGAAGCGCAACCAGCTCCCCTCGCTCGACGTCGGCGCCAGCCTCGGCTTCGGCGCGCCCGACGACAACACCGGCCGCGCCTACGACCGCGCCTTCAACGGCGGCAATTACAACTGGGGGGTTGACGCCACCTTCTCGATTCCCTGGGGCCGCCGGGCCGAAAAAGCCGCCTGGCGCCAGGCGATGAACAACCTCGACCGCGAAAAAATCCGCCTTCGCCAGATCGATCAGGACATCCTCGTCTCCGTGCGCACCGCCGTGCGCACCGTGCAAACCAGCGAGGAAGGCGTGCGCATCACCACGCTCGCCACCCAGCTCAGCGAAAAGCAATACGAACTCCAAAAGGGCCTGTTCGACGCGGGCAAAAGCACCTTCCGCCTCGTGCTCGATTTTGTGGACGATCTCAACGAGGCCCGCATGCGCGAGCTGCAAGCCCGGTTGAGCCTCCGCAACGCCCTCGCCGAGCTCGCCCGCCTGGAGGCCAGCTCCCTCGCCCGCTACAACGTCCAGCTCGACCAGTAGCAGTAGCGCGGGGTCACGGGAGCGCGGGCATGGCAGGCATGTCGCTTCGCTCGGAACCTGCCCGCGAGATCGGGGACGGCATCCGCCCGCCCCGTCAAACCGCATTCCCTTGCTTCAAGTTGCGCGCTCCGCACGCCGCTGACCCCAAAATCCGCCTCGCCTCCTTTTTGCTCTCTTGGATTCCGCCGGTTTTTCTGTTTTCACATCGGTCAAACAAGTCCGATGTCCGACCAGCCCGCATACAAAATCATAGACCAACCCGCGCAACTCGCGCCTCTTCTCGCCGCACTCGAGCGCTCCGACGAAGTCTCGCTCGATACCGAGGCCGACAACCTCTACCACTACCGCACGCGCCTCTGTCTCCTCCAGTTCCACGTCGCCGGTGAAATTTCCCTCGTCGATGCCCTCGCGCCCATCGACTTCGGCCCCCTCTGGGCCTGCCTTGCCACCAAGCATCTCGTCATGCACGGCAGCGATTTCGACCTGCGCCTCCTCTACGATCTCTGCGGCTTCCGCGCCCGCAGCATGTTCGACACCATGCTCGCCGCCCAGCTCCTCAACCGCCAGCGCGTCGGGCTCGCCTCCCTCCTCGAGGAAAACTACGGCGTGGCCCTCGACAAGGACTCCCAGAAGGCCAACTGGTCCAGACGTCCCCTCACGCCGCGCCTGCTCGACTACGCCGCGCTCGACGTCTATTACCTTCCCCGCCTCCGCGACCTCCTCACCGCCCAGCTCGAGCAACTCGGCCGCCTCGACTGGCTCGACCAGCAATGCCGGCGCCAGATCGAAAACGCCCTCAGTGGCTTCCCCCGCGACGACGAAAACGACTGGCGCGTCGGCCGCTCCGAGCGCCTCCGCCCGCCCGGCCTCGCCGTCCTCCATGCCGTCTGGCACTGGCGCGAGGACTGGGCCCGCAAACTCGACGTCCCGCCTTTCAAGGTCACCGGCAACGATCTCCTCTTCAAGCTCGCCGAGGGCGCCGACCACGGCCTCTCCGCCCGCGCCCTTCTGGAAACCATCAACCTCGGCAAGCGCCATGACCGCCTCGCCCCCAGCCTCCGCGAGGCCCTCGTCGCCGGCCTGTCCCGCGATCCGAAAACCCTTCCCCGTCGCCGCGGTCGCGATCCCAACCACCACCCGCTTACGGCCGCCGAGCTTGCCCTGCAGGATCGCCTGAAAACCGACCGCGACCGCGTCGCCGCCGAGCTTCAGCTCGACCCCACCCTCATCGCCAACCGCTCCCAACTCGCCCTTATCGCCCGCGCGCCGGACAAGATTTCCGACATCCTCCTCCCCTGGCAGGCCGCACTGCTCAGAAACACCGATGCGCTCAACCCCGCGTGAGGGGGAGAGAATTTTCGATTTTCGATTGGGGGCGCTGTCGCGCCACTTTTGTCTTTCGCCTCCCGTCTCCCGACTGGCGCGGCAGCGCCCCCAATCAAAAATCGAAAATCGAGAATCGAAAATTCAAAATCCCACCATGAACATCGCCCGACACCTCCCGCTCATGGCCGCGCGCCAGCCCCGCCGTGTCGCGATCAAGGTGCCGCGCGGGCGCACCCGCTCGGGCGACATCGATTACCTCGCGCTCACCTTTGCCGAACTCGACGCCGAGGTTCGCGCTTGGTCCGCGCATCTCCGCGCGCGCGGCGTGCGCCCCGGCGACCGCACGCTCGTGATGGTGCGCCAGGGGCTCCCGCTCATTGCCTCCGTCTTCGCGCTCTTCAGCACCGGCGCCGTTCCCATCATCATCGACCCCGGCATGGGACTGCGCGGCTTTCTGCGTTGCGTCGCGCACTCCCGTCCGCGCGTCCTCCTCGGCATTCCGCTGGCGCGCATCCTCAGCCGGGTGATGCGCCGCCCCTTCCGCACCATCGAAACCCGCGTCGCCGCCAGCGGCTCGCCGCTCGCGCGCATGAAGCGACCCGCCATCCAAAAACCCGAAACCGAAATCGACAACGACGGCCTTGCCGCCATCCTCTTCACCTCCGGCTCCACGGGCGCGCCGAAAGGCGTCTGCTACGAGCACGCCATGTTCGAGGCGCAGGTGCGCGCGATTCGCGCCGCTTACGAAATCGAGCCCGGCGAGACCGACCTCTCCATGCTCCCCGTGTTCGCGCTTTTCGCGCCCGCGCTCGGCATGACCACCATCGTCCCCGAGATCGACCCGGGCCGCCCGGCCGCGCTCGATCCGGCGAAAATCATCCAGGCCGTCCGCCAGGAAAACGTCACCAATTCCTTCGGTTCGCCCACGCTGTGGAACAAGCTCGCCGACCACTGTATCCGGGAAAGCATTGCGCTGCCCTCGCTCCGCCGCGTCCTCTGCGCCGGCGCGCCCGTGCCCGCGCCGCTATGGGAGAAAGCGCGAAAAATCCTCCCTGGCGGCAAACTCCACAGTCCCTACGGCGCGACCGAATGCCTGCCGGTGAGCACAATTAGTGGCGACGAAATCGCCGGTTTGGGTGGCACGGGCGTCCCGCCCGTGTCGGATCGGGTGGCACGGGCGACCCGCCCGTGCCCGGGTGCCTGCGTGGGCCGCGCCACGCCCGAAATCCAAATCAAAATCATCGCCATCACCGACACGCCCATTGCCACGCTCGCCGACGCGCGCGAACTTCCGCTCGGCGAAATCGGCGAAATCATCGTCACCGGCCCGGCGGTTACGCGCGAATACGACAACCTGCCCGCCGCCACTGCCGCCGCAAAAATTCGCGGCGCCGGCGATGGCGGCGGGAAGTATCAAGTATCAAGTAACACAAGTAACAAGAACGCCCCCGCCCCCCCACTTCTTGATACTTGTCACTTGCCACTTCCCACTTCGCCCGGCACGGGCGTCTGGCACCGCATGGGCGACACCGGCTGCCTCGACGCCGGCGGACGCCTCTGGTTCTGCGGACGCAAAGCCGAGCGCGTCGAGACCGCCTCCGGCACGCTTTTCACCGAGCCCTGCGAGCAAGTTTTCCGCGCGCATCCGCAAGTCGCCCGTTGCGCGCTCGTCGGGCTCGGCACGCCCGGCTCGCAAATCCCCGCCATCGTCGTGCAGCCCGCCGCCGGAAATTTCGACCGCGCAAAACTCGCCGCCGGACTCCGCGCCCTCGCCGCCGCGCATCCGCTCACCGCCGGCATCACGCGGTTTTATTTTCATCCCGATTTCCCCGTGGACGTGCGCCACAACGCCAAAATCCACCGCCTCACGCTCGCGTCTTGGGCCGCGAGTGGAAAGGCTGAAGAATTGAAGGGCTGAAAGACTGAAAGCCAAAAAGAGAAACACCCGGCCTTCATAAAACACATGCCTGCCCCTTCAGCCTTTCAGCTCTTCGGTCCTTCAGCCCTTTCTCCCGTGCTCGTCACGGGCGGCACCGGCTTCCTCGGACGGCGCCTCGTCGGCCGCCTTCTCGCGCAAGGCCGCCCCGTCACCGTCCTCGCGCGCCGTGCCGCGCCCGACCTTGCGGCTCGCGGCGTGCGTTTCATCACCGCCGCGCTCGACGACACCGCCGCGCTTCGCGACGCCTGCGCCGGCATCCACACCGTTTTTCACGTCGCGGCGAAAGTCGGCGTATGGGGGCGTTATGACGACTTTCACCGCGCCAATGTCCTCGGCACCCGCGCGCTTCTCGCGAGCGCCCGCGCGCACGGCGCGCGTGTGTTTGTCCACACCAGCACGCCCAGCGTTGTGTATAACGGACGCGGCCTCGCCGGCGCCGACGAATCCCTGCCGCTCACCACCCGCTGTCCCAGTCCCTATCCGCTCACCAAGGCCGTCGCCGAGCGCGAAGTCCTCGCCGCCGATTCGCCCGCGCTCCGCACCGTCGCGCTCCGTCCGCATCTGATCTGGGGCGACGACGATCCGCACCTGATTCCCCGCGTCCTCGCGCAGGCCCGGCGCGGACGCCTCCGCATCGTGGGACGCGGACGCAACCGCGTGGACATGGTGCATGTCGAAAACGCCGCCGACGCCCACCTGCTCGCCGAGGCGAACATCGACCGATGCGCGGGCCGCGCCTACTTCGTCACCAACGGCGAGCCCGTCCTGCTCTGGGATTGGATCAACCACCTGCTCACCGCGCTCGGCGAAAAGCCGGTCGCGCGTCGTATCCCCTTGTGCGCCGCGTCCGCCATCGGCGCGTGCTGTGAGGCGGCGTGGCGCGTGCTGCCCTTGCGCGGCGAGCCGCCCATGACGCGCTTTATCGCCGCCGAACTCGCGAAAGACCACTGGTTCGATCTCTCCGCCGCCCGCCGTGACCTCGGTTACGAGCCGCGCATCAGCATGGCCGAAGGCACCGTCGCGCTCATCGCCCACCTGAAAAACCAAGGTTGACCCTCCTCTGCTCCAATTGCGCCTGATACCATCTGTGAATGAAGATGGCGCCTTTTCTGGAGGGACGGCCTCCGTATCGTCCTTCCTCCCTGAAGTGGACGGCACGGAGGCCGTCCCTCCAGACCCACACCCCGGCAAAAATGCCACGGTCATTGGCAAATGGCATTAACCGTTTTCTGCCCCCGCGGACTCCTCGATTTTTTTTGCTACAGGAAGGGCAAAACGCACACACGGCCCGCTCAATTTTGTTCCGCAATGAGAACAGTAAGCACTTTGGGTTTTCATGCCCTCCACAAAACCCGCGGCATTTTGTCTATACTACTGGTGGGTCTGATGGCTGGCCGCGCCGGGGCTTGAAGCGGGACCGTTGCCGAGTGGAACGGCAATAGTGTATTTTACCTGAAATACGTCGCGTTTGGAAACATGTGCGCGGGGTGTTGCGTTTCATGATAAATCCATATGTCCCTGTCTGCAACCATCAGCGCATACAGTTGCATTCCCAGGACGGTTCCTTTGTCGAGATTTGGAAACCGCTTGTGAAAAAGGCGGTGAAATATGTGTTTCTCTCCAAAGGAGGTCGGCATGCCGGCAATTGCCACCTTGGAATCAATGAATGGACGTTCCATCGCCCTGGCGGCCATCAATCGCCTTGGTTAATTCGCTGGCAGAAAGGGCGGGTAATTCCGCGGCTGCCACGAATGTCCAGTATTGTCCCCAACATGGGGGCTGAGTGGCTCTGTTCAGTTGTGTAATCGGGGTGCCTGTGTTGGCAATGTTGCTGTCATTCGAGTTTTTCCTGTTTGGTTGGGTTCGCGGTGGATTTTGTTATATCAAACGAAAAATGCCACGATATTCTGAATAAGGCCGTGGCCTCGCGCAGGGGCGCTGAAATGATTTTTATAAAACGGCCATGGCTATATTTGAAATACTCTAAATGATATTCATTTTTCGGCGGATTTTTTCCGTCGGGGTTTTTATGAACTCCTCTTTTCTGATCACGAGGCGCCGGATGCGTTTGTAATTCGGCACCGTGGCGTTGAGGGCTTTCACCTCCGCCGCCACCGCTTGGAAGATTTCATTAGAGTCCGGCCCAGCTTTTCCGAGCGCCTTGGCCACCTCTTCCATGACCGGGCGCACTTGCAGGCTGACGAGGATGTTTCCGTTTTTGTCCTCGCTGCCATAGACCATGAGCTCGCCGATCAGCTTTGATTTCGCCAGCTCCACCTCAAGCTCCTCCGGGAAAATGTTTTTTCCCGTGCGCGTCACGATCATGTTCATTTTGCGCCCGGTGATATACGCCCAGCCCTCGGCGTCGAGATAGCCGTAGTCGCCGGTGCGATACCAGCCGTCCTGAAACACCTCTGCGGTCAGGTCCGGGCGGTCGAGGTAGCCGAGCATCGCGGTCGGGCCCTTGATGAGAATCTCGCCGATCCCGTCCTCGTCGGGCGCGTCTATTTTGAAAGTCGCTGACTCGACCGGGCGTCCGACGCTCGACGCTTTCAGGTAATTGTCCTCGTAATGCCGCGTCGAGCTGAGCAGCGCCGACATCTCCGTCATCCCGTAGCCCTGCTGCACCTTGATGCCGATGTCCTGGACACCGTTGATGAGCGCGGGGTCAATCGCCGCCGCGCCGGTGAAGATTTTCCGCAAATGCCCGCCCACGAGTTTGCGCTCCTCCTCGAACAATTTCCTGCCGATCTCGAAAATCGCGTCGTCGTTGTTGCCGCTGGTCTTCATCAGCTCGAAGCGTTTTCCCTTGAGATCCTGGATGCGTTTTTTCAACGACTCGGCTGTTCCCGTTTTTTCCGCGTTGTTCCAAATGCGGCGGTGCACCGACTTGAGCAGAAGCGGCACGCAGAGGAGGATGGTCGCCTCCGCTTCCTCAAGGTTTTTATAAATGTATTTCAGCCCGTCCCCGATCGCGATCCGCACGCCTTTAGAGAGCTCGGAGGAAATGCCCATGCGCGACTCGAAGCAGTGGTGCATCGGCAGAATGGAGACCGTGCTGTCCGTGTTTTTGAAACCAAGCGACTCTTGTATATCGAGCACATTTTTCCCCAGCGTGCGGTGCGAGTGCAGGACACCCTTGGCCTCGCCGGTCGTGCCGCTGGTGAACATGATGCAGGCCAGCGCGTCGGCATCGGGAACGAAGTCCCTTGCCGCCTGCAGCTGCGCGCGTCCCGGCGCCGTCCCAATATCAAGCGCGCGGCTTGTCCCGCCGTCATTCATGTAATATTTTCTCATGAGAAACGTGTGCACCAGCCCCGACTCGCGGACCGCCTCCTCGTATTTTTTGTCATGGAAAATCGCCTCGCATTTCGCCTTTCCCAGCAGGTTCAATATCTCGGGTTTCAGGAGCTCGCGGTCGAGCGGGACGGTGACCGAGCCGATGAACAGGGTCGCAAAATAGGCGAGCACCCACTGGTAGGAGTTGTCGCCGATGACCGCGACGCGCTTCCCCTGGAACCCTTTTTCGATCAACTGCGCGGACAGGGTGAGGACATCCTGCTTGAATTCCCGGAAGGAAATTTTTTCGTAGGGCGACTTGTTTCCATCCGCCTTGACCATGAATGCGGTCTGCGCGGAAAACTGCTCCAAGGCCGAGCACATGATGGCTTTGAGTGATTCCTTCATTCGTGAAGAGGGTTTATTCAAAACAGCTGTGTTTCTTGCCGCGTGGCAATTTTTTTTACGTTTTTTCGACGAAGACGGCCTCCATCCCCGAAACTTGCCCGCGGGCTCGACATGCGATGCCGGGAACATTGGATTTCATGCCTCCGACCGCATTGCCCCATGGCCCTGCCGTTGCGTCGAGCCCGGTCTGTTTGTCTGCGCCGGGTGTGTTTTTCCCGCCGCGCTTCTGCCGGCATCTGCCGCAGGTTCCGTCCGCACAAACGAAGCCTTGCTGGACGCATCGGCGGACGCCCAGCCAGCCGGCGCGGACAAAACTCTGCCGCTCACCACCCGATGCCCCGGTCCCTATCCGCCCACCACGGCCGTCGCCGAGCGCGAAGCCCTCGCCGCCGATTCGCCCGCGCTCCGCAACAGCGAGCCCGTCCTGCTCTGGGACTGGATCAACCACCTGCTCACCGCGCTTGGCGAAAAGCCGGTCGCGCGCCGCATCCCCTTGCGCGCCGCAACGGCAATCGGCGCCTGTTGCGAGGCGGCGTGGCGCGTGTTGCCCTTGCGCGGTGAGCCGCCCATGACGCGCTTCATCGCCGCCGAACTCGCGAAAGACCACTGGTTCGACCTCTCCGCCGCCCGCCGCGACCTCGGTTACGAGTCGCGCATCAGCATGGCCGAAGGCGCCGCCGCGCTCATCGCCCACCTGAAAAACCAAGGTTGATCCTCCCCGCCAGCACGCCGGGTCTCAACCGGTTTATAACCCATTGGGTCACAAACCTCATTTGCTATACCCGGTTCTATTGCCTAATTTCAGTAGGCTCGACACGTTGCGCCAAAGGCATCAGTATCCTGTGCGCGTTTAACCCTCAATCCTATCGCCGCATGTCATTCCTGTTTCGTCGAAATATGGGCATTGGTCTTCGCCGCTGGGCGAGATTTCCCGCCGCGCTTTTGCTGGTATTTGCCACGGTCTTCGCCCGGGCACATGAAAACATGACGGACACCCGGCCATCGGTCGCCGCCGCATCCGCCGGTGATCGCGCCCGTCTTGACTGGCTGCGCGGTGAAATCCGTCGGCACGACGATCTTTATTATAACAAGGCCGCGCCGGAGCTATCCGACGCCGATTACGACGCGCTCAAACGCGAACTGCGCGAACTCGAGGCGCAGCATCCCGAATGGGCGGCGACGGATTCGCCCACGCAACGCGCCGGCGTGGATGCGCGCGATCCGTTCTTCGCTCCGGGTCGGCACCGCGCGCCCATGCTCAGCCTCGACAACACCTACGACGAGGCGGACCTGCGCGCCTTCGATACCCGGCTGCGCGCGCAGCTTGGCGCGGACGCATCCGGACTCGCCTACGTGGTCGAGCCGAAAATCGACGGCGTGGGCGTGAGCCTTGTTTATGAAAACGGACGCCTCGCGCGCGTGCTGACACGCGGCGACGGCGCGGAGGGCGACGACATCACGGCCAACGTCCGCTCCATCGCGTCTCTGCCCGACCGGCTGGCAGGCGCGGCGTGGCCGGCGTTTATCGAGATTCGCGGCGAAATCTATATCGCGTTTGCCGACTTCGAGCGCATCAACGCCGCGCGCGAGGCCGCCGGGCTGGAGCTGTTCGCCAATCCGCGCAATCTCGCCGCCGGTTCGGCAAAACTCCACGACCCGCGCGAGGCGGCGGAGCGCCGGCTGCGGCTTGTGGTTTACGGCGTCGGCCATTGCGAGGAACCGTTGCGCGACGAGAATGGAAACCGCGTCGCCACGCAGGCCGCGCTGCACGGGCGGCTGCGCGCATGGGGGCTGCCGGTGCTGGAAAGCTACTGGCCGTCCGCGGACCTCGACGCCGCGTGGTCGGCCATCGGGGAGCTCAAAAAAATGCGCGCCCGCCTCGCATATCCCATCGACGGCGCGGTGGTGAAGACCGATGCGTTTGCGTTGCAACAAAAGGCGGGCGCCACGGCGCGCGCGCCGCGCTGGGCCATCGCCTACAAGTTCGCCCCGGAGCGCGCCATGACGCGCGTGCTCGCCATCACCGCGCAAGTCGGGCGCACCGGCGTGGTCACGCCCGTGGCGGAGCTGGAGCCCGTGCGGCTCGCCGGCACGACGGTGCGGCGGGCCTCGCTGCACAACGCGGGCGAAATCATCCCGGTGGTGCGGGAGGTCGTGGTCGCGAAATGCCCGGTGGATTCGGCGGACTATGTGTTTCCCAAAAACTGTCCGGAGTGCGGCGCGGCGCTTGCGCGCGCGGACGGCGGTGTGGCGTGGCGCTGCCCGAATGACGCATGCCCGGCGCAGGTTCGTGGACGGCTGGAGCATTTTGCGTCGCGCGAATGCCTCGCCATCTCCGGCCTTGGCCCGAAAGTGATCGCGCGCCTCGTGGACGCGGGACTGGCGCGCGACGTGGCAGATTTATACAAACTACGGGCCGGCGACTTGGTGAAGCTGGAGGGCATCGGAGCTCGTTCGGCGGAAAACCTGCTCGCCGCCGTCGAGCGCAGCAAACACGCGGAAACATGGCGCTTTATAAACGGCCTCGGGCTGCCCGGCGTCGGCGCAAAAAACGCGAAAGCCCTCGCAAAGCGTTTTCGCTCACTGGACACGCTGGCCCGCGCGACCGAGTCGGAGTTTCAGGCAACATCCGGAGTCGGTCCTGAAACGGCGAAGAATTTGTGCGAGTTTATTAATAAAGAGGAAAACCGTCGGTTGCTCGAAAAGCTCAAGGCTTGTGGAATAAAGCCGAGGGAATCTTGAAGGGGGATAATATAAATTATAGATAAGATTGACGCCATGGGTAGGGCGAGGCGTCCTCGCCGGGCCGCGAGCCGCAACGGCTCAGCCGGAGGCTTCGCCCTGCCACTAACGGCATCCATAGTGCTCGCAAAGGGCATGGACTTATGGAGGGCCGGGCTCCCGCGAGGTTCTCCCAAAATGCCGCTTCCTATTTGCGACTGATCTCGAACCGCGTGGCAGTTTTGAAACAGAAGCCCGCCGCCTTGGAAAGGATCAGGGCGGAGATTGCGATAAGATACCACGACGACAATGCTCCGCCACCCCCGCCGCCGCCTCCTCCTTCAGGATTGCCCGGCTGTTCCGGATCTTGGCCGGGCGTGGAGCCGGACGAAATGGCGAGCAGGGTTTGAACGTTGTTGTTGAGGTCTATCCGCCGGATCGCCCGGTTGCCGGTGTCGGCTATATACAATTCCCTGCCGCGGCCCAGCGCCACGCCTCGGGGCCGGTTGAACAGGGCATTGGTCCCGGTCGCGTCCTTGAAACCCGCTGCTCCGGCGTCGCCGCCGGCCACCGTGCTCACCGGCCCGCCGGGCGCGATTTCGCGAATGAGGGAGTTGCCGGTGTCGGCTATATACAAGGTCCCGTCAATGTCCGCGGTGATGCCTTCGGGGCGGTTGAAAAGCGCGTCATCCCCGGCCCCGTCCAGCCAGCCGGGCATGCCTGCGCTGCCCGCGAGGGTGGTCACGAGGTTGCCGCCGCCCAAATCCATTTTCCGAATCGCATGGTTTTCGGTGTCGGCTATATATAAAACCCCGCCGGCGGTCGAGCCGGACGACCAGGCGATGCCGGCCGGCGCATTGAAGCGGGCGCCGGTCCCGTTGCCGTCGTCCGTGCCTGAATTATTCAACAGTCCGGCGATGACATGCCGGGCGCCGGTGGCGGCCTCGATTTTGCGAATCACGTGCGATGTCTTGTCGGCGGCATAGATGTTGCCCGCCGTGTCCGTGGTGATTCCCGCCGTTCCGCCGAGGTCGCCGGTGGCGAGGGTGCCCACCTCGCGCCCGGTGGTGACGGCGCGCAGCGCGCCGTTGCCGAAGTCCGCCACATATAATGCGCCCGCGCGCGCGGCGAGACCGAGCGGGCGGTTGAACCGGGCCTGCGTGCCGGTGGCGTCAGCCGTGCCGGTGACGCCCGGCGTGCCGGCAAACGTGTTCATATAAACATTGAGGCTTCCCGGCGGCGTGAGGATGTGGACAATGTGCTTTTCCTCGTCGGAAACATAAAGGATGCCCGCGTCGTCCACCGTCACGGACGCCGGGGCGAGCAACGGGCTGTCCTGATCCGGCGTGATCGTGATTGACGCCGGGTCGCTCAGGGTGGCGCCATTTTTTCCGGTGATGCGAACCCGGTAAACACCGCTGTCCGACGGCAATCCGGCGAGGAGGAGGGTGGGGGAGTTGGCCCCGGTGACGGCCACGCCATCCTTCAGCCATTGATAAACCAGCCCGGTTTCGGCGGCGGCTGAAACCGAGAGCGTGATTTTCGTTCCGCACTCGGCGTTTTGCGCGACCGGGTGCGCGGTGATTTTCGGCGCCGCGCTGTTGATGATGCTCACGCCGACAATCGCGCTGTCCGGGCTTTCGCCGTAGGGGTTGACGGCGGAAATCGCGTAATAATAATCCTGGTTATCAACCAGATTCCCGTCGATATATTCCATCGCCGCGCCGGATGCAGCCGGGATCTGGGCGATCATTTGGAAAGGCCCGCCGGGGGATGCGGCTCGTTTGATTTTATATGACACGGCGCCCGGCGCTGGCGTCCACAGGAGCCCGGCGCGGCCGCTGCCCTCGTCACTGGCCGACAGTCCGCCGGGGGTCGTCGGTCCGGTGCCGTTCAAAGTAAACACGGGTGTCGTGGTGGTGGCGCCGCCCGCCTGCTCCAGTTGGAGTTTGAAACGGATGGCGTCGCCAAACGAAATATCATGCGCGCTGATTTCATAGGGACCGCCGGATTTTGACGCGATGACGCGGCTGCCGCCGGCATCCTCGAATACAAGGGTTATTTTTCCGCCGTCGGGCATTCCGGTCAGGCCGACATAAAACGAGTCGGTGCCGTGGGGCGAGCGGATGCGGAACGCGTGCATGTCGCCCCAGGTGGCGTCGATGGTCGCCTTCACCGGTTTTTCGGAGAGGGCGGGGCAGGCCGGCCACGCATCCTCCGGCGCGGCGTCGAAAGTCAGCACGGCCCAGCCGCGATGCGCGAGGGAGACGGGGTATTTGCCGTCCGCGCCGGGCTCGACCATGGTGACGGAGCCGGAGGCGTCGCGCAGGTGCGCGGAAGCCGCCGGGGCGATGCCCAGCGCCGCCGTGTCTATATAAACCTTGGCGGCGACCGCGTCCCGCGCCTGGTTTAATACTACAAGGTGAAATTTCTCATCGCTGCGCGCGCCGAGGTAATCGACCTTGGGCGTATCCACATTGAATTTCTTGTCGTCCAGCCAGAGCCAGCAGTTCGCATCGTCGAAGATCCTGCCCGGTCGCCCCCCGTAGATGCGGGAGGAAAACCACACGTAGCCCTGCGATTTCACGTAGGGGAAGCGAATCGCGCCGTCCGTGCGCGCGTCGGCGTCGGTCACCAGGAAATCGACGAGCATCGCGAGGTGGACGGGCGCGTGGTGCCAGTAAAACGAGGTGAGGTCCGGCCCCTTGTCGGGATACTCGGGGTCGTGCATCAAATCAATATAAAGGGACAGATAATAACCGGGATAATTGGAGCCCCGGCCGATGAGGGCGTTCCTGGCGTGGGTGCGCCAGTAATCCTCGCCAGTATACGCGGACAGGCGCAGCAGGTTGGCGGCCCAGGTGGTGTTCATTATATTGCTCATCCCGTGCGCGGTGAAGTAAGTGCTGGGCTGCTCCAGGCCGAGCCCGGCGGTGGCCGGCAGCCATGCGGGCACGGTTTTTTCCGGAATATCAAACGTCATGGGCGTGCCGGACGGCCAGTCGGGAGGCCAGCCGAGGCGCTTGCGCTCGTTGCCGTCCCACCAGACGGTGCGCGTGTAGTCAACCCTGCCCCCCGGATAGAGCGTGGCGGTCGCGTTTTCGGGGACGATGGGATGCACCCATTGCCCGGCGGCGGTCTGGGCGGCGCCCTGCCGGGCGTAGGCGAGCACGTCGGGGTCGCCGGTCAGTTCATACAAGTCGAGCAAATCCCACCAGTAAGGGTAAAACGAGACATTATAAAATGCGCCGGTGCTGACCGGGGGCTCGAACGCGCGGTCAAACGCGCTTGCGGCCCAGGTTTTGGCGTCGTTGACAATCTCGGCCAGCAATGCCGGAGCCGGGACGCTTCTATACAATGCCAGTTTTTCCGACCAGGTGGGGACGCCGCTGACGGGGCGGACCTGCCCGCCCGACGTTTTCATATTGTCGCGCAGCCAGGGATTGAGGCCGCCGAGCAGTTCGTCGAAACCCTGCCATGCCGCGGTGCCGTAGGAGCGGTTGTTGAAGTTCAGGCGGGTGAGTTCGTCGCGCGTCACGTAGCCGTTGTTCTCGGTGCTGGTGGCGTAGTGGGCGTAGGGGCGGCTGAGCGCGAATTCGAGCGACGGCAGGCCGCGTTGTTTATAAAATTCCGCGTCGCGGGTGAGACGGGCGGCCGACACCAGCATGAGCGGGGCCGACTGCGTGGCGGTGCTGGGCGCTTCTATATTGGACGGCCCCTTGAGGTTGTCATACCAACGGAACTGGGGGCCGGATTTTATGAGGTTTATGATATTGAGGGCCTGCCGGGTGATCGAGCTGTTCCACGGTTCGCGGTAGTCGCGCAATTTCAGCACGGCGGTGTCCGCGTCGCGCATCGTCTCCAGCCAGGATTGCGGGGCGGTCATCACCCACCAGGCGGCGCCCAGGGTGCCGCCGGCGTTTATTTGCGAGCCGCTGCCGCCGAGGAGGGGGGCGAACACGGCGGGCTGGATTTCCCCCTCGCGTCCGCGCAGGGAGAAGCCGCAGGTGGCGTTGCCCTGCGCGGCCCATTCGGGGATGAGTCCGCCGGGGTCGGCGATCACGCCGTGGGTGATTCCCGGCGCGCCCTGCGTTTCCACCAGCGCGAGCGGATGCGGCGTGACGGAAGACATGAGCACGACCGGCACGTCGGGCGCCCGCTTGAATTGGTAGAGCGGGGGCAGTTGGAGGGCGGCGACTTCGCCGGACGGGAAGCCGCCCGCGCCGCCCGCCGCGAACGCGAGCGAATACCAGCCCGCCTGCGCGGCGGTGAGCGATGTTTCCATGCGCGCGGCAAAACCGGTCTCGGGCAAATGCCATGTCACGCTGAGCCCGGCGGGAAGGCCGGCGGGGGCGGTTCCTTGTTGCAGTTTATAAAATATCCTGACGGTGCGTGCGTCCACGGTTTGCTCCACGGTTTCCGGCAGATAGCGGGCGCGCGCGTCGCCGGCGAGGAAGGCGTTGCGGCTGTCCACGGGCAGCGTCCAGGTGGCGCCGTTGAATTCCCAGTCCTCGGTTTCGACGGATTTCCAGCGCGGAGCCCACGCATAGCTAATGGCGGACGTGGCGCTGGTGATGAGGTGCACGGGCTCCACTTTCGCCCGCCAGGACTGGCCGGCGGTCGCGCCGGTGCGGAACTCGACCTCGCGGAGCAGCACGTCCTGTCCGCCGGCGGTTTGCGCCTTGCGGAAGCGCAGCGTCATATTTGTGTTTTGCAACTCCGCCGCCACGCCCGCGGTGCCTTCGGTGACGGACGGGGTGGCGAGTTCGGGGGCCGTGACGGGTTTGCGCACGGCCTGTTGCGGGGCCTGGTTGTAAGTGTTGAGCGAGGCGCGGGTGACACCGGGGGCGTTGGGGTCGAGGTCGGCGCTGGTGACGAGCACCGCCTCCAGTCGTCCGAGGGAGTTGATATGTTTCACCTCGATGGTGTGCGTCCCCGCGGTCAGCGACAGCGTCTTGGCGAGCTCCCAGCGCCAGCCGTTTACACCGTGTTTGCCGCATACTTCGTCCGGTTCGGTTTTGTCAATCCACACTCCGAAAAGGCGGGTGCCGGGGCTGGTGTCGAAGTCGCGCGACAGCGCCCATACCGCGTAGGTGCCGGCGGTGGTGATGTTGAAGCCGGCCAAGGCGGTGCCGCCGGTGGCGGCCGACTTGATGAAAATTTCCGTGGTGCCGTCCTGCCCGTCAATGATGTCCCAGCCGCCGTGCGCGGCGAAGGTCTCGGGTTCCAGCAGGAGCGTGTTGGCGGTGCTCGGCGGCGCGCCCTTCAGCACGGACGGCGCGATGGCGGCGAGCAGGAAGACAAACAACGCGGACAGGCAGGGAAGCGAGCGGCGGGCGGCATGGCATCGCACAATAAACCGGAAGTTTGAATCACCAAGGGACAGGGGGGGCATAAAGGGCGCGGATGGATGCTTGTAATCATTATGCCAGATCCGTCGGGACCAGAAACAGTTTGAAGGTCAACCGTTGACTCCCGCAGGCGCGATCGCGGGGCATGCGCAGGGCTTGCAGAAATCAAGACCACTTCCACCAGCGCCTGGCGAAAGAATAGGCAACGAGAGCGTAGCGAAGATAACGCGGAAGAAGAGGCTGGGCGAAATGAAGAATATCCAGCGCCTGAAGCACAGGGTGCGCGGATTTGCTTCGCCGGCGGGCCAGCCTCCATTCGAGCCGGTCCATCTCGCAGGCCAGTTCAAGCAGCCGCCGGTGCTCGTCTTGATCGTAGCTTTGTGGAGTGGACATGGATGGCAGGAAAGCGGGTCGTCTGCTCATGCCGAATCGATCCAGCAGGAGTAATCGGCCTTGATCTGCTTGATGAATCCGGCAAACGGACGCAGGCGCTGCAAGCGACGCCAGGCCGCGGCGGTCACGCAGATGGCGATAACCGTCTCGCACAAGAGAAACAGGGCGAGCCAGACGACGCGCGACGGCAGATCCCACACGAGGGTGAGCAGAATCAGGTTGAGCATCATGCCGGCCATGCCGGCGACGCCGAGGCCGAGGCAGGCCTGCAAGGCGATGGCGCCGGATTCCCGCCGGGCGTCTTTCGCATCGAGCGCGGCCAACGTCACCCGATGGCTGAGCGCGCGGGCGACGAGAGCACCCACCGTGCGGGCGCGGGAGCGGGATCGTGAATTGGATGCGCCTGCGCCGGAGGATGACGAGGGCGCGGAGCGGCGGGCTGATGGATCCATAAGGGGAGGATTGCCGTGGCGCCGGGATGCGGCGGTGAAGACGCATCTGTCACGGGCCTGGCAAAGCCTGCATGACAGGCCTCGGAGCGATGGAGGCAGGGCAGGGCGTCACCGACGGCAGCCGCGTGCAAAAATCAGACCGGCCGCGACACCGGCAAGGGCTGCCGCTCCGGCAACATAATACGGGTGTTTGTGCGCGTATTCGTCGGCGCGTTCAGCCTGGTCTTGCACGATGTTTTTCCATTCGTCGATTTTGGGCCTTATATTATCGAGCGCGGAGCGCAGGCGTTTCCGCAGTTGGTCGATCTTGTCGTCAGCCTGATCGCCGCCGGCGGAGCCAAGCGCGGATTCGGCTTCGGAAAGCAGGGCGCGCAGTTCCTCGATGGCGGTGTCGGTGGAATCGGCGGCGGATTTGGATGATTTTGGCATAATAATGAGGGAAGTGATGGTTGTCGGTGAGGCGATAGTCTGCGTAATCATGCAAATACGCCCAAGAGTGATTGACAAATCGTCAGGGGCGGCGGCGATAAACGAGTCCGAGGATGCCGACGAGCGTGGCAATGACGCCGGTTGTAATCAGCCAGATTGCCTTGTTGGACGGAGCGCCCTGCACGGTCTCCGAAATATTGGAAGACACGGATTGCGAGGCATTATAACCGAACACAAGAAGGATGATGCCGATGACAAGAAGCGCGATGGAGAGAGGCTTGCTCATGATAGGGACGGAAGGCTTGATGTTGATGGTGGGAAGGAATCAGAAGCGCTTGCCGGGAAAGCCGGGCGCCAAGCTGGAAGATGCCTGGACAGCTAAGAAAAAAGCCGGTCTATGACGAATTCCGCGAGAGTGCGATGTCCGTGGACCGCGATTGGTTGCCACCCCGCAGGGCGTGGCTCGAAAGTATGGTGATGGCCCCAACCCAAACCCATTCCGGGCGTTGGTGCAAATCGTGCACGGCTTTTTTTGGGAATTTTTTCTGCAACGATGACGGCGGATGCCGGCATCCGAAAAATCCGTCCTGCGGCGCGCGCTGTCCCGCAGGCAGGGTGGTTGCAGCGACCGCTGGCCTTGGTATAAATATGACAACTAAAACAATATGATATTCGGGATCCCGGCGCATCCCCGATGCCGGGCAGGAAAACAGGGCGTATCGGCGCGGGCAACATTGCCGCCGCATGGCACCCTTCATTGACACCCGGATGAGTTCGGGCCGAACTGAGGAAATTCACATTTTCCCATGATCGGCCTGCCAGACGCCTCCGAACCGCTCCCGCCGCATTTCGCGGAGGATGAGCCGCCGCCGCCTTCGCGCGCGCCGGAGCTGGCCGCGCGCATTTTTGCCGAGGGCGGCGTGTTGCAGGCCGCCCTCGCGCTCGAGCATCGCCCGCAGCAGGAACAGATGGCCCTCGCCGCCGCCGTCGCGATGGCCGCCGACGAGCCGCTGCTTTTCGAGGCCGGCACCGGCGTCGGCAAATCCCTCGCCTACCTGCTCCCCGGCATCGTGCACGCGATCGACCAGCGCCGCCAGCTCCTCGTCTCCACGCACACCATCGCGCTTCAGGAACAGCTCGAAACGAAGGACCTCCCGCTCTGCCGCCGCGTGTTCGCCGCCGATCCCGGGCTCGCGAACTATGCCGCCTTCAAGAGCACGGTGCTCGTCGGCAAGTCCAACTACCTTTGCACCACGCGCCTCGCCGCCGCGCTGCGCGACAAGCACGAGCTTTTCGCCACGCCCGAGCACGACGAACTCCAGCGCATCGCCGCCTGGGCCGAAACCTCCGCCGACGGCCTCCGCCACGAGCTTTCCCCGCCGCCGTCCCCCGAAATATGGGAGATGGTCAACGCCGATTCCTCCGCCTGCGCCCGCAAATACTGCGACTGCGAACGCTGCTTCTACCAGCGCGCCCGCGCCCGCCTGGCCAAGGCCAATGTCATCGTCGTCAACCACGCCCTCCTCTTCGCCCACCTCAACGCCGGCGGCGCCGTCGCGAAAGGCGGCTCGCGCGGCATCCTCTTCCCCGACGATTTTCTCGTGCTCGACGAAGCCCACACCATCGCCGATGTCGCCACCGACCACTTCGGCCTGCGCCTCTCCAGCTACGGCGTCGACCGCATGTTGAAATACCTCTACAACCCGAAGAAGAACCGCGGCCTGCTCAAAAAACACGGCGCGCCCGCGGAGACTCTCCAACTCGTCGCCGACGCGCTCGAAGCCGCGCACCAGTTTTTCACCTTCCTCGCCGAGCGCCTCCTCGACAAACAACCCGTCGTCCGGGTGCGCTCGCCCGGCGTCGCCGAACCCTGGCTCGACGGCCCCCTCCTCGCGCTCATCAAGGCCGTCCGCACCCTCGCCGACCGCTTCGACGAGGGCCGCGAACGCGAGGAACTGCTCGAACAATCGCAGAAACTCAAATCCGCGCAGGCCACCCTGCGCAACTTCCTCGGCCTCGCCGACGACAAGGCCGTTTACTGGCTCGAACGCAGCGGACGCCGCCAGACCATCGTCACCCTGCGCAACGCCCCCATCGACATCGCCCCGCTCCTGCGCGAGGAGCTGCTCCGGCGCGACACCTCCGTCCTCTTCACCAGCGCCACGCTCGCCATGGGCGGCCGCATCGAGCCCTTCCAGCGACGCATCGGCGCGGAGGACGTGCGCGCCGCCGTTGTGCGCTCGCCCTTCGATTACGAACGCCACATGCGCGTTTACGTCGCCTCCGACATCCCGCTGCCCTCGCCGCGCGAGGCCCGCCTCGCGCTCGATGCGCTCGCCGACTACATCGAGTATTGCACGCTCCGCGTCCCCGGCGGCTCGCTCGTCCTCTTTACCAGCTACAACGACATGCGCCGCGTGGCCGCCGCCATCGGCCCCGCACTCGCCGCCGCCCGCCGTCCCCTCCTCATGCAGGGTGCCGACTACTCGCGCACCGAACTGGCCCGCCGCATGCGCGCCGAGGGCAACGCCGTCCTCCTCGGCACCGATTCCTTCTGGACCGGCATCGACGTCCCCGGTCCCGCGCTCTCCCAGGTCATCATCACGCGCCTCCCCTTCGAAGTCCCCACGCACCCGGTGCTCGAAGCCCGCGCCGAATGGATCCGCGACCAGGGCGGCAATCCCTTCAACGACCTCACGCTGCCCGACGCCCTGGTGAAATTCCGCCAAGGCGTCGGGCGCCTCATCCGCACCAAGACCGACCGCGGCCTCATCACGGTCCTAGACACGCGCATCCTCGCCAAACCCTACGGTCGCCTCTTCCTCGAAAGCCTCCCGCATGCCCGTTTCACGCGCCTTACCCGTGAAAATCGCGACGCCGAATTTCGTCCTTTTGCCTGACCGCAAACCTGCTACAAATTTGCCCCTTCCGTGGTTTCCGGCCGCTCTTCGCAAGCTCCCATGCAACTTCGTTCCGCCGCCCGCACCGATATCGGCAAAGTCCGTCATCACAATGAAGATCGACTTCTTTGTGACGACCGGCTGCGCCTCTACGGCGTGGCCGACGGCATCGGCGGCCTTCCGGGCGGCGCTGACGCCGCCCAACTCGCCGTCGAACTCGTGCAAGTCGGCATCCGCGACCTGGGCGATCTCAGTCAGCTCGCGGACGTCGTCCGCGAAATCAACGACGCCGTCGCCACGCTCGGCCGCCGGGTGAGCCCGCACTACGGGATCGGCACCACGCTCACCTTCGGCGTGTTTCGCGACGGGTGCCTCGATCTGGCCCACGTCGGCGACTCGCGCTGCTACTGCCTGCGCGACGGGAGACTCGCCTGCCTGACGACCGACCATTCTGTGGAGAACGAGGCCCGCGCCAAGGCCGCGCAGGGCCAGCCCTATTGGTATAATCCCTCTCAACGCAACGCCCTCACTCGCTGCATCGGGCAGCTTGCCGACCTTGAGGTTGACACGCTCCACCGCCGGTTGCAGGACGGCGACCGTTATCTCTTTTGCAGCGACGGCATCACGAAGCAGATCGACGAGACCGAGCTGGCCTCCCGGCTGGCCGCCGCCGCGCCTGACGAAATCATCCGCGGGCTGGTGGACCTGGCCAGCCATCGCGGCGGCTACGACAACGCCACCGCCGTCCTCGTTTTTGTGGACAAGGCGGAGTAAGACCAATTCCCAACGATAATTGGACTTATGGAGGGCCGAGCTCCTCCGAGGCCATCGCTGGAGAACGTTGCGTATGACCGCGACGGCCTCGGAGGAGCTCGGCCCTCCATAAATCGCGACTTTGGCGATTTTCGGGAAATGATATACGCAATTCTAAAGTGGGCGGTTTTAGAGCTATAGATAGGTTGCGCATGGCACGGGCGGGAGGCTTTTTATTGTTGTTATGGTGGCTTTATGACCCAATCAAATTCCTCCCGGCCGAGCCACTTGTCTGACCTGCCAGAGGGACGGCTTGTGGCGTCGATTTGGAATTTTTTAGGCGACATTCCTGTATGCTTGTTGAAAACAATCCGGAAATGCCGCAAATCAGTGAAACCACATTGCGCGGCGATATCCGTCAGCGCCATATGCTTATTGGAAGCAGATCTCAGCATCTCGCAGGCTTTCGCCACACGTAGATTATTAATTATTGCCAGTGGTGGTTGGCCCAACGCTTGGTGAAAACGCACCTCCAGCCAGCGGCGCGAGCGGTTGCTGCGTTGCATCAGCCACTCCACGCCGAAGGGTTTATTCAGATGCTCCCGTAACTCGGCCACCAGCCCGGCCACAAGAGGATCGTCGATGGCGAGTGTCTCGGTCGACTTGCGCGCCACCACGCGCTCAGGCTCGATGAGGGTCAATTCATTATCCAGCGCATGTCCGGCCATGGCGTGGTCGAGAACCGTCGCCGCCGCCCATCCGATCTTCCAGTCATTGCGGGCGATGCTCGTTAATGAGATACTGCTGAGCTGACAAATGGATGGATCATTATCCACGCCGATGACCGCCACGTCTTCGGGTATGCGAAGACCGATTGACTCGCACGCATCCACAATCATTGCGGCGCGCGCGTCGGTACAGGCAAATACTCCAACAGGCAGACGCAAACCGCGCAGCCAGCACTCGAGCTGGCGATGCTGCTCGTGCCAGCCCGCGGACATATGCAACTTGGAATCCACAACGTGGGATTCGCACGTCGCGCCGGTTTGCCGGATCGTTTCGGAGAAACCAATCAAACGCTGCCGGCTGTACCACATGTTGCTTGTCCCGTAGTAGGCAAGCCTCCTGAACCCCCGCTCCAGCAGATGACAGGCGGCCAGTTTTCCGATCTGCTGTTGGTTCCCTATTACCGATAGCATCCCCTTGGGGTCAATCAGGGCGGCCAAATTGACCACGGGGAAAGGCAATGAATTCACGATCCGTTTGTCCGCGGTGCTTACCACATGCGCGATCGCACCGTCAATCCGGGCGTGGCGAAGCCAAGCGATGGACGGGCCGAGAGCCTCTGGCGTGAACGAAAGCTTCCATCGGCCACAGGTCTTGGCATAATCCAATATTCCATGCCTTGCGCTTTCCACGAATGAAAAACACTGGGTAAAAGCGATATGCACGCGGGCACGGCCCAGTGGAGGGGGCTTGGCAGCAGGAGGGTTCGCATTGCTCATGGCAAGCATCAGAGGGTTCAATTGCTTGATTCCCGCAATACCGAGCCTTGATTGTCAATGCGCAAAAATGATCATCTCAACGCAAAAATGTCCCCTGCAATCCCTGCCTTCCCCTCGCTACACAAGCGTCTGTATTTTTCACAACCTGACGCTATTTGCTTAATCATCATGAACACCCCGACCGCTCCTTCGCTCTGTTATTTTTTATCCGCTACGATAATGGCGGCATCTTGCTTGGTGTGCAGTCCTTGCATTGCCGCTGATGACGGGCCCGCCAGCAAGGCCGTCCCGTCCCGGACATTGTCGGATGAAGACGAGCGGGCATCGGAAGCCGTCGTGGAATTATCACCATTTGTCGTGGAAAGCCGCAGGGACCAGGGATATCAAGCATCGAACACGATGTCCGGCACGCGCTTAAATTCAGAACTGGCGGATCTCGCTGCTTCTATTACCGTCATTAATAAACAGCAGATTATCGACACCGCATCCATTGATATTAACGACCTGTTCGTCAACGAGGCGAATACCGAAGGAACACGGCAATTCAATGCCACTGCAACGGACAGAAATGGCAACGTCGTGGATGCCGGACTGGACCCACAGACCGCAAACCGCGTGCGTGGATTAAGCGCGGCGAACATGGCTGTCAATGGATTTTCCAGCAAAGTGCCGGTTGACACATATAATGTTGACTCGGTCGAAATCAGCCGGGGGCCCAACTCCAGCATTTTCGGCCTGGGGTCGGCTTCCGGCTCGGTGAACATCGTTCCGTCCTACGCAAACCCTTCGCGCAACAGCGGAAATGTCACGGCTCGTATCGATTCCTACGGCGGAACACGAGTGAGTTTTGATATAAACAACGCGGTAATCAAGAGGCGGCTCGCGTTTCGAGTGCTGGGATTGCATGAGGAGAGAGGATTCGAACGCAAACCCTCGGTTGACAGGACGAAGCGGATAACGTTTGCCGTGGCGGCCCGGCCTTTTCGCTGGACCGATATCAAAGCGTCATACGAAAAATACGACAATTTCAACCGCCGCCCAAACACGGTCACCCCGCAGGATTTTATCACCGCATGGAAAGCGGCCGGCGCGCCCACATGGGATCCCACGACGTATACTGCGCACGTCGGTGGGACCAGCATCCGCATCCAGACAAACCAGGAGGCAAATCTTCCGCTTGGGCTGATTGGTTCCACCGCGGGCCAATATACGCGGCCTTCCCTGTATGTTGACAACGGCACCACGGAGCTTTTCATGGTGAACCGATCGGATAACGGGACCAGCGGGGCGCCGAATCCGTTCGCATACAACTCCCAGGCGCGCATCATGCAAGTCGGCTCAACGCTCCCTCCGCTCTATACGGATATCGGTATTTCCGATCAGGCGTTGTATGACTGGACAAGTCAAAATCTTTTGCAACCAAATTCAGCAAGCAGGAAAGCCGAGGTGCTGCGATTGACGCTGGAACAGTATCTCATCAACAATGATAAACAAATACTCGCGTTTCAATTCGGATTGTATGATGAGAAAATTAGTGGAACCAGCAGAAATTTCGTCGGCAGCGGACAGGGCACGCCGCTTAAACTGCTGGTGGATGTGAACGAAAAGCTCTTGAGCGGCGAGCCCAATCCCTACTATTTGCGGCCCTATTTTGGAGGAACCGACATTCGCGTTGGATGGCCGGACAACGACACCAATGATTACAGGCTGACCTTGGCATACCAGTTGGATCTCACCAAGTCCAAGGGAATTATCAAATGGCTGGGAAAGCATCGTCTGAGCGGATATGGCGAATGGATAAAGACCGAGGGCGGGACCCCTGCCGCGCGCGAATACGTGTTGTGGACCGCACCCGGCGCAACCCAACCCACGCTCGGGGCCGTTCCAGGATGGCGCTACTATGTTGGCGATGAGCCGGGCGATTACATTGTGCATGCTCCCAATGCGCCGCTTTCCTTTGTGGGGGCACAAAACCTGACCTACTACAACAAGGCCACCAGGCAATGGCAGACGGATCCCTCGGAAATACGCGACTTGTATTACGCGGGAACCCGCACCCGCCAGAAAATCGAGACACGCGGGTTTGTCTGGCAGGCATTTTTGTTGAACGACAGGGTGCTGCCCCTCTGGGGCGTCCGCCGGGATACCAGCTCGTCCGTGGCAAGTGACACCGCGTTGAATGCGGGGAAGATAGACTACGATATCAGTCCCTTGTGGAATTTTTCCGCGGATTGGGAGGAAGCAACGGGGACGACGATGACAAAAGGCATCGTGATAAAGCCGTTCCGATTTCTCAGCCTTTATTATAATGAGGCGGATAGCTTCACCCCGGCCATAGCCGCAATCAATATCCTTGGTGATCCCATTCCGGGACCCTCAGGCAAGGGGAAGGATTATGGTGTGAGATTTTCCTTATTCAAAGGGCGTGTTGTGCTCGGGGTTAATTTTTACAAGACTTTTGATGAGAATGTTCGAAAGAGTGATTTGAATGTGATCGGAAACCGCGCACAACTCTTGGATTTTGGTGTTACGGGCGCATCTTTCAATAGTAATTTACGCGGGAGTGCGACGCGATGGACCCAGGAGGCGCATCCCACGTGGACTGACGAGCAGGTCGCCGTTTCTGTCTCTGAACAGATACAGCTGACGGATGGATTTATGGAAAAGATGAGAAACGCCTCGGGCACCTCGGGCAGGGTGTCGGATATCAATGAATCGAGCTCCAAAGGCGTTGAGATTGAAGGCAATATTAATATAAGCCGGCATTGGACCATTAAATTCTCGGGTGCCGAGATCAAAGCGATAAATTCGAAGATCGGTCCGGCCGCCCAGCAATACATCGATATGAGAATGCCCATATGGACCACAATCAAGGATCCCAATACCGGTTACTACTGGTGGACAGCCAGCACTAATCCGACAACTCCACCGAGCGGCGATGCCAACATCCCCATCAACTATTACACATCTCAGGTTGGCGCGCCGTATAAACTGGCAATCGCGACGCTGGGCAAGAGTCGTCCGCAGATTCGGAAATATAGGCTGAATATGCTCACAAACTACAGGCTGTCCGGCATAACTTCCCACAAATACCTGAGAAACATATCCGTCGGGGGAAGCTTTAGATGGGAGGGCCGCGGCGCGATTGGATACCTCGCGGGGCCACCTGATGACGACGGCTTTGTCCGGACCCTGGATCCCAACAAGCCTGTGTACGACAAGGACCATTTCCGGGCGGACCTCAGCCTGTCTTACACAACGCGCATGCTTAGGGGCAAGGTGCGGGCGCGCTTCCAGTTGAATGTCCGTGATGTGTTTGAGGACGGGCGTCTCCAACCGATTGCGGTCAATCCCGACGGGCAGTATTCCATGTTCTCAATCATTGACCCAAGGCAATTCATACTCACAGCCTCCTTCGATTTTTAATGGCTGTTTGAGGACAGCGTGGGGAGATGAAAACAGCTTATTCATCACGCATGAGCAACGGAATCCGGTTTTATCACGGCATTATGCGCATGGTCGTCGTCATGGGCATGACGATGCTCATGACGGCATACGGCCAGGACGATCTGGAGCGGGGCTTTTCTTCGCCTCCGGAGGAGACAAAGCCCTATGTCTATTGGTATTGGATGAGCGGCAACATTTCAAAGGAGGGCATAACACGCGATCTGGAGGCGATGCGTCGCGTTGGCATAGGCGCCGCTTTTATCGGAAATATTGAAGATGTATGGGACGCGAATCCGAAAACGCGTGGCCCGGTAAGGATGCTCACCGAAGAATGGTGGCAGCTTACCGAACATGCCATCCGTGAAGGGAAACGACTTGGCGTGAATATCGGGTTGTTTAATTCGCCCGGCTGGAGCCAGTCCGGTGGACCATGGGTTGAGCCCAAACAGGCCATGCGGTATGTGGTATGGGCGGATGCGGAAGTGAAAGGCCCTGCGCATATTGACATGAAGCTACCTGTGGCGGCAAAGCAGTTTGAGGACATCACCACACTGGCCATCCCGGCCCCTGCGCCTGGGGCGGGGCCCATCGCGGCACAAAACCCACGCGTCGCACCGCATCCGGCTGCATCGGGTATTGAGGTGCTATTTGACGGAAGGCACGATGCGGAATGGGAAATCCCCAAAAAAGAAACCGTTATTGAGGTTGAAACCGACACGCCCTTTTCGGCACGTAGTTTAATTCTTTATGCCGCCCAGCGACCAACAACCGTGCGGGGAGAGTTGCAAGTGAAAGATGCATCAGGCGTCTTCAAGCGGGTTTGCAAGATTGAGTTCAAACGGCAGACAGGGGGTTCGCATCCGCCTGGATTCGGAGCCGAGCTTTACGGGCCGTTGTCAATCGCATTTCCTACAGTCAAGGCGGATCATTTTCGTTTTGTGATATCTGGATCGGGAGCCTTGGTTGAACTGGAGCTTACCGGCGAATATTGGTTGGATAACTTCCTGGAAAAAACACTCGGGAAGCCTGTGCTGGCCAATCAGCCGCCATGGAATTCCTATATTTGGCCGACACAGCGCGGACCTGATGCGCTAGGTCTTGTGATAAAACCGGACCGCATAATCAATCTTACAAAATATGTTGGGGCCGATGGTTCACTGCGCTGGGATGTTCCCGCGGGAAACTGGATCATACGCCGCTTTGGCATGACACCGACGCCAGCCCATAATTTTCCTGCTGCGCCTGAAGCCAAGGGACCGGAAATTGATAAGATGTCGCGTCCGCTGATTCGCCATCATTACGAACAATTTTTCGGCAAATTATTGGGCAGGATGCCGGCCGAGGATCGTTCGGCTTTGCGATATATCGTTGCGGATAGTTACGAACAGGGCTCCCAGAACTGGACGGATGGATTCGCAGCGGATTTTCAGAAGCGTTATGGCTACGATCCCATCCCCTTCATGCCCGCATTTTCCGGGCGGATTGTCGATAGCCCGGAGATGACCGAACGTTTCTTGTGGGACTTGCGCCGCTTGATCGCCGATCATGTTGCGTATAATTATGTGGGAGGGCTGCGTGATTTGGCGATGAAGGACGGGATGCGGCTCTGGCTGGAAAACTATGGGCATAAGGGTTTTATTGGCGAGTTTATGCAATATGGTTCGCAGGCCAATGAAATCGGTGGCGAATTCTGGGCATCCGGTTCAGGTGGCAATGTGGAGCTGCGCGCGGCAGCCTCAACCGCCCATGTGTTTGGCCAACCAATCGTCCATGCCGAGTCCTATACCAATGTCGGCACGCATGGAACCCCGTCTGAGGCGTGGATCCACGATCCCTGGAGCTTGAAGCGGAAAGGCGACTGGGCCGCGACCGAAGGCATTAACCATGTGGTGTTGCATGTGTACATCTCCCAGCCGAACGAACAGAAACCGGGGATCGCCGCCTGGTTTGGCATTGAGATGAACCGCAACAACACATGGTTTGAACAATCAAAGGGCTGGATCGATTACCAACGCCGTCGCGATTATATGCTCCAACAGGGCAAATACGTTGCCGACATCGCCTACTTCATCGGAGAAGACGCCCCGAAAATGATGGGGTCTCATTCCCCCGCGCTACCACCCGGCCATGCGTTTGATGATATCAATGCGCAAGCCGTCCTGGAGCGCTTGAAAGTAGAAAACGGTCGTTTTATCCTGCCGGATGGCATGTCCTATCGGGTGCTGGTTCTTCCTCCGTTGGATACAATGCGCCCCGAAGTCTTGCGTAAGATTCGCGATCTGGTCGCCGCCGGAGGCACGATACTCGGTTCACCTCCAGTCCGGTCACCAAGCCTGGAGCGTTATCCGGATTGTGACCGCGAGGTTGCGCAACTTGCCGCTGAGTTATGGAGAGATTGTGATGGCAAAGATCATAAAGCCGCGATTTTTGGAAAAGGCCGGGTGTTTCGCGACATGGAAATCAAGGAAGTGTTTGCTGCGCTAAACATGATCCCCGACCTAAGGGTTTCGCGTTCCAAGCAAGCAACCATCCCCTGGATACACCGACACGCAGAAAGGGCGGAAATATATTTTCTCTCCAATCAGGACGACGCCGATGTACAGATTGAGGCTGGTTTCCGCGTGCGCGGGCTGCAACCGGAGCTTTGGGATGCGGTCACCGGGGAAAGGCGCCCGTTGTCGGAATTCAATGAAGATGGAGGCCATACCGTCGTGCCGTTGACATTTGCCCCGCGGCAATCGCTTTTCGTCGTATTTCGCAAGGGCGCAAACACAGCATCATGCATGCGCACAGTCGGGGAAAATTTTCCAAAATTCCAAGATGCCGGTGAAATAACCGGATCGTGGACGGTGCATTTTGATCCTCAATGGGGAGGTCCGGACAAGGTGGTCTTCGACAAACTGACTGACTGGACCCGGCGTCCCGAGAATGGTATCAAACATTATAGCGGAACAGCCATCTATCGGAAACTATTCGATCTGCCGTCCATCACCAGCGGCCGGCGGGTATATCTCGATCTCGGGAGTGTCGCCAGCATGGCCAGGATTCGCCTGAACGGGCATGATCTTGGCACCGTGTGGTGTGCGCCGTGGCGGATCGAGATAACCAAGGCGATGAAATCCACTGCCAATCACCTCGAAATCGAAGTCGTCAATACATGGGCCAATCGCTTGATCGCCGACAGCGGATTGCCTGCGAGCGAGCGGCTGACAGTCGCGGCAGAAAGTATGCGTCCACAGGCTGATTCACCGCTGATGCCAGCCGGTTTGTTCGGTCCCGTGAAACTGATGCTGATAGATAAAGATTTGAAGCAATAAATAACACCCAAGTCCAAAACATCCTTTTCTTTCCATGATGATCCGATACATTGCCCTTGCCCTGATTATGTTTACCGCGCTCCGGTGCGTTTTCACCATATTTAAACCGGTGCCCTGCAACTTCGTGTCAGCAATGAAGCTCGCGTTCTGTCGTGTGGGAGCAGTGGCGTCTCGATGGAACTGGCGACTGCGGGCCGCTGCGATTTTGGCAATCGGTCTCGTGCTTCCCACGATGGCCGCGCCACGGTCAGTCGAAATTCCCGCCTGGGTGAAGGATGTGGGGGCGCGCACGGCGCCGGTGAGTGAAAACAGCGTCATCGTAAACACCTTCGGAGCCGCCAACAATGGCCGCACCCTCGCGACGGCGGCCATTCAAAAGGCGATTGACACATGCGCGGCGGCAGGCGGCGGCACCGTCGTCTTTGAGGCAGGGACTTATCTCACGGGGGCGCTATTTCTCAAGAGCAACATCCATCTGCGCGTTGACGCAGGGGTGACGCTTCTCGCCGTACAGGATGAATCTGCCTATCCGAGTCGGCGAACACGTATTGCGGGGATTGAGATGAATTGGCCGTCAGCGCTCATCAACGTCTATGGAGAGCGCAATGTGAAAATCTCCGGCAAGGGCATTATTGATGGCAACGGGGAAATTTGGTGGAATAAATTCAAGACCATGCGGCACGATGAGTACGAGCCGCGCGGACTGCGCTGGGCCGTCGATTATGACTGTGAACGCGTGCGGTTGCTGGTGGTTTACGATTCAACCGATGTGACCATTGAGCAAGTACACTTGCGGCGATCGGGTTTCTGGACCGTTCAGATTTGCTACTCACACCACGTGACGGTCGATGGGGTAAGAATCACCGACAACACGGGGCCCAGTTCGGATGGAATCGATATCGACTCTTCACACCATGTGCTCGTGCAGAACTGCGACATCGACTGCAATGACGATTGCCTGTGTCTCAAGGCAGGCCGGGATTATGATGGTCTGCGGGTCAACCGTCCGACCGAGTATGTCTACATACGCAATAATACGACTCGCAATGGGCATGGTGTCATATCCTTCGGCAGTGAGACATCGGGCGGCATCCGGCATGTGGTCGTGCAGGGCAATCGCGCCTTCGGCACCGCGGAAGGTCTCCGCTTCAAATCTGCCAAGACGCGTGGCGGCTTCGTATCCGATGTGCTCATCCTTGACACGGTCATGGAAGACGTGCCGGTTCCGTTCGTCTTTACGTTGGACTGGTATCCGATCTACAGCTATGTCACGCTGCCCAAAGACCTGAACAACCTGCCGCCAAATTTGGCGGGACGCGACAAGCTGCCCGAACATTGGCATGTGTTGCAAACGCCCGTCACCCCGCCCGAGCGCGGATTCCCGGATTTTCACAATATCACCATCGCGAATGCAACCGCAAGTGGCGCACGGAGGATCCTGACATCCACAGGGTTGGACACAAGGCCGATCCACAACATTCATTTCATCAATGTAATCGCCAGCGGTGAAACCGCCGGCGAAATCAAATACGGGCAGGATTGGACAATGCAAAACGTCAAGTTCACCACGCCCACGGGTGCTCCATTGAAGATCACGAACAGTGAAAATGTTGAAGCGCCGGAAGTGACGCGATAATCAATGGCATATGATATATAGACCACTTGGAAAAACCGACTTGATGACGGGAACGCTGGGAAGATTTCTGGCGGGAAATGCTGGTTTCCTCATTATTGCCTCAATATGCTTCGCCAATGCGGCCAGCGGTAATACTTCCGCAGATACATCCCGGCAGTCCGGGGCCGTGTTTCATGTCAATGATTTTGGCGCCAAACCGGATGATGATGCTGATGACCGCGAGGCTATTCGCGCGGCCATCAAAGCCGCCATCAAAGCCGGACCGGGATCCGTGGTGGCGTTGTCATCCGGCGAGTATCGTATCGGGCTTTCAAAACAGGAACTCTCCGAAAAACCACTCCAGGGCAAGGCGCCGTTTAACAAGCGCCGCTTCATCCATTTTGATCTCAACGGCGCGGATGGCATCAGCATCAAGGGCAATGACTCACGGCTGCTCATCACGGATCCGCGCGCCGTCCTGGTTAATTTCCAAGGTTCAAGAAATTGCGCGCTCAGCGGCATCAGTGTCGATCTTGATCCACTCCCATTCACGCAAGGCGAAATACTGGCGGTGGATCGTGATGCGCATACTTTCGACATAAAAATCCCAGACGGTTTCCCGCTCCTGGGAGAGTATCCTTGGCTCACGTTGGGACCGCAATCCGACTGGCAAAATCGCCTCATGGTTTTTAGCGTCGCTTCTTCGGATAATTGTGATCATGCGCGGAGAGATGTGCCGATGTTTTGTTATGAATTCCGCCCTCGATTAGCCTCGATACGCGATACGCTTTCATTGGAACAAATTGGCCCGCGTGTTTTCCGCATCCACTCCAAGCAACCACTGGCCCAGGCAATAGCTCCCGGAAACATCCTCGTATATTCATCCAAGGTCGGTGGCGGGCCGCTCGTTGATGCCGGAGGGCAGCATGTACAGCTTGAGGATGTGGTGATTTACGCCTCGCCCGGTTTTGTTGTGTCCGCAGCATCAGCCGACAACCTCCAGGTGAGGCGTTTCGCCACCCGCCTCAAGCCGGGGCGCCTTGTGGTCGGTACATCTGATGGCATCCACATTCGTGCGACACGGGGAGGGCCACGAATTGAAGATTCGGTCTTTGAAGGCATCCAGGATGATATATTCAACATTTCGGGCAATCCCCTGCCGATTGAGGAAATCGTATCAGGCACGGAGATCATCCTGCATCAGAATATAAACGCCTTCAACCGGGGTCGGATAGCCGAAGGCGATTGTGTCTATGCCTACGCCATGCCCGAAGCGAAAATCAAGGGCGAAGCGCATGTCCTCCGACTTGGCCAGCCGAAGAGCGGCAGCAAGGGCAAGAGCCTCATCCTCGACCGGCCCATCCCCGGATTGCTGACAACCGACATGCTTTATAGCCGGGAAGCCGGCAATGGTGGCGCGGTGATTCGGAGCTGCACTTTTCGGGGTGGGCTCCGGTCGGCGATCATGCACATGGCCGGCGACGGCACCCTTATCGAAGGCAACACATTTGAATACATGCAAAGCGCCATCGCCATCCGCCAGTCGACCGAGTCCTCCCGCAACGGTCAGGGCGGAATGGTGCGCAATGTTATCATCCGCAACAACATCTTCCGGGGTTGTCACATGCTTGGCGTCGGAACTCATCAGAATCATCCCGATGCGGTCATCGGTGTGATGTTGTATCCGGATTCCGCTTCCCGGCAGATCTCGAATATCGTCATCGAGAATAATCAAATTATTGAACCCGGGCTGTATGGGATATGGTTGAGCAATGTCACGGGGGCAACCGTGCGGAACAATAAGATCATCGCCTATCCTGACAGTGAGCGACTGCCCGGTTCAGGATCATCCCAACGGCGCTCCTTGCGCATCCATGAATCCAGCGACATCGTGATCGACGGCCTTGTCATTCGGGAACCGCGCCCCGACCTCGGTGCGGGCATCGCCATTGACTCCGCTTCCGATGGAATCAGCATCGGCAACCTTTCGCTTGAGGCAGGACATGCAGAAGAAATCCGCCGCAACGATAATCTCACCTCCAATGCTTCTGCCAAGTGACCGGGATTGGCAATCGCAACTCACTAAGCATTCTAAAGCTACTTTTTAATCCAAGACCCGGGAGGGAATAATCGAACCTATGCAATCAAACAGAATACTTCACGGCGGAACATGCATCATGGCAGTTCTTTTGTTTATCTGTTCCAGCCGAATCCACGCCGATGTCACACTCGCCCCCCTGTTTCGCGACAATACCGTGCTCCAGCGTGACAAGCCCGTGCCGATATGGGGAAAAGCCGATCCCGGTGAAAAGGTGAATGTCAGTTTTAACCGGCAAACACAAACCGCGGTCACAGATAACCACGGGCGCTGGCGCGTGCAACTCGCCGCCATGCCCGCCTCATCCACTCCCGCCAAACTGACCGTGCAGGGGAAAAACACCCTCACGATCCAGAATGTGCTGGTTGGCGAAGTCTGGCTTTGTTCAGGACAATCAAACATGGAATGGCTGGTGAAGGACTCCCTGAATGCCGAGCAGGAAATCGCCGCGGCGGATTTCCCGCAAATCCGGCATTTTAGAGTGCCCCATGTGGCTGCAGTGTCGCCGCAGGGTGACTGCGGCAGCACCTGGACGGTGTGCAGTCCTGCCTCCGCAGGTGCGTATTCGGCAGCGGCCTACTATTTTGGTCGTGAGCTATGTCGCCAACTGGGTGTTCCGATTGGCCTTATCAACAGCTCCTGGGGTGGCACGCAGATCGAGTCGTGGATGAGCCCGGCGGGATTGGCAGGCGACCCTGCCGGGCCGGAAGTGGATAAACGTTGGCAGGAAGAAATACAGGCCATGCCCGCCAAACGCGCGGCTTATGAGAAAGCGCTGGCGCAATGGAATAAAGATGCCGCCGAAGCCAAAAAGAACGGCAAAGTATTCAAGATCCGCAAGCCTTCGGAACCGATGGGGATCGGCAGCCGACAGCAACCCTCTGCTCTTTATAATGCGATGATCGCGCCGCTGGTGCCTTATGCTATTCGCGGTGTGATATGGTATCAGGGCGAGGCCAACGCCCCGCGCTATGTTGAATATCGCACGCTGTTTCCCTCCATGATTCGGCAGTGGCGACATGATTTCAGGCAGGGGGATTTCCCCTTTTATTATGTGCAGCTCGCAAACCACAGGCCGAGGAAACACTGGGCGTTCCTGCGGGAGGCGCAGGAATATGCGTTGAAACTGCCCGCCACGGGCCAGGCCGTGGCAATTGATATCGGGGAGTCGAACGGCATTCACCCGAAGAACAAGCAGGAAGTCGGGCGCCGGCTTGCGCTAAACGCGTTTGCGACCACCTACGGCTTGGAAATCGAGTATTCGGGGCCCAGGTATGCGGGCATGACAGTGGAGCGGGGCGAGGTGCGGTTGCGGTTCAGACATGACCAGGGACTCAAGACGAAAGATCCTGCGATGCCGGGATTCGAAATCGCCGGACACGACAGGAAATTCGTCCCCGCCTCCGCGCGCATCGACGGGGAAGCCGTGGTGGTGAGCTCAAAGGAGACAAAAGAACCCGTCGCAGTGCGTTATGCCTGGGCTTCCGATCCGCCGGTCTCTTTGTATAATGCGGCCGGCCTTCCGGCCGCGCCATTCCGCACCGATAATTGGGACGAGTGAGGCGCGCGCGGTATGTCAATTCGCGAAACCTGTCATTTGTATCCGGTAACGGGTATTTATAAAGTACCTGTGACTATATATTATTAATTTAAATCCCAAAAACAACAAACAACACCATGCCCACCTCATTCCTCGGCGTTGTTTTCCACTGGCTCGGCGGCCTGGCCTCCGGCTCCTTCTATGTGCCCTACAAGGGCGTGAAAAAATGGTCGTGGGAGACCTACTGGCTCGTCGGCGGGTTCTTTTCCTGGATCATCTGCCCGATTTTTTTCGCGTCGGCGATGACCAATGACCTCTTCGCGGTCATCCGCGCGCAAAGCTGGAACACGCTTTGCGTCACCTACCTCTTCGGCGTGATGTGGGGCATGGGCGGGCTGACGTTCGGGCTGACGATGCGCTACCTCGGCATGTCGCTGGGCATGGGGGTGGCGCTGGGCTACTGCACGGTGTTCGGCACGCTGCTGCCGCCGATCTTCAAGGTGTTTGTGGACGTGCCCGACGTGTATATCGCCGAGACCATCGGGCAGATTTTCGCCACCACGCCGGGCAAGATCACGCTGGCCGGCATCGTCGTGACCATGGCCGGCATCGCCATCGCGGCCTACGCGGGGCTGACGAAGGAGCGCGAGATGCCGGAGGCGGAAAAGAAGAAGGCCATCGCGGAGTTCAATTTCAGGAAGGGCATCCTGGTGGCGACGTTTTCCGGGGTGATGAGCGCGGGCATGGCGTTCGCGATGAGCGCGGGCAACCCGATCGGCACCGCCTCGCTCGCGGCCGGCACGGACTCGATCTGGACGGGCCTGCCGAAACTGGTGGTGATCCTGCTGGGCGGGTTCACGACGAATTTCATCTGGTGCGTGCTGCTGAACATCAAGAACCGGACCGGCTACCAATACCTGGCCAGCCACGTGCGGCCCGAGCACGCGGGCGTCGCGCCGATGCACCTGGCGGGCGGCCCGGCCGCGGAGCCGTCGCGCGAGCAGCTCAAGGTGCCGGTGGCGCCGAACTACCTGTTTTCGGCGCTGGCGGGGGCGACGTGGTATTTCCAGTTTTTCTTCTACACGATGGGCGAGACGAAGATGAAGGAGGCGAACTCGGATTTCGCGAGCTGGACGCTGCACATGGCGAGCATCATCATCTTCAGCACGCTGTGGGGGATTTATTTCAAGGAATGGAAGGGCGCGAGTGCGAAGGCGCGCGGCCTGATCTTCGCGGGCATCGCGACGCTGGTGTTTTCGACCGTGGTCATCGGTTTCGGCACCTGGCTGAAGACCCGCGGTTGAACTGATGCTGACGCGAATCCTCGAAACCCATCCATACCCAAACACAATGGCTGATTGAATCCTTGCCAGAGGAAATTTCCGGCAAGGTCTCCTGGCCGCCCTCATGTCAATTTTCATATCTCGCTAAAACGCGCGGCCCTCCGCGTCCCATCAACCCCGATCTGTCCTAAATATTACCGCAACCAACTCCCTGCGTTTTCCATCGCTCCATTTTGCCAAAACCATCCGACTGCCTCGCACCCATTCCCATGAACATGAATATCCACTCACAACCGCGCTTCACCGCATATAAAGCCATCCTTGTATTAGCCGCATGCATTTTGTCCGCGGCTTTTGCATACTCGATGGAATCCGAAACAACCCGGCGATTTTATCTAGGTCCGGGCGACGCGCCATCCGGCTGGACCAAGGTCTCCGCCGAAACCAAATACGACGCCGGCACTGGCTTCGGATTCGAGTCCACTGATGGGCTCAAATCCGTTGATCACGGCATGGGGTTTATGACCGCCGACAAGCCGTTTTATTTCTCCGCCATGCTGCCCGAAGGCAATTACCGAGTCTCGGTCACGCTCGGCGATAATGATGGGGAATCCGACACCACGGTGAAAGCCGAGTTGCGCCGTCTGATGCTGTCCCGCGTCACCACGGCGTCCGGCGAAGTTGTCCGGTGCGAGTTTATCGTCAATATTCGCCGCGCCTCCATCTCGGGCGCATCGGCCGGTGAAAGAAAGACCGTCGCACTCAGACCCCGCGAGCGAACGGAGGAAGCGTGGGCTTGGGATGAAAAGCTCACCCTGGAGTTCAATGGTTCCCGTCCGTGCGTATCAGCCATCGAAATCATCCCGGCCGCGCAAGAGCCGACGGTATTTCTTCTCGGTGATTCCACCGTGTGCGACCAACCGCGCGAGCCATACGCCAGTTGGGGACAGATGCTCACGGTCTTTTTCACGCCTTCCATCGCCATCGCTAATTATGGCGAGTCCGGTGAAACCTATCACGGCGCGCTCAAGTTCGGACGGCTCGGGAAAGTGCTCAGTGTGGCGCGTCCCGGCGACACCGTGCTCATGCAATACGGTCACAACGACATGAAAGTCGTCGATGTCCCGACCTACAAAGCCAACATCAAGAAATTCGTGGAGGCTTTCCGTGAGAAAAAAGTGGCCATCGTGCTCGTCACGCCGCCGCACCGCCGCACTTTTAACAAGGAGGGGCGCATCATCAACTCGCACAAAGACTACCCTGATGCTGTTCGTGAGGTGGCGCGCGAGGAAAAACTCCCGCTTATCGACCTGCTCGAAATGACACGCGCGTTTTACGAGGCGATGGGGGTGAGGGCATCCGGCGTGGCTTTCAAGCCCGGCGACGGCACACACCACAACGCCTACGGCGCTTACGAGCTCGCGAAGTGCATCGTCGAGGGCATTCGCGCCAGCCAGTTGCCAATATCGAAGTATATCATCGACGACCTCCCGCGTTTTGATCCCGCGCATCCCGACGCCCCCGGCTCCGTCAAAATCCCGCCCAGCCCCACCTCGCCCGGCAACACGCCGGATGGAAGCTGAACCGCAGCTCCTGCCTTCAAAGTTGATTTTATAAACCAAAACGAAATTCGAGTCCTCGGTGAGGAAACTGCAGTTTCATCGGTCGCCATGCCTCACGCCATCCCTCCATTCAACCCACACGCCACCAGTCTCCATGAACCCAGACAAACCCAACCACGCGAAAACACGCCGGGTTTCCAGCCATGCCCGGCACAACTCCCCCGGTCCGCGCCGCTGCCGCTCGCTTCCAGTGTTTTTGTCCGCCGCGCTCATGATGACGGCGGCGGGCGCGGGACTGCATGCGCAGACCGTCATCAACACCAACACCACCGCCGGGGGCACTCCCGTCAACCACACCACCGGCGGCACACTGGCCATCAGCGCCACCGTCTTCAGCACGGGCGGCAACGGCGTTCAGGTCAACACGCTCTCCGCGACGCTGGTCAACGAGGCCACTGGGCGCATCGAAACTGCAGGCACCAACCGTCCCGCGGTTTATTTTTACGTCGGGGACACGCTTCTCAACGCCGGCGTCATTTCCGCCACCACTCATGCCAACGACGATGCTGTCATGGTCGCCGCCCGCATCACCGGCTCCAGCTCCGGCCGCATTGAGGGCGCACGCTACGGCATGCAATTCGCATCGGCTGCCAATGGCAGCGTGCTGACAAACTCCGGCACCATCACCGTTACCGGCACCGCCGGGCGCGGCGTTAGCGCGGCCACCGGTGCCTCCATTGAGTTGATCAACGAGTCTTCCGGCCGCATCCAAGCCGTGTATCTTTTCAGCGGCGGCACCGTGACCAATCACGGCGTCATCCAAGGCGGCTTGGCGCCCGGCAGCACCATCGACGGCCTCACCGCCACCGGTGCGCTCGACCTTGCCAACACCGGCACCATTGACAGCGTCAGATACGGTGTCCAGTTCGGCAACGGCTCCGCCGGCAGCACGCTGGACAATGGCGGCGTCATCTCCGGCAGCACCAACGGCCTTTATGTTTACGGCGCGTTCACCGGCACCAATCGCGGCTTGATTACCGGCAACTTCGGCGTCCAGTTCGGCAACGCCGCCGCCGCCAATGGCAGCGATTTTGTCAACACGGGCACGATCCGCGGCACGGGCGGGGACAGCCGCGGCATTTCCTCAGCCTTCGGCGCCGCCCATGTGCGCAACGAATCCGGCGGCCTCATTGAGGCAGGGTTTAGGGGCGTTTATTTCTCCGCCTCCGGCGGCACGGTGACGAACTCCGGCGCCATCACGGCCGTCACCACCGCCACCGGCAGGGCCATCCAGTCCGATGGTCCGCTTTCCCTCGACAATTCCGGTCTGGTTCAGGGGCTCCAATACGGTGTCTGGCTCAACGGAGCCGCCGACGCCGGCAGCGCCATTACCAACAGCGGCGTCATCACCGGTGGCTCGCTCGGCGTGAATATCGCCGGCGGCGCGGCCTTCTCGCTGCTCAACACCGGCACCATCACCGGCGCCGTCGCCAGCGCCGCCGCCGTCACCAGCGCGACTCTCGCCGCCGGCGGCAAAATCGACGGCGTCCTTGCCCTCGCCGGCAACGCCTCCACGCTCACCCTCGCCGCCGAGACCGGCCCGCAATCCCATGCCGCCGCCGTCACCGGCAGCACCATGTTTACCGGCACGCTCGTCAAGGTCGGCGCCGGCACGTGGGACATCGATTCCGCCGCCGCGAACCTCGCCGGGCTCGCCCAGCAGGCCACCCTCGTGCAGGCCGGCACCCTCGCCGTGGACTGGGCCGCGCACCAGCTCAACGCCGCCGCCGGCGCCGCCGTCAACGTGGACTCCGGCGCGACCTTGCAAGTCAGGAAAACCGGCACTGCCGACGTCACCTTCGCCAACCCGCTCACCGGCGCCGGCTATGTGGCGCTCCACAACGCCTCCACCGACGCGGGCGGGCGGTTCGTCCTCGCCGCGAGCACCGGCAGCGGTGTGTTCACCGGCACCCTCGGCGTGAGCGGCGCGGCGCACACCGGCCGCCTCCTTCTCGACGATGCCGCCGGTGCCGCGCTCGCCCGCGCCACCCTGAGCCTCGGCGTGAATTCCGAGACCGCGCTCGACGCCGACCTCGCCATCCACGCCCTCGATTTCGATGGCGGCCTCCTCTTGGTTTCCAGCACCATCACCGCTGCCGGCATGCCGGTATTCCGCACGCTCACGGTGGACCTTCTTGCGGGCACTGGCGGCACCATCGGCGTGACCGCCTCCGGCCTGGACCTCCCTCGCCCGCCCGGCAGCGGCGCGCTCACCGGCGGCATCTTCGACCTGGATACGACCGCTGCCGCGCTCAACGGCGCTCCCATCATCAAAGTCACCGCGACCGGCGCCGCCACGCTGGGCGACGGCACCGTTTTCATGCTGGTGGACGGCAGCACCGGCATGGCAATCACGACAACCCCTGTCTCCGGCTCCGCCGCGACGGATTTCTACGACGCCACCGGCGCCACCATCATCGGCAAAATCACCGACGGCTATAAGGCGGTGTATAACGCCGGCAGCGCCGTCGCCACCGGCACCGCGGGCATTTACTTCGACTACGGCGTGACCGCCATCGAAAGCACGCACGCGACCATCCCCGTCACGCTCGACCCGGCCGGCGCCGTGGACAAAACCCTTGGCGTGCTCCTCACCGGCACCGGCGTCGGCGCGGGGTTCACCTTCACCGGCACCGACACCATCACCCTCGCGCAAAAAGCCGACTACACCGGGGCAACGCTCATCACCGGCTCCGCCGTGCTCAAAGCCGGCGACGGCATCGCCGACATCATCGCCAGCAGCATGCGCGTGACGCTCGATGGGGAGCGCACCGGCTTCGACCTCGGCACCGCAAATCAGACGCTGAAAAATCTCTCCGGCTCCGGTTTCGTGGCATTGCGCGACGCCACCCTCACGGTGGACAACAGCGATTTCACCGGCACGCTCTCCGGCGCGATCACTGGTGCGGGCGGGCTGACACTCTCCGCCGGCGGCCTCGCTCTCACTGGTGCCGCCTTCCATACCGGCACGACTGCCGTGCAAACTGGCGCGACCCTCACCCTCGGCGACGGCGCGACCCGCGGCGTGCTCGCCACCGCCAGCCGCGTGACCGTGGCCGCCGGCGGCACCCTCGCGCTCTGGCGCTCCGACGCGATCACCTTTGCCAACACCGTTGCCGCCGACGGCATCATCGAGGTGAAAGCCGGCTCCGGTGACAACGCCTTCACCGGCCCGCTCACCGGCTCCGGCACCCTGGTGCAAAACGCCGCCGCGCTCGCCACGCTCTCCGGCGCGAACGACATCGCCCTGCTCGTCAACCGCGGCACCGTGCAAATCGGTGCCGGCGGCGGCACCGGCAACGGCTGGGCGACCGACACGCTCGACCGCTCCGTCACGCTCACCAGCGCCGACGCGAAACTCGTGCTCAACCGCCCAGGCAGCTTCACCATCGACACCGTCATCGCCGGCGCGGGCGCCGTGGACATCATCGGCACCGGCGTCACCGCCGTGCTCCGCTCGCAAACCTATGCCGGCGCCACCCTCGTGCGAAGCGGCACCCTGCGCGCAGGCACGGTCAACGTGCTCGCCGCCAGCGCGGGCCTGACCCTTGAGAACGCGGCCTTTGAGTTGAACGGCCACGACCAAACCCTCCAGCGCCTCCACGGCCATGGCGGAAACGGCGCGACGATATTCTACCATGCCGATCAGTCCCTGTCCGACACGACCGCCCCGGCCTACGCCACCCTGACTGTCGGCGCGCTCACCGGCGCGACCGTGCAGCACATGAACGTGGACATGGCAGGTCGGCTCAACGACAAGCTCCAGGTAAACACGCTGGCCACCGGCACGCACCACATCACGCTCCACCGCACCACCACCACCGAAATCGACGATGCGCAGTTCACCTACGCGCTCGACATGCTCACCCTGCCCGCAAACGCGAGTGCCGATCCCTCCGAGTTGAGCATCACCTCCAGCGATTTGGAAATGGGTGCGCACACCTACCGGCTCATCCGCGGCGACGACGGGAGAATTTACCTGTCTGGCGTCGATGCGAACGGCGACGCGCGCAGCCGCGCCGGCGACGCGATCTACTGGACTGCCGGGGTGGCCGGGCTCGACTGGCACTATTCGCTGGACAGCCTGCGCAAACGCATGGGCGAGTTGCGCATGGGCGGGTTGCCCGAAAACGGAAACGTGTGGGTGACCGCCAACACCTACCGCGTCAACGCCGGCGCAGGCCTCGCCGGCGACGGTTTCAAGCAGGACAGCTTCGGGATGACCGCCGGCGGTGACCGGCGCATCGACCTGACTGGCGACCTCACGCTGCTGGCCGGCGGCTTTCTTTCCTTCGCGCGGCACGAGCGGGACTTTGAGAACCACGGCGGCGGTGAGACCTCGGGTTTTGGCTTGGGCGGCTACGCCACCGTGCTGCACAAGGACGGCTGGTATGGCGATTTCGTGCTGCGCGCCGACCGTTCCGCCAACAAACTGCACACCGAGGCCGTGGACGGCTTTGTGACCGCCGCGCGCTACGGCGGCGAAGCGGTGGGCGCGTCGCTGGAACTGGGCCGCCACGTGACAGCGGGCGCCCTCTGGCTGGAGCCCTCGGTGCAGATGGCGCTGGCCCGTTTTGGCGGCGAGAACTACGACACGGAACGCCAGACCGCCCTCCACGAATCCATCCACGTGCGCATCGACGGTTCGACGGCGGCGCAATACCGCCTGCAACTGCGTGGCGGCGTGGATTTCGACCGGTGGCGCCCCTATCTCCGTGTGGCGGAGGTCAGGAGCGACACGAGCGGCGGAAAGCTGCGCGTGGAGGGCCGCGAGTGGGCGCCCGGCTTCGACGGCTGGCGTTTCGAGACCGGCCTCGGCGTCGGCTGCCTGATCGACGCGCAAAGCCAGTTCTATTTTGATTATGAATATAACAAGGCCGACGCCTACGAACGCCCCTGGTCTCTGAGCCTCGGCTATCGCCGGGCTTGGTGAGACGGAGGGAATATCACGGATCACACCATTACCGAGTGGAATTTATGGAGTGCGGTGGCCTGCCACCGCTTTAGACGGGCCGGCTTGCCGGCCCGCCCCGGTTGCCGGTGATGGACTTATGCGCGGCCTGCCCCTGCGTCGAGCCGCGCATGGCGGACGGTCCCACGCGTTTTCGGCCTGACACAAGGCCGGGCACTGCAAAATCCTATCGGCGGCATAACATCAGTTTTTCATTGGGAAATGGTATGACTCACTCGCAAAACGCCCCGGAAAAAAACGAGAACGATTCAGGCGGGCCACTGTAAGCCGCGCCCGAATATGACCGTAAACCAATTTCCGGCGTTTCCCCCGCGCCGTTTTGCCGCGACACTCCGGCTGCTTCGTGCCCATTCCCATGAATACCCGTTTCCGCCTGTGCTTCGCCGCACTTAAAACCATCCTTGCGCTGGCCGTGTGCCTGCCGCTTGCGTCCCTCGCTTTCGCCGCGAAATCCGAACCGGTCTGGCGGTTCCACCTCGGCCCCGGCGCCGCGCCGTCCGGCTGGACCAAGGTCGCCGCAGGCGCCAAATACGACGACGGTGCCGGCTTCGGCTTCGAGTCCACCGACGGCCTCATGCAGGTTGACCACGGCGCGGGCTTCACCACCGCCGACCGCCCTTTTTATTTCTCGGTCGCGCTGCCCGAGGGCAACTATCGCGTCGCCGTCACGCTCGGCGATGCCGACGGAGAATCCGACACCACGGTGAAGGCCGAGTTGCGGCGCCTGATGTTGTCCAACGTCACCACGACGCGCGGCGAAATTGTCCGGCGCGAATTTGTCGTCAACCTCCGTCGCCCCTCCATCCCGGGCGCGTCGGGCAACGAAAGGAAAAACGTCGCGCTCAAGCCCCGCGAGCAAAAGGAGGAATGGTGGGCCTGGGATGAAAAACTCACGCTGGAGTTCAACGGCTCCCGCCCCTGCGTGTCCGCCATCGAGATCACGCCCGCCGACCGCGTGCCGACGGTGTTTCTCCTGGGCGATTCCACCGTGTGCGACCAGCCGCGCGAGCCGTTCGCGAGTTGGGGCCAGATGCTCACGATTTTCTTCGAGCCTTCCATCGCCATCGCCAACCACGGCGAGTCCGGCGAGTCCTATCACGGCGCGCTTGCGGCCGGACGTCTCGCGAAAGTGCTCAGCGTGGCGCGCCCCGGCGACACCGTGCTCATGCAATACGGCCACAACGACATGAAGGTCGTCGATGTCCCGACCTACAAAGCCAACATCAAGAAATTCGTGGAGGCTTTTCGGGAGAGAAAAATTTCCGTCGTGCTCGTCACGCCGCCGCACCGCCGCACCTTCGACAAGGACGGCCGCATCACGAACTCCCACAAAGGCTACCCCGACGCCGTCCGCGAAGTCGCGCGCGAGGAAAAACTCCCGCTCATCGACCTGCTCGAAATGACGCGCGCGTTTTACGAGGCGATGGGGCCGGAGGCCTCCGGCGCGGCCTTCAAGCCCGGCGACGGCACGCACCACAACGCCTACGGCGCCTACGAACTCGCGAAGTGCATCGTCGAGGGCATTCGCGCCGCCAGACTGCCGGTGGCGAAACATATCATCGACGGCCTCCCGCGTTTCGATCCCGCGCATCCCGACGCGCCCGGCTCCGTCAAAATCCCGCCCAGCGCCACCTCGCCCGGCGACACGCCGGACGGAAGCTGAAAAGGCTTGGAAAACCGCGAAGGGCACGAAGGCCGCGAAGCATAAAATAATGACCGCCATATGCGCGGCCAAAAACACATTTATAACAAATCAGAGATCAGCATGATGATTGAATTTATAAGAAACCTTTTCTTAGCAACCTTCGTGCCCTTCGCGGTTATAAAAACGATATTCATATCAAGGCCATGAAACACAATTCTGCCTTCATCGCGATTCCGGGGCTCTTCGCGGTTCTATTTGCCGTCGGCTGCACTTCGCGTCCGTCCGTCCGGGTCGCCGCCGCTCCACAAACCGCCTACCTCTTTACTTACTTCACCGGCAACAGCACCGACGGCCTGCACCTTGCCTGGAGCCGCGACGGTTATAAATGGGAAAAACTCGGCGGTGGTCGCGGCTACTTGAAGCCGGGCGTCGGCGAATCCAAACTCATGCGCGATCCCTGCGTCGTGCGCGGCCCCGACGGCGTTTATCACATGGTATGGACGACCGCATGGGACGGACGGACGATCGGCTACGCGTCCACGCGTGATTTCATGCATTGGTCGGAACAGCGCGCCCTCCCGGTCATGGCCGGCATCGACGGCACCCGCAATTGCTGGGCGCCCGAAATCATTTACGACGACGGGCAAAAGAACTTCCTCGTCTTCTGGTCGTCCACCGTCGAAGGACGTTTCCCCGAGACCGCCGGCGCCTCGGAAAACAGTTACAATCATCGCATCTACTGCACGACCACGACCGACTTCCAAACCCTCGCGCCCGCCCGTGTCTTTTATGATCCCGGCTTCAGTGTCATCGACGCCACGCTCCTCCGCGCGTTTGGCAAGTGGCATCTCGTCGTGAAGGACGAGACCGTGAACCCGCCCAAAAAACACCTGCGCATTGCCTCCGGCGACCATGCCTCCGGCCCGTTCACCGTGCCGCCCGGGCCGCCGGTCTCGCGCGACTGGGTTGAGGGGCCGGCGATTTTCCGGGCGGGCGGCGATTACCTGCTCTATTTCGATGTGTATCGGGAAAAGCACTACGGCGCGCTGCGTTCGCGCGACCTGCAAACCTGGGAGGACGTCACCGCGCAAATCTCCATGCCCGCCGGCGCGCGCCACGGCACCGTCATCGAAGTCCCCCAATCGCTTGTCGACAACCTCATCGCCGCCGAACGCATCATAAACCGGCCGCCGCCCAACGTTTCGACACTGCTGCCTTAAAGTCTTTCCTCTTTATTCTTTCTCTTTCCTCTTTCTCCCGCCTCCTTTTTCACCCGTTGCGCCGAATGGAGGAGAGCAAGAGGAAAGAGAAAGAATAAAGAGGAAAGATGAAAACCAGTTCCTTCACTTTCGCTTTTTTATCATGAAGACCCGCATCCTTCACCCGTTGCTATTTCTCGCCGTGCTTCCCCTGTGCGCCAGCCCAGCCCCGCAAGCATCCGCGCCCCGGCCTGCCTGGGCCGATCCGACCCGCCAGAGCGAGGGTCTGGAAAAACCCTTCACCACCATGGCCGTGTTTCCCGACGAAGCCTCCGCACTCAAGCTGCGGCCCAGACTCTCGCCGTTCCACCGCTCGCTCAATGGCGAGTGGAAATTCCACTGGGTGACGCGCCCGGAGGAGCGCCCGCTCGACTTCTGGCAGCCCGCCTTCGACGACGCCGGATGGAAAACCATGCGCGTCCCCGCCAATGTCGAGGTCGAGGGCTATGGCGTGCCCATTTACACGAATGTCACCTATCCCTGGCGCGAGGTGAAGCCGCCCGACATCGCCGGCGATTACAATCCCGTTTCCAGTTATCGCCGCACCTTCGTGGTCCCGGCGGAGTGGCGCGACCGCGAAGTGTTTCTCACTTTCGACGGCGTCAGTTCCTTCTTCACTGTCTGGCTCAACGGCCACAAACTCGGCTTCAACAAGGACACCCGCACCCCCGCGACTTTCCGCCTGACGCCGCATCTGCGCGCCGACGGCGGCGAAAACCTCCTCGCCGTCGAGGTTTTTCGCTGGAACGACGGCTCCTACATCGAGGACCAGGATTTCTGGCGGTTGAGCGGCATCTTCCGCGACGTCACCCTCTGGAGCACGCCGCCGGCGCACATCCGCGACTTTGCCGTCCACACCCACGACCGCGCCGCCGCCGCCGCTGGCGCCGTCATCACCGCTGTCGCCGCCGGCCCCACCACCGCCAACGCCGGCCCCGCCGCGCGCGACCGCCTCTGGGAAATCGAAGTCCGGGGCGAACTGCGCTTTTATTCCGGCACGCCGGGGCCGGTGTCCATTTCGGCGCTGCTGCTCGATCCCGACGGACGCGAACTCTCCCGCGGCCCCGCCGCCATCGCCGACGCCAACATCGCCACCCTCCTCTCCAACCTCCCCGGTGTCCCAGCCGCCGCCAACGCCACCGCCGGCGGCATCGAAACGTCGTGGGAATGGCGCGCCGCCGTCGCGAATCCCCGCCTGTGGTCCGCCGAGAGCCCCGATCTCCACACCCTTCTGCTCACGCTCAAGGACGCCGCCGGCCGCGTCCTCGAGGTCATCCCGCAGCGCGTCGGCTTCCGCACCGCCGGGGTCCGCGACGGACAGTTTCTCGTCAACGGCAAGCCCGTCCTCATCCGCGGCGTCAATCGCCACGAATGGGACCCCGACCACGGCTACGCCGTCTCGCGCGAGCGCATGATCGAGGACATCCGGCTGATGAAACAGCACAGCCTCAACGCCGTCCGCACCAGCCACTATCCCAACGCGCCGGAATGGTATGCGCTCTGCGACGAATACGGTCTCTACGTGCTCGACGAGGCCAACATCGAGTCGCACGGGCAACTGGGCGAGGCCTTCTCCGGCCGCGCGCCCGCCCTTGCCGACCAGCCCGACTGGTTCGACGCGCACCTCGAGCGCGTCCAGCGCATGTATGAGCGCGACAAGAACCACGCCTGCGTCATCGGCTGGTCGCTGGGCAACGAGTGCGCCTTCGGCGAGGCGTTCCGCGCCGCCTACCGCTGGCTCAAGCAGCGCGACTCCCGCCCCGTGCAATACGAGGGCGACCGCAGCCACGAGTTCTCCGACATCATCTGCCCGATGTATCCGGCCATCGCCACCGTGCTCAACTACGCCGCGCTGCCCCGCAAGAAGCCCTTCATCATGTGCGAATACGTCCACGCGATGGGCAACGCCAACGGCGACTTCCACGCCTACTGGCGTCCCATCTACGAGGGCGCCCCGTATCTTCAGGGCGGTTTCATTTGGGACTGGGTTGACCAGGGACTGCGCACCCCCGTGCCCGCCTCGCGCGCCATCGAGGAAATGGAAAACCCGAAATCCATCCCGCTCGATCCCGCGCTCGGCACCTTTTTTGCCTATGGCGGCGCCTTCGGCGCACCCGGCCGTTTTCCCCACGACGGAAATTTCAGCGGCAACGGCCTCATCCACGCCGACCGCGTCCCCCATCCCGGCCTCGCCGAGGTGAAAAAAGTCCTTCAACCCATCCAAATGCGCGCCGCCGACCTCGCGCGAACCGAGCCCGAGATCGAGCTGACCAACTGGGCCGACTTCCAGAATGCCGCCGACTGGCTCGATTGCCGCTGGCGCGTCGTCGCCGACGGACGCGAGGTCGGGCGTGGCGAGATCGGCGCTGTCTCCCTGGCTCCGCGCGAGACGAAACGGCTGCCCGTCCCGTTTCCCTACATCACGCCCGAGCCCGGCGTGGAATACTTTTTGGAAATCTCCTTTGTGCTTCGCCACGACACGCCCTGGGCGCGTGCGGGGCACGAGGTCGCCTGGGAGCAGTTCAAGCTGCCGCAATCCGAGCCCGCCGCGCTCGTCGCGATTTCCGGCCCCGCGCCCGCTCTGATGGAGACCGCCGGACGCATCGACGTCACCGGCCAGTCTTTCGCGGCGTCCTTCGACCGCGCGACCGGCCTGCTCGTCTCGCTCAAGGCCGGCGAGATCGAGCTGCTCGAAAAGCCGCTCGGTCCTCATTTCTGGCGCGCGCCCACGGACAACGACCGCGGCAGCAAGATGACCGCCACCGACGTGCCCAACCGCCGGAACATCCCCTCCGGTCCCGGCCTCTGGCGTTTCGCCCACGAGACATGGGAGGCCGCCAAGGTCGAGGCCCGCCGGCTCGACGATCCCGCCGTCGTGCAAGTCACCGCCGAGGGTGTCATCCGCGCCACCAACTGCTCCTGGCGCGTCGCATGGACCTTGTATCCCACCGGCGATATTTTCGTGACTTCGCAGATGCACGATCCCCTGCGCCCCGCGCCCGAGCCCATTCGCTTCGGCATGCAGACGACCCTGCGCGCCGGCTTCGACAACCTCGCCTGGCTCGGCAAAGGCCCGCACGAAACGTATTGGGATCGCCAGGACACCCGCGTCGGCCTTTACCGCGGCAAGGTGCGCGACCAGTTTTTCCCGTATCTCAAGCCGCAGGAAACCGGCAACCACGAGGGTGTGCGCTGGCTCGCGCTCACCGACGCGCGCGGGCGCGGCCTGCTGGCTGTCGCGGTCGAGCCGTTGCTCAGCGCCAATGCGCTTCACCAGACCACCGAGGATCTTTTCTGCGAGACGCAAAAATCCGCCTATTATCCCTACCAGCTTCCGGCGCGCGACACCATCACGCTCAACCTCGACCTGCACCAGCGCGGGCTCGGCGGCGTCAACTCCTGGGGCGCGCTTCCGCACGACGAATTTCGTCTCGGCAACTGGCCGCTCACTTACACTTACCGCATCCGCCCGTTGGCCGGCGGAGAAGACCCCGTCGCGCTCGCCCGGCAGCGTTTTTAGGCCGGTCTCCCCCTGTCTTTCCCCTTTATATCAATTCCAATCCAAAATTAGCCTTTCGATGGAGGGCCGAGCTCCTGCGAGGCCGTCGCGGTTAACCGTGGTGCCCCGCCGCGACGGCCTCGCAGGAGCTCGACCCTCCAAAAACATAGGTGCCAGAGTCTAAAAATAACTTGGGAATGGTATTATTCTTTATCATGCCTCTTTCTCCTCGTTATTTTCGCCCCATCGCCGGATGGAAAAATAAAGAGAAAGAGAAAAAATAGAGAATAAATACCAACCCCGCGTTCCGCGTTTTTTATATTATGACCACCCGCCATCCCTCCACCTGCCTCCTCGCCCTTCTCCTCGCATTCGCCGCCGCCGTTTCAGGCCGCCCCGCGTTTGCCGCTGCGGAACGCGCCACCGCGGCCGAAACTCCGCCCGCCCGCGAGCGCGTCACCTTCAACTCCGGCTGGCTCTTCACGCGCGGCGACCCTGCCCACGCGGGCGAGGCGCTTTCCTACGAGCGCGTGAAACCCTGGGTGCTCCCGACCGGCGACGACTTGCTCAACGTCCCCCCGCCGCGCATGCCCCCTCCCGCGCACAATCCCGGCGCGCAGCCCGGCGGCGAGATTGCCTACACCCGCCCCGACTTCGACGACTCCGGCTGGCGCCGCCTCGACCTCCCGCATGACTGGGGCATCGAAGGACCATTCCGGCAGGAACTCTCCGGCGAGACCGGCAAACTCCCCTGGGCCGGCTCCGGCTGGTATCGCAAGCACTTCGACTCGCCCGCCTCGGATGCAGCACGCCGCGTTTATCTGGATATCGACGGCGCCATGTCCTACGCGCTGGTCTGGCTCAACGGCCGCGTGATCGGCGGCTGGCCCTACGGCTACGCCTCGTGGCGTCTGGACCTCACGCCGCACCTCAGGCCCGGCGAAAAGAACGTCCTCGCCATCCGCCTCGATAACCCGCGCGAATCCTCGCGCTGGTATCCGGGCAGCGGCATTTACCGCAACGTCTGGCTCGTCAGGACCGCGCCCGTCCACGTCGCACAATGGGGCGTGTTTGTCACCACGCCCGTCATCACCGCCGACTCCGCCACCGTCGATGTCGCCGTCACGCTGGACAACAAATCCGGCGACCGCGCCGAGGTGCGGGTCTCCGCGCGCCTCTTCGCCGCCGACGCCGAAGGCCGCCCCGTCGGCGAACCCGTGGCCGCCGCCGAACCGCGCTCCGTGCGTGTCCCGCCCGGACGGCAGGCCAGCGCCGCCCACACGCTCGCCGTCGCCTCGCCGCGCTTGTGGAGCCTGCGCGAACGCCACCGCTACGTCGCCGAGACCACCGTCGCCGATGCCGCGGGAAACGTCATCGACCGCGTCGAGACGCCCTTCGGTATCCGAAAAATAAATACCGACCCTCTGCGCGGCTTTTTCCTCAATGACGAGCACGTCCCCATCCGCGGCGTCTGCCAGCACCACGACCTCGGCGCGCTCGGCTCCGCCGTCAGCACCCGCGCCCTCGAACGCCAGTTGGAAATCCTTCAGGCGATGGGCTGCAACGCCATCCGCACCAGCCACAACCCGCCCGCTCCCGAGCTGCTCGAACTCTGCGACCGCATGGGTTTCCTCGTCATGGACGAGCCCTTCGATTGCTGGGCCATCGGCAAGAAACGCGACGACTACAGCCGCGTCTTCGCCGACTGGCACGAGAAGGATCTGCGCGCCCTCATCCGCCGCGACCGCAACCACCCCAGCGTCATCCAGTGGAGCATCGGCAATGAAATCCGCGAGCAATACGAGGCCGACGGCTGGAAACTCGCCGCGCACCTCGCCGCCATCATCCGCGAGGAGGACCGCACCCGCCCCGTCACCGCCGGCTTCAACTACATCCAGGCCGGCTACAACGGATTCCAGAACATCGTCGATGTATTCGGTTATAACTACAAGCCGCAGGAATACGCGAAACTCCGCGCCGCGCACCCGCATCTCGCCATCATGGGCGCCGAGACCGCCTCGACCGTCAGCTCGCGCGGCGAGTATTTCTTCCCCGCCAGCGACGACAAGCTCGCCGGCCGCGCCGATTATCAAGTCAGTTCCTACGATCTCTACGCCACCCCCTGGGCCACCACGCCCGACACCGAGTGGCGCGCCCACGATGAAAATCCCGGCATCCTCGGCGAGTTTGTCTGGACCGGTTTCGACTACCTCGGCGAACCCTCCCCTTACAACGCCGACTCCACCAACCTCCTGAATTACTCCGATCCGGCCGAGCGCGCCCGCGCCGAACAGGAACTCGCCGCCCTCGGTAAAATCCTTGTCCCCTCGCGCAGCTCCTACTTCGGCATCATCGACCTCGCCGGTTTTCCCAAGGACCGCTACTATCTCTACCAGGCGCGCTGGCGCCCCGACCATCCGATGGCGCACATCCTGCCGCACTGGAACTGGCCCGAACGCATCGGCCAGGCCACGCCCGTGCACGTTTACACCAGCGGCGACGAGGCCGAGCTTTTCCTCAACGGCAAAACCTTCGGACGCAAAAAACGAGCCCCGCTCGAATACCGCTTCCGTTGGGACGACGTCATCTACGAACCCGGCGAGTTGAAAGTGGTCGCGTGGAAAAACGGCCGCCCCTGGGCCGAGGCCGTCATGCGCACCGCCGGTCCTGCCGCGAAACTCATGCTCGCCGCCGACCGCGCGCGACTCCGCGCCGACGGGCGGGATCTTTCCTTCGTGACCGTGACCATCGCCGATGCCGAAGGACGGCCCGTCCCGCGCAGCAAGAACGCCATTCGCTTCCGCGTGACCGGCCCCGCCGAAATCGACGCGACCGACAACGGCGACGCGACCGACCACACCTCCTTCCAATCCCCCGAACGCCGCGCCTACAACGCCCTCGCCCTCGTCATCCTCCGCACCAAGCCCGGCGAGAAAGGCGAAATCACCCTCCACGCCGAAAGCGAAGGACTGGTTCCCGCGGAAATCATATTACAAAGCGAGTAGCGGATGGCACGAGGCATCGGATTAATAAAAACGTCTGGTAACAACACCTTTTAAGATTTGGTCTTTTTGGAGGGCCGAGCTCCTGCGAGGCCGTCGCCGGAAAACGCAACGCTTAACCGCGACGTCCTCGCTCAACATTGGCCCAAAAGGTAGGGCGAGGCGTCCCCGCCGAGCCTCGGCTCAGCCGGAGGCTTCGCCCTACCGGTGCTGCCGCGCCACTGTTAAATGAAAATACTATATAATACCAACTACCAATCGAAATCCGACTTTAGGTGGATGGACGGCCTCCGTGCCGTCCGTTTCCGGGCGGATAGACGACATGGAGGCCGTCCATCCACGGTGCGTTTTTGATAACGCGTCCTTTCAATTCATAAATGGCATAAAAAAGAGAGCGACGAGGCCAGCGCCACGCATGGGTGTGCTTCATCAGGGAGGGACGCCTTGGCCGGCGCAGCTATCGTTTGACCGTGACTGCATTGCGACACGGACTGTCCGACTGCCCTCATCTTGGATCGGGGAAACCCATCAGATAGTCAGGGCGGCACTACGTTTTTTTGATTTCGATCCGGTCACCCATCAACCCTTCGTAAACCCATGCGCCCAACCCTTGCGTGTCTTTGTATGTTTTGCGCAATCCCGCGCTTGTGCGCCGGCGCTGAATTAATCGACAGCCAGCAGGAAGCAGCGGGCAACGACCCCGCCGAGCCGCGGCTCAGCCGGAGGCTTCGCCCTGCCGGCGCTGCCCCGTCACTGTTAAATGAAAACACTACAAGACCTGCTTGCAGGTCATTTTAAACCATCGCGATAATGAAAAAAACATTTAATTATGATAGCGGTTGTCTCTACGCTCCTTCTTTTGATTGGAGTAGCCATTACATTGTATCTTAATGTCATTGACGGGGAAAAGCAATAATGGGCTACAGGAGCACGACAGGCAAAGCATTGGAAGATCTGGCATCTCGTGAAAATGAAAACATCAGGCGCCAAAAAATGCTGGAGAAATCCAATGAAAGTATAAAAGATATTCAGGATGCGCTGGACAAGTTGGAGCGGGAGGCAAGGCAAAATAGCATCGCGGACACGGAAGCGGGAGGCAGCGAACTCGACCAATGGCTCGGCGCTGCTCGCAAATTAAGGAATTCTCTAAAATATCATCCGAATTACGCCATACCGGAATTTAAATACCTGACCGCAAAGGAGTGCCTGTTTTTCACCGCGGACGGCCCACTGCAATGTGAGGCGGATTACAGAAAAGCGCTGGCCGGGCTCAGACAGGACGCCACACTGGCGGTGGGCAATATATTCAAGCAAGCCGTCAAGGATTTTTCCAATGCCAATAATGGCAAAGCTCCAACCCAACTGAGCGACATTGTGAATTACCTGCCCAAGGACTTTGACCCCCGCATCCTTGAAAGATATGAAACCAACGCATCGGGGGAAACCTATGCGGGCGCGGATGCCAAGACCGCGTTAGGAGGGCGGCACTGGATAATAAAAGAAGCGGCGCCGCCGGTTGACAGCATTTGGAACAGTGCAAGATGGGTGAGCAACATCGGGGAAGTGGGTCTCAAGCAAACCGGTCTTGATACTCCGAGTGGGGCGTGGGCGGTGGATCCCGTGCGAAACGCAATTAAAAACTATGCAAAGGAGCATGGGGCTGAACCAGCCAGTGCCGGCCAGATTGGCAAATATATCAAAGCTGATACTATCAATAGGGCTGGTGAGGATAAAATAAACGAGATATTTCAAACCCTGATGAATAAATAATGCAAAATGCACCAGACCGCCTGCTTTTAATCCATAATGAACATAGTCAAGACAGCCAAATTGACCACGGAGGGGTGTCAGAAAATTATTTTGGCTTCCGCGCACACTATGTGCGCTTCGTGGTGAAATCCGTCTCACTTAAATGAAAAAGCACCTAAAAATCATATTTTCCGCGTTTATATTTCTAATCCTGATCGGGTTGGTCATCAAACTGCGTTTTGATATTATTGGCAATGAAAAGGCAATGAACGGCTTAAAAAGCGCAAGGAACCAGGCATTGAGCAATTTGGAATCGAGCAAAAACGAGGGTATCAAGCTGCAAAGGGCCTTGAGGCAATCCAATGAACTGTTAAAAAGCCTTGAGGATGGGTTGGCTAAATTGGAGCAGGACGGTGACGCGGACGAGGGGAACACGGAAGAGGAGGAAAACACACTCACCGGCTGGTTCGACAAAATTGAAAAAGTAAGGGATTTCATCAAAAACAATCCCAAGTATGCCATACCGGAATTCAAATACCTGATCGCTCAACAATGGCTTTCGGCAACCGGAGGGAAAATGGAAACCGAGGCGGATTATAGGATATCCGCGGCCTGGCTCAGGCTATTCGCCTTGGGGCATGCGTCAGGATTGCTTGGCCGGGCGATTTCTGATTTTTCCCGTGCGCATGATGGCAATCCACCACAAAGTTATGCGGATATCCAACAGTATCTTCCCGAGGACTTTGATCGTTCAAGATACACGGATGTTCCGCCTGACGAATATCCGCCAACACCCCCCGGCAGTAATTACGGGACATGGATTGTCAAAAGTGTCGGTCCGGTGGATCCTGTCTGGGATAGCGGATTATTAATCAGCGCCGGCCCCAGAAGGGCCACGCAGGTGACCCCGATTGATTGGGGACCGGGCGAGGCGGTGAATGATACAATCAAAAAATATAAAAACAAAAATGATGACAATGCCCCGACAAATTCCAGCCAGATTACTGAATATATAAGATATAATGATGCCACCAAAGAATTAAACGCAACGAATATCGACGATATATTTAAAAGTATAATGACACCGGTTCAGGGGAATCCGTAAGGGGTCGGGATGGAATGGCGCTAAGTTTAAGGGCTGTTGTCGTTAAAAACACGCTTGCGCACGGAGGGGCGGCGTCCCGCCGCCCGACACGCGGAACGCGTGCCCATCGTGTCTCGATAAGCCGCGCGAAACGGGCGAGGCTTTCGCCTCGTCCGGCGGCGGGACGTCGCCCCTCCGTGCGCAAGCGTCTCTCTTAACTTAGCGTCATTCGGGCCGGGACGCTGTTTGTTGATTATCTATTATGCTCGAATTCATTAATATTAGTATTGATTACAACATCATATTATGAATATGATTCCGACTACGCATCATGAGAATCAACAAACAGCGTACTGCCCCCTTTGGCATGCTCTAATGGGACCACAACAATGAATAACTTCGACTATATTGCAGAGGCACGTGCGATACGTGAAGCGCTGCCAGATGATCTTTCTGCGTGGAAATCGCGTATTGATGACGCGATTGCGAGCGGTGCTACGGGAACAGAAATCCTGATGGCGCTACGTTGGGAAATGAATGAGTTGATCAAGACGGATGTGAAAATTTCCACTAATCTTGCTCAGCGGGTAAAGGATTACATATATGCTGCAAACAAGTTGCTAGGCTGATGGAAGCAAAAGAGCCGACCGAAAACAGAGCCACGGGGCATCCCCAGGATACCCCTTTCTCTCGAACACATGCTATGGGGTCAGGCTGGGGCTGCCCTGAATTGACGGACACGGGTGGAGGGGGTCAAAGGCAGAAGGCCAGCGGCGCTTCGCGCCTTCGGTTTTGACGGCAGGCGGGGATGCCTGCGCCACGCGCTGGCGCTTCTCCCTGACTCTGATCGGACTTCACTTCGAGTAACACCCGGCAAAACGTGGAAACGCTTTTTGGGATTTGCCGCGGCTCGCCCAAGCGGCATGCTGCCGGGCTTTATGGCTTCCGGTTCCAAGGAGCTGCGCCGCTCCATGTTTCTGACCAAACTGCTGATGGCCCTCGTGCTGATCGCCGGGGGCACGCTCGCCTATTTCCACTTGCAGGAGGTCCGCTCCTGGATGCACCTCGGGCTCGAATGGATTCGCGGCATGGGGCCGGTGCCGTTCTTTGCCGCGATGGTCGTGCTGCCGGCGTTCGGGTGTCCGGTCTCCGCGTTCACGTTCACGGCGGGGCCCACTTTCATTCCGCAAATGGGCACGGTGTGGGTGTGCGTCCTAGTGTCCCTCAGCATGACACTGGATCTCGCGCTGGCGTATTGGCTGGCCCGGTATGCGGCGCGCCCGCTGCTTTTGCGCCTGATGGAAAAGATGGGCTACAAGCTGCCCAAGGTCGCGCCGGGCGATCACACCGGGCTCACGGTGCTGCTGCGTGTCACGCCGGGCCCGCCGTTGTTCATACAAAACTACCTGCTCGGGCTGGCCGAGGTGCCGTTCAAGACCTACATCCTCATCTCCGCGCCGATCATGAGCGGCTGGGCGCTGGCGGCCGTGCTGGCGAGCGATGCGCTCGTGGCGGGCAAGGGCCGCACGGCGTTCATCGCGCTGGGCTTGGTCGCGGGGCTGGTCATCGTGGTGCGGATGGTGCGCAAGCGTTTCGCGCGGCGGCAACTGGAAGCCGCGGACGCGGCAATGCCCAAGGGGCAAAACCCAAATCACGAAATCCCAAATCCCAAAGGCGGCACGGCCACCGGCGGCGCCGGCTTGGGGGGCGCGCAGGCAGACCGCAATGGCGACAACCGCGCTGGCGGCGAAAACCCATGAGCGACCGGCAGGCAGATTTGTTTGACGGGAGCGGGGACGAGAACGACGGCGCGCGCGCCTTGAGCGTGAGCGAGTTCACGCGGCGGGTGAAGGACGCGCTCGCGGCCGCCATCCGCCCGTGCTGGGTGCGCGGCGAGATTTCCAACCTGCGGGCGCAGGCGAGCGGCCATGTCTATTTTTCGCTCAAGGACGCGGGCGCGCAGCTCTCGGCGGTGCTTTTCCGCGCGGACGCGGCCCGGCAGCAGGTGCGGCTGCGCGACGGGTTGCAGGTGGTGGCGTTCGGACAGGTGAGCGTTTACGAGGCGCGGGGGCAATACCAGCTCGTCGTGCGCGCCGTCATCGAGGACGGGGTGGGGCGGTTGCAGCGCGAGTTCGAGGCGCTGAAACGCCGGCTCGCGGACGAGGGGCTGTTCGACGCGGAACGCAAGAAACCGATTCCGCCCATGCCGGCGACCGTGGGCTTCGTCACGTCGCCGACCGGCGCGGCGGTGCAGGATTTTATCCGCATCCTGCTGCGGCGCGGCTGGCGTGGGCGGCTGGTCGTGCTGCCCGCCAAGGTGCAGGGCGAGGGCGCGGCGGGGGAGATGGCCGCGATGCTGCGCGCGGCGGAGGCGCTGGGGATTTTCGACCTGCTGGTCATCGGGCGCGGCGGCGGCAGCCTGGAGGACTTGTGGGCGTTCAACGAGGAGCCGCTGGTGCGCGCGGTGGCGTCGTGCGGCGTGCCGGTCATCTCGGCGGTCGGCCACGAGATCGATTTCACGCTGTGCGACTTCGCGGCGGACGCGCGCGCCGAGACCCCGAGCGGCGCGGCGGAGTTGATTTCGAGCCATTTCCTCGCCTGCGCCGAGCGCTCGGCTCAGGCCGCCGCCGCGATGGAGGACGTGCTCGGCACACGGCTCACGCGCGCCCGCGAGCGGCTCGACGGCGCGCGCGCGCACCTGCGGCTGCTTTCGCCGACGGCGCGCGTGGAGCAGGGTTTTCTGCGGCTGGATGACCTGGCCAACCGCCTCGGCGCGGCGTCCGCGCGCGCCACGATGCTCAAGCGCGAACGGCTGACCGCCGCGGCCGCGGCGCTGGAGCGGCGGTCGCCCGAGACGCGCGTGCAGATCGCGTCGCACCAGTTGCTGGCCTTGTGGAAACGCCTGCAGGCGGCCAGCCCGGCATCGGTGCTCAACCGCGGCTTCGTCATCGTGCGCGACGAGGCGGGACGGCCCGTGCAGCGCCGCGCGGCGGTCGCGCCCGGGCAGGCGCTGGCGGCGGAGTTCGCCGACGGGACTGTCAGGGTGCGCAGCGAGGGGTGACGCGGGGAGGGCAGGAGGAAATAATGCCGGCGAAATTGCGGCGGTCAGGAGAGGCGGCGGCCATGTCGTAGCGCAGCAACGGTGATCAACGCGCATCCTGCCTGCCGTCAAAGGGGATCGCGCGAAGCGCGGCATTTATTTTTGCAGAAAGAAGTCAGCGGCGCTTCGCGCCTTCGGTTTTGACGGCAGGCAGGGATGCCTGCGCTACGGCTGCGCGTCGCCCGGGCGGTTGTGCTTGCGAAAGGGTGCGGTGCGGTCCATCTTGCAACCTGTCCAAAAACAAGGAGGCACCCCATGAATGCAAAGGCGTTTTCGAAGCGTGTGGCGGAGTGCGCCGTTCTCCTGCTTTTCGCAGGCGGAATCGGTTTTTCAGCGACCGGCGGCGGTGCGACGGAAACAGACGGCGGCGGTAACCGGGAATTGCGCGTGACGCGCATGGTGGAGCCCGTGTTTCCCGCCGGATTGACGGCGCAGGGCATTCTGCGCGGCGAGGTCACGGTGGTTTTTTCCGTCGATCCCGAGGGACGGCTCGACGACTGGCTGGTGCTGGCCGACACGCATGAGGCGCTCGCGCGCGAGACGGTGCGCGCGCTCAATCAATGGCAGTTCGAGCCGGTGCTTGCCGGCGGCATGCCCGTGTGGTCGCGCGCGCAGCTGCGGGTCACGTTCGAGGCGTCGGGCGCGGTCGTCACCAAGACGGTGATTGACTCTTTCGACATGCTCACCGGCGACAGGTTGAAATACCCCGCGACCGTGCGCGTGTTCGGCTCGCTGCGCGAACTGGATCGTCCGCCTGCCCTGAAACGGGACGGCGCGCCGTTGTATCCGGCGGAGCTGGCTGGCGCCAGCGCGGGCGGCTCGGCCTTGGTGGAGTTTTTCATCGATGAGAAGGGCCGCGTGCGCATGCCGGTGATAGAGAGCGCGGACCACGGCTTGCTCGGCATTGCGGCGGTGGACGCCGTGTTGAAGTGGGAGTTCGAGCCGCCGGTGCGCAACGGCAAGCCCGCCGTCGTGCGCGTGAAACAGCGGTTTGATTTCAAGGGCTGAGTGGTTTGGCCCGTCGCTGTTTGGGGATGCCGCTTCGCTCGGAACCTGTCCGTGATTTCGCGGGCAGGAATGCCCGCGCCCCCGGGCGGAATAAAGCAATTTTCGTTTATCTGTCGCATGTAGGGCTCGACCTTGCGTCGAGCCGGGATGGCATGGATGAAGGAGCCGCGTTGCGCACTGGAAACATCGCGGCCTGACGCAAGGTCAGGCCCTACGGGGCCGCTGTTTATTTGCGACAGAATAAACGAAAAATGCTCTAGGACCTGTTAGCACTATTGAGGAGTAGCCAAGAGAGAGCGAAGGAGACGAAAGAGCGGAAGAGGACATCGAGCTTGTCGTAGCGGGTGAAGACGCGACGGAAGCCCTTGATGCGGCGGAAGAGGCGCTCGACGTGGTTGCGCTGGCGGTAAAGTGCCTGGTTGAGTTTCCAGGGTTTTCGACGCAACGGGTTGGGCGGGACGACAGGCTTGAAGCCGAGCAGGCAGGCCAAGCCGCGGGTTTCGTTGCCTTCGTAGGCCATGTCCATGGCCAGGGCGCATCCATGCCTCGGGCATCCCAACTCGCCAATCAGCTCGCGTCCCTCGGGTCCGTCGCCGTTCTGCCCGGGCGAGAGGCGGAAGCCGAGGGCATGGACATCATTCGCGGCAGCCAGATGAATCTTGGTGTTCCGGCCTCCTCGTGATTTGCCGATCGCCTGAGGCCCGTTTTTTTCTCCGCCCCGGTCCCATCGGGGTGGACCTTCACGCTGGTACTGTCCAGCGACACCACCTTCAGCTCCAGATGCACCAGCCCTTCCTTCTGCAGCCGCTCGAACACCCGGTCCCATACTCCGCTTTTGCTCCAGCGATTCATCCGCGTGTAGATCGTGTGCCAGTTCCCAAACCTCTCCGGCAATCTCCTCCATTTGCACCCGTTCTCCGCCACATACAGCACCCCGTTTAGAAAGCTCAGCACATCAATGCTCACATTGCCCCGCTCCACCGGCAGGCTGTCCTTGATTCTCTCCAGGTGTTCCTTCGTCAGTTCCATTCCCCTCCTCATACGCATAAATCACCGTCAAGTGCAATTAATGTTAACACGCCCTAAAGGCGGGGGACCTTTTCAGCCCTTCAGCCTTTTTCTATCAGCTCCACTTCGTAGCCTTCGGGCGCGTCGATGAACGCGATGGTGTCGCCTGACGAGGTTCGCGTCAGACCGTCGCTCAGCTTGCAGCCTTTCTTTTCCAGTCCGGCGGCGAAGGCGGCCAGGTCGTCCACCTCGAACGCCAGGTGCATCAAGTCCGGCTGCACGCGCACCGGCTCGGCGCCGGGCAACTCGCAGAGCTCGATTTCCTCGTCGCTGCCCGGCGTCCGAAGGAAGGCCAGCTTCGCGCCGCGCGGCGAGATCGTCTGGCGGACGCATTTGAGGCCGAGGATTTCCTCATAAAACTTGATGGTGCGCGCGATGTCATCGACGCGCATGCGGGTGTGAAGAAGTTTTTTGACCATGAGGCGGACAGGGTTGCCCACATGCCGGGAAAACGCAATCGCAGCCGGCGGTCCGGCATGGCATTTTTGTCGTGCGCCATTTGGTGTCTGGCGGCGGCATCGGCAGTCCTGCGGGGTGTTCCGGGAGCCGCCCGCCGAACACCAATCTCATGCCTTGGAGTGCGGGGCGCGCACGCGGCGGCGGTAGTCGAGCGGGGTTTCGTTGAAGGTTTTTTTGAAGACGCGCGTGAAATAACTCTGCTCGCTGAAGCCGCAGGCGGCGGCGATTTCCACCACGGTGCTGCTGTCGCGCGCGAGCATGCGGCGGGCGTTGTCGAGGCGGATGCGCAGGAGCAGTTCGGTGAAGGACACGCCGGCGCGTTCGCGCATGAGGTGCGAGAAATGGCTGGCCGACAGCCCGGCGGCGCGGGCAACCTCGTCGCGCCCGAGATTTTCGGAAAAATGCTGCTCCATGTAGGCGACGGCGCGGGCCAGTTGCACGGCGTTGGGGTGCGCGGCGGGCGCGCCCATCGCGTCGATGAGCTGCTCGAGCATTTCGCAGAGCCAGTCCGACAGGTCCTCCTGCGAGTGCACGCCGGCCAGCTCGGTGAGCGAGCGGTAGTTGATGCCGAGCACTTTTTCGGGCTCGGCGCCGGCCTGCACGGCGGCGCGCGCCATCATGACGACGAGTTCGAGGGCGAGGGTTTTCAGGAGGCCGCGGCGCCCGGCGCCGCGGGTGTAGATGGCGGTGAGGATGCGGTTGATGATGCCGCGCGCCTCGGCGCGCTCGCCGCGCTGGATGGCGGCGAGGAGCGCGGGCTCCTCGCGCAGGTAGATGCTGCGGATGTCGTCGTAGAGGCGCTCCTTCAGGTCGTGCAGCGCCTCGGCGCGGCCGGACTCGCGCTCGGCGGCGAGGCGGTTTTTTTCGAGCAGGGCGGTGTTGGTGAGGTTGTGGCGCGAGGCGAGGTCGAGGAGCGCCCGGCTGGCGTCGAGCAGGCGGCGGTCGAGCGTGCCGGCGCCTTCGAGTTCCTCCAGCGACACGCCGCCGACGAGCAGGCCGCCGAGGATCTGGTGGTTGTGCATCACGGGGACGGCCCAGAGCGCGTGGCCGAACGGGCAGCACATGATGCAGGGTTCGCCCCAGCGCAGGGTTTCCTCGACGGACTGGCGGAAGACCGCGCGATGTTCCTCGGGCCCGGCGGTGCAGCGCACCTCGCCGCGCAGCAGGCCGCCGCGCGCGTCCACGGCGGCGAGTTCGAAGCCGGTCTCGCCGTGATAACTGATGGCGAGCCGGTCAAACTCGGCGATGGTCAGCGCGCCGGGAAGAAGTTCGGCGGGGCGGGCGGATGGCGGGCGGGATTTTTTGGCGGGAGGAGGCAAGGCGGAGGAAATTACGAATTACGAATTACGAATTACGAATTGGGCGCTGCCGCGCCGGAGAGGGACGGGGGTGGTTTGGAAAATGCAAGGGGCTGATGGGACGGATTCGGCTGGCGGGTGGCGTATGTTATTTTTTGGGATTTGTCCGATTGGAATTTTTTCTTGTTACTTGCCACTTGTCACTTGGGACTTGCGCTCCTACGGGAGCGCAAGCTGGTCGATATAGGTATCCTCGAAGGCCGGCTGGAGGTTGAGCTCGATGCTTTCCATCAGGTCGCAGGCGCGGGCGATTTCGGGGAGGAGCCCGCGGTCTTGCAGCACGGCAAGCGCGCCGCCGAGCGAGGTGTTTCCGACGACCTCGATCTGGCGCGGTTCGAAGCCGGGGAGCAGGCCGCAGGCGATGGCGTTGTCGAGGTCGAGGTGCATGCCGAAGCCGCCGGCCAGGTGCAGCGTGCGGATGTCGGCGGGGGCGAGTCCGGCGATGTCGAGCAGGGTGGCGATGCCGGCGGCGACGGCGGCCTTGGCTTGCAGGAGGCGGGCGATGTCGGGCTCGGTGACAAGCACCGGGCCGGAGCGTCCGCGCGGGTCGAGCACAAAGGCGCGGGCGTCGTCGTGCGTGATGAACGCGGATTCCGCGCCGGACGGCGGCGGGGCGGCGAAGCGGCCGCGCTCGTTGAGGAGGCCGGAGCGGCGGCCCTCGGCGAGAAAGTCGATGTAGGCCGAGCCGCAGATGCCGACGGACCGGAGGTGGTTTTGGCCGGCGTTTTTTCCGCCGCCGATGAGCGAGAGTTTTTGGGCGAACGGGTCGCGGGAAAAACGGATGTCCTCGATGACGCCGTCCACGGCGCGCATGCCGCTGGCGAGCCCGGCGCCCTCGAAGGCGGGGCCGGCGGCGGTGGCGGTGCCGAGCAGGCGCGGGCCGTGCTTGAGGATGATTTCGCCGTTGGTGCCGACATCGACGAGGAGCGCGGGGCCGTCGTCGTGGAGCAGGCCGGTGACGAGGATGCCGGCGGACAAATCCGCGCCGACGTAGGCGGCGGGGCCGGGGAGCAGGTGGGCGTCGGCGGGCGCGCTTCCGCCGAACGAGAGCCCGAGCGCGGCGGGCACGAGGCGGCGGTGCCCGAGAAACGGCGGTGTGAACGGGAAGACGCCGATGGGCGAGGGATCGACGCCCGCGAGGAGGTGCAGCATCACGGTGTTGCCGGCGACGACCAGCGAGCGCACGTGCGCGAGGTCGGCGGACGCGTTGGAGCAGGCTTTTTCCAGCAATTGCTGGATGGTGCCGGCGGCGGCGGACTGGAGCACGGGAAGGTTTTTTTGCGGATCGGCGGCGCAGAGGTTGATGCGGGTGAGCACGTCCTCGCCATGGCGGACCTGCGCGTTGAAGGCGGAGGCGGTGGAAAGGGTTTCGCCGGTGCGCAAGTCGCAGAGCAGGAGCGCGACGGTGGTGGTGCCGAGGTCAACGGCCGCGCCCAGCCACGGTTCGCCGGTGGAGGCGGGCGGCGGCGCGAGGGGATCGAGGGAGCGGGGGATTTTTATCCGGAAATTGGATACGACGGAGGGCTCGTGGCGCAGGAGGGCGCGCGCGGGGATCTCGATGAATGCGGAATGCGGATTGCGGAATGCGGAATTAATCGATCCTTCGACGGCCTGGGTTTGTAATTCCGCATTCATCGCGTGGCGGCAGGCCTTGATTGTCGCGGGGGCATGGATGGTTTCGTTTGTATCAATGGAACGGATACTTCCGGCGGCAAGCCGGACCTCGCAGGCGCGGCAGAGGCCGCGTCCGCCGCAGCGGGTGTTGAGCGGGTGGTGATGCGCGGCGAGAAGGGCGGAGAGCGGCTGCGCGGGCGAACCGGGCACGGGGAGCGGGATTTCGTGCCCGCCGTCAGGCGTGCGGATGATGAGGCGTGGGGCGGGCGATGCGGGTGTCATGAGTCATGGGCATTCTGGCCGTGGACGCCTTCGCCGGGCACGGGCGGGACGCCCGTGCCACCGCAGGGCGCTTCCGCGCCGCTGTTTGTTTGGGATTTGGCCCTTTGGGATTTGGCCCTTTGGGATTTGGGATTTTTCCCTGCGGGCGGCTCGTCAACGGCCTTGATGACGCGGTCGTCGATGCTGAGCTGCACAAACTGGCGCGGCTGCACGACGAGGAAACGGTCGTCGTCCCAGCGGCCGGCGAGCAGGTCGCGGAGGAGCCGCGGGTCGCCCTGCACGCGCCGGAAATCCCAGCCCATCCAGCAGGCGCAGCGGCGGGTGTAGGCGATGTTGGCGTCCGCATCGCCGACGCCGAGGTCCACGTAGGCGGCGGTGGTGTAGTGCGCGTGGAGTTCCTTTTCCATCTCGATGAGGTAATCGGCCTCCTCCTCGGGAAATTTTTTCAGGAAATCGTCGCGCAGTTTGGCGAAGCGGTCGGGGCCGGGCGCGGCGTGGCATTTGTTCCAGCCGGGGCTGTACCAGTAGGTGGCGGGGTTTTCCTGCTGGAACTGCTGGTAGCGTTCCTTCGAGCCGAGCAGGAGCGTGATGCAGTCGTGCGCGCGGGGCACGACCATGCGGCAGCGGCGCAGCGGAATGGCTTCGATGCCGCGGCTGCACACGCCGTAAACCAGCGCGATGGCTTCCGCCCGGCCTTCGGCCTCGACGGCGGCGACCGCCCCGGCGACGGTGGTGTTGAGGCGCGCGGGCTCGTTGTGCAGGCCCTGCGGGAGAAACGTGAGGCTCGTGATGTGCGGCAGCCCGGCGGCAAACGCGCGCACTTCATCCTCCAGCACGGCGCAGGCGATGATGGCGGTCCGGGGCGGAGAAACCGGGGCGGGCGCAGGCGGGAGGGCGTTGTCGGAATCGTGAGGCACGAGAGGGGAGACGCTGAAGCGAAAGGAAGACAGTGGGCCGGCACTGCCGCGGCGGAAACATCAAAATGGAAAAGAAAGCGCAAAACAGCCCTGGTATTTGCCTGTGCGTATTATTGTCCGTGTGCGAGATCGGGTGGCGAATCGGCCATCGTGAGGGTGCGGAAGTTTTTTATGCGATGGAAGGTGACGCAGTTGGAGTTGTGGATGTTGTAGGCGTCCCAGGCGGTGCGGGACACGGCGATGAGGTCGTCGCCGTCGAACTGCCAGTCGAGGTATTGGAAGCCGAATTTGTCGCGGTTGGTCAACCGGCGGCCCTCGCCCCAGCGGAGGATGACGCTGTGCTCCGTCCAGTTGCGCAGGTCGGGCGAGGACGTGAGCATGATGACGTTGCGCTGCACGCGCGGGTGGTCGCGGCCGGTGTAGTCGGGCTGCGGGTTGGTGATTTTGTTGATGAGGCTCCAGTAGCGGTTCGTCCGCGGGTCGTGGCGGATGGTGAATTTGGTGATGCCGCCGGGGAAGTGGATGAAGCCGGTTTTCGGATCGAAGGTGAGCGTCTTTTCGTCCTTCACCTCAAGCAGCGCGGCGGTCTCGAAGCGCGGGATGCCGGCGGCGGAGCCGGTGTGCGGAAAATCCTTCGCGGCGGGCGTGGGCGGGTCGTCGTTCAGGCGCATGATTTCGACGAGGCGGCCGCCGGGCCCGGGGACAACGTTGCCCTCCAGCCAGCCGTTGCGCGGGCCGGGGAGCCATTTAGGCTTGAAGGCGACGCGCTTGGCGAGCGTCCAGCTTTTCGCGTCGAGCAGGTCGGCCTCGACCGGCGCGGAAATGACGAGCGCGCCGAAATAATCGCCCGACCATTTTTGCTCGGGGCCGCCGGTGTAGTCCTCGAACGCGCGCCAGATGCGGCCGTTGTGGATGACGACGGGCACGGGGGCGCAGTGAAACTCGCGTCCGCCGCGCTCGGTGAGCAGGCCGGACCGGGCATCGGCGGGAGTCGTCCAGGTGCGCCCGCCGTCGGAGGATTGGCGGATGGCAATCTCGCCGTATTCGCGGTTGGCGCCGAGCAGCCAGACGGCCCCGTTATGATAAAACAGGGTGGACCAGAACTGGTCCTGCAAGTGCGCGAGCTGCGTCCAGGTTTGGCCTTTGTCGCGGGAAGAGAACACGCGTGACGAGTGCAGCAACGCCTTCGCATCGGGGTCGGTTTTCTTGCCGAAGAAATCATGCGACACGAGGTAGGAGCCGTCGGGCAGGATGAGGAGGGAGGGCGAACCGACGAAGTTGTGCTCGGGATTCGGCGAGGTGGCGACCACGACGCCGGGTGGCGGCGGGACGGCGGGGGCGGCGGCGTTTAATATAACACCGGCGAGGAGCGCGACGGCGAGGAAGGGGAGACCGGGTGTTTTCATGTTATTATAACGTTTTCATTTATATTGGCGCGGCAGCGCCGGTAGGGCGAAGCCTCCGGCTGAGCCGCGGCTCAGCGGGGACGCCTCGCCCTACCTTTTGGGCCAATGGTGAGAGAAAATACTATATATGATGTCAATTTTCATTGGCGTTCCTCCATTTGAAAAAATTCAATCTTTTGGGAAATGACTATTATATATTTTGCGGCCACGGGCGGGGCCGCGAAAATAAATCAGATCATCGCCTCGTAGTTCCCATATATGGCGGCGGTCTCGACGAGGGCGGCGAGGTTTTCGCGCTTGGCGGCGCGGGGGACGACGCAGCCGGAGCCGAGTATATAACCGCCGCCCGCGCCCGCGCCTTCGATGCACCGACGGGCTTCGCCCATGATTTGCGCGGGGGTGCTGTTGATAAACGAGAGGGTGTTGACGCCGCCCATGAGCGAGGCGCGGGCGCCGACGGTTGCGCGCACCTGGGCGGCGGTGACACCGCCGAGCGGATCGAGCGGGGCGATGCAGTCGAGGCCGGTCTCGACCAGATCCTCGATGATGGGCATCACGTTGCCGCAAATATGACAATACACGCGGGCGTCCTTGTCGTGGGCGTGAACCTCGTCGCAGAAGTGTTTGAAGCGCGGTTTTATAAACCGGCGCCACAGGGCGGGAGAGATGACGGACATGTTGCCCGCGGAGTCATTCAGGCGCAGGACCTTCAGCCCGAGGTCGAGGTTGAACTTGGCGCGCTCGATGGCGATTTCGACGCCCTTGTCCATCACGGCCTCGACGAGCTCCGGTTCCTCCAGCAGGTCCATCAGCGCGTTGTTCATTCCCCGGAATGATATATAAAACGCGAGGGTGGGGGAGTCGCAGTCGCCGATGATGTCGAGTTTATCCCCGGCCCGCCGCTGCTGCGCGCGCATGCGCCCCGCCCAGCCGAAACGCTCGTAGTCGGCGCGGGTGGGGACGTGCATGCGGGCGGCGTCCGCGACGCTGTTTACCAGGGGATTTTCGCACGTCCAGTAGTGATGGTGCGCCATCATATAGGGATCCTCCAATATAAACATGGCCGGATCGTCGAGGTGGGTGACGAGGCCGCCGAGCATGTCCACCTCGCCGCGCCGCGCGCCGTGCTCGTCGAACTCGATGACCTTGCCGTCCTGCTCCCGGATTTTTTTGGCGGGGAAATGCCACATGCGCACGGCGTCGAAGCCGCAGGCGAGACCGGCGTCGGTCATCACGCGCAGGGCGGTTTCGGGGCTGGTGACGATTTCCTTGAGATCAACGCCGAGGATGACGGCGGCGAGGTCGACCCATATTTTGGGGATGACGGGGACCCGGTCGGGTTTGCCGCCGGAGATGGCGGTAAAGACGCGTTCTTGGGCGTTCATTTGGGCTGGGGATAGAAAAGCTGAAGAGTGGCTAAATCGGATTAGCAAAAAGGCAAAATAAAAATGCAAGGGCGACGCGAAAAAGAAAAACAACCGGAATGGTTTTGTGTGTTTGGGGAGGACAAAGAGAAAGGGGAAATTGATTGCATGCATCAATCTATACTAATTTCTTCTGCGGAAATTTAATCTTCCCTCCCCGGAAAGGCCGCGCATTTTATGGTTTTATGGGGGCGCAGAGGGCGCGGAGGTTTTCCGGCGGGGTGGGCGGGGGGATTTCGCAGCCGGCGTTGACCATGAACGGCGCGCCGGCGATTTCGTAGCAGCGAAGGGAGGCGGCGCGGATGGCGTCCGGGGTGCTGTTCATCACGCCGGCGACGGGGTTGATGTTGCCGCCGAGCACTATTTTCGGGCCGAGGATGCGGCGGGCCTCGGCGAGGTCCACCATGTGGTCTATGTCGATCACGTCGAGGCCGAGCGTGGCGAGTCCGGGCAGGATATGCGTGATGTTGCCGCAAATGTGCATGCGCACGAACACGCCCATGGCGTGGAGCGCGTCCACGAGTTTTTTCTCCAGCGGGAGGATGAGGTTTTCGTAGGTGGCGGCGGAAACCTGGCTGGCGACGGCGTCGCCGATGCCAATGGTGTCGGCGCCGGCCTCGACTTGCGGGCGGGCGAACTCGACGGCGACATCGACGCAGTGCTCCATGAGGGCGCGCGCATAGTCCTCGTCGTCGAGCAGGTCCATGAAGAAGTTGGAGACGGTGCGCAGATCGCCGGCCTCGGCCGCCGGGCCCTCGACCCAGCCCATGATGGAGTAGCGGTCGCCGGCGCGGCGCTTGTATTCGCGGACGGCGTTGATGCGGTCGAGCATGCGTTCCGCCTTGAGGGGGTCGGGGCGGGGGAGCCTGGTGAAGTCGGGGTCGTCCTCCAGCGGGTGTTTTTCGCAGTAGGGAACGCCGTCGCGGGGGTAGATGATTTTCGCGCCGTAGCCCTGGGTCTCGCGGTAGGGGTCGGACATCGTGTTCAACTGGTCGATGCCGAATTCTTCCGCGCAGCGAAGGTTGGACTCGGCGAGCACGCGGTAGTCGGACGCGAAGGCGTCGTAGTGCGAGCCGATGTGCTCGGCGGCGAACTGCATGAGGATGGGCAGGCGCGGGAGGATGTCGGGCCGGCGGCCTTGGAGGACGGCAAAGTAGCGTTCGCGCGGAGTCATGGCGGGGTGTGAAAAATTAAGAATTAAGAATTGGGGCGGGGAAGTTCAGAGGGTGAGGGGGATGATTTTATCGTCGTCGGCATTGGTGGCGGGGGTATCGGCGGCGGGGGGCGTGATAATCTCGTCGGCGAGGGCGAGCAGCGTGGAGAGAAACAGGGGAAGCGTTTGTTGCGCGGCGCGGACACGGGCCCAGGCGGCGCTGAGGCAGACGACGAGCGTGCGCGGCCAGCCGACCACGCGGTCGAACTCGGCGAGCAGGCGCGGCGCGGCGATATCGGGGATTTTTATGAAAAGGTGTGAGACCGGCTCGCCGGGGACGCCGCACATGGAGCGGACGGCGACGGGCAGGCCGGCGAGTTCGGGACAGCACGGGCAGGGGAGGGTGAGTTTGTTGACGCGCGCGCCGGGGAAGTCGGTGTCGTCACTGTGGCGGGCGAGCAGACCGCCGTCGTCGATGACGAGGACGGCGGTGCGGGCGGAGGCGGGGCAGGCGGCGAGTCGCCGCTGAATGCAGCGCGTGCGGCCGGAGCGGCGCGGGCCGGTGACGAAGGTGCAGGGCGGAATGGCGGGCATGGGCGGGTCGCCCATGCCACGCAAACCCACGGGCGGGACGCCCGTGCCACTCGAACCCGCGGGCCGGCCGGCCGCGCCGCTTAGCTCGTCACGGGGCATTGCATGAAGGCGTCCACCTTGCGCATGATCTCGGCCTCGCTGCCCGGGACGCTGAGCACGTCGCATTCGGAGCCGAGGATGAAGGGGTGCCCGGCGGCGGACATTTTTTCAACGAGTTCGCAGGCCATCTGGGCGACGGCTTCGGCGCTGAGCTGCGTGGCGTAGAATTGTTTGCTGGGCAGGTTGCCGTAGAGGACGGTGTCTTTCGGCACGAGCGCGGCGTCTTTCCAGAGCGCGCGCGAGCAGCCGAGGCTGATCATGGACGCGCCGAGCGTGGCGAAACGGTTCACCATCTCGTCGGTAAGCTCGCCGCAATCGTGGAAAATCAAGTCCACGCCGCGCGCGCGCAGCAGCGCGGCGATGCGGCGCATGGGCTCCATCACGTAGCGCTCGAAGACGTCGTAGCCGGTTTCCTCCTGCTGTTTTGGCGAGAAATAAACCAGGTTGGCGGCGGGCTCGCAAATGACGAGGGCCTTTGCACCGGCGTCGATTTGCGCCGTCAGGTAGCGGTGGATGACCTGCTCGCCGAGCGCGAGGAGGCGCTCGACCAGCGCGACCTCCGGGTCGTCCTCGGCGGCGAGCCCGTTGCCCGCGAGGAAGACCGGCATGATCGGGTCGGTGACGAGCTTGGTCATCAACGAAAACGGCCCGATGCCCATGCCCATCGGCACGAGGGCGGGATGGGTTTCGGCGATGTGCGTGATGGCGCCGCAGGTGGCGGTCATGCGCGGCGTGAGCGGGATGGACGCCGGGGCGGCGGGCGGCTCGGTGAAATGATGGCTGTCAGCCTGGCTGGCCGGGATGCCGCAGGCGAGGAGCAGCGCGGCCTTCTCCAGCGTGAGGTCCATGAGCGGCATGGCGAGCGGCGTGGAAAAACGCGCCGCGGCCTCGGCCACGGTCGCGCCGAGACGCGCGCCGTCGTGAATGATGGCCTCGTGATCGGCATGCCGGTGCAGCACGAGATGCGTGCCGATGGGCACGCGGTGGTTTTGTCTGGCGAGGTCGAGGAGGAGGGCGCGGGTCATGGGGACGATGGGATTTGCGGGACGCATGCGACAGGCATGGGCGCGGGCCTGGCAGACTTGGCGTGTTTTTGCGCGGAACCTGTTCGCGATCTTCTTCGCGATGAGGAACGAAACGCAGGCTGGAAAGCCCGCGCTCCTGTTGCGGGGGCGCCGGGGCGGAACTCAGTTCGCGCCGACGAGTTCGACAGCCTTTTCGACGGCGGAACCGGCGTCGGCGGTATAGGCGTCGGCTCCGATTTCGTCGGCGAATTGCTGCGTGATGGGGGCGCCGCCGATCATGATTTTGCCCTTGGGCAGATTGGCGGCCTTGAGGGCGGCGACGGTGGCCTTCATCGCGGGCATGGTGGTCGTGAGGAGCGCGGAGAGGCCGATGAGGTCGGGATTGTGCTGCTTGGCGGCGTCGATGAATTTCTGCGGATCGACGTTGGTGCCGAGGTCGATGACGCGGAAGTTCGCGCCCTTCCACATCATGGCGACGAGGTTTTTGCCGATGTCGTGGAGGTCGCCCTGCACGGTGCCGATGACGGCGGTGTATTTCGGGACGATGCCGGCCTTGGCGAGGAGCGGTTCGAGCAGGATCATCGACTCCTTCATGGCGCGGGCGGCGACGAGCATCTCGGGAACGAAGATTTCGTTGCGCTTGAATTTCTCGCCGACGATGCCCATGGCGCGCACGAGGGCGTCGTCCACGATTTGCTGGAGCGGGATGCTGGCATCGAGCGCCTGCTGGGTGAAGGCCTTGGCGTCTTTGCTGCGGCCGATGATGACGGAATTCGCGAGTTGTTCGAGAATGGGGTGCATAGGTTGGTTTGGATGAGGAAAATGATTTTTTGAATCCGGGGAGAAGGGAGGAAAAACGACGATAAACCTAGCAAAATGCGGGGTGGAATGCTTGCACTTCGGTGCGGAAAGTTGGGATTCCGGTGCGGATGCGGTCCCGCGGGGTCACGCACCCGTGGGATCGGGCGCAGGCGCGGCGGGATATTTACATGAAGGGCAAAGAGATGATCGCATTGTTTGCGGTCCAGTCGAGTTTGGGAAAGCCGGCGCGGGGAGCGGGGCGGCCGAGGCGGCGGCGGAGGCGGCGAGGCCAGCCGCGCGGAAGGAGCATGGCCGGGCCGCTGGTGAGTTCGGGGCGGCCGATGGCGACTTGGCCGAGCCCGCGCAGGGCGATGCGGAGCGGGAGGCGCGGGTCATCGACGGGCACGGAAAAGGGGCGGGCGAGGGCGGCGCGGGGACGGGCGGCCTCGGCGCGGAATTCGATGGTGAAGCGGCTGTGGAGGTCGAGCCAGGCGCCGTCGGGCCAGCGTTGTTGGACGACGATTTTCTGGAGGGCCGGAGCGTGGTTGTGGACGATGAAGGTGAGCTGCCAGCGTCCGCAGACGGGCGTGGCTTCGTGAACGCGCGCGGGATCGCGCCGGACGGCGCGGAGCCAGTCGCGCCAGGCCCGGAGGCGGGCCTGGTCGGCGTCGAGGATAAGTTCGTTCTGGCTGCGGGTGCGCGGGTCGCGGGTGCGCGTCCACATGAGGCGCGCGGCGCGGCGGGCCTGCCTGACGGCGGCGGCGAAGCCGCGGGCGGACGGGGTGGCGGCGCGTAAGGTCGATTGCCAAGTCCGCCTTGAGGCAGGCAGGTCCGGCGATGCCATTTGGCGAAGCGCAAAAACGGTTTGCTGGCAGGCGGCGATGAAGGCGTCCCGGGTTTCGAGGTAGTCGAGAAAGGCGATGCTGGCGGCGAGCGGGGCGGGCAGGGCGGCCCGGGGCGCGGCATGGGGCGTTTGGAGGCTGGCGGTTGAGGCTTTGGGGGGATTTCGGCGTTGGGTTTCGGGCTTTGTTTTCCGGGGCGCGGCGACATCCCAGCGGTCGTTGATTTCCCAGCGGGCGTAGCCGGTGAAGGCCCGGGCGTCGCAGGCGAGCGCGGCGCGGGCGGACGGGAGGGAGTTTTTGCGGCCGAAGAGGCGGGCAAAACCGCGCGCGAGCATGCGCTCGTCGTTGGCGGCGAGGGCGGGCGCGTCGAGCCAGAGCGAGGCGGCGGCGGCATCGACGACGACGGCCAGCTCGAACGCGAGGCGGAAGGGCTCCCAGGAGGTGACGAGGAAACCCGAGGCTTGCGTGCGGCGGCAGCGAGTCCACCAGGAGCGGAGGTTGGCGAGGCGGTCGCGGAAGAGCGGGAGCAGCTCGTGGCGGAAGGCGCCGTTCATGGGGCAGCCGTAGTAGTCGATGCCGCGGGCGCGGAGGGCGGGGGCGAGGTCGCGTTCGGCGAAGTTGTGCAGTTCCACGCGGGGAGCGCGGGCGAAAGGGTAATAATACCAGTCGTAGGCGGCGAGACCGCGCGGGAGCCGCGCGATGGCGGCGGGGATGAGGTTGAGCATGTCGGCCCAGATGCCGGCGCGGAGGCCGCGCGCGGCGGCGAGGGCGTGAAGGCGGCGGACGTATTCGGAAAAATGATACGAAAGGCCGCGGCGGGCGATTTCGTCGCGGCAGCGCGGGCAGCGCCCGAGCGAGAAGGATTCGTCGAGGCCGAGGTGGATTTTGCCGGCGGTGCAGAAGGGGAGGACGTCGCGGATGAGCCTGTCGGCGGTGTCGAGGGTGCGGGGATGGAGCGGGCAGAGCTGTCCGGCGGGCAGGGGCGAGCCGTCGGGGGCGCGGAGTTCGTTGAGGTCGCGCAGGCCGGGGGTTTTTATGAGATACTGGGTGTGGCCGAGGAGGTTGACGATGGGGACGGTGGCGATGCCGTGGCGCGCGGCGGTTTCGACGAGGCGTGCGAGTTGCGCGTGCGAGTAGGCATCGCGGCGGGCGACCTCGGGAAGGCCGGGGTAAACGACGGCGTCCTCAAGGTGAAGATAGAGCTCCTGGTAACCCCAGTCGGCATAGCGGGGCAGGAGGCGCAGGAGGAAGGGGAGGCGTTCGACCTGGCGTGCGAGGTCCCACTGGAAGGCGCGGACGGGAAGGGCGGTGCTGGCGGAGGCGGGGGGCAAGGTGGTCGGCAGGGTGTTTTATAGGGACCGCAGATGGAGGCGGCCGGACCGGGGGCATTTTGGGCGGAACTGTCGCCGCCGGGAATGTAACCCATTGGGTTACATTTCCGGCGAGGCCGGGCGCCTGTCAGGCCAAAGACTCGCGCGGATTATTTTCGTTTTTGCGCGATGAGCTGTTCGAGTTTCACGATGTCGGCGGAGAAGAGACGGATGCCTTCGGCGGTCTTCTCAGTGGCCATCGCGTCTTCGTTTAATGCGAAGCGGAAGGATTTTTCATCGAAGGAGACTTTTTCGATATTCGAGGCGGCGGCTTTCGCGGGGTCGAGTTTGCGGACGACGGGCTCGGCGGAGGCATTGAGCTCGGCGAGCAGTGCGGGGGCGATGGTGAGGAGGTCGCAGCCTGCGAGTTCGAGGATCTCGCCTTTGTTGCGGAAGCTCGCGCCCATGACTTCGGTCTTGTAGCCGTGCTTCTTGTAATACGTGTAGATTTGCGTGACGGATTTCACGCCGGGGTCCTCGGCGGGGGCGAAGTCGCGTCCGGCGTTTTTCTTGTGCCAGTCGAGGATGCGGCCGACGAAGGGAGAGATGAGCTTGATGCCGGACTCGGCGCAGGCGACGGCCTGGGGGAAGGAGAAAAGGAGGGTGAGATTGCAGTTGATGGCCTCTTTCTGGAGTTGCTCGGCGGCCTTGATGCCTTCCCAGGTGGAGGCGATCTTGACGAGGATGCGCTCGCGGGGGATGCCGGCTTTCTCGTAGAGGGCGATGATGTCGCGGGCCTTGGCGATGGAGCCTTCGCGGTCGAAGGAGAGGCGGGCGTCCACCTCGGAGGAGACGCGGCCGGGGACGATCTTGAGGATTTCGAGGCCGAAGGCGACGAGGAGGCGGTCGATGATTTGCGCGGTGGGAGCGGCGGCGGGGGCGTCGGCGAGCGCGCGGTCGACAAGGTGCGCGTAGTTCGGCATGACGGCGGCCTTGAGGATGAGGCTGGGGTTGGTGGTGGCGTCCCGCGGGGCGTATTCCTTCATGCTGGCGAAGTCGCCGGTGTCGGCGACGACGGTGGTGAGGGCTTTGAGTTGGTCGAGTTGCGTGGGCATGGCGTGGATGGATGGATTGTTTTTGACCACTAATGTTCACTGGCGGCGGGCACTGATAAACACTAATGAAGAGGAGTTCTAATGTATGGATTTAACCGCGAAGGGCGCGAAGGATGCGAAGGAAAGGCAGCGAAGCGAGCATCGTCTGGAGAGTTCGTTTTGCGATGTGGTGTCGGTTAATGCCGATGGGGCGGGTGGTTTTTATTCATGAGTGAGCATGGGTGGTTTTCAGATGCGTTTCCAGCCACATGTGCGCGCCGGATTCGTCGGTGAAGGCGCCTTCGAGCTGGGCCTCGAAGGCGGCATCGAGGATGGTTTTGAAATGCGTGCCGGGCTTGAGACCGGCGGCGATGAGGTGGCGGCCGAGCAGGATCGGGCTCGGCGCGTCGCGTTCGATGGCGAGGGCGGCGGCGCGGGCGCGGAGAAGCTCGATGCGTTCGAGCGTTTCGGGCGAGCGGACCGGCGGACGTCCATCGTGGTCGGCGCGCATGACGAGGCAGAGGTCGTCGATGCCGGCGGGGGCAAGGCGGCGGGCGAGGCGGCGGAGGCTGGTGTCGGAAAAATCGGGCTGGCCGTTGTGGTGGGCGAGGTGGTTGACGACGAGCGGGCGGACGAAGTCGATGGTGTCGCGGGGAGCGCCAATGCGGGCGAGAAACGCGTCCGAGAGCGGGCCGCCCGCCGCCTCGTGGCCGGGGCTTATCCAGCGAAGCTGGCCGCGGCGTTCGCCGAATTGGGTGGTGGCGGGTTTGCCGAGATCGTGGGCGAGGACGGCGAGGAGGAGGGCGCGGCGGCGTTCGGGAGGGGCCTGCGTCCAGTCGGGGATGCGGACAAGGGCGTCGCAGCAGTGCGCGGTGTGCGTGAACACGTCGCCTTCGGGGTGCCAGGCGGGATCCTGCGGAGTGCCGCGGAGCGCCGCGAGCTCGGGAAAATGCGCGAGCCATTCCGTTTGCTCAAGCACGTCGAGGCCGCGCGAAGGACACCGGGCTTTTTCGGCCCATTTGGCCCATTCGCCCCAGACGCGTTCGATGGGGAGTTCGGCGTAGGCGGTGCGGATGGAGCGGCAGAGCGCGACGGTTTCGGGCGCGAGCGTGAGGTCGAAGCGGGCGGCGAGTTGGAAGCCGCGCAGCACGCGCAGCGGGTCCTCGGCAAACGCCGCGCTGGTGTGGCGCAGGACGCGGGCTCGCAAGTCGCGTTCGCCGCCGTGCGGATCGATGAGGGTGTTGTTGAACGGGTCGTAGGCGATGGCGTTGATGGTGAAATCGCGCCGCGCCGCCGCCTCGGCATCGGTCAGGCCGGGCTCGGGCGAGACGGCGAAGCCGCGGTGGCCCGCTCCGGTCTTGGATTCGCGGCGCGGCAGGCTGAAATCATACTCGGCGCCGTCGATGCGGACCTTGATGACGCCGAAACTGCGGCCGATCACATCGGTGCTGCCAAAAGGCGCGAGCGCGCGGTGCAGTTCCTCAAACGTGACACCGGGCACCTCCACGTCGAAATCCTTCGCCTCCAGCCCGAGCAAGGCGTCGCGCACGCAGCCGCCGACGAGGCGCGGGCGCGCGCCGTCGCGGCGGATGGCCCGCAGGGCGGTGAGGAGAGGCTCGGGAAGATGCAGGTTCATGGACGCACTGAAAGCCCGAAGGCCGGACGGGGCAAAACAGAAGGACGAAAAACATGGGCCCACCTCTCGCTGGCCCGGCGCCCCTTCACTTTTCGCTCTTTTCAAACGCGCCCGCGATGACGAAGCCCCAGCCGGCGAGCAGCAATATCCCGCCGAGCGGCGTGACCGGGCCGAGCCAGCGCGGCCCGCCAAGCGCAAGCCAGTAAAGCGTGCCGGAAAACAGCACCACGCCGGCGAGCCATGCCCGTGAAGCCCGGCCGGGCCAGCGGGCCAGCCCCGGGTTTGGCCGCGCGCGGGCGAGCAATGCCACTCCCAGCAGCGCGACGGCGTGGATGAGCTGGTAGTGCACGGCGGTTTCCCATACGTCCAGCCGCCCGGCGGCCACGAGCCGCTCCTTCAATGCGTGCGCGCCAAAGGCGCCCAAGGCCACCCCGCTAAATCCCAATATTCCAGCCAATAAGATGTCGAACTGTCTGAATCTCATAATAGTCGCCACAAAGATTGGGAACGTAAAAATCATTCTCCTGTCCCACACGCGATAAGAAAAGGTGCCGGATGGAGCATGGGTAAAAACTTAAGACTTGTGTTTTACAAAGGTATCTTTTCTGTTACCAACGCCTTGCATGCCCCAAGGCACAACAAACTAACTACAGAACGAAAGACTATGAAAAAAGTTGCAATTCTCCTCGCCTCGCTCGTGGCCGGTTCGGCCATGTTTGCGCAAAGCAGCGAGCCTTCCTCCTCTTACAAGGTCTCCGCCGATTTCACGTATGCCAATGATTACGTGTTTCGCGGGATCAAACAGGCTGGCAACAGCTTCCAGCCCTCGATCGAGGTGACTGTTGATGATTTTTACGTCGGTTTCTGGACCAATCAACCCATCACCAAGCACCAGAATAACGAGTTGGACATCTACGCCGGTTACAAGCAGCAGATCACCGACAACCTCCAGCTCGACGTGATCGCCACCTATTACTGGTATCCCGAGGCTGGTGACTACGAAACCGGCAAGACCTACGAGGCCGGCGTCGGCGCCACCTATAATTTCCACGGCATTTCCGCCAGCGTTTACGGCTACTACGACTTCCGTCTCGAAGCCACGACGCTTCAAGCCTCGGCGGGCTACAGCTTCCCGATCGAGCCGCTCGGCACCTCGCTCGACTTCAACGTGTATCTTGGCACCGTTTCCGCCCGCGACGCCGCGCCCGACGCCTTGGCCACCGGCCAGAAGGAAGCCTACAACTACTACGGCGCCGACCTGACGCTGCCCTATCGCCTCAACGACAACGCCATCGTCCACGCCGGCCTTCATTATGCCAGCAACGACGGCGAGCCCGTCTGGGCCGACGACAACAAGCTCTGGTTCACCCTCGGCCTGACGATCGGCTTCTGATCGCCCGTCGCGTTCCGAGCAAAATTCGATCTCACCCGCCCCTCCGCAACGAGGGGCGGGTTTTTATTCTTTTCGATTTCGTGGCAATCTAAGAGTTGACAGCCCCCCGCCAGACGCTAGCACTTGACCCCTTTTCCTTTCATGAAAACGTTCCTCGCCAAAAAAGAGACAGTTCAACCCAAGTGGTATCTCATTGATGCCGAAGGGGTGGTCCTTGGCCGTCTCGCCGTCAAAATCGCCAACATCATCCGCGGGCGCAACAAGGCTTCCTACACGCCGCACGTCGACACGGGCGATTACGTTGTGGTCATCAACGCCGAAAAAGTCGCCGTGACCGGCAAGAAGGAGGAGAAAAACGAATACATGTTCTTCTCCGGCTACGTCGGCGGCGAGAGCTACCGTTCCTTCGAGCAGATGCGCGAACGCAACCCGGAGTTCATCATCAAGCACGCGGTCAAGGGCATGCTCCCGAAAAATCGCATCGCGGCCACGATGCTCACCAAGCTCCGCATTTTCAAGGGCCCGGCGCACACGCACGAAGCGCAGAACCCCGTCAAAATTTCCCTCTGATTTAAATAGCCCATGAGCGCTGAACAAGCCATCCACCTCGGCACCGGCCGCCGCAAGACCTCCACCGCCCGCGTCCGCCTTTTCGAAGGCACCGGCAAGCTCGTCGTCAACGACCGCGACATCGAGAACTATTTCTCGCACGAGAATTTCGCCAAGCAAGCCTACGCGCCCCTGCTCACCGTCGAGCTGCGCGACAAGATCGACGTCGTGGCCCTCGTTGACGGTGGCGGCGTCTCCGGCCAGGCCGGCGCGGTCGCGCACGGCATCGCCCGCGCGCTCCAGAAGATGAACCCGGAGCTTCGTTCCGCGCTCAAGAAGGCAGGCCACCTCAAGCGCGACCCGCGCGAGAAAGAGCGCAAGAAGCCCGGTCAGCCCGGCGCCCGCAAGCGCTACCAGTTCTCGAAGCGCTGAGTCCCGGCCCCGGCCGATTCCAGCTTGGCTGGAGAACGGTTTTCGCAGCCGCCCTTCCCAAGGAGAGGGCGGCTTTTTTTGCGCCTGCTCGAAAGGACGACTTTTTTGGTCTCACGCCATTTCGCATTCACGTAAATAATGGAGCCCTTGCGCCCCGAAGCGGACGATACGGAGGTCGTCCCTCCAGGAGCCCATGGTATGCGTTTGAATGCGACAGACGCAATGAGGGAGGCTCGCCTGTTGTCTCCCGGAAATGGGTTTCGCAATCGAGGCACCCGGCGCAGGCGGGGATTTGGCATAGGCGTCAGCGCCACGCGGTGACCGTCTCGACCAGCGCCTCCACGCATTCGATGCGGGCCTGCGGGGTGATGCCGTGGCCGAGGTTGAAGATGTGCCCGCCGGGAAGTCCGCGCATCGATTCGAGCAGGCGCGCGGTTTCGCGGCGCGTGATCGCGGGCGTGGTTTGCAGGATGGATGGGTCGAGATTCCCTTGGAGGGCGACGCTCGCGGGAAGGTTGCGGCGGACGATGGAGAGATCGGAGGTCCAGTCGATGCTGAGCGCGCACGCGCCGCAGAAGGCTTGGGCGATGTGGTGCGGCGCGGTGTTTTTCGCATAGAGAATCACCGGAAAATCCGGCGGCAGCGCGGCGATGATCTCGCGTATCCAGTTCAGGGAGGCAGTTTCGTAATCGGGACCGGCGATGACGCCGCCCCAGGAGTCGAAGATCTGGATGGCGTCGGCCCCGGCGGCGATCTGCATCTTGAAATAAGCGATGAGCGCGGCGGTGAGTTTGGCGAGGAGCGCATCGAACGCGGCGCGGTCGGTGTGGAAAAGCAGCTTGGCCCGGGCGAAATCGTCGGAGCTGCCGCCTTCGAGCATGTAGGCGGCGAGCGTCCAGGGGGAGCCGCCGAAGCCGAGGAGGGCCTTCGTGGAATGCGGAATGCGGAATGGGGTTCCGAGCGAAGCGACATGCCTGCCATGCGGAATGACGGATGGCGGCGTCGCGGCAGGGGTGAGTTCGTGCTTGAGGATGCGAAGGGCGTCGGCGACGTAGGCGAGCCTTTCGGGAACGGCTTCGGCGGGCGCGAGGGCGTCGATGTCGGCGCGGGTTTCGAGGCGGCGCTCCATCGCGATGCCGCCGGTGTCGCGGAAGGTGTAGGGCTGGCCGAGCGCCTCGGGAATGACAAGGATGTCGGAGAAGAGAATGGCGGCGTCGATGCCGGGGAAGCGGCGGAGCGGCTGGAGCGTGACCTCGGCGGCGAGCGCGGGCGTGCGCACCATTGCAAGGAAGGAGTGGCGGGCCTTGAGGGCGCGGTATTCGGGCAGGTAGCGGCCGGCCTGGCGCATGATCCAGAGCGGAGGGCGCTCAAGCGGCTGGCCGGCGCAGGCGGCGAGGAAACGGTCGCGGGAGGTCATGCCGGAATGCTGGGAGCCGGGGCGCGAAAGGCGAGACCGGAGGCGGGGGATCATGCCACTGTCCCCAATCATGCCAATCGCGGCCCCCTTGACAAAACAGGACGCGTAGGAAAAGGTAAGACATGCAACTCACACTCTCCAGCAAGGGACAGATTGTCCTCCCCGCCGCCCTGCGCCGCAGCCTGCGCCTGCGCCCCCGCGCCAAGCTCGAAGCCGAGGAGCGCGACGGCGGCATTTTCCTGCGCCCCGCCGCCCGCCCGAAAAAAGTCGAGCCGATTGAGTATCTGCCTCCCGGCGCGATCAAACTCACGCAACGCGAATGCGAAATGATGGACGCCCTTGCCGGGGAGGATGACGCCCCTGATTTTTCATGAGCACGAGCAACGCCCCCGCGCAATGGGATGTCGTCAAGGTCCGTGTCAACCCGCACGACCGCGACGAGCATCCCGCCGTCATTATCTCGCCCGATGAATTGTGCGCCAATCCGCACAAGGCGAAGCTGAACGTGCTCTATGGCACGACGCGCCGTCCGGCTGGCGGCGCGGGCCTGTTCGATGTCACCCTGAACGGAGCGGACGGGCTGGAGCATCCCACGAATTTTGATTGCTCCTATGTCTACACCATCGACCGCGCCCGAATCAGCACGCACATGGGGCGCGTGGCGCATGAACGCCGCCGCCAGATCGGACGCAAAATCATCGCCACATTCCGCCTGCCGATTTGACTGTCCCCAATGGGGACTTTTGTTTCAGTTCGTAATGGGTATCAGTCCATGCCCGCCCGCCCGGCGGCGGTAGCGGCTGCGCAATCCCAAGTCGGGCGCGGCGGTCTTGGCGAGCAGGGTGACGGGGTTCAGGCCCATCGCCTGCGCCAGCCGGAAAAACGTGTCGATGGTCGGCACCCGCATCCCGCGCTCCACGTAGCTCACCATCTGCTGGGAAATCCCAGCCCGTCCCGCCACCTCCGACATGGAAAGCACCTGACTCTCCCGCTCCTCCCGCAGCAATCGAGCCACTGCGGAGCAAACCTCCGAGCGAAGAGCATCTTCCTCTTTCGTCATTCCCCCATAAATCTCAAACCAAGGATTGCCTAACTATAACTATAGTTAGGTTTAGGTATTGGTGCCTGTCCGCAGTTTATTTTGGCTGTGCTTCGATTTTCCTTGTTAAACTGCCCGCAGCAGCCACTTCGTTCCGCAGGCCCGCGCCCGTTTCCCGCTGTTTGCAAATGGCCGCGCGCCCGTCTTCTCTAAAACAGGAGGAGCGCCCGCCATGGAGCTTTCCCGTCACCAAGCAGCGGCCGATCCGCTTCAAAAAGCCGGTCAGGAAGCAGACGACGGGAAGGCTGCGTCAAGGATGAGCATCATAAAGAAGCTGGCTGACACGGCATTGATACGAGGATACGACGACAAGGATCACTGCATCTATATAAACTTGCTCGAAAAGAAAAATGACCAGGACTGGGAATTGATAGAAATCAGGCACCAGAGATACCGGGAGTTGGGCATTCGGAAATTAAGCGTTCTCATGCTTGGACCCAATGGGGAGACATGGCGGCTTCCCGATGACATTTTCCCATCCTGAAGGGTCCATGCCCTATTTATAGTGTTTTCATTTAACATTGGCGCGACAGCGCCGGTAGGGCGAGGCCTCCGGCTGAGCCGCGGCTCGGCGGGGACGCCTCGCCCTACCATTTGGAGCCAATGTTGAGAGAAAATACTATAAGGGACGGCCTCTTGTAACGCGCCCGCGGGAAGCTCGCGCGATCCGGCTTCACAGTGAGTCTTGGTGCGCGGCTGTGCTGTCCGGGTTGCCCGCGGCGGGCGGGCTTTGGAATTGGCGGTCGTAGAGCGCCTTGTAGGCGGGGCAGTCGCGGTGGAGGCGGTCGTGGGGGCCGGCGGCGAGGATGCGGCCCTCCTCGAAGACGAGGATGGTGCCGGCGTTGCGGATGGTGCTGAAGCGGTGCGCGATGATGAACGTGGTCTTGCCTTGCGCGAGTTCGTCGAGGGCGCGCTGCACCTTGGCCTCGGATTCGGAGTCGAGCGCGGAGGTGGCCTCGTCGAGGATGAGGATGGGCGCGTCGCGCAGGAAGGCGCGGGCGATGGCGATGCGCTGGCGCTGGCCGCCGGAAAGGCGGTCGCCGCGCTCGCCGACGACGGTGTCCCATCCCTGCTCGAGCGCGTGGATGAAGTCGAGGGCATGGGCGCGGCGGGCGGCTTCCTCGACTTCGTCGCGGGTGGCGTCGAGTTTGCCGAGGAGGATGTTGTTGTAGATCGTGTCGTTGAAGAGAATGGGCTGCTGGGAAACGAGGGCGACGCGGCGCCGGAGATCGGCGAGCGAGGCGTCGCGGACGTCGATGCCGTTGACCAGGACGCGGCCGGAGCCGACGTCGTAGAAGCGCGGGATGAGATTGATGAAAGTGGTTTTGCCGGCGCCGCTGGGGCCGACGAGCGCGATGGTCTCGCCGGAGCGGACGGTGACGTTGACATCGCGGAGCACGGGCGCGCCGGCGTCGTAGCCAAAGGTGACATGCTCGAACGCGACCTCGCCCCGCCCGGCGGGAATGGGGCGCGGGGCGGCGGGCTCGGCGACCTCGACGGGGGCGAAGAGGATTTCCTCGATGCGGGCGAGCGCGGCCTCGCCTTGCTTGATGCGGTTGCTGATGCCGCCGAGGCGCTTGACGGGCTCGTAGGCGAAGTAGAGGGCGGCGATGAGCGAGACGACCGCGCTTTGGGTGATGGCGGTCTCGTGGAGCTGGTAGATGGCGATGGAGATGGCGGTGGCGGAGATGATCTCGATGATGGGGGAGAGCATCTTGTCGTATTTCACGACTTTCATCTGCTGGCGGAAAAACTTCCGCACTTCGTCGCGGAAGCGGGAGGTCTCGCGTTCTTCGAGGTTATAGGCGCGGATTTCGCGGGGGGACTGGATGCTCTCGGTCAGGATGGCGTTGAGGTTGCCGGCCTGCGCGAGCATGGAATGGGATTTGCGCCGGAGTTTGCGCCCGATCATGCGGATGGGCAGGACGGCGATCGGAACGGCGAGCAGGCTGGCGATGAAATAGACGGTGCCGGGTTCGTGAACCGCGATCCAGACGATGTAGAAGAGCGCGCCGATGAAGGTGAAGGGCTGGATGAGGATGTCGTTGGTGGTGTCAACGATGACGGACTTCACGTGCGCAGTGTCGCCCGAGACGCGGCTGATGAGGTCGCCGGACTTGTGCTTGCGGAAGAAGTCGAGGTGCAGGGTTTGCAGGTGCGAAAAGACGCGGGTGCGCACCGCCTCGAGGACGCGGATGCCGGCGTAGTTGAGCAGGTAAACATTGCAGAACTGGCAGACTCCGCGGATGGTGAAGGTGAGGGGCAGGAGGATGACGGCGACGAGAAGGACGTATTGCGCGGGGACGATGATGTTGGGCAGCCAGGCGTATTTTTCGTCGGAGACGATGACGAGCCGGGCGAGCTGGCCGGTTTCGGAAGGGAAGAGCGCCGGCAGGACCTTGTTGATCATGAACGGCAGGCCGAAACCGCTGGCGATGCCGTAACCCACGCCGAACAGGATGGCCGCGATGAAGGGCCAGATGACGGCGCGGAGCAGGGAATAATACGGGAGAAATCGCTTCATGCGGGAGGGTTCTGCTGGACGGACGAAAACCGTGTGAGATCGGATGTGGCGGGGCGAATAGATTTTTTTAGGGCGGAATCGGCCGATGCGCCGGGGTCAGTCCTTGGACGAGCGGACGTCGAGCGCGTCGCGCAGGCCGTCGCCAAGGAAATTGAGCGAAAGCAGGGTCAGGGAGAAAATGAAGCCGGGAATCGCAAGGAGCCAGGCGTATTCCTCCATTTTCTCGGCGCCTTCCTTGATCAGCGTGCCCCACGAACTCATGGGCGGCTGCACGCCGAGGCCAAGGAAGCTCAAAAATGCCTCCAACAGCATGACCGACGGGATGGTGAGCGTGATGTAAACGATGATCGGGCCGAGAATGTTGGGCAGGATGTGGCGGAAGATGATGCGACGTTTGCCGAAGCCGAGCGAGCGGGCCGCCTCGATGAACTCCATGCGTTTCACCGCCATGACCTGGCTGCGGACGATGCGCGCCATGGTGAGCCATTCGACCGCGCCGATCGCGGCGAAGAGGAGGTAGATGTTTCGCCCGAAAAAAGTCATCAGCAGGATGACAAAGACGGGGAAGGGGAACGAGTAGATGATGTCCACGGCGCGCATCATGGCGGCATCGAGCCTGCCGCCGAAGTAGCCGGCGACGGCCCCGTAGGTGATGCCGATGACGAGGGCGACAAACGTCGCGCAAAGTCCGACCATGAGCGAGATGCGCCCGCCGGTGAGGATGCGGACGAGCTGGTCGCGCCCGAGGTCGTCGGTGCCCAGCCAATGCGACGCGCTCGGGCCGGCGGCGCCGAGATCGAGGTTTTGCTCCATGTAATCGTAGGGGCTGAGCGCGGGGCCGAAGAGGCAGGGCAGCACGAGGATGACGAGGGTGACGAGGCCGGCCATCGCGAGTTTGTTCTTGCGCAGCCGCAGCCAGGCATCGAGGCCGAGCGAGCGGCCTTTCTCGACCGGCCCGGCGGTTGCCGGCGTGGCGGGGATGGGAGATGCGGCGGACATGGGTGCGGTGCGGGATTTCTCGTTCGGTTTTAATGGCCACAAAGAGGCACAAGAATCACAAAGAAAAACAATTCCATCTTGTGCCTTTTGTGCCTCTTTGTGGCTATTTCATAGGTTTGTTTTTTGTCCCGATTCTTTCTCTTTCTCAAAACATCCGTTCTAGCTTTCCAGCCGCACTTTGGGGTCCATCCATGCCTGCGCGATATCGACGAGGAAGTTGAGGGAGGAAATGAGCAGGCCGTAGAGGATGACCGTGCCCAGGATGAGGGTGTAGTCACGGTTGAAGGCGCTGTTCACGAATTCGCGTCCGAGGCCCGGGATCTGGAAAATCGTCTCGATCACAAACGAGCCGGTGAGGATGTTGGCCACCGCCGGGCCGAGATATGAAACGACGGGCAGCAGGCCGCCACGCAGCGCGTGCTTGCAGATGACGCGCGCCGGGGACGCGCCCTTGGCAATGGCGGTGCGGATGAAATCCTGGCTGAGCACCTCCAGCATGCCGCCGCGGGTGAGGCGCACGATGGGCGCGGCATAGGCGAGCCCGAGGATGAGGCAGGGCAGCACCCGGTCGGAGAGCGAATACCAGCCGGAGGCATTGAAAAGCCGGATGTGGATGGCGAAAACGAGCACCATGACCGGGCCGACCACGAAGGTCGGTATCGAGATGCCCGCCATGCCGAAGGCCGACGCGGCGTAGTCGATCCAGGTGTTGCGGTTCACGGCGGCGACGACACCGAGCGTGATGCCGACGAGGAGGGCGATGGCGAGCGCGGGCACGCCGAGCTGGATGGAGACGGGGAGTTTGTCGGCGATGATTTCGTTGACGGTGCGGTTGGGGTATTTGAAGGACGGGCCGAAATCGATGCCGAAGGCGGCGTTGAAGTCGAAGTCCGGGAAGAGCTTCCGCGGCGCGAAGCGTTTCGGGCAGAGGCTCCAGAGGTAATCGGCGTATTGGGAGGCCAGCGGCTTGTCGAGGCCGTAGTGGGCTTTCAGGTTGGCTTCGATTTCCGGGGTGACGGCTTTCTCGGCGGTGAAAGGGCCGCCGGGCGCGAATCGGCACATGAAGAACGTGAGCGTGACGAGGACGAAGATCGCGAGACAGGTCTGCCAGAATCGTGTGAGAAAAAAATGAAGCATCTCGAAGCGGAGATTAGGAATTAAAAATCAGGAATTAGAAATTAAGAAGTTGAAACTAAAGGCGCCTTTCAAAAACCGGCGGTGCGGTGGCGCGCATTTTTAATTCCTGAATTTTAGCTCCTGATTTCATCCCGTCCCGCCAGCAGCCGTTTGCGCGCCATCGGGCGGTTGAGCAGCCACGGGACGGCCGGCGTGACGAGCAGCCAGCGCAAAAACCACGTCTCGCCGCCAAGCGCGGCGGCGGCGATGCCGCCGCCGACGAGGACCGCCGTGCCGGCCAGATCCACAGGGCCGCAGGCGCGTTCGCGCCGCCCGGCGAGCAGCAGGATATGGAAGAATTGCGCGGTCAGCAGCGCGGCCAGAAAACAGCCCGCGGGCACGATCATGCCGAGCGCCCCGCGATAGGTTTCCGCGATGAGCGGTCCCACCAGAAACGGAGCCACGGCATGCAATACGCCCAGCCCCGCCAGCGCGCACACCGTGTAGCCGGCGGCCACGCGGTCAATCCGCCCCGCCAGCGCCCGGCGTTCGTCCGCCGTCACGCAGGGCGACGCGAAAAGCGACGGCTGGAAATATTGGACAAAAACCACGCCGAGCATCGACGTGACGATGATCGACACATTTCCCGCCAGGGTGAAAAAGCCCGCGCGCTCCGCGTCGAAGAAGCCGGCCATGATCCAGCGGTTTGCCGCCGTCGCGATCCACGATGCCAGCGCCAGCACGACAAACAGCGGGCCTGCAAAGACCGGCGTCAGTTGGTGCCCCGGCTGCCGTTCCGCGGGCGCGGCGGAGGAGGATGCGCGGCATCCGGCGCGCGACGCCCACCATGCCGCGCCCGCGAACACCAGCGCGTGCGCGGCGAATCCCGCCTGCAATGCCGCCAGCGAGCCGCCCGCCGCCATGTAGCACAACGGCGGGACGAAGGAGCGCGAGACCGATCCCGTCACGGTGACGCCGAGGTCGGCCCAATGCGAGCGCTGCGCCTGCAACGCGCCCTGTCCCAGCGCGGCGAACACGAGCGCGGACGCCGCGAGGAACAGCAACCCCGCCGTGCCCCACCACGTCCCGCCGGGGACAAACGCCGCGGCGGCTCCAACCGCCAGCGCGAGCCAAGGCAGTTTTTTCCATGCCGCCGCGGTCACCTCGCGCCTCAGTCCCGCGCGGTCCGGCGAACCGGCCCAATAGCGGACGACAAACTTGACCAATCCCGCATGCACGACCCACATGCCGAGCGGCGCGCAGGAAACAAACACGCCATACGCCCCGTAATCATCGGGGGCGACCAGACGGGTGGCGATGCGCACGCCGGCAATGCCGCAGGCCAGCCCCGCCATCTGGCTGAGCGCGATGGGCAGCAGCCTTTGGCGGATGGAGGCGCTGGAGGGAATCATGGCGGCGCCTAGTGCAATGCGCCGGATGCCTCCATCTCAAGCTGTTTTAGGGCCGCGGCGCGGCTGATAGTGAAGTCAAAGCAAGCGAGCGGGAGGTCTTTCATGTGCACCCGCAGTGATTCGGTCATCGGCCCGGATGGCCGAATCTCTATTCTGTCAGCGGGCATGCGTGATGCGCATCGTTACGGGGCGGACTCCACCACTGTCTCCGCTTTTTCCTCCGGAAACCAATTTCGGGCCGCAGCCTGTTTGCCGAGGCTGGTGTTGCCGCAGCGGATGACGAGCGCTTGATAAAACCGGTTCGCCTCCTTCGGGGCGCGGTTTTTGAGCCAGCCGCCGGCGGTGTTTAGAATGTGCGCGGTTTTGTCGGAATCGTTCGGCATGAGTGATGCCGCCCACCAGCCCAGCTCGGCGGCGCGGAGGCGGTAATGGAAGCGTTTTTCGGGCGGCCTTGCGTTTTCGAGCCGTTCCAATTCATCCGGCGTGGGCGCGCCGGGACCGTTTTCGAGCCGCAATGCAGTGCGCCGCGAGTCGGCTATCCGGCTCCATTCAAAACTGCCGTCCCAGATAAAATAGTCCGGCGCCAGTTCCGTGCCGAGCAGCGCCATGCCGTTTTCGCGGATGTTTTTCGCGGCACGCCAGAACGCCTCCGCCCGTTCGTCAGAGGAAAGCGCGTTATCGAAACCGGCGCGTACATCGGACACGTAATCCTCATAATTCCGGCGCACGGTTTCGGGGAAATATTCTTTGGCGGCGTCCGTCCGGCCGGCGCGGGCCAGGCGGCGTGCGAGCAGGTGGCGAAGCGCGTCGCGCAGCGTTTGCGCGTCTTCCTCCTTGCGCTCCACGGCGACCGAAACGAACCGCCTGTTGTTGGCCTCCGCTGCCTGCGCGCATCGCGGGGTCGCGAACTGTTTCAGCTCATCGAGCGTGAGCACGCGTTCGGCGATGTAGGCGGAATCCTCCCAATGTCCGCCGTGCATGAAGGCGTCGAGCGCGCCGGCGAATTCGCCCCGGCCCATGCGCACGCGGCCCAGTTCGGCCCAGGCGACGGGCCTCGCCTCGCCGATGAGCGCGGGGCTGGACGTCACCGTGGCGAGCAGTTGCTCTCCGGCGGCGGCATCGCCCGCGCGGAGGGCGAGCTTGGCGCGTATCCAGTTTGCGGGGACGGAATCGCCGGGAGCGAGGGCGGCCCATTTTTGCGCCATGTCGAAGAAGCCGGCTTGATAAGCGAGCCACGCGATGCGGTCGGCGTCGGGCACGTCGCGCAGGCCGGCGCTTTCCAGCGCCGCGGCCCAGGCGCGGGACTGGCGCTCGATGCGTTTTTCCGCGCCGCCGTTGTCCCAGAATGGATTCGTGCCGAAGCGGGCGAGGAGATAGAGCGTGACGACGCGGCGGGAGAGTTCGTCACGGGCGAGGACTTGGAGGCGCTCGGCCGCCCCGGTGTCCCCGTCCTCGTTTGTGTGATTGTCGCCCCAGCCGGAGGATTCGAGCAGGGAGCGGACGACGATGCGCAGCGATTCGGTGGCGCGCGTGTCGTCGCCGTTTTTGCATTGTTCGAGATAAAGGTGAATGGCCTTGGCGTGGTCGCCGTTGATGAACCACGCGCGCGCCTCCCAGCCGAGGCTGGCCTGGGCGAGAAAGGAAATGTCGTCGAACCCGGCGGCGGCGGCTTCGCGGGTCTGGCGCAGCCATTTGATGGAGTCGAGCATGGCCCGTTTTTCATCATCCAGATAATAGAGGACGCGTTCTTCACGGTTATCGGGGTTGAGGGTGCGTCCGATCATGTAAGTGGCGTTGACGGTGTAGTGGCGGCGTTCGCCGGCTGGGAGGGCGAGGAGTTGCGTCCAATATTCGCGGGCGACGGGAAAGTCGTCTTTCCAGTAGGCGAAGGCGCCTTTGAGGTAGAGAGCGAACTCGGCGGGCATGTCGTCGGAAAAATGCGGCGTTGTTTTCCAGGCTTTCGCAAAGATCGCGGCGCGGGCGGCTTCGAGTTCGGCGGCGAGGGCGTCAATGCGCGCGGGGGTGCAACCGCGTTTGGCGAGTTCGAGGCGGAGGACGCCGGTCTCGGTGAGTTCGCCGTCGCGCTTGGCGGCGTTGGCGGCGATGATGAGGGCGTCGTTTGGGTTGGCGCGGCCGGTGTCCTTGTCCGGCGGCGCGAGTTTTGCGATCTCGGCGGCGAAGTAGCCTTCGGGCGCGGAGAGGAGGCTGACGCTGCCCTCGGCGAGCCAGGCGTTGGGAAAATCGGGGCCGCAAGCGCGGGCGTTTGCCGCCGCCAGCGCGCACAGGATGAACGCGGCGCGCAAGGGCCCTTTATGGAATGGTTGCATGGATTGAGAATGCGGATGCGATTTTTTCATCTGGGAAATCGAAGCGCAGCCAGCCGATGGCACGGCTGCGTCCGGGGGCGAGTTCGGCGGGGGCGGGGGAGTGGCGGTAAACAAAGAGGACATTGTCCTTGGGAAGATCATAATAACAGTAGTAACCGGCGAGGGTATCGCATGCCGTGGCGCGGCCTCCCGGTGTCCAGATGACGCGCAAGGTTTGCGGGAGCGGCTCGGCGGTCTGGCCGCGGTTGACAATGACGATTTCCGCTAGGCCGGGCTGGGTGCGGTGGATTTCGGCGGACAGTTGGGAGACGATGGGGATGTCTTGGATGACGGCGGCGAAGGTTTCGGCGTTCCATGCGAGACGGTCGCCGGCGACGGGGAGGCGGAACCAGATGATGCCATCGAGGTGGGAGAGGTTTTCGGCGGAGAGTTCACGGGCGAGGCACTGGAGTTCGCGAGGGTTGGCGCGAACGGCGCGGAGTCGCGTGCCGGCGGGCCAGTCGCGAGGGGCTTCGGCGGCGAGGCCGATGAAACGGCCCCCGGTGTCGAAGCCGAGCGTGTAGCCGTAGGTGGGAAGCGCGACGCGGAAACGCGCGCCGGAGGGCCCGGCGCGGGCGGCGAGGGCGTCGGCCCGGCGCGCCCAGGCGAGCACCAGCTTGGGATCACAGAGCGTGAAGGCGGAGTCGATGGACGCGGGTTTTTCCAGCGAGTGGACTTGGAGGACAAAGCCGTCGGCTTCGCGGGCAAGCGCGGTGAAATCCTCCTCGTGTTTCAACCATGAGGGCAGCGCGGTAAAAGTGAGCGGGGTTTGGCCAACAGTGGCGCGGAGGGAGTAGAGAAGTTCGCGATAGCGGGCGAGTTTATGCCCGGGGCAGTCGTAGTCGATTTGGAGTTCAACGGGGACGATTCCGGCGGCGCGGGCGGCGGAGAGGATGGCGGCGGCTTCGGAGGCAATTTGGGATGCGTGGTCGGCGGGTTTTGTTTTTGGAGGGAGAGGATTGATACGGAGGGCGAGAGCGATGGGTTTGCCAAGGGCGGCGAGCGTGGCATGGTCGAGATGCGGGCGGGAGATGCGGGGAGCGTCACCGTGCCATGAGATTTCGGAGGCAAGGAAGCAGCAGGTGTTGATGTGGTCGCGTGAGGAGTGGATGGCGGCATCGAGCGCGGGCGAGGGCTGGCGCTGCCAGACGTAGGCGTCGTGCGTCCAAGTGGCGGCGGGCGCGATACACCCGGGGGCGGCGAGCAACAAAAGGGCGGCAATGCGATGGAGTCCGGCCATACGACGTGAAGCATGGGCACGCTGCATGAAGCGAGTATGAAGCCGGCGTGAAATCGGCGAGAAATGTGACGCGGGAGCGCGTTTCACGCACACCCGTTGCGGTTCGGATGCCGGCCGGCGCACACCGCGCGCGGCTGGCTTCAACTTAAACTGGCCGCTGCCGCGGCCTCAGAAGGCCGAGAGCAACTGGCCGAGGTCCACGTGGTCGGTGATGAGGCGTTTGATGACGGGGATCTTGTCCGTGTCCTGCGGCTGCGTCTTCACCGTCATGCCGTGGATTTTCGAGGTGATGGCAAAACATTCCTGTTTCGCGGCGATGACGGGGATGTCGGTCTGCTCCAGCAGGTCGAGGAGCGTCGGGTGCGGCGGGATGTCGTTGGTGAGGATGAGGCCGGCGATGGTTTTTTCACCGGAGAGGCGCGAACTCGACACCGCCGCGAGGATGATGTCGTCGCGGTCGCCGGGCGTGATGATGACCACGCCGGGCCGGAGATACTCGACCACGCCTTTCGCGGTCATCGCGCCCACGATGACGCGCTCGGCGCGGTGTTTGTGCGCGCCCGCGCGGCCGTTGAGCCACCTGCCGCCGATTTCCTCCGCGATTTGCGCGATGCTCGGCGTGGAGAGCATCGATTGCACGGGGAGCACGCCGAGGAGCGGGACGCCGTGGCGCTTGAGCGCGGCCCCGGCGTATTCGGAAATCAATGACATCTTGTCCGGCTCGACCTTGTTGAGGATGGCGCCGATGACTTCCACGCCGGCCTGGTCGAAGAGGGCCTTGTTGAGCGCGATCTCGTCCACGGGGCGTCCGATGCCGCCGGGGGTGACCATGACGACCTTGGCGTTGAGGAGGCGGGCGACGCTGGCGTTGGAAAGGTCGAACACGGCGCCGACGCCGGCGTGCCCGGTGCCCTCGATGAGGGTGAAATCCTTTTCCCAGGACACGCGGTCGAAGGCGCGGCAGATCTTGTCCTCGAGTTCGGGGCGGAGCTTGTCGGGGTTTTTCAGGTAGCGGCGCGTGAAGGTGCTGTCGATGGTGATGGGGCTCATGCTCTCGATGGGCACGCGCACCTGGTAGATTACATCGAGGAGGTAGGAATCCTCGTCCACTTGCAGGCCGCCCACATCGACGAAGCGCTGGCCGACCGGCTTGATGAAGCCGACGCGGGGATAGAGCGACTGGAGCGCGGCGTAGAGGCCGAGGCAGGTGGTGGTCTTGCCGTCGTTCATGCGCGTGGCCGCGACGAAGATGCGCTTCGTCTCGGTGTTGGTGGGTTTGTGCAGGAGCGGGAGCGGCGGTTGTTTGAAGGGGTTGGGCGAGGGGACGGCGGGCGGTGTCGGTTCTTCGGACATGTCAGTGGTGTGTGGCGGGTGGTAGAAATCCTGAATCACGAAATCCCAAAAAGAAGGGTTCCTCGCTATTTTGATGGCTGTTTTTCATGGCAAAGAAGCCAAACCAAGTCACAGAGCACACAGAGCTCCGACACAGAGTCCACAGAGGTTTGATTTTGAACTTCCTCCGTGTCCTCTGTGTCCGCGCTCCGTGAACTCTGTGACTAAAATAATCGGACTTTTCATCGAAAATAGCGACGAACCAAAAGGAAGTTTCATCCTCCATAAAGCAGTTCCCTGTTGATGGCCTGGCAGCCGACGATGGCGGCGGCGCCGAAGACGTCATGGGCGCTGGAACCGCGGCTGATTTCGGCGGCGGGACGGCTCAGGCCGGTGAGGATTTGCCCGAACGCGTTCGAGCCGGCGAGGATGTTGACGAGCTTGCAGGCGATGTTGCCGCTGGCGAGATCGGGGAAGATGAGGACGTTGGCGCGGCCGGCGACGGGGCCGGTGAGATTTTTTGTCTGCGCGGTGATCTGGTCGAGGGCGGCGTCGGCCTGGAGTTCGCCATCGATCTCGATGGCGAGGCTGGCGGCGCGGGCCTTGGCGCGGGCGAGTTCGGTGGCGGCGCGCATCTTGATGAGCGAGGGGTGTGTGGAATCGCCTTTCGTGGCCCAGCTGAGCATGGCGACGCGGGGCGTCTCGTTGGTGAGGTGGTGCGCGATGCCGGCGGTGGTGATGGCGATGTCGGCGAGCTGCTGCGAGGTGGGCTCGGGGATGACGCCGCAGTCGGCGAAGAAGAGCGAGCCGTCGCTGCCGATCTTGTGCTCGTCGAAGTCGATGATGGTGAGCGAGGCGACGGTCTGCGCATGCTCATGTTTGGGAATGATTTGAAAGAGCGGGCGCAGGGCGCTGGAAGCGGTGCGGGTGGCGCCGCCGACGAGTCCGTCAGCCTGGCTGCCGGCGAGCATCATGGTGCCGTAATAGCTGGTGTCCTTGAGCGTTTCGCGGGCTTGGTCGAGGGTCATGCCCTTGGCCTGGCGCAGCTCGGCAAGCTGGCGGGCAAAGGGTTCGAAATCCTCGCTGTGCTCGGGGTCGATGATGCGCATGCCTTGGAGGTTGAGATCGAGGCGGGAGGCGGTGGCCTTGATGGAGGCGCGGTTGCCGAGCAGGATGGGCGCGCCCATGCGGCGCGTTACCCATTGGCGCGCGGCTTGCAGGATGCGAGGGTCGTTGCCTTCGGGAAAAACGATGCGCTTGGGGTGGCGCTGGAGTTTTTCGGTGAGTTTGGGGATGATTGGCATATGATGTCTCGAAGCGCAGAGGGTGGGCGCACCGCGCCAAAGCGTCAATGCCGGGGCGCTTCATAATATTGTAACAAAGGGCGGAGGCCCGATTGGTTTCCTCATTGTTCCCTTTTTTCTTCTTTCTCTTTCGGCAGGAACGAGCAGGGAGAGGAGAAAGAGGAAAGAGAAAGAACCAAGAAGAAAGATTGCCTGGGCGGGGGCGGACGGGGACATAGTTTGGGCGGACGTGGACAAAAACCTGCGCAAATTCGAAATGGCCTCGGTCGCCGTGGTGTCGGCGGCCACCTTGGCGTCGCGCGTGCTCGGGCTCGTACGCGACAGCCTCACGGCGGCGGTGTTCGGGACGAGCGGGTTGCTGTCGGCGTTTTTCACCGCGTTTCAACTGCCCAATCTATTTCGGCGGCTGCTCGGCGAGGGGGCGCTGACGGCGGCGTTTGTGCCGACGCTCAACGAGGAGCTGGAGCGGCGGCAGCGCGAGGGGGCGTTCCGGCTGGTCAACGAGGTGGCGAGCTGGCTGCTCGTGGTGTCGGCGGCGGTGGTCGGGGCGGCGATGGTGTTTTTCAGCCAGCCGGCGTGGATCGAGGCGGCGGCGCGGGCGTTCGGCGGCGATGACGACACGGTGGCGCGCTGGCTGGCGAGCGGGGGGATGACGGTGGTGCTTTTCCCGTATCTGGTCTTCGTGTGCCTGGCCGCGGTATTCAGTTCGGCACTACAGACGCTGGGGCGCTTCCTGGAGCCGGCGGTGTCGCCGGTCTGGCTCAATGTCGCGATGATCGCCGCGCTGGTCATCGGCTGGAAATGCTGGCCGGGCGAGGCGGGAGGGGCGGACAGCGCGCGGATGCGGGTGCTGTGCGCGGGCGTGCTCGTCGGCGGCGCGGGGCAGATGGTGCTGCCGGCGTGGGCGCTGATGCGCCACGGATGGCGCCCGCGTTTCGCGCTGGCGCTGAGCGGGCCGGTGCGGGCGATTTTCCGGCTGATGGCGCCGACGGTGCTGGGCTCGGCGGTTTATCTCATCAACATGACCGTGTCGCGTTTCATCGGGCTGTCGCTCAACGACAGCGCGGTGGCGCTGCTGAATTTCGCGCAGCGGCTGATGGAGCTGCCCATCGGCGTGTTTGCGGTGGCGGTCTCGACGGTGGTCTTTCCGTTGATTTCGCGGCGCGCGGCGCAGGGCGACACGGAGGGCATGGCGGCGGCTTATCAGAAGGGGATGCGGCTGATCCTGCTGGTCAACGTGCCGGCGGCGGCCGGGCTGGCGGTGCTGGCGGTGCCGCTGATCCGCGTGCTGTTTCAACGCGGCGCGTTTGCCGCCGGAGACACGCTGGCGATGGCGCCGGTGCTGGCGGTGTGCGCCGCGGGGCTGCCGTTTTTTTCGTTCGTGAACCTGATGCTGCGGGCGTTTTACGCGCGCAAGGACACGCGGACGCCGGTGGTCGCGGCGGTGCTGAGCTTCGTGGTGAACCTGGCGCTGAGCCTCGTGTTGATGCGGCGGTTCGGGACGGCGGGTCTGGCGGCGGCGGGCAGCGTGGCGATCGTGGCGCAGGCGTTGTTCCTGCAAGTCCGGCTGACGGCGGCGGAGGAGCGGCTGGCGTTTCGTTTCGTGCGGCGCGACCTCGGCAAAATCATCGCGGCGAGCGCGGCGATGGGCGCGCTGGTGTGGGGCGGCTGGCGCGCATGGGCGGCGTGCGCGGGCGAGGGCTCGAAGTGGGCCGACGCGGCCGGGCTGGCACTGATGATCGCGGCGGGCGTGGCGGTTTACGGCGCGCTGGTGTGGCTGCTGCGCGTGGAGGACCGCGAGGAACTGGCGGGGATGGTGATGCGCAAGTTTGGAAAAAACAAAATTTGAACAGAAGGAAACGGAGACAACGAAGGACGGCCAAGCGGTGGAGGAGCTTCTAAAAAATCCCTTTTACCGCGAAGGACGCGAAGGATGCGAAGACTGAAAAAACGCGGAAATCTTATTAAAAACCATGATTGCCGTATTTCCATCTTCGCGCTCTTCGCGTCCTTCGCGGTTAATTTTTGAACATCCCCTGGGTCCAAATCTCCGCTTCCTGGCTTCAACTTAAACTGGCGGCGCAGCCGCTTTCTTCATTTTCTTCATTTCCTTCTGTTCAAAAAATAAAAAACTTCCGCATGGGCCGGCTCTCGCGTTTCAAAATCGACTGGTTTCTCATTGGCTTGGGCGTCGCGACGGCGCTGGCGTGGCTGTTTCCCGGGCCGGGCGCGGAGGGCGGATGGATGCATCCGGAGATTCTCACCAAGGCGGGCGTGGCGCTCATCTTTTTCCTGCACGGGCTGGCGCTGTCGTTCGCGGCGCTGAAATCGGGCGCGTTGAAATGGCGGCTGCATCTGGTGGTGCAACTGTGCACGTTTTTGTTTTTTCCGCTGCTCGGGATTTTGCTGCTCTGGCTCGCGGGCGACCACGTGGCGGGCAATCTGCGCACGGGGATTTTTTACCTGTGCGCGCTGCCCTCGACGGTGTCGTCGTCCATCGCGATGACGGCGGCCGCGCGCGGCAACGTGCCCGCGGCGGTGTTCAACGCGACGCTGTCGAGCATGATCGGCGTCGTGCTCACGCCGCTGTGGATGAGCTGGCTGTTGAAGACCGGCGGGCATTCGCTGCCGCTCGGGCCGGTGATTCTGGACCTGGTGCTGTGGCTCGTGCTGCCGCTGGTCGCGGGGCAGGCGCTGCGGCCGCTGCTCGGCGCGTGGGCCGGGCGCAACAAATCGCTCATCAACAAGGTCGATCGCGGCACGATCCTGCTGCTGGTCTACACGTCGTTTTGCGACTCGGTGAAATGGGGCGTGTGGTCGGAGCACGGCTGGCTGACGCTCGTGTTCGCGGTCGTGGTGGCGGGCGCGGTGTTCTACGCGGTGCTGTTTGCGACGGGCGCGGTGTGCAACCGGCTCGGCTTCACGCCGCCGGACCGCATCGCGGCGGTGTTTTGCGGCTCGAAGAAGTCGCTGGCCTCGGGCGTGCCGATGGCGCAGATCATTTTCGCGGGCAATCCGGGCCTCGGCATGATCCTGCTGCCGATCATGATTTATCACCCGCTGCAACTCATCATCTGCGGCGCGCTCGCGGGACGCTGGGCGAAAAGGGAAGGGGAGTGAGTCAAAAAATCTTTCTCTTTCCTCTTTATCTTTATCTTTCTCCGGACCGGCCGGGGCAAAGAAGAGAAAGAAGAAAGATAAAGAGGAAAGAGAAAGAATCGGGCGTTGCACGGAGGGTTGTCACGCGCTCGCGGACGTTTCAATGTCACCGGCTTTTCCCATGCCGTCTCCGCGCGAACTCCCGATTTACGAACTCGAAAACGCCGTCGTCGCCAGTCTGCGCGCGCAGGGGCGGCTGATCGTGCAGGCTCCGACCGGGTCGGGAAAATCCACGCAGCTCCCGCAGATGCTGCTCGCGCACGGACTGCTCGGTGATGCCGGCGAGGTGGTCGTGTTGCAGCCGCGGAGGCTGGCGACGCGCATGCTGGCGAAGCGCGTCGCGGAGGAAATGGGCTCGCCGCTCGGCGACGTGGTGGGTTACCAAATCCGGCTGGAATCGCGGCTCGGCGAGCGCACGCGCATCCGGTTCGTGACCGAGGGGATTTTGCTGCGGCAGATGTCGTTTGACGCGTCGTTGCGCGGGGTGAGCGCGATCGTGTTCGACGAGTTTCACGAGCGGCATTTGTATGGCGACATCTCGCTGGCGCGGGCATTGCAGATTCAGCAGGCGGCGCGGCCCGACCTGAAAATCATCGTGATGTCGGCGACGCTCGACGCGGGCTTGCTGCGCGAGTATCTCGCGCCGTGCGAGGTGCTGCGCTCGGAGGGAAGGAGTTTTCCGGTGCGCGTCGAGTACCTGCCAAAGGCGGTCAACTTCGACAGCGAGCCGGTGTGGGACGTGGCGGCGCGCGAGTGCGCGCGCGTGGCGGAGGCGGGGGACGCCGCCGCTGGCGGCGGGGATTTTCTGGTGTTCATGCCGGGCGCCTATGAAATCAGCCGCACGGTGCAGGCGATTCAGGGGCGGCGGGAGTTGCGCGATTTCGCGGTGTTTCCGCTGCACGGCGAACTGCCGCCGGAGCAGCAGGACCGCGCGGTGGCGCGTTACGACGCGCGCAAGATCATCGTTTCGACCAACGTCGCGGAAACGTCGCTCACCATCGACGGCGTGACCGTGGTCATCGACTGCGGGCTGGCGCGCATGGCGCGTTTCGATCCGCATCGCGGCATCAACACGCTGCTCATCGAAAAGATCTCGGTGGCGAGCGCCGACCAGCGCGCCGGACGCGCCGGGCGCACGGCGCCGGGCGTGTGCGTGCGTTTGTGGACGGAGCGCGAGCACGGCCAGCGCGCGCCGCAGGAGCTGCCGGAGGTGCGGCGGCTGGATTTGGCGGAGGTGGTGCTCACGCTCAAGGCGAGCGGCATCGACGACGTGGCCGGTTTCCCGTGGCTGGAAAAACCGGACGCGAAAGGGCTGGAGCGCGCGGAGATGCTGCTGGCGGACCTCGGCGCGGTGGAGGAATTTTCGATTTTCGATTCTCAATTTTCGATTGATAAAGACAGGCTGTCCGGCGGCGCGGGAGCGCCTCAATCGAGAATCGAGAATCGAGAATCGAAAATCACCGAGACGGGCCGCCGCATGCTGCGGTTTCCGGTGCATCCGCGTTATGCGCGCATGCTGCTGGAGGCGGATGCGCGCGGCTGCGTGCGGCCGGTGGCGCTGATGGCGGCGCTCACGCAGGGGCGGAATTTTTTGCTGCGCGGCGTGCCGCGCGCGGTCGAGGAGGCGCGCGAGGAAATCCTCGGCGAGGAGCGCGAGTCGGATTTTTTCCTGCTGATGCGCGCATGGCGTTTCGCGGAGAACAACCGCTACGCGCTCGACGCGTGCCGGCGTCTCGGCCTCCACGCGCAGGGGGCGCGGCAGGTCGGGCCGCTGTTCGCGCAGTTTCTCGACATCGCGGAGCGCGAGGGGCTCGACATCGCCGAGAAGCGCGTGGACGGCGCGGCGGTGCGCAAGTGCGTGCTGGCCGGGTTTTCCGACTACCTGGCGAAACGGCTCGACGCGGGCACGCTGCGTTGCGAGCTGGTGCACAAGCGGCGCGGCATGCTGGCCCGCGAGAGCGCGATGCAGCAGGCGCCGCTGCTCGTCGCCGCCGAGGTGAGCGAGGTCGAGGGGCGCGGCGGCGAGGTCAACGTGCTGCTCAGCCTCGCGACGGCGGTGGAGGAGGCGTGGCTGCGGGAGTTGTTTCCCGGGGATTATTTCGAGGCGTCGGGCGTCGTGTATGACGAGTCGGCCAGGCGCGTCATCGCGCGGCGCGAGCGGCGTTTCCGCGACCTCGTGCTGGAGGCCAGGGCGAGCGCGGACGACGTGCCGCCGGACGCGGCGGCGGCGCTGCTCACGCAGCAGGTGCTGGCCGGGAAAATCAAGCTGGAGGCGTGGGACGAAACCGTCGAGCAGTGGATCACGCGCGTGAACCGCCTCGCGGAGTGGTTTCCCGAGCTGGAGGTCAACGTGCTCGCCGAGGCCGACCGCGCGACGCTGGTGGAGCAGATTTGTTATGGCGAGACGAGCTGGCGCGGCGTGAAGGACAAGCCGGTCATGCCCGTGCTGCGCGACTGGCTGACGGCGGAGCAACTCGCCGTGCTCGACGACTACCTGCCGGAGCGCATCGTGATGGCCAACGGACGCCGCTCGCGCGTGCGCTACGAAAAGGAGGGCCCGCCGGTATTGAGCGCGCGGATACAGGAGCTTTACGGCGTGGAGGGCAGGTTCACGCTCGGCCACGGCCGCGTGCCGGTGAAGATCGAGGTGCTCGCGCCGAACCAGCGCCCGATCCAGGTGACGGACGACCTGACGGCCTTCTGGCGCGACATGTATCCGAAGGTAAAGGCGGAACTCTCGCGGCGCTATCCGCGGCACGAGTGGCGTTGAAAACGGCCGAAACCACGCGGGAAGCGGCTTAAAAAGGCGGTCTGGCGTCTGTTGGTGAAGATTCGCGTTCAAAAAAACCCGAAACTTCCCTCTTGCGCCGTCCAGCATTCTACTGGCAGAACTTACCTTTCCCGCCGCGCGCGCGGTGCGCCGGTGCCAGTTCGTTCCAAGTAAAACACCTTCATGCACAGCTTCTCCGAGCAATGTCTCGATATGGCCCGCTCCATGCTGGCCCACAATCTGGACTCCATCCAACCCGACGGCACCATTGCCCCGGTCCCCGGCGAGTCCCCCCGCCTCGATGAGCCCGGCCACGTCGCTTTCGCGCTCGGCGAATACTATCGCGCCACCGGCGCCACCACCCTGAAAGGGGTTGACCTCGTTGACCTTACCGCGCGCTGCGTCACCGCGCAGGTCTTTACCGAGCCCGCCGCCGAGAACGGCCTCGCCTACGCCGCCCTCGGCCTCCTTTGCTTCGGCCCCTCCAAGGAGCGCAACCTCGTATGGGAGCGCCTCGTCGATGAAACCCGCCAGCGCATCGACAAGCAGCTCCTCCACCGCTCCGACTACGACAACCACTGGCAGTCCTTCAACATCGCCAAGGCCGTCGCCCGCTTTTCCTTCGGCCTCTCCAAGAAGGACGAGACCTCGCGCCTCATCGAGCGCATGGTCGATCGCATCAACCAGACCAGCTCCACCGGCTTTTTCGACGACGCCGCGCCCTCCGGCATCGGCGGCAACTTCAACCTCTACGGCGTGATGAGCTTCGTCTTCACCCGCTCCGCGCTCCAGCTTCACGCCAACTCCGGCGTGCGCGACCGCAAGCTCCCCACGCTTCGCACCTACGCCGAGAAATACATCAAGATGATGCCCGACCTCGTCCGCGCCGACGGGCTCGGCTGGGCCTTCGGCAACGCCTCCGGCGCCTACGGCCAGATGCACTGCATCAGCCTCATCCTCCAGGCCCTCCGCGACGGCTGGATCGCCGAGGACCAGAAGGGCAAATACTTCGACCTCCTCCGCCGCATCTTCCTCTATTTCTACCAGACCTACCTCGACCAGGAGCACGGCTTCCTCGACCTCCGCGACACTGAGCGCGACGCCAACAACCACCACACCACGCGCATCGCCAATTTCGACGCCGCCCGCTACCTCTGCCAGTGGTCGCGCCTTGCGAAGACCGTGCAGATGAGCGGCCCGCCCGCCAAGCCCGAGGCGCCCCGCACCGTCGGCCGCTTTGTCATCTTCGACAAGTCCAACCGCAAGGAACAGGGCCTTTTCCTCTACCGCGACGCCGCCAGCGGCCTCCACGCCCAGATCCCGCTCGTCAGTTCCGCCGGCAAACCCGCCAGCGACGTGCTGCCCTTCCCGCACTGCCCCGGCGTCTTCGACTGGCCCAACAACCACTACGCGCCCATCCTCGTCCCCGAGCTGACCTTTGGCGACAAAGTCACGGTGCCCGCCTTCTACGGCAAAAACTGCGTCACCGGCCTCGGCCTCCGCAACAGCTTCTACTTCCGCTACGAGCAACCCGAGCTCATCACCACCGAGGAGGAAATCCTCAAGGGCCTCGGCAGCGTGAAAGTCCAGTGGAACTTTGCCGGCCCGAAGATCAGCGCCGAGTTTGCCTACACGGTGAAGCAGCAGGTCACGCTCGACAAATTCCGCTACATGATCGCGATCGCCGCGCCGCACTCCCGCTACCGCGTCGCCGGCTCGCTCGCCCTCGGAGCGGAAGGCCACCGCTGCACCGTGCAGAAGGACGACTTCCAAGCCGTCTGGCGCGAGACCGAGGTTGTGACCAACGATCCCATCTACCGCACCAACTACGGCAAGATTCACTATCTCCAGCTCCTCCTGCGCGACCATCCGCTCATCATGCGTCCGGGCAACGTTTACCGCCTCGCGGTGAACTTCGAGCCCGACGTCGTCCAGATCGACGGCTGATCCGCGCAACGGAAAGCATTATTTGACCCCCAAAAAGCGCGCCTCCCGAGGGCGCGCTTTTTTGATGCGATTTCAACGCCGTCAGTGACCAGCATCAGATTTTTTGGAGGACTGAGCTCCTGCGAAGCCGTCGCGATGCGATTGCTATGCTTATCTAACTGTCCATGGACCGTGGCTATTTGCGCCATGCTGTGCATCAGAATTATGGGCAATATTCCCAAAATCGATAAGGGTCCTTAAAAAGGACAGATATCAATGAAAACACACTCAACAGATTCCACGTGCCATGGGGCCGGATATCTTCCGGGTGAAATTTCCATTGATCCTCCCAATGGCAAGAAGCAGAGCCTGCTCCCGCCGGTCTCCATCATTGCCGGGCTGGCGCTTTTTCTGGCGTTGATGCTCACACACGGTGCGACACGACTGTCCGCGCAAACGGCGGACTCCGCCCCCGCCCCAAACAACAACGTGGTGATAATGCAAAAAATCGAAGTGCGCGCCGCCCGCTTTTATTGGACACACGCGCAATCGGCGCATTTTGAAATTCTTTCCAATCTCAATGACAGGAAATTTGTCGCCGATGTTGTCAGGAACGCCGAGCAAATCATCACGCTCTACGAGGAAGCCTGCCCTGCTATTTTCAGTCCGCGGCTCGATTTGCCCTCGAAGCTCATATTCATCCAAGACGAAGCCATCGAACGCTTTTTCTCGCCGGCCGGCGTCGGCGCAACATCGGACGATTTCAATGAGCGCATGGCCGGCACACCCTTTCACAAAAACGACCGGCAATTTGATAATCGTTACAAAATCTCGGCTCTCGCCAATCACAATGACGAGCAGCTCGTCATCGTGAAGTTCCTCACGAAAGCCTACATGTCCCACGGCCCAAACTGGTACGAAAAATCGCTCGAATGCGCCGCCGATCTCGCCATCACCCATCTCTATGAGTGCGCTCTCATCCGCGCCAACGGCAAAAAACTCCCTTGGCTCGTCGCCGCGCTGAACGGCATGCGCGGACATCCCAACGGCGGCTCTTTTCGCATGCGCCCTGGGTTCTCTTCAGTCTATGGCAAGGAGGGCCGCTTCTACCGCTCCGGCTGGATAGGCGTGAATGATGATAACACAATCACCCTCGGACGCTATTGCTTGAACTGCGAAACCAGCGCCGCCGGGGCCGCCAGCGATTTCCCCTCGGATTCCCCTAGGACCTGTTAGCACTATTGAGGAGTAGCCAAGAGAGAGCGAAGGAGACGAAAGAGCGGAAGAGGACATCGAGCTTGTCGTAGCGGGTGAAGACGCGACGGAAGCCCTTGATGCGGCGGAAGAGGCGCTCGACGTGGTTGCGCTGGCGGTAAAGCGCCTGGTTGAGTTTCCAGGGTTTTCGACGCAACGGGTTGGGCGGGACGACAGGCTTGAAGCCGAGCAGGCAGGCCAAGCCGCGGGTTTCGTTGCCTTCGTAGGCCATGTCCATGGCCAGGGCGCATCCATGCCTCGGGCATCCCAACTCGCCAATCAGCTCGCGTCCCTCGGGTCCGTCGCCGTTCTGCCCGGGCGAGAGGCGGAAGCCGAGGGCATGGACATCATTCGCGGCAGCCAGATGAATCTTGGTGTTCCGGCCTCCTCGTGATTTGCCGATCGCCTGAGGCCCGTTTTTTTCTCCGCCCCGGTCCCATCGGGGTGGACCTTCACGCTGGTACTGTCCAGCGACACCACCTTCAGCTCCAGATGCACCAGCCCTTCCTTCTGCAGCCGCTCGAACACCCGGTCCCATACTCCGCTTTTGCTCCAGCGATTCATCCGCGTGTAGATCGTGTGCCAGTTCCCAAACCTCTCCGGCAATCTCCTCCATTTGCACCCGTTCTCCGCCACATACAGCACCCCGTTTAGAAAGCTCAGCACATCAATGCTCACATTGCCCCGCTCCACCGGCAGGCTGTCCTTGATTCTCTCCAGGTGTTCCTTCGTCAGTTCCATTCCTCTCCTCATACGCATAAATCACCGTCAAGTGCAATTAATGTTAACACCCCCTAGAAAACAATGGAAACTCTGGGCGAACTTCATGCGTTCCCCCAACATCGGCCTCGGCGACGTTTTCAATAACACCTTTGTCTTGCCGGAAGGCATGGTTGGAACAGCGATCCAATGGCAGCTCACCATGCAGCGCGAAGTCCGCGATTTTTTATACTACAGCCTGTTCGGCCCCGACATCAACACGCCCCGCGCATTCGCAAACTTTGTCCGCGCCGCAGCCGTCACGGAGAAGATAGACGAGACACTCTTCAAAAGTTGCTTCAATGCCGACTATGACGAATTCAAGAACCGCATGTATGCGTATTACAAGACACTCAGCAAAAATGACGCTGCATACGACCGGAATCCATGGGGGCCGACCGGCCTGCGCGTCGCTTTGTCACCCAGCACCACCCCCGCCAAACCCGTTGAACTCAGCCGCTCCCGGCGCGCCGACACCACACGCATCATCAGCGATTGGTTCGATGTCTGCAACGCCCCCGCCAACGCCCGAGCCTCGCTTCTCAAAGCCTGCGACGAATCTCCAGAAGCCGCAGGAGACCCGCAATTCATCGCCACGCTTGGCCTGAATGAAGCGCGTCACGGCGACCGCCCCAAGGCAATCCTTCTTCTGGAAAAAGCGGCCCGCGCTGAAATCACGCGCCCCGGCATCTATCGCACGCTCACCCGACTGTATCTTGAGGATGCTCTCGAACGCAAGGGTGCCGATTACCGCCTCACCGCCGCCGAATTTCGAGACGTGCTCGCCCCGCTCTTCATCGCCCTCGGGCTTCCGCAGCCAAATCCTCAAAATTACATCATCTTCGCCGCCGTGTATGAACACGCCGATATCAAACCCGATACAGCCTATCAAAACATTATCATCGAAGGCTGCCGGAGTTTTTCCGACAACATCGACATGCTCGAAAATATTCTTCCCGCGTTTGCAAAACGCGGCTTCAAAACAGAAGCCGTCAAACTTGCCATGCAATCCGCGCGGAACCCTTTGCCGCCGGAGAAACGACAGCAACTGGACAGATTGATAGAAACGCTAAGAATCTATTGAGCGAGCTCCTGTAAAAACCGGGTTTCATAGAGGGGCGGTATCTTGCTTCCAATGCTGTCCTGCGAAACGCAGACGCAGAAATTGCAAGTGCCCGTAAAACAGCACAATTTGAGCGTTGAAACTGCTCATGATTTGAACGCCGAAACTGGTTTTGCCGGTTCGAGTCCCCATATTTATCACCAACAAATCAGTGATGGATTCCCCTGCCGCTTCACAACTGCACCGGCAGGCCGATCTCGATGATGCGGGTCGGGAGGATCTGGTAATAATCCTTCACCGGGCGGGCGTTGCGGCTGAGGAAGGCGTAAAGGTTCTTCTGCCACTCGAGCATCCGCGCGTCGCCGCCGCCGATGATCATCTCGCGGTTGAAATAGAACGTCGTGGCGTCGAGGTTGAGCGGCACGTCCTGGTGGACGATGCGCTCGCAGATGTTGGCCACGTTGGGCTGCTCCATGTAGCCGTAGCGGCCGGTCGCCCGCCACACGCCCTCGCCGAGGTAATCGAGCGTCATGCGCTCCTCGTCATCCACGTGCGGAATCTCCTCGGTGATGATGGTGAGCAGCACGACGGTCTTTTGGAGGCATTTGTTGGCGGCGAGGTGATGCAGCAGCGCGATGGGCGTGCCCTTGGGCGTGGCGACCATGAAGACGGCGCTCCCCGGCACGCGGACGATGTTTTTGCTTTTTGCGATGTCGGAAAGCTCCAGGTCCATCGTCGCGCCGCTGTAGATTTTCTCGCGGATCTCCGCGCGCCCGGTTTTCCAAGTGTGCATGATCGCGATGACCGCCAGCGCGATGCCGATGGGCAGCCAGCCGCCGTCCACGAATTTGTGCAGCGTCGAGATGAACAGCGCCGCGTCGATCACGATAAAGAACGCGCACAACCCGAGCGAGCGCCAGAGCGGCCAGCGCCAGCGGAGTTGCGCGACGCGGAAAAACGCGAGCGTGGTGACCAGCATCGTGCCCGTGACCGCGATGCCGTAGGCGGCGGCCAGACGGTCGCTGGAGCCGAACAGCGCGACCACGCCGATCGAGAGGAGGGCGAGCGACGTGTTGACGAGCGGCACATAAATCCGGCCGGCCAGCTCCGCGCTGGTGTGGGTGACCTTGAGGCGCGGGAAATAGCCGAGCTGGATGGCCGAGCGCGTGAGCGAAAACGCCCCCGAGATGACCGCCTGGCTGGCGATGATGGCAGCGCAGGCCGCGAGCACCGTGAGTGCCATGCGCGGCAGCCCCGGCGGCACGAGCTCGAAGAACGGATTCACCGCGGCGCCGTGGTGCTCCAAAACGTAGGCGCCCTGCCCGTAGTAGTTCAGCAGCAGCCCGGGCAGCGCGCACCACAGCCACGCCCGCGTGATGGCGGGGCGGCCGAAATGCCCCATGTCGGCATACAGCGCCTCGGCGCCGGTGACGGCGAGGACGACGGAGCCGAGCAGCGTCGCCGCCCCGCCGGGGTGCGTGACGAGCAGATTGACGCCGTAAAGGGGATTGAGCGCGAGCAGGATGCGCGGCGACTCCACCAAGTGCCAGAGCCCGAGCGCGCCGATGACGGCAAACCAGAACAGCATCACGGGGCCGAAAACCGCGCCGATGAATTCCGTGCCCTTGTGCTGAAACCAGAACAGCACGGCGAGAATCCCGCAGGTGATGAACACAATGAGGTTCTGCGCATGTCCGCCGGCGAAAAATCCGCCCGCGCCTCGCAATCCCTCCACCGCGCTGAGCACCGTGATGGCGGGCGTGATGACGCTGTCCCCGTAAAGCAGCGCCGCGCCGAACAGGATCACGAGCAGCGCGGGGCCGATGGGCCGGGGTCGCTTCGGCGGCGGCCCTGGTTCGGTGTCGTGCACCTGGCTGAGGGCCAGGAGCGCGAAAATGCCGCCCTCGCCCCGATTGTCAGCCCGGGTGACGAACCAGATGTATTTCACGCAGACGACCAGGAGCAGCGCCCACGTGATGAGCGAAAGGACGCCGTAAACACCCTCGACCCGCTCGGACGGCGGGAGCGTGGCGATGCACTCTTTCATCGTGTAGAGCGGGCTCGTGCCGATGTCGCCGAAAACGACACCAAGCGCGCCAAGGCAGAGCCCGAGTTTTAGGGCCTTTCGACCGGACGCAGCCGGCTTTTCCGCGGGAACACTGGTCATAGGTGTGGACCGGGATCCTTTTCCCGCGACGGAACCGAGTCGATTCTGTTCTTGCGCGCCAGCGCGAGCGTAGCGCAAGGCATCCTTGCCTGCCGTCGAAACCGAAGGCGCGAAGCGCCGCTGATTCTTTTTTCCAAAAACCAATAAATGCCGCGCTGCGCGCGATAAAATAACGACGGCAGGCACGGATGCCGCGCTACGGTGCGCTGCCGTGTCGCTCCGGGCGTCCGAAAATCACCTGAAAATATATGATTGACTTGCGTCATAAAGCAATGAACCGTCTCGTCGGTCGAATATCCTGATTTCCCCCGCACCACACTTTCATCCTTTTGCACGCAGCTCATGTCACTCGCGCCTCCAGCCCCTCATCGCGCTGAAATCGAACACCTCGTCCGCCGCGCCCTTTACGAAAATCTCGGGCAGCCGATGCCGCGCACCGTGCGCGCGCCCAACCCGCTCCTCGTCAACGTCTCCGCCCGCCACTGCCATCTCACGCCGCAGGCCGTCGAGACGCTCTTCGGCAAGGGCCGCACGCTCACGCCGATGAAGTGGCTGTATCAGAAGGACCAATATGCCGCGAAGGAGTCCGTCACGCTCATCGGCCCGCGCAGTCGCGTGATCTCGAACCTCCGCATCCTCGGCCCCTGCCGCGACCTCAACCAGATCGAGCTCGCCTTTACCGACGCCATCTCGCTCGGCTTCGAAATTCCCGTCCGCAACTCCGGCAACATCAAGGACACCCCCGGCTGCATGCTCATGGGCCCCGCTGGCTTCCTTGAGCTGCCCGTCGGCGTCATCCGCGCCGCGCCGCACGTCCACATGCACCCGGACGACGCCGCGTTTTACCGCGTGAAAAACGGCGATTACATGAAACTCCGCGTCGGCGGCGCATGCGGCGTGACCTTCGACCGCATGTTTGTGCGCGTGTCGCCCGACTTCAAACTCGAGGTCCACATCGACACCGACGAAGCCAACGCCTGCGGCCTCAGCCCCGTCACGCCGTGCGAATTGATCAAATAAACCCCGGTCTCCGGCCACTTTTCCTCCACCGAAATCCAACCAACCTTCAACCCATAACCACTAAACCAACTGATCCCCATGAGTGAATCTCTAGGAATGATTGAAACCAAAGGCTACGTCGGCGCCGTTGAGGCGAGCGACGCGATGGTCAAGGCGGCGGGCGTCACGCTCGCCAAGCAAGTCCAGATCGGCGGCGGCCTCGTCACCGTCCTCGTCAAAGGCGATGTCGGCAGCGTGAAAGCCGCCGTTGACGCCGGGGCCGATGCCGCCAAGCGCGTCGGCGAGCTCGTCTGCGCGCACGTCATCGCCCGCCCGCATGCCGATTTGCTCAAGCAATTCAGCCTCTGACCCAAAACTTAGACTTAAACTTCCAACTCAAACTCCACCTCCCATGGCACAAGAAGCACTCGGCATGATTGAAACCAAAGGTTTCTGCACCCTTATCGAGGCGGCCGACGCCGCCCTCAAAGCCGCCAACGTCACCATGACCGGTTACGAGGCGATCGGCTCCGGCCACGTCGCGGCGTTTTTCCGCGGCGACGTCGCCGCCCTCAAGGCCGCCATCGACGCCGGCGCCGAAGCCGCCCGCCGTGTCGGCGACATCGTCGCCACCCAGGTCATCCCGCGCCCGCACGACGACATCGGCGCCCTCGGCAAGTGGATCGCGTGAGGAAATTTTCGATTTTGGATTCTCGATTTCCGATTGATGGCGCTTCCGCGCCTGTCTCGGAAATCACACCAAGGCGCGGCAGCGCCCCAATCCAAAATCGAGAATCCAAAATCGAAAATCCATGAACGTCCTCGTCGCCAACCTCGGTTCCACCTCGTTCAAATACCGCCTCTACGCCCTCGACGGCGGGAGCGCGCGGCTCCTCGCGCGCGGCGGATTCGAACGCGTGACCGATTATGGCGCCGTCATCGACCAGGCGATGGGCGAACTGGCCGCCGCCGGCCACAAGCAAATCGACGCCGTCGGCTTCAAGACCGTCCTCGGCGGAGACATCACCGGCTGCCTTTTCGCGGACGAGTCGGTGGAAAAAGCCCTGCTCGACACCGCCGACCTCGCGCCCGCGCACAACCCGCCCTACGCCGCGGGCATCCGTACCTTCCGCGAGCGCCTGCCCGCCGTGCCGCGCGTCGCGCTCTTCGAGACCGCGTTTTACCAGTGGGTCGCGCCCGCCGCGCATCGCTACGCCGTGCCGGAAGCCTGGTATAAAGCCGGCATCCGCCGCTACGGCTTCCACGGCGCCAGCCACAAATTCATGGCCGAACGCTCCGCCGAGCTCCTCGGCCGCGAAGACATCGCCGCCGCCGCGCGCAACCTCTACCTGCACGGCCCCGCGAAAAACACCGGCGCGCCCCTGCGCGTCATCTCCTGCCATCTCGGCGGTTCCAGCTCCGTCACCGCGATTCGCGACGGCGTGGCCGTGGCCACCAGCATGGGCCTGAGCCCTCAGTCAGGGCTTCCGCAAAACAACCGCGTCGGCGACCTCGACTCCGCCGCGCTCCCCTGCGCGATGCGCCGCCTCGGCCTGACCGTCGAGGAGGCGGAAAGACAGCTCGCCAAGGAGTCCGGCCTGCTCGGGCTCTCCGGCGTGGGCAACGACCTGCGCGACATCAAGGCCGCCGCCGACCGGGGCGACGCCCGCGCCCGGCTCGCCATCGACGCCCTCGTGTATTCGATCCGTCACTACATAGGCGCGTTCTGGGTGCAGCTTGGCGGCTGCGACGCCCTCGTCTTCACCGCCGGCATCAGCGAGAATAATCCTTGGCTGCGCGAAGCCGTCTGCGAAAACCTCGCCGCCCTCGGCCTCGAACTCGACCCCGCGGCCAACGCCGCCGCCGCGCCCGAGACTGACCTCGCGGGCAAAACCTCGCGCACGAAAATCCTCGTCATCCCCGCCAACGAGGAACTCGTCGTCGCGCGCGAAACCGCGCGGCTTGTCGCCGCGCGGCGGACAAATCCCAAATAATAAAATCCAAACGACAAAATTCCCAAAAACGCATTTTCCCAACCCAACCTTCAACCCAACCGAAAAAACATCATGGCACAATCAGCCCTTGGACTCCTCGAAACCCGTGGCCTCACCGCGCTCGTCGCCGGTGTGGACGCGATGCTCAAATCCGCCAACGTCACCCTCGTCGGCCCGATGAAACAAGTCGGCAACGCCCTCGTGACCGCGGTGGTCACCGGTGACGTCGCCGCCGTCAAGGCCGCCACCGAGGCCGGCGCGACCGCCGCCCGCACCTACGGCGAAGTCGTCAGCGTGCAGGTCATCGCCCGCCCTCACGACGACGTCGCCACCGTCCTCCCGAAAGCCGCCGCTCCCGCGAAGAAGTAAAGGGAGGCGCGGGTATTCCCTTGCCTGTGTCCCACAGACAAGCCGGAGCCGTCTGCCTTCGCCTCTCCGCGCGAATCCATCTTTCTCTTTATTCTTTATCTTTCCTCTTTCTCTTTTGCCTGCCGGCCAGACGGCACAAGGGAGGAAAGAGAAAGATAAAGAGGAAAGAAGAAAGATGGAGGTATTGCGAAGACCGTTCCCATCCCCTCACCCAATCACCCTTCTCACCTCCCACTCATGTTTCTCGCCCGTGTCATCGGCTCCGTGGTCTCCACCAAGAAGGACGAGACCATGACTGGCCGCAAACTCCTCCTGTTGCGCCCCATGTTTCCCGATGAGGCCAACCCCGCCGCGCTCAAACCCGGCGGCAACACCATCGTCGCCGTTGACGCCCTCGGGGCCGGCGCGGGCGACCTCGTGCTCTTCTGCCAGGGCAGCTCCGCGCGCATGGCCACCGGCATGAAGCCGCTCCCCATCGACGCCGCCGTCGTCGGCTTGGTGGACACCGTGGAGGTGCTCGGAAAAAAAGCCACCTGAACCATCAAACCCACGACGCCGGGCACCAAGCCACAAGTGACAAGTATCGAGTAACAAGAATCACTCGCGCGCCGCCACGCCGGTTTCTCCATTCCGCACTCCGCATTCACTAAATCCCATTTTTCCATGGCTCTCCAAATCGACGAAAACCTGGTCCGCTCCATCGTCTCCGACGTGGTTCGCAATATCCGTTCCGGCTCCTCTCCCGCCGCAGTCGCCACCGGCGGCGCGCCCGCCGTGGCCAGCCCGTCCTCCGGCCCGCGTCACGGTGTTTTTCAGGATGTGCCGTCCGCCGCCGCCGCCGCGCAGAAAGGCTTCGAGCAACTCCGCGCCAAAGGCGTCGCCGCCCGCAAGCAGGTCGTGGACATCATCAAGAAACTCGCCACCGCCAATGCCGAGGCCTGGGGCAAGTTCGAGTTCGAGGAGACCAAAATCGGCCGCCTCGAACACAAGATTGCCAAGCTCCAGATCGTGCGACTCGTCCCCGGTGTCGAATGGCTCCGCCCCTACGCGCTGAGCGGCGACCACGGCCTCATGCACGAGGAATACACCCCCTTCGGCGTCGTCGCGGCCATCCTCCCCGTCACGCATTCCGTGCCCACGCTCTCCGGCAACATCATCAACGCCATCGCCGCCGGAAACTCCATCCTCTTCAACCCCCATCCCGGCGGCGCACGTTCCGCGGCTCTGGCCGTGCGCGCCTACAACGAGGCCATCCAGGCCGCCACCGGCATTGAAAACCTCGTCTGCACCATCGAGAAGCCCACCCTCGAGTCGTTCGACGCCCTCTGCAAATCGCCGCTCGTCAACCTTCTCGTCGTCACAGGCGGCCCCGGCGTGGTCAACGCCGCCATGAAATCCGGCAAACGCGCCATCTGCGCCGGCCCCGGCAACCCGCCCGTGCTCGTGGACGACACCGTCTGCACCGACAAAGCCGCGAAGGACATCATCTACGGCTGCGGCTTCGACAACAACCTCCTCTGCATCGGCGAAAAACAGGTCTTCGTCCTCGACCGCGTCGCCAACGCCCTCGTCCGCAGCCTCGAAAAAGCCGGCGCCGTCCGCCTCCTGCCCGCGCAAACCGAGAAGCTCGCCCGCGAGGTCTTCACCATGAAGCCCGATGCCGGCGGCTGCTCGCACCCCGTGCTCAACCGCGAGCTTGTCGGCAAGGACGCCTCCGTGCTCGCCGCCCGCGCCGGCCTCAGCATTCCGCAATTCACGCCCATCCTCATCGGCGAAACCGACCCCGATCACCCCTTCGTCATGGAAGAGCAGATGATGCCCATGCTGCCCATCGTGCGCGTGAAAACGGTCGAGGAAGGCATCGCCCTCGCGAAAAAATCCGAGCACGGCTACAAGCACTCCTCGATCATCCACTCGCTCAACGTGGATCGCATGACCGCCATGGCCCGCGAAATGGACACCACCCTTTTCGTAAAAAACGGCCCCAGCACCACCGGCCTCGGCCTCGATGGCGAAGGCTACCTCAGCTACTCCATCGCCACGACCACCGGCGAAGGCATCACCAACCCGCAAACGTTCACCCGCACCCGCCGCTGCGTGCTCGTGGACGCGCTGAAGATTTATTGAAATGCGGAATGCGGAATTAAAAACACAAACCGCAAACCGGCATCCGCCCGCCTCACGCCACCTCCAATAAATTCCGCATTCCGAAATCCGCATTCCGCATTCGCCATGAATCTCGTCCGCATCGACGGCACCATCACCGCCACCGCCTGCCATCCCAGCATGCGCGGTTTTCGCACGGTGATTTGCCAGCCCATCGACGAGACCGGCGCGGCCGCGGGAGACCCGATTCTCGCCATCGACACCCACGGCGCGGCCTTGCACCAGCGCGCCATCCTGAGCACCGACGGCTCGACCACCCGCCAGATGGTGCGCGATCCGCGCTCGCCCCTTCGCAACCTCATCATCGGCATCGCCGATGCCAACGAGAAAACCCGGAAGTAACCATGCGCTTGGGCACTGTCATCGGCCGGGTCACGCTTACGCTCCAGGAGCCCGTTTATCGGGGCGGCACCCTGTTGCTCATCCAGCCGCTGTCCCGTTCCCAATACGCCGGGCTGTCGCAGAAAAAACTCCAGCAAACCTCCGCCCAGCCGCCCGCCGCGCTCACCAAGGCGAACGCCCTCGTGGCCTACGACCAGCTCGGAGCCGCGCCCGGTCATATCGTGGGGTTCACCGAGGGCGCCGAGGCCACCGCGCCCTTCGCCATCGACGCCCCCGTCGATGCCTACGTCGCCTGCATCGTCGACCGGATCGACTACCGCCCGCCCGCCACCGCCTGACCCGTTTTTCACTTAAACTTCAACTTAAAACCTAAACTCAAAACTTCACCATCATGGCTCAATTCCTCACCGCCCGCGAAGTCGAAAAACTCATTCGCAATGGCCACCCCATTCCGGCCGACGCCAAACTCACGCCCAGCGCGCGCGACTACCTGACCGAGCACGGCAAGTCTTCGCTCAATGCGCGTCCCGCCGCCGGCCCGTCCGCCGGCAGCAACGCGCTCAAGGCCGCCGGCGTGGGAGTCGAGCCCATCGTGCCCGACTACGAATACAAATGGACGCCCGGTGCCGACCCGAAGGCCCCCGAGGCCATTGCCGCCTTCTTCACCTCGCCCGCCATCGAGACCCTCAAGCGCCGCATGGTGGACATGGGCCGCCGCATGTGGGAAAAGGACTACACCGACGGCAACGGCGGCAACATCACCGTGCGCGTCGGCGACAACCTCGTCCTCTGCACCCCCACGCTCATTTCGAAAGGGTTCATGACCGCCGAGGACATCTGCCTCATCGACATGGACGGCAAACAACTCGCCGGCCGCCGCAAACGCACCAGCGAGGCCATGACGCACCTCGCGATCATGAAACGCCAGCCCCTCTGCAAGTCCTGCGTGCACGCCCATCCCCCGCACGCCACCGCCTTTGCCGTCGCCCGCGTGCAGCCTCCCACCTGCCTCATCCCCGAGGCCGACATCTTCCTCGGCAAAATCGCCCTGGCCAAATACGAAACCCCCGGCACTCCCGAAATGGCCAGCACCGTCGGCGAGGTCGGCAAGGACAACCAGTGCGTCCTCCTGCTCAACCACGGCGTCATCACTTGGGGCAAGGACGTCGAGGACGCCTATTGGAAAATGGAAAACGCCGACGCCTACTGCAAAACCATCTGGATCGCATCCCAGCTTGGCGGCGAGATCGGCGACGGCGTGGGCGGGGCCAAGGCCCGCGATTTCATAAAAATCCGCAAGGCCCTCGGCATGCCCGACAACCGCGACGGCCTGAAGGAATGCGAACTCTGCGACAACAGCGATTTCCGTCCCGGCGTGATGTGCCGCGTCCCCGACACCCCCGCCGAGCCCGCCACCAGCCCCGAAGTCGAGGCGCTCGTGAGCAAACTCACCGAGGAAATCCTGAAGCAGCTCGCGGTGAAATAAAAGCAGCACGGGCACTCCCGCCTGTGCCTGATACCAAAAGAGCACGCCACCTCCTTGCGTCGGTGCGGTGGCTGGAATGTGGCCTATTGAGTCACATTCCGCCCGCCGATCGAATGGGAAATGCGCTGGTGGTTTAAAAAGGCTCTCCCCGGCACCCGGCTGCATCAAAAATCAGTGGCCAAACCCGGCCGCGCCGCTTCAAGATGCCCGGCTCATCCCAGCCACGCCATTTCGCCGCATGCCCGACCCGGTCGCCGTCAATTCCATGTTCGCCCGCATCGCCCGTCGTTACGACGTGGCGAACCGCCTGCTTAGCGGCGGCATGGATATCTGGTGGCGTCATCGCCTCGTGCGCGCGGTGCGCCGCGCCGCCCCGTCCGACGTGCTCGACCTCGCCACCGGGAGCGGCGACGTGGCCTTCGCGCTCTGTCGCGGCCTGCCCGCCGGCACGCGCATCACCGGGATGGATTTCTGCCAGCCCATGCTCGACGAGGCCGAGGAGAAAAAACGCGGGGGCGTGCAACGCGGCCGCGCCGCCTACGGCGCCATCGCCTTCCGCCAGGGCGACGGCATGGCGCTTCCGCTCGCCGACGCCTCGTTCGACGCCGTCACGATTTCCTTCGGCCTGCGCAACATGGCCGACCGCCACCGTTCGCTCTCCGAAATGCACCGTGTGCTGCGTCCCGGCGGATGTGTCTTCGTGCTCGAATTTTCGCAGCCCTGGCGGTGGTTCCGCCCGCTTTATTATTTCTACCTGCGCCATCTCCTGCCGCGCATCGCGGGATTCGTGACGGGCGACCGCGCCGCCTACGATTACCTCAACCGTACCATCGCCGCCTTCCCCGCGCGCCCCGCGATGGAGGAAGAACTGCGCCGCGCCGGTTTCGCCGACGTGCGTTCCTTCGGCATGACCTGCGGCATCGTCGCCCTGCATCGCGGCACACGCATCGCCGGGTAAACCCCGCCGCCATCGCAAAGGGCGGCGCCGTGCAAGTCCGCGCGGATTTGCACCGGGACAGATTCCACAGACGGGGTGAATGCGCAACTTTTGGCCCTTGAATGCAATTTGGTATCAAAAAACATCGCCAGGATTTTTTGTATCGCTCAATATGCGCAAGTTTATGACCGCCAAACCGACAGTCCCGCTTGTCACCCTCAACGACGGCCGTCGCATCCCGCAACTCGGGATCGGCATGTGGCAGGTCCCCGATGCCCAAGTCGCCTCCGTGCTCAAAGCCGCGCTCGAGGCCGGCTACCGCGCCATCGACACCGCCGCCGCCTATCAAAACGAGACCGCCATCGGCGAGGCGCTGCGCGCCGCCCCGGTTCCGCGCGAGCAGCTTTTTGTCACCACCAAGCTGTGGAATTCCGACCACGGCGCCGACCGCGCGCCCAGGGCTCTGGAAGAAAGCCTCGCGCGCCTCGGCCTCGGCTACGTCGATCTCTACCTCATTCACTGGCCGCTTCCGTCGCGTAATGAATATGCGGATACGTGGAAGGCGCTCGTCCGCCTGCGCGACGAGGGGCGCGCGAAATCGATCGGCGTGTCCAATTTCACGCCCTCGCACCTGCGCCGCATCATCGACGCGACCGGAGTCGTCCCCGCCGTGAACCAGGTCGAGCTTCATCCGCAGTTTCCGCAGGCCGCGCTCCGCGCCTTCCATGCCGGGCGCGGCATTGTCACGGAATCCTGGAGCCCGCTCGCCCAAGGCGGCGACCTGCTCAATGACCCGGTCGTCCGGAAAATCGCCGCAAAACACAGGCGCACGCCGGCCCAGGTCATCCTGCGCTGGCACATCGAGCTCGGCCTGATGGTCATCCCGAAATCCGTGACCCCCGCGCGCATCGCGGAAAACGCGGACATCTTCAATTTCTCGCTCGATGCCGGCGACATGGCCGCCTTCGCCAAGCTCAACAAAGGCCACCGCATCGGCCCCGATCCGGATACATTTGCGATGACGTGAGCCGGAGGCGCCGCGGACGCCCTGGGCTAGCTTGGGGCGCGCCTTTGGCGTTAATCAAAGGCGGCTAATCAAACGAAAAAGGCTCCAGTGGCGGGAGTTTTCCGAAACACGCGGACGCATGCCCGGTTGCGCTTGAATCTGAAAAGACGGGCGTTTCCCTTGCCGGCATGAAATCACGCATGCTCCCGCTCGTCGCGCTTCTGTGGTTTGTTTCAGCCGGGTTTTCCTGCGCGGCCGGCGCGCCGGAGCCGGACGCGCCGTTTCCGCGGCCACTTTCATCCTACGGCGACACCGCGGGCACCGCGCTGGCCGACACGCTCATCGCCCGCGTCAAGGCCGAGCCTTTGAACCTCGTGGCCACTGTGATTTTCTTTCTCGCCATCGTGCACACCTTCATGGCGGAGCATTTCCGCCGCATGGCGCACCACGCGGAGCAGGAGCACCTCGCCCGGCTCGCGGAGCGGCATGAGCCGCCGCGCTGCTCCGACAACGACGAGGACGGCGGCCCCGACGAAGTCAGCTTCAAGGCGCAGGTGCTGCACTTTTTCGGCGAAGTCGAGGCGGTGTTCGGCATCTGGGCGCTCGTGCTGGCCGGCGCGGTTTTATGGTTCAAGGGCTGGGACACCGTGGCCGGCTACATCGGCCACACGGTGAATTTTACCGAGCCCATGTTTGTCGTGGTCATCATGGCGCTCGCCTCGACACGGCCGGTGCTGTGGTTTGCGGAACGCTGCCTGCGCGCCATCGCGTCCGTCGGCAAGGGCTCGGTGGCGGCGTGGTGGCTCACCATCCTCATCGTCGCCCCGCTGCTCGGCTCGTTCATCACCGAACCCGCCGCGATGACCATCGCCGCGATGCTGCTCGGGCGCCAGTTCTACGCACTCAAGCCCTCGCGCCTCCTCGCCTACGCCACCATCGGCCTGCTCTTCGTCAACGTGTCGGTGGGCGGCACGCTCACCCATTTCGCCGCGCCGCCCGTGCTCATGGTCGCCGCCAAATGGGACTGGAACATGGCCTTCATGCTCGCGCATTTCGGCTGGAAAGCCGCGCTCGGCATCGTGGTCTCCTCGGCGCTGTATTTCATGGCGTTCAGGAAAGAGCTTGCCGCGCTGAACCAAGCCCGCGCGGCCGCCGCCGCCGCGGATGCGAAGGGCGCGCAGCGTCCCGCCGAGCCGCCCGTGCCCGCCTGGGTCGTCATCGTGCAACTGGGCTTCATGGCCTGGACGGTTTTGGTGGCCCATCATCCAGCGCTGTTCATCGGCGGCTTTCTGTTCTTCCTAGCCTTCTCGCAGGCGACCGCGCACCACCAGGGCCGGCTTGACCTGAGACCGTCGATGCTCGTGGGCTTTTTCCTCGCCGGGCTGGTCATCCACGGCGGGCTGCAAGGCTGGTGGATTGAGCCCGTGCTCTCGCGGCTGGGTGAATTTCCGCTCTTCGCCGGGGCGACCGTGCTGACCGCGTTCAACGACAACGCCGCCATCACCTACCTCGCCACGCTCGTGCCCGACTTCACCGATGGCCTGAAATACGCCGTCGTCGCCGGCGCGGTCACCGGCGGCGGCCTCACGGTCATTGCCAACGCGCCGAATCCCGCCGGCCAGTCGCTCCTCAAGCCCTGGTTCCCGCACGGCGTCGCCCCCCTCTGGCTGTTCCTCGGCGCGCTCATCCCCACGCTCGTGCAGGCGCTGGCCTTCCGGCTGCTCTGAAAACCGTTCCCGTTTTCCCGGTTTGCCTTGTATTGTTCTCTTTTTCTTCCGTGAGGCGCGAGAGGGGAAAAGATAAAGAGAAAGATAAAGAATAAAGAGGAAAGAAACGAATCGGGGGAGCGTGCAAGAGAATGAGGAAGCCCCTCCTCCCGGCCTCAACAATTTCGCTGGCGCGCGCGTCTTTTCCTGTTTTGCTCGGAACCCTTTGCCCATGGCACGCATCGTCCAAAAATACGGCGGCACCTCTGTCGGTGACGTCGAACGCATCAAAAAAGTCGCCGAACGCATCAAGGCCACCCGCGACGACGGCAACCAAGTCGTCGTCGTGGTCTCCGCCCGCTCCGGCGTGACCAACGAACTCATCGCCCGCGCCAAGGCGGTGTGCGAAACCCCCAGCGAGCGCGAGATGGACATGCTCCTCGCCGTCGGCGAGCAGGAAACCATCGCCCTCACCGCGATGGCCCTCCATGGGCTTGGCGTGGACGCGGTCAGCTACACCGGCGCGCAAGCCGGTATCCTGACCGACACCAAACACACCCGCGCCAGAATCCAGACCATCGACCCGAAGCGCATCGAGGACTCCCTCAACGCCGGCAAGGTCGTCATCGTCGCCGGCTTCCAGGGCATCAACGCGGACGGACAGGTGACCACCCTCGGGCGCGGCGGCTCCGACCTCACCGCCATCGCCCTCGCGGCTCCGCTCAAGGCGGACAAATGCGAAATCTACACCGACGTGGACGGCGTCTACACCGCCGACCCGCGCATCGTGAAGACCGCCCGAAAAATCGAGGAAATCTCCTACGATGAAATGCTCGAACTCGCGTCCTCCGGCTCCAAAGTCATGCAAAGCCGCTCGGTCGAGTTCGCGAAAAAATTCGGCGTCGTCTTCGAAGTCCGCTCCTCCTTCAACCATAACCCGGGAACAATCGTGAAAGAAGAAATCTCCTCCATGGAACAAGTTGTCGTGCGCGGCGTGGCCGTGGACAAGGACCAGGCCAAGGTCCTCGTGAGCAACATCCCCGACAAGCCCGGCTCGGCCGCGAAGGTCTTCAAGGCCCTTGCCGACGCCTCGATCATCGTGGACATGATCGTGCAAAACGTGGGCCGCAACGGCGTCGCCAACCTCACCTTCACCGTGCCGCGCGGCGACGCGAAGAAGGCCCGGAAGACGCTGGAGCCCGTGCTCGCGGAGCTCGGCGGCGGGCAGGTCGCGTTTCAGGAAAACGTGGCCAAGCTCTCCGTGGTCGGCGTGGGCATGAAGACGCACAGCGGCGTGGCCGCCCTGCTTTTCCAGACGCTGGCCGACGCCGGCATCAACATCGACATGATCAGCACCTCCGAGATCAAGATCTCGGTCGTCCTCGACCAGGACCGCTCCGACGAGGCCGCCCGCCTCACGCACACCGCCTTCAGGCTGGACTGAGCCCGGCGGGGAAAAAGCCCGGCATTTGCCCGCGCCCATCTCCGCTTACCGGAGAAACGCCATGATGACAGTCGCGCCGAGGACATTGACGAGCCCGGCGACCACCATCACCAGACCGGCGATGGCGCCCTCCTCATGACCGAGTTCGCGCGCCTTGGCGACACCGGCCCCGTGGGCTCCCATGCCAAAAAGCGCGCCGCGGGCAAAAGCCGTTCGCAGCGGCAGACAGGCGATGACCGTCTCGCCCACCGCCGCGCCGAACAGGCCGGTGATCGCCGTGAACGAAGCCGTCAGCCCGGGGATGCCGCCGATGCTTTCCGATGTGGCCATCGCCAGCGGCGTGGTCACCGAGCGCGGCAGCAGACTCATGCGCAAAGCCGGCGAAAGGTGCAGGAGATTGGCCAGCACCCATCCGCTGCCGGCCGCGATTACGCTGCCGGTGAGGACGCCGAGGGCCAGCGTGCCGGCATGACGGCGGATCAACGCCCGTTGCTCGTAAATCGGAAGCGCAAACGCCACGGTTGCCGGGCCGAGCAGCGTCACCAGCCAATGCGTGCCGCGCAGGTACTCGCGCCAGGTGGTGTGAAACAGAATGATGAGCGCGCCGCACGTCACCCATGTCACCAGCAACGGTGACGTCCACCAGCGCCGGCGCCGGCGATCGAGCCAGCGGGCGAAGCCGTAAACGCCGAGCGTCGCCGCCGCCCAGAAAACAGGACCGGCCCAGTCATGCATGGTCGCGCCCCATTTTGCGGCGCAGGCTCAGCTCCACGACGGCCGCCGTGCCGGACATGACCAGCAGTGTGCCTGCCATGACGATGCCGAGCAGCTTGAGCCCGGTGAGGCTGAACAAATCGGGGTGATCCACCAAGGCGAGCATCGCGGGGACAAAAAACAGCATCAGATGATCGAGCAACCCGCTCGCGCCGCGCCGCACCCAGGCATGCGAAAAACGCCCGCTGGCGAGCAGCACCAGCAGCAGCCCGAGCCCGACAATCGCCCCCGGCACCGGCACGCCGAGCACGCGGACGGCCCGGTCGCACAGCCACCAGAGCATGAACAACCCGGCGGCCTGCACCCAGCGGTTGCGCCGGACGAAAATGCGGAAACGTCTGAACCCTGTCGTTGTCTGCCAGCGTGCGATCATGGCGGAAAGGATAACATGTCCGGGGCCATAGCCTAAATGAATTGATGGAATCCTTATTATTCCATAAAGGAATGAGTTTATGGAACTGAGAAACCTGCGCGCCTTTGTCGAAGTGATCCGCCGGGGCGGTTTTTCCGCCGCCGCCGCGACCCTCAACGCCACGCAGCCGACGGTGAGCAAGGCGATCCGGCAACTGGAGCACGATTGCGGGGCGGAACTGGTGGATCGGCGGGCCTCGCCGCCGCGGCTCACCGATGCCGGCGAGGTGGTCTACCGGCGGGCGGCTGCGATGCTGGCCGAGCGCGAAAGCCTGCTGGTGGAAATGGACGAGCTTCGCGGCGTGCGACGCGGGCGGCTGCGGCTCGGGTTGCCGCCGCTCGGCATCAGCGAGGTGTTCGCGCCGCTGGTGGCGGCGTACCGGCGCGCGTTTCCGGGCGTGGAGATCGAGTTGCTCGAAGGGGGCAGCCGGCGGCTGGAGGCGGCGGTGCGGTCAGGCGAGGTCGAGCTGGGCGCGACGCTGCGCCCGGTCCCGGACGAGTTTGGCTGGCAGCCGGTTTGCGACGAGCCGCTGGTGGCGCTGCTGCCCGAGACGCACGCGCTGGCCGGACGCAAACGGGTAAAACTGGCCGAACTGGCGACAAGCCCGTTCGTACTGTTCGAAGGGCACTTCGTGCTCAACTCGCTGATCGCCGAGGCGTGCGCGCGGCGCGGATTCACGCCGCCGGCCACGGCGCGGGGCAGCCAGCCGGATTTCGTAAGCGCGCTGGTGGCGGCCGGGCTCGGAGTGGCGTTGCTGCCGCGACTGGTGGCCGCGTCACGCACGCTGCCATCGGTGCGGGTGGCGCTGCTCGACGAGACGGACTTGCGCTGGCAGCTCGACATGATCTGGCGACGCGACGCGACGCTCTCGACGGCGGCGCGAAGCTGGCTGGAGTTGCTGGGCAAGCGGAAGAAATGAAGGACCGCGGCGGGACGCTCGCGAGATTGCAGGCGGCGCGGTGCGCCGGTCTTCGCGGCCTGATGCGAGCTCAGTCCCTGCAATTGGCCGGCGTCAGGAAAAACGGGACAGGTAGCGCTCGGCCAGCGCGGCCGTGCCTTCGGCGAAGCCGGGGGCGACGGATTGCGCCTGGGCGGTGTCGGCATGGGAGCCGATCCACGCCAGCAGCAGCAGGCGCCGCATCATCATGAACGTGTCGATCGCGGCGAGCTCGGGCTTCGAAAGCGCGCGGACTTTGGCGTAACCGCGCAGCCAGGCGTCGATCAGCGCGGGGACATCGGAATGCGTTTCGATGAAGCTGAGCGCCGCGGCGAGGTCGTAGATGAACCACGAATAACCGCAGTCGTCGAAGTCGATGGCGGCGACAGTGTCGCCCTTCACCAGCAGGTTGGCGGCGCGCAGGTCGGCGTGGATGAGGCCGAAGCGGTTTTTGGAAAAACCGACGGCGTCGGAGCGGCGGCGGAGCACGGGCAGGACGCGGCTCAGGTGGCGCTGGATGGCGGGAGTGACGCCGGTGCCCTTCTGCCACCGGCCCCAGTGTCCGCCGGGGCCGAGCATGGTGTCGAAATCCCAGCGGAAGCGGCGCATGGGGCGCGACGGTTTCCACGCGACGACATGCGCGTGGAGCCGGGCGGTGACTTCGCCCAGCAACTCGAACGAGGCGAGGCGGTTGCCCTCGTCGGGCTCGGCGCCCTCGACGAAGGTGAAGAGCACGCAGTTGCGCGGCTCGGGCACGCCGGGATGCCAGATGTGCTGGATGAACTCGCCGTCGAGCGCGGCGATGGGCTCGGCGGTGACGATCGGGGTGTCGCGGCGGATGGCGAGCACCCATTCGAGTTCGGAGGCGATGTTGGCGCGCGGGTGGTAGCCGGGGCGGTTGATGCGCAACACCCGCGCGGGACCGGCGGGCGGGCGGATCAGCCAGGTGGCGTTTTCCGAATAGTTGAGCAGGCGGATTTCGGACGAGGAGGGCAGGCCGTAGAGCGGAAGCGCCTGGCGGGCGAGTTGCTCGACGCGGGCAAGCTGCTCGGCGACGGGCAGGGCGGCGAAGGATGGCGCGGGCGCGGCGGCGGGCGGCGGCACCGCGCGGCGGCGGGTGGAGGCGGGACGGCGTTCGAGCGTGAGTGCGGGCATGGGCGGATGCGGATGAAGGATCGGGTGGGGCCGGTGCGCGGGCGGAACGTCCGCGGCATTCAGGCGGCGGCGGCGGCGGCGGGGATCGACTTGGCAGCCTCGGCGAGGCCGGCTTCGAGGCGGGCGAGGATGTCGTCGCAGAGTTCCCGGGTGCAGAGGAGACCGGGTTTGAACTGGAGAATGCGCGGGTCGAGCTGCGAGTAGATGGCCCAGAGGCCGTGCTTGTAGAGGTGCGGCATGACGAGCTTCGCGCCTTCGGGATGGTCGAATTCGAGGCCGAAGATCACGCCGCGCTGGCGGATGCCGCTGAAGAAGGGTGCGAATTTTTCGCGGATGCGGTCGAGTCCGGCGCGGAGGTGGCCGGCGACGAACTTGACGTTGGCCACGGTTTCGGGGCGGAGGGTGATTTCGAGGGTTTTGAGGGCGACGATGCAGCCCAGCTCGGCGCCGCCGAAGGTGGAGATGTGCCCCCAGCCGTCCTCGGTGAGCCAGTGGCCGGCGCGCTCGTTGACGATGACGGCGCCGATCGGGTAGAGGCCGCCGCCGAGTCCCTTGCTGGTGACGATGATGTCGGGCGTGACGCCGTAGGTGCTGATGCCCCAGAGCTGGCCGCAGCGCATGAGGCCGGTCTGGACTTCGTCGGCGACGTAGAGGGTGCCGTATTTTTCGCAGAGTTTCTTCACGCCGGGCAGGTAACCGTCGTCGGGGAGCGGGAAACCGTAGGTGGCGGGGATGGTTTCCATGATGACACAGGCGGCGTCGCCGGGGCGAAGGGCCGCCTCCATCGCGTCGAGGTCGTTGAAGGGGACTTTGACGAATTCGCGCGGGTCGCCCTCGCTGAGGAACTGTTTCGCGTAGCGTTCGTTGGCGGTGCCGAGGGCAAGGCCGGTGTGGCCGTGGTAGGCGCGGATGACGGAGACGATTTTTTTGCGCCGGGCGCCGTAGCGGGCGCACTTGAGGCCGATGTCGATGGCCTCGCCGCCGCCGCTGGCGAGGACGGCGTAGTGCATGCCGGCGGGCGCGGTCTCGACGAGTTTTTTCGTGAGGGCGGCGCGGGTGATGGCGGGGAAGTGGTGGTTGCCGATGTCGAAGTGGTCGAGCGCCTCCTTGAGGGTGGCGATGATCTCGGGGTTGCGGTGGCCGAGGTTGAAGGTGCCGCCGTTGAGGTGCAGGTCGATGAGGCGGTGGCCGCTCATGTCATACATGTGGTAGCCTTCGCGGCGGCCCATGATGAAATCGACGCCATCGCGCTGCCAGGTGTGGACCTTGTGCGGGTTCCAGTAGCGGATGGAGTCGCGTTGAACGGCTGTTTTGTCGGCGTGGACGAGGGATTCGATGAATGGAGACATAGAGAGAATGAATAATTAAGAATTAAAAATTAAGAATGGAGGAATGAGGCGGAGGCGGATTATGGTGCGAGGGCGCCGAGGGTTTCGTCGGTGGCGAGGACCTGGCAGTAGAGGTTGTTGATGATGGTCAGTTCGGCGCGGTGGAGTTCGTCGGTGGCGGCGGCACAGGCGTCGTCCACCAGCACCACGTCGAAGCTTTCGTCGGCGAGGCTGCGCACGGTGCTGGAAACGCATTGGTCGGTGAACACGCCGGCGACGACGACATGGCGGACGCGGAGGTTGGCGAGGAGGAGGCGCAGAGTGGTGCCGGTGACGGCGCTGTCGGTGGTCTTGCCAAGGACAATTTCGCCGGGCAGCGGGGCCGTTTCGGGAAGGAAGGCGGCGCCGGGGCTGCCGGGCGGATAGTGGAGGTTGTTGAAGCCGGGGCGGGCGTGGCTGAGCGAGCGGTCGCGTCCGTCGGGCGTAAGGCTGGTGATGTGCGCGTGGATGACGGCGCGGGCGGTGGCGGGCGCGGCGCGAAAGCGGGCGAGGAGGCGCGCGGCATTGGGGAGGACGGTGCCGGCCATGCGCGCGCGGTAGGGCGCCCAGCGGCGGTATTCGTGTAATGCTTCGTCGGTGGCGTCGGGCGTCAGCGGGGCGGGATCGTAGAAGCCGCGCTGGAGGTCGATGAGGAGAAGGGCGGTGGCATCGGCAGGCAAACGGATGTCCGGCAAGGCGTCGGCGGGCAGCGTTTCGTAGTAGAACGAGCGGTAGGAGGTGCGCCAGGACATGGGAAATTACGAATTACAAATGACGAATTACGAATGATCAGATGGCGGAGGAATGATGCGTGGCGGATTGGGAAAATTCGTCATTTGTCATTTTTAATTCGTAATTCATGGTCACGCGGTGAGCGCGGCGGGGCACTCGGGGAGGATTTGCCCGCCGTCCACGACGAGCGCCTGGCCGGTGATAAAGCCCGCCTCGGGCGAGGCGAGAAACGCGGCGGCGTGGCCGATGTCGTCCACGGTGCCGAGTTTGCCGAGGGGGATGGCGGCCTTGGTGGCGTTGATGTAGTCGGCGCCGACCTCGGCGAGGCCCTCGGTGTAGATGTTGCCGGGGAGGACGGCGTTCACGGTGATGCCGTCGCGGGCAAGCTCGATGGCGGCGGTGCGCAGGAAGCCGAGTTGCGCGGCCTTGGTCGCACCATAGTGCGCCCAGCCCGGGTAGCCGGTGACGGGGCCGGTGATGGACGAGGTGATGACGACGCGCCCGGCGGCGCTCTTGCGCAGGTGCGGGAGGGCGACCTGGACGCAGGTGAAGAGGCTGCGGACGTTGGTGGCGAAAAGGGCGTCCCACGCGGCCTCGGTGAGGTCGGGGATTTTCGCGGAGGGAAAGGCGCCGGCGTTGGCGCAGAGGATGTCGAGCCCGCCGTAAAGGGAGACGGTCTTGGCGACGAGGGCCTCGACCTGGGCGCGGTCGGTGACGTCGGCCTGCACGAACGTGACGGTGTTTTTGCGTCCGGGCTCGACGTGGCCGCGGAGTTCGGCGGCGGTGGCCTCGCCGCCGATGGCGTTGCGCCCGGCGATGACGACGCGCGCGCCTTTCTGCGCGAAGACGCGGGCGATGCCTTTGCCGATGCCCTTGGTGGCGCCGGTTACGATGACGGATTTTCCTTGGAGCGATGACTGCATGGGAGGGAACGCGGAGGGTTGCGGAACAGAAATTCAGCGGGCGGCGGCGCGGCGGTTTTTTCGTGTCGTCCAGTGGATGATGCCGAAGAGGGCCACGACGAGGACGATGGCGCCGAGGACGGAGATGGCGCCGACGGCGGGCACGATGGGCTGGTAGCCGCTGGTCATGCGGGCGTAGAGCCATTCGGGCAGGGCGCTGTCGGGGCCGGTGGTGTAGAGCGAGAGCGCGAAGTTGCCCCACGAGAGGAGTATCGCGAAACAGGCGGCGGAGACCATGCCGGGGGCGAGGAGCGGCAGGGTGATCATGCGCAGGATCTGGCCGCGGGTGGCGCCCATGTCGCGCGCGGCCTCCTCCAGCGAGTCGTCGAGGCCGTAGGCCTGGATGGACATGATGAGCGTGGTGATCGGCGCGATCCAGACGGTGTGCGAGATGACGGCGGTCCACCACGAGGGCGTGATGTCGAGGAAGTTGAACCACATGAGGAGCGCGAGCCCGAGGACCGACTGGGGAAAAAAGAGCGGGAGGAGGACGAGCCGCTGGAAGGTCTTGCGCCCGCGCCACGCATAGCGGGCGTAGGCGAGGGCGGCGAAGAAGCCGATGACGAGCGAGCAGACCGTGGTGAGGGCGGCGATTTTCAGGCTGATGCCGACAAACTCCGCCACCTGCGGGGAGCGGACGGCGGCGTCATACCACTTGAGCGTGAGATCCTCCGCCGGATACGGAAAGGCGAAGTAGCGCTTTTTCGAGAGCGAGGCGACGACGATGCAGAAAAGCGGGAAATAGAACAGGAGCAGGATGAGGCCCGCGTAGAGGCTGAAGCCGGCTTTTTGCGTGCGGGAGACGATCATGGGAAAATGCGGATTTGGAATTGCGGATTGCGGAGTGGAGCGGGGCGGCGGCGCGCGCGGTCAGTTTTCGCGGGGCTTCTTGCCGAGGAATTTTTCCAGGTCGAAACGGCCGAGGGCGAAGAAGACGAGGACGGTCGTGAGCAGGATCAGGAGCGTCGAGAGGGCGGAGCCGAGCGGCCAGTTCTGGCCGTAGGTGAACTCGGTTTCGATGTCCGCCGCGATGGTGACGACCTTCTGGCCGCCGAGGATCTTGGCCTCGGTGATCGCGCCGATCGAGAGGACGAAGACGAGCAGCGAGCCGATGAGGACGCCGGGCATGGAAAGCGGCAGGTCGATCTTGCGGAAAACCTGCCAGCGGCTCGCGCCCAGGTCGAACGCCGCCTCGCGCACCTGGTCGGGCACCATCTTCACGCCGAGCGCGAGCGGGAAGAGCATGAAGGGCAGGTAAACGTAAACCATGCCGAGCACGATCACGGGCACGTTGTAGAGGAGGGAGTCGATGGGCAGGCCGAGGCGGGCCAGCGTGCCGCCGACCACGCCGTTTTTCATGAAGCCGATGACCCAGCCGAAGAGGCGCACGTTTTCCGACACGAAGAGCGAGGAGGCGATGGCGTAGGTGATGAACGTGGCGCCGCCGCGGAAAACCTTGGCCAGGGCAAAGGCCAGCGGATAGCAGACGACGAGCAGGATCGCCACGGTGAGCATCGCCAGCCCGACCGACCAGAGGATGGATTTGTAGTAAGTCTGGCCGAAGATGGTCCGGTAGTTTTCCAGCGTCGGCCATTGCAGGAGGCTGAAGGTCTTGGAGGGCATGAGGCCGAACCAGACGACGCAGAGCAGAGGCATGACGAAGCCGAAGAGCATCAGCAGCACAAAGGGCAGGGAGGAAAACCGGCCGAAGACGCCGGGCGTGGTGCGCAGCCGGGCAAGCAGGCGGGGGAGAAGCGGATTGGCATCGGTGCGGATGTGACGGAGCGCGGGATCGTCGGGCGACCAGGGGAAAGGGGAAGAGGGAGGGGCGGATACGGGGAGGGCGGGCGCGGCGCGTTGGGCCTCGTCGCGACGGAGGGAATGCAGTCGCTCCGGCTCCGGCGGGAGGGCGGATATGGGCGTGGAAGTGGCGGCGTTGCGGGAAATCATGTTTCGAGGAGCTGGCTGTCGTGGAGTTCCCAACCGAGGCGCAATCCGCTGTCGCCGGTGTCGGGGCGGTCCTCGCGCAGGCGTTCGACGGTGAGGGTGCAGCCGGGCGCGGCCTCGACGTGATACTGGATGCGCGAGCCGAGGGAAAATTCGTTGAGAACGCGCACGCGAATGGCGTTGCCGGACTCCTCGCCCGGCTTGAGGAAACGGAGCGATTCGGGGCGGATGAGCAGCTTGCGGCTCTGCGCGGCGGCGAGCGGCGAGGGCAGGGTGAGCGGGAGCAGGCCGCGCCCGGTGTCCCAAGTGCCGGCGGCGGTGCCGTCGCGGCCGGTGACGGGGAGGAGGTTGACCTCGCCCATGAACTCGGCGACGAAGGCGTTGCGGGGCGCGGCGTAGATTTCGTCGGGCGTGCCGATCTGCTCGATGAGGCCGGCGCGCAGGATGGCGACGCGGTCGCTCATGACCATGGCCTCCTCCAGCGAGTGGGTGACATAGCAGAAGGTCTTGCCGGTGCGGCGCTGGATGTCCTTCAGCTCTTTTTGCAAGACCTTGCGCAGGCGGGCGTCGATGGCGGAAAGCGGCTCGTCGAAGAAGATGATTTCCGGGTCGTAGGCGAGGGCGCGGGCGAGCGCGACGCGCTGGCGCTCACCACCCGAGCATTGCATGACGTTTTTGTCGTAATAGCGGTTGGGATCGAGGTGGAGCTGGGCGAGCAGTTCCCAGGCGCGGGTGCGGCGCTCGTCGGAGGCCATGCCGGCGATGGTGAGCGGAAACTCGACATTGTGGCCCACGCTCATGTGCGGGAAGAGGGCGAGCGACTGGAACACCATGCAGGTGGGGCGGCGGTTGGGCGGCAGGTCGTTGATCACCTTGCCGCGCAGGAGCAGGTCGCCCGCGGTCGGCTTTTCCATGCCGACGAGCATGCGCAGGAGCGTGGTCTTGCCGCTGCCGCTCGGGCCGACGAGCGTGAAGAACTCGCCCTCACGGATGCGGAAGCTCACGTCGTTGACGGCGGTGAAGGAGCCGAACCGTTTGGTGACGCCGGCGGCCTCGAGGATGGCCTCGCGCGGCGAAGGCTGGCCGGAGGCGGATGCGGAGGGGCGGGCGGACGGGGCAACGGTGTCGGATGCTGTGAACGGTGCGACCATGAGTGTGTGGCGGCTAAGCCGCCTGATTAATAATGAATAATGAGGAACGGGCGCTGGCGGTGGAATGCAGGCCGGGAAGCGCTGACTCCCATTCTTGAATTTTAAGGGAGGATCTAAAAATAACCGCGAAGGATGCGAAGAAAGGCATGAAAACAAACCGCTGTTTTGATAATACCATTTGCAGTCAGAAATCACACTTCAGGTAGGGCGAGGCGTCCCGCCGAGCCGTGTGAACCGCTCGCGGCTCGGCGGGACGCCTCGCCCTACCATTAACGGCTTCCATAGCGTGGTTTTCATTCGCAAATGATATAATATAAATAATATAACGTGATTTGATTATTATCCTTCGCGCTTCGCGTCCTTCGCGGTTAAAATGAATTTATAGAAGTTTCCTTGGTTCTTGATTCCGCCACCGCCGGCGCCGATCAGGTGCGGGTGCGTTTGGCCTCGTTGTAGATCGAGGTGAGCAGGTCGTTGTCGGGCACGACCTGGTAGTCCACGCTGCGGGACATCTCCTCCTCGAGACTGTCCCACTGGATGGCGTCGAGCTCCTGCTTGCTGAACTTGGCGAACACCCCGGGCTGGGCCATCTGCGAGACGGGATTGAAGGTGCCTTCGGCGAAGGCGACGGCCTTGCAGATTTCGGGCTTCTGCACGAATTCGAGGAAGTCGGCGGCGCGCGGGCTGAGGTCGGGGTTGTTGACCAGCGAGGTGAGCTCGAACCACTGCATGGCGCCCTTGCCGTCCACGGGGCCGCGGAGCGGGGAGATGCCGCGCACTTCGGAGAACCCTTCGTGGCGGGCGGTGGACGCGGTGTAGTTGCCGCCGGAGAAGTAGCAGTCGATGTCGCCGTTGACGAGGGCCTGGTTGAGCTGCACGAGGTCGCCGGAGATCATCTTCGCGTTGGCAAAGAGTTGCTGCGCGGTTTTGCGGAACAGTTCAACTTCCTCCGGCGTGTGCGTCTTGAACGGGCTGAAGCCGGCGGTGAAGCACAGGTGCATGACGTTCCAGTTGTCGTAGGCGAGCACGCCGTAGCGGTTTTTCAGCTTCGGATCGAGGAACAGCGGGAAGCCCTGGTCCTCGGCGGTGGCGCGGGAGATTTTCTTCGTGTTGACGACGAAGGAGAACGGGCCGAAGCGCTGGATCATGCCGAGCAGGTCCTTGCCGTCGGGCGAGAGGGCGAAGGGGTTGACGCCGTTTTTCTTGTCGTAGAAGTAGGGCAGCATCTTTTCGAGATGCGGCAGGAAGCGCTCCTGGTTGAGCGGCACGATGAGTTTCTCGGGCCACATCTGCTCGCGCGCCCAGCATTGGTTGAGGTTGATGAGGTCCCAGACCTTGAGTTCGCCGGCGCGGAGCTTGTTGATCATGCTCGGGTCGTCGGTGCCGGACTCGGCCTTGAGCTTGATGCCGCGGAAGGCCTTGCGGAAGGGGCCGAGCACTTCCTCGGTGTTGTAGCCTTCCCAGCAGAGGATGTTGAGCTCGTCGTCGCGCCGGCCGGAGGTCGTCTGGGCGTGGACGCGGGAGACGAAGGATGAGGATGTGAAGGCGAGTCCCGCGGTGAGTCCGCCGGCGAGCTTCATGAAGTCGCGGCGGTTGAGTTGGCGTGTCGTGTTGGTGATGCTCATAGGAGAATGACGTTTTTTCAGTCCCTCCTTGAATCAGCAGGCACGATACCAGCTAGGAAGCGGGTCTGCCTATCCTATCCATAGATGCCGTCTATCCTGTATGATTCGGTCGAACTGCGCCACCTGCTCTATTTCCGGGCGGTGGCGGAAGCGGGAAGCTTCACGCGCGCGGCCGCGGTCATGGGGCTGCGCCAGCCGACGCTTTCGCAGCAGATACACCAGCTCGAAGAAAAGCTGGGCACGCCGCTTTTTCACCGGGCGCGGCGCATGTGCCGGCTGACGCCGGCGGGCGAGATGCTGCTGCCCTATGCGCGGCGCGTGCTGGGTGAGATGGAAAACCTGCGGCAGTCGCTCGACGACCTGAGCGGGCTGAAACGCGGCTCGCTGACGGTGGCGGCGCTGCCCGTGCTTTCCCACCGGGTGATGCCGGCGGCGGTGGCGCGGTTTCACACGGAGCATCCGGAGATCCGCGTGCGGTTGCTGGAGTTGTCGGTGGACGACATGGAGGCGGCGCTGGTGCAAGGCTCGGTGGAGGTGGGCATCGGCTACATGCCGACCGGCGAGCGCAGCCTGCGGGCGCAACTGCTCTTTCAAGAGGAACTGGTCGTGGTGGTGCGCGAGGACGATCCGCTGGCCCGCCGCGACTCGGTGCCGCTGGAGGAGGTGCTGCTGCGGCCGTTGCTGACGCTGCCGCCGGGACACGGCACGCGGACGCTGATGCTCAACGCGTGCGCGGCGGCGCGGCGGGTGCCGCGGTTCGCGATGGAGCTCGGTTCGGTGGAAGTGTTGCTGCGCACGGTGGGCGAATGCGGCGGGCCGGGGTTGGTGCCGACGTCGGCCTTGTGGGGGCGGGACCGGGAGCTGGCCGGCTGCGCGGTGGTGCGCATCGCCCGGCCGGGGATAAGGCGGCAGGTGGGTTTTCTGAACCTCTACGGCGTGCACACACGGCCGGCGGCGGAGGCGTTTATGCCGATCGTGCGCGAAGTAGTGAAGACGGTGGAGCGGGGCGCCGGGAAACGCGCGGGAAAGGACTGATGGCAACGTCAGAAAGTCATCAGACCATGGAAAGAAGACGGCCCTTCAGGCAGGGCGAGGCGTCACGCCGAGCCACGGCTTGGTGCGACGGACGAAACGGTCCGGACGGAGGCTTCGCCCTGCCTTGATATTGATAAGCCTGTAAAGGACTGAGAAATGGTATTATTCCACCGTCTTCTCTGGTTGCGCGGTATGTGGCGGCGTCAGCAGCACCTGCGAGTTCAGCCCGGGCAGGCGTTCGGAAAATTCTTCGCCATCGGCGGCTTGGCGGAGGGCGCGCTGCACCATGCCCATTTTGGCGTCGAGGTTGTCCACCATCGAGACAAACACCGCCTCGGGCGTGGCCGCGTAGATGGCCGCGCCCCACGCGGGCTCGCCTTGGTGGCTGAGCACGATGTGTTCGAGCCGCTCCAGCAAATCCGCGTCGAGCCGCGCCTTCAGGCCGTGCTTGCGTACGAGCTGGTAGCCGAGCACGACGTGGCCTTGCAGGATGCCCTTGCGACCGCGCCGGGCGGAGAGCGCGCCCTCGTATTCGATGGTCTTGCCCGTGTCGTGCACGAGGATGCCGGCCATCGCGAGGTCGGCGTTGACCTCGGGATAAACGGGGAAAAGCGCCTGCGCGGCGCGCGCCATGTGCGTGGTGTGTTCGAGCAGGCCGTGGCGGTAGGCGTGGTGCATCGCGACGGCGGCGGCGGACACGCGGAAGGATTCGCCGATTTCCTCGATCACTCCGCGCACGGTCATGCGCAGCTCGTCGTGCTTGATGTCATCGATGAACGCGTTGAACTCGGTCCAGAGCGCGTCGGGGTTCTCGGGCGGCGCCTCGACAAGGTTTTCGAGCAGGCCGGGCGAGGCCGCGAGGTCGGCCTCGGTGAGCGGCGTGACCTTGCCGAGCTTCGGCGAGAGGCGGCCGTTGTAGAAATCGAGTTTTGCCTCGATGCGCGCGGCGGAGCCCTCGGGCAGCGTTTTTATCGCATCGAATTGCGGATGGTCGCTGAAGGCGTTGGTCGTGAAGCTGCCGGTGCGGTCGCCGAATTCGAGGCTGAGAAACGGGTTGCCGTTCGAGGCGGTCTTGAGCGAGAGGCGGCGGATGAGGAGGACGGAGTGGAAGACTCGGCCGGTGTCGGCCGTGCCGAGGGCTTTGATTTCGCGCACCGGGCGCGGCAGCATGGGTTCGGTGGCGTGGTCGGCGGGTTTGGATTTGGACATGACTGCGTGGAAGTTGCGCCGAGCGTGGCCGGGGCGCGGCATTGAGGCAAGGGCAAGAAACGCCGGACCGCGCGGCGCTCTACGGCTCGCGCTGGCGGCCCGGCGACCAGCAGGTGGTGCGCCCGCCGATCTCCTCGCGCACGAGCGGCACGCCGGTTTTCGGGCAGCGGCCCCCGTCTTCCCAGCGATGCGGAAACAGCCACGAGCGGGGCGGATCGGCGAATGTTTCCCCGATGGTCGCGAGCGCGCGCCGGCAGACATGGCGGCACTCGCGATGCAGCGCGCGAATCTCCGCCGCGTCGAGCGAGCCGGCGGCGCGTCGCGGATGGATGGCCGCGCGCCAGAGGATTTCGTCGGCCATCCAGTTGCCGATGCCGGGAAAACGTTCCTGCATGAGCAGCACAGCCTTGACCGGCGCGCGCGCCCGGCGCTTGAGAAACGCCGCGACGGACTCGGCCGTGAACGCGGGCGATAGAATCGCCGGGGCGATGCCCGTCCACCAGGCGGGGGCGCTTGCGCCGGTGGAAAACTGCACGCGCCCGAACATGCGCGGATCGGTGAACACGAGGCAGCGGTCGCGTTGCGCGAGCACGAGGTGATCGTGTTTGCCCGGCGCGTGGTTCGGCGGTTGCACGGAAAGCTCCCCGGTCATGCCCAGGTGGATGCCCAGCCAGCCGTCCCCGCTGAAACGGAAAATCATCTGCTTGGCCGCGGCCTCGGACGAAAGCAGCACCGCGCCGGCCAGTCGCTCGCGGATGAGCGCGGGCGTCGCGCTTTCCTTGAACACCCCGGCGTGCGGATGAAGCAGCGCGCGGACGACGGCTTGGCCGGCGCCGGGATTCCAGCGTTTGCGAAAAAATTCGACTTCGGCGAGTTCGGGCATGATGGGCGGTGGATGGTGGCGCGCGGGAGGACGCGGAATTTCAAACTGTCAGAAAACAAACCCCGCCATCCTTTACATCCAAGCGCGCATAGTCACGTCCTGTCTTTTCTCCCAACCCGAATCATCATGCAAAAATTCCCCCTTATCTCCGCGTTCTTCAAAATCGCGCTGTCTGCCGTCGCGTGTGCGCTCGTGGCTCCGCTCACGCACGGCGCGGCCTCGTCCGCGGTCGGCAAACGTTATCCGTCCGAGAAACACACCCTCGTTGACCGTGTGACCGGACGCACCGTCACGGTGCTGACGGCCTCGTCCTTCAGCGACTCGAAGCCCTACCAGACCCACGACACCTGGACGTCGGACGGCAAGTGGATCATCTTCCGCTCGCAGCGCGCCGGCAGCGGCCAGATCTTCGTCGTCAACGAAGTCACCGGCGACATCGTGCAGCTCACCGACAATCCCGTGACCGACAGCGGCTCGATCAATCTTTCGCGCAAGGAAATGAAGCTCTTCTACAAGCGCGGCGGTCCGCCGCCGCGCCGCCCGGGCGCGACCGAGGACGGCGCGGCCAAAGACCAGCAGCCCGCGCAGGTGGTCGAACTCAACCTCGACACGCTTTTGGCCGACAGCCTCGCCGGCCAGGTGAAAGCCCCCGAGACCTACGAGCGCGTGGTCGTCACGCTCCCCGACGACGCGCAAGGCGGCGGCTTCGCGCTCGATGCCGACGAAAAGACGCTCTACTGGAACGTCAGCCTCTGGCGTCCCGCGCCGCCGCCGCGCCAGCAGGCCGAGACCGCGCGCGACGCGAAGGGCAACCGCGCGATCGACAACCGCAACACCGACCCCACCGAGACCCGCGAGGCCGCGCGCCAGCGTTTCACCGAGGCCGGTAAGGGCAAAAGCGCCATCCGCGCCATCGACATCGCGACCGGAAAAATCCGCGACGTGATCACGGTTGACCTCCGCATGGGCCACATGCAGGCCAACCCGTGGACGCCCGGCGAAATCATCTACTGCCACGAGACCGGCGGCGACGTGCCCCCGCCTTTTAACCGCATCTGGGCGGTCAACGCCGACGGCACCAACAACCGCCCCGTTTACGCCGAGTTGCCCGACGAATGGGTGACGCACGAGACCGTCGCCGGCCCCGACGAGCTGCTGTTCAACATCATGGGCCACCTGCCCTACCTGCGCGAGCACGGCACGGGCATCGCGGTCGTGAACCTCCGCACCCGCGAGATGAAACTGCTCGGCCAGGTCGAGGAGGACATGCCCAACGGCACCAAGGGCGGCTTCTGGCATTGCAACGGTTCGGCCGACGGACGCTGGGCGGTCGGCGACACCTTCCTTGGCAGCGTGTATGCCATCAACCGCGAAACCGGCAAACGCACGCTGCTGACCACCGGCCACAAAATGCGCCCCGATCACACGCATCCGATCGTAAGCCCCGATAGCAAGCGCGTCGCCATCCAGTCCGGCCTGCTCACCGACGGCAAGGCGCTCAACATCATGGTCGTGTCGCTCCCGGAAGAGTAGGGCGGCGTTTATCGGACCTCTTCGGGAAATCATAATTGCCCGGTAATCCCGATATGCGCACGGGCGAGTCGCCCGTGTCACCCGACCCGCCACTTCCGTCGGTTTTTGCGGGACAATCGCAGCCGCGCCGGTTTTGTTGACGGGATGAAACCGGCGCGCGCTTGTTTTTTCCCGGCGGCTTTTTTTCTCGCGGCAACCTTGCTGGCGGGGCGCACCGAGATTGTCTGGCCCACGCCGAACACCGCCTTTTTCGACGGGAAACCCATCGAGGCGTTCATCCAGCCCACGGCCTCGGGCATCGTCGAGTCGGGATTGTATGGAGGCGTGCGCAACGGTGGCACCCGGTTTCACGAGGGGATCGATTTGTTTCCGCTGAAACGCGACCGGCAGGGCGAGCCGGTCGATCCGGTTTTCGCGGTGATGCCGGGCGTGGTGCGGCATGTCAGCACCCTGCCGGGAAACAGCAGCTACGGACGTTACATCGTGATCGAGCATCCGGGCGAAACTCCGGCGGTTTACACGCTTTACGCGCACCTGCGCGCAATCGAGCCGGGGCTGGCGGCGGGCACGGAAGTCGCGCGCGGCCAGCGCATCGCCACGATGGGGCGCAGCTCCAGCGTGATCGCCATCCCGAAGGCGCGCGCGCACCTGCATTTCGAGATCGGCGTGTGGCTGGCGCGGGATTTCCAGCGCTGGTATGACGCGCAAAAATTCGGCAGCCCCAACATGCACGGCATCTGGAACGGCCTGAACCTGATGGGGCTCGATCCGCTCGATTTTTACCGGTGCCTGCGCGCGGGCGGCGTGGCGGATTTTCAGGATTATTTTCGCCAGATGAAACCGGTGGTGCGCCTGCGCATCGCGAGCGGGAGCCGGATGCCGGATTTTGTGGAGCGGTATCCGTCGTTGCGCACCACGCCGGTGCAGGCGGCGGACGGGGTGGGTGGCTGGGAAATCGCGTTTAACGAAACCGGGATTCCCTTCGCCTGGACGCCGCTGCAAGCGCACGAACTGGCGGATTACAAGCCGGGCGAGGCGCGCGTGCTGGCGGTTGACGAGGCTTTGGCAAAAAAATGGCGCTGCAAGTCCCTCGCCGTGAAAACGCGCGGCCAGTGGCGCGCAGGCGACGATCTCGACACGGTGCTGCAATTGCTGTTCGGGCCGCGATGAGCGACCGTTTCGGCGCCCGCCTGTTTTTTCTATTTGCGCGACTTCAATCATAAATCTATCTTTATTCCCGATTCCGCGCCCTGCTTTCCGCATCACCAACGCCGCCATCATGTCCGCGCCAGCCACCAATCGACCCACCGGAAAAAACGTCCAGCTTATGGCCACGTGCCTGTGCGACGCCGTCTTCGACGACACCGCCATCGCCACCGTCGAGGTGCTCGAGCACCTCGGCTGTCGCGTCGCCTTTCCCGAGGCACAGACCTGCTGCGGCCAGCCCGCCTTCAACACCGGCGACTGGCCCGCCGCGCGCAAAGTCATGCGGCACGTCGTGCGCACCTTTGCCGGCGACGAGCCCATCATCGTGCCGTCCGCCTCATGCGCCGCGATGATGTTTCACGGCTCGCTGCTCGCCTTCGAAAACGATCCCGATCTTCCCGCCGTCCGGCAGGTCGGCGGACGCACTTGGGAACTTGTTGATTACATCGTCAACGCCCTCGGTGTCACCACGTGGCCCGGCCGCTTCGATGCCAAAATCGCCTTTCACCGCTCCTGCCACTCGCGCGGCACCGCCACCGGCGCCGCCGCGCTCGCGCTCCTCAATTCCATCGCGGGACTCACCGTCGTCCCCTTCGGCGAACCCGAGCAGTGCTGCGGTTTCGGCGGCACGTTTTCCGTGACCTTCCCGCACATCTCGAAAGCCATGGGCAACCTGAAGCTCGACCACATCCTCGCCACCGAGCCCGACCTCATCGTTTCCATCGACCAAAGCTGCCTCATGAGCCTCGCCGGCCTCGCCGCGAAAGGCGGCCGCCCCATCAAGACCATGCACATCGCCCAACTCCTGCGCGACGCGCTGCGCGCGTCGGAAGTGACAAGTGCCGGGCGGGAAAAGTAACAAGTGCCAAGTAACAAGTAACAAGAAAGTCCACTGGCGCGGCAGCGCCCCCATTCCGCATTCCAAAATCCGCATTCCGCATTTCTTCCGTGAAACACCAGCAAATCGACCAGTTCGCCGCCAGGCTCGCCGCCGACAAACGCGCCGCGGTTTACGACGGCTCGAAGTCCGGCTACGACGCCCGCCTCCGCGCCCTCACCACCAGTTACACCGCGCCCGACGCGCTCCGCCGCCTCGCCGGCGACATCAAGCAGCACACCGTCGAAAACCTCGATACCTACCTCCCGCAAGCCGCCGACCGCCTCGCCGCCAACGGCGCGCAAATCCACTGGGCTGTCGATTCCGAGGAAGCTTGCGCCCACGTCCTGCGCATCATGCGCGAGAACAACGCCACCAAAATCGTGAAGGCGAAAACCATGGTCAGCGAGGAAATCGGCCTCGCCCCCTACCTCGAAAAAGAGGGGCTCGAATGCCTCGAAACCGACCTCGGCGAATTCATCATCCAGATCGACCACGACCACCCCTCGCACATCGTCAAGCCCATCATCCACAAAAACCGCCGCGAAATCGCCGCCTCCTTTGAGAAAAACGGCCTCGGCGCCTACGACGACGATCCCACCACCATCACCCGCCGCGCCCGCCGGCACCTCCGCCACAAATACCTCGCCGCCGACATCGGGCTCACCGGCGCCAACTTCGTTTCCGCCGAAAGCGGCCGCATCGTCCTTGTCACCAACGAAGGCAACTCCCGCTTCTGTCTGGCCGCCACGAAAATCCATATCGCCCTGGTCGGCATCGAAAAAATCCTCCCCCGCGACCGCGACCTCGCCCTCTTCCTCAACCTCCTCGCCCGTTCCGCCACCGGCCAGCAGCTCACTTCCTACACCGAGTTCATCCGCGGGCCGAAATCACCCGGCCAGCCCGACGGCCCCGAACAAATGCACGTCATCTTCGTGGACAACGGCCGCAGCGAAGTCCTCGCCAGCAACTGCCGGGAAATCCTCCGCTGCATCCGCTGCGCCGCCTGCCTCAACGTCTGCCCCATCTACCGCCAGTCCAGCGGCCACGCCTACCGGGCCGTTTATCCCGGCCCTGTCGGCGCCGTCCTCACCCCGCTCCTCGCCGGGAAACGTTTCCCGGAACTCGCCGACCTCCCCAAAGCCTCGACGCTCTGCGGTGCGTGCAACGAGGTCTGCCCAGTCAACATCCCCATTCCCGATCTCCTCCTCCGCCTCCGCGACCGCGGCAAACAGGAAAAGAGCGAAGCTGCGCTCGCCGCCTCGCCGCCGATGGGCGAGTTCGCGATTCTGGCCAGCAGTCCCTTCCTCTGGAAAACCGCCATGAAAGCCGGCGTGATGGCCCCGCTCGTCCCGACTTTCCTGATGCCCGCCGCCGGCAAGACCTGGGTCCGCACCCGCGGCCTCCCTGCATGGCGCGGCGGCAAATTCCGCAAATGGATGAAAAACCGCCAAAAACATTGAACAGAAGAAAACAAAGACAACAAAGAGGATTATTATTTGGACAGGATTAACAAAATTAAAAACCAATCCTGTTGACCCTTAAAATTAGTTAATTCCGTCAAAATAAATAACCTTAAATTAATCATATATAAACGAGGAGCCGCCCGGCCCAAAATCTTTTTAAAAATCCGCCTTCTTTGTTTTCTTCGTTTCCTTCTGTTCAAAATAAAAAGTCTTTCGAACACTGCCCATGTCCTCCCGCGAAACCATTCTTGCCCGCGTCCGCGACGCCCTCGCTCCGCTCAAGCAGCGCGCCGCGTATCCGGAATTTCCTGACACCGTCGCCGTCTCTCCCGCGCTCGCGCCGCAACTCGCGCCCGGCTCCGATCTCTGGGCGGCCTTCTCCGCCCGCGCCCGCCTTGTCCACGGCACGCCGATGGAAGGCGGCCCCGCCGCCCTCGCCGCGTGGCTTCGCGAAAAAAAACTCACCCGCGGCTATTGCGACCCCGCGCTCCTCCCGCAATTCGAGCCCGCCCTCGCCGCCGCCGGGTTGACCATCGAGACCACCTTTGACCGCGCCCGGGTTGACGACTACGAATTCGGCATCACGCGGGCCGCCGCCGCCATCGCCGAGAGCGGAACGCTCGTTCTCTCCGACACCACGACCAGCAGCCGCCTCGCCGCGCTCGCCCCCTGGGTGCACGTCGCCACGCTTACCCGCGACCAAATCCACGCCACCCTTGCCGATGCCGTCGCGGCCCTGGGCGACGATCCCAATCTCATCTGGTGCACCGGCCCCTCGCGCACGGCCGACGTGGAAGGCATCCTTATCGAAGGTGTCCACGGCCCCGGCGAACAAATCGCCCTTCTCGTATAACAAGTTTGAGCCGGGAATTTATAGTGTTTTCATTTAACCTTGGCGCGGCAGCGCCGGTAGGGCGAAGCCTCCGGCTGAGCTGCGGCTCGGCGGGGACGCCTCGCCCTACCATTTGGGCCAAGGTTGAGAGAAAATACTATACCATTTGTTTTATCAAAAACGCGCATTGGAGGGCGTCCTTCCATTATTATGCATTTGAATGCGAAATAGTTTAAGTTGGAGCCGGCAGACGGTATTTCGATCTGAAACTTAAAACTTCAACTCAAAGCTCAAACTTCCCGCTCACATCCGCATCGAGGGCGCGCCCGCCTCCAGCCCTGAGGCCGACCGCGTCCGCAGCAATTCCCGCCGCAGCCAGTCCAGCGCCGCATTCACCGCGCGCTGCTTCGCGATCTCGCGCGATCCCGGGAAACTCAGTTGTTTCGCCCAGGCCCCTTTCGGTGAATACAGCCCCATGAAAATCGCCTCGCCCGCCGGGACGCTGCTGTCTCCCCTCACGCCCGTGATCGACAGCGCATAGTCGGCGCCCAGCCGTTCCGCGGCGCCCGTTGCCATCGCGACCGCGGTCTCCCCGCTCACCGCGCCATGCTGGATCAGGATGTCCTCCGGAATGTCGAGCAACTGCATCTTGGACTCGTTGCTGTAGCACACGCAGCCGCCCGCAAAAAACTTTCCCGCGCCCGACACCTCCGCGAAGCAATTCGCCAGCATTCCGCCCGTCGCGGTCTCCGCCACCGCCAGCATGCGCTCCCCCGAGCGGAGCAAGTCGGCCGTCACCTTGGCGAGCGAATCGTGCCCGAAGCACAAAAAATCATCGCCCAGCAGGGCCGCGCACTCCCGCGCCAGGGCCTCCAGTTCCATCCGCCCCATCCGCCCGTCCGGCGAACTCAGCCGGCAATCCACCGCGCCCAAATGCGCGCACCACGCCACCGAAAGCGCGTCTCCGTGCCGCGCCAGCACCGGCGCGAGCCGCGTTTCCAGCAGCGACTCGCCGATGCCCGCCGTGCGCACCTGCACATACGCCTCGCCCTCCGCCAGCAACCCGCGCGCCGCCAGTCGCGGCAGCACTTGCGCGACAAACATCGGCTGCAATTCGCTTGGCGGCCCCGGCAGCATGCACAGCACCTTGCCGTCCTGCTCCACCCATATTCCCGGCGCCGTGCCGTTCGGGTTGGGCAAAAGCTCCCCGCGCTCCGGCCGCATCGCCTGCTTCAAATTATTCTCCGTCATCTCGCGCCTCATCCGCGCAAAACGCTCCCGGATCGCCGCCGCAGCGCCCTCGTCGAACACCAGCCGCTGCCCGAGCACGCCTGCCACCGCCTCGCGCGTCCGGTCGTCGCAGGTCGGCCCCAGTCCGCCCGACGTGATGACCACGTCCGCCGCGGCCCAGCTCTCCGCAAACTGGCGGGCGATGACCTCCGCGTCATCCGTCACCGTGACGTTGCGCGCCAGCGCCAGCCCGCGCCGCGCGAGTTGCGCCCCGACAAACGTCAGGTGACTGTTCGCCGTCAACCCCAGCAGCAGCTCATCGCCCAGCGTCAGCAATTCGATCCGAGTGTGTTTGGGAGTCATAAGGAATGGGTTTACATGTCTTCGTGGTTTGCTTCTTTTCTCCAAGAACGCCCATAACTTCAAAAAAATAAGTTAAACTTTTTAAAAATGCGAACACAGCCTCCAGATAAGCCGTCCGCCGTTTCGCCCGCTGGCGACGGCGCCCCGCTCACGCTGAAGGAAAAAGTTCGCCGGCTTCCCGGCAAACCCGGCGTTTACCTCATGAAAGACCGCCTTGGCCGCATCATCTACGTCGGCAAGGCCAAAAATCTCAAGAAACGCGTCTCCAGCTACTTCACCCCGTCGCGCCGGGCCCTCGTGCAGCAGCCTAAAATCCGCGCTCTCATCGGCCTGATCGAGGACTTCGACACCATCGAGGTCCGCTCCGAGCCCGAGGCGCTTCTCCTCGAAGGCCGCCTCATCAAGCAATGGAAGCCCCGCTACAACACCGATTTCGTGGACGACAAGCGCTTCCTCCTCGTCCGCGTCGATCTCCACGAACCCATCCCCCGCTTCCGCCTCACGCGCCTCCGCAAGGATGACCGCTCCCGCTATTTCGGCCCCTTCGCCCACTCCGGCCTCCTCCGCAAGACGCTCGCCCAGATGCGCCGCCAGTTCGGCATCCTCCTCGCCGACGCGGCCCCGCAAAAACTGCCCGACGGACGCTGGCAGCTCTACGACGACATCCGCCAGGAAATCTACGGCCGCGCCAACGAAGTATCGGAAAACGAATATAAACAACGCGCCCTCGACGCGTGCGACTTCCTGGAGGGCAAATCCCGCGAATGGCTCGCCACCTTGCGCGACGAGATGATGACTGCCGCCGCGAAACAGGAATTCGAAAAAGCCGCCGAGCTTCGCGACATCGCCCAGGCCCTCGAAAAAACCCTCGCCCCCGCCCGCCGCTTCGAGCGCGAGCAGCCTCTCCCGCCTCCCGCCGGCGACGCGCCCGCCGCCCTCGAAGCCCTTCGCGCCGCCCTCGGCCTCCCCGCGCCGCCCGCGCGCATGGAATGCTTCGATATCTCCCACATTTCCGGCACCTACGTCGTCGCCTCCATGGTGCACTTCGCCGGCGGTCTCCCCGACAAAAACCACTACCGCCGCTACCGCATAAAATCCTTCACCGGCAACGACGATTTCCGCGCCATGGAGGAAGTCGTCGGACGTCGCTACCGCCGCCTCCGCGACGAACAGAAACCGTTCCCTGAGCTCGTGGTCATCGACGGCGGGCGCGGCCAGGTCGCCGCCGCGCTTAAATCCTTCGTCGCCCTCGGGCTTGAACCGCCCGCGCTCATCGGCCTCGCGAAAAAACACGAGACGATCATCTTCCCCGACGCCCGACCCCCGCTGAACCTGCCGCTCACCCATCCCGGCCTGCAACTGCTCCAGCGCCTCCGCGACGAAGCCCATCGTTTCGCCAATACCTACAACGCCGATCTCCGCACCAGAAAGATAAAGGAATCGGTCTTGGACGATTTCCCCGGTCTCGGTCCCGTCCGCCGGGCCGCGCTGCTCGCCCACTTCGGCAGCATGGAAAGGCTCCGCGCCGCCGGGGAGCAGGAAATATCGAAGGTGGAAGGCTTTGGCGGAAAGCTGGCGGGAGAATTATACATGTTTCTCCACGCTGAAGCCGGGCAGGAGTAAAAATCGCCAAACGCGCGAAGCCGCCGCATCGCCTGCGCTGCGCTCGCTGCCGCGGTATCGCCCACTCCCTCGCATCATGCTTTGACTCCACTTTGAGCTGCATCCGGGCGATCCCATGCGGCCACGTTGGTCGATCAAATTGCGAGGTCCGTCGCTGTTTGCGATGCCTGTTGCAGGAACTTTTAAACGACGGACACGGAGGGCACGGAGCCAAGAGGAAGCTTTTCAATTTTCAGGAAAACAGAGTCGCGGGGGCGCTCGGCTGAAAACTAAAACCTTCCTCCGAACTCCGTACCCTCCGTGATTTAATCTCTCTTCTCTGCCATTCAACCTAGCTGGGAACCGTCATATGCTGTTATTTTGCCTATTATTGATAAGCATTATAAAAATAGTAACTTATTGACTGGTCTGATAAATAAATAATATATATTTATATTTTAGCGATTGAATTTAATGCAAACCATGGATTTCACCTTCCCGCGCCTCCCATGTCGCAGCGACTCCGCCCGGTCAAAAGCAAGGGGTCTCTTAATTTTTATTCTGACCATGCTCTTCGCGCCTGCCTTTGCGGGTCAATCCGCCCCTGCAAGCAAGCCGCTCCAATATACCGAGCAGGAGGAGCCGTATATTGCCAAGGCATTCGATTCGTTCATCCAGTTGGTCCAAAAACGCGAGTTGCCCGCCGATACGCTGTCCTACCCGACCCATCTTTCGCGGATGGATGACGACATGATTGTCGTTGCCCAATCGTTTTATGTATCCCCGGGTGAAATAAGGGGCTTCGAGTTGATTATTCCCAAGGATGCTTTGCATGAGCGCGAGTCGATTCTCTTTCAAAAGGAGCCCCTCGTCATTGAAAACGAAAATACCCGGCAAAACATAAAGCGTCTGGTCTTGAAGAAAAAATCAAGAGGGTGGACCACCGCTTTCAGCCAATCCGCAAGGCAAAAGGAGCAATAAGGCTGCCCGGCGCCAAAGAGGGTGGGGCGGAAAGACGGGTTGCGGGGAGAACCTCTCCGAAAAAATCCTGCTGCTCTCGCCCGCCGCGCTTGTTTCCGCCGACGATCCTCCGGTCTTGGTGGATTTCCTCATCGGGCACGCCAGACAAACCGCCGGGAAACAGCCCGGTTGCAAAAACATGACCGGCGTGCTCCCGCATGGTTCATGAACAATACCTTGGCTATGATGTTTTGCCTGCCCGGGTGCTTGCGTAGAAACCGGGGATTGCTCCGGTTGTGCCGCTTGATACCGTTCCGCGACGCCCCCAAAATAATATTCCCCGTCAAGTCATGATTAAACAAAAAACAATAATTACATTGTTCCTCTCCATGCTGCTTTCCATCGCGCCGACGCTGGCCGCGAAACCCGGCACGGAGGATGCGCTGGTGGAAAAAGAGAACCTTTTCGAGGTCACGCCTGACGGCGAATACCGCTCGATTCGCATTCCCTGCATCCTCGCGCTGCCCGATGACAGCGTGCTCGCCATCACCTCCGCGCGCAGCGCCGTGTCCGACTGGGCGGTCATCCGCCTGCTCATGCGCCGCAGCCCCGACGGCGGCAAAACCTGGGAGCCCGCGCGAGTCCTGGTCGAGGACGGAGAGAACGTGGTGGACAATCCCGTTGCCATCTGGGACGCGAAAAAGCAGGTCGTCCACTTCCTGTATCAAACCAATTACGAACGCATCTGGCACATGGAGAGCGCCGACGGTGGAAAAACCTTCTCCAAGGCCGTGGACATCACGCCGCAATTGGGCGGATTCCAGAAAAAATACAAATGGAGCGTGATCGCGCCGGGCCCCGCGCACGGCCTGCAAATGAAAAACGGACGCATCGTCATTCCCGTGTGGCTCTGCCCCGGCGAGCCGAATCCCTCCGGCAAAGGCAAGGCGCATCGTCCGTCCGTGACCTCGGTCATATACAGCGATGACAGCGGGGCGACGTGGCACTGCGGCGATATTGTGCCGGACACGCTAAAAAACATGAACGAAACCGTCGCGGTCGAGGCCGACGACGGCGGCGTGCTGCTGTTCATCCGCAACGAGGACAATGCTTATCGCATCTCGGTTTCGCACAGCAAGGATGGCGCGACCGACTGGTCGAGGCCGAAGCTGAACGACGCGCTCTATTCGCCGATCTGTTTCGCCAGCGTGCTGCGCCTTTCCGGCAGGGAGGACGGCAAAAGTCGCATCCTGCTCTGTAATCCCGACAGCAGCGGCAAGACCAGGCGCCTGGTGAAGTGGGGAGGCCGCGCCCGTGAAAATCTCACCTTCAAGCTCAGCTACGACGGCGGCGAGACCTGGCCGGTCGTGAAGGTGCTCGAGCCCGGCCGGGCCGCCTATTCCGACCTGACCATGCTTTCCGACGGCACCATTCTCTGCATGTATGAGCACGGCCATATGTCGGACAATGTATATAACACCCGCTACATGACCGTCGCCCGTCTGAATCTCGAATGGCTCACCGATGGCGAGGATTCGCTGAAAAAATGATGCCGGTAGTTCGGATAAATTTGGGGCTCCTCGCTATTTTGAATGGCTGAAAAGAGAGATTTAATACCAGTTTCCAACCCTTTATAGACTTATCAAGGTAGGGCGAGGCGTCCCGCCGAGCCGTGGGTCAGCAACGGCTCGGCGGGACGCCTCGCCCTACCTAAAAATAAATTTCGTTCGGAAATGGTATCACCACGGAATGCACGGAGTTCGGAGGGAGGTTTTCAGTTTTCAGCCGGGCGTTTCCGCGTCGTTGTTTTTCTGGGAACTGAAAACTTCCTCTTGGCTCCGTGCCTGCGTGGCTTAAAAATTCCTGCAACCGGCATCGAAAATGGTGAGGAATCAGAAAATTACATTGGAGGCTATCAACGCCGGGCCGGTGTCGTCGCGGGTCCGGCGGCGGCCCCGCTCATCACGGAGTCGATGGCGCGCAGGAAGGAATCGCTCAGGAGGTTGATCTTCATGTCCTGCGGCAGGTAGCCGGAGATGTTTTGAAACGCGCCGCTCATCGACTTCGCCACTTCGATGCGCACAAACGCGTCCGCGCCTTCCGCGGCGTAGGCGCCGAGCTTCAGGCGGGTCGCCTCGGCCTCGGCCTTGCCGATGGCGGTGATGGCGTCGGCGCGCAGCAGGCTTGAGGTCTGCTCGCCCTGGGCGTTGAGCACCATGCGGTTTTTCTCGGCCTCGGCGGCGAGTTCGACCTGCTTGGCCTGCGCCTGCGCGGCGAGGACCTGTTGCTCGGCCTCGCGCTCGGCGGAGAGGATGCCGACCTCCTTGTCGCGTTTCGCGTCCACGACCGCTTTCTCGTAGGCGGCCTGCGCCTCGGCCTTGGCGCGCTCGGCGCGGGCCTCGGCGGCGCGGGTTTCCTCGATGGCGCGCAGGCGTTCCTGCACGGCGACCTGGCGGGCCTTGATTTGCTCCACGTAGGCGGGGTCGAGGCCGATGTGCTCGATGACGAAGTTTTCCACGGTGATGCCGCGTTTATACATTTCGGAATTGTGCGACATGAGCGCGGCGGAGATGTCGCTTTGGAGCTTCACGAGGCCTTCGCCCGAGTAGGCGTCGAGCGCGGTGCGGGTGGTGGCGCAGTCCTTCACGATGCGCATGATTTCGGGGCGGAGGATTTTTTCCTCCACGGCGTCGCGCACGGTCTTGTGCTGGTCAACGACGTGCGCCGGGTCGCGGCGCCAGCGCACGCTGAGCGAGATGCGCATGTCCTGGCCCTCGGAGGATTGCACGAGGTAGCTGTCGCTCGAGCGGCCCTCGCCGTAGGTGTAGTCGGGTTTGTCGTTCATCACGAACACCTGCGACGACATGTCATACTTGAACACCTTTTGCGTGAAGCCAGGGACAAGCACATAGGTCTTCGGCTGGAGCGGCGTCGCCTCGACGCCGCCGCCCCAGGTTTCCTTCACTCCGAGCTGGTTGCCCTCCACCGTCGTGATGGTGACGACAAGCACGCTGGCAATGATGAGCACAAGGGCGGCCACGCCCGCGATGATGAGTTGTTTCATGAGGTGGATATGGTGTTGGTGTTATTTTTTGTTTTTCAGGTAGAGAATGGTGCACACGCCGAGGTAAATCACGAACAGCGCGGCGATAAGCGGCAGGAGCAGCCGCACGACGGAGGCGCGCAGGAGAATCGCGAGCACGAGCGTGACGACCCACGCCGCGATGAACCCAAACACAATCGCCCACGAGAAAACGGGCTTCTTCGCGGTGAGTTCGATGATGTCGGGATCTTTGCTTTTGCGCATGATGAAAACGACATGCGATGGGAGGATCGGATCTTTGACGAGCCAAATCAAAGCGCGCACAGGGAGATGCTTCCGTCCGTCCGGCGGCATCACGCGCGGTCCCGTGCGTGCCATCAACCCATTCCTCGCCGGGCATCCAGAAATTTTCGACTGTCCGGGCGCTGCCAAAGATTTACAGTTGCGTAAATGCAACCTCGCCGCGATGTTTTCACGATTGCATGCGTCGAGCGCGGCCTTTTCGCGCTTCGCTGCCATAAACCAATACAACCTCGCGCCGCCACCCCGGCGAGCGCCTTAACAAACATAAAACACATATATCATGTCAGATACAGAAACGTCCGGCACCGCCCCAGTGGCACCTGCCGCGACCAACGCGCCCTCTGCGCCCGCGGTCCCCGTCGCCCCCTCGGCTGACGTCGCCGCCCCTGCGGCCCCAGCCTTCGGCACCAGCCGTGGCTCCGGCCTCGCCCGCGGAAAACGCGCGCTCCACCCCGCCACTACCAGCAACAGCAATACCGCCGCGAACGGCGACTACACGCCCACGACGATCCAGATCGTGACCGCCGAGCGTGAATATAAAAATCCGTTCGCCCCCGAGCAGCCCGCCGAGGTCCCGGCTCCCGCTGTTGTTGCCGCCAGCCCCGTCCGCCCCCCCGAGCCCGCGTCCGCGCCGGCTCCCCACGCAGCCACCGCCCCCGCCGTGGCCAGCCAGCAGCCCGCCGACAATGCCGCCGCCGAATCGGTTCCCGCCGCCATCCCCTCGGTCGGCGAGCCTGAAAAAGCCGAGCTCAAGATCCTCCCCCCCGTGGACAAGCCGCGCCCGGCCCAGCATTGGGACGCTTCCACGCCCGCTGATTCGACCGATGACACCTCGGTGCATCCCTCGCTCCGCAGCGACCGGCCCGTCTTCCGGCCCGAAAGCCAGTCCGGCGAAAGGCGCGACCAACACGCGTTCCGGGATCGCGGTGAACGCCGTCGCGGCGGACGCGACCGCGACCGCGAGCGCGGCGACTATGGCGACCAACGCGCGCCGCGCGAACAACGGGAGCCCCGTCCCGAGGCTTCCGCCGACTCCGCGCCGGCAGCATCCGCGATCGAGCCCGCCCCGAAGAAATCCGGCGGCTTTTTCGGCTGGTTGAAAAGCCTCTTCGGCGGCTCCGACGACACGGTCAAAGCCGACACGCCCGCCCGTTCGGACGACGGACGCCGCGAGGGCCGTCGTGAAGGACGCCGGGGCGGACGAGGCGGACGCAATCGTGACCGCGACCGCGACGGCGGCGGCTTCCGTGGCGAACGCCGCGATGACCGCCCGCGCGGCAACCACCGTGACAATCCCCGCGACGGTTACAGCCACCGCCAGCGCGGCGGGCGCGGACGCAACAGCCGCTACCGAGGCGGCGAGCGCGGCGGCCACCGCCCGTCCGAGGGTGGCGGCTCCTCCGGCGACTCGGCCGCGTCATAAACCACGCTGAAACACGCGGGCCGCCCCGCGGCCCGTGTTGCGTTTTCTCTCATGCGGAACGGCTTGCCGTTCCGCATTTTTTGTGCCCCGAAAACTCTCCGCGCCCCCGCCACTTGTTACTTGGTTGCTTGCCACTTGTTACCTGTCACTTGTTACTTCCTTCTCATGGACCTCATCGTCAACGGCGGCAAACCGCTCTCCGGCACCATCACTCCGTCCGGCAACAAAAACTCCGTCCTGCCCATCGTGTGCGCCTCGCTCCTCACCGATGAACCCGTGCGCCTCGACAACGTCCCCGCCATCACCGACCTCGACAAGATCGTGGCCTTCCTCACCGCCCAAGGCTCGCGCATCGACTGGGACAAGGCCGCCGGCACCATGCGCCTCGATCACTCCGGCTTTCGTCCAGCCGCTACCGTTGACGGGCACGAACTTCCGCAGGACATGCGCTCCACCGTGCTCCTTTACCCCGCGCTTCTGCGCCGCCTCAAAAAAATCACCCTCTCCGCCAACGCCACCGGCTGCTCCCTCGGCGTCCGCGAAATCGACCCGCATCTTGAGATCTTTGCCAAGCTCGGCGCCGTCATCGACGCCGGCGAGCCGCTGGTCATCGCGCTCCCCGCCGGTTTCAAGGGCAACCGTCACTGGTGCGACTACATGTCCGTCACCGTGACGGAAAATTTCCTCATGGCAGCCGCGCTTGCCGACGGCGAATCCACGCTCATCAACGCCGCCAGCGAGCCGCACGTGCAGGACCTCTGCGCGTTTCTCTCCGCGATGGGCGCGCGCATCGAAGGCGCGGGCACCAGCATGCTGCGCGTCACCGGCGTCCCGCGCCTCGCCGGCGCCGCCGCGACCATCCAGACCGACTACCACGAGATCGTCACCTTTCTCGCGCTCGGCGCCATCACCGGCGGAGAGGTGCGCGTGAAAAAATCCCTTCCGCGGCACTTCGACCTCATCACGCGCGCCTTCCGCAAACTCGGCGTCGTCATCGAGCACGAGGGGGGCGACGCGCTTGTCCGCCGCAACCAGTCCCTCGTCATCGAGGAGCCCTACACCAGCAATCTCCTCCCGAAAATCGAAGCCGCGCCCTGGCCGTATTTCTCGGTCGATCTGCTTCCGCTCATGATCGCGCTCAGCACGCGCGCGCGCGGCACGATTCATTTCTGGAACAAGGTCTATGAAAACGGTTTTTCCTGGATGCCGGAGCTGGCGAAGTTCGGCGCGCACGTCATGGTGAGCGATCCGCACCGCATCCTCGTCTTCGGCGGCAAACCGCTGCGCCCGACGGTCGTCGACGCCCCCTACGTGATCCGCGCCACCATCGCCCTCTACATGGTCGCCGCGAGCATTCCCGGACGCAGCGTGGTGAAAAACGCCGACACCATCAAGCGCGCCCACCCCCGCTTCGTCGAAAACCTCCAGGCCCTCGGTGCCGAGGTGGAGTGGCGCTGACGCCGTATCACCAAGCGGGACAAAAGCCCCGCCCATGATCTCAAAATATTTCCGCCCCGTGAATTCATATTCCTGACGCCCTTCAACCATGCCCGCACCCGAACCCAACAAAGGCCTAGGCTATATTTCCAACGCACTCGCTGCGCCGGTCTCGCCCGCCGAGGCCGCGCTGCGCCCGCTCACCTTCTCCGATTTCACCGGCCAGCCCAAAACCGTCGAGCGCCTTCAGGTCATGGTCGGCGCCGCCCGCCGCCGCGGCGACCCGCTCAATCACATCCTCATCAGCGGTCCGCCCGGCCTCGGCAAAACCACGCTGTGTTTCATCCTCGGCCACGAGATGGGCAAAAACGTCCGCGTCACTTCCGGCCCCGTCATCGAAAAGGCCGGCGACCTCGCCGGCCTCCTCACCAACCTCGAGGAGGGCGACATCCTCTTCATCGACGAAATCCACCGCATCCCGAAAACCGTCGAGGAATACCTCTATTCCGCCATGGAGGATTTCCGCCTCGACATCATGATCGACCAGGGGCCCAACGCCCGCAGCGTCCGCCTCTCCATCCCGAAGTTCACCCTCGTCGGCGCCACCACGCGCGCCGGCCTGCTCACCGCCCCGCTGCGCTCCCGCTTCACGCTGCAAACGCGCCTCGACTACTACGACGTGCCCACGCTCACCGGCATCATCAAGCGCAGTTGCGGCTTGCTCAAGGTCGCGCTCGACGATTCCGGCGCGCGCGAAATCGCCACCCGCTGCCGCGGCACCCCGCGCGTGGCCAACAACCTCATCAACTTCGTGCGCGACTACGCGCAGGAGCGCGCCAAGGGCAAAATCACGCAGCCCGTCGCCTCCGCCGCGCTGGAACTTTTGGAAATCGACGCCGCCGGCCTCGACGAGATGGACAAGCGCATGCTCCGCATCATGGCGGAAAACTACCGCGGCGGACCCGTCGGCATGAGCACCATCGCCGTCGCCGTCGGCGAGGAGGCCGAGACGCTGGAGGAAGTCCACGAGCCCTTTTTGATTCAGGAAGGCTACCTGCAACGCACGCCGCAGGGCCGCGTCCTTACCGCCAAAGGCTACCAAGCCATCGGACTGAAGCCCTTGGCCGGCGACCAAGGCACGCTGCTGTGATTACGGGAGCGCGGACATTCCTGTCCGCGAAACGCGGGCAGGAATGCCCGCACTCCTTTTTGGAGCGGTGCCGCTGGCGACGACGCCGGGACACCCGCGCAATTCTCACCATGCCCGTTTTGCCGCCGCCGTTTCCAGCGCGTCCTGCGCCGCGCGCGGCAGCTTGGGGAAGAAATCCAGCCCGGCGCGCGCCTCGATGTCGCGCACGCTCACGAGGTATTTGGACGGGTCCTCCGATGCGCGCAGTTCCCGGTGCGGCACCAGAAACGCCAGGGTGCGCAGGCCGCCGCTTTGCTCGTCGCGCTCGCTGATGACGAGGAAAAACGCGTCCGGCACGGCCACGTTTTCGCCGATGCGGCGCGGCTCCCTGCCTTTTTCGTAAACGGGACCGCACACCACCCACACGTCGCCGTAGCGCCGCGTGTAGCGGTCGAGCACGCGCTCCTCCAGCGCCTTCCAGAGCGCGCCGTTCAACCCGTGCAGTTGCGGCGCCACATTCGTCATCAGGAACGTCTCGCGCTGCGCCTCCGGGCCGTGGCAGACCGCGATGGCGTGGTTCGGCGCCATGTGTCCGCGATCGTATCCGGAATTTGTATACGCCGAGGCGTCCACCTTCGCGCGCGTGCGCGGGTCGGGCTCGAATTTTTCCGGGCGCGCCGCCGCCTTGTATTTTGGCGGGAAAACCCGGTAGGCGACCCATGCCGGGTTCCGCCGCTGCTCGTCGTAGCCCGCGAGGTAGCCCTTGTTTTCCAGGAACACCAGCTTCTCCCGCGCCGCGGGCGTGCCGCCCAGCACCATCGCGTCCGCCTCGATGGCCGCGCCGGGCTCGACGACCTTGCCGCGGGTGAGCGGGATTTTGTCGGCGATGATGTCCAGCCAGAACACCAGCTCGCGGGGCGCGGAGCGGTTTTCGCGCGCGAGGTCGATGGCGTCGAGCGTGACCGCCTCGATTTTCTCCCGCGTCTCCGGCGGCGCGAAGTGATGCCAGGTAAAAATCCCCGCGCCCGCCGCCAGCAGGAACACGCCGCACCCCAGCAGGCGGCGCAGATTCATCTTGAGAGGATTTTTTCTTTGTTTTGACCGGGCCATGCGGAGGCGGGGAGATGCGCAACAGGAAAGCCCCCGCGCCTCATCGCGCAAGCCATCTTGAACAGCGCGGCGGCATTCCCGCTCCTACAACAGCGCCATGCCTTGCGCGAACACCTCGCCGCCGCCTTCCACGCTGAAGGGCACGCTGCCGCCGCCCTGCTTTTCCAGGCGCACCGTGACGCGCGGCGCATCCGGCGGGATTTCCCTCGCGAACCTGACCCGCACCGCTTTCACGAGCGTGGGGAACCCCGCGCGGGCCAGCGCGGTTTGCAGGAAATCGAAATACGCCGTGTTGTTCACGTGGTTGTTGGCATCGACATCGGAATAGCGCACCGACACCTCCACCGCCGCCGCGTCCGCGCCCGGCGGCGGCAGCGCGAGCCGTTCCAGTTCCGGTTCGAAAATCCCGCCGTCGCCGTCCTGCGGAAACACCTCCAGGATATCCCCGGGCACCCGCACAAGCGCCTTGCTTTTCAGATTCACATAAAGCCACAACGACGAGCCCGACGCCACCGGCGCGTCACCGCAAAACACGCGGAATTCACGGTAGCCGCGAAACCCGCGAATCCCCGACGACCACGTCTCCACGCGCAGCGCGTCCTCGTAGCGCGGATGGCGCGCCACCGACACCGCGATGCGGTTCAGCACCCACGATTCGCCCCGCGTCTCCTTCGCCCGCGTGCCCGCGTCGAACAGGTTGGCGTGCCTGATCGCGCCCTCCTGCAACAGCCTGAAAAGCCCCGGCAGCGACAGCACCTCGTTGCGGTCAACGTCGCCATAGGTCACGGTCGTGGAGAAAGTTAGTTTGGCCTCCATATCGTTAAAACACGACTTTCAAGCACGACACCGAGACCGGGCAACCTCGTTATTGCGTTCGTCGCGCGTTGCCGCGTCCTCGCTTGCCAGCATCCAGCCGAGCAAACCTTGCGCGATGCCGTGGCAGGCGGGCTGGTCGCGCGTGCCGGTCATCCGCAACCCCTTCAACAACGGCGCGACCTGCGCGGGCATGTCGCCCGTCCACCAATGCCGCCAGCAACGCTCCAGCCAGGCCGTGTCCGTGTCCGCCGCATCGCGTGTTGCGAGCAGCGGCAGGAATCCGTCGCATACGAGATTGTCCAGCCGCGTGCCGCCGATGGTGCCGCCGCAAATTTCGTCTTCCACGGAAGCGCGCAGCTTTCGCGCCTCGTTTGCCCGCCTCCAGTCGCGCGTGGACGGCTCGTCGGCACGGATGGCACACATAAAGGAGCGCGGGCATTCCTGCCCGCGTCTTTCACGGACATCGCGGGCAAGTTCCGAGCGAAGCGAGAAGCCTGCCATGCCCGCGCTCCTTTGATTGGCGAAGAGATGGGCGAGGCGGGCGGGCCAGTCCGGGTTCGCGGCGACCCATCGCGCATACTGGCGCAGCCGCGAGCGCGGGTGATTCGCCGGGCGCGCCCCCTGTTTGCTCCACGCGCCGCGAGCGGAAATTTCCGCGAAAACCGCATCGGCGAAGCCCTCGCCCGCGCTCCTTTCGCAAGCGGTGGCGGCAGCGGCGTTTTTCCGCCAGGCGTCGAGCGGCCATTCGGTGGCGACGGCGAGCATCGGGGCGCGGTTGGCACGGTAGCCGAGAATTTCCAGCGCCGCGTGATGGCAGGCCGCCTCCCAGCCGAGCCGCGCCACGCGCAGTTTGGCAAAATGCACCTTGCGCGCCCACCGTTCCGAGGACAGCCGCCCCAACTCGGCGCGCAATTCGTCCTCCCTCATCGCGAGCAGTTCCTCGCGCGCCCGCGCCATCGGATGCCGCGCCAGCCGCTCCACTGCCGCATCCGCCGCGTATTCCTCAAGGTCGTGCCAGAGCAGCGGCAGCAGCACCGCGACCGGAATCTCGCGTCCGCCCGCGCCCCGCGACGCGGCAGGGGTGTTCGCGTTGCCCGGAAAAAGGACGACGTGCAGCACGACGCCGTCATACGCCGGGTCGTCCGCATGGCGGTGCTTCGTCCAGTCCTCCGCGTGCAAATGCACCTCCACGTCGCCGGTCACGGCTTCGCCGCCGATGCGCAGCCGCGCCTGTTTGAAATCCGGCCCGCCCAGCCGGTTCCACCGGCCCGGATGGAGCACCTTCACCGCGCGTCCGTCCGCAGCCGTGAGGCGCGTCGCGTCGAATTCTCCCCGAAACCAGATCTGCTGGAGCAGGATTTCGGGAAATGAAAAAGGACCGTAAACTCCTTGGATCTCCGCCACTTCATTTGCAAAGACAGCATGATTTCCGGTCGTTGGTTGCATGGGTTTTAATGCCATTGGAAGGAGGGTTTGTTTGCACTCCATTTTTGGTTAAAATCTTTCGCAGTCGAGGCTGTTGTTTCCGGCATGGCGGTCCGGCCTCGCAACAAGGTTGACCGGCGCGGCGCATTCTGCGTGAACGCCGGGCCGCAAGCGGAAAACGACCATGAGCCACCAGCCGACGACACCTGAAACCACTGCTTCCGCGACCTCCGGCGCGGCACGGCACCAACCCGAAGGGCTCACGGCCGGGTTGGTGTTTCTCCTCGCGTTTGCCGCCGGGCTCGCGGTGGCGAACATCTATTACGCGCAGCCGCTGCTCAATTCCATCGCGGACTCCTACCGGGCCGGCGTGCCCGCGACCAGTGTCATCATCGTGGCCACGCAACTCGGCTATGCCAGCGGCTTGCTGCTCATCGTTCCGCTGGGCGACGCATTTGAGCGCAGGCGTCTGATCGTCGCGTGCGTCGCCTGCACCGCTGTCGCGCTGGTCGGCGCGGCGCTCGCGCCGACACTCCATGTGCTCGTGGCGCTCAACTATCTCGTGGGCCTCGCCAGCGTGTCGCCGCAATTGATCGTGCCGTTTGCCGCGACGCTCGCCGCCCCCGAACGCCGCGGACGTGTCGTGGGCACCGTGATGGGCGGGCTGCTGGTGGGCATCCTCGCGTCGCGCTCGCTGAGCGGTTTCATCGGGGCGCATCTCGGCTGGCAGGGGGTGTATTACATCGGCGCGGCGGCGATGCTGCTGCTCGCCGCCGGGTTGCGCTGGAAATTGCCCGCCCAGCGTCCGCAGCAGCCGGTGGCCTTGCCCGAGCTGCTGCGCTCGTTGTGGCCCATTCTCAAAGGCGAGCCGGTCCTGCAACGCCATCTGCTGGTCGGCGCGGCGGGCTTCGCGGCGTTCAGCGCGTTCTGGACCGCGCTTTCGTTTTACCTCGCGGCGCGGCCCGAGCATTACGGCAGCGAGGTGGCCGGGCTGTTCGGCCTCATCGGAGTCGCGGGGGCGCTGGCGGCGCCGATCGCGGGGCGCCTTTCAGACCGCCTCCCCGCGCGCGTGGTCAACGGAGTGTCGCTCGGGTTGATGGTGGTTTCGTTTGCCGTGATGGCGCTGGCGGACTGGTCGCTCGGCTGGCTCATCGCGGGGGTGTTTTTCATGGATGCCGGCGCGCAGGGAAACCAGATTTCCAACCAGAGCCGCATCTACGCGCTTTCCCCCGCGCTGCGCAACCGGATCAATGCGATTTACATGGTCGGATTTTTCGTGGGCGGCGCGGTCGGCTCGGTGCTCGGCTCGCGCGCGCTCCAGCACGGCGGCTGGACCGGCGTGTGCGCCACCGGCGCGGGGTTGTGCCTGCTGGGGCTGCTGGCGTTGTTCGTGCGCACCGGCAGGCGCAAGACGCAGGATGCCAGATGATTTTACATTTCGGCGCGGTCCCGCCGGCCGCCGGTTCCGCCTTTTTCAAATAAATCCTTGCCCAGCCTTGGGGAAATCACCTTAGTTCGACCCTTTATTTTCTATGAAAGCCACCATCAAAACTCAGGGCCAGCAATTCGCCGTCAGCGAAGGCGACATCCTGATCGTCAACCGCTATCCCAAGACCGAGGCCGGCAATACGGTTGAGATCAACGAAGTGCTGTCCGCCGGTGAAGGCGACGGTTTCCGCGTCGGCACGCCCTTCCTCCAGGGCGCCAGTGTCACGGCCAAGATTCTCGAAAACAAACGCGGTGAAAAAATCACCGTCTTCAAGAAAAGGAAACGCAAGGGTATGACGCGCAAGCAGGGCCACCGCCAGGAGCTCTCCGTCATCAAGATCGAATCCATCAAAGCATAAGGAGAAACTGTCATGGCGCACAAAAAAGGTCAGGGAACATCCAGCAACGGACGCGAGAGCCATTCAAAGCGTCTCGGGGTCAAAAAATTCGGCGGCCAGTCCGTGATCGCGGGCAACATACTCGTCCGCCAGCGCGGCTCGAAGCTGCACGCCGGCAAGAACGTCGGCATCGGTCGCGACTGGACGCTCTTCGCCCTCAAGGACGGAGTCGTCAAGTTCGACAAACCCCGCCGCAAGGTCGAGATCGTCGAGCCTGCGAAATAAGCACCGCCCGCGCGTTCAAAAACGCGGCGCAATTTTCCAACGCAGCCCGCCCGGGCTGCGTTTTTTTTTGCGCGCTTGGCGGCGGTCCAAAACAACGGGCAACCACTAAAGGCTTCCTCATGCGCGGCCTCCGTGCTCAACTGTCGCGCCGTGAGAATCCTCGTTGTTGAAGATGACGCCAGAATCGCCTCGTTTGTGGTCAAGGGACTCAAACAGGAAGGCTATGCGGCCGACCACGCGCCGGACGGCGACACGGCGCTCGCGCTGGCCTCGACCACGACCTACGACGCGGCGGTCGTCGATGTGATGCTGCCGGGCTTGGACGGGCTGAGCCTCGTGCGGCGGCTGCGCGCGCAGGGCGCGGGGCTGCCGGTGTTGTTTCTGAGCGCGCGTTCGAGCGTGGAGGATCGCGTGAAGGGATTGCAGGCGGGCGGCGACGATTACCTGACGAAGCCGTTTGCCTTCGCGGAGCTGTCGGCCCGGCTGCAGGCGCTCATCCGGCGCGCGACGCGCGTCCCGGAGGCGACGCGGCTGGCGGTGGGCGACGTGGCGATGGACCTGGTGACCCGCGCGGTCACGGTCGCGGGCGCGCCGGTGGAGTTGCAGCCGCGGGAGTTTGCGCTGCTGGAATATCTTTTGCGGCATCCGGGGAGGCCGGTGACGAAAACGATGATCCTGGAGCACGTATGGGATTACAGTTTTGACCCGCAGACGAATGTGGTCGATGTGCTCATGCACCGGTTGCGCGCAAAGGTGGACCCGGACAAGTCGCGCATCGAAACCGTGCGCGGGGTGGGGTATGTTTTCAAGGCGCCAAAATAAAGCCAGGCCAAGGAGAATATCCGCAATGACCTCTTTCTTCTTTCCTCTTTCTCTTTCCTCTTTCTCCCCTTGGGAAGGCAGAAATGCCTTGGAGAGAAAGAGGAAAGAGAAAGAGGAAAGAAGAAAGAGGGGGAGAGCGGGGGAGGGGAATCCATGAGCGCCGGCGGTTTCACCCGCTGGCGGCGGTCCCTCGCGGTGCGCCTCAGCGTGTGGTTCGCGCTGCTGTTCGCGGTCGGGTTCACGGCGATTTTCGGATTGTTGTACTGGCTGCTCGGACAGCAGCTCGAGGCCCGCGAGCACGAGGCGCTGCGGATGCGTTTGCAGCAATACGCCGACATTTACGAGGCGCGCGGGCTGCGCGGTTTGCAGGAGCGGGTGTATGAGGACAGCCACACGCCGCACGTGCGCTCGCTCTTCATCCGGCTGATCGGCTCGCTCGGCGTGGTGTGGGTCAATGTGCCGCAGGGCTGGATCGAGCAGGATGCGCAACGCATCCAGGTGCCCGACGGCTGGGGCGGCTGGCAGGAGCGGCAGGTCTTCACCTGGCGCGTGCCGCTGGACGAGCAGGAGGACCTTGCCGTGCTCTCCACCGTGCTGCACAACGGCCTGCTGCTCCAGGTGGCGCGCAGCACGGACAACCGCACCGCGTTGCTGGAGCCGCTGCGGCGGACGTTCATCTGGGTGGGCGGGTCGGTGGTGCTGGTGGGCTTCGCGGTCGGCATGCTCGCGGCACGGCGCGCCACGCGGCCGATCCAGAATGTCGCCGACGCCGCGCGGCGCATCGTAAGCACCGGCGCGCTCGATGTGCGCGTGCCGCAGCCACGGAGCGACGACGAGCTGGCGGAGCTGGTGCGCTGTTTCAACGCCATGCTGGAAAAAAACGCCGGGCTGCTGCGCGCGATGCGCGAGGCGCTGGACAATGTCGCGCACGACCTGCGCACGCCGCTCACCAGCATGCGCGGCTCGGCGGAGCTGGCGCTGGCGCGCGGCGACGACACCGCGATGCGCGACGCGCTGGCCGACAACGTGGAGCGGGCCGACGAGGTGCTGCGGCTGCTGCGCGCGCTGATGGAGATTTCCGAGGCGGAGGCGGGCATGCTGAAGCTCGACCGGGAGCCATGCGACCTCGGGGCGCTGGCGGGCGCGGCGGCGGAGCTTTATTCGGACGTGGCGGAGGAAAAGCAAATCGCCCTCACGGTCGTCCCGGCGCCGGAGCCGGTGATTGTATCCGGCGACCCGATACGACTGCGCCAGGTGGCGGCGAACCTGATCGACAACGCGCTCAAATACACGCCGGGCGGCGGGCGCGTGACGGTGAGCGTGGGCAGGACCGCCGACGGCGGCGCGGGGGCGGACGGCGGCCCGCGCGCATTGCTGGCCGTGAGCGACAACGGCCCCGGCGTGCCGGAGGCGGAGCAGGCGCGGATTTGGGAGCGGCTTTACCGCGCCGACCAGAGCCGCTCGCAAAGCGGGCTGGGGCTGGGGTTGAGCCTGGTGCGCGCCTTCGTCGAGGCGCATGGCGGCGCGGCGCGCGTGCGCAACGCGCCCGGCGGCGGGGCGGTGTTCGAGGTGGAATTGCCGTTGGAGTGAGGGCGTCCCCGCCGCCGCTCCTTTTCATTTTTTGCGCAGGCGGTTTTTGATTTTGGCCAGGAGAATGACGAGGTGGCGCGCGCGCCAGTGGAGGGATTCGGGAATGAACTGGTGTTTCTTGATGTCGAGCGCCTGGTCGACGAGGTAGTCGAAGTAGGCGGCGGGGGCGAAGTGGCGGGCGTAGGCTTCGGCGGCGGCCTGCGCGATCGCGGCGTGGCGGTGCTCGTTCGCGACGAGCAGGGCCTCGAGGCGGTGGATTTCGTTTTCCCGGAGGATGAGCGCGCATTCCGACCAGTCGGGACCGCGCGGGCGTATCCAGTCATCGGATATGATGACGGGGGCTACGCCGATGCGCATGGACTCGAAGAGGCGGATGCTGGCGCCGCCGCTGCCGCGCGGGCAGATGGCGAACTTGGAGGCTTCGAGCAGTTCGACGTAGTCGCGTTGTTTTGGGGCCTTGCCGGTGTTGTCGTGGGTGAAGGCGTTGTAGGACGACGTGTCGCGGACAAGGATGTCGGGGCGCGCGAAGGTCTGCCTGAAAATGGCGGCGCGCACGGGATGGCAGTCGCGTCCGGCGAAGGAGGCGAGGTGGAGCTTGGGTTTTTCCCAGGCGCGGCCGGGATGGTTTTCGATGAAGGGATTTTTGTAGTCGGGATGGTAGAGGGTGTAGGCGCCGGAGCGGTAGCGGCGGCGGGCGGGGAGCTTTTTGTGAGCGTTGGTGTAGATGCCGTGGAGGAGGGGAAGGAGCTGCCAGGCGTCGGAGAGGGCAAAGCATTTGCCCGGATGGCGGTTGACGACAGGGTGGCTTCGCAAGCTCGCATACCAGTTTTCGGGACGGAGATTGCCGACAAAGATGATGTCGGCTTCGTCCGGGGATTCCACGAGGACGTGGCGGCGGCTCGAAAGCGGCCAGAGCGAGCGGAGGAGTTCCTCTTGATGGCGCCAGGCGTCCGGGCCGGTCTCGCAACTGGTGACATGAATCTTCATCGCACGGAGCGCAGGCGGGCGAGGGTGAGGGCGAGGTGGAGAAACGGGCGGGGATCGAGGGGCGTGAGGCGGCAGGCGCGGACCAGGAGCCGGAGGCTTTGGCCGGGGTCGGTGGCGCGGAGAAGGCGAGCCTGGTTTCGCAGCGCATGCGCCAGGCGCCGCCGGCGTTCACGGGCGGGAATTTGCGGGAGCGCGCAGTGTTTTTCGTAGAAAGCCACCTCCTGCTGCGCCCAGAGCAGGGTGCGGGCCATCGTGCTGGCGGAATGCCTGGCGTAATGGCAGGTGAGGCGGCCGGTGTCGGCGAAGCGCGCGCCGGCGAGGGCGCAGCGGAGCCAGTAGTCGCGATCCTCGCCGATGCGGAAGGAGGCGTCGAAGGGGCCGACGCGGGATGCAAGCCCGCGGGTGAGGGTGACGGCGGAACTGTTGATGATGCAACTGGCGGCGAAGAGCGCGGCGACCGGATCGGCGAGAAGCGCGGCGGATGGCGCGTGGGTTTCGAGGGGAAGATTTTTTTCGAGGTCGATGGTTTGGATGCGGGCGATGGCCAGACCGGCGGGCGGAGCGGCGAGGGTTTGGCGGGCGGCGGCCAAGTGACCGGGGGCCCACCAATCGTCGGCGTCGAGGAAGGAAAGAAGATCTCCGCGGGCGAGTTCGAGGAGGCGGGTGCGGGTGGCGGCGACGCCGCGGTTTGCACCGTGGTTGTCGTAGCGGACGGGCTGGGCGACGGTGCGGGCGAAACCGGCCACAAGATCCTCGGCGCCATCGCGGGAGCCGTCCTCGACCACGATGAGCTCCCAATCGGGGTCGGTTTGGGTGCGCAGGGAGGCGAGCGCCGCGGGAAGGTGGCGGGCGGCGTTGTAGGCGGGAATGAGGACGGAATGGCGCAAGAGGAAAAAGGCTGAAGGCTGAGCGGCGCTGCCGCGCCTGATGTGTATCTGGTTTTTTGATACTTGTTACTTGATGCTTGTCACTTTCTCGGGAAACAGGTCCGGGCGGGCGAAGGACAGCCAGGCCAGGCTGCGGGCCATGCCCTCGGCAAAGGTGACCGGAGGGTGGTAGGCGAGGAGTCCCGTGGCGCGGGCGTGGGGGATTTTCCAGCGGCATTGCTGGAGGAGGGCCTGTTCCTCGGTGATGACGGGACGTGGCGCGGCCGGGATTGTCCAGGCATCGGGAGGCGGCGGGGTGGAGAGCGTGGCCAGGATTTTTTTGGTGTTTTGCTTGAGCTTGTGGGGAAAGGCGGGAAGGAGTTTTTGCGCCCACGGGCGGCTGAGGGTTTGATCGACGCGCTGGCGGAAGGACTTGGGAAAAGCCGGGAGATGCTCGACGCGGTGGATGGCCTCGGCAGGCACTTCGAGGGCGCGGGCGACAGGCGCATGGAAATCGGCCCAGGTGACCGTTTCGGCATCGGCGACGAGATAGGCGCGGGTGGCGGTCGCGGCCGGATCGGAGTGTTCGAGGCAGAGGCGGATGGCGTGGACGAGGTTGTCGATGTAGATGGTGTTGCAGATGCCGGAGCCGTCGCCGTGGAGCCAGGCGACGCCGTCGCGGAGGGCCTGGGCGGCGTCGGTTATCCAGCGGGAGCGGGGGCCGAAGACGACGCCGGGACGAAGCGCATAAACGTGGAGCGAGTGGCGGCGGGCGGCGGCGAAAAGGGCGCGCTCGGCGCGGACTTTGGCGTTGTTGTAATCGAGGGAGTGCCGGGTGTGGAGCGGGGTTTCCTCGTCGGTGCCGGGCGGAATGTCCTGGCCGTGGACGGACGCGGAGCTGAGATAGACGATGCGGCGAAGTCCGGCGCGGGCGGCGGCGGCGCAAAGCACGGCGGGCATGCGGGTGATCTGGTCGGGATCGCCGAGGGCGGCGTGGACGACGGCGTCGCAACCGTGAAGCGCGGCGGCGAGGGAATCGGAATCAAGGGCGTCGGCGAGCCTCCAGTCGATGGCGAAACGGGCGGGGAGCGCGAGGGAGGAGGGCTGGCGGACGATGGGAACGGCGGTGTGTGGGCTGTCGAGGTGCAGGTGCTCGACGAGGCGGGTGCCGACAAAGCCGTTGGAGCCGATGATGGCGATTTTCATGGATGGCGGATTGCGGAATGGGCGCCGGGATGGCGCGGCGGATTGTATTTGTTATCTTGATACATGTGGTTTCGCATCAGCCGCGCCAGTCGCGCGCGGCGGCGGGGGCGGCGGGAGGCCGGGCGCGTCGAGGATGGTCTGGGCGCGGGCTTGCTCGGCGGCGGAAAGCCAGGGCTGGGCGAGGAGTTTTTTTTGCCGGTAGCAGGTTTCGATGAGACGGAGGGAGCGCGCGCCTTCGTCGCCGGGGACATGAAGCGGGGCGCGTCCGTCGATGGCGGCGGCGAGATTGCGGAGCTGGGCGATGAAGGCTTGGGGCTGGGTGGATTGGGGGGCGGCGGTGAGCGGGTCCTGCAAGGTGGCGGCGAGCGTGGCGGGAGTGCCGTGGAGGCGGAGTTCGAGGGTGTTGGCCCGGTTGACGCGCCAGACGATCCGGCCGCGTTCGAAATCGAAGAGGTAGCGCTGGGCGGTGGGCCAGTCGCGGCTGAAGTGGAGCGCGCCAGTGGCGCCGCCGGCATGGCGAAGCGCGAGGCGGGCGTTGGTTTCGAGCCCGCCCATGGCGTCGTCGGCGTAGGTGAGGGAGGCGGGTTCGCCAAGCCACCAGAGCAGGAGGTCGAGCACGTGGACGCCGATGTCGAGCAGGACGCCGCCCGGGGTCTGCTCCTTGATAAAAAAGGAAGGCGTGGCGGCGGGCCAGCGGAAGGGGCCTCCCTCGGCGATGTCGTAATGCAGGAGGGGACCGAGCTGGTGATGCTGGCAGAGGTTTTTGAGGTAGAGGCTGGCGGGGAAAAAACGTTTGTAGAGGCCGACGGCGAGATGGCGGTCGGCGGCGCGGGCGGCGGCGAGCATGCGGTCGCATTCGGCGGCGGTGGCCGCCATGGGTTTCTCGCAGAGGACGTGCCAGCCGCGGTCGAAGGCGGCGAGGGTTTGCGCGAGATGGAAGCGGGGCGGCGTGGCGATGACGGCGAGCGCGCCGGGCGGGGCGTTGACCTCGGCGAGATCGTCGTGCTGGTGCGCGGCGGGAAAGGCGGCGGCGAGCGGAGCGCGGGCGGCGGCGGACGGATCGACGAGGGCGTGGACGCGAAGCTCGCCGAGGGGGGCGAGCGCGCGCAGGGCGGGAAGGTAGAATTGCTTCGCGACGGCGCCGCAGCCGATGAGGACGAGGGAAGTCATGGAGAATGCAGAAGTCGGTGTGCGGATTGCGGAATAAGGGCGGCGGTGAGTTGCCGGTGGATTTTATCGGGAGAGAAATCGGTGGCGGCGTGGCGGCGGACGGGGGCGACGAGGGCGGGCCAGACGGCGGGGTCGCGGAGGTCGGAGACCCAGCGGGCGAGGGGCGCAAGGTCGTCGGGTGTAGTGAAATTTGGATACGCCGCGCGCGCCGCCCAGTTGGCGATGGCGCTTTTGGGCGGCGCGACGATGTGGGCGGGCAGGCCGAGGTGGGCGTATTCGATGAACTTGCTGGGGAAGCTGGTCGCGACCCAGGGCATGTCGGCGAGCGTATCCGCGTAGGAGACGAGGATGCCGGAGGCATGGGAGGAAAGGTGGGCGAGTGCCTCGGTGTTGGAAGGGAAGAGCGGCAACGTGTCCACCGGGGCGGCGGTGGCGCGGAAGGCGCGGAGCTCGGGCGTGTCGCGGGTGAGGAGGACAAGGCGCCCGCCGGCCTCGTGGATCACGCGGGCGAGGCGGGCGAAGAGAGGATACTGCGCGGGCCAGATGTGTCCGCCGTAATAGATGCGCGGGCGTCCGTCGGCCGGAGGCGGGCGGTAGGCGGACTGACGGGCGCCGCCCTCGGGAAGCGGGGGAAGGCTGAAAGCGCCGGGCTCAAGGCTGAAGGGAGGGCCGTAAACGGCGGCGAGTTCGGGGGAGACGAACCAGTTGCGGTGCGCGGCGCGCAGAATGCCGGCGTGGCGGCGGCGGAGGACGCGACGCTCCTTCGCGGTGCGGGCGAAATCCGCGGCATCGTCATGGATGAGCAGCGTGAGGGGAACCCGGGTCTGGCGGGCGAGGCGGGCGGCGATCTCGGGCGCAAAGTCGGCATGGGCGGCGAGGTAGCCGAAGAGGGCGTCGGGGCCGCGGGCGGACGCGAAAAAGCGCCGGCGGATTTCGCGGGCGATGAGCGTGGTGCGGATCGAGCGCAGGAAGGGGGCGGAATCGGGGCGGTAGGGCGGCCACCAGGGACGGCGGCGGGCGGGCAGCGGATGGACGGGCCAGCCGGCGGCATCGCAGGCTGCGCTGTCCTGGCCGTGCTCGGCGATGACGGTGATCTGCCAGCCGTCGGCGGCGAGCCGCCGGAGATGGCGGAGGATGACAACCGGGCTGCCGGTGCCTTCGGCGGGAGTTTGGCCTATGTAGAGCAGGGAGGGCACGAATGAAAAATGGAGCGTGAAGGATGAAGTGTGGGATGTGGGAGCAGGCGGACGGGAGTTGAGGGGAGGCTAAGTCCGGATAAGGCCGAGGCGGTGTTTCAGAAGGTAGGAAAGGGTGCGCCAGGGACGGCGCGCGCGAGGAGCGGCGCGCAGCGCGCGCCAGGTGTAGTGCCAGGGGCGTCCCCGGCGACCGTAGCCCAACGAAGTGATGGCATAGTCGCAGAGATCGTCCGGGCTGAAGGCGGACTTGTAGGCCGGCGGCGGAATGGCGGCGGGATCAAACGGGAGGCCGCGGGCGGCGTGCGCCTCGGCAAGGATGCGGAGCTTGCGCTCGTGCCGGCCGGTGTTGCGGGTGAAGTTCACGCTTTGCTCGTGGATGCGGTAATGGAGCAGCGCGGCTGGAAGATTGGTGAGGCGGCCGACGCGGGCAAGGCGGAGGTAGAGGTCGAGGTCCTCGATCCATTGCGCGGCGAGACGGTAGCCGCCGATCTGGAGGACGGCGTCGCGGCGGAACATGATGGAGGGGTGGATGAGCTGGCCGCCGTCGCCAAGCAGCAGGGCGCGCTCGATGGCGTCGTGGTCGGCGGAGCGGGGGCAGGGCTTGAGCAGGGCGGAGCGGGCGTCCATGAAATGGACGGCGGTGCCGAGGCAGACGAATTCGGGCGTGAGCCGGAGGAAGGCGAACTGGCGGGCGAGGCGGTCGGGAATCGCGATGTCGTCGGCGTCCATGCGGGCGACGACGGGCGCGCGCGCGGCCTCGAGCCCGTCGTTGAGGGCGCCGACAATGCCGGTGTTGGGACGGGAAATCACACGGATGCGGGGATCGGCATCGGCGGCGCGGGCAAGGATGGCGAGGGATCGGTCGGCGGAGCCGTCGTCAACGGCAATGAGTTCGTAGTCGGTGAAGGTTTGCGCGCGAAGGGAGGCGAGCGCCGCGGGCAGGTAGCGGGCGGCGTTGTAAACCGGGAGGAGGATGGACAGGCTGGGTTTCACCGATGAGGAATGGCCAGGGAGGGATGCGAAGCGTGGCGGCTGTGTATTTGTTTTTTTGATACTTGTTACGGGTCGCTTGTCACTTCGCGCCGCGCCCAGGACTCGGCCCATTGGAAAAGTTTTTCGGGATCAGGCTGGGCAATGAACGGCTGGGCGGCGCGGAGCTTGCCGGGCGGCCATTGCCACCAGGCGAGGGCTTCGAGCCGGGCGATGATGGTTTCGGGGAAACGAAGACGAATGGGACGCGCGGGCACGCCGCCGACGATCTGGTAGGGGGCGACATCGCGGGTGACGACGGCGCCGGCCGCGACGATGGCGCCGTTGCCGATGCGGACGCCGTCGCGGACAAAGGCGTGCGCGCCAATCCAGACGTCGTGGCCGATGTGGACGCGCAGGCGCTCGGCGAAGAGCCCGGCGGCGTTGGCCGGGAGGAAGGTGGCGCCGGTCTGTTTGCGCGGGGAATAGAAAACGGGCGACGTGCTGAGGAGATGCGACGGGTGCTCGCCGGTGCCGATGATGACGCGGGGGCCGATGGAGCAGAACGAGCCGAGGGACACGTCGTTCAGGCGCGTCTCCAGGGCGATGTAGTTGAACGAGCCGGCCTGGACATCCGTGAGGGAGGTCCGCGGATGGAGCGTGACATAATCGCCGAGCGTGCTGCCGTAGATTTCCGCGCCGCCCTCGACGGTGCAATGCGCGCCGAGCGTGCTGCGGGCGATGCGCGCGCCGGGGTGGACCGCGGAGCGGGGGCCGAGGATCGTGCCGGGGTGGAGAGTCGCCCCGGAAAGGGTGGAGCCGTCGCCGATCCGCACGCCGGGGGCAAGGCGGGTGGCGTTGCCGACGAAGCAATGCCGCCCGATGCGCGCCCCGGGATAACGGAGCGCGTAGAAGAGGGAGCGGGCGGTTTGCTTCAGCGGCATGGGAAAGGACGTCAGGCGACGGCGGGCTTGGGATTGCGGAGGATGCGCAGGCGGGATTTCAGGTTGGCCAGGGGAGTGGTCGGCGCGCCGGCATAAACGCGGGTCCAGAGATCCTCGGCGTAGGGATCGGTGTAATGAGATTCCGGATACGAAAGAGGGCCGAGGGCGGAGGTGGGCCGGGCGAGGCGGGCGAGGTCGTCGGTGTGCGTCGAGTCCGCCGTGAAGCCGAGGTTTTCAACGAGGTTGGCGCGCGGCATGGCGGTGAGGCCGCCGAGAGAGCGGCAGGTGTAATTCCACTGGAAGCCCCAGGAGTTGGCGGCCTGGAGATTGCGGCGGGCCTGGTCGAAGGTGGAGATCCAGTATTGGCGTTCCCACGCGGAGGCGAAGGAGGCGCGGAGCGCGGGAAGACGGGCGTCCCAGGTGGAGTAATCGGCGTCGTAGTGCCGCCAGGCGCGGCGCCAGGTGGCCCAGCCCCAGATCCAGGTGTGCTGGCTGAACCAGCAGGCGTGGCGGGGACGATGGCGGCGGGCGATGAGATTGGTGCCGGAGATGTTCATCACGCGCGGATCGTCGCGGTAGCGCGCGAGCGTGGAGGCGGCGAAGGTGAAAAAATCGGGATGGGGAAGGCAGTCGTCCTCGAGGACAATGGTCTCCTCGACTTGGGAAAAAACCCAGTTGAGGCCGGTCTGGATGCGGCGCATGCAGCCGAGATTGGTTTCGGAATAGTCGCGAAGGACGCGGCAGGGCCAGTCGATGGACTCGTCCACGAGGCGGCGGACCGCCGCGACACGCCCGGCGTCGTCAGGACGATGGGGGCGAGGCCCGTCGCAGATGACGAGGAGGGTGGAAGGGCGGGCGTCACGCACGCGGGCAAGCACGCGGGCGGTGGGGCCCGGGCGGTTGAAGAGGATGAGCGTGACGTTCATGGTGAAATGCGGATTGCGAAATGAGGATGCCGTCGTGCCGGCGGAGGACTTTTATCTTTCTCTTTATTCTTTCTCTTTCCTCTTTCTCCCCGACGAGGTGGGCGGACTGGGAGAAAGAGGAAAGAGAAAGAATAAAGAGAAAGATACGGAGGGGCGGGACTCGGTGTGTGATTGGATTTTGGATACATGGTCGTGCCGGCGGAGTTCCTATCGGGCGGGTTTCACCTGGCGGGCGAGGCGGCGCCAGGCGCGGAAGAGGACGGGGGTTTTGGCGTAGTAGCGGGTGAGGTCGGGATTGCGGGGAAGATGAAGGCGCTGCGGGGCGGCCCCGGGATTGCTTGCCCGCTCCTCGGCGATGAGGCGGGCAAGGCGGGGGAAAAGGTTGTGCTCCTCAAGGACGCGGCGGCGGGCCTCGTCGATGGCGGCCCGGTTGCGCTCGGCAAGGTCGGAGCGGATTATTTCGACGACGCGACGCGGCGCGTCGGGATCATTGATGTCGATTGCGTTGGACGATGGACGGGCCGCGAAGACGCGTATCCTGGGTGTGAATGCGGGAAAAATGGTGGAAGCCGCGCTCGGCCCAGCGGTAATCGCGCTCGGGCGGCTCCTGCATGAAAAGCCAGACGCGGGAGGGCGGCACGGTGACGGCGAGGTCGGCGGGGATGTGGTTGAGCGCGACGAGGAAGTCGCAGCGTTCGACGGGATCGAGGGTGAAACGACATTCGTCCCATATGCCGTCACCGGCGGGAGTTTGGCGGAGGAGATCGGGCCATGTCCAGGATTTGACGATGCGGACGAGTGTCATGGATTCATGGATACGGCATGCGCGCCGGAAGACGGGGCGGAGGCGCGGGCGAGTTGCGCGGCGGTGCGGCGGGCGGCGGCGAGGTCGCGGAGAAGGCGCGAGAGCGGGGCGTAGCAGGCGGCGGGCGAGAAATGCGTGTAGGCGGCGGCGGAGAGTTGCGCGGCGGCGCCGGCGGCGGCCTCGGGGGAGCCGAGCAGGGCGGCGGTGGCGGCGGCGAAACCGGCGGGCGTGTCGGCGACGCGCAGCGCCGGACGAAGCATCACGGGGCACGTGGCGATGGCGGTGGTTCGATGGCGCGGGGGTGATGACGGGCGCGGGCGTAGGCGTCGGCCAGGTCGGGCAGGCGGCCGAGCTTTTCGACGCCGGCGGGAAGATCGTCGGGAAGCGCGGCGCAGATGGTGCCGGCGACGAGGAGGCGGGTTTGCGGCGCGACGACACGGAGGAGCGGCCAGGTTTCGCGGAGAAACCAGTCGAGGCCGCGGCGGTTGGACGCGTGGGGGCTGCCGACGAAAAGCACGTCGGGCGCGGAAGCAGGCGGGAGCGGGCGGGGGCGGACGGAGATGGGCGCGGTGACGACCGGCGTGCCGGGAAGGAGGCGGCGGAAAAGCGCGGCCTCAATATCCTGGATGGCGACAATGGCGTCGGCCGTGGAGAGGGCGCGGGTTTCATATTCGACGGTGGTGCGTTCGTTGAGGATTTCAACGGGCCGGCCGTCGCGGATGTGGAGCTGACGGTGCCAGACATCGTTGGTGAGGACGGCGACCGGCGGGCGGGAGGTCGAGGGCTGACCGGGAGTCGAGGCCATCCACGCGTAGTTGACGAGGATGGCATCGGGACGGAAACGGGCGGCGGCGCGCTGGACGGCGCGGATTTCGGCGAGGGAGGCGGGGGCGTTCCACGCGGCGCGATTGCGGCAGGGCTGGGCGGCAAGGTCGGCGGGAGGGCGGCGGCGGGAGATGTCGATGCGGGCGTGAGCCAGGGCCGTCTTGGCGGCATGGAGGGCGCGGGCCTTGGCAGGAAGCCAGAGGATGCCGGGACGCCAGTAAAGCGATCCGAGGCGGCGCATGTCCATGATGTCGAGGGTGAAGGCGGAGCGGTCACGGCGCGGGCGCCGCCAGAAGCCGCGGGTGGGAAAGAGATCGGGCGGTTCCGTCCAGATGGTGTGGATGCGGAAGTGGTCACGGGAAAGATAGTCGAGGAGGTCGGAGAGATACGCGCCGGAACCGGACTCACCGGCAAGCGGAGAAGTGCGGGTGGCGACAAGGAGGCGGGTGGACTTGCGTGGCTGCATGGCGGTTGTTAGTGGAGGCTGGAGGGCTGGTGGACGGCAGGGCCGGAGAGAAAGCATGAAGGAAAACGGCCCGCGTCACTTGGGTGGCGCGCGCCGGCCGGGGGAAGGGAGCTTCTGATCGGATACGCATGGATGGTGGCGAAGGAGAGGCGGACGGCATGGCGGACGAGGACGGTCTGTATTTGAAATCAGGATACCAATTCGGCGATGGGCTGGGGGCGGACGGCGCCGAAGCCGCGGTCGCTGACGTTGTCGGCGCGGCTGGTGTGCACTTCCCAGATGGCGCAGTTGTTCACGGCATCGAGGCAGTTGTGTCCGTCATAAATGGCGGAGTTTATGTTGTAGTTGCCGGGCTGGAGCGGCCAGTAGTCGAGGCCGACGCGGACGCGGTGGCGGCCGGGGCCGAGTTTCCAGGGTTCGCGGTGGGTGTCGCTGTCGAGGGTAAGGAGGCGCTGGCCTTCGAGGGTGTCGAAACCGAGGCCGACGGTGAGGCCGTCGACGGGTTCCTTCAGGTCGAAGGCGATCTCGATGTAGCCGGGGCGTCCGTAGGCGAGCTGGCTGTCGTCGCCGGCGATGGAGAGGGTGAGAAGACGGGCGGCGCGGCCGCGGCGGAGCTTGCGCTCGCGGTCCTCGATGGCGACGAGTCCGGGCGAGGCGGCGTAGGCGCTGGTGTAATGGTCGATGGCCTCGTCGATGGGGAGGACGAGGTTGGGCTTCCCGCGCTCAAGGAACACGCAGCGGGAGCAGAGCCGGCGGATGGCCGTCATGTTGTGGCTGACGAAGAGGATGGTGCGTCCGCCGCCCTGGGAAATGTTTTCCATTTTGCCGAGGCACTTGCGCTGGAAGTCGGCGTCGCCGACGGCGAGAACCTCGTCAACGAGCAGGATCTCGGGCTCGAGGTGCGCGGCGACGGCGAAGGCGAGGCGCACATACATGCCGGAGGAGTAGCGCTTGACGGGGGTGTCGATGAAGGGGCCGATTTCGGAGAAGGCGACGATCTCGTCGAATTTGCGGGCGATCTCGGCCTTGCGCATGCCGAGGATGGCGCCGTTGAGGAAGATGTTGTCGCGGCCGGTGAGCTCGGGGTGGAAGCCGGTGCCGACCTCGAGCAGGGAGGCGAGACGGCCGCGGAGGGTGATTTCGCCGGTGGTGGGCTCGGTGATGCGGGAGAGGATTTTGAGCAGGGTGGACTTGCCGGCGCCGTTGCGGCCGATGACGCCGACGACCTCGCCGGGGCGCACGTCGAAGCTGATGTCGCGGAGCGCCCAGAAATCGGACGGCGCGGGGCGGGCGTCGAGATCGGCGGCGCGCACGACGCCGTTGCGGCGGGGACGCAGCCGGGCGAAAAGGCGCTGCACCTCGTCGCGAAAGCTGCTCATGCCGATCACGCCGAGTCGGTATTTCTTGGAGACGTTTTTAACCTCGATGATGGGTTGGCTCATTTGTTGAAAAAGGGTCAGCGGACTGCGCGTATGCGGAAAGGTGGCGGAAGTGGCGGCGCTTTCCCAAAGGGCGAGGTAACGGGTGAGGGGGGGGGTTCGTCGCCGGCACGGCGGTAAGGCGCGCGAAGTGCCGGTTGAGCGACGCGCCGCGGTCGGAAGAGGCGGTCGACGAGGCGCAGGGCGTCGTCGTGCGTGAGCGAGGCAGGGCAGGTGGACTTGCCGGCGCCGTTGCGGCCGATGACGCCGACGACCTCGCCGGGGCGCACGTCGAAGCTGATGTCGCGGAGCGCCCAGAAATCGGACGGCGCGGGGCGGGCGTCGAGATCGGCGGCGCGCACGACGCCGTTGCGGCGGGGACGCAGCCGGGCGAAAAGGCGCTGCACCTCGTCGCGAAAGCTGCTCATGCCGATCACGCCGAGTCGGTATTTCTTGGAGACGTTTTTAACCTCGATGATGGGTTGGCTCATTTGTTGAAAAAGGGTCAGCGGACTGCGCGTATGCGGAAAAGGTGGCGGAAGTGGCGGGCGCTTTCCCAAAGGGCGAGGTAACGGGTGAGGGGGCGGGCGAATTCGTCGCCGGCACGGCGGTAAGGCGCGCGGAAGTGCCGGTTGAGCGACGCGCCGCGGTCGGAGAGGAGGCGGTCGACGAGGCGCAGGGCGTCGTCGTGCGTGAGCGAGGGCAGGGCGGAGGCGCCGGACGAGGTCGCGGCGGTTTTGGAGAGGCAGATGTTGGCGGCGGCGATGGTGCTGGTTTGGTAGGCGAGGTAAGGGCGGAGAAAGCGGGGGTCGTCGCGGAGGTAGGCGCGGGCGAGGTCGGGGCCGAGGATGCCGACATTGGTGATGAGGGGGAAATCGACGACGCGGCGGAGACCCTCGAGAAAGTCGGTGCCGATGACGAGCGGGCCGGGCGAGGGCGAGCGGAGGAGCGTGCGGTGCGCGCAATCGAGGTAGAAATCGATGAGGCGCTGGTCGCGGCAGAAGAGCGAGACGGAGTTGTTGACGGTGAGCTTGAACTGGGGGCGCCCGAAGACGACGGAGTGTATCCAGATTTCGCGGCAGAAGGCATAGCCGGTGGTTTGCGCGAGATCGAAACGGACGGGATCGAAGACCAGCGCGTCGGCATCGATCCAGATCGCGCGGTCGTAGCCTTCGCCAAGCAGTTCACGGGCGACGGCGAGACGGGCGTAGTCGGAGAGGACGCATTTGTGCGCCGAGGCCTGCGGGCGGATGTCGTCGGGGACGCGATCGAAGAACGTGTCGTCGTAGAAGCGGTAGTCGTAGCCCTTTTGCCCGGCCCAGCGCCGGACGGAATCCATGCACGCGGCGATCCACGGGGGAACGCCGTCGGTGCGAAAGGACTGGTAGATGACGGTGGGCATTTCTCAGGACGGGTTCAGACCGTGTCCACGACGGTTCTTGCGGTGCGCTGAAAGAGGAACAGGCCGGCGAGGAAGACGAGAAGGCTCACGCCGAAGGAGATCGCGTAGCCGACGGGGGCGAAGGTGCCCGCGCCCATGAGCGCGAGGCGGAAGCCGTCGGTGACCAGGGTCATGGGGTTGAGGAGCGCGAGCCACTGCCAGTCGGCGGGAAGCTTTTCGAGGAGCTTGGAGAGCGGGTAGATGACGGGCGTGGCATACATCCAGAGCTGCACGACGAAGCCGGAGAGGTGGTGGAAGTCGCGATACTTCGCGGTGAGGCCGGAAAAGAGCATGCCGGTGCCGACGCCGAGCAGGCCCATGTTGAGGATGAAGACCGGGACCAGGGCGAGGAGCGGTCCGGGGGCGAGATGGTCGGCGCGCCCGGTGAGTTTGTAGATGACGTAAACGGCGAGGAAGGTGCAGAGCTGGATCGCCAGGGTGAAGAGGTGCGAGATGGAGAGGGCGAAGGGAACGATGACGCGGGGGAAATAGACCTTGCCGAAGAGGTGGGCGTTGCCGGTGAAGGTGTGGCTGGTCGAGTTGAGGACGTTGGAAAAATAGGTCCAGGGCACGAGGCCGCAGAGGTAAAAGAGGATGGGATTGATGCCGTCGGTGGTGATGCCGATCATGCGGCCGAACACGAGGGTGAAGACGACCGTGGTGATGAGGGGATTGATGATGAACCAGAGCGGGCCGAGGACGGTTTGCTTGTATTTGGAGACGAAGTCGCGGCGGACCAGCAGATAGAGCAGGTCGCGATAATGGAGCAGGCTCTGCCAGTCGAGGCCGAGCCAGTTCTGGTTCGGGCGGATGCGGATTTCGGCGGGTGCTGATTTGGCGAGGGACATGGAGAGAATGCGGATTTCGGAACGGGGCGCGGCCGCGCCATTTTGTAGTTGAATTATTGATACTTGTGGCCCGCCGCCGGTCACTTCACCGCGGCGGCCTCCTCCTCCTGGTAGGCTTTGTAGTAATCGGAACCGTAGGCCCCGTAGCCGTCGTAGCCGTAGTTCATGATCGAGGCGTGGGGCATCCGGTTCAGCACCACGCCGAGGATGGAGATGCCGGACTCGGTGAACTTGGAGAGCGTCTTTTTGATCAGCTTACGCCGCACGGTGCGGAAGCGGCAGACATAGACGAGCTCGGCGCAGAAGCGGGAGAGCAGCAGCGCGTCGGGGAAGACGGCGGCGGGCGGCGTGTCGATGATGATCACCTCGTAACTTTTGGAGAGTTTGTTGAAGAGCTCCGAATGCGCGATCTGGTCGATGATCTCGGTCGGGTTCTTGATGGCGTGCCCGGCGGGGAGGAGGTGGAGGTTGTTCTCGACGGTGGCGATGCCGAGGGTGGCGAGATCGAGCGGTGTGTCGGCGCCGTCGTCGGGATGCGCGCGCAGCCAGGAGAGAAGGCCGGTGCCCGGTGCGGTGCCGAAATAGCGCCGGAGCGAGGGGCGGCGGAAGTCGCAATCGACGAGAAGCGTGCGGCGTCCGTGCGCGGCGAAGACCGCCGCCATGTTCGAGGCGGTGAGGCTCTTGCCCTCGCCGGGGACGGAGCTCGTGATGAGGATGCGCTTGGGAAAGGGGACGGGGGAGCGGATTTCGATCTCGGAGAAGATGCCCCGGTAGGCCTCGGCGAGGGCGTCGTCCTTGTGCAGGCGGAAGACGTTCGGGCGCTCGGCCTCGGTCAGCTTTTTCATCGTCTTGATGCCCCCGAGGAGGGGGTGGTCGAGGCCGGTCTCGACGTCGTGCGAGGATTTCACGCGTGTATCCATCAATCCGATACCAATGGGCAGGCCGAGGAAAAGGATGAAGCCGAACGCGCCGGCCTGGAGCAGGATCTGGCTGGACGGGCTGTTGGAGGGAGCGCCGGGGACGAGGGCCTTGTCGAGGACCTTGATGTTCACGTTCTCGAGCTGGCTGACGATGGTGGTCTCGTTGAGGCGGGAGAGGATGGAGTTGTAGGCCTGGCGCTTGCTGACGGCGTCCTCCTCGAGGAATTTGTAGTCGATGGTGATGCGGTCGAGATCCTGGGCCTGCTTCTCGGCGGCGGCGTATTCACTGCGCAGGCGCTGCTCGTGCTGCCGGGCGAGGTTGAGGCGGGCGTGAGTCTCGGCGATGGCGAGGTCGACGGCGGCGTCGAGGCGGGCCCTGGTGTCGGCGAGGGCGAGCGCGTTCTGGCGCATGCGGGGATGCTCCTCGAGGTAGCGCTCGGCGAGGGCGGTGCGCTCGGCGAGAATGTTTTCGTATTGGGTCTTGAGCGAGGCGACGTTGCCGAAGCCGATGATGGCGGAGATTTCGTAGAGGCTTTGGCCGCGCTTGCGGTAGTCCTCGATGAGCTGGATGAGGGTCTGGAGGGTGGTTTGCTCAAGCTGGGCCTGGGCGAGGTCGTTGCCGAGGAGCCCGACTTTCTGGCGGACGATGTTGGTGGCTTCGCCGAGGGCCGCCATGTTGTGCCGGGCGCGGTAGTCCTGCATGGCGCGCTCGACGGACTCGACCTCGGAGCGTTTTTCCTCGGACTGGTTTTTGAGGAAGATGATGGCCGAGTTGGTGCTGGTCATCGCCTTGTCCACGGTGAAGTCGATGTATTTCCGGGAGAAGCGGTTTGCGATGAGCGCGGCAGCCTCGGGGTCGCGGTTGGTGACGACGATGCGGACGATCGTGGTGCCTTTTTGTTGGTAGATGTTGATGTGCGGCCGGATGATGCCGGCGAGCGAGGGCGGCGGCGCGGAGGGATTGTCGGGGTTGCGGTAGGGCGCCTGGATCTGCTCGATCTCGGCGGACGAGAACGAGCTTTGCACGTATTCGTAGAAAGTCGTGCTGAGCATTTGCTCGATGTGGAGGTTGAGCTGGAGGTTCGAGGTCGTGGTGGTGTCGACGACTTCCTTGATGCCGATGACCTGGTCTTTTTGCGGCTCGAAGAGGAGCTTGACCTCGGAGCGGTAAACGGGGGCGAGTTTCGGCTGGGCGAGGATAAAAACGGTCGCGATGGCGGCGCCCGCGATGAGGCCGATCCACCAGCGCTCAAGGAACATGTTGAGGAGATTGCGCGGCGAGAAATGGGCGAGGTTGCCGCCGGCCTGCGCCTGGTCGGGGACGCGGGCGGCAGAGCGGTGCGCGGTGGAGCGGGTTTGGGCTTGGACTGGTTTGGACATTGGCGGAAGGCGGATTGCGAAAGGCGGAAGGCGGGTGCCGCGGGCGGCGAGGCGGCCCGCCTAGAAGAGGCGCTCCATGACGAGGATCCGGTCGGCCGGATAGATGAGGAAGGATTTGAGGGCGTTGCGGCGGTTGTAGATCATGGCCTCGACGTCCACCGAGAAAATGGTCTCCTTGCCGTTATCGCCGATGCGGGTGACACGGACATCGTTGGCCTTCGCGGTCGGGCGGAAGCCGCCGATGCTGGTGACGAGCTCGACGATCTCGATGGTGTCGGCCTCCTTCGGGAGATGGAAGATGCCGGGACTGTTGACCGCGCCGATGATGGTAACTTCGCGCGAGGAATACTGGCGGACGTTGATGGTAACGAGCGGTTGTTTCAGGAGTTTTTTCGTGACGAATGTTTTTTCCAGATATGATTCGGCCTCGCGGACGGTCTTGCCGGAGAGGCTGACTTCGTTGGCGTAAGGGACGCGGACGTTGCCTTGCTTGTCGATGCGTTGCGCGGCGGACATGTCGGGCTCGCCGTGGACATCGATGGAGATTTCGTCGCCGATCGAAAGACGGTAGCCGGGGTCGGTGGCGAGGGGGAGCGCGGCGGTGGATTGGGCGGAATTGGCGCCGGGAGAAGACGGGGAGGGCGCGCCCGGCGTGCCGGGGGCGGGCTGGTTTTGCGCGCGGGCGGGGAGCGCGGCCAGACCGGCGGCCAGAAGAAATGCGGACAGAGCCGGATAAGTAATACGAACCATCATGATTTTGTTTTCTTATAGCGAAAATCGGGCCGAGCCCGTGAGCCTCGCGGAATTTTTCAGAAGATGTTGGTGATCGAGAGGGTCACGACATGGCGGTCGTAGTCGCGGCCAAAATAGCGACCGGGCTGAAAGCCGGAGGAGTCGTCATTGTTGTGCTGGTATTGGTAGCTCAGGCCGGCGCTCCAGTATTTATTGAAAGGACGATTGATGCTCAGGTGGACCTGAAGCATCTGGTCTTTGCGATTGATGCCGCGGTAATCGATCCAGTTATAGGAAACGGTGCCGATCGCGGTGGTGGCGAGGCCGATGGACTCGGTGACCGTGGCGGCGACATTGGTGGTGGTGGCGGAGACATCGGAGGCATTGAGGGACATGTTGCGGCTCGCGGAGAGGGCGATGTTGGTGCGGGGACGGGCGTCCCATGCGAGGCGAATGTCGCCGGTGAGGGTGTCGCCGCCGGTGTCGTTGATGCCGGGCGAATAGTTCTGGCGGTAGGAGAGGGAGGCGGAGCTTTCGAGCTTTGGGAAACGCGATTTCGGAGGCGCTGCCGATGACCTCGCCATAGACGGGGCGCGAGAGCGTGACGGAGAGCGCGTGGTCGTTCTGGTCGAGTTTCGCGCCGAGGTAGTTGTCGCCGGAACTCTGGGTGTCGGTATAAGTGTAGCCGAGCGAGAGATCGGTGCCGCGCAGGAAATCGTTGTAGTCGAAATAGAGGCGGTTGGTGAGCGTGTCCTGGTCGCTGTAGGTGTCGCCGTCGCGCTCGATGCCTTGATAACTGAAGGACTCGCGGATGGCGGTCTTGAGGCCGAGCTTGTAGGTGAAATTCAGGCTGCCGTTGAAGTGCTTGGCCGGGATGCGGTCGTTGGCGAAGTAGTCGATGTCGGTGCTTTCGCTGTAGCCAAGGGCGAAGGTCCCGTCGATGCGCGCGCCGATGGCGGCGGGCAGGGAGATGCGGAGATTGGCGGAGAGGTTCTCGGCGTCATACTGGTCGTTTTCCTGATAGCGCACCACCGCGACGCCGGCATTGGCCGAGATCTCGCCGCGGCCGGCCTTGCGGAGGTACTGGAGCATCGGCTGGACGGAGATGTAGGTGTCGGGATCGTTGTCGATGGAGCCGAGAAAATAGGAATCGTAGCTGACTGCGCCGGTGGTTTGAAGAAGCAGGGAGCCTCGCGCGATTTCGGCGAATCCGAAAAGGCGGGGAGCGAGGCCGGGGGCGACGGAAAAGGGCAATATGAGGGTCGCGATGGCCGTGATGCGGATTCGGAAATTCACTGTGAGTGTTGTTATTATTATACCCTGTGCGCGGTTGCCATTGATTGGCGTTGCAACGCCTCAATAGTCGAAACCTAAAGCATTGTGACTAGTCTTTAGTAGTAAAAAACCTATGCTTTTATACTAGGTAACATTTGTGTTAAAAACATGAAGCGGTTGTGCTTCTGTCATTTTAGCATAATATAACCGCTTTATGCCGGACGGCGGACAGGGATTTTAATAATCCCGTTCTCATGATGCACCCCGGCGCACGCTTGTTTATAAACCGGTTGTATAATTGTTTATCGTGGGATTTCCCATTATTAGGAAATTTGAACCACGGATTACGCGGATGGAAACGGGCAAAACACAAATGTCGTGGTTAGTGCCCGTGGCGATGTAATCCATTGGGTTACATCGCTGCGGTTGATGCACGAATTGGAGGCCGTCCTCGGTGCCGTCCATCTGTCCCGGAGCGGACGGAACGGAGGCCGTCCCTCCATCTATAAATGCGGACATGGCATTATCTAAAGCGCCGTGACGTGTTTCCGGACAGGCATTCAAAAACAGCAGGGAGCATCCGGAAATAATACAATAACAGCGACGCGATTGCGAAGGCGCGCGGGCGCAGGCGCGATCCTGCGGCCTCCGCTATGAAAGCGGGTAGGTAATGGTCGCGGTGGTGCCGCCGCCTTCGCGGTCGGAGAGCGCGAGGTCGCCGCCCATGTTGCGCAGGGAATGGCGCGCGATCGTCAAGCCCATGCCCACGCCGACATGCTGCTTGGTGCTCACAAAGGGTTCGAACATGTGGGCGCGGATGCCCGGGGCGATGCCCCGCCCGCGATCCTCGATGAGGATTTCAATGGCTTTGGCGTCGCCGGTCCGGCGGGAGCGCAGCTCGACGGAACGCTGGTCGGGGGTGGCGTCGCCGTGGCTTTCCCATGCGTTGAGAAGCAGCGCGGAGAGGATGCGTTCGAAGGCCTCGACCTGCACGTGGACGATGAGGCCGCCGAGCGGATTCTCGGTCAGCGGGGCGACGTCGATGTGGTTGTCGGCCTGGAAGCGGGCGACGCCGCCGGCAAGGAGTTTGTCGAGGGGCACCTCGATGGTGGGAGGGCGGGTTTCGATGGCGAGCAGGTTGAGCTGCTTGATGACGTCGGCGATGCGTTTGATCGCGTTTTCGACGTTGGCCGCGTTGCTTTTGACCAGTTCGGGCTTCGCGGCCTGAAGGCGGATCAGGTCGATGTAGCCGAGGACGACGGCGAGGAGGTTGTTGAGGTTGTGCGCGATGCCCTGGCTGACGGAGCCGATGGTGGCGGCGTGGCGGGATTCGGCGAGGCGTTGCTCGAGGTCGAGTTTCTCGCGGTTGATGGCGAGGACGCGGAGCTGCGTCTGCACGCGGGCGAGCATTTCGTCGAGATCGACGGGCTTGGTGATGTAATCGACGGCGCCGGTGGCGAGTCCTTCGAGTTTGCTTTCCTTGGTGCCGCGGGCGGTGACGAAGATGACGGGAATGGCGCGGGTGGCGGGATCGGCCTGCAGGAGCTGGCAGACCTCGAAGCCGTCCATGTCGGGCATCATGATGTCGAGGAGGATGAGGTCGGGCGAATCGCGGTGGACAAGGTCGAGCGCATCCTGCCCGGATTCGGCGGTGGTGACGGTCATGCCTTCGCGCTCGAGTTTCTTTTTGAGGAGCTGGACGTTTACGGGCTGGTCGTCGACCACGAGGATTTTGGGCATGACAGGGGAAGGATTGAGGGTTGAAAGCGCGAAGACGAAAATCCCAAGGGCGTTCAGGTTTCGGCCTTCAGGTTTTCAGTCTTTTGATTGTTCTGCCGCCACGCCTTGACGGTGTTTTTCATGAGGAGGGCCACGGTCATGGGGCCGACGCCGCCGGGCACCGGGGTGATTTGCGAACACTTGGGCGCGACTTGGGCGAAGTCCACGTCGCCGACGAGGCGGCAGCCGCTTTTTTTCGTCGCATCGGCGACGCGGTTGATGCCGACGTCGATGACGACCGCGCCGGGCTTCACCATGTCGGCGGTCACAAAGGCGGCGCGCCCGATGGCGGCGATGAGGACGTCGGCCTGGCGGGTGAGCGCGGGGAGGTTTGCCGTTTGCGAGTGGCAGATGGTGACGGTGCCGTTGGCGCCGGCTTTTTTCTGGAGGGCGAGGAGGGCGACGGGCTTGCCGACGATGAGGGAGCGCCCGAGGACGACCACGTGCTTGCCGCGGAGATCGACGGAACTGCGCGCGAGGAGTTCCATGATGCCGGCGGGGGTGCAGGCCACGAAGCCGGTGTCGTCCTCCTGGGCGACCTTGCCGAGGTTGATGGTGTTGAAGCCGTCAACGTCCTTGTGCGGGGCGACACGGCGGAAAACCGCCACTTCGTCGATGTGCTTGGGGAGCGGCGATTGGACGAGGATGCCGTCCACGGCGGGGTCGGCGTTGAGCCGGTCGATGAGGGCAAAGAGCTCGTCCTGCGGGATGGTGACGGGGGGAAGAATGACGCGGCTGGTGATGCCGATTTCGGCGGAGGTTTTTTCCTTTTTGGTGACGTAGGAGACGGAGGCGGGGTCGTCACCGACGCGGACGAGCGCGATGCAGGGTTTGCGTCCGGGGGCGGCGGAGACTTCGGCCTTGAGTTCGGCGATGAGGGTTTTGGCGATCTGGTTGCCGTCGATAAGTTGCATGCAGGAAAAGGAATTTCTGGTGTTTTATTTTGAACAGAAGGAAACGAAGGGAACGAAGAAGACCGGGGCCGTGAATTGTATTAAACCGCAGATGGACGCAGATTTTTATAAGGATGATTTTATTTATCCGCGGTTTAATATAAATGGGTTTCTTTGTTCCTTTGTTTCCTTCTGTCCGAATAAAATTGTTTTATTATTTGGCGAGCTGAAGGGTCTCGACGCGGATGACGATGTCCTTGGTGTTGGGGACGGCCTCGGCGAGGCCGTAAATGATGACGCCTCGCCCGACGTATTTTTCGATCTGCTCGGTCATGACGAGTTTGCTGACATCGAGGTAAGTGTAGCGGTTGCCGGCGTCGTCATTGAGTTGATAGTCGTAGGGCCGGCGGGGGGCGAAGGCGCGGCGGGTGCTGGCAAAGATGCCCTTCAGGGAGCGGGGCAGGGGAGCGATGGCGTCGGTGGAGGTGGCCGCGGGGACGGAGGGCGTGCTTGCAGCGGCGGAGGGCGCGGGGGTGGCGGCCGTCCGGGGCGCGGCAGGGGCGGCGGACGTCGCGGCGGCAGGGGCGCTTGCCACTTGTGACTTGTCACTTGTCACTTCGGCGGCGGCGGTGCCGCCGGCGCTCTGGATGTAGCCGATCACGGGACGGTTGAGTTGAAATTGGATCCAGCGGCCTTTCTGGCCGGTGAGTTCCACGGTGTCGCCTTTTTCCATCGTGGCGAGAACCGGGCCGTCGGTCTTGGGTTCGAGGCGGAGGGCGACGCCGGGTTTGGGATCGAGCTGTTTGTTGAGGTCGGTGTCGCGGACATAGATGGTGTGCGGGCCGGCGAGTTCGACGGCGAGCCATCCGGAGGGCAGGGCGACGGTGCTTTCCCCGGCAGGGTAGGCGGGGGTGACGCCGGCGGCGAGGGTGTTGATGACGGCCGCGCTGGCGGCGGGCTGGTTATAGACGGGAGCGGGAGCCGGCAGCGGCGAGGCGGCGGAGGCGTTGTCGGCAGCCGGCAGCGAGGCTGCGGCAAGGGCGAATGCGGCAGCGGCGGCGATGTGGCGGATGAGGGCGGTGGTCTTCATGGTTTGAATGTCGGTGATGGTGGCAGATCAGCGAGGATTGCGTGTTTTTTTGTGGATTGTGGTGGTGATTGTCGATTGGTGCTTGGTGGTGTGCGGGATGCGTTTATCCGCATCTGGAAGGGCGTTCTCGCGGTCGCGCGGGCCTGCGGGGATTTTGAAGAGAAGTTCGATTTCACGCGGAGTGAGCGGCTTCACGGCGCGCAGCGGGATGCCTTTGAGCGGAAACGCGCCGATCTGGTAGCGGCGGAGGCGTTTCACGTCGTAGCCGAGAGTGGTGAAGAGAAGGCGGATCTCGCGTTTTTTGCCGTGATGCATCTGCACATCCACTTGCGGGGAGGCGTTGTCGCGGTTGGGGGCGATGAGGGTGGCACGTTCGACTTTCAGACGCTCGCCCTCGAGGACGATGCCCTTGAGGAGGAGCGGCTTTTTCGTGTGGGGAAAGGGTTGCTTGAGCGTGACGAGGTAGCGCTTCACCACGGTGTTGCGCGGGTGCATGAGGCGGTTGGCGAGATCGCCGTCGGTGGTGAGGATGACGAGGCCCTCGCTCTCCTTGTCGAGGCGGCCGGCGCAGAAGAAGCGGTGTTTCGCAAACTCGCCGGGCAGCACGGTGAAGATGTTCTTGGGGTGGTGCGGGTCGTCGTTCGAGCAGATGAGGCCGCGGGGCTTGTGCATCGCCAGGGTGATGCGCGGCTGGGCGGCGGCGCGCACGGGTTTGCCGGAGACGGTGACCTTGTCCTCCCCGGGGGTGACGCGCTGGCCGATCGTGGCCGGGGCGGCGTTGACCCAAACCTCGCCTTCCCGGATGAGCGCCTCGGCCGCGCGGCGGGAGCACACGCCGGAGTCGGCAAGAAATTTCTGGATGCGGATGGTGGCGGGCGCGCTCATGGGACAGGCCAGTTGGTGTCAATTTTGCGCGTGACGCAAGCCCGTGCAAAGCGATGATGAAACTCTAGGATTATCGAAAGGTAATTCTTGCGTGCAAATTGCTCCCCACGCATTAACGCGTTTGCTTATGACCGCGATTCCCAGTGCTTCTGTCCATAACAAGGACAATCCCTTTTCCGCCAAGGTCTCGGAAAACCGACTGCTCAGCAAACCGGGGTCGGAAAAGGAGACGCGGCATTTTGTCATCAATCTCGAAGGGAGCGACCTGACCTACAAGGCGGGCGATTCGATCGGCGTGTATTCGACCAACCGGCCCGGGGAGGTCGCGGAGATTCTCGAGTTGCTCGGCGCGTCCGGCGACGAGCCCGTCCTGCCTGCGATGCTCAAGCTGGCGGAGCCCATCGCCTTGCGCGAGGCGCTCAGCGCGCGCCTGTCGCTGGCCGGGCCGACGCGAAAGGCGCTCGAATTGTTGCAGGCGAAAACCACCGATGCCGCCGAGCAGGCGCGGCTCGCCGCCCTGCTGGCGCCCGAGGCGAGGGAGGCGCTCCAGGCATTTCTCGACGAGCGCGCGTATGTGGATTTGCTGGCGGAGTTTCCCGCCGGGCGGGCGGGCGTGACGCCGCAGGAACTGGCGGACCTGATGCGCAAGCTGATGCCGCGCCTCTATTCCATCGCCTCGTCGCCGAAGGCGTTTCCCCGGGAAGTGCATCTCACCGTGGCGATCTTGCGCTACCGGTCGAACGGACGCGACCGCGTCGGCGTGTGCTCGACCTTCCTGGCTGATCGCACCGAATTGAGGGAGACGCCGGTGCCGGTGTTCATATCGAGTTCGCATTTCGGACCGCCCGCGAACCCGGCGGCGGACGCGATCATGGTCGGCCCGGGCACCGGCATCGCGCCGTTCCGCGCCTTTGTGCAGGACCGGGCCGCCGATGGAGCGCCCGGCCGCAACTGGCTTTTCTTTGGCGACCGGCACAAGGCCGCCGACTTTCTCTACGAGGAGGAATGGGAGAACCATCTCGCCAACGGCCGGCTCACGCGCCTCGACCTGGCCTGGTCGCGCGACCAGGAGCGAAAGATCTACGTGCAGGACAGGATGCGCGAGAATGCCGCCGAGCTTTGGGCCTGGATAAGGAACGGCGCGCATTTCTACGTGTGCGGCGACGCGAAGCGCATGGCGAAGGACGTGGACGCCGCCCTGCACGAAATCATCGCGCAGCAGGGCGGCATGGATGCCGCCGCGGCCGCCGAATACGTGAAGGCGATGAAGAAGGACAAACGCTACCAGCGCGACGTGTATTGATTTTTTGGATACGGGTGGGGCGGGCATCACGGACGGCGACGCCGTTGCCTTGGCTCCTCCGGGGTTTCTCCCGCTGAAAAATCGTCTCGGCATCCCGGCGTTTTTTTGTGGAGAGTGCCGGTTCCCATTTCGCCTTGATGAGATCCATGCCGCGCCAGAAATCGCAACCAGAGCCGTCCGATGACGACGTTTCCACGCCGGCCGGCGCGCCGCCGCCGCCAGCCGCTTCCGCCAATCCCGGGGCGCCCGTGGACCGCTCGCAATGGGCGCGGCCCTGGGCGCAGTTGAAATACTTCACGTTTCAACCGGCGATTTTTCCGCGCCTGCTCGGCCAGGTATCGCCCGACGCGCGGCCCGGCGACCTTGTGACGGTTTATGACAAGGCCGGACAGCGGCTCGGCGCCGGGCTCTACAACCCGCGCGCAAAAATCGTGCTCCGCGTCGTCGCGCACGGGGCGGAGGCGGAGCTGGGCGAGGCGTATTTCGAGCGGGCCATCCGGCGCGCGGTGGCGTTGCGGCGCGATGTGTTCAAGCTCGACGCGGACACCGACGCCTACCGGCTGATCGGCTCCGATGGCGACGGGCTCAGCGGGCTCGCCATCGACCGTTACGGCGACACGCTGTTGTGCGAAGTTTACAGCCTCGGCATGGCGCAGCGCCTGCCCGGCTGGCTGCCTTTGCTGCATAAGCTGGCGGGCACAAAATTCGCCCGCGTGCAGGTCGATCACGATCTCGGCAGCCTGGAGGGCATCAAGCCGTCCGCCTTCAAGGAAACCAACGCCGCCGCGCCCCGGCTGGTGAAAATCCGCGAGCACGGCGTGCGCTACGAAGTCGATTTTGCCGAGGGGCACAAAACCGGGTTTTTCTGCGACCAGCGCGAGAACCGCCGCGCGGTGGCGCGTTTCACGCGGGGCGCGCGCGTGCTCGACCTGTGCTGTTACACGGGCGGTTTCTCGCTCTGCGCGAAAGTGCTCGGCGGCGCGGACGAGGTGACGAGCGTGGACCTCGACGAGGCCGCCATCGCGCAGGCGAAACGCAACGCCAACCTGAACCAGGCGCGCCTGAAATTCGTGCATGCCGATGCGTTTGCCTACGCGCGGCAGATGCAGACCAACGGCGGGCAATGGGACGTGGTTGTGCTCGATCCGCCGAAATTCATCTTCACGCGCGAGGCCCCGGGCAACCATGAGGGGCGGAAGAAATACGAGGATCTCAACCAGCTTGCCATCAGCCTCGTGAAACCGGGCGGCGTGTTCGTGACCTGCTCGTGCTCGGGTTTGCTGAGCCTGGAGGATTTCGAGCAGCACGTCATCAAGGCGGCCCATCGCCAGCAGCGCCGCCTGCAATTTTTCGACCGCACCGGCCCCGGCGCGGATCATCCGGTTTATTCGAACTGCCTTGAGAGTCGCTATCTGAAGGTGCTTTGGGCGCGGGTGATATAGGGAGAGGGCAAATCCAGAAATCCGGTTCTCCCAAAATCCCGAAAGGTCGTGCCCTGCCGCGCGAATCGGCGATCACATCCGGAGTCTTTCGGGGCTTCGGGAGGAAGCGGAATTTTTATGGAAGCGCGCCCGCCGCCACGCGCCGCGCGTCGGCGTCGATGGCGAGGACTTCATCAAGAGCCTGCGGGACGGTCGCGGGGAGGGCTTGCAGGGTTTTCTCGACGACAGACGGAATGGCCGTGAACGGAAGCTTTTCTTCCAAGAACGCGGCGACGGCGACTTCGTTGGCGGCGTTGTAGATGGCGGGGGCCGTGCCGCCGGCGCGCATGGCCTGCCGGGCGAGCGCCAGCATGGGATAACGGGTTTCGTCAACGGGGCGGAATTCGAGGGAGAGAAGTTTTTCGAGATTGAGCGCGGACTCGGGACCGGGGGCGCGAACCGGGTGGAGAAGGGCGTGCTGGATGGGAAAGGTCATGGAGGGCGGGCAGAGTTGCGCGAGCATGGAGCCGTCGGTGAACTCCACGAGGGCGTGCACGATGCTTTGCGGATGAAGCACGGCGCGGCACTGGCCGGGGCTCAGGCCGAAGAGGATCTGGGCTTCGATGAGCTCGAGTCCTTTGTTCGCGAGCGTGGCGGAATCGACGGTGATTTTCGGCCCCATCGCCCAATTCGGATGGCGGAGCGCGTCGGCGGGCGTGGCGCGGGCGAGCGCGTCGGCGGGCCAGTCGCGAAACGCTCCGCCGCTGGCGGTGAGGATGACGCGGGCGACATCGGAGGCGGGGCGCCCTTCGAGGCATTGGAAAACGGCGTTGTGCTCGCTGTCCACGGGGAGCAGGCGCGCGCCGTGGCGGCGGGCGGCGTCCATCACGAAGGAGCCGGCGAGAACGAGGATTTCCTTGCTGGCGAGGGCGAGGGTTTTGCCCGACTCGATGGCGGCGAGCGCGGGGCGCAGGCCGGCGGTGCCGACGACGGCGACGAGGACGGTGCCGGCTTCGGGCGAGCGCGCGAGCTCGACGAGGCCGCCGGGACCGGGGAGGAGTTCGGTGCCGGGCGGAAACGCGCCCGAGGCGCGGGCGGATTCGAAGGCGGTCGCGTCGTGGATGGCCACGCGGGGCACGCGAAACTCGGCGGCGATGGCGGCGAGTTTTTCCCAGTTGGAATGCGCGGCGATGGAAACGAGTTCGAGTTTGTCCGGGTGGGCGGCGATGACGCGCAGCGTGCTCTGGCCGATGGAACCGGTGGCGCCGAGGAGCGAGACACGGCGGCGCGCCGGAAATGCGGAATGCGGAATGCGGATTGCGGAATCAGGCATCGGAATGGGTTTGGCTGTCTTTCCTCTTTATTCTTTCTCTTTCCTCTTTCTCCAAAACTGAAACCGGAACGCCATCAGAGAAAGATAAAGAGAAAGAATAAAGAGGAAAGACAGCGCGCGTCGGGTCATATCAGCTTCAACAGCCAATACGCCGCCGGGGCGGTGAGGATGAGGCTGTCGGTGACGTCGAACATGCCGCCGATGCCGGGGATGGTGGCGCCGGAGTCCTTGATGTTGGCGCGGCGTTTGATGATGGATTCCACGAGGTCGGCCACGATGCCGAGGGCGGCGATGGGGAGCGCGCTCAGCGCAGCAAAGAGCGGGGTAAACCCGGCGGGCAGCCACGCGCGGAAGAGCGCGGCAAAGGCCGCGCTGATGAGCGCGGAGGTGAGCAGGCCGCCGCAGGCGCCTTCCCAGGTTTTTTTCGGGCTGATGACAGGCGTCATCTTGTGTTTCCCGATGGCCATGCCGGTGAGGAGCGCGCCGGTGTCGCAGAGTTTCGAGGCGATGATGATCCAGAGGAAAAAGAGGACGCCGGTGTAGGAATGCGGCGCGCCGGTGTGCGCGGCGATGACGCGCACGAAAAACTGGAACATGAGCGGCACATAAACGAGGCCGAAGAGGGTCGAGGCGAGCGTCTCGACGCGATTGGAGGAGTCCCGTTCGGCGATGATGCGCACGGAAGCGACGATGACCCCGAGCGCCAGGAGGTCGGCGGTGTCGATCATGGCGGCGTCGATGCCGAGGCGCGGCAGATACCAGGGGACGAGAATGATCGCCGCGCCCAGGAGGATGTTGAGTTTCCCGAAGGGCCGGTAGCCGCTGTTGCGCATGAGGGCATCGAACTCATGGAGCGTGAGCGCGACCATGAGGGCGACGAGCCAGACCGCGCCGGTGGCGCCGAGATAATAAAGCAGGGAAAACACAATCGCCCAGAGGACGAGCGTGCTAAGGGTGCGTTTTAGGAGGACTGGCACGGGAAAAATTAGGAATTAGAAATTAGAATTTAGGATTTGGAAAATGAAAGCGGTGCATCGGCGTGAAATGCGGATGGGAATGAGACGGCTTGGGCGTTTTTAATTCTTAAATTCTAAATCCTAATTTCTAACTTCTAATTTTCCTTTTATCTGTTCGCTGGTGAGCCCGAAGCGGCGTTCGCGGCGGGCGTAGGTTTCGAGGGCGGCGGCAAAGTCTTCCTTGGTGAAGTCGGGCCAGAGAACGGGAGTGAAAATAAACTCGGCGTAGGCGCTTTGCATGAGGAGGAAGTTGCTGACGCGGGTTTCGCCGGAGGTGCGGATGACGAGATCGGGATCGGGGATGTCGGCGGTGTACAGGTGGCGCGCAAAGGTTTCCCACGTGCAGCCTCCGGCGGGTTCGCGTCCGGCGGCGACGGCGGCGGCGTAGGCATTGGCGGCGTCGGCGATTTCATCGCGGGAGCCGTAGTTGAGCGCGAGAACGAGTGTGCCGCGGGCATGGTCGGCCGTGGCGGCGATGGTCGCGGCGAGCTGCTTGCGCACCGGGGCGGGGAGCGCGTCGGTGCGGCCGATGGTGCGAAGGCGGATTTTGTTTTTGTGGAGGGTCTTGAGTTCCTGCTTGAGAAAAAATTCGAGCAGGCGCATAAGGCCGCCGACTTCGTCCTGCGGGCGCTTCCAGTTTTCGGCGGAAAAGGCGTAGAGCGTCAGGTAACGCACGCCGAGTTCGAATGCCGCCGTGGTGATCGCGCGCACGGTGCGCGAGCCGCGCCGGTGGCCTTCGAGGCGCGGCAGGCCGCGTTGTTTCGCCCAGCGCCCATTGCCGTCCATGATGATGGCGACGTGCGCGGGCACGGCGGAGGTCGTGGCGGCGGCGTTTTGGGAAGGCGCGTTTCGGTTGGCGGGCATGCGGTGGTGAGTCGGCGGATATGCGGGAAAACAACGATTTAGGCGGCGGGCACCGGGACAGGCAAGGGGAGAGTATCCGCCCGGAATCTTTCCTCTTTATTCTTTCTCTTTCCTCTTTCTCATCCCCCTGCTCGTTTCTGACGAAAGCGAAAGATAAAGAGGAAAGAATAAAGAGGGAGTGACAACACTTTGAGTCACACCGCAGAGGGGAATGTGTTTTTCGTGTTTCACATCCGCACCCGCGGCGGGCAGGATGGCCGGCCATGTCCGTGTCCGCTCACACCGCAATCTTGCCGGCGCACGCCGATCCGCGCGCGTTTTTGCCCACGTCGAAAAAGGAACTCGACGCGCGCGGCTGGGACTGCGCGGACATCATTTTGTTCACCGGCGATGCTTACGTGGACCATCCGTCGTTTGGCGCGGCGGTGATCGGCCGCGTGCTGGAGGCGCGCGGTTGGCGCGTCGCGATCGTGCCGCAGCCCAACTGGCGCGACGACCTGCGCGACTTCCGCAAGCTCGGCGCGCCGCGGCTCTTTTTCGGCGTTTCCGCCGGCTGCATGGACAGCATGGTGAATCACTACACCGCCAACCGCCGCCTGCGCAGCGACGATGCCTACACGGTGGACGCGCGCGCCGGGGCGCGGCCCGATTACGCGGCCACGGTTTACACGCAGATCCTCAAGCGGCTGTATCCGGAAACGCCCGTCGTCCTCGGGGGCATCGAGGCGTCGCTGCGGCGGCTCACGCATTACGATTATTGGTCCGACACGCTGAAGCCCGGCGTCCTGGTCGAGAGCGGCGCCGATTTGCTCGTTTACGGGCTCGGCGAAAAACCGGTTTGCGAAATCGCCGCGCGCCTCGCCGCCGGCGAGGCGGCGGGCGCGCTCGCCGACATCAGGCAAACGGCCTTCCTCGCGCCACGCGCCGCCGCGCCGTCCTCCGCGGTCCTGCTGCATTCCTACGAGGACTGCCTCGCCGACAAACACAAGTTCGCCGCCAATTTCCGCCGCATCGAGGAGGAGTCCAACCGCGCCGCCGCCGCCACGCTGGTCGAGCCGGTCGGCGACCGCGCCATCGTGGTCAATCCGCCGCATCCCTGCCTCACGCCCGCCGAGACCGACGCGTCCTTCGACCTGCCCTATACGCGCGTTCCGCATCCGCGCTACAAGGGCCGCCGCATTCCGGCCTACGAGATGATCCGCCACTCGATCACGATGCATCGCGGCTGTTTTGGCGGATGCAGTTTCTGCACCATTTCCGCGCATCAGGGAAAATTCATTTCATCGCGCACGGAGGCCTCGATCCTGCGCGAGGTCGATCGCGTCGCGGCCATGCCGGATTTCAAGGGCAACATCAGCGACCTCGGCGGCCCCTCGGCCAACATGTATGGCCTGCGCGGACGCGACGAAACCATCTGCGCGCGCTGCCGCCGCCCGTCGTGCCTGCACCCGCGCGTGTGCCGCAACCTCGACACCGACCTCACCCGGCTCACCGCCCTTTACCGGAAAGTCCTCGCGCATCCGGAAGTGAAGCGCGCCTTTGTCGGCAGCGGCATCCGCTACGACATTTTTCTCGATGACAAGACCGGCGATTTCCGCTCGCCCGACGGACGGACTTATTTCGAGCAGCTCGTGCGCCACCACGTTTCCGGGCGCCTGAAAGTCGCGCCCGAGCACAGCGCGCCGCACATCCTGGCGCACATCCGCAAACCGGGCTTCGCGATGTTCGAGGCGTTCAAGGCCGCCTTTGACGACATCAACGAAAAGGAGGACCTGCGCCAGCAACTCGTCCCGTATTTTATTTCCAGCCTTCCGTATTGCCGCGAGGAGGACATGCGGGCGCTTTCGACCGACCTGAAGCGTCTCGGCTACAAACTTGAGCAAGTGCAGGATTTCACGCCCACGCCGATGACGCTCGACTCTGCGATTTACCACAGCGGCATCGATCCCTACACGGGCAGGGAGGTTTACGTCGCCCGCGACCCGGGCGAAAAACTCCGCCAGCGCGGATATTTTTTCGAATACAAGCAACAGCACCGTCCGCGCGCGAAACGTCCGCGTCCGCCGCAGGGGGAGAATCCAGGGTGATGCCGGACGGGCCTTCTTTCTCTTTCCGCTTTATACCATCTCCGAGCGAAATTTATATTTTCGGTAGGACGAGCCGTCCCGGCCGAGCCGCGGCTCAGCCGGGGGCTTCGTCCTGCCTTGATAAGTCTATAAATGACTGGGAAATGGTATGATCTTTCTTTCCTGCGGAGAGCCCGCTTCGGAAGAGAAAGAAGAAAGATAAAGAGGAAAGAATAAAGAGGGACGCCGCAACGTGGGGCGCGCCCTTTGCGTTTATGCGGCGCCGGTGCTCTTGAAGCGCTCCACCACCCAGCGCGAGATGGCCTTGTCGGGATTCTCGACGACCTCGCGCGTGATGTCGAATTTGCGCGATTCACCTTCGTTCACGAGGAGCTTCAGGCCGTGGTGGAAGTTGCGGAATTTTTCCTCGCAGAGCGCGCGGATGGTCTTGTCGAGCGCAAGGCTTTCCTCGATGAGCGCGTCGAGCGCGCCCTCGTCGAAGGCCAGTTCGAAGCCGTGCTCGGCCTGAAAGCGCTGCGTGAAGGCGGCCACGTCGGCGCGCAGGACTTCGTGCTGCTGCTTCGCGTTCTCCTTGAGCAGCTCCTGCAACACGGCGGCGGGCTCGGCGACCGTGCGCTCGTCGATGCGGAAGGCTTTCACCGCGGTCGAGGGCAGCTCGAACTTGAAATTGCGAAACACGCGCTCGAGCACGGTCATCAGGCCGCGCGCGCCGGTGTTTTCCTTGTGCGCCTGCGCGGCGACTTCGCGCACGGCGGGCGGCGTGATGTCGAAGTCGATGCCGTAGCCCGCGAAATCGGCGCGATATTGCTGCAAGATGCTGCCCTCGGAGGTGAGCAGGATTTGCTCGAGGTCTTTCGCCGTGAGCGACTGGCAGGCGACGCGCACGGGAAGGCGCCCGACAAACTCCGGCTCCATGCCGTAGTCGATGATGTCGCGCGACTGGGCGAGGCGCAGGAAATCGCTGTCGTTTTCCACGCGGGCCTCGGCGCTGGCGCTCGCGGCGGCCCCGGCGGCGCCGAAACCGATGCTGCCGCTTTGCACGCGGCGGCGCACCTGCTCGGCGAGCTTGTCGAACGCGCCGCTCACGATGAAGAGGATGTGCCGGGTGTTGATGGTGCGTTTGCGTGCCTTGCCGGTGCGCTGCATTTCCATCATGGCCTGCATCTGCGCGGCGAGGTCGGTCTGGCTTTGCAGGTTCACGTCGGTCTCCTCCATGAGCTTGAGAAGGTTGATCTGCACGCCGCGCCCGGACACGTCGCGCCCGCCGCCGCCCGCGACATTGCCGGAGGCGGAGGCGATCTTGTCGATTTCGTCGATGTAAACGATGCCGTATTGGGCCAGCTCCACGTCGCCGTCGGAGGCTTTCACGAGGTCGCGCACGAGGTCCTCGACGTCGCCGCCGACGTAGCCGGTCTCGGAGAACTTGGTGGCGTCGGCTTTGACGAAGGGCACGCCGATGAGGCGCGCGATGCAGCGCATGAGGTAGGTTTTGCCGACGCCGGTTGGCCCGAGCAGGAGGATGTTTTGCTTGGCGTAGTCGCGCTCGCGGAGTTCCGGCTGCTCGATGCACTGGCGGACGTGGTTGTAATGGTCGCAGATGGCGACCGAGAGGACCTTCTTGGCCTCGGCCTGCTGAATGACGAAACGGTCGAGATGATCGCGGATTTCCCGGGGCTTCAGGTTGAAGGCGCGAATCCGCTTTAACGTCTCTTCATGAGTCTCTTCCGCGGGCTTCTCCTCGCCGGTTGCATCGGGGGCGGAAGCCCCCGGCTGCACGAAAAATGTGCGAAAGGGGGAACCTTTCAGAGCGTCACGAATCTCTTTAGGCAGTTGATCCGTGGGGTCTTGCGTGTTTTTTTCATTCATTTTTTAATAAATCATGCTAATCTATCATTGACGTAATCTTAGAATTGAAAATTGCTTAGGAATCCATTCAGATATTTAAAGTAACTTACAAATTATGTCTACAAACCTAACCAAACGAGAAATAGTCTTGGAAATCTACGAGAAGACCGGATTTCCGCAAAAAGAGGTTGTCGCGACCGTTCAGATGACACTCGACATCATCATGAAGGCTCTCGCGGAGGGACGCAATGTCGAGCTTCGCAATTTCGGTGTTTTGGAAGTGCAAAAACGCAAGTCCCGCATTGGCCGCAACCCGAACAAGCCCGCCGCGGAGGTTGTCATTCCCGAGCGCGCCGTGGTCAAGTTCAAGTCGGGCAAAATACTCAAGCAACTTCTCAAGAAAATCGACATCACGAAGCTCTAGGCGATTTTCGCAAGCCCTTCCATGTCGCAAGGCAGACCGGACCCGCAAGGTCCGGTTTTTTATTGCACCGGCTTTTCGGAGAAAGCCGGCTCATGCGGTTCAGCTTTTGCGCGCGGCACGGCGTTTTCTCGGGGAAGGCCTGGACGCGAGGCGGACATGCCGGGGGAGGATGCGGATGACGTGGTAAGTGGCGGGCGTGTCGCCCGACGGGTTGCGCATGGCGTGCTCGGTGCCGGAGGCGAAGTAGATGAGCGAACCGGCGGCGGCGGTTTGCATTTTGCCGTCGATGACGATTTCGAGCGAGCCTTCCTTGACGAGAAGCAGTTCGTCGTCGGGATGGCGGTGGCCGGGAGGAGCGTGCATGACCGCGCCGGGGGCAAGCGTGGTGACGTGGCTTTCGAGCATCTGAAGGACGGGCGTGGGACCGTCGAACAGGGCGCGCCGTTGGCCGGTTTTGGTTTTTTGAACCTCAAGCGCGTCCCACGCATACACGCCGGACTTCACCAGCGGCGCGGGTTCGGCCAGCCAGCCGTTGGCGCGCATCCAGTCCTCGCAGCGCGCGGGCCACGTGGCGGCGTTGCCGGTGTCGGTTTTCATCCCGAAACCGTGCGCGCCGTTTTGATACAAGTGCATCTCGGCGGGGACGCCTTCGCGGCGGAGGGCGAGGTAAAAGCGGATGCTGTTCTGCACGGGCACGGTTTTGTCGTCGCCGCCGGAAATCAGGAAGGTGGGCGGGGTGTTCTTGGTGATGCGTTCGTCGGTGGAATAAAAGTCGATGAGGGCGGCGGACGGGTTTTCCCCGAGGAGGTTGTTGCGCGAGCCGCGGTGGCCGATGTCGTCGCGCATCGAGATGACGGGATAAACGAGCACGGCAAAATCGGGCCGCGCGCTGGTGGCGTCGAGCGGTGCGCCGGTCCTGCCCGCCCCGGTGTCGAAGAGCGTGGCGGCGCACGACGCGACATGCCCGCCGGCGGAGAAACCGAGCACGCCGATGCGATCCGCGCGCACGCCGAATTTGTCCGCGCCGGCGCGGACGGTGCGGATCGCGCGGAGCACGTCCTGAAGCGGCGCGGGCTGGCCGTATTCCTTCATGCGATACTTGAGCACGAAGGCGGACACGCCGATGGAGTTGAGCCAGGCGGCGACGTCGCGGCCCTCGTTTTGCATGGAAAGGCGGGCGTAGCCGCCGCCCGGGCACAAATGTCATGGAGGGGTGATGGACGCCGGACGAATGCGCGGGCGTGTCCTTGTCGGGCGCGGCGTCGGCGCGAAGGCCGGGCACGCCTTCAGGCCAGAGCGGGATGACGGCGGGTTGGGCGGCGGCGAGGGTGGTCGAGAGCAGTGTCATGGCGGTGGCGAGCAGGGGAAGCCGCGCGGGGCGGCGGAGGGATTGAGGGTTCATTGAATTGAAGGGAAGGGCGTCGCTGCAACATGCAGGGAATGCGCACGGAGGGAAAGCGTGTTCTGAAAAGGCGGGCTCATCCGATGATCGTCAGCACGATGCCGGCGAGCACGCCGATGACGGCGGGGAGCTTTTGCAGGCCGTTGGGTTCGTGGAAAAACAGCAGGCCCCCGGCAAACGCGACCAGCGTGCTGCCCCGCCGGAAACTCGACACGAGCGACACGAGCGCGTCGGAGTCGCGCAGCGCGTTGAAATAAAGGAAATCCGCCGCGAGCAGCGTCAGCGACATGAGCGGGATGCCCCAGCGCCAGTGAAAGGTCTTGCGCGGCCACAGGCGGAACTTCCAGCCGAGCGCGAGCGGGAGAAAGATCGCCGTGAGATAAATCGCGAACCAGGCCTGCACAGTGCTGGCCCGGAAGCCGAGCCGGCCGAGCAGAAATTTGTCGTAGAGCGCGCTGACCGCGCCGATGAGAGTGCCGGCAACGAGCAGCCAGATCCATTTGTCGCGGTGAAAATGCACGCCCTCCCTGCGCCCGGCGAACGAGAGGCCGATGAACGAGCCGATGGTGATGACGACGCCGAGGACTTGCAGCCAGGCGGGCCGTTCGCCGAGCACGAGCAGCGCCCCGAAAAGCGTCCACACCGGCCCCGTCGCGCGAATCGGCGCGGCGAGCGAGACCGAGAGGTGTTTCACGGCAAAATACGAGCAGATCCACGATGCCGCCACGATGGCCGACTTCAACGCGAGCAGCAGGTGCTGTTTCGGCGACACCGGCTCGACCAGCAAAAGCTCCGGCAGGGGCGGGAATATGTCCGGGGAGGCCGACTGCCACGCCATCAAGGCCAGCCAGACGAGCGCGCTGCAAACGTTGGTCCAGAACAACACCGGCAGGACGGCGTTTTCCCGGACCGACTGTTTTGTGGCGAGATCGTAGCAACCGAGAAAAAACGCCGACACCAGGCTGGCCAGAATCCAATGCATCGAAAAAAGGATCTTTCATGCCGGAAAGCGCCACCCATCGCAAGCGTCCATGCCGGTGTGGGCGAACTTCGGAGGCAATCGGAAGTGGTGTCACCGCCGGAATCTTTCTCTTTCTTCTTTCCTCAGGAACGGGCGGGGAGAAAGATAAAGAGAAAGAAGCTGACTCGCAGGTGCACTGCGCGCGGCGGCGTGTGCGTAGCGCAGGCATCCTGCCTGCCGACGTTAATTTTATCGCGCGAAGCGCTCATTTATTTCTTGAGAAAAAGCCAGCGGCGCTTCGCGCCTTCCTATTTCGATGGCAGGCAGGATGCCTGCGCTACACGCTGGCGCGTCTCCCTGGCCGTTATTTTGCGGGCGGGCCTTTTTTCGCGGGCTCGACGAGCACGGACGCGCCGTCGGCCAGAATGCGCGTGATGGCCGCGTAGCTGCCGCTCACCACTTCGTCGCCTTCCCGCACGCCGGACTTGATTTCGATGTGCGCGGTGTCGGCAATGCCGGTCTCGACCGGAACCATTTTCACGGTGGCGCCGTGGCGCACGAAGACGACGCGCTGGAGGTTGTCGCGGTCGTCGCGCCGGCGTTGCGCGTCGGCGCGGGTGTTGACGGCGGTGGCGGCGCCTTCGCCCTTGTTTTCCGTCTCGGCCTTGGCGCGGGCGTCGGCGAGCTGGTCGAGCGTCCGGGCCGTGTCGCGGGCGCGGACGGTGACGGACTGGATGGGAACGGCCACGGCATTCGCGACCGTCCGGGTCTCGATGTCGGCGTTGGCGCTCATGCCGGAGCGGATGGGCACGCTTTTGTCGAGGATGCGGATTTTGACCTGGAAATTGGTCACCTCCTCCTGCGTGTTCGCGCCGGTGGTCTGCGCGGCGGAGCCGATTTCCTTCACGATGGCCTCGAATTTGCGGCCGGGGAAGGCGTCGATGGCGATCATGGCGCGGTCGTCGATTTTCACGTTGACGATGTCGTTTTCGTTGATGTTGACGCGCACTTCCATGTTGGCGAGGTCGGCGACGCGCATGATTTCGGTGCCGGCAAACTGGCCGGTGCCGACGACGCGTTCGCCGACCTCGGAGGTGAGCGAACTGACGGTGCCGTCGATGGGCGCGTAGATGGTGGTTTTGTCGAGCTGGTCGCGCGCCTGGTTGAGGAGTCCCTCGGCGCGGCGGATGTTGGCGATGGCGCTGTCGAGGCTGGCGCGCGCCATTTCGTAGTCGGCGCGGGCGGTGGCAAACTCGAAGTCGGAGATGAGGTTTTGTTTGTGGAGGCTTTCGTCGCGCTTGAAATCCTCCTCGGCCTTTTGGAACCGCACCTCGGTTTCGAGCGCGGAGGCGCGGGCGGCGGCGAGGTCGGCTTCGCGCTGTTCAAACTGGTAGCGGTAGGCGTCGGGTTTGATGCGGACGAGGAGTTCGCCTTTTTTCACGTCGGCGCCCTCGCGGAAGGGCAGCTCGATGATTTCGCCGGCGACCTCGGGCGCGATTTTCACCTCGACCTCGGGCTGGATTTTGCCGGTGGCCGAGACGACTTGCGTGATGGTTTTGACGATCGCCTTCTCGACGGTGACGCGGCTGGCGCGCGGCTGCGCGTTTTTCATCACGGCGAGCGCGACGAGCAGGCCGAGCAACCCGATGCCGGCGAGGAACAGCCAGAGCCACTTGCGTGATTTTTTCCGGGGAGGAGGAGCGGGCCGGGACGCAACAGGCGCGGCGGCATCGGGCGATCGGGCGGGAGCGGTCATTGCACGGAAAGACGGGCCGGGGGTGGAGCGGTTTTATTTCGCCGGGCCGGCGTAAAGCGCGGCGCCCACGATGCCGGCTTCGTTGAGGAACTCGGCGGGGACGACGGGCGCGCGCGTTTTCAGGTATTTGAAGAATTTCTCGTGACGCGCGCTCACGCCGCCGCCGATGATGATAAACGCGGGGGCGACGAGTGTTTCGAGCGTGCGGATGTAGTCGCCGAGGCGGCATCCCCATTTGTGCCATGAAAGGTTCTGGAGTTTACGCGCCGAGGCGGCGACGTCCTTTTCGATGGAATGGCCGTTGCAGGGGAGATGGCCGAACTCGGTGTTGGGAAAGAGGAGTCCGTTAAAAAACATCGCGGAGCCGACGCCGGTGCCGAGCGTGAGCACGAGCACGGAATCCTTGCGCTTGCGGCCGGCGCCGAAACGCATCTCGGCGATGCCGGCGGCATCGGCGTCGTTGAGCACGCGGACGGCGCCGCGGGTCTTGGCGGCCTTGGCGATGAGCGCGGCGAGGTCGCAGCCGATGAAGCGTTTGCTGAGGTTGGCCGAGGTCCTGATGGTTGACCCGTGAATCACGCCGGGAAAGCCCGCGCCGATGGGGCCGCGCCAGCGGAAGTGCCGCACGATTTCGGCGACCGCGGCGGAGAGCTGCGCGGGCGTGAGCTTGCCCTTGGCCTCGATGCGGAGGCGTTCGGCGAGAAGTTTTCCTGTCTTGGTGTCAACCGGGGCGCCTTTGACGGCCGAGCCTCCGATATCAATGCCGAGGATGTTCATGATGGGTGCGGGGAAAAGTGATGCTGGAAAGGGTTATGTGGATGCCGGATGCGGGGGCCGGATGTTTTGCGAGGAAATGGGCGGGCAAAAAGCGACGCAACAAAAACGACGAGGCGAAAAACAAAAAACATTTCACCGTGATCCGCGGCCGCCGCAACCGCAACGGCCGGGATTGCCCTGGCCGGCGCAGTCGTCGCCGCAATCGCAATCCCCGCAGCCGTCCGGCGTGTCGGGATGCCCTTGGGCGATTTCGGCCTCGGTCGCCTCCCGGACTTCGACGATGTCCACGTCGAAGGACAAGTCCATGCCGGCGAGCGGGTGGTTGGCATCGAGCGTGACCTCGTCGCCTTCGACGGCGGCGACCATCACGACGGGCGCGCCGGGACTGGGATCGGTCTGGAAACGGTCGCCGACACGCATCTCGCCCTGCACGGGAATGGCATCGCGGCGGATTTTCCGGACGAGCGAGGCGTCGTATTCGCCGTAAGCTTCGGCGGCGGGCACGATGATGCGCGGCTGCGGGCCCGGCTGCCGGTCACGGAGCGCTTCCTCCAACCCGTCAATGATTTGTCCGGCGCCTTCCAGATAAACGACAGGCGATCCGCCGAAGGAGAGATCGAGCACTCGGTCAGAGGTGTCGCGCAGCGAATAGTGAAAAGTGACAACGTGGCGTGCCATGGAGCAGGCGAGCTTGGCGAGGCCGGTTTCGCTGGCAAGCCCAAGAGCGATGGGCAATGGCAATGGGCAACTCAAACTGAGGTCGGTTTGTCCATCCTGTCGAGTCTCTCGCTTTGCACGAAATCCATATTGTATTTCGAATATTAATTATGTGCTTCGTAGCATTATATTTACAATTTGATAGCTTGCAAATGCAAATAACTAATCCTACCACATTAGCCATGCGCATGAAGAGGTTTTGGCTGACCGTATTGTTTTTTGGAGTCCCACTGCTAACGGGGTCGGCGGCAACCTATACATGGACCGGAGCGGCAGGAAACGGGCTGTATCATGATGAGCGCAACTGGGAAGGTCATCAAGTGCCGGTTAACTCGCCGGATACGGTCATTATTTATAATGGGGCGGGGATGGGTAAAATCCTGCTGCCTCCAGCAGAGGGGACGGTGGCCAACATTTTATTCACGCACACATCGGGCACATATGAGTTCCAATGCATGACGGAGGGGACGACGATTGTTAATGTGGCGAAAAATTCCGAAAATGCCGCCATTAAAGTCTCAGCCGGCGGCAGCGTGGTGTTTGGATCGTCGGTCAGGTTTAATTTCCAAAGGGCGCAGTCCATTGAGGTCGCCGATGGCGGGGCATTGGTTGTCTATGGCCGCATGCAGGGCATGGGAACCGGCAACGTGTTATCCAAAACCGGCGCGGGCGTGCTGCGGCTCGCCGGGGAGGTGAACGGCATCGCGGAGATTTGCGTGGGGCGGGGGACTGTCGTCGTGGATGCCGCCGCGAGCATCGCCAAGGCGTGCTCCGTGTCGCTCGACGGTGGCGGGCTTTTCCTCGCAGGCGGTGCCACGTTTGAGAGTGATATTGTGGTCAGGGGTGGTGCCGCGCCCATCGGCATTCATGGCGGCGGCACGGCCGTGCTGTCCGGAGCGCTTGTGCTTAACCGGGACACGGTGCTCGGCTCCAGTCCCGGCCTCCAAGTCGGCATGATTGAAATCACCGGCCCGGTGAGACAGGCGCAGCAGGTCGCCAGGCTGACGGTTTCCGGCCCCAACCCGGTCATGCTTTCAGGCTCGAACACATACGGCGGCGGCACGCACGTGGCTGAAAACAGCACGCTTTATTTTGGCGCGGCCCAGGCGGTGCCGTCGCATGGCACGATCACCGCGGAGGCATCCGGCTACGTCGGCGCGGCCTATATATTGAATTTGCAGGCATCGTTGATCGGGCATCTCGATGACGAGGGATTCCGGGGCACGCTTGGCTTCGATACCGCCGCCGCCGTCATCACCGAGGCCATCGACCTCAGCCGGCTTTGCGCCTATCAAGGCATCGGCTCGAAAAGCTCCGCCACCATCAGCGGCCCGATCACTGTCGCTCCCGGAAGCCCGTATCTGTTTGGCGGCGGCAACGGCGTGCTCTATATAAAAAGCAATCTCACAGGAGGCGGGGCGGAGGGTGTCAGGGTGCAGTCCGCCTTTGGATCGCCGCTCACGGTTTATCTCCAAGGCAATAACACCTTCCCGGGCGATGTCACCGCGCGCTATTCCAATATCATCCTGGACAGTCCCGGTGCGCTTTCCGGCCATGATGGCGTGACCGTCGCCGACGCAACATCGGCGGAGGTCAAGGTCGGCGCCCCCAGCCGGGTGCAATTCGACCATGCCGCCTATGTGGGCTACACGGAAAGATTCTCCAACAACTTCAGCGAATTTCTCAACCGCATCGGGGCAATATCCGATCCGAATGCCATCGTCGGCATAGATGCCGCCGATGGTGCGGGCAAGCGGGTCATAACTGAAAACATTGATCTATCCGCGGGCTTCACCCGCACCGATCCCTATTATCTCGGGACCAGCAGCGATGTCGCGATCGACGGCGTCATCACCCCTCCCGGCGGCGAAGGACAGGCCAACCCGCTTTATTTGACGGCGATTCGCGGAGGAAACCTGACGGTGAATTCCTCTATCGGGGGCCGCCATGTGTCTTCCCTCTACATCGGGCAGCGCACCCCGCACGACCCCGGCACGGGGACGGTGCATATAACCAATTCCCAGAATGACTATACGGGCGGCACCTTTGTCCTCGGCGGCATGTTGAGCGTGGAGGGAAGCGACAGCCTCGGCAGCGGCGCGGTCACCGTCGGCGCGGGCGCCACCTTTCACTCCCTGTCGGGCATTACGATCGCCAACCGCATGGTGCTCGAAGCCGGCTCGACCCTTTCCGGCGGCGGCAACCATGTCTCGCCAGTCGCGGCCGGGCACGGGGTGACTCTCGAACCGAGTGGGCGGGGCACGACGGGCGCCCTTCATTTTCACGAGGGGCTCACCCTCGACGCCGGCAGCCGCATAAATCTCGATTTGCGCAGCGCCTCGCAATTCGACCAGCTTTGCATATGGAACGGCTTTCAGATCGTGGGCAACGTCAATGACCCCATCATAATCAAGCTTTATTCGATTGGCGGCTCGGGACCGGGCGCCTATAACAAATTCGATCCGACCCTAAGCTACTCGTGGCGTTTCGCCTATATAAACAGCGGGACGCTTCCGGTCGAGGGTTTCGATCCGTCGTATTTCCTGGTCGATGGCACAGAGTTTGCCCGCTGGAACAATGTTGAGGGCGGCGTTTTCGGCATTGAGATGAATGCCGACGGCAAGAGCCTCAATATCACCTTCACCCCCGTCCCCGAGCCCGGCACTTATGCGCTGATGGGGCTGGGAATCGCGATGCTCGCAGTGTTTGAAATCCGCCGGCGAAGGAAAAACCGCGCTGTTTCAGGGGCGCCCGGTGGCGGGGTGGATTGATCGAGGCCGCTTGCGGTGGGCGCTGGCGCCGGGTCATGCCTTCGGTTTTCCGAAGGTGGTGTCCACGTTGTTTTCCGCTTTTGTATAATCGATATGCTCGCGCGGGTTGGTATTGTTTAAATACTCCTCCACGTTGGTATAGCCGTCGCCGTCGGCATCCTGCGCGCCGTCGGCGGGATTACGCGGATCGAGGCCGTGGCGTGTTTCCCATTCATCGGGCATGCCGTCGCCGTCCGTGTCTGTCGCGACAGGGCCGCTTTTGAGTTTGGGCCAGCCGCCGAGCTCGGTTTGGGAGTCGATGATCTTGCCGCCGCGGGTGACGACATCGTTGATATAGCGGGCGTCGATGGAGTCGCGGACGGGCAGTGACGCGCCGATGGTCGGCAGCACAACGCCAGGCAGGTCGGCGGCGGGATGGGTGGCGACCGGCGGCAGCTCGTAAGGATGGTCGACCACGCGCACCCGGGTCTTGCCGTCAAACACGCGGCGGTCGATGAAAAGGCGGTTGTCGGCGGTCTGGTCATCGTGGCCCTCGAAGATGTTTCCCTCGATATACAGATAGATCTCGGATGGGGAGCCGGCGTCGGACGCGATGTGCAGGGGCGTCGCCGCGCGGGTGTCGGCGCCGGGGATGATGAGGTTGTTTATATAATTGAAGCGGAGGAACAGCCCCTGCGTGTTGCCGGAGGCGATGCGCCCGGGGTTGTATATTATATTGTTCCTGAAATCGAAGACGGGATAGGGCGGCTTGCTGTAGTTGGTGCCGAGGCGGGGATTGCGCCCGTCGTTGTGGATATAGAGGTTGTGATGAAGCGAGACGGGGCCGTTGGCGCGGGAGAGCGAGCCGAAGCCGTGCGCGCCCTTGGCGTGGATGCTGGCGCGGAGCGCGCCGCCGATGATGCAGTATTGCAGGGTGATGTTGGAGTTGTCGCCGGAGAGGGAAAAGGACTCATCGACCGACCAACTGGCGCTGCAATGGTCGAAGATGACGTCGCGCGAGCCGTGATGGACATCGAGCGCGTCCTCGGTGCGTCCCGTGTCGTCGCCGAGCCGGCTGCGAAGGTGGCGCACGACGACGTCGTGCGTGGCGGTCATGAGGGGTGCGCCGCGCAGGCAGACGCCATCGCCGGGGGCGGTCTGGCCGGCGAGCGTGAGGAATGGGTTTTTGATGATGATGGCGCTCTTGAGCGAAATGATGCCGGCGACTTGGAAAAGCACGATGCGCGGCCCTTCCGCCTCACAGGCGGCGCGCAGGCTGCCGGGGCCGGAATCGTCGAGGTTGGTGACGTAGAGGACACGTCCGCCGCGTCCGCCCGGGGTGGTTGCACCCGCGCCTTCGGCGCCGGGAAAGGCGGGCAATGCAGGGGGAGGCGGGACGGCTTGCGCGGCTTCGGGGGCCGCGTGGGCGATGATCGGCAAAACGATCAGCGTGAGGAGGGCAGTGCGGAGTTTCATGGTTTTGGGCCGGGTTGTATCTGACGAAAGTTCGTGCGCGGCAGACTGGACGCCCAAACGCGGCGGGATGCGAGGCCCGCGGTGTCGGGACAGTCCGGTTTTGCGGGCGGACGGGCGTCGGTGAGGAGGCGTCAGAGGGGCATGGTTTGCCAGTGGATGGAGCGGCCGGCGCCGATGGCGAGCCAGGCGAAGCTGAGGCCCCGGCCGCGCGGATAGGAAATGCAGCCGGGGTTGAGCCAGCGAACGCCTCCAATGGTTTCGTCGCGTGGGACGTGGGTGTGGCCATGGATGACCAGGTCGCAGTCGCGCGGAGCGCGGGCGGGCGGGATGTGCTGGAGATGGCAGCGCACGCCATGAATTTCGAGGCGCAGAACGAGCGGCCAGGGATGACTGTCGTTGTTGCCCAGCACGACGCGCAGGGGCGGGCCGAGCTGCTCGAATTCAACCAGCACGGCGGGATCGCAAACATCGCCGAGGTGCCAGATCTCGTCCGCGCCGGCGACGAGGGCGGGCAGGCCGGACGGGAAATGATTATGCGTGTCGGAGATGACGGCGATGCGCATGCGTGTGTTTTAAAAATCGAACGATTTTTTCTTACGCCCGCGGTGGTTTTGGAGCGGTGGTGTCGGCGACGAGCGAGGTGAGGAGGGCACGGTTGTCGGCGCCGCTGGGGCGCTGGTAAACCGCGAGGCCGAACTCGCCAATCACGGAAAGCAGGTGGTCGAAGATGTCGGATTGGATGCCTTCATAGGCCACCCAGCCGATGTCGTTGGTGAAGGTGTAGAGTTCGAGCGGGATGCCGAGTTCCTTCGGCTCAAGCTGCCGCACGATCATCGTCATTTGCTGGTGGATTTTCGGGTGCGACTTGAGGTAGGCGAGGCAGTAGGCGCGGAAGGTCCCGAGGTTGGTGAGGCGGCGGCCATTGCCGAGGATGGAGGTGTCGGCTCCGCGTTTTTTATTGTCCTCGGCGATTTCCTGGAGCTTGGCGTCGAGGTAGGGCCGGATGAGGTCGATTTTCTGCCAGCGCGCCAGCATTTCCTCATTGGCGAAACGCACGGTCTGCATGTCGACGTGGATCGAGCGCTTGATGCGGCGTCCGCCGGACTCGGACATGCCGCGCCAGTTTTTGAAGGAACCCGAAATGAGGTTGTAGGCGGGGATTGTGGTGATGGTCTTGTCCCAGTTCTGCACCTTCACCGTGGTGAGCGACACGTCGATCACGTCGCCGTCGGCGCCGGCCGAGGGCATCTCGATCCAGTCGCCGACGCGCACCATCTCATTGGCGGAAAGCATGATGCCGGCGGTGAAGCCCATGATGGTGTCCTTGAACACCAGCATCAGCACGGCGGCCAGAGCGCCGAGCCCGGAGAGGATGACGAGCGGCGATTTGCCGAACAGGACCGAAATCACAAGGATGGCCGCGATGAGAAAGATGACCAGTTTGAAGGCCTGGACGATGCCTTTGATGGGAAGCCCGGAGAGGAAGTTGCCGCGCTGGGCGATGAGGTAGAGGGTGTCGAGAAACGAAAAGATGACGCCGACCACGATGACGATAAAATACAGGGCGATGCACACCTTGAGGACGGCGAGCACCGCGGGATTCCCGGCGAAGACGGCGCGGCCGAGTCCGCCGATGATGATGGCGGGGGCGAGGTGGGCGAGACGCGCGAAGAGCCGGGTCTCGATCACGGCGTCGTCCCATTTCACCGAGCTTTTGGCCACGAGCCGGTGGACGTTGCGCACGATGATGACCTTGACCAGCCAGTAGGCGATCATGGCGATCAGGATGATGGTGCCGCCCGTGACAATGTTGGTGATGATGCCGGCGGTGCTTTCACTCAGGCCCTGCGAGGCGAGAAACTCGCGGAGAAACCTGTCGAACCCGATGAGTTGCTCGCTGCCGGTGATGTAGTTATTGTCGGTGTCTTGCTCATTCATGGCGGAAAAATTAGTGGAAGCGCGGCAAGTGATGTCGATACTTGAATCCGGTTTGCAGGATTCTCCGCTTGCGCCGGGTGAGGCGGCGGGTAAAGTGGGCGGCTTGTTCTTTGATTGGCATGCCATGCCGATCGAATCGCGACCCGCGACAAACAATTTTCGGGGGTGTTCTGGATTCGACCCTTGGTTGGAGCACGCCGCTGCCGTTCGAGGATGAAGGTTGGCCTCGTTAATCATCCTTCAAAACAATAATAGGCAACTACGAAGAGATGCCCTTGGCCGCCTAATAGCGCGGCCTCGTTTGCCCGGCGACACCTGCTAGCCGGAACAAGCGTCGACAGCAGGCATAACGCATGGAGCCGCCCGCGGTCCGAGCGTCGTACACTTCATCCGGGGGATAGCCTGTGCTTAAGCGCGTGAAGTCGCGTGACAGAGGCGAAACAAACACTTCACTACAACGGTAGACGCGGCGCGTGAAGGTCAGGGGCACGCGGGTTCAACTCCCGCCACCTCCACCATTTTAGGAGATGCAAGGGCAGCATCTATTTGTTTAATATCAACGGTTTTCGCAACCGTTACGAAGTTTCTGACAAGCGTCAAAAATGCCCCGGGAATCGGGGTTTTTGCGCTGATTTGTGCGCATTCTGCTGCTACACCGTCCGGCGCGGCAATCCATGGGATTTTTCGGATTTCATCGTGATAACTATCCTGCGGGACCTCGGTGTAAATGTTCGCCGTGAGGTTCGCATCCGAGTGCCCAAGAAAATCCTGAGCGGCGCGCTGGTTGACTCCGTGCAGCACGCCCAGCGTCTGGAATGTTTTTCTAAACGCGTGGAAGTGCAGCACGCGGCCAAGTTCGTCCGCGTGCGCGATGCCCGCTTTTTCGAGGTCGGACATGAGCGTGTCCCATTTGGGCATTGTCCCAAACACCAGCGCGCCCGGCTTCGCGTCGGCGGGCTTCGCGGCGCGCAATTCAGCGGCAAGCATGGGATGCAAGGGAAGTGACCGATTCTCGCGGTCCTTGAGCGTATAACCGCGCAAACGCACGTGCGGGCGGTCCCCGTCAAGGCGCAGATCATCCCACACCAGCGCCTTGATTTCTTTTTTCCGCTGCCCGGTGTAAAGCAGCGTGAGGTAAACAAGGCGGCGTTGCGGCGCAACGGCCAGCAGCCGGCGCAGTTCGTCCGTCGCAAAGGCGCGGGATTCGTGGACTTTTTTGCCCCGGGTATCCACGACATCGACGGTGCCCAGCGGATTAAACGCCACGCGGCGGAGCCGGACGAGCCACGAGAGAAAGGCCACCAGCGCGGCCTGATATTCGCGCAGTGTTTTCGCGGCCATTGTCTGCTTTGAGCGCCAGCGGATGAACTGATCGGGCCGGATGTCGGCGAGGCGCTTCCAGCCGGTTTCGGCCAGGATGCGCGTGATGCGGTATTCCGTGTCACGCGCATGCTTTCCCGTCTTTTTGCGGGCGCGGATGTCGGCGATGTGCTCGGCGAGCAAAACCGCCAGCGGTGTGCCAGCGGCTTCGCGGTGCGCCTTTGGGCTGATGATGCCTTCCGCCTCGCGCTGCTTCTCAACGATGATGTCTCGCAGGCGTTTGCGGGCTACGAGCTTGTCAGGAGTGCCGAGCGCCACGGTGCGGGGTTTATCGCCACGGGCGAGGGCGTAGCGGCCATAATAGAGCCTAGAGCGTTTGCCCCTGCGCTTGGGGCGGTAAACGTATTCAGTCATGGCATCAGGCAGTGAGGGGGCGTCCGGTTTCTGTCTCGGCGTAGGCGCCAGAGTTGGCGGTGCTGCCGCAGAGGGGTGCTATCGAGTCTTCTAGGCGGGTGGCGCGGGCGATCAGATCGGCCGCGTCCTTTCTCATTTTCGCGACGGCCTCACCGCCATAACGCGCTTCGCTGTCCGCCTCTTTGATGGCATCCAGCGGCGTCTTTCGCCCTGTTGCGCACGTGCCGAATCCGGAATGCGCGGTCCATGATGAGTAGATACTGGAGCGGCCAGGCTCGACTGACGTGTATGGGTAAACGGTGTCCACTAGCAGCCCGTCTTCGCGGGCGAGGGTCAAAAGCTCAACAAGCTTGGATTGGATTTCCGCTCCGAGAGCGGCGATTTTTTCTTCGTTTTTCATGGATTGGTAGCGTTGTTTGTTTGGCCCTCGCGCCCCGGCTTATGGCTACCAACCAAAAGCACGGGGCGCGGGGCGAAAGGGTTAGTCGCCTCGGATTACTTCTGAAAACGAAGCAGCCAGCAAAAGTAAGGATGCGCTTATCAGAGGGCTGCAAAGTCCGATCATTGCCGTGCGCTCCAGCCAACCGCCACCGGGCGCGTCCGTCAGCGCACCGTATAAGACGGCGGCGATGCCGGCTGACGCCAATAATACATTGATTGCTAAAAACAGAGCGATGAACCGATGCTTTCGCTTTTTCATAGTTGGTAGTCGCGGGTGGAGTTGGGCGCCACCGGGGCGGGTTACAAACCCAGTGAGCCCGGTGGCGCAGTGTTATGAGAAACGGATTTAAAAGTCTTAAGACACTCAAACCTGCAAGCCTTTTTTAGCGTTTTTAGAGACTGCCTCATTATTTTGGCGGTGTTATGGGCAAATCATCACATTCCGAAGTTCTCGGCGTCCAGTGCCGCAAGGCATTGGTTGCCAAAATCTCCGAGCGCGCCAACGCAATCGGAATCAGCAAGAGCAGGTTCGCCGCCTTGATTCTCGAAAAATGGGACCGCGAAGGCGCGAAACCGGTTTCACCCGCCGATTCCGCCATTGTCGCCATCGGGGGGTTTTATCCATCGAACCAGAAGCCCCAGAAAAAAACTAAATAATGAACACACTTACTATCGACGCGACAAGCTCCTTAATTGCAATATGTAGCGCATTTGGTGTCATCCTTATTTATATAGGCGGGCTGACACTCAGCTTTCTAAAAACAAGGTCAGAGCTAAAAGCGGCGTTGAAGGACACTGTCTCCGAGGGAGAGCGATTGCGCGGGATGATCAGCAAATACGAGGATTTGCACACCCGGTTTGCACACATTGAGGGGTTCGTAAAGTGGCTCCCGGAGTATAAAATGATTTATGGGCCTAATGAGGACGACAAAAAAAAGGAGGAAGAGGGGCTTAAGCGGCTTGGAGAGATGCAGCGTCAACAGCGAGAGCACGTATCTCAGGCCCAAACCTGAACCGGCCCGCGTTCAAATACAGTGACATGCGCGCAAGGAAACTCATGACGCTCAAAGAACGTTTCGAAAATCATCCTGTCATTTTCGGAGCCTCGCTTTTTTTCGCGGGGGTGGCGGCAACTGTTTTTTTCTACGACAGAATAGCTGCCCCCAAGGGAGTATCACTCCCGCCTGCTGCTGTTAATGATGATCTGGCAACAAAATTTGCGGCAGAAAAAGAACGCTCTGAGCGGCTTTCCTCTGCGCTTACCAGTGCACAAAACGAGATAGCAAAGTTGCTCGCAGAGGAAAGGGACCCCCAGAAACGATTGGCGTTAAAAAATCTCCAAGCGGAGCTTTTTATCGAGAATCGTTGATGGCGCAAACAGGGACAGGCGCCAAGTCACGGCGGCGCGCTCAATAGGCGCGCAATTCGAGGCCGGGCACGCGGGTGAAGTGTTTCGCGTTGTTCGAGACCAGCGGCAGCGCATGCGCCAGCGCGGTGGCGGCAATCCAGATGTCGTTGTCGCCGATGTGCAGGCCCCTGCCTTTCAGCAGGCGGCCAATGCGCGAGGCATGCCACGCGACGCGCTCATCAATTTCCAAGACGGTGAACATGTCGAGCGCGGCGGCAACCTCGGCGGGGCTGTCGCAACCCTCGGCAAACTCCGTCCAGCATATGCGCGAGGTGTAGAGCGGCGCGTCGAGATTGGCGTCGATAAAGGCGAGCGCCCGGCGCTGCCACGGCTTGCCGCCCTGCCCTGCGAGGCGGATGATGAATTCGCTGTCGAAGAGCATCAGGCGTGGCGGAGGTCGCGGGAGCGGGTGCGGTTGGCGACGGCGCGCTTGACGGAGGTCCAGTCCACGCCGCGCCCGAACTTGCCGGATTCCACGGCGCGCTTCAAATCGGCGGCGGTGGCCTTGGCGGGCGGCAGCGTGATACGGCGCACAACCTCGGAGAACGACTCACCCGGCCGGCGGGTGGACTTCAGGCGGTTGTAGGCGTCGAGTTCGAGGGAAATGGTTTTACTGGCCATGCACAGACCATGCACAGACATGCCGGGGATGTCAAACCCAGCGGCGCCCAAGACCAAACCCGAACCGGCTGAAACGTGACGTAGCTGGCGTGACGGGCCCTGGGTGTGTCACGCCGGCCGCGTCACACCGTGACTGACCTGGGTGAGGCAACAGCCTGGTGTGTCACGCTGGCGGGCAAGCGCGATCGATGCGTCACACTTCAAGGCGCGCCGGGAATGGCGTTGCCAGCTGCGTGAAGTCATTTGGCACGGGCGGCGCGCCGACTGCGAGGGACACGAACGCCGAGGCGGGCGAGGGTGTGAAGGGCGAACAGGGCGACGGCGGCGATGGCAGCGAACTTCACCCAAGAGGGAAGGGAGGCCGTCACGGCGTTGAGGCCGGCTGCAAGCTGGCGGGGGATGTCCTTCACGGCATCAACGACGGCCTTGTCCTTGATGTCGTCAATCTTGCCTTGAGCGGAATCGCGGGCGGGTTCCTGAAAGGCGGACATGTCAATATCCACTTCCCCAAGATAGTCCTTGATGTCGCCGATGGTGGCACCGGCAGGGACGGCGGGCGCGTTGGCGTCGAACGCGGCGAGCGCGGCGGCGCCGTGAACGCGAAGGAAGGTGTCGCGCAAGGCGAGGTAGTCGGCGGCGGCGATCACGCCGGCCCCGGCGTCGGCACGCGCCTGCGCGAGCAAAAGCGTGTCGTGCGCGGCTTGGTCCACGATTGTTTGCTCCACCGCGGTGTTTCCGCCCCAAGTGAATGGATTCCACCAACTCATTTTTTTGATGCCCGATGATGAACGCTCATTCCTTGCGTTCGATTTCCGCCAAGAGGTTTTCCGCCTCGGCTTTCTGTGCAGGCGACATGGCCTTCGGATCTACCAAAGCAAGCAGCCGCACTTTGCTGTATGTATGCCACGCGCCCTCAAGGCGGGCCATCCGGCGCTCATTGCGCCACATGAACCAAGCGAGAACCGCGCCGGTCGTCCCGCCTTGGATAAGCGAGCCCAAGACGCCGCCCTCCGCTGATTGCGCGATGGTGGCAAGCAGCGGCGAAAAGGAAACGGTCAGCAGGACGATGGCGTTGCTCACGACTCCCAGTGCGCCCCGGTGAACTGGCCGTCAGCCTTGGCTTTCAGCGATTCGTATTGTGCGCGCACGGCGGCCTGTTGCTCAACCGTCACCTCGCCCTTGCGGACAAGTTCGGTGAGCGTGGGAAGCAGCGCGTCAATCAGCTTCAGGGACGCCTGAATGGCGATGAGTATTGAATTTTCCATGGTTCGCGGGGCGGGTCAGTTTTTGATGTAGCCGGCCGCCTTGACGACTTCCTGTTGCAGCGTCGTGAGGGCGGCCATGAGAGACTTCCGGTTTTCCTCAGTCGGGAGTTTTTTATATAACTCCACGGCGGCGATGACGGAGCCTATGGCGAGCTTCGCGTTTTTCCGCACGAAGTCGGCGGCCTGTTTGACTTCGGCGGCGCGGTTCGCGTCCGCTTTTTCGAGGTCCGCCCGATTGTCGTATTCCCATTTCACAAACGTATCAAACACGACATAAGAGGAGACAACGGCGGCCTCGGCGTTATATAGAAGCGCGTCCCCGTCGTAAACGCCGCCCGGCGAGAGCGACTTGCAGCCGCTGCAAGCCGAGAGGCAGAAGGCGGCGATGATGAGGGCGATGGCGACGAGATTGTTTTTCATGGGTTTGGGTGTGATGGGTTATGAGTCAGGCGACGTTATCCCTGAGTGTGGACGCCGGAAACAACCCACGTGTTGTGGTCGGGCATGGGGGTGAGTGTAATGTCGGTGCCTTGTCCCAAGTTCGGAGGGCCGCCGCTCCAGTCCCACATGCTTCCGCCATTAAACGTCTGTCCCCGGAGATTTTCACCACTAAAGCTCAGGCTCAGGCTCGTCCAGGCATTCTGGAGAATGGTGATTCGAATAGGCCCCGTGGCACTCTGAACGGGAGCGATGGCAAGAACCGTCGTGGCCATTCCGGTATTGGTGGCGTCGATTACAACCCACTGCCCGGACTGGGCGTCGAACATGGCCCCCGTCCCGCCGTCAACATAACGGAGGGTAAGCCCGCCACTGCCGCCGCCGGCCTGCAACGCGGCAATGGCCGACTCGGCACCGTTCATGCGATTGCCAAGCTGGCCGATGGCAGCGGCGTTTTGGCCGATGGCAGCGGCGTGCTGGTTGATGGAGGCGGTGTTTTGTTCCACCTGCGGACGGAGGGAGTCGGCGCTGTCCTCGGGATAGGAGCAGATGCCGACGCGGTTGATTTGTTCTTTCGAGATAGCCATGGTGTTTTATCCGGCGGGGCCGTAGATTTCGATTTCGGAAAGGGACGGGGCTGCGATGTGCGCCTTGACCTTCTGTGTGGTCCTGCCGGAAAAGATGATGCGTTCCTCGTGGTAGACGCCGGTGAAGACAAACTTCAGCCAGCGCGCCTGCACGAAGCCGACGCCAAAGAATTTCGAGTAAACCGGCTGGCCGTTGACCACGGCGCGGATGGACTCGCCGCTGTCAATCATCTCCCAGACCACGCCGTCGGCGGATTTGTAGATCTGCACGGTCGCGGGCGCTTCGCTGTTGGCGTTCGTGTTGGTTCCGCTGACTGCAACCATCGACTTCAGGATGACACGCGTGATAGTCTTGGCCTCGCCAAAATCAACCGCCACGCCGCCGTTGTTGTTGAACTTGACCTCACTCGACGGATTGCGGTCGAAAAGCTGATAGGTGCCGCCGGACTTGACCTTGTCTCCGTAGATGAAGATGCCGTCTCCGTTGGCGCTGGCATCGGAGTTCATCGCGGGGAGAATGAGCGCTTCGTTTTGCGCGGCGTTGCCGACGATGGGCTCGGAGAGGCCGGCGGCGACGTAGGTGACCACCCAGTAGCGGATGCGGCAGCGGCCGGCGCTCGCGGCGGCGCAGGACACGTCGATCTGGTCGGAGAACGGCAGGCGCGTGATGCCGTCGAGAGCGAGGCCGATTTCACGGGAGGGCGTCTTGACATTGTCGTAGCTGTTGGCGCGCCAGTAGGCGATTACGGGAGCCGGATCATCGTCGGTTTTCTCGGCGGCGAGCCAGACTTCGCGGCGGCCTTCCACCCCGGGAACAAGAAGCTGCCATACTTCGTCGGCGAGTTCGAGCGTGCCTTCAACCGCAGTGGACGCCTGACTGGCAAGCTGCACGTCCTGCTTGACGGTTTCATGCAGGCGGTGGTCATTGATGGTAACGAATCCGGTGTAGAGGATGCCGGTGAGAGGCTCGGCCCCGCTGTTGCGGACCGCGATCCGGCGGAAATAGTAACGGCTCCCGGACGCGACGGGCAGCTTGTTATATTCGAGGGCCAGCGCGATGTCCCACGGGAAAAAGTTGGTGTTGTCGTCAATCGCGAGTTCGAGCGGACCGTTGGCGGCGGCGATGTAGGCAAAGTCGCCGTAGCCGTCGAAGCTGGCGTGCCTGCCCGGCTCGATATTGAACCGGAAGCATTGCAGGGGCGCGGGATTGGATTGGCCGGGAGTGAATGACATGGGAGGTCAGCGTTTTTTGCGGCGGAAAAGGAAGGCGAAGCCGATGACCATGACGGCGATCATGCCGGCGATGGCATAGGTGCGGTTCGTGCCCGCAGACGTGAGCGAGCCGGCCGCTTGTTGCGTAAAGGCAAGCGCGGTGTCCATGCTCTGCCCGGCGAGCTTCGCGTTGTTCTCCACCATGGCGTTTGCGCCGGCCACGACGGCGTCGGCGGTCGCGGACGCGCGGTTGATGCCGTTCAACGCGATTTCGCTTTGCAGAATGCTGGCGGCGTCAATGCTGGACAGCGCGCGCGCCACCACATCGGCGGAGAGGTCGTTATTGATGGTCGTCCCGGCACCGAAAACCACGCCGCCATCCTTCGCGACCATGGAGTCCATGGCGGAGATGCCCTCGCCCTCGGCGTTTGCGTTGCGCGAGTTGTCCGAGTAGTTGCTGGAGGAACTGGATTTATTGCTTCCGAAAAGTCCGCTTAACAGGCTCATGGGTTATTTCCTCCGGCGACGGGTAAAGATGAGGGTGATGATGATGGCGACAACGCCGATGGCCCCGGCGATGCCGAGCGTCGTGACGTTCAGCCATCCTGAAGCGCCGGACGTGCTGAACGCGCCGCCTTCCTTTTGCGTGACCGCGGTGGACTCGGCGTAGCCGCCCTGGTCCGCCTTCGCGTTTGACGAGGTGGCAGTGGCTTCGGTGGCGTTTTTCGCGTCCGTGGTCTGCGTCTCGTCTATCTTGGCCATGATGGTGCCGGAGCCGAGATTGCGGATGTTGTTGCCGAACTTCGTCTGCATCGTGCTCTGGAAAGAGGATGCAAACGATGCCGACGCGCTCGCCGCGATGTCCTTGATGTTTACCATGCCGGAATCTCCGCCCTCGCCGGAGCCGCCTGCGGATTGCCCGCCGCTACCTCCGCCGAAAAAGCCTTTGATTGTGCCGAGGATGTCCATGCGGTCACCATGACGGTCAGCGGCGACGCCGAGAGAACAGGAGTGCGCCGAGGCCGAACAGGAGAACGCCTCCGAAAACGGCGATGATGATTTTATTGATGCCGCCGGTCTGCGCGGCTGGCGCGTTGGCGGCGGGCTGGCCCGTGCTCCCGGGATTAGTCGGGTTGAGCGTGGTGGGCTGCGGGGTGGGCGTGGCTTGCTGTCCGTATTTGGCGCCGATGATGTCGCCGACTACGTCGAGACCCTTGGTCAGGATGCCGGTCCACTCAATGCCGTTGGCGGCGGTGTTTGAATTATCTGCCATGGTTCAGGTGCGGTTACCCCCGCTCCGCACATGCAGGGCGGAGCGGGGGATTATGACTGCGTTTCCGTGGGCGTCCCCGGCTCAGGCGAGCCCGGGGGATTGCTGTTCGATGACGAAGGTGATCTGCGAGCTGGCGCTCTTTTCCATGATCAGTTCGAACTGGTCGGATGGCTTCAGGTCGAGACGCTCGGTGATTTGCTCGGTCATGTTCAGGATGACAGGCCACACCGTGCTGACGGTGCCGTCCGCGTTGAGCAGGGGAACCTTGCCGTGCTTGGCGAATTCCATGGCAAGCTCGGGTTGCGCGGCGGTCTGCGTCACGTCGTAGACGTCGATGCCTTTGTGGCGGAGGATGACGCGCGTCGGCAGCACGTTGCTGAACATCCAGAGGCGGGCGAAGGGCCGCGTGCGCGGGAGCAGGAAGTAGCTCTGGCGCCCGGCGCCGATGGTGTCGGTCTGGCGGACTTCGCGCACGAAGATCCCGAAATACTGGCCCTTGTCGTCCACGTTGGCGACGTTGTCCACTGACGAGACGGCGCGGATGTCGAAGAACGTGGTGGCGGCCGGGCGGGCAACCGTGATGCGGAATTGCACCTCGGGAATGCCGCGCAGGTCCCACGACGTGGCTTCCTCGCCGAGGACGGAGGCGGCAAGCGGGTTGCTGAAATAGATGGTCAGCGCGCCCATGCCGGTTCCGTCTGCGGCTCCGTTTTGCAGGTAGCCGAGGATGTCCTGCCGGGTGAGCAGGTCTTCCGCGGTGAATTCGCGAAGCACTTGCGTGCCGATGACGATTTCCACCTTCTGGATGGCGGCGATGATCTGTTCCCGCGTGGCGGGCGCAGGCGTGGAGAGCGCGCCGGACTGCCCTTGCTGGACGAAGAGCGTGAAATCGTGCAGGCGGATGTTGCCCGGATGATAAATCGTCCGGGTGCCCGTGGTGCCGGGAGTCGGCAGCGCGGACATGTTGGTGAGAATAAACGGCGAGCGGAAGGGCATGGCGGTTATCTGGGTTGCGGGTGTGGTGGCGGTGGCGACGATCCGGCTTTAGGCGGAGGGCGTGACCTTGTTGGTGATGGACTTCACCGCGTCGGCGGCGGGACTGAGGAGGCTGGCGACGAAGCCAAAGGACAGGGCGGCGATGCCACCGAGGACGAAGGACACGGCCATGGGGACCGTCAGGTATTTCTTGATTTTGCTCATGATGGTTTTCGTTTCGAGAACGCGTCCATCACGTGCCCTTTTCCCGCCCGTCGCCGAGCCGTGAAATGCAATCAAACGCAATGAAATGCAATCAAACGCAACGCGGGCTACAGCGTGCCGCCTTCAGATAGCTTGTTTTCGCGGATCGGGTCGCGATGCGGGCCGATCCGCTTTGGATGAAAACCAATCAGGCACGGCAAACAGGCGCAAAAAACACTCCACCAGTGACAGTCCGGAGGTTTTGCGCCGCCGCCATGTCACGCCGCAGATGCAGCGGACAAGTGCGGCAGGCCCATCACGGCCACCGCCCGCCGCGATCGTTCGAGGCGCTTGCGGCATGCGGGCGTCGCCGACGTTTGGCGGCCTGTGACGCGGCGCCCGCATCCGCACGCGCAGAGTGCCACAAAGCGTGACATGCCGCGGCACTGGAACTGAAAATAGCGAAGAACCAAAACTCTGTCGCCATGCATGTCCGCTCAACATCGTCCGGCATGTCGCGACGGTCGATGACAAGGCACGTGCCGTCACGGCTTCCAAACTGGAACGTGCGAAGCCGGGATTGCCTGCCGCCGCACTCGGCGGCGTTGAGGTTGAAGCGTTGCACGGTGTAGCCGCTGGCGTCGATGTCCGGCACGCCGGGCACGTTCTCAAGCAAAAACCATTCTGGAGATGCTTCCTCCACGACGCGGGCATATTCGCGCAAAAGCTCAACGCCAGCCCCGGTCGGTTCAGTGCGCCGGGCTTTGCTGAAATCCTGACAGGGAGAGCCGCCAATCACGCCGGCAAATGCGCCGCTCGGCGGATGAAACTCCCGCACGTCGCCACCCCAGACGATGTCAGGCCCGCGCACGACGCAAAAGCCTTCCGCTTCGAATCCACGGCCCAGCAAATCCGCTCCGGGGAAAACCGATAGTATTAAATTATTTCTCATTTGTTGAAGTGTGACGCAGCGATCGCGCTTGCCCGCCGGCGTGACACACCAGGCTGTTGCCTCACCCAGCTCAGTCACGGTGTGACGCGGCCGGCGTGACAAACCCAGGGCCCGTCACGCCGGCTACGTCACTGCGCTACAAACCAATGCCAGATGGCGAGGCCGATGATAACCGGCACGGACCTGATGAACGCCCCGGCTACGAAGCCGACTGAAACCGCGACGATGTCGGCGATGACGACGAGTATGTTTTTCATGGTGGAGGAAATTTGCCCCGTTGAATCAGGTGCGAGCCGTCCGGCGCGCCGAATTTTACACAGTAAAGGAACTCGTATTTTTTGAGTTCCGTCGCCTCCACCATGCGCGGTTCCGCCCATTCTTCGCCCCATATCTTGGCGCTGCCGGGCGACTGGCGGAAGAGAAGCAGCTTGCCGAATTGATCGCGCTGGATGGGGAGGAGCACGGTGGCGCGGTGCCCCATGATGTGCAGGATGTGCCCGGCGTGGCGGACGCGGGTGAACAGGTCAGTGAACTCGACGCCGCGGTCGATTGTCAGCGTCGCCTCATCAATGAACACCGCGCAGTTGCGGTGCCGCCAAAGGAACGCGAGGAAGCGGTCCATGTCGCGGAAAACGATGGCGTGCGGCCCCCAGTCGGAGCCGTTTGGGTCAAGCACGATCGAACGGCGGCGTTCCTGCCTCCAGAGGGCGAGGGAGAGCATGATGGCCGCGTAGGTTTTGCCGCAAAGCGACGGCCCGAAAATGCCGACGTGGATGCTCATCGGGAAGTCCGCCACGCGATTCCGCCAAGCAACAGCAGCGCGACGACAGGCACGGCGATGGACGGCGCCGCGGTGGCGAGCGTGATGGTGACGCCGAGGAACACGACGGCCGCCACGGTGTCGCTGACGGCCGTGTAGCCAGTCGCCGTCGCCTTGGCTTTTGAGATTTCGGCAAAGCCCTTGGCGATGCTTTCGAGGATGCCGGGACTTTGGGGCGCAGGGCCGCCTTCCAATGCCGTTTTCTTTGATTCTGGCGCGTCTTTTGGCGCGGGTGATGCGGGTGTGTTCATGGGAAAATCGCGGATTTATTTGCCAGTGGCCAAGGGTGTGCCCGCACCGGGTGCCATCGGGGGCGGCGCGGGTTCGACGGTTCGGGCGGGCGCGGCGGGCGCAACGGTCTTCGTCCCGCGCTTCCAAAGGGCGCGCCAGCGTGCGGAAAGCGCCTCTTGGTTCTTCGGACGGCTCGCCACAAACACCCCGTATGTGAGGAGCATGATTCCGGCCGCGACAAGCGGGCTGGGATTCCAGCCGCTCGCCTCCAGCACGTAGGCGGCGGTATCCTGGAGTTCCTTATCCTCTTTTTCGGGCGGGACCGCCTCTTCCGGGTTTCCGGTCACGATGCCGGTGCCGGTGTAGAGCAGCCGCGTGCCGGCCCGGGCGGTGGCGCGCCGCGTGCCGGACGGCGTGACCACTTCGGGGGGCGGTTTCGCGGTTTCCGGAGCGGTTCCGCCGTTTCCGGTTTCCGCGCCGGGGGGCGGTTGCGCGGTTTTCGCCTCGGCACGCTCTTCCGGCGTCCACGCGGTTTCGGCGGGCGGTTGCGCGGATGCGGTTTCCGGCGCGGTTCCGCCGTTTCGCGGTTTCCGCCCGCCACGCGGCATGAACCGCCCTTGCGCGTTTAGAAACGGCGTTCCGTCCGCGTTGGCGCGAAACCGCACTGGGTCAAACAACCGCCCAAGCGAATCGCGCGGGCCGTTCGCGGCGGTTTCGGCGGAACCGCTCGCGGGCTGCTCAACCGTGGCGGTTTCCGTTTTCGGAGCGGTTTTTTCCGCCACGCGTGGCGCGTCGGCGGTTATTTGCGCCGCGACGGCGGCGGGCTGGATGATGGCGGTTTGGTCATTCATGGCGGTTGCCGGTTACGAGGCGGATTAATTCGCTCTCCGGGATATAATGGCGGCCCGGAAACGCGGGATTGGTGCGGATGTGTTGCGGATTCGCGCCGTCCGTTGTGCAGCGCCAGCGCACGATAACGGCATGCATCGTGATGCCGTATTGCGCGAGCGCGGCGGAAAATTCCGATGGCGTATAGTGCCGCTCTCGCGGCGCATTCGAGGCGAGGCCTCCAGGGTTCGGGCGGTTCGAGGGCGGTGCAGGTTGTGGCGTGATCGTGTTCATGGAAAATTGATGGGGAAAAGCGTTTCCTTGGCGCATTCCCAAGCGGTTGCGGCGGGCACCATCTGGACCGCATTCCCTTGCTGTCGGCATCCCTGCCAAATGCGCACAAGCCGGACGGCGCGCCTCGCCCGGTAAATCTTCACCAAACGGCGGCGGTGGTGCGGTGTGAGCGGGCGCGGAAGGGGCGTTTTCATGCGGTGGCGGTTTCGGGTTGAGTGAGCGCGCCGGTATCCGTCATCCCTGCCACGTTGTGTTCGGAGCGGTCGGGATTCGGCGCGGTTAAAATGGCGGTTTTCGCCGCGAGCGTTTTTTCGCTCGCGAGCCGGTCAAACGGCAGCACGTGGATGATTTTCTTGTTCCATTCCTCGCGCACCATCGCGCCGGAAAGCACGTCGTAGCGTTCGAGGATTTCCACGCGCACAACCTTTGGCGCTCCGGACGGCTGCGGAAACAGCGCGTAGGCCTTCCCCAGCACAACGGCGGGCTTTTCACGATGCGGCGCACGCGGTGTCATTTCACACCGCCTTTCGAGCCCTGCAACGCCGGTTCTGGCGTTACTTGCCGGCACTCAACGCCGCTTCTGACGCTGACGGCCGCGACGCCGGCGGCATCGTCATGGACGGCGTTGCCAGCTGCGCCCTGCACCTCGATCAACGCCGAAAACAGCGCGTCTCGTTCAAGCGCGGGCATTTTGGCGAGGCGGGCCGCCCAGCGTTCACACTTGCGTTTGATGCGAAGCCGCTCGCGGTAGTCGGCGCCGACGTAGGAAACATCGTGCAGGCGGCCCGGACGCTGATAATTGAACCAAAGGACTTCCGTAGCCCACGTGCACCCGCGAGTCATGACGCGAAACTCTTCGCGATTCCAGCCGGCAAGCTCCCGCTCGTAAAGGTCGCACGAATAGCCGGAGATAAGCACGCAACAGGACAGCCTGCGAATCACGCCCAACAGTCTCGCGTGCTCGTCATCTGACATTTCGTGCTTGTAGTAACGGCGGTTGCCACGAGTGGAGGGCACGTAAGGCGGGTCGCAATAGACAAACTCGCCACCTCGAAAAGGGTAGGCTTCGAGGAAGGCAATCCCGTCGCCTTCGACGTATTTCACGCCGGCACGATCGCACACCGCCAGCGGCGACAATGCGCGATCGACGCCGTAGGAAACGAGGGCGGGCTTTTTCAGCCGGAGAATGGCGCCAGAGCCTAAAAACGGCTCAATGTAAACGTCGTGCGGCGGAATCAGGTTGATGATGCGCTGGTAGACGCCGCTCTGGTTTTTCCCGCCGACATACTTCACGGATCTTGCCGCGGCATTTTCGGCGCTGCGGTACTCAGCGTCATTTCCGGCGTTGGGGCCCGTGTCAGCTGGCAACGCCATTCCCGGCGCGCCTCGATCAGCGTCAGAAGCGGCGCGGTGGACCGCAGTGGGCAGGGCATGGGAGCGAGGGGCATTTTGCGTCTCGTGATTCATGCGAAAACTTCCTTTTTTTGGCGGGCCAAGTCCTCGAAAGAGCCCGGGAGAGGCTCAAAACTGCCGCATGGCGGCCCCGCCGCCGCTGGACAGTTACGGTCAAGACGTGAACATCCAATTATGCCTTCCGCCGGGCGCCGCATCTCCGCCAGCATCTCATCCGCTTCCAACTGCCGCGCCTTCGCCACGATGTCACGCGTAGCCTCCACGGCATCGCGAATCCACGGCAACGCATGCCACTCCGCCAACACCTCCGCCTTGCGCTCAGGTTGGAAATTCCACACCAGCACGGCGGGTTCCCATGCCCGTCCAAAATACGGTGCGGGTGCCAAGCGCGCAAAGATGCGGTTACTGATTACGGTTTTCCGCTTTTGTCCCATCGGTTCGGGCGGTTCGCTGGCCGTTCCCGGGGCGGTTTCGAGCGGTTTTTCCCACCAAACGGCTTGCCGCTCTTTGAGTAGATCGCGGCACTCTAAAAACGCCTTCCAACGGGCATCATCCCGCATTTCTGCAATCCGCTCTTTGCGCCTTTTCCTCGCTTCCAACCGCGCCTTTTCCGCCCGCTTCTGCTCCTCGGTTTTCAACCGTGCGCGCTTCGTGCAATTCCAATCCTTATGCACCCAAGGGACCAGTTTTTCCCGTGCGCCTTTTTCGGCCACGAACCGACTTCCGACCTTCAAGATGCGGGCGTAACGCGACGCCCGCTCCCGTTTGAAAGCGCCCAGCGGTTGCACGCGATGCAGCCGGAAAAGCATTTCGTGCGTGCGTCGTAAATTCGCGGCGTCCAGAGCAAGCAGGGCGTCGGTCTTGCAAACGTATTTGACACACTCGCGGATGTTTTCCAGCGAGCCAGACCAACCCCAAAATGGATTTTTCGACTCAGCCGACGCCATTAGCTTGTCCCAACACCGGGTGATGTCGCGGGTAAGCGCCGCCTGTTCCTCGGGCGAAAACCAGCCGGGCTGATGCATCAAAACATGCGCATGCACATGCGCCAAGGCGACGCCAGCCTCATTGCAGATGACGTTGCCGAATTCGTCCGCCATCTTGCCGATTTCGATGGAACGCAAAACGAAGAAACAGCCGCGCCTCTTCATGAACGGCTTGCTGTTGAGCTTGGAGAGCGCACGGCCCATGATTTGCACGGCGCGGCGGCCCTCCACTCCGACCGGCACGCGCACGCCACCAGTGAAAAGCATGAACTGGTCGTAGCGGTTCTCCGGACGCTTTAACCATACCTCCAAGTCCCTGATAATCGTGGCGCGTTTCCGCCGCGCCACGGTCGGGAGCAAACAGCATTGGCGAGTTGACCGCAGCTTCTTATGTTCGCCGGTCAGCAAACTGACCATATACATCTGCCGGTCGCAGTTTTTATATTCCATCGGGATTCCGGCATTGGAAAACGATTCGAGCAAAGCGGCGGTGTCGCTCTCAAGTTTGGCCTCATGTGCCATGCCTTTACGCTTTGCCTCCGTGCTGGTGAGCTTCCCGGCGCGGTTCCGGCATGCCTGCACGTAGGTTGACTCACGCTTCACGGATTCGCCTTCGAGGTCCGCGTGATCGCCGGGAATCACGTAGCTTTCGTCATGATCGGCGATTTCCCGGACATTGCCGGTTTCGTCCATGCCGACGTCCACCGCGCCGGTAAACGGCTGGCGGGCCGGAAACGGCTTTTCCGGGGCGGCTGGCGGCGGTGCGTAACTGTCCCAATAGTCGCGCTTGGCTTCAAACGCATCAAACCGCAGGGCGATTTCGGCGGGAGTCAGGGGAGGGCGGACGGACGCGCCGCCGTGTGGCTCGGCGGCGTCAGTGCGCATTTTGACAGCCGACAAGTGCGCGTATTGCTGTAGCCAGCAAACGCGCCCCTTTGCCAATTAGCTGCCCGTCAAACCCTAACCCGGCACCCGGATATTGTTCAACTCCCGCCACCTCCACCAATTTAGCCGACTCGTGAGAGTCGGCTTTTTTACATTATCGGGCGGGATGGTCTGTCCGTGGCGTTTACCAATCTTTCGCGCCACGGCATATTTCCAGCTTTGCTCAACGGCTTTCATCCCCTTCTATTCGCATATCTATTATCCTGTATGATCGGCCGTATTAAAAAGCACGCACTCGACCGCCTCGACTTTGCCGGCGATGTTTCCGCCGCCAAGCGCCTCAGCGCGTGCAAGACCTTCATCCGCCTCGAAAGCGCGATGATTCGCATGCGCCATGAGGCGGGCGCGTCCGGCCGGGAAGTGGCGCGCGGGCGCGCCACGATGATCGACGTGCTCCTCTCGCATCTTTTCCAGTATGCCTGCGATTCCTGGCGGCATGCCCACGGGACCGAACCGCTGCCCGTGTGCCTCGTGGCTATCGGCGGCTACGGACGCGGCGAGCTTAGCCCGCACAGCGACATCGACATCATGTTCCTTTTCCCCTCGGAGGTCGGACGCAAGCAGCTCGAACCGTTTCAGGAGCACCTCGTCAACGAAATCCTCTACATCCTCTGGGATTGCGGCCTGAAAATCGGCCATTCCTCGCGCACCGTGGACGAGGTCTTTGCCGAGGCGCGCAACGACATCCAGACCAAGACCGCCCTGCTCGAAACCCGCCGGCTCGCCGGCTCGGAATCGCTCTACGAAACCTTTGCCTCCGCCTATCGCAGTTTCTCCCAAGAGGACAACCCGCGCGATTACCTCACCCGCCGCCTCAACGGCCAGCGCGAACGCCGCGCCCGTTACGGACAAACGGTCTTTCTTCAGGAGCCCGACATCAAGAACGGTGTCGGCGGCCTGCGCGACTATCACAACATCCTCTGGATGGCCCGGGTGAAGCTCGGCATCGACCAGCTCGACGACCTCGTCGCGCAGGATTACCTGCGCCCCGGCGAACTCCGCGACATCAACCGGGCCTACGATTTTCTCCTCCGCGTCCGCAACGAGCTCCATTTCAACAGCCGCCACGCCACCGATCTCCTGAACCTCGAATCGCAGCCGCGCATCGCCTTCGGCCTCGGCTATGTCAACGACGACCCGCTCGCCCGCGTCGAGCAGTTCATGCACGATTATTACCATGCCGCGCAAACCATCCACCGCACCGCGCGCAACCTCGAAAACCGCCTCGCGCTCACCCTTGAGCCGCCCTCGCGGCTCTCCCTCCGCGACACCCTGCGCATTTCCCGCCACCAGAAGACCAAGCGCATCGACGGCTTCATTCACCGGGGCAAGGAGCTCGTCGCCAGCTCGCCCGACATTTTCAAGGCCGATCCCGCGCGCCTCATCCGCGTCTTCCGCCATTGCCAGCAGCTCGACGCCCAGCCCGATTTCGCGCTCCAGAATCTCATCCGCGGATCGCTCCCGCTCATCACCCGCCATGTCATCAATTCGCCCGACGCCATCGTCAGCTTCCGCAGCATCCTGCAGGAGGCCGGGGCCGTTTTCCCCATCCTCGACCTCATGCACGAACTCGGCGTGCTCGGCCGCTTCATCCCCGAGTTCGACGGGCTCACCTGCCGGGTGCAGCACGAGTTTTATCACCGCTACACCGCCGATATCCACACGCTCAACGCCATCCGCGAACTCGACGCCATCTTCAACCGCCTCGAGCCCATCACGCACAAATACCTCGCGGCCCTGCACGAGACGCCAAACCCCACGCTCCTCTATCTCATCCTGTTGCTGCATGACATCGGCAAGGCCGTCGGCATCAAAGGCCATGCCGACACCGGCGCGGAGCTCGCCCTTCCCGTCCTCCGACGCCTCGGGGTTGGCGAGGCTGATTGTGAAATAGTTGTGTTTATTATCAAACAGCACCTCATTATGGCACGCTTCTGGCAGAGGCACGATGTCGATGACCCGAAAACCGCATCCATCTTTGCCGAGGCGCTGGGCGATGCCAACCGCCTGCGCTACCTTTACGTCCACACCTATTGCGACGCCCGGGGCACATCCACCGACCTCTGGAACAGTTACAAGGACACCCTCCACACCACCCTCTACCGAGCCACGCTGGAACACCTGATACACGGCGGCGAAGCCATCGAAACCAAAAATTCCGGCCTTACCCAGATGAAACGCCAAGAACTTCTTGCAAAGAAAATCCCCGGCATCGGCTCCGATGAGATCACCGCGCACTTCAACCTCCTGCCGGAGCGTTATTTCATCCACACCGGGACCGACGAAATCTCGCTCCATCTCGAGATGGTCAACCGCCTCCTGCGTTCCATCAACACCGCCGATTCCATCGGGACGCTGCGCCCCATCATCGACTGGAAAAACGACCTCAACCGCGGCCTCACGGTCGTCAATGTCGTGACATGGGATCGCGCCGGCCTTTTCTACAAGCTGGCTGGCGCCTTCAGCGTCGCGGGCCTGAACATCCTTGGCGCCAAGGTCATCTCCCGCGCCGACCACATCGCCATCGACACCTTCTACGTCGTCGAACCCGGCGGCGGCGCGGTGGAAAACCACGGCGCCACCGAGGTCTTCGCGCGCACCGTCGAGCAGGCCCTCGTCGCCAACCGCGATCTCTATCCCGACATCCTCGCGCAGGCCAAGAAAGTCAGCCAGCGTTACGGTCTCGACCTGAAAAACGGCATGGAAGCCCTGCAAAGCGCCTTTCCGCCGAGCATCGAGGTTTATCACGAACTGGCGATGCAACGCACCATTGTCGAAATTCAGGCGCGCGATCACCTGGGCCTGTTGTATCAACTCTCCAAGAGCATCTACGATCACGGCTTCGACATCACCTTCGCCCGCATCGGCACCGAGCGCGGCATCGCGATCGACACTTTTTATATCGAGAGCACGGACGGGGAGCAAATCGACGAGACCCGCCTCCACACCCTGCGCGACGCGCTCCACGCCCTCGTGGCGCCCGAGCAGACCAGCGAGGCGCCGGCGGCATAGGCGCGGCGCGCCCGTTTGTTCAGCCGAGCCGGGCCTTGACCCAGGACAGCGCCAGTCTGGTGCAACGCCAGCCGAGGGTTGAATCGATGGCTGCGTATTGGTGCGCGGCCACGATCAGCCAAAACATGATTTGATAGGACACCTTGGAAACTTTGTGCCGCAGAATGCGCTGGGCGAGAAACGCGCCCGGCCAGCCGCCGAGCAGCTCAAGGCCGTGCAGGGTCGATTCGGGGACGCGCCATCCATCCGCCTCGGCGCGATGCTTGTCGATCCGGTAAACCAGAAACGTGAGCGCCGAAAGCGCGACGGGTGCCGCGGCCACCCATTCCCATGCGATCTTCATGGCCAGTCGGCTCAACGCAAAGACCGGCGCGACCAGCAGCAGCGAAAACAGAACAAACGTCCCCGTGCCGGGACGCGGCTTCGATCCGCCAGGCGCGGGCGGGCGCGATGCGGGGCTATGGGCGGGGTCGCGGCTCATCGTGATTCCCGCCAGCGTGCCATGGGCGCGCGTGGTTTCCATGTTTTTCGACATGCCCGCCCCGCGCCTGCGCCGGGAAAATCGGGTAAGGCGTTGCATCCGGCCGGAGTGTCGTTTCGTTTGCCGCATGGCTTCACATCCCAAGACACTCCGCGAGATCGCCGGCGCATCGCCCGTGCCGGCGGTATTATCCGAAAGCGCCCTCATCATCATCGACGCGCAAAACGAATACCGCGACGGTCGCCTGCCGCTCGACGGGTTCGACGCGGCGGTGGCGGAGATCCGGCGCCTGCTCGCGCGGGCGCGGACGGCGCGGACCCCGGTCATTCATGTCAGGCACGTGGTTGCGGCGGGCTCGCCGGTCTTTGCGGCGGGTTCGCGCGGCGCGGAGATCGTGGACGAACTTGAGCCGCTGCCGGACGAGGTGGTCGTCACCAAGGCGCTGCCGAGCAGTTTCACGGGGACGACCTTGGAGCAGTCCCTGCGCACGGCCGGGCGCGGGCAGCTCGTCGTCACCGGCTTCATGACCCACATGTGCGTGAGCTCGACGGTCCGCGAGGCGGCGGAAAAGGGCTGGCGATGCACGGTGGTCGCCGCCGCCTGCGCCACGCGCGACTTGCCATCCGGCGCGACGGAAGAAAGCCGGGGCGATGAGCGGGACGTGATCCCGGCCGCCGCCCTCCACGCCGCGCATCTGGCGGCATTGGGCGACAGGTTTGCCGTCATCGTGGAACGGCAGGATGCCGTCGCTGACTGAGTTTTTGCGGTTCGTTCCAATCTCAAAATCCATCCCGGTATGCGCGTCACTTATTACGGACACTCCTGCTTTTTGGTGGAAACATCCGCCGCCCGCATCCTCATCGACCCCTTTTTGACGGGAAATCCGCTGGCTCCGGTCAAGGCCGCCGATGTGCGATGCGATGCGGTGCTGGTCTCGCACGGGCACGAGGACCATTGTTGCGATGCGCTCGACATCGCCCGCGCCAATCACGCCACGCTGGTCGCCAACTTCGAGATAGCCGAATATTTTGCGGCGAAAGGGCTGGCCACGACGCACGGGTTGAATCCGGGCGGCGGCTGCGCCTTCCCCTTCGGGCGGGTGAAACTCACGCTCGCCCACCACACGTCGAGCCTCGATGCCGGGCTCGCCCCGATCTACATGGGCACGGCGTGCGGAATATTGCTGGAGGCGGACGGCAGGAAACTCCACCACGCGGGAGACACGGCGTTGTTTCTGGACATGCAGCTCGTCGGACGCGCCGGGCTCGACCTCGCCATGATTCCGATCGGCGACAACTTCACGATGGGGCCGGAGGATGCGCTGGACGCGCTCGATTTTCTCAAGCCGCGCCTGGCCATTCCCATGCACTACAACACCTGGCCGTCGATCAAGCAGGACCCGCGGGCCTTTGCCGAAGCTGCGAAAAAACGCGGCCACGCGGTGAACCCGCTTCCGCCCGGCGGGACATTGGAAATCTGAGGTCGGCGACATTTCCCGCTTGGTGACTGCGGCGCAGGCCGATTCCGGCCTGCAGCCGTTTGACGAAAATTTTTTGATGCATCCTGCGTCCTGCGTGTGTCATAGTGCCAGCAATCATGAACACACTCTTTGCCTTTGCCTTCCTTCCCAACTGGGCCATCTGGCCGTTGCTCATTTTCACGATCACGCAGATTTCGTCGCAGATCCTGCCGTTCGTCATCATCGGCGGATTTTTCTTCCGCGGTTTCGGCGGCTTCATGCTCGACATAGGCATCCTTTGCTACGCGGTGCTGACTTTGTTTCATCTGGTGACGCTGCCGGTCGAGTTTGACGCGAGCCGTCGCGCCAAGGCCGAACTGGCCGGGCTGGGCATCGTCCAGCGGGACGAGGCGGCCGGCGTGTCCGAGACGCTCAACGCCGCGGCGCTCACGTATGTGGCCGCGTTCGCATCGTCGCTGGTGAACCTGCTCTGGCTGCTGGCGGCGCGTCGAAACAATTAAGTTTTTTGTGAAAGAGTTTGCCTTGATCGAACGGCGCACGGCGGTGCGCCGTTTTTATGCAAAAAACTGACAGATTCCCCGTGATTGCAGGCTTTTCGCGGCGGTGTTTTGCGCTCTAGTTTGGCAGGGATGAAAGCTGTTGTTTTGTCCGGATCGAATCAACTGGCGGTGGCCGACGCGGCCGCGCCCGAGGTCGCAGAGGGCGGTGTGGTCGTGGCCTTGCGCACGGCGGCGCTCAACCATCGCGATGTCTGGATCAAGCTCGGGCAATATGCGGGCATCAAATACCCGTCCATCCTCGGTTCCGACGGGGCGGGCGTGGTGGTGGAGGCGGGCGCGGCGGTGGATCGCGGCTGGATCGGGCGCGAGGTGGTCATCAACCCGAGCCTTGAGTGGGGGGCGAACGAGCGGGCGCAGGGCGCCGGCTTTAACATTCTCGGGCTGCCGCGCGAGGGCACGCTGGCGGAGCGCGTCGCCGTGCCCGCGGCGCAGTTGGCGCGCAAGCCGGAGGCGCTGACGTGGGAAGAGTCGGCGGCGCTGCCGCTGGGCGGGCTCACCGCGTGGCGCGCGGTGTTCAGCCGCGCCAAGCTGAAGAAGGGCGAACGCATTCTGATCACCGGCATCGGCGGCGGCGTGGCGGTGTTTGCGCTGCAATTTGCGGTGGCGGCGGGGGCCGAGGCGTGGGTGACGTCGAGTTCGCCGGAGAAGATCGCGCGGGCCGTGTTGCTTGGGGCCAAAGGCGGCTTCGATTATTCGAAGGAAGGCTGGGCGAAGGAGGCGGCGACGGCGGCCGGCGCGTTTGATGTCATCATCGACAGCGCGGGCGGCCCGGGTTTTTCCTCGCTGGTGGACCTCGCTGCGCCGGGCGGGCGCATCGCGTTTTTTGGCGCGACGCGCGGCGACCCCGGCACGCTGCCGATGCGGAAAATTTTCTGGCGGCAGCTCTCGCTGCTGGGCTCGACCATGGGGAGCCCGCGCGATTGGACGGAAATGGTGACATTCGTGGGCAAGCACCGCATCAAGCCGGTGGTGAGCGAGGTGTTCCCCCTGGCGCGCGCGACCGAGGCGTTTGAGCTGATGGAGCGCGGCGGCCAGTTCGGAAAAATCGTGATGCGCATCTCGGACTGAGACCGAGCGGCACGCGCCGGGAGCAACTCAAAGTGATATCACCGCCGGAATCTTTCCTCTTTATTCTTTATCTTTCCTCTTTCTCCCCACCCGTTCCTGACGAAAGAGAAAGATAAAGAGGAAAGAAGAAAGAGGGAGTGACACAACTTTGAGTTACACCCGCACGCGCCGTCCGGGCGCATTTTGCATTTGCCGGAGCCGGCGGGCCCGGCAGCGTCGGCGGGATATGCCCGGGCGAAAACCGAACATCCTTTGGATACTGACCACGCAATGGCGCGCGGGAGCGGCGGGTTTTGCGGGCGACGCGAACGCCCGCACGCCGCGACTCGACGCGCTGGCGGCGGAGGCGGTGAATTTCGCGCAGGCGGTGACGCCGCATCCCTTCGGGCCGTTTGCCCGGGCGGCGTTGCTGACCGGAGTGCGTTCGCCGGAGAACGGCGTGCGGGAGTATTTCGACCCGCTGCCCGCGAACGCGCGGACCATCGCGCATGAGCTGGCGGCCCGCGGCTACGCCACGGCATTTTTCGGCAAGTGGCACCTGGCGCGACGCGACCCGTCGGCCCCGCTGGTCGGCGAGGCGCACGCCCGGCAGCTTGTGCCGGAGGAGGCGCGCGGCGGATTCGCTTTTTGGGAAGGTTTCGAGAGCGGTTTTTTGCTGAACGATCCGTGGCTGCACGGGACGCGGCTGCCGGAGCCGGTGCGCGCGCCGGGTTATCAAAGCGACGTGCTCTGCACACGCGCGGCGGAATGGGCGGGCGCGCGCCGCGGCGGCGCGCCGTGGTTTTGCGTGGCGAGCCTGGAGGCCCCGCATCCGCCCTACGATGCCCCGGCCGCCGGAGCGGCCGCGATGTCTCCCGGCGAAGTGCGCCTGGCGGCCAATGTGCCGCGCGGAGGCGGCGCGGAGGAGCGGGCGCGGCGCGAACTGGCGGGCTATTACGCGCATATCCATGCGACGGATACAGCCATCGGGCGGCTGCTGGATGCGCTGCGCGGGATGGACGGCGGGGATGAAACGGTGGTGGTGTTCAGCTCGGTGCACGGCGACATGCACGGCGCGCATGGTCTGTTCCGCAAAGGTTGGCCGCACGAGGAAAGCGTGCGCGTGCCGTTGCTGGTGCGCGCGCGCGGCGCGAAGGAGGCAAGGCGGGGCGGGACGGTTTCGACGGCGGCGGTGACGCTGGCGGATTTGCCGCGGATGACGATATCGTTGATCGAGCGCGGAAAATTTTTCGACGCGGGCGGCGGCGGGCCGGAACGGGCGAGAATTTCGATGCCGTCGGTGGTGCGGCTGCCGCATCAATGCGACCGCGTGTGGCGCGGCGTGCGCACGGCGCGGCGGAAACTGGTGTTGGGCGAGGACGGTTCGCCGTGGCTGTTTTTTGACTTGGAGCGCGATCCGCTGGAGTTGCGGAATCTCGCGGCGGATGCGGAATGGGCGGCGGAGCGGGAACGGCTGCGCGCGTGGGCGGCGGCGTAGTATCGGGAGCGTAGCGCATCCTGCCTGCCGTCGAAAACGAAAGGCGCGAAGCGCCGCTGGCTTTTTTCTGAAAAATGCCGCGCTTCGCGCGACCACCCAACGACGGCAGGCAAAGATGCCTGCGCTACGGCGCGCTGCCGCGCGGTGCCCGGGAGGTTACACGAGGAGGAGCGCCGGGTTTTCCAGAATGGCTTTCAGCGCGGACATGTATTGCGCGCCGAGGGCGCCGTCCACCACGCGGTGGTCGCAACTGAGCGTGAGGGTCATGGTCTGGCCGATGACGATCGCCCCGTTTTTCACCACGGGCTTCGTCACCGTCGTGCCCACGCCGAGAATGGCGGAATTGGGCGGGTTGATGATGGCGTTGAATTTCGTGATGCCCATCATGCCGAGATTGCTCACGCAGAAGGTGCCGCCGGTGAACTCGGCGGGAGTGAGTTTTTTGTCCTTCGCCTTTTTGCCGAGCGTCTTCGCCTCGGCGCTGATCTGGAAGACGGTCTTGACGTGCGCCTCGCGGATGACCGGTGTGATGAGGCCGTCGGGCATCGCGACGGCAAAGGAGACGTGCGCGGCCGAGTAATAGCGGATGAGCGAGCCTTCCCAGGAGGCGTTGACCGCGGGGACGCGCCGGAGGGCCTCGGCGGAGGCTTTCAGGATGAAATCGTTGACGGAGAGTTTCACGCCGTCGGCTTCGAGCCCGGTGTTGAGCTGCTGGCGGAGGGCGAGGAGGGGCTCGGCGTCGACTTCGATGTCGAGGTAGAAGTGCGGGATGGTGGTCTTGGATTCGAGCAGGCGCTTGGCGATGGTACCGCGCATGTTGCTGACGGCAACGGTGCGCTCTTCCTGGATGGGGCCCTTGGCGAAATGGCCGGTGCCGGTGGCGGCGCGCCGGGGCCGGACAGGGCGAGGCTTGCCGGCGGGCGAGAGGCGCGCCGATCTTGGCGATACCGGCGGTCTCGGCGGCGACAATGTCGCGCGCACGATGCGTCCGCCGCGTCCGCGGCGGAGGCTTTCAGGATGAAATCGTTGACGGAGAGTTTCACGCCGTCGGCTTCGAGCCCGGTGTTGAGCTGCTGGCGGAGGGCGAGGAGGGGCTCGGCGTCGACTTCGATGTCGAGGTAGAAGTGCGGGATGGTGGTCTTGGATTCGAGCAGGCGCTTGGCGATGGTACCGCGCATGTTGCTGACGGCAACGGTGCGCTCTTCCTGGATGGGGCCCTTGGCGAAATGGCCGGTGCCGGTGGCGGGCGCGCCGGGGCCGGACGGGGCGGGCTTGCCGGCGGGGGCGAGAGGCGCGCCGATCTTGGCGATGCCGGCGGTCTCGGCGGCGACAATGTCGGCGCGCACGATGCGTCCGCCGCGTCCGCTGCCTTGGAGCCGGGTGTAGTCGATGCCCTTTTCCTTCGCGAATTTGCGGGCGAGCGGGGAAATGCGCTGGCGCGCGCCGCCGGGAGGGACAGAGGGAAGGGGAGCGGTGTCTTGGTGGACGCGGCCTGACGCAAGGTCAGGCCCTACGGCAGCGGGCGTGCCGGGCTGGGGCTCGGTGTTCCCAGAGGATGTGGGTTTTTCAGCCTTCAGTTCATCCGCCTTCGGGTTTTCCGCCGGGGGCGGCGGGAGTTTGGTCTCGGCGGCGGGGGCCAGGTTTTTCGGGGTCTCGACTGTTTCGCCGGGTTTGCCGACGGCGCAGAGGGGCGCGCCGATCGGGACTTGGGAGCCGGCCTCGGAAAAAATCTTGAGGAGGACGCCGTCGAAGAAGCATTCCAGCTCCATGGTGGCTTTGTCGGTTTCGACCTCGGCGAGCATGTCGCCGGTTTTGACGGCGTCGCCTTCCTGCTTAAGCCATTTGACCAGCGTGCCCACCGTCATGGTGTCGCTGAGTTTGGGCATCTCGATGATTTCGGCCATATTACGCTCCGCTAATGGAAAATGGATAATGAAAAATGAAAAATGGATAATGGGAAGGGACTAAGCGAGCCTAATGGAAAAAGAAGAATGGATAATGAAGGAGAGAAAAACGCGCCGGCTTCATTATACATTTTGCATTATACATTTTGCATTAGGCGCTGGCGGCGGCCAGCGCCGCCTTGAGGATGCGCTGGGAATTGGGCAGTTGCTCGATCTCGACCGGCGGGCTGTAGATGGCGGGCGCGTCGATGGTGCCGAGGCGCTGGATGGGGGCGTCGAGTTCGTCGAAGGCCTCGTTTTGGATCATGTAGGCGAGTTGCGAGCCGACGCTGGCGAAGGGGCGCTGTTCCTCGACGATGAGGACGCGATGGGTTTTGGCCACGGACTTGAGCACGGTGTCGATGTCCAGCGGGCGGATGGTGCGCAGGTCCACGATTTCGACGGACAGGCCGTGTTCCTGCTGGAGCTGCTGGGCGGCGGCGAGGGACTGGATGACGGGGCGCCCGTAGGAAACGATGGTGAGGTCGGTGCCTTCGCGCTTGATGTCGGCATGGCCGAGCGGGACGAGGTATTCCTCGGCGGGGACTTCGCCTTCGAGTCCATAGAGGATGGTGTTTTCGAGGAAAAAGACCGGGTCGTTGTCGCGGATGGCGGATTTCAGCAGGCCCTTGGCGTCGTGGGGCGTCGCGGGGACGACGACTTTCACGCCGGGATGGTGGGCCAGGATGTTTTCGGGCGTGTGGGAGTGGGTGGCGCCGACATTGGTGCCGCCGTTGGCGGGGCCGCGGATGACGATGGGGCAGTTGATCTGGCCGCCGCTCATGTAGCGGATGTTGGCGGCGTTGTTGACGATCTGGTCAAAGGCGACGGAGTAGAACGACCAGAACATGAGCTCGATCACGGGACGGATGCCGAGCATGGCGGCGCCGACGCCCATGCCGACGAAGCCGGCCTCGCTGATCGGGGTGTCGACGATGCGTTTCGGGCCAAATTTTTCGAGGAGGCCCTCGGTGACTTTGTAGGCGCCGCGGAACTGGGCGACTTCCTCGCCGAGTATGACGACGTTTTCGTCGCGGGTGAGTTCCTCGGCCATGGCGTGGCGCAGAGCCTCGCGATAGGTGATGATGGGCATGAAAGTTTAAGTTTAAGTATTAAGTTTAAGAGGGGGCGGTGGCGGAAAAATCCCAAATTCCGAAATCCCAAATTCCAAAAAAATTCCAAATCACGAAATTCCAAAGGGCGAGGCTGCGCCTCGTCCGGGGGAGGGAACGCCGCCGCTCCGGTGCGGCAATGTTTTTTGAGATTTGGGCATTTTTTTTGGAATTTTTTTGGGATTTGGGATTTCCAGCGCTTGGGCTTAGTTGAAGAAGAGCCGTCCGCCCGAAACGCGTTGCGCGGGATTGTCGGCTTCCCAGTAAACGTCGCGCTGGATGTCGTCCGCGGTGGGGAAGGGGCTGGCCTCGGCGAAGTCGGCGGCGAAGTCGGCCTCGGAGCGGGCTTCGGCATCGATTTTGTCCACGAGTTCGTCGGTGAGGTGGCCTTCGGCGAGGAGCATGGTGCGGAAGAGCGTGATGGGGTCCTTCGTGCGCTGGTATTCCTCGATCTCGGCCTTGTTGCGGTAGGTTTTGTCGGGATCGGCGACGGAGTGGCCGCGGTAGCGGTAGGTTTTTATTTCCACGACGGCGGGCTTGGACTCCTCGCGGGCGCGGCGGAGCAGGGCGTCCATCTTGGCGCGGACTTCGTAGAGGTCGTGGCCGTTGATGACCTCCCATTTCATGTCGTAGCCGGCGGCGCGGGTGGCGAGTTCGCCGGCGGAGGAGCGGGCCTGCGAGGTGCCCATGGAGTAGCCGTTGTTCTCGATGACGAAGATGACGGGCAGGTCCCAGAGCGAGGCGAGGTTGTAGGCCTCGTGGACGGCGCCCTGGTTGACCGCGCCGTCGCCCATGAAGGCCATCGCCGCGCCCTTGAGGCCGCGGTATTTGATGGCGTAGGCGAGGCCGGTGCCGAGCGGGACCTGGCCGCCCACGATGCCGTGGCCGCCCCAGAAATTCCGCGTCGGGTCGAAGTAGTGCATCGAGCCGCCTTTGCCTTTCGAGCAGCCGGTGACCTTGCCGTAGAGCTCGGCCATGAGCGGCTTGGTGTCCATGCCGACGGCGATGGCGTGGCCGTGGTCGCGGTAGGCGGTGATGACGTGGTCGTCCTTGCCCATGAGCGAGCAGCAGCCGACGGCGACCGCCTCCTGCCCGATGTAAAGGTGGAGGAAACCGCCGATTTTCTTGGACTGGTAGGCGCGCAGGGAGCGTTCCTCGAAGCGGCGGATGCGCACCATGCGGCGGTAAAGCTCGACGCGTTCGTCGGCCGAGAGGGCGGCGTTGACGGGCGCGGCGGCGCTGGCGCTGGTGGCGCTCACCGATTCGGGAGGCGTGGCGGAAATGGCGGACGCGGAGCCGGTCTTTTCGGGCGCTGCCTTGGCGGCGGTGTTTTTTTCGGGAGTGGCGTCGGTTTTCTTTTTGCTCACGGGAAATCGGGAAGTGGTGCGGCTGCGAGTGGTTTGCGGGCTATTAGTTTTTGTCGTGGGGGATATAAATCAAGTGCATTGTCCGGCACGAGGACGATGCATGGTAAGAGTCCCGGTAATTTTTGCCGAAAAAGATGTGAAAGTGGCGGGGAGGCTGGCACGTGGAAAAAAACGCCGTCCGGAAAATGCCGGCGCCGGCCGCCAAAAATGTATTCCATCATTGGATACGCTCGCCGGGCGGGAAGGCGGCGGCCCGGCGGGCCTTACGGGCGGGCTGGCCACCATTGATACAGGGAGAAATAAACGAGGACGCCGGTCACGGAGACATAGAGCCAGATGGGCAATGTCCAGCGCGCCCAGGCGCGGTGGCGTTCGTGGCGCCCCTTGATCGCCAGCGCGAAGGTGCGCGGCACGAGCCATGCGATGGCCATCGCGAGCACGATGTGGGTGAGGAGCATCGTGTAGTAGATCGCGCGGATCGGGCCTTCCCCGCCGAAGGGCGTGTGCACGCCGCGCATGAGCGCCTTGTGCGTGACGTAGCCGGCCAAAAACACGGCCGAGGCCGCGCCGGCCGCGAGCATGCAGGCGCGGTGCGCGGAACGATTGCCGCGCTTGATGAACACCAAGCCCGTGACGATGAACAGCGTGGCGATGCCGTTGAGGGCGGCGTTGAGCGCGGGGATGTCGTGGAGGGTCATGCGAGCAGGCGGAGGACGACAAGCGCGGCGAGCTGGAGCGGGAGCCAGGCGATGGAGGCGAAGAACAGGCGTCGGGCGGCGGTCTCGCGGGTTTGGCCCGCGGGCGGGCGGCGGAAGGCGAGGGCGCGTTTCGTGAACCAGGCGCCGAGGGCGAGCGCGACAATGGCGTAGGCGGCGATGATCGCGAGGGAAGTCCCGGCATGTCCCCGCGCGTTTTCATGGCCGGCCAGCGCGAGCCACGCGGGCGCGAGACCGGCCGCCGCGACGGCGAAGGTGCAGGCGAGCGACCAGGCGGCGACACGGCCGCCTGTCGTGTCACGCACGGCGAGCATCGGGAAATTGACGGCCTCGTAATCGCGGCGGTGCGTCCACGCGATGGCCATGAAGTGCGGGATTTGCCAGAAGAACAGGATGGCGAACAACACCCACGCGAGCGCCGCGTCCCCGCCGGGGACCGCGGCCCAGCCGATGAGCGGCGGAAAGGCTCCGGCGACCGCGCCGATCTCGGTGGAGAAGCGCGAGCGGCGCTTGGCGGGGGTGTAGAGCGCGAGATAGGCGACGATGGTGGCGAGGGCAAAGAACGCCGCGCCGCCAGTGACGCGGGCAAAGAGCAGCGCAAGCCCGGCCGCGCACAATGCCCAGCCGATGACGAAGGCGGTGCCGGTGGCGATTTTCCCGCCGGGAATCGGGCGCGCGGCGGTGCGCCGCATGAGCGCGTCGGTGTCGGCCTCCATCCATTGGTTGAGCGCGGCCACGCCCGCCGCGCATGCCGCCGTCCCCGCGAGCAACGCAAAAAACAGGGCGCCGTCAAACACGGGCCGGGCGGCGAAATAGCCCACGACGGTGGTCAGCACGGAGAGCGAACTAAGGCGGGGCTTGGTGAGTTCGAGGTAATCGGCAAAGCCCGCGCGCGTGTGCCGCATCGCGACTGTGGGCAGATGCACGCGCGCGCCGGCGGCAAGGGAATGATGCAGGACGGGCGGTGTCATGGCGAGGAGGCCAGGCGGGCGGTCGCGGCGGTTTCGCCCGTCGGCGCGGGCGTCTTTGCGCCGGGCTCGGGCCGCCAGCCCGCGCGATGTTCGATCCGTTCGCGGTGCAGCCACCAGGCGAGCAGGAAAACGGTCGCGAGCACGGCGGCGCCGTTGATGACATGGGCGGTGGCCACGTAGGCGCCACGCATCGTCCAGACCGTGAACGCGCCGAGCGCGATTTGCGTGGCAAGCAGAACGAGCATGGCGGCGGCGAGACGCTTCAGCCCGCGCGGCGCGGCGGGTTCACGCCAGGTCGCGATGGCGAGCCAGGGCAGCACGATGACGAGCGCGGCGGCCAGCGCGCGATGGGCAAAGGCCAGCGCGACACGGAAATCCCATTGCGCGGGCAGCAGGCCGCCGTCGGCGGCGAGAGGGAAAGTCGGGATGGCGAGGCCGGCGTGATTGTGGCGCATGGCGGCCGCGACGACGAGCTGGACAAACACAAGCGCGAGCGCGGCGAGGGCGAGGCGGCGAAGGTTTGGCGGCACGGTTTGCCCGCCGGTGTTTCCCTTGGCGCCCGGGCCGGAGCTCCTCGCATCAGCCGCGGAGCCAAAGCCCGCGTCGCGCGCCATCCAGGGGCGCGAGAGCGCGGCGGCGATGGCGAAGAGGACGCACACAAAAACCTGCGCAAGAATCCCGTGCGGGATGCGCAGCATCTGGCCGACCGACATGGCGACGCCGGGCAGGTGAAGCGCGTCGAGCGTGACACGCTGGCCGCCGATGACGCCTTGCGCCACCACGAGCGCCAGGGCGCCGCCGCCGAGCGCACGCAGCCAGCGCCGCGGCTCGACGAGCCAAAGCCACGCCGCGAGCACGATCGTGAACAGGCCCATGGTCGCGCCGGAAAGCCGGTGCGAGTGCTCGGCGAACATGGCGGCATCGGCGAGCCAGCCCTCGGGATTGAGCGAGCCGTTGGACAGCGGCCAGTCGGCAAACACCATGCCCGCGCCGATGCTGGTGGTGAACGCCCCGAGCGTGACGAGCACAAACACCCACGCGCTGCCGAGCGCCGCGAACCACGCGAGCGCGGGACGGTGGCGGAACGCGCGGCGCCCGCGCGGAGGACGCGCGCGGGCGGCGGCGGGGCTGGCTGTCGGAGTGCTCATGGCTGCGGTGAAAGCTGGGTGCGAGCGAGGCGGAATCGGGACGGCGCGGCGCGCGGCAGGGGAATCGCGCGGTCGCGAAGGCAAAATTTTGTGTGAGGCGTCTGTGAAAGACGCGGCGGGCGCAACCTACGACTGGCGATTCCGTTGACAATGGATTCGTTGCGGGAAACGCCAATTGCATGAAATTTTATCAAATGACGAGGGCCGTGCTTTGTTGCGCGGCGGCGCTGGTTTTCGCGGGCGGGTGCGCCCCGAAAAACGAACCGGTGGCGCGCGGCGCATCCGGCCCGGACGCGCAGGCGGCGAATCCGAACGAGAAGCGTTATCCGCTCACGGGCGTGATTCTCGCGGTGGACCGGGAGCACCGGACGTTGCGCGTGAAACACGACGAGATCCCCGGGTTCATGCCGGCGATGACGATGGAGTTTTCCGTGTCGGTGGGCGACGCGGCCAACGCAAAGGTCGGGCAGCGCATCCGCGCCGAACTGGTCACTTCGGAGGGCGGGGACTTCCGGCTGGAAAAAATCTGGCCCGACGACGAGGCCTCGCGCGCGACGATGGACGCGGCGTCGCGCGCGCTCGCGCAGGACACGGCCATCCGCGGGCGCGCCGCCTATCGCGAGGTGGGCGAGCTGGCGCCGGCGTTCGCGCTGCTCGACCAGGACGGGCGCGTGGTGGAGGCGGCGCGGTTTCGCGGCCGGCAGGTCATGCTGAATTTCATTTTCACGCGCTGCCCGGTCGCGACCATGTGTCCGCTGGCGGTGGCGAAATTCCAGCAGACGCAGCGGCTCGCGGCCGAGGTGGGCGTGGCCGATTTGGAGCTGGTCTCGATCTCGCTCGATCCGGCATACGACACGCCGGGCGTGCTGAAGGAATATGCCATCCAGCGCGCCATCGACACGGGCAACTACAGCTTTCTCACGGGCCCGGACGCGGCCATCAAGAGCCTGCTCGCCCAGTTTGGCGTGCTGACGAAACTGGAGGGCGAACTGCTCAACCACACCTTGGCGACATTGTTGATCGATGAAAACGGACGCATCATCTGGCGCGCGGACGGCAGTCAGTGGGAACCGCGCGAGTTTGTGGAGAAGATGCGGAAACCGGACGAGGCGGCGACGGCGACGCGCGGAATGGCGGGCCGGCGCCAGTCCGCCCAGGGAGGCGGGGTGTGAGCGCCGGAGGCGGGAGCCGCGGGGCGATCCTGGTCCGGACCCAAGTGGCGCTGATCACACTGGGGGCGGCCGCGCTTTATCTGGCGATGCGCGCGCTGCCGACGGGCACGAATTTGTCGCACGGGGACTTCCGGGTGGAGCGCGGGGGGATCGAGTTGTGCGATCCGGCGAACCCGCAATTCATCCCGGTCGCCGCCGTGCGCTCGCCGGTGAGCATGACGGTGGCGACGGACGGGCCGGCGCGCGCGGGCGGGCGCGTCCGCTGCGCGCTCGCGCTGACCACCGCCAGCGGAAAGCCGATCGGCCCGCGCGACTTGATCGAGGCGCACACGCGGCTGCTGCACCTGCTCGTCGTCGATCCGTCGCTGGAGGATTATCAGCACGTGCATCCCGAGCCGGCGGAGCGGGATGACAGCGGACGCGAAGGCGGGTGGAAGTTCGAGTTCACGCCGCGCCGCGAGGGTGTGTATCGGATTTTTGGAGACTTCATTCCCGCGGCGACCGGACGCGGGCTTTATGCGAGCGCGGACCTGGAGGTGGCGGACGCGGGAGACGGCGGCGGGCACACCCCAACAGAAGCGATCCAGCCGGAACTCGGGCCGCCGCGGACGGACTTGGGGGAGGGCGGGGAAATGCGCGTGGAGCGCGACGGGTTTGTGTTTGAGCTGACACCGCGAAAGGCTCCGGTGCGGGCGCGGGAGGAGGCGGAACTGGTGTTTCGCGTGTCGCGCGCGGACGGCGGGGCGGCGGAGCTGCGTCCGGTGATGGGGGCGCCGGCCCATCTGGTGGCCTTTGACGAGGCGCGCAGCGGATTCGCGCATCTGCATCCGATGGATGCGGGCGTGACGACGCCGGAGCGCGGGCTTGTATTCAAAATAACGATACCGCAGAGGGGGCGTTATGTGGTCTGGGCGCAGGTGAACACGGGAGGGGCGGAGGATGTGTTTGCGCCGTTCGAGATGGAGGTGCGGTGATAAAAAACCAAACCTAATTCTATTTTGTTAACAGAGGTTAACGCGAGGCAGGGCGGGTCGTGTGGCACGGGCGTCCCCGCCCGTGGACGGCGCTCCGCGCCGCAAACCCCCGGACACATGGGCGGGGACGCCCATGCCACGCAATCCCTCGCACCGTCCGCGCAACCTCTGCCAACACTTAGCTTCCGGTCTTCACGCTGAGTTTGTAGTCGATGAAAAGTTCCACCTGGGTGTCGTCCACCTGACGGACGAGGACGGGGCCTTCGAGTCCATCGATGGAGACGGCGGAGGCGGCGAATGTCTTCTTCATGGCATCGGCGCTGTCGCCGATGAGCTGGAGAAGACGCTGGCGCTGGCGTTCGGGGGACTCGACGGCGAGGGCGAGGCGGGCGAGGCGGACCTCGGCCTGGCCGGCGGGCTTGAATGTGTCGGCAAACTGCCGGATGGTGGCGGAGGCATCGAGCGTGTCATGGTCGGCGGCGGCGATTTTCCAGAGGATGCGCACGACGAAGCGGGCGGGGGTGAAGGGGTCCGCGGAGGATTTGGAAAAATTGGAGAAGGCCCACGGTGCGCCGCCGGCGGCGGGGTAGAGCGGGCGGGCGGTGATGGTTTCGGCCGACGAGAAGCGGAGCGGGCCGGTGTGGAGCGAAAGGCGGGGGGATTTGTCAACGGCCTTGGCGAGAAGGTCGATGGTTTCGCGGATGTCCGCGACTTGCCCCGCGGTGTCCTTGCGGCGGCTGGTCACCTCGATGGTGGCGCACACGTAGTCGGCGGGTTGCACGAGCGCGATGGCGGTGGGCGTGAGCCGCTGGCTTTCCACGGGGACGACAATCACGCAACTGGCGGGGGCGTCGGCGCGCAGGGCGGCGGCGGAAATGAGCAGGCCGAGGAGGAGGCCGGGCACCGAGGGCCGAAAGCCGGGGAGAAAACGGAGGGAGGAGGAGCGCATGGCGGGATTAGTTGTCGAGCAGGAAGAGGAGGCCTTTGGCGTATTTGAGGATTTGTTTTTCGCCGGGGGAATCGTTGAGGTTGTCGAGCATGTCGGCCACCTTGACCTTGCGGGCGACCGGGTGGGCTTTCACGCGTTTGAGGTAGTCCTCGTAGGGCTCGCCTGGTTGCCTGGTCATGCATCGGACGGCGTCGATGACCGCGTCGCTCACACCGGCGGCGCGCAGGGTGGCGGCGGTCTCGGCGGTATCCTCAAGCACGTCGTGCAGCCAAGCGGTGGCGATGACGGTGCCGTCCTCGCCGCGCAGACGGCGGGCGACGGATTCGGGATGGGCGGCGTAAGGGGTGATGTTGTCGTTGCGGGTTTGCCCGAGGTGGGCGCGGCGGGCGATGTCAGCGGCGAGGGCGATCTCAGGCGGCGGGTTCATTATCGTTTAGGGGTTGGTCTGTTTTAGACACAGAGTTCACGGAGCTCGGACACGGAGGACTGTCCGGCCGGATGAAGATTTTTTGCGAAGGGAATCACTAAAATAGCCGCAAAGAGGCACAAGAAGCACAAGAAAAACACTCGATCTTGTGCCTTTTGCGCCTCTTTGTGGCTATTAAAACCGAACATTTTATTTCATTAAAAGATGATTTGCGTGAGACTGGCCGGAAACTTGCGCGCCTCCGTGAACTCTGTGTCAGCGCTCCGTGTCCTCTGTGCCTATTTTAATGGTTCAATTCAGTTTTTGGCTAAAATGAGGAGGCCCGGGTTGGAAGCGTTGACTGGATATGCGACGCCGGGCACGGTGCCATGTTCCATAAGAGATGAGCAACGCCGGAAACAATGTGCAGGCGGGCGGGGGCGTGGCCGCGTTGCCGGCGGAAGAGCCGGGCGTGCGGGCCGACCAGGCGCTGGTGGACCGGGCGTGGCTGCGCATCGGGGCGGGCTGCCTGGTCGCGGGGCAGGCGATGGTGTTCAGCCTGGCGGTGAATCTTTCCGAGATCGACGGGTGGGCGTATGGGATTGTGCATGGCGTGCTGGTGGCGGCGGCGCTGGGTTCGCTGGTGTTTTTGGGGCGGGATTTGATGAGTTCGGCCTGGCGGAGCGCGCGGGAGCGGCGGGTGAGCATCGATTTGTTGTTTCTGGTGACGCTGCTGGGGGCGCTGGGCGGATCGCTGGTGAGCACGTTCACGCGAACGGGCTCGGTTTATTACGAGGTGGTGGCGGTGTTGATCGTGGTGCACACGACCGGAAAGATGCTCGGGGCGCGGAGCCGGCTGGCGGCGTTGCGCGCGGTGGATCAGACGCGGGAGCGGTTTGAGTTTTGCGACGTGGTGCGGGAGGCGGGCGGGGAGGGGGAACCGCAGGGGGAGGGCGGCGTCATGCAAGCGGGCGTCGCGGTGCGGCGGACGCGGGTGGCGGAAGTAAGGCCGGGCGCGGTGGTGCGGGTGGCGCCGGGTGGAGCGATCGCGGTGGACGGGCGGATTTTGCGGGGGCGAGGCTTTGTGCGGGAAACGTCGATGACGGGGGAGTGGCGTCCGGTGTCGCGCGGGCCGGGCGACCGCGTGCTGGCGGGAACGTTTTCGGTGGACGGGTCCTTCGATGTGGAGGCGGAGGCGGCGGGCGGGGGAAAACGCCGGCTGGATGGGATTCTGGCGGCGGTGGAGGGGGCGCGGCTGGCGCCGTCGGTGTTGCAGCAGCAGGCGGACCGGTTGATGGCGTGGTTTTTGCCGCTGGTGGTGTCGGTGAGCGTGGCGACATTTTGCGGGTGGATGTTTTTTTCGGACGCGCCGTGGGAGCGGGCGTTGTTCAACGCGATGGCGGTGCTGCTGGTGGCGTGCCCTTGCGCGATGGGGCTGGCGACGCCGGTGGCGGTGTGGGGCGGGCTGGCGAGGCTGGCGGAGCACGGGCTCGTGGCGCGCACGGGGGATTTTCTGGATGCGCTGGGGCGGACGGATTTTGTGTGCTTCGACAAGACGGGGACGCTGTCGGCGGAGACGCTCAAGGCAAGTGAGTGGCGGATCGCGGAGGGATGGGCGGAACGGGCGACGTGGTTGCGCGCGGCGGTGCTGGCGGCGGAGGAGGGTCTGGCGCATCCGGTGGCGAGGGCAGTGCGGGATGAGAACGCCGGACTTCCGGGCGGCAGCCGGCAGGAGAAAAACGATCGGCGGACCGGCGTTCTCATGCCGGGGCTGGTTTCGCGGCGGGTGGTGGCGGGGCGCGGGGTGATCGCGGAGGTGCGTGACGCGGGCGGCGTGGTGACGGAGATCGGGGTGGGGGAGTGGGAACTGGGGGAGGAGTTGGAGGCGGGAGAGAACGAGGAAAGAAGAAAGAGGAAGGAGAAAGAAGGAGGCGGGCGGAAGGAGGAGGGCGGGAAGGTGGTGTTTGTTTTTGCCGACGGGGAATTGGCGGCGGAGATCGTGCTGGAGGAAAAATGGCGCGACGGGTTGGCGGAGACGGTGGAGGAATTGCGCGCATTGGGTTTGGCGGCGGAGGTGCTCACGGGTGATCCGGCGGGGGACAAGGCCGGGCTGCCGCTGCCGGTGCGGGCCGGGTTGAGCCCGGATGAAAAGGTGCGGCGGGTCGGCCAACTCGTCGCGGCGGGGCGGGTGGTGGCGTTTCTGGGCGACGGCGTGAATGACGCCGCGGCGATGAGCGCCGCGCATGCCTCGATCGCGATGAACGGCGGGGCGGAACTCGCGCGCGCGTCGGCGGGCGCGGTGTTCGCGGGGACGGATTTGCGTTTCCTGCCGAGGGCGGTGCGCACGGCGCGGGCGACGCGGCGGAGCGTGCATTGGAATTTGCGTTTCGCGTCGTGCTACAACATCGCGGGCATGGCGCTGGCGGCGGCGGGCTGGCTGCATCCGGTCGCGGCGGCGTTGCTCATGCTCGTGTCGAGCGTGGTGGTGTCGGTGAGCGCGTTGCGCGGGGCGCGATAGGGCGTTGGGAAAAGGCCGTGAGTGTCTGACAGGTGGAGGGACGGCCTCCGTGCCGTCCGGTTTGGGATCTTTCTTCTTTCCTCTTTATCTTTCGCTCCACCGAATCGGACGGCATGGAGGCCGTCCTTCCAAATTCCGATCCCGGCGGCAATTTAATCCCAAACGCCCTTGGGCGCCGCATGGGACGGCGGGCTATTTCCGGCGCCAGGCGGCGATGAACATGCCGTTGGCGTTGAGCGCGTGCGGCCAGAGCGTGAGGCGGTGTTCGCCGGATTCCGCGAAGACGGGCGCAGGTTCGAACTCGGGATGCGCGTCGGTGAAGGCGTTGGCAACGGCGATGGTTTCGCTGCGCGTGAGCGTGCAGACGGCGTAGAGCAGGCGTCCGCCGGCTTTCACGTTCGGGGCGACGTGGTTGAGAAGGTTTTTCTGGATGACGGCGAGTTCGGCGACGTCGCGGGGCGTGGTCGTCCAGCGGGCGTGCGGGTTGCGCTGCCAGGTGCCGAGGCCGCTGCACGGCGCGTCCACGAGGACGCCGTCGAATTTGGTCTTGGTCGGGAGCTTGGCGGAGCCGTCCCAATGCTCGCCACGGTAGTTGTAGATTTTGGCGCGGGCGGCGCGGCGCCGGAGCAACTGGAGGCGGCGGTGCGAGCGGTCGCTGGCCCAGAGGAGCCCCTTGTTGTCCATGAGGTCGGCGAGGTGGAGGGCCTTGCCGCCTTCGCCGGCGCAGGCATCCCACCAAGTCTGCCCGGGGCGCGGGGCGCACGCGAGGCCGACGAGTTGCGAGGCGAGGTCCTGGATTTCGAAGAGACCGTTATGAAATTGGGGCGTGCGGAAAAGGTCCTGCCCGCCGGTGTAGAGCAACGCGGCGCTCGGCACCGGAAAGGCAAAGTGCGCGGCGGGCGAATCGCCGGAGACGAGCGAGGCGAGGTGTTCGGCGGCGAGTGTGCAATGGCCGAGGTCGGCGGCAAGTTGCGAGGCCTGCCCGGGGCGGGCGCGGAGCCAGAGGACGGGATCGCGCTGGAGCTGGCGGAGGGTTTCCAAGGGGAAAGCGACCTCGTCGCGGGCCCATGCGGGAACGGCCCGCGCGGCGAGCGCCTCGGGTTTTACGCTGGCGGGGTCGTGCGCGAAGCGCTCGTGGAGGTGCATGGCCTGCCCGACTTGTTTCTGCGCGGACTCGCGGTGATCGAGCCATTCGAGCCAGCGAAAATAGGCGAAGAAGGCGTGGCTGACGGCGCGTTTTTCGGCGGGGCCGAGGCGGCGGGCATCGGCGAGATAACGGCGCAGGGCCGCGTCGGCGGGAAGTTCGCGGGTGAGCGTGCCGAGCACGCGGGCGGTGTGATTGAGCGTAGTGGTGTCCAAGGTGGAAAAGGCTTGAGGGCTGTGCCGGACGAGGCGCTGTATGACAAGCTGAAGACTGAAAAGTTGGGCGGGCTGGCAGGGATGGCGGTCAAAGAGGAACTGGCGGCGACTGCGGGCTTTTCGTTTTCCTCATAGTTCTACCCGCCGAATGTTTCCGCAAGGATGCTTCGCGCTTCCGCCAGCCATGCGGTGCGCTGTTCCAGGCTGCTCGTGACAACCACCGAGAAGGTTTTTCTTTGGATCGCACTGATTCCACAGAAACGGAACACACAATCCTTCCAAAGACGCTCCAGCGGGTCGCCGAAAACCTCCGCCTCCCTCGCCGCGGGTGTGTTGGCGGTGTTGAAGATCACGGCGTGCCGGGCTTTCAGCAGACCGACGGGAATGCCTTCGCCCGAGTCGTTCTCCTGAAAACGATACGCCACCCCGGGGCGCACCACCCGATCGATCCATCCTTTCAGTATGGCCGGGGGCTGGCCCCACCAATTCGGATGAACGACAATGATGCCGTCGGCGGCTTTCAGTTCTTCACAATGTTTCTGGATTTCCGGCGGGAGGCGGGCGTCGCGCGAAAATTCGTCCTTGGTAATCAGTGGATCGAAACGCTCCGCATACAAGTCGTGAAAGCATACGGTATGGCCGCGGTGCTCCAATTCCTCAACCGCCGCTTTAGCAATCGCATGGTTGAAGCTGCTGGCATCGGGATGCCCCAGTATGATGGATATCTGCATGGTAATGGCTTGGATTTCTCTCTGGCGGTCCGGCTGGATGCTCACACCGCCCGCAGCACGGCGTATGATTTTTTGCCTTTGCGCAGGAGGAGATATTTCCCGAACAAAAGCGCGTCGCTGGCGACGGCGCGCGCGCCGCTGGTCTCGCGCTGGTTGTTGATATAAATGCCGCCGCCCTCGATGTCCTTGCGGGCCTGGCCTTTCGACGCGCTGAGGCCGGCGTGGACAAGGAGGTCCGTCAGCGGGGCGCCGGTCGCGCCCGCGGGTGTTTTTTCCTCCAGCTTCGCGCGCGGGATGTCCTTGGTGGGGATTTCGCCGACGACATCCTGGAAGACGGCTTCGCCGATGCCTTCAAGTCCGCCGCCGAACATGATCTGGCTGGCGCGGATGGCGTCGTCGCAAACGGTCTGGCCGTGCACGAGCGTGGTCACGGCGCGGGCGAGGGCGCGGTGGGCCTCGCGGGCGCCGGGGTTGGCGGCGTGCGCGGCGGCGAGGGTTTCGATTTCGTCGCGGGCGAGGAAGGTGAATTTCTTCAGGTAGGGAATCACCATGCTGTCCTCGGTGTTGACGAAGAACTGGTAGAACTTGTAGGGGCTGGTTTTTTCGGGATCGAGCCAGACGGCGCCGGAGGCGGTCTTGCCGAACTTGGTGCCGTCGGCCTTGGTGATGAGCGGGAAGGTCCAGCCCCAGGCGGGGACGCCGAGTTTTTTGCGAATGAGGTCGGTGCCGGCGGTGATGTTGCCCCACTGGTCGGAGCCGCCGATCTGGAGTTCGCAGTCCAGGGTTTTGCGCAGGTGGTAGAAGTCATGCGCCTGGAGGAGCATGTAGCTGAACTCGGTGTAGCTGATGCCGGTGTCGCCTTCCATGCGGGAGCGGACGCTGTCCTTGGCGATCATCATGTTGACGGAAAAGTGCTTTCCGACGTCGCGGAGGAAATCGAGGAAGGAAACGCCGACCGTCCAGTCGGCGTTGTTGACGATGCGGGCGGGATTGGCGGGGGCTTCGAAATCGAGGAGGCGCGAGAGCTGGCGGGTGATGCTGGAGACGTTGTGCGCGAGCTGCTCCGGCGTGAGGAGGTTGCGTTCGGAGGAGCGGCCGGAAGGATCGCCGATCATGCCGGTCGCTCCTCCGGCGAGCGGCAGCGGATGATGCCCGGCGAGCTGGAAACGGCGGAGGGTGAGCTGGCCCATGAGGTGGCCGACGTGGAGGGAATCGCCGGTGGGGTCGAAGCCGCAATACAACGTGACCGGCCCTTGCGCGAGACGCTCGGCGAGCGTGCTTTCGTCGGTGCAGTCGGCCAGCAGGCCGCGGTATTTCAGGTCTTCGATCAGGTTCATGGGAAACCAAACAGCGAAGCGCACGGCGCGGGGAAGGGCAAGAAAAGGCTGAGGAACGGGTGTGGCCGTGGAAATTCAGGCCGCGTCACGGCTGCTGGCCCGGATTTCACGCAGAAGGAAAAGCACGGGATATTTGGACTGTCCGTTTTGTTTGAATTTGTGCCAAATGAATCACTTCTTTTTCAAAAAAGCCGCTTTTCCTTTTCCCGATGCATTTTACCCAAGGCATCTCCAAAAAAGTCATTGCGCCGAAATGCACTTCACGCGGGCATGGTCTTGTTATTGCGGCGGCCGTATCGCTCCATCGGCAATGCAACCGGCGGGAAAGGTTATATGCCGTTTGCAGAGACCGCGAACAATTGGAAACCAATCATGCCATTGCCGCCGGCCTGCAAGGTGAAGCATGCCTTGGCGGGCTCTGACATGCCTGACGACGACAAAAGGGAGATCTGGAAAAATGAGACACAACAATAATCTCAAATCGTCATCTGTTCAGAATCTTCTATTTGGTATTATTGCAGGTGCCATGCTTACTTTTATAATAGTCTCCATTATAAAATATAAAAGAATATATCAGGAAGTCGGGCAGGGACAGCCTATTCCTGTCGAATCGCGGAATCAAAATTTCTCAAAAGATCAATATTCCCAGCGGAAGGGCGAAGAAGGCAGTGGCATTCGGCAGGACACACAGCCTGACGCCCCTTCACGGTTTCAGCACCTGGATTTTTTAAGCGAATTGACGCGCAATCCAAAACTCAACATCGGCGTCTCTATTATTGGTCGGAATGGAAAATTTGGACGAAGCTTCAAAGAGCTATTCGGTCTTACCGATGCCGAAGTCAAAGATGTGGAAAGCAGAATAAGCACGCTGCGCGAGGAATTTGCCGCGGCGGCGCTTGACAAGGCGGAAATCTCCGAGGTGCCCGGTTTGATAACAATAAAAATTCCTCCCATGGAGGATGGCCCCGCATTCTATGATAAATTTATGGACACAATGAAATCCATATTGGGCTCGGACCGGTTTCCCGGCTTTGTCCAATTGGCCGACAAGCAGGTCATGAGATTGTTTGATGGCTTTGGATCTGAATACAGGACCATTGAACTCAATTTTTCAGGAAATCATCTGTCGGATGGGAAAATAAATGTAACGGAACACACAACAAGTGGCGGTGGATATGCCTCGGAATGGTATTCTTTGAAAAATATTGAGGAATTTAAGGAAAGATTTGGAGGATTCGAAAAAATCATTATTAAGCACTAGCTGCATTTTGATCTGCGTAAGTTCCTGCGATGGATCAATTCCATGCAAAAAACTGAAATATGCCCATGGATCAGAATTGAGATATTCATTCAATGAAACTAAGAATATTACCGCTTGCCGTTGGCCTGCTTATAGGCGCATCAGGCGTCCTGGCATGGTATGGCATGGAATCGTCCAATGCATCTTCCCAAAGTGGAATCATCTCTTCATCGGAAAAAGGAAGGGTGCCCGCATTCATTTCCAATGGGGCATACGCCGCAATCGAAGCCGCGGCAGACACCATCGTCGATGTCGATGAGAAGGCATTGAAACAATACCCAAACTTGGGCCGCCTCCTGTTGCTCGATGAACTGAAACAAAATAAAAAATTAAACATATCCGTTCCCATTGTCGACGAATGGGGCAAATTTAATTCGAATTTCAAAGAGCTTTTTGATCTTACGGATGATCAGGTCTCGGAGATTGAGGATAATATCCGCGCGCTTCGCAGGCAGATGACAACTGAAATGATCGACCGGTCGCGTGTGACAAGGGAGCCTCATAAAACCTCGATCGAAATTCCACCAAATGAAAATGGCGTCGGTTACTACGATAAATTCATGGACATGATGCAGGGCCACTTGGGAGCTGATCGCCTTCCTGCGTTTGATCATTTTTCCGTCAAGCAGTTTGACTCCTTATTCAGCGGTTACGGGGCTGAAAAGTTAAATGTAACTTTTGAATACTCCGGGGATAAAATCACCGATGGCAAAATCATTGTCACCGAGGAGAGAACAACCAAAGTCGGCCCAATAAAACAAACTTTTCCGTGTCCGAACGTGGAAACAGCCTGCGAGCGATATCCGGGATTGGAGAAATATTTGAAGAACTGAACGTCTCCGAACCCTTTTCAGGCTTTCGCGGTTCCTGTTTTTTGGAGGGACGGCCTCTGTGCCGTCCTTCTGTCACGAAACGGACGGCACAGAGGCCGTCCCTCCAAAATGAGACTTTGGGTGGATACGCCGTGCATCCCGGCCAAACGCTTCGGGTTTGGTGGCAGGCCTCGCAGAGATTTATCCCGAGGCACTCATGGCCGGCTTCGGGGCCAAACCCGGCCATCCTCGGGATGGAGTTGAGACAGTTTCCCAACAGGCCGCATGCGCCGGCGCATTGCTTCGTCTTATGTGAGAAAAACTAATGATTTTTGGCGCCGCGCCAGAATCGTCGCTTCTATTGGGCAGAAACGGTTTGAATAACCAGCCGGTTGTCCTCTAAAACAGGAGGCTCGTTCAAGCGGGTTTTCCATCCGCGCCTTCTCAACTCAAATCCTGTATCCATCATGCCACTCGCTGTCGGTTCCAAAGCTCCTGATTTCGTCCTCAAGTCCAAGACCGCCGACGGTCTCCGCGACATCAAGCTCAGTGACAATTTCGGCAAAAAGCAGACCGTGCTGCTTTTCTTCCCGCTCGCGTTCACCAGTGTGTGCACCGAGGAAATGTGCGACACCTCCGGCGGCCTCTCCGACTACGAGGCGCTCGGCGCCAGCGTCATCGCCGTGAGCGTGGACAGCCCGTTCGCACAGGAAGCCTGGGCCAAGGCCAACGGCATCAAGCTCACGCTCGCCAGCGACCTGAACAAAACCGTCATCAAGGCATACGACGTGCTTTTCCCGGGGCTGGCCGGCATCGGTGACACCGCCGCGCGCGCCGCGTTTGTCATCGGCAAGGACGGCGTCGTCAAGTATGCCGAGCAAACGCCCACGCCGAAAGACCTGCCTCACTTCGAGGCCATCAAGGCGGCGCTGGCGAAGTAAAGATGATAGATCCCAAAATCCCGAAATCACAAAATCTCCCAAAATACGAAGTGTGCTCGTTGCCTGTTTTTGGGATTTTGAAATTTTGGATTTTTTTGGGATTTGGAATTTTGGGATTTGGGATTTTTAACCCTTGCGCATTCCATCCATCCAACAGCACACCACCAACCGCATCAACAACCGCACACCAGCATCCGACCTGACACCATTCGCAGCCACCTCATGAGCAGCCACCTCCCGAACCCTTTCAACACCCTCCAGAGCTTTTCCGCCAACGGCGAGCGGCACCGTTTCTACTCGCTGCCCGCGCTCGAGGCGGCCGGCGTGGGCCGCGTGTCGCGCCTGCCGGTCTCCATCCGGCTCGTGCTCGAATCGCTCCTGCGCAACTGCGACGGCAAACGCGTCGCCGAGCAGGCCGTGCGCGAACTCGCGGGCTGGGGGGCCAGGGCGCCGCGCACGGAGGAGATTCCCTTCGTCGTCGCCCGCATCGTGTTGCAGGATTTCACCGGGGTGCCGCTGCTCGTGGACCTCGCCGCCATGCGCGCCGCGGTGGCGAAGCTGGGCAAGAACCCGAAGATCATCGAGCCGCTCGTGCCGGTCGATCTCGTGGTCGACCACTCCGTGCAGGTCGATGTGGCCGGCTCGCCCGAGGCCTATGCGCGCAACCTCGACATCGAGTTCAGGCGCAACCGCGAACGCTACCAGTTTCTCAAGTGGGGCATGCAGGCGTTCGACACCTTCAAGGTCGTCCCGCCCGGCATCGGCATCGTCCACCAGGTCAACCTCGAATACCTCGCCAAGGGCGTGCTCCCGGACGCCGCGACCGCCGGCTCGCCGGAGGGATGTATTTATTATCCGGATACGCTGGTCGGCACCGACTCGCACACCACCATGATCAACGGCCTCGGCATCGTCGGCTGGGGCGTCGGAGGCATCGAGGCCGAGGCCGGCATGCTCGGCCAGCCCGTGTATTTCCTCACGCCCGACGTGGTCGGCGTGCACCTCACCGGCGCGCTCCGCGAAGGCGTCACCGCCACCGACCTCGCGCTCACCATCACGCAGATGCTCCGCAAGGCCAAGGTCGTCGGCAAGTTTGTCGAGTTCTACGGCCCCGGCGCCGCCGCGCTTCCCGTCGTGGACCGCGCCACCATCGCCAACATGGCGCCCGAATACGGCGCCACGATGGGCTTTTTCCCCGTCGATGCCGAATGCGTGAATTACCTGCGCTCCACTGGCCGCGACGAAAAGCACCTCGCGCTCTACGAGGCCTACTACCGCGCCCAAAACCTCTGGGGCATCCCGCGGCGCGGCGACATCGATTACTCGACCGACCTCTCGCTCGACCTCGCCACCGTCGTTCCCAGTGTCGCCGGCCCGAAACGCCCCCAGGACCGCATCGAGCTTCCGGCGTTGAAGGAAGAATTTGTCAGCGCCTTTTCGCGGCCTGTCGCCGAGGCCGGTTTCGGGAAAAAAGCCGCCGACCTCGCCACCGTGAAAGCCGAGGTCGCGCTCGACCAGTGCCCGTCCTGCGCCGGTGACACGGACACCAACGGCGCCACCGCCAGAATCGGCCACGGCAGCGTGCTCATCGCCGCCATCACGAGCTGCACCAACACCTCCAATCCCTCGGTTCGACCAGCTCGGCTTCAACCTCGTCGGCTACGGCTGCACCACCTGCATCGGCAATTCCGGCCCGCTCGCCGCGCCGGTCGAGGAGGCCGTCGTGAAAAACGACCTTGTCGCCGCCTCCGTCCTTTCCGGCAACCGCAACTTCGAGGCCCGCGTCCACCAGAACATCAAGGCCAACTTCCTCATGTCGCCGCCGCTCGTCGTCGCCTTCGCGCTGGCCGGCCGCGTGGACATCGACATGACCGCCGATCCCATCGCCACCGGCGCCGACGGCCAGCCCGTTTACCTCCGCGACATCTGGCCCACGCTCTCCGAGATCCGCGACCAGATGCAGACCGCGCTGAAGCCCGATGTATTCAAAAAATTATACACTGACTTCGCCGCGCAGAACCCGAAGTGGAACGAAATCCCCGCCACCGCCGGCGACGCCTACGCCTTCGCCGCCGATTCCACCTACATCCAGGAGCCGCCTTTCTTTGAAAATTTCGACCTCGCACCCGGCACCATTCGCGAGATCAAAGGCGCGCGCGCCCTCGGCATTTTCGGCGACTCCGTGACCACGGACCACATCTCGCCCGCCGGCGCGATCAAGAAAACCTCCCCCGCCGGGCAGTATCTCATCGAGCACGGCGTCGCCTTCGAGGATTTCAACAGCTACGGCTCCCGCCGCGGCAACGACCGCGTCATGACCCGCGGCACTTTCGCCAACGTCCGCATCAAGAACCTGATGCTCGGCGGCGAGGAGGGCGGCAACACGCTTTACGTAAGGACCGCGCCGCTCGCCTTCGACGCCGAGGTCCAGAAAGCCCCCATCGTCACGCCGCCCGCCACCGTGCAGGTCGAAAAAATGAGCATCTATGACGCTGCCATGCGCTACCAGCAGGACGGCATCCCGCTCATCGTCATCGCCGGCCAGGAATATGGCACGGGCTCGTCGCGCGACTGGGCCGCCAAGGGCACCAACCTGCTCGGCGTGAGGGTGGTCGTCGCCCAAAGCTTCGAGCGCATCCACCGCAGCAATCTCGTCGGCATGGGCGTCCTGCCGCTCCAGTTCAAGGACGGCACCACCGCCCAGACGCTCAAGCTCGACGGCACCGAAACCTACGACGTGCTGGGACTCGATTCGAACATCAGGCCGCAGCAGGACCTCACGCTCAGGATCATGCGCAAGGACGGCGCCGTGGAGGACGTTTCCGTGCGCTGCCGCATCGACACGCCCATCGAGATCGATTACTACCAGCACGGCGGCATCCTGCCGTATGTCTTGCGCCAAATCGTGAGCAAGAACTGACACCGCGCGCCGCCGTCGTTCCCGTCCGCCCTTCTTTCCTCTTTATTCTTTCTCTTTCCTCTTTCTCCTCATCCCGGGCTTCAGCTCCCGGAAGATTCTGGCGAAAGAGAAAGAATGAAGAGGAAAAGAAAGGCGGGGAATGGGGAACGATGGCGACAATGCCGCGTCTTTCGCATCCGCATTCATGTCCGCCATCAAACCTGTCTTTCTGGTCGATGCCTATTCCGATCCGGTCATCATCCGGATCGAAGGCCGCGCCTCGTTCCAGAACTCCGGCTGCGTGCGCGATTTTTTTGAACAACGCATCAACGAGGGCCACGCCCGTTTCGTGGTGGATTTTCAGCGCTGCGACAGCATGGACAGCACGTTTCTCGGCGTGCTGGCCGGCATCAACGAGGGCCACGCCCGTTTCGTGGTGGATTTTCAGCGCTGCGACAGCATGGACAGCACGTTTCTCGGCGTGCTGGCCGGCGCCGGACTGCGCCTGCGCAGGCTGAATCCGCCCGGCAGCCTCGTCCTCGCGCGCATCGCCCCGCGCAATCTCGAACTCATTCGCAACCTCGGCCTGCATCATCTGGCGACGGTCGATGCCGGCGATTTCCAGATGGGCTTCGGCCAGCCGGCGCAGCCTTTGACCGAACCCGCCCGCAGCGCGCTCACCGATGCCAGGCTGGCGCTGGAGGCGCACGAAAACCTCGTGATGACCGACGAGGCCAACCGCGAGAAATTCCAAGACGTCCTCGCGTTCCTGAAAAACAAGGTCGGCCGCAAATAGACCGCCGCGTTTCCGAAGAAACCACGTTTTGCAGGTGGAGGCCGTCCTCGCCAGCGCCAAAAATCATCGGGGTTGGCATCGCGCGGATTCGCGGCGAATGGCGCGCCTCATTCCTCCATAAAAAACATAATGGCCACCCCTGAAAAGGATGGCCATCATGACCTAACACCAAGCAAACCGTAAGAACTACAAACAAGTATCGTTCCCTGATGAACGATGCTGACTACGGGGAGATAGACGCGACGAATCCAAAAGTGCTCAAAATATTGAATGTATTTTTAATTGATTAGCTATAAATGGATTGAGCATGATTTCGACGATGTTGGAAAAATAAAACAGCGCAAAAAAAGCGCGCTCCAAAAAATTGGAACGCGCTGGCGGGAATTTTGTATGGCCCAAAAAACCCTAAATTATTTCTTGAGGCTGGCGCGAAGGTCGTCGAGCTGCCCGGCGCTGCCGAGGAGCTGGTTGCGGCTGGCGATGAACTTCGCGTATTCCTCGATGTAAACCTTGCCGGGGGCGCGGAAGTCGAAATCGGCGGGCTTGTCGCGGAAAAATTCGCGGTGCACGCGGGTCCACACGAGGCGTCCGTCGGTGTCGATGTTGATCTTGGTCACGCCGAGCTTGGCGGCCGGGAGATACTCTTCCACGTTCACTCCGGCCGAGTCCTTGATCTGGCCGCCGGCGGCGTTGATGCGCTTGACCTCATCCTGCGGGACGGAAGACGAGCCGTGCATGACGAGCGGGAAACCGGGCAGGCGGGCCTTGATCTTCTCCAGCACATCGAAATGGAGCGATTGCTTGCCCTTGAACTTGAAGGCGCCGTGCGAGGTACCGATGGCGCAGGCGAGGGAATCGCAGCCGGTCTTCTTGACGAAATCCTCGGCTTCCTTCGGGTCGGTAAGGGTGGCGTGGCCATCCTCGACTTTCACGTCTTCCTCGACACCGCCGAGCTGGCCGAGTTCGGCCTCGACGGAGATGCCCTTGGCATGCGCGGCCTCAACGACGCGCTTGGTGATCGCGACATTCTTGTCGAAGGGATCGTGCGAGGCGTCGATCATGACGGAGCTGTAGAAACCGGAGTTGATGCAGTCGTAGCAGGTTTCCTCGTCACCGTGGTCGAGGTGGACGGCGAAAATGGCCTCGGGGAAGATCGTGTCGGCCGAGCGAATCATGCCTTCAAGCATGAGCTTGTCGGTGTATTTGCGTGCTCCCTTGGAAATCTGGATGATGAAAGGGGCTTTGGAGGCGATGGCTCCCTTGAAGAGGCCCATCGTTTGCTCGGCATTGTTGATATTGTAAGCACCAACGGCGTATTTGCCATAGGCGTGCTTGAAGAGCTGCGCGGTTGTGACGATCATGGTTTATGAGGATAAAGGGAGCGCAGGATACCCTTTGAGGGTTTGGACCGACAAGGTTTTTTCGCGTGCGATGAAAGAAATGGCAAAATCCGCGCAAACAGAAATGGGTGAAAGAAGCGAATAGGGAGACTTTTCTTTGAAATGAATATAGTCTATTTATTTTTAATGCATTGTAATATAATATATTGTGTTATTTTTTCCATTTCTGTTGAGGAACAATGCATTCGTACGCGCGCTGGCAACCCTGTCCTTGCCATGCCTGCGTCTTCTGGGTCATGCTCCGGCATCATGCGCCTGCCTCATTTTGTCGTTCCCGTCATTGCGCTGTTTGGTCTCTGGCTTGCCGGTTGCGCCCCGGCGGACCCTTGGCAATCCCCGTTGTCCACCGCCACGCCGGCTGATTTCGCCAGCGCGACCTCCCGGCTCGCGCGGCAGCTTTCGCGCGAGCAAATGCAGGAGTTCGAGGACTGCGTGGGCGCGTTTCGGACGCGCATCATTCTCGACAAGGCCGCCTCCGGCACCGACGCGGTCCACGCGCTTGCCTGCCGGCAAATCGACGGACTCACGCCCTATCAGGTCCTGTTGCGGGGCTATGAGTTGAGAATCGCCCAATATGCCGGCGACATCGCCGCCCACCAAGGCAAGCTCGACGAGATGACCCGGCGGCATTTCGAACTCGGCCGCTCCGAGTCGTCGTTGAAAACAAGCGTGTATTACACCGACCTGGCGGAACTCATCGTCAAGCTGAACCACAACCTCGAAAAAGCGCGCGAACGCCTAGCCGAACTGCAAAAGACGCCGCCCAAAGCCGCGCATTCCTGAGCAGGGGACGCGCATTTTCCATTCGCCGGTAAACGCGGGTGGGGAAAAAACGCTTTGTTTTCATTCCTTGCGGCCAATCGAGCAGACCATTCCACTCATCTTCCAAAATGTCCGCCACCCAGTCCGAAACCCTCGCATGGCCCGATGCCCTCGCCGACACGCCCTCCATCCGTGTCATCGAGCGGGCGATCACCCGCCGCCGTCTTTCGCACAGCCTGTTGCTCACCGGCGGCGACATCGACACGCTCACGCTGGTCGCCAACGCCATCGCCGATCGCCTCCTGAACACGTCCGCGTCCAGCGCGCGTTTCGCGCCCGCGCGAGCACCTGTCTTTTCGCCGTCATCCACGAATGCGACCGCATGCACGTCGCCGCCGCGAACATCTTCCTCAAGACGCTGGAGGAGCCGCCCGGCGACACCACGCTCCTGCTGCTCACCACGCGTCCCTACGCATTGCTGCCCACCATCCGCAGCCGTTGCCTCACCTTTCGGTTTCCCGTTTCCGGGACGGCGTATGCGCCCGATGGCTGGGCGGCCTGGCTCGCCGATTACACGGCGTGGCTCGCGCGCCTCGCGGAAGGTATCGCCGACAAACGGGCCGCCGCCGACAGCCTCATGGCGGTCTATGGGCTCACTTCCCGCTTCGGCGCGATCCTCGAATTTGCCACGCAGGAGGTCTGGAAAAAACAAAAGACCGAACTTCCTCCCGACATCAAGGAAGACGAGGAGGTGGCGATCGAGACGGGCATCGCCAACGACCTCCGCCTGCGCCTGTTTGTCGAGATCGAACAGGCCACCCGCGCGTTTGCCCTGCCCCGGCTCAACGCCAACGCCCCCGCCACCACCCGCGCGCTCACCGATTCCATCAAGAAACTGGAGCATGCGACCGGGCTCCTGCGCCTGAACCTGAACGAGTCCGCCGCGCTGGAAAACTTCATGCTTGCCTCGCTGCGATACTGGACGCGCCGATGAGCGGCGGCGAAGCCGGGGGCGGTTTAAGTTGAAAGTTTAAGTTTGGGCGGTCCCTGTTCCGCGCGCCTGCCCAAAATCGGGCGGCGGCTTTTGCTGGAGGGCCGAGCTCCTGCGAGGCCGTCGCGGTGATACGCGATGTTTTCCGCGACGGCCTCGCAGGAGCTCGGCCCTCCAAAAGGGTGAATTTCGTTCGGAATTGGTATTAAACTTAGTCTTTCAACTTAAACTGCGGCGGCGGCCTCGCCGCCGCCTTGCAGTTTTTCCAGCGCCTCGCGGGCCGCGGCTTCCTCGGCGGCTTTTTTCGAGGTGCCGCGGCCGGTGCCGAGCGGCTCGCCGTTCAGGCGCACGACGGCCTCGTATTCGCGGGCGTGATCCTGGCCGGAAATGTGCGTGACATCGTAGCGGAGCGCATTGTTGCCATGCCCGGGCTGCACATGCTCCTGCAAGCGACCCTTGGGATTGTCGGCAGGCTGCTCGGCGGCGATGCGGTCGGGCAGCGAGCCGATGAGCCCGAGCACGACGCGGCGCGTGGCGGGCAGGTCACTGTCCAGATAAATCGCGCCGATGAGCGCCTCCATCGCGTCCTCCAGCGAGGAATCGCGATTGCGCCCGCCGCCCTGCTCTTCGCTGATGCCGAGGCGGAGGTGGGCGGAAAGGTCGATTTCGCGCGCGAGGGTGGAGAGAAATTTCCCCTTGGAGAGCAGCGAGCGGCGCTGGCTGAGCGCGCCCTCGCGGTCGCCGGGGAAAACGCGGAAAAGGGTTTCGCTCAGCACGAGTTGCAGGACGGAGTCGCCGAGAAATTCGAGGCGCTGGTTGCTTTCGGCGATGTCGGGGTTGTCCTGCAAATAGGACGGATGCGTGAGCGCGCATTCGAGAAGCGCGGGGTTGCGGAAGGCGTAGGCGAGGCGTTGCTGAAGTGATTCGAGGGACACGGAGAAATACGGAATTAAAATCCCAAATCCCAAAAGGCCAAATCCCAAAAACTCGAAGCACCAAATCTCAAAGGACAGCTCGGCGGGTGTGATACTCCGGCATCATGGCCGGCAAAGGAGACGCGGCAGCGTTCGTAGCGCAGGCATCCTTGCCTGCGCGAACCGGCCGGATTCCAGAGGGAAGCCGGGGACTTCACGAAAAAGTTGCCAGTTGATGGCGGCAACCTGATCGATGAAGTCAAAAGACCGCATTCACCATCGCCGTTCAAGAATCGCAACGGCACGATCTCCTACCGCGTGGCCGGCTGGCTGCTCGGCGAGCGCATCCGCAAAAACTTCAAAACCCGGGAGGCCGCCATCCTTGAACGCGGCACCCTGCAACTCAAGCAGGCGCAGGCCGACTCGGACTTGCGCGTGACTCCACGTTCCTTACTGAGCCCCAGTTGCGCGAGGCCGAGGCCGCGTTTCAAGCTCAGACAGGCTGCGCGCGCTGACGTTCTACCTCGACGTTGGCCTTGAAACCCATCGCGAGCCGAAGTGACCACCTCCCTTGCCGATGCGATCGTCGCTCCGCGGAGCGCACCAAGGAAGTGACCCGAAAGCCATTTGCCAGCGGCAGCTCAATGCCATCCGCATCGAATTGACGCTCTTCGCGAATACTTCCCCGACCGCAGCGTGGGCGAACTGACGACCGAAGAACTCCTAAAATACTCCGCAGGGACGGAGCCGCGGCAAAGACGCAGAACAACCGCCGCGCCACCTTGTCCACGTTTTGGCCTTGAAACCCATCGCGAGCCGAAGTCCGACCACCTCCTTGCCGATGCGATCGTCGCCTCGCGGAGCGCACCAAGGAAGTGACCCGAAAAGCCATTTGCCAGCGGCAGCTCAATGCCATCCGCATCGAATTGACGCTCTTCAAGGAATACTTCCCGACCGCAGCGTGGGCGAACTGACGACCGAAGAACTCCTAAAATACCTCCGCAGGGACGGAGCCGCGGCAAAGACGCAGAACAACCGCCGCGCCACCTTGTCCACGTTTTCAAATACGCCCTCGCCCAAGGCTGGCTGCTGGAAAACCCGGCAAGGCCATTGTCAGCGCACGGGCATAACCGGGGCTCGGCCCCGGCACTGAACGCCGCACAAGCCGCGCAACTCATGGCGCACGTCGAGACCGTCCACGGCGGGCGCTCGTGCCGTATTTCGCGCTATGCCTGTTTGCCGGCATCCCCCGGGGAGATCAAGCTGCCCGCCGCCGATGTGCGGCTTGAAAACAACGCCATCACCATCGAACCAGATGTGTCGAAGGTGAACATGCGCCGTTGACCATCCAGCCCAATCTTGCGGCGTGGCTCCAAGCGTATCCGTTGGACCAATACCTATCATTCCGTCGAAGGACAAAATGAAGAACGTGGCCGGAAAATCACGCACATCCGGCGGCAATTCAAACTCGGGCATGACGTGTTGCGGCACACGTTTATTTCGATGCACGTTGGAAAATTCCGCTCGATGGGCGATGCGGCGTTGCAGGCGGGCAACTCGGAAAAATCATCCGCCGCCATTACCTGAACGTGACCACGCCGCAGGAGGCCGACGCTTTCTTCAAAATTATGCCATCATGCCGGGAGCGGCGCGAAAGGCCGGAAGCGAACGGCGGAGGCGAACGACGCCGGCGTCACCATTGCCGCCGCCGAGCCCGAGCCGGGCCGGCTCGCGGCTAAACGGTGGCGGTGTGGCGCGGTGGCCGCCCCGCCTGTGCCATGCCGTCGTTTTTGCGCCGCGGGGATGTGCACGCGCAGACGCTCCGCTCGCGTGGACGCTGGAATGCAGCATCCGCATTCCTCTCAAGCCGCGCGCATCCGCGCAATCGTCGTAACGAATTTCCCACGTGGGAAATTTCCTCCGAAAATCGCCCGCAAGCCCTGCACCACGCAGGGCTTTTTACTCTCAAACGACCCCATCGCAAAGAAAACGACACGAAACGCATTCCGTGTCGTTTTCTGAACAGCCAATCCTTCAGGTCACCTGACTGGTGGCGATGCCGGCTCTGTTTTGGCTGGACGAGCAGTTGCTCGATAAATGCCTCCGTGGCCGGAAACGTTGTCCGATACGACGCGGGAAAACTGCGCATGCAGCCCAGTTGAAGGCTGGATGTCCTCCAGCATCTCGTGCAGGCAAAACCCGATCACTGTCACGTGATGGCGGGCGAAGTGCAATTCCAGCCGTTCCTGCCTTCGCGGGCGAGACTCAGCGAGTTCAAACCAGACCACCGCAGCATCCATTCCGTTTCCTGCCACGGACAAAGCCGGATCATGGCAACGGGCTCATGCCCGTAATGCCTTTCCATGCAGTAGATGCTTGAACCTCTTGGCCAATAACGCTGCTTTTAAGCTCATATTCGTATTCCTTTTGATGATTAATGTTGTTTTCCATATACGCAGTTTCCTCATGCGGTAATCCTGCCCGATGAAGCACTGCCTCGACACCCTGTTGCCCGCGTCAGACGCGTCATCCCCAGCTTCAAGTCGGCAAGCTCGCCCCGGCCTGCCGGACATGCTCCCGCAACGCCGCCTTGTCGGGCGTACAAGCCCTGCTTTCCCCCGGAGACAGACACATACCATTGATGCGCGTGGGTGGCGGCCTGATTGCCGGCATCCGCCATCAACACCGTATCGACCGTCTTGCCTTGCGAGCCAGGAGGTCACCGCATACCCGCACGAAAAGCCGCTGGGCGGGCTCCATCGTTTTCTCGATTCCCTCGCGTCGCCACGACGGCTCCGTCATCCGCGATGCTTTGCACGGTGACCAGTTCGCCGTTGTTGATGCGGTGGCCCTCGCGCGAGTTGCCGTTGAACTTGACCTGCAAGCGGTCCCCGGGCGACTTCAGGACACGGGCATTGCGGCGATAAAACGCCCGCATAACGGAAGCTCACCCTGCTGGATACGCCGTCCTTTCCAGAATGACGCCATGGTCATCCGTCCCGACCACGGGGCAAATGTCCCCTTGGCAAACCGGCCGTAACCACGAACAAAACACATGGTAGTCGGACTGGTAAAATCGAGGGTCCACTTTCTGGGCCGCATTCAGGTCAACAGGCTGGCAGGTGTCGACGCACTCCGCGACCAATGATGCCTGCTTCAAACAATTTCGCCCTGATTGCCTCATTGGTTTGACGAACCTCCTCCCTTGTTTGGGCGACTACCAGCACCTCTTTTCGCTCAACGGCGGCCAGATATTCCGAGGCAAGCGCATTCCGACAGTCCTCGACGGCGACTTCGCGGATGCAGCCCAGACGATCCAAAGCGTCAAACGACTCCGCGGTTTTCCCTCCGCCGCCAGCTTCACCGCGTTTCTGTAATGACGGATGAATGTGCGTTCCGCCGATGTCCCGGCCCGCGACGGGTCCTGCCTTCGGATCGACCGGAGCACGGCCGGTTTCAGTCCGGCATGGCTTTCAATGGCACGCAGCGCATCGGAAAACGCAACGGCTCGCTGCCGGGTGTCCCCGGACAGGATCAGCCGTCCGCCGTTCGATTGCACGACACAAATCAATTCAGCGAGCTGTTGCGCCCCGACCTGCCTCATCCACCATCACGACCGCGTTTTGAGGCAGTTGCTTTCGCTGCAAAAACGACGCAAGCGTTTCGGCCTCCAGCCCGTCCGCCTGCAAGTCCTGCGCTTGCTGGCGTTGCCAACACGACCGGTCTTTGTGCCGCCGACAGCCCCGTGCCACTTCTTTCAGGGCAAAACTTTTCCCGTTCCGGCACCACCGCGAAACAGGGTGATAAAATCACAACTGCCGAGGATCTTTTTACGGCCATCGCCTGTTCATGCGAAAGCGCCGGAGACGCCTGATAGTTTGATTCAGGGAAACCGCCGCGCCCATCGGCGGCGGCCATCACGACTGCCAGTTCGCAATTAAAAACTTCGCGCACCGTGAGCTTGTCCGTTCCCGGCTCTTTCAGATAACCGCGCTCCGACAGGGCCTGGCGCAACGCATCAAGATCGAAGTCCTGCCCGCGTCCACGCTCCAAGGCGGCGGCCAGCAACTCATGCTCATGGACGACGGAGCGCCGCTCAAAAAGATGCTGCTCGGCCCATTGCATGATGCCGGACAGGGCCGGCTTGACCGCAGGCAAAGGCACTATCGTCGTCAATGCTTTCAGGGCGGCGACTTCTTCACGCTGCATTTCCCCGCACCATCGGGCACGCAACCGCTCCGCATTCGAGTTCTTCAGTTTTCGTCGGCGGTTCCCGTGCGCGATCTGTTCGCGCAGGTCTTTGATATTTTCAGGGGACTCGCCTTCCAGCAACCGCCTGCGCGCCTCCTCGTCAATTTGATGATGCCGCTTGGAAAACCGTTCGATGACGCTGGCGGGGACATGCCTTATCTCGAAGCCCGCCGGGCTGTTGAGGATTTCATAGCCGAGGGAACGCAGCCCTTTGGCCAGTTCATGCCGGTAAAGGTTGGTGGCAAACCGATGCGCCCGATACATGCCCGAAGGCTCCAGCGCCTTCCACCTGTCTTCCACCGGGTCAAAGGTCGCGTTCATGACCACGCAGTGGGTGTGCAGATGCGGATCGAGTTCCCGGCTCGTCTCATGGCGGAAGCACGCGCTGATGATGTTTCCGGTAACCCGTTCGCCGTTTTTACTGGATTTGCGCACCCGCGTTTCCGCACGCTTTTCGAGTTCCGACAGGGCCATTCGGACAGCGTTTTCGTGCAACTCGATAATACGCTCATCCTGATAAAGTGCGACAATGGAAACGCTTTTTGGAGGTGCCATCGTGAAGTCAAAAAAGACGCGCCGGTTGGCCTTGGCCCGACCGCCCTCGCGCCTGACCGAGTTCATGCGCTGCCCCAGTTTCAAGCCGGTTTGCGGATGCAATCCCTCGCACAAGGCGATGAAGGATTTTTCCGTCACGGGGCCATCCAGGCCGAGTTTGTCAGCACCTTGGCCGAACCATTCGCCGAGGACTTTTTGCCCCTCGGAATAATAGTCGCCCTGCCCCAGATGTTCGCGAAAATACTGCCTCGCAGTTTTCAGGTTATATTGGATTTTTGTCTGTATCATGGTCACATTTGCCGACACGGCGGCCATGCACTTATGAAACGAAGCCTCGTTTCTTTTGGTTGAGACACCCTACTCCTTGCGCCCAGGCGCAACGCGGAGTCTTTCATAAGTGAGGCCGCATGCCGGTCGCACTTGCGACCGCGTCAACCGAAGCGCTTTTTCTTCAATCTGTGAAAACGAACACGCGCACCGGACATGGACAAATGCGGGCCGCGCTGCGCTGTTTCGGCCCGCCATTGTCCCGCCGGTAATGACTGCGGCACGGGCATGGGAACACGGTATTTGCTCCAGCTCTTGGGAGCTTCCGCAAGCACCGCGATCCCATGCCGTCCGGGTTGAAAAACTGGCACTCGCCTGTTTGTTATGGGAGGCTATTCAGAAAAACACTTCCGGAGAATTTCGTAGAGAGGCCGGAGGTCCCGGCGGATGGATTCATGCGAGAGTTTGCCACGGGACGGGTGCAAGTCTTGCCGCAGAGCAAGCACCAGCCTGTTTGACAAACTCACATGGCGGGGCAACTGGAGGGCAATGGCGTTTTCGGACTTCCGTTTTGGTTCGGTGGCGATGCCGAGGCGCGCATACGCCTGCCTCAAACTCATGCCAGCAAAGGCGGATGTATCCGCAACCGTGCGGGCAAGTTTCATGTAGCGTTGGGCAGTGCGGACGCTCCCCTTGAAATTGGCCTCCAGCCACAGAAGCCATGAGCCCGCATCCATCTGTTTGCGAACCCGGTGTTTTTCGGCGAGGAGCAATTTGCCCGCCTGCCATGCCGCCGACAAGGCTTCATCGAGCAGTGTCCGCGACTGGCTGGAAATCGCTTCCACGCGGGAGTGCAGCTGGTTGATCTGTTCGGCGGCAGAAATCCTTTCGCATGTGTTCATGCGGTGGATGATATTCCATCATTTCATCGGGAAATAGGGGCTTTCGCTTAGGTGTAATTTGCCCGGGTTTCCGGAGAGGCAAGATGCCGCTCCAAATATAGCCGCTTAGGTATCAAAGGCTCGCGTCCCTCAATTCCGGTCCGTCATCGCCGCCGCCCCATACCGCGTAACGAAACCAACCGTCCCGCGACAGGTTCAACGTTCCGAACGACTCGGGCGACAAATTCAGCCCGCCGACCACCACGATGCGCCGCGCCGGGTTTTTCGGATGGCGCATGACCGCTTGAATGGCGATGCCGTCGCCAAACCATGACCGTTCGCCCCAAGTGATGCCGTCTCCTGTTATCGTCACGCCCAGTCCCCTGTCCAACTCGCGCCAGACCGAGTTCGTCCGTGCGTTGCCGATGAGCACGAGATTGGAGTTCCGCATTTCCTCTGCCGCCAGTTCGCTATCCATGACCATCCGGCATCCGCTGAAATGGGTTTTCCGCCACCCGGCTTGAATCGCCTCCGCGACGGTGGCGTTGGCCGCGTTCTCCTCATCGTTTCCCGTCGACCCGATCACCACCCAAAATTTCTCTGTCAGCACGTCCTGCACCGAGCCCGGCGGACGCGCTCCGCGCCATCCTCCCAGCTAATTCCACGCGCTGCGCGGCCCATTCAATCAAATCCTCCCATGCGCCCAAATGTGCCGACTCCTTCTGGGCGGCGTTTCAAACGCACAGGCGCGCCCGCACGCACGGCCTTGGTTACGAATGCCTTTGATGTTTTCAAATCCCCATGCCCCGGTTCGTTGCCGCCGTCGTTGATGATAAAAACATCGGGAGTTTTTTTTTAGAAAAGCACTCATCCGATCTCCTCTCATAAACCATTCCCGAAATTCCTTTCTTTTCGAAAAAGCGGCCACAAGGTTTCGGGGCATGTTTTGGTCGAGGACAAATTCCGGGTTCAGGACGGCGATCCCGGCAAAACGTCCGGGCCAGCTTGCGCAGGCATCGAAAGCCAGCGGTGCGGCGCTGCACATGCCCATCAAGGTCACGCGATTGCGATCAAATAGATAATTCCGGCCAACCGCTTCCAGCACCTCCGCGAGATGGGCGGATTCCATCGGCAGGCCGGTGGGTCGGTTGTGATAGCCGGACCAAAGCAAAATGACGCCGTGCCTTTCCGCGAGTTTGGCCATTCGGTCCGCCAGATGATGATCGTCCAGAAACGGACTTTCCAAAAAGGGTTTGGCGGCGGAAACGGCGGTGGGAAGAATGACGACAAGCGGCAGAGCGGAAGCGTCCTTTTTATAGCAGGAAGGAACATATATCCGGTAGCATTGTTGGGAATCGTCGATTCTTGATACAAAACCATTCAAATGCAGGCCGGTCACATGGGAAAACGGCTCCTCGCCCCGGCGGACTCGCATCAATGCCTCCTGTGTGATCCATAGCTCATGCACAAACCGGCGCTCCCAACCGCGCCCGCCGCCAATCGGATCGGGATTCTCGCCCTTCCCTGCATTGTTTTTCTCAAATTGGGAGGCAAGGAATCCAAGCCGGGCCTTGAGTGCCGCAAAACCGCCATGCTCCTGCAAACGGAAAGGAAGGGCGTCTATTTCCAAAAGGGCGTCTTGAAGCGCATGCGCCGGGTGTCCGACAAGCAGCCTTTCATAATATTCCTTGCCGTTGACCTCAAGCACCACCTTGTGCAGTCCGCTTTGCGCAGTTGCCTTGTCCCATTGCACCTTGTTGCCCACCAGCCCCCCTGTCCGTTCGCCCGTGATTGAACGGACATGCCCGGTAAATTTGACAGAGAAAGGCGCGCCTCTGGGGGCGGCCGCCACTGGCTCATCAAATGTATAATAAATATTCTTTCTCATGATGGATTTTTCGAGCGAGGATTGCGCCGCAAGCGGCTTGGGCGGTTTTACTCCGGCCGGACAAGTACGCGCAAAATCCCACAAGGTATCCTGCCTTGGTATTTTCACCACGACCAGATTGTCACCCGGTGCAATCGGCACTTTGGTCAAATCCTGTATATGAACAGGGATCGCCTGCCCTTGGGGCGAAAACACGTTTCCGTTCGCAAACACCGGGATACGCCCGTGCTGCCGATCAGCATCCATGCGTTGGTTTTTTTGGTCGATGTTACATTGAACGCGACATAGGCGACCATTCCATCCGTTTCCTTTGATTCCGGTTGGTTGAAAGCATGATTAAAATCAACAAAATGGCGGCGCTCGTTCATGACGAACCACTTTGGATAAATCGTGCCCTCCCCATCCGGCACCCCGATGGCTTTTAATTTCTTGGAAAATTCATCCACGCTGGCGATGCTTTCGCTTAGATTGACGCGCTCCAGATAATCAATCTTGTCAAAATCCTCCCCTTTTTTGATTTGAAAAGGCCCAATGACCAAGTGGTCTTTGATCTCTGCTCCGATAGATTTTGAAACCACCACCGGCAGGCGGACGCCGCTTGGCGCGGGTTCCTTTTCAGACGCGGCATGAGCATGCTGAAACGTCAAGGAAATCGACGCCAGAACAAGACCGAAAACCTGTCTTGAATGCAATGCGGCCCGGCCAATGATTTTTGACCACAGATAGACACGAATCAAAACAGGCATTAACATTTGTTGCTTCATGATATTATTGGATTTTATCCGCATCTATTTGCGTTCATCTGTAGTTAAATCAAGTGGTGTTGGCCTTAATCTTCAAATCACACCGTGGCGCTGTCTAGCGGACGAGCGTTACCCTCCCGTTTTGTAACTCCCATCGCAGGCGCTTCCAGTCTCCGTCCGGTGGCTTCATTTTCATCGTCACCCGGTTTCCGGCGCGAAAATAATCGTATTTGGTATCGTTGATTTTCTCTACACTGAAAGGTTTTCTATAAAAGGAATCGCCTCGTCCATATCCTCTGTTTGCCTTCCACGAAACGTTCATGTCCTTGGCTCCGATTCGCCTTACCCGCTCGACCAAACCGTTTTTGTTGTAAGAAAGCTCGATGATTGCGGTCCCGATCTCCTCGTCGATGATCCGCGCCATCCGCCCCTGCTCGTCCTCGACAAACACATAACGGTTTTCCCCGCAGCGCAGCACCGACGGATTTCCGCTTGCGCTCCATTCCACGGACGCCAGCACCCGGTTTCCGGCGCGAATTTCGGCAATTTTGCCACCGTTGGCCTTGACCGAGAGGAGCTTGTTTTCCGGGTTGCGAATCGCGGCCAAACCGCCGCTTTTATAACCCAGCTCCCAGTTTTCATTCCTCACCCATGCGTCCCCTTCGTCATTCCATCCCGCCAGAGTGTTATTTAACCGGGCAAACTTTGGAAAATGGGCGGGGAATCCGCCCATTCGGATATCCGGCGGATTTTTCGGAACCGCATCCTCCCGGGCATGGACAGCCATTTTGCCTCCACCCGGTGTTTCCCATAAAAATTCGCCGGTCTCGCGCTCCCACACGGAGGTCTCGAAGGGCAGCAAATGAAACCGGCTGCCCGGCGCGACGTAATCTTCCGTTTCTGTCGCGTGGTCAATAAGCACCTCGAAAGAAATCCCCTCCGAAAGCTCGACTGTGCATAGCTTGATGCGCAGAAACAAATCTCCGTCCTGATTCAGATCGCCCAGCGTCAGCTGCGGGCAAAAACGGATTCGCGAGAATAATGCCCGTCGTGAGAACCAGATAAAGGGCAATACCGCTGAAAAACACGGGCGGGACGCCTGTGCGCTTTTTCCGCATGTAAAATCGTTGCGTCACCAAAAAAATCCTTTCGCTTGATTGATGACATCCATGCCGCAAAAACCACCGAGCGAGCCGCTTTCCCGTTGCATGATGCCGGCCCGGGTTTCTTTTCTCCATGCTGCATCTCCGCCCGTGCTGTCATATTTGGGCAACCACACCGTCATTAAAATTTCTTTCGGTGGCATGACAAACCCGCCGCGCGGGTGAATCAAGCCAGCGTTTGGTCCCTAGCGGCGGCAAGCTGGGCAGCCAGCGGACAGCGTTGCCAAATACGGCGATGTCATAATTGCCCATGGGCAGAGTTTCGGGCGGGCGCGCCTTGGGTCAAGAATCACCGCGATACAGCGGACTGGCTGACAGCATCGCCCGCAATTTCTTGCCGTATAATGTGCCGAGTTCGGCCCGGTCGCAGAAAACCAGCAGCTTTTGCGCATCCGCCGAAACCTCTCCGCCGGGCGTTTCTGTTTTTATGAGCCTGATCGCGCCACCTTCCGTCAACCCCGCCCGTAAATCATAATCACCCACGTAAAGCCTGCCCCAGCCCCACAAGCCCGCCAGCGCCAACGCGGCGAAACACGCGTTCCGCTTGCCAGCTTCGCCCAAGGCAGAACGCGTCGGAGGACAAAGGCACGGGTGCACAGCACCACGACATTAAACAGGACAATCCAGTTTACCGTCATGTAATCCTGCGCTGTGCAGGTCAGTCCGCACAGCAGCACCGGCAGCAGTGACACCGCCGCGCAAATTCCGAACGCGGAGACATAACGCGGACAGTCAGATTTGCCTGCTGTTAGGCACAGACGGACTTGGCAGTCCGGGCCACGGCAGACGCCAAACCATACCGACGCCATCACCATAAACCCAAAAAACAACACCAACCCCAACGCCGGCAACCCCCGCTCCACCGCAATCTCAAGATAGCTGTTCAACAATCCCGTGTAGGAATAGTTCAGGCGCTCGGGCTGATACCACTGGCTGAAAAAATGCCCGCTCTCCCCGATGCCGATTCCCGTTAGCGGTTCAATAAAACTCATCGGCCCCGCCGCCCGCCATAATTCGAGGCGGTTGAGGATGGAGGCATCGCCGCCGCCTACCATGTCTCCTATGCGCTTACCCGCCGGAAATATGAAAAGCGAAAGAAGCAGGGCCATCAATCCGGTCACGCACGGCACGGCGGCATACCTGCGTAAAACCAGACCATGGCGACGCGTCAGAAAGAAAATCGCGATGAATAACAATAATCCCGCGAGAATCGGCCCACGCGAACCGGTGAGAGCAAGGCAAACCGCCGCCCCTGCCGCCATGATTGACACAACAACACGCAGTGCACGATGGGAGGAAGAGCAACAGGGCAGGCACAGCCATGCGACCATCGCCGCCATGACCATCCGCATTCTATCGGCGACTCAAAGCACGCCCGCCACCTTTCATTCGAGAAAAATTGATTTATGGAAACCCATGGTTGGAATGTGGTTTGCATATCCCTAGCCATTGTATTATTCCATGCCGATAACCTCGCCCTCGCCGATATCAACGCGGAGACGGTCGTCATAGCATGTCACTTTTTTGAAATCACGGCCTATTCCCGTGATCGCCCCCTCCGCCTTTGCACCATCCTCCGCCACCGGGGCGGCTGTTCGCAGGCGCACATGGTAGGTGGTGGAAAGCGGCATTTCACAGTCAGGAGCATGGCTGAAAGTCCTGCGAATTTCCAAAAGCTCCAGTTCCACGCCCGCCGTGTCGCGCACCCTGATCCCGTCGCGAAAAATCGTTTTATAGTCAACGAGGTCGCCCGTGGACATATCGACCATGTATTCGATTCTCCGTTCCTGCCTGACACCATAGTCCTCGTTTTTTATATAGAACCTGTTGAATTCATAATCAGATCGATGGCGCGTCAGGAATGTATATTTTAATACATTGCCAAGGGCTTCCATATGGCACGAACCGTGTTTAATATTCGCCTCCAGTGCTTTTATCCATTCCTTGCGCTTTTTCTTTTTTCCGTATAACTCGAGCGCACCTTCCGCGATGGCATTTTTTTGCTTCTCAGTGGGCGGCCTGTTGTGAAGAAGAACCATAGCGCGTCTTTCCGCCGGCGGCTTCGCGGCATTATAATGATATATCGTTTTGGCGATTCTGCCGTCCGGGCGGTCGTATGTTTCCTTATAGGTGTATGATTTGCAGGAAAAAGAAAAACGGTCCATCTTGGTCGCAGCCTCAATGAGCGGTTTGAATTCGTCCCGTTCGCTGGCTTTCCCGTCGCGAACGGCGGCGGGTTTGATTGCCACGACGCCGCTCCCCGTCGGCGGCATGAAATTCGGGTCCGCATGCAAACTGGCTTTCCCCAACGCCGGGGGAACAGTGACGGGTGTGATTGCGGCGACATTGGCTCCCATGTGCGGCGAGGTGTGCGCATCCGGCCCCGGCTGTTTTTTCCCCGGCAAAACGCAGCCAGTTGTCGCGGATGCCAAAAACAGCAGACCAGTCAAGGCTCGACACAAAGCCGAAAGAGGCACGATGTTTATTTAACAATCGTCCCCCTAGGCAGGGTTAGCATGCCTCCAATCCGAGGAAGCGAAGTATATGTCAACTTCGGCGGGGTCTCTCCTTTCTTAATAGAGGAAGAATTGTAGTTAGCCACCATTACCGAGAGCCCCCAATAGATATATACATTATCCTCTTTTATTTTTTTATAAATTTTATCATAAAATACTCCGATCGGCAGCCATATTTCAACAGAAGAGCCTGATTTAATAGTATGGGTCATCAATCTTGACCCACCGTTCGGAACGTACTCACTAGCCCAGTCTTTGTTGCTTGAGATCATCGGCGTTTTGTCTGTCGAAAAAAACAATGAAGTATATCCGGGAATCCCTATCGAGGGTTCCCATAGATGATATTCTTTTTCTGAATCATTTACAAAAATAAATTTCATTTGAAGCCCCCCCGCACGAGGCTCAAGCGTCACAGTATATCGGATCGCGGTATCTGGAATACTCCCAGAATTAGCCGATATTGCTTCGGCGTTTAAGGAAATAGAAAATGCCATTCCGATAATGCAGTATAATATTTTATTTGACATTATTTTTATTATTTTAATAATCCATTATTTTTGGAGTCTGCTCCGGGGTCCTTTATTCACTTATATACCATTGAAGCGGTCCCGTGCTAAAAGAATAAATATTAGTTGCCCGGCGCATAATTATAAGTTCCTTGCATAAGCCTGACCTCTGCGAGAGCAGCGTTTAGCATGGCTTCATCAACGGAGGTCAGATCCTCACCATTAAATGATCCATCATTAATGGTTCTTTCTATAAACTCTATCTGTGCCTGATGAGCAAGGTATTCGCTTTCGCTTTTATATCCGTTCGAACTCCCTAATTGTGCCCCCTCGGGCAATGTCAGACCATCGTAATCACCCCCTAATATTGGATTTCTTTGAATCGCCCCATTAATATGATTCTCTTCATGGACGTTAACACTTTCTCGCAATATATTAGCCACAAGGTCGTTGCCTGCTTCCCTCGCGTCTCTCAATTTGCCCCAATTATTTTCAGTGATCATAACCACTAAATGTCCATTCACCACTTGGCACCATCCTACAAGGGAGCTGGTATCCTGTCCCATTGTAAGCCCGACCCCATTAATAGGAAAAAATAATACCGATGTGTTTATTTCATCCCAGTCAACGCAGTTCCAATCGTATTCCAAATCATCCCAAGGATCATAGTCGGGCCATTCAGGAATTTCCGGCCACTCAGGCGGTTCGTAATCACCGCCTGGTGGTCCATCATCCCCGCCGCCGCCAACAGTAATTCCATCCATCACGACAACCTCTGTCTCTGGGATACCATCGTTATCTAAATCCATCATTATGACTTCGTAGGCTCCGAGTCGGCATATAAATGACAGCGTGACTATCAGCGATAGAATGGTAAGCTTGATTTTCATCTGGTTTGATTTTTCGGCATTAATTTCCGGGGATATGAAAGCTCAGTCAGTTACTTATTATGAAAATCAACCGGAATCCTCATCCTGATGGGCGTGGATTGACCATTTTTTTTAGCGGGCGTAAATTTCCACGTTTTCACGGCGTTCACGGCCGCGTCGGCGAACTCGGGGTGCGTGCTCTTGACCACTTGAATGCCCTGCGGCGTGCCGTTTTCGGCCACAACGAACTCGACCACCGCGCTGCCCTTCACGTCAAGCGAGGCGAAGCCGCTCGGGAACTTCGGCTTGGTCATGGAGAGAATTTTCGGCGGCGTAATGCCCTCTGATTTCACCTTTAGTGAATTCGCCGTGACGATGTCGTTCCATTCCGAATAAGTCGCCTTGGTTGCCGTCCTGATCGCTTGATAAACGTCGATGCCTTCGCGGGCGAGGTGCCGCGCATACCGGCTCCTCCAATCCTGACCCGCCGCGCCAAGTTCCAACCATTGCATCGCGGTATCGGGGTTCCTGCCCAGCGCATAAGTCAAGGCCACGAGGAGAGCGGCGTCGTCGCGACCCGCGTCAAACGACTGCTCGGCGTAGTCCCGTATCGCCAGAAGGTTTTTCAGAGAAGGTTCGCCCCCCAGCATCATGAGGCCGAGCGCCTTGGCCGCCGATGCGTTGCCGTCGCGAGCGGCATCCGTCAACAGGCCGACCCTCTCCGAGGCTTGCGCCGGGGTGAGTTGCACGCCAGTGGCACGGGCGTTTTTGAGCATGAGTTGAGCCAGTTCGTATTTCGCCTTGCTGGAGCCGTTCTCGATGGCGAAGCGCAGCCACTCCTCCGCCAGCGCGGGGTCTTGGGCGACCACCTTGCCGTCCTTGTAGAGGCGGGCGACAGTTTGCAGCGCGTCGGCGTTGCCGTCCTTTGCCGCATCCAGTAGCAATGCCAGTCCCTCGTCGCCGCGCCCCGGCACCTCGACGAGGCGAGCGCCTTTCAAAAACTTCGCCTCGCTGCTGCCCGCTTCAATGGCCTTTTCCAAGTAAAACTCCGCCCGCACCTCGTCGGCCTTCACAATTTTCCCCTCCATGTAAGCGCGGGCAAGAGCCGCGTAGGCATCGGTGTAGCCGGCATCGGCAGCCTCTTTGAAAAATCCCATCGCATTTTTGGCGTCCACGCCGTCCACTTTTCCGTCCCGTGCGAGCACGCCCATGCGATACCATGCCTCGGCGCTGCCTAGCGCGGCGGCTTGTCGGTAGAGCGCAAACGCCTTTTGCAGGTCCACCTGTGTTCCGTTCAATCCGAGCTCCAAGGCCCGCGCCCGCTCCAGCAGGCGCAACCCTTCCGTCGTGGACGTTTTCGCCGTTTTTTTCTGTTCCTGCTTTGGGGCAGCCAACCCATTCGTGCCCGACTGCACCTCCCCATCGAGTGCGGACGGCTCTGTTGTCTGGGCTACCGAAGGTTTTAGGGAAAATTGCAATGAAGACGCCGGAGCGGTCCAGTTTGAAGAGAAAAACCGCACCCCGGCGATCACACCGACTGCCGCGAGAGCAAGTCCCCCAATGACAAACCATGTTTTGGGACGTTTATTAGGAATGCGCATGATTGGAAAATTGGGGAGGGGGTGCGGTTCAAATCAAGCAGAGGACACAAGCAAGTATCAAAATTACATATAGTTACCTTCATCTCGTCAATCAGATTTCCCATTTTTTTACAATAATAGGGTTTTGTCTCTGAAATTGATCCCGTCATGTATCCAATTTTAATGACAAGATGGCGGGCCATCCTGACGACACGGCTGATGAAGCGGCGAGCCACCGCAGGGCCGACGCCCGCGAAGGCGCGCCGCGCGCTCGTCCCTCGCTTTGCGTCGCGTCCACGCGGCGGGGCGGCAAAAACCACGCGGCACGTGGAAGCAGACACGGGCGCGTCCTCGCTGCGCTCCGGGCGTCCCGCGACTGCTTTCCGGGCCGGCAGGCAACCGGCAGGCCGCGCGTCTGCCCGATGTCAGGCATGCACCGCAGGCACGCGGGGATTTTATCAGGCGAAAACAGGGTGAAACCCATGCGCCCGATGGTCGTTTGCCAAGGGCGGGAGGCTGCCCCAAACGTATTGCGCGCGGCGGAACCCCCTGAAACGCACCCGGCCATGCCTTGACCTGGCAAGCGGGGAAAGACCACACGTCGCGCCCCGTTGCTGATGATGGCGTGGCGTGCAAGGTCGTGCGCTCCTCCGTCGCGCCTCCACCTTGCACACCACACCCGATCCGCAACTATGGGGCGCGGAGGTGTGCCGGCCGCCGCCGGCAGCAAAAGCATACGGCACACGCCAGCCATGACCCGCACACGCCGACCGGCGGCACGCGACTTGCGGCATTCCACGCATGCGTCGCCAGAACAACCATTCGGGCAGGCGCGCATGGAGGAGAGGAAACACCCCCGCTCGCACCGGTACGGGAAATCCCGGAAATCCGGGCTCGCCAAACCGGGCGGATTCCCCATTATTTAATCCGAATTTAATTTCGTATTCAAATTATGGATACAAGCGAGGCGACACCTTTGCGGAAACCGCATGCCGTTGCCAAAAAGTTGCCAGAAACGGTGTTTTTTGCTTCACTTTTCCTCTCCGACCTGCCACTCTCTTCCTGTTCTAAACCACTAACCATCAAATAAGTCCGCTAATACGAGCGACTTATTCGTGAAGATAACGCAGGCATCCTTGCCTGCCGTCGAAACAGAAAGGCGCGTAGCGCCGCTGGCTGTTTTTCCTGAAAAAATGCCGCGCTTCGCGCGACCTTTTAACGACGGCAGGCAGGATGCCCGCGCTACGAACTCGCGCTGGCGTAGCGGCGCAGGCCGCGGTGGAAGACGAAAACAGCGAGGCCGAACCAAGCGGCGGAGACGGCGACAAGCCAGGCGGCGTCGGCCAGGCGGATGCCGCCGAGCAGCGCGCGTGCGGGGATGTTGGTCACGATGACGACGGGGAGCGCATAAACGAATATGACGTTGGCCAGGCCGCGAAAAACCTCGCGCGGCAGGCGCGAAAATTCGGTGAGCGAGAAGTAGCTGCCCTCGATGCCCTCGGTCTTGATGACCCAGAAGGTGAGCGAGACGGCGAGCACGATGAGGCTGTAGTTGACCGCGAGGCCGCAGGCGAGGAGCAGGATGTAGGCGGCGATGTCGAGGACGCCGGGATGGAGCCCGAGTTTGCCCGCGGAATAGATCACGACGGCGATGGCGACGACGACGTTGGCGAGGCTGTCGAGGTCGAGCTTGCGCGTGGAGACCATGAAGAGCACGTTGCCGGGCTGGGCGAGGAAGAAGTCGAAGTGGCCGGTGCGGATGTTGCGGCCGAACTCGAAGATGTTGCTCCAGAAGAAGCCCATCATGAGGCGCTGGATGATCATCGAGGTGCCGATGAGCAGGAGCATTTCATACTGGCTCCATCCGCCGATGGAGTCGGTGTGCCGGTAGATGACGGCGACCATCGCGACGTTGACGCCCATCCAGAAAAGCTCCACGAGCGTCCACATGAGGAAGTCCATGCGGAACATCATGGCGCGGACGACGGAGTAGCGCGCCGACGCGAGCCAGAGCCGGAGATAGTTTGGCCGGGCGGCGCGGGCCGGCTCGCGGGAATGCTCCGCGCCAGGCGTGATGGGGTTTGTTTTATCGTTCATGCTGCATTTTGCATTCTTTATCCTCCGACGGCGGTGTGGCGGCGGAGGCCGCGGAGCCAGAGCAGGCGCGCGAGCGCGAGGAGCGCGACAAGCCAGAAGAACTGGAGGCCGAGGCCGCCCAGCGCGGCGGCGGGGTCGTTGATGCGGCCGGTGAAAATCGCGACCGGGAAATACATCTGATAATAATAGGGCAGGAACTGCGAGAGGCGGTAGATGCCGGGAGGGAGCAGGTCGAGCGGGAAAACCTGCCCGGCCAGAAGCGTCTCGATCGCGTAGGAGAGGATGATGAAGGACTGGATTTCGAGAAACCAGAACGTGAGCATGCCGAAGCAGAAAGCGATGGAGAACTGGATGAGCGCGGACATGGCGGCGGCGGGCAGGCCGAGCCAGAGACGCCACGCCTCGCCGGGGTAGGCGAGTTGATCGTGGATGAGCGGGAGCGCGACGAGCAGCGGCACGAACGCGAGCAGGCCGGACACGAGCCGGGCCGCGCCGAAAATGCTGAGGCGGTAGATGAAGTAGTTGACCGGCTTGAGCAGGAACTGGTTGATGAGGCCGTTGCGGATTTCCTCGCTGATCTGGTAGTCCTCGTTGAAGGCGCTGATGAAAAATTGCAGCACCATCATGGTGACGAAATAGGTGAGCGTCTGGTCGAGCGCGAAGCCGCCGATCTCGGTCTTGCCCGCGTAGGCCGCGCCCCAGAGCAGGAAAACGACGATGAGATGGAAAAACGAAAACGTGGCGCGCAGCGTGAAGTGCCAGCGATAAACGATGTTGCCCTGCAAGCCGACGAGGAAGACGTGGCGGTATTTGTTCAGGGCGGCGCGCATGATTTTGTGAGTGACGGCGGGCGTCCGTGGAAGCGGACGCGGCGTGATTCGATTCAAGTCGAATTATGTCGTTTCGGCGGACGCGGGCGGCGGGACGGCGGGCGGCTCGATTGCCGCGGGCGGTCTGGCGGGGGCCGCTCCGCCGATTTCGAAGCGGGCGCTGATTTCCCTGGCGAGATTTTTGTAGGCGGAGGCGCCGGGAGAGAGCGGGTCGTAGGCGAAGATGGTTTTGCCGAAACTGGGCGCCTCGCTCAGGCGCACGGTGCGCGGGATGACAGTGTTGAAAATCTTGTCGGGCAGATGCTGGCGAACCTCGTCCACGACCTGGCGCGAGAGATTGGTGCGGATGTCATACATCGTCATCACGATGCCGCCGACGGAGAGGGCGGCGTTGACGCCGGCTTCCTTGATGCGCTCCACGTTGCGCAGGATCTGGCCGAGCCCTTCGAGCGCCATGTATTCGCACTGGAGGGCGATGAGCAGGTGGTCGGCGGCGGCGAGGCTGTTCATCGAGAGCATGCCCATCGAGGGCGGGCAGTCGATGATGATGACGCGGAAGCGCCCGGAGGCCTTGACGGGCTCAAGGACGGCACGGAGGCGGGCAAGGTAGTTTTCGGTTTGGGCGAGCTCGATCTCGGCGGCGGCGAGGTCCTCCTCGCTGGGGATGAGAGAGAGGTTTTTCACGTCGGTCGCGACAATCATGTCGAGCGCCGCGCCTTCGCCGTGGAGCGGACCGTAGAGGCTGCGGCCCTCCTCCTTTTCGATGCCGAGCGCGCTGGTGGCGTTGGCCTGCGGATCGAGATCGACGAGCAGCACCGGGATTTTTTTATCCGCCAAGGCGGCGGCGAGATTGACGGCGGTGGTGGTCTTGCCGACGCCGCCTTTTTGATTGGCGATGGTGAAAACGAGGCTGCCCATGGTGGGGGAAAGGAAAGAGGAAGTAACAAGTAACAGGTGGCAAGTAACAAGAGGAAAATCCCAAACCATGAAATCCCAGATTTCAAAAATGGGTGCCGGCGGCGGCCGCGCTCAATTCAACGTTGGATCGTCGGGTTCGTTGGCGAGGAGCTTCCACTCGGGGGCGAGCGAGCCGAGGAGGTTGCTCCAGAGCCGCTGGTCCGGCGTGCCGAAGGTGTCCGGGCGCAGGGCGCTGATCACCCAGGTCTGGCGCTTCAGTTCCTCTTCCAACTGGCCCGCGGACCAGCCCGAATAGCCCATGAATCCCCGCAGGTGGACGGAATCGGTGTCCAGCAGGTGCAGCGCCTTGTCCGGGTCGATGCCGAACATGAGCTGGAAGCCGGAGCCGTCGGGATGAAAACGCCAGCCGCAGAGCATCAGGCGAGCGGTCTCGACCGGGCCGCCTTGGTAAAGGGGCACGTCCGCGAGTTTCGTGAGCGCGAAGGCGGGGTCGAGCTGGCCGAGATTTTTGCCGAGCGGGCGGTTGAGCACGACGCCCATCGCGCCGTTCTCGTCATGCGCGGAGAGGAGCACGACCGAGCGGCGAAAATTGCCATCCGACATCGCGGGATGCGCCAGCAGAAGCGAGCCGGCGAGGGCGGAGTGTTCGGATGATGAGAAATCGCGCATGGCGGGTGGCGGTGGTGGTGTGGCGGCGTGATGGCGTGAACGTGGCCCACTGGATCGGATGGGACGGGGCCGAGGGCAGGTTTCGAGGCTGAAGGCCGACGGTCTGCCATGCCCGCGCTCCCGGGAGAGGCGGCTAGAGCTGGAGGATTTTCACGCCGGCCTCGTCAAGGAGCGGGCGGACGAGCGGGTCGTTGTTGTAATCGTTGCGATAACGGATTTCCGCGAGGCCGGCGGCGGCGAGGATTTTGGCGCAGTTGATGCACGGGTAATGGGTCACGTAGGCGATGCAGCCTTCGACGGAGCTGCCGCGGCGGGCGGCGTCGGCGATGCTGTTTTGCTCGGCATGCACGGTCGCCTGCTCGTGGCCGTCGCGCACGCGCGAGATGTGCGGGGAGCCGGGCAGGTAGCCGTTGTAGCCGGCGGCGACGATGCGGTTTTTGCGCGCGCCGCCGCTCACGATCACGCAGCCGACGTGCAGGCGTTCGCAGGGCGAGCGGGTGGAGAGGAGCAGCGCCGTGGCCATGAAGTAGTCGTCCCACGAGGGGCGTTCGTCCGCGGCGGCGACGAGGTCGGCCACGTTGTCGATGAGGGATTTTATGTCGGCGCTCATAAAAGGGCTGAAGGGTTGAAATCGTTCTCTTTGCTTGAATCTGAAAAGGCAAAAGAGAACGAGAACGATTGGAAGGGCGCTCAGAATTGTTCGGCGATGGCGACGGCTTTGAAGAGGGCGGAGGCTTTGTTGATGGTTTCCTGGTATTCGCTGGCGGGCACGCTGTCGGCGACGATGCCGGCGCCGGCCTGGATGTGCACGAGGCCGTCCTTGATGAGCGCGGTGCGGAGCATGATGCAGGAGTCGAGGTTGCCGTCGTAACCGAAGTAGCCGAGCGCGCCGGCATAGAAGCCGCGGCGGGCGGGTTCGTTTTGCGCGATGATTTGCATGGCGCGGATCTTGGGCGCGCCGCTCACGGTGCCGGCGGGGAAGGTGGCGCGCATGAGGTCGTAGGCGGTTTTCCCGGCGCGGATGCGGCCCTCGACCTGCGAGACGATGTGCATGACGTGCGAGTAGCGTTCGATGACCATCATCTCGGGGACGTGCACGGTGCCGTAATCGCAGACGCGGCCGATGTCGTTGCGGGCGAGGTCCACGAGCATGAGATGCTCGGCGCGTTCCTTTTCGTCGGCGAGGAGGTCTTTTTCGAGGGCGAGGTCGTCGGCATGGGTGGCGCCGCGCTTGCGCGTGCCGGCGATGGGGCGGATTTCGACGAGGCCGTCGGTGAGGCGCACGTGCACCTCGGGCGAGGCGCCGACGATGGCCGCGTCGCCGGTGTCGAGGATGAACATGTAGGGCGAGGGGTTGACGGTGCGAAGCGCGCGGTAGAGGTCGAGCGGGGTTTTGGTGAACGGGGCGGTGAAGCGTTGCGAGGGGACGATCTGGATGATGTCGCCGGCGCGGATGTATTCCTTCACGTCGTTGACCATGCGCTCGAAGTCGGGGCGGGTGAAGTTGCCCGGCGGGACGGTGACCGGGCCGGGCTCGACCAGCGGCGCGGGGGAAAGCGTGCTGGGCTGGCGGAGGAGGTCGTGGAGATGGCGCAGTTCGGCGACCGCGGCGTCGTAGGCGGCCGAGGCGTCGCCGTCGCGGACATGGGCGTTGACGCAGAGGCGGAGGGTTTGTTTCGCGCGGTCAAAGGTGACGAGCGAATCGGTGAGCATGAAGTAGAGCAGGGGCGTGCCGAGTTCGTCGGCGGCGAACGGCGTGGCGGCGGGGACGGTGGGCTCGATGCGGGTGATGTATTCGTAGCCGACGAAGCCGACCGCGCCGCCGATGAAGCGCGGCAGGCCGGGGAGCGCGACGGGGTGATGGTGGCGCATCTCGTCTTCGATGAGCGCGAGGGGATCGGCGGGCGTGGGGATGGTCTGGCGGCGCGCGTTGGCGGGGGTGATGGAACCGGAGGCGTCGGGGGTGCGGATTTCGGTGAGGTCGGGTCCGCAGACGAAGACTTTGCGCGGGCGGCAGCCGATGAAGGTGTAGCGCGAGAGGTTTTCGCCGCCTTCGACGGATTCGAGCAGGTAGGAGGGGCCGGTGCCCTTAAGCTTGGCGTAGGCGGAGACGGGCGTCTCGAAGTCGGCCATGAGGTCGGTGTAAACCGGGATGACGTTGCCCTGCCCGGCGAGGCGGATGAAGGTGTCGAGGTCGGGAGTGAGTTGCATTGGAAAAAGGTGCGCGCGGCGATGGCCGGACAGGGAGCAACGCGCTGTCGGGCGGTCTTGTCGAGCCTTTGAGTGGGACGCGTTTGGGGATTTCACGCAACGCCGCGACGGGCGCAACGCTTCGTTCACTCTTCACTCCACCGTCACCGACTTCGCGAGGTTTCTGGGCTTGTCCACGTCGCAGCCGCGTTCGACGGCGATGTAATAGCTGAGGAGTTGCACGGGGATGGTCGCGACCACGGGGAGGACGGCCTCGTGGCAGTCGGGCAGATAAATGATCTCGTCCGCCACGCCGGGGGGAAGTTCGCAGCCTTCGGTCGTGATGACGATGGTTTTCCCGTGGCGCGCCTTGATCTCCTGGATCGAGGAGACGAGTTTGTTGAAGATTTCCCCCCGGGGGGCGAAGAAGACGGCCGGGCATTCCGGGCTCACGAGCGCGATGGGGCCGTGCTTCATCTCGGCGGCGGGGTAGCCTTCGGCGTGAATGTAGGAAATTTCCTTCAGCTTCAGCGCGCCTTCGAGGGCGATGGGAAAGAGCGAGAGGCGGCCGAGGAAGAGCATGTCCTTGTAGTGCGCGTAGCGTTTCGCAATTTCGCGGATGCGCGGGGCTTGCTCGAGGACGCGGCGGACGAGGGCGGGGGCGGACTTGACGGCTTTCACGTATTCGACGCCGTCGTTGAAACTCATGTCGCGCATGCGCGCGATGTAGAGCGCGATGATGGCGCCGAGCAGGAGTTGCGAGGTGAAGGCCTTGGTCGAGGCGACGCCGATCTCGGGGCCGACGTGCTGGTAGATGCCGCCGTCGGATTCGCGGGCGATGCTGGAGCCGACGGTGTTGTTGATCGCGAGCACCTTGAAGCCCTTGCGCTTGGCCTCGCGGAGGGCGCCGAGGGTGTCGATGGTTTCGCCGGACTGGCTCATCACAAAGAAGAGCGTGTCGCGGTCGAGCGGGGTGTTGCGGTAGCGGAACTCGGAGGCGTAGTCCACCTCGACGGGGACGCGGGCGAAGCGTTCGATGAGGTGTTCGGCGACGAGGCAGGCGTGCCACGCGGTGCCGCAGCCGAGGAACACGAGGCGATCGACCTGGCGGAGTTCGGCGGGGGTGAGGTTGAGGCCGCCGAAGAGCGCGGTGCTGCCGTCCTCGGCGAAGCGGCCGCGCATGGCGTTTTCGAGCGCGGCGGGCTGCTCGAAAATCTCCTTTTCCATGAAGTGCCGGTAGTCGCCGAGTTCGGCGTCGGCGATATCCCAGGTGATGCGGTCCACGACCGGCGAGACGTCCTCCTCGTCCTGCGTGATGATGGAAAAGTTGGCCGGGGTGAGGTGAAGCAGTTCGCCGTCCTTCAGGTAAACGACGTTTTGCGTGCGGCTGACGAGCGCGGAGACATCGCTGGCGAGGATGTATTCTTGGTCGCCGACGCCGAGGACGAGCGGCGAGGCCTTGCGGGCGGCGACGATTTCGCCGGGGCAGTCGGTGCAGAGCACGGCGATGCCATAGGTGCCCTCGACGTGCATGAGCGCGCGGCGCACGCTTTCGAGGAAGCGGCTTTTCCCGTCGGTCTCGGGTTCCTTTTCGTAGTGGTAGGCGATGAGGTTGACGAGCGCCTCGGTGTCGGTTTCCGACGCGAAGGCGTAGCCCTTGCCGACGAGGAACCGTTTCATGCCGGCGTAGTTTTCGATCACGCCGTTGTGGATGAGGGCGAATTTGCCGTCGCTGCTGAGGTGCGGGTGGGCGTTGGCGTCGGTCACGCCGCCGTGTGTGGCCCAACGTGTGTGGCCGATGCCGGTGGTGCCGGTGAAGCGGTGCCGGCCAGCCGCCTTGGCCAGCACGTCCACGCGGCCGGCTTTCTTGGCGACATCGATGCGGGAGCCTTGAAGGACGGCGAGTCCGGCGGAATCGTAACCGCGGTATTCAAGTCGCTTGAGGCCTTCGATGAGGATGGAAGCCGCCTTCTGTTTCCCGACGTAACCGACGATGCCGCACATAAAATAAAAAGGTTTCGAAATTTGAGTTGTTTTGGCTGGCGAAACTATTTGGGCGCGCCAACCTTTCGCAAGGCAATAGCCCCCATTCCATCATGCCAGCATATAATGTTATCTCAGTCATCATGGGCGGCGGACGCGGCACGCGTCTGTATCCTCTTACCATGGAACGCTGCAAGCCGGCCGTGCCGCTCGCGGGGAAATACCGGTTGGTGGACATTCCAATCAGCAACTGCCTCAACTCCGGCCTGAACCGGATTTTTCTCCTCACGCAATTCCATACCGCGTCGCTGCACCGGCACATCCAGAACACCTACCGGTTCGACCCGTTTGGCGGCGGCTTCGTGGACATCCTCTCCGCCGAGCAGACGGAAAAGAGCGCCGACTGGTATCAGGGCACGGCGGACGCGGTGCGGCGGAATCTCCAGCATTTCCGCAATTTTCCCCATGACATCGTGCTCATCCTTTCGGGCGACCAGCTCTACCGCATGGATTACGCAAAAATCGTCGAGCAGCATGTCGCCACCGGAGCGGATGTAACCATCGCGGCGATACCGTTCCCGACCTCGAAGGTCGAGGGGCTCGGCCTCATGCGGGTGAACGACGATTTGTCCATCGCGGAGTTTGTCGAGAAGCCGAAGGATCCCGCGGTCATCAACAGCCTTACGCTCAGCCCGACGCTGGAGGCGAGTCTCCGGCACGTGAACAAGGGCGAGAAACACTGCCTCGCGTCGATGGGCATCTATGTTTTCAACCGCAAGACCCTCAACGATTCGCTCGCCAACACGATGACCGATTTCGGCAAGGAGGTCATACCGAGCCTCCTCGCCGGCAAGAAACTCTATTCCTACATCTTCGAGGGCTACTGGGAGGACATCGGGACGGTGAAGGCGTTTTTCGACGCCAACCTCGCGCTCGCGCAGCCGCTGCCGCCCTTCAATTTCTTCGACGAGGAGGACCCGATCTACACGACGGAAAACTACCTGCCCGCCTCGAAGGTCAACAAGTGCTCCCTCGACTACGCCGTGATCGGCGACGGCTCGATCATCGAGGACTCGTTCATCAGGCACAGCGTCATCGGCATCCGCTCCTTCGTGCGCAACGGCTGCCACCTTGAGGACGTGGTGATGATGGGCGCGGATTTTTATGAGACGCCGGACGAGATGGCGGCCAACGAAAAAACCGGACGGCCCAACATCGGCCTCGGCTACAACTGCCGCATCTCGGGCGCGATCATCGACAAAAACGCGCGCATCGGGAACAACGTGAAAATCTCGCTCGGCAACAAGGCCGACGGCACCTACGCGCACGGCGTGATGATCCGCGACGGCGTGGTCGTGGTGCCGAAGGGTTGCACGGTGCCGGGTGACACGGTGATTTGAGCCGTCCGCGAAGACGGGCTGCAAAAAAACGCGCGCGATCAGCGCGCGTTTTTTTTGGGCGATCACGCGGGGAATGGGAGCATGTCGCCTGCCCTGTATTTGGACTTTGCGCACGATGCGTGCAGCCCGGCGGCCATGCATTGCCGTGTCTGGCATGTGCTTTGCTTGAAAATTTTCGTTCCAGGCCTCTCAGGCTTTGCCAATCAAAATTTTATGTTCATGAAGCATTACCTCAAAATTTCAACCCGTGTTCTGGGAATGGCGTGCCTTCTCGGATTATTGGTATTTGCATGTCCTGCCTTCGCGCAGGATGCCGCACCCGATTCTTCTCCAGCCGAGGCGCCAAAGTATGCCAGCATGGAGGCGTTCAGTGCGTCTCATGATTATAACCTATTTACAATTAACAATGTCTGGATGATGGCTTGTGCCGCCGGTGTGTTTTTCATGAATCTCGGCTTCGGTTGTGTCGAATCCGGGCTCACCCGCTCCAAGAACACCGCCAACATCCTGTTCAAAAACACGATCGTGCCGTGCATCGGCATCGTGACGTATGCTCTTTGGGGATTCGGCCTGATGTATCCGGGTGGTGATGGCGGAGGCTGGTTTGGTTTTGCCGGATTCGGGCTCGGTTTTGAAAATGACATCGCCGGCCTCACATCGGTCTATAACGCGGGCTACACCTACTGGACGGACTTCCTTTATCAGGCGATGTTCGCCGCCACCGCCGCCACCATCGTCTCGGGCGCGGTCGCCGAGCGCATCAAGCTGGGCTCCTTCATGGTGTTCACGGCCTTGCTGGTCGGAGTCTCCTATCCCATCACCGGCATGTGGAAATGGGGCAACGGCTGGCTGAACAACCTCTCCACGCCCTTCTATGATTTCGCGGGCTCGACCGTCGTCCATTCCGTGGGCGGTTGGGCGGCGCTGGCGGGCATCATCATCCTTGGGCCGCGCCTCGGAAAGTATGTTGACGGGCGCATCCGGCCCATCCTCGGCCACTCGATGCCGCTGGTGATGATCGGCGTGTTTGTGCTCTGGCTCGGCTGGTTCGGATTCAACGGCGGCTCGGTGCTCTCCGCCGATCCCGGCATGGTCTCGCTCGTGCTCGTGACCACCGCCATTGCCGCCGCCGCGGGCGGGCTCGGCGCGACCTTCACCTCCTGGATCTGGCAAAAGAAGCCCGACGTCACGATGGCGCTCAACGGCATCCTCGCCGGCCTCGTGGCCATCACTGCCGGGGCCGACCAAATGGGGCCGATTTCGTCGATGGTCATCGGTGCCGTCGGCGGCATCATCGTGGTGTTTTCGGTCACCTTCTTCGACAAGCTCAAGCTCGACGACCCGGTGGGCGCGACGTCGGTGCACTTGGTCAACGGCATCTGGGGCACGCTCGCGGTGGGCATCTTCGGCAAGCTCGCCGGCTTCGCGCAGCTTTTCTCGCAGATCGTCGGCATCGTCGCCATCGGGGCGTTCACCTTCGTGTTCAGCCTCGTCGCGTTCAAACTCATCCAGCTCGTCATGGGCCTCCGCGTTTCCGCCGAGGAGGAACAGGTGGGCCTCGACATCGGCGAGCACGGCAACGAAGCCTACCCGGACTTCCAATCCTCGCTCAAATCCTGAGCCACCGGCCAAAAGCCATGCCAACAAACACCGACCCCCGCACAGGGGCCGGTGTTTGTTTTGTCGTTTTATACGAATACGCGCGGCCGGGAATGATACAAGAGACGCGCCAAAAGGCGATGCTTCGGCCTGGTTTGTTTACAATGGGTTATATAAATAAAAAAAGGCGGATTTCGAGGCCGATACAACGGGAATGTTTAATATAATATGTTTAAACACAATGAATTCAGCAGATATTCTTCGTGCTTGCGTCCTCCCGTTTCATGGTCGGCATGGGACCTGCTTTGTATTTTTGTTTCAAGTCGGTAGAAGCCGACTTCATTCAAAAACAAAACACCCACAACACCTATGAAGCATTGGCCCATGTCAGTGACCAGAGTTCTCCGGATCGCCTCCGTCCTGGGACTGTTGGTCTTATTCAATCCGCTCCACGCTCAGGAAGCCGCGGCGCCCGCGCCGTCCATCAATTCCGGCGACACCGCCTGGATGCTCACCAGCACCGCGCTCGTGCTCTTCATGACGCTGCCCGGTCTGGCGTTGTTCTACGGCGGTCTCGTCCGCAAGAAAAACGTGCTCTCCGTCCTCGCGCAATGTCTCGGCATCGCCGGTCTGGCGACATTGCTTTGGTGGGCGGTCGGCTTCAGCCTGTCGTTCAGCGGCGATGGCAAGTTCATCGGCGACTTCGGCGCGACCTTCTTCAAGGGTCTCTACGGCCCGAATGGCGACGACATTTCCTTCTCGAGCCACCTCGCCGGCGTGCCCGAGTCGGTTTTCGCCATGTTCCAGTTGACGTTCGCGATCATCACGCCCGCCCTCATCGTCGGCGCCATCGCCGAGCGCATGAAATACACCGCGGTCCTCGCCTTCATCACTGGCTGGCTGTTCTTGGTTTATTTCCCCTTCGCGCACATGGTCTGGGGCGGCGGCTGGATCGGCGCCGGTATCGGGGCGATTGACTTCGCCGGCGGCCTGGTGGTCCACATGTCCTCCGGTTATTCCGCGCTCGTGCTGGCGATCATCCTCGGCCCGCGCCTCGGTTACGGAAAAGAGAAAATGGCGCCGCACAGCATGGTGCTTTGCATGATCGGCACGGCGATCCTGTGGGTGGGCTGGTATGGCTTCAACGCGGGCAGCGCCGGCGCCGCCAACGGCCTCGCGGGCAGCGCGTTCCTGACCACAACGCTCGCCGCCGCCATCGGTGGCTTCGTCTGGGCGTTCCTTGAATTTCTCATCAAGAAGCAACCCTCCGTGCTGGGCTTCTGCTCCGGCATCGTCGCCGGCTTGGTGGTCATCACGCCTGCCGCCGGTTTCGTCAGCCCGAGCGGCGCGGTCATCTGCGGCATCGCCGCCGGTGTGATTCCGTTCTTCGCCGTCGTTTATCTCAAAAAGTGGCTCGGTTACGACGATGCCCTTGACACCTTCGGCGTCCACGCCATCGGCGGCACGGTGGGCACCCTTTTGACCGGCCTGCTCGCCGTCAAGGGAATCAACGGACAGGAGGGCGGCATGGAGCTGTTCTTCAAGCAACTCGCCAGCGTCGGCATCGTGCTGGTCTGGAGCGTGGTCGCCACGATCATCATCGCCTACGTGGTCAAGGTGCTGATCGGTCTCCGCCCGACCGCCGAGGTCGAGCGCCAAGGACTCGACATCAACGAGCACGGCGAGGAGGGTTATGCGGATTGACGCACCGGCGTTTTCCGCGACAGTAATCACAAACACATTCACACCCGCAACGAGCAAAACACATGAAACTTATCATATCCATCATCAAGCCATTCAAACTTGAGGAGGTGAAAGCCGCGCTTGCCGACATCGGCATCGAGGGCATGACCGTGACCGAGGTGAAAGGCTTCGGACGGCAGAAAGGGCACACGGAGATCTACCGTGGGAGCGAATACACCGTGGACTTTTTGCCCAAGGTGAAGATCGAAGTGGTGGTCGTGGACGACCTCGCCGCGAAAGCGGTGGAGACGATCACGAAGTCGGCAAAGACGGGCAAGATAGGCGACGGAAAGATCTTCGTGCTGCCGGTCGAGGATGTGATCCGCATCCGCACCGACGAGCGCGGTGACGCGGCGGTCTGATCCGCGGATTTCCCCGCGTTTCCAGCCCGGCCAAAAGCCATGCAAACAAACACCGGCCCCCGAAAAGGGGGCCGGTGTTTGTCGTTATGACCTCGGACAGCCGGGGCGCCCGGGACAGGCCGCTTTCATCCCGGGACATGATGCACCCATCACTTTGTGTAAAATTGGCATTAAATATGCTAGATATCTGTCCAATAAGTCGCCAAGTTCCGGGTCGTTCCCAAAACATACCGACCAAACCCTCGAACGAACCCAACGCATGAAACTCATCATCGCCGTCATCAAGCCCTTCAAGCTGGAGGAAGTAAAAAGCGCCCTTGCCGAAATCGGCATCGAGGGCATGACCGTGTCCGAAGTCAAGGGCTTCGGGCGTCAGAAGGGCCATACGGAGATTTATCGCGGGAGCGAGTATTCGGTCGATTTCCTGCCCAAGATGAAGCTGGAAATCGTGGCTCCCGCCGACATAGCCCCGAAAGTGGTCGATACGATTGCGAAAGCCGCCCGCACCGGAAAGATCGGCGACGGGAAAATCTTCGTGCTCCCGGTTGACCACGCCGTCCGCATCCGCACCGAGGAGCAGGGATCGGCGGCGATCTGAAGGAACTGATTTCGCGGAGGCTTCATTCTCAGGGGAGAGTCTGGCAGAGGCCTCGGCTCTTCGTCCCGCAACGCATGCATTATTCCCCGCGTTACCGGCCGTCTGCGCGGACGAAATAGTGTGAATGCTTGGGTTGAATGAGGCTTTTTGGTTAAAAATTTGTTTGAATGAAGCGGACGGGTAGGGCGTGATATGCGGAACTCTTTGCTTCATGAAGCGATTCCGTTTTGCGCGTGTCCTCGGCGTGTTCTTTTTGTGCTGGCTGTTCTCTCCCGGCGCATCCGCCGCGAAGGACTGGCAGGTGGTCACCAGCGAACATTTCGAGATGCTCAGTTGCACCTCGGAGCGGCATTCGAAAAAGCTCCTCGTGGAATTGGAGCAGTTCCGCGAAATGTTTTTCAGGCTGTTTGCGCGCAGCCAGGGCAGCGAGCCGCGCATGCGCATCGTGCTGTTCGACTACGACAGCCAGTTCCGTCCCTACAAGCCGCTGCTGCCGAATGGAAAACCCGACGAGAAGGTCGGCGGACGCGTGTTCCGCCACGAATCGGGCGCCTTGCTGGTGGCGGCCAACGAGGATCTGGACTGGGCGCGGCAGTCGTTGTTTTGGGAATACGAACTGGCGCTGGTTTACTCGCGCGAACGCGCGATACCGGTATGGCTGGGTGTCGGGCTGGCCGAGGTGTATTCGACTTTTGAGGCCGACAAGGATTCCGTCACGGTGGGCATGGCCAGCGAGAAAAACGTGCGGAAGCTGGCCGAGCGCTGGCCGCGCATCGAGCTTGGCGATTTGTTCGGCGTGACGAAGCAAAGCAAATTCTACACCGACCCGGACCAGCGCGGCATGCTCTACGCGAGGGCATGGCTCTTTGCGCACCACCAGACTTGCGGCGTGGACGGCGACCACGGGCGGAAACTGACGGCGTTTTATGAATTGCTCTCGCGGGACACGACGCCGATCTCGGAGGCGTTCAAGACAATCTATGGCATGGATTACAAAGCCATGGAGCGGGAGCTGGACGATTATTTGCGGGGCGGACGCTATCGCAGCATCATCCTGAAAATCCCGTCCGATGCCATCAGCGCGAAAATCAAGGCGCGGCCGGCGACCGATTTCGAGCGCGAGTTCGCGTTGCTCGACCTCGACTGGCGCGCGCACGAACGCGGCAACGTGCTTGCCCGGGCGATCGTGCTGTCGGAGGGGCGCCCGGATCGTCCCGAGCCCTGGCAGTTGCAGGCGGAGCTGGCGATGCGCGAACAGAACGCCACGCAGGCGCAGCAATGCCTGGAGCGCGCGGCGGAGCTTGGCAGCAATTCCTCGTTTGTGCTGGTGCGGGCGGCCAAGGAAATCATGCGCCAGATCCGTCCGACGCTGGATTACCGGATGCCGGACGAGTTATGCCAGAAACTCCGCGGCTGGCTGGACCGCGCGCTCGCGCTCGATCCCGGCAATGCCGAGGCATACGAGACCCTGTCCATGGTCGAGGCGCACAGCGGGAAAATACGCGGCCCGGTGGTGAAGGAAATCGACGCGGCGCGCAGGGACATGAGCGACCCGTCCCGCACGCTCGCCGCCCTGGCCATCGTGCGCTGGCGCATCAAGGATTACGAGAACAGCGAGCGCATCGCCGACCATCTGATTTCGCAACCCAAGACATCCCCGGCCTTGAAATCGATGATGCAGTCGCTCAAGCGCCGCATCGCGAAGGACACGGGCCGCGAGGTGGAGCCCGAGGCCAATCGACGCAGGAGGACTCCGCCCGCCGGCATAAAGCCCGCCCCGGTCCGCCCGCAGATCAAACCGCCGTCGTTGCCGGAAACGCGATGAGGCCGCGCGTCCTGCTTTTTCTGTGCAGGACCGGGCAACAGGGCCGACTCAAAGTGCGCCGACGCGAAGACGACAAGACGCCTGGATGACGCGTGAGCGACTGGGAGCGCCGGCTTCCAGCCGGCGCGAAAAGGCCAAATCCCAGAGGGAAGCCGGAGATTTCATGAATAGGTTGCCACGTGACGGCGGCAACCTACCGATGAAACAAAAAAAGACCGCCTTCACCATCAAGCCGTTCAGGAATCGCAACGGCGTGATTTCATTCCGCGTCGCCGGCTGGCTGCTCGGCGAGCGCGTTCGTAAAAACTTCAAGACCCGCGAGGACGCCATCGCCGAGCGCGCTGCGCTCGAACTGCGCGTGCTCCAGTCGCAATCCAACCTTCGTGGCGCGAGCACGTTTCTGACCGAGGCTCAATTGCGCGAGGCCGAGGCCGCGTTTCTCCGGCTGGAGAAAGCGCGGCGACCGCTCACGTTTTATCTGGACTATGCGCTGGCCAATTACCGCGAGCCCGAGGCCGCGCTAAAAATCGGCGATGCCATCGAGAGCTACCTGAAGGCGCGCAAGGAGGACGTGCAACAGGCGTTGATGGGCGAACGCCAGTTGCGAAACATCCGGCTGGAGCTGACGGAGTTCCAGCGGCATTTCTCAACGCAGACGCTTGCGGAGGTGGGCGCGGAGGCGTTGCCCGCTTGTATCCGGCGCGGTAATGGGTCGCTGAAAACGCAGAACAACCGGCGCGCCGTGCTGTTCACGTTTTTCAAATATGCCTGCCAGAAAGGCTGGCTGGTGAAAAACCCGTTGGAAGGCACCACCCGCCACCGCATCGACCACAGCCGGGGCGGGGCCGAAGCGCTCACGGCGGAGAGCGCCGCGCAACTCATGGCGCATGTCGAGAGTGTCCACGGCGGGGCGTTCGTGCCGTTTTTCGTGCTATGCCTGTTCGCCGGCATCCGCCCCGACGGGGAAATCACCAAGCTGCCCGCCGCCGACGTGCGGCTGGAGAACAACGCCATCACCATCGAGCCGTGGGTATCCAAGGTCAACATGCGCCGGCTGGTGACCATCCAGCCGAACCTCGCGGCGTGGTTGTGCGCGTATCCGCTGGACGAATACCCCGTCATTCCGCCCAAGGAAAAAATGAAGAGCATCGCAAAAAAACTCACGTGCATCCGCCAAAAGTTCGGCGTCGGGCACGATGTGTTGCGGCACACGTTTATTTCGATGCACGTGGCGAAATTCCGTTCGATGGGCGACGCGGCGTTGCAGGCGGGCAACTCGGAAAGCATCATCCGCCGCCATTACCTGAACGTGACCACACCGCAGGAGGCGGAGGCGTTTTTCAATATCCGCCCCAGGCTGAGGCGGCACGCCGTGCCGCAGCCATTGCCAGCGACGCAGCAGGCAAGCGCGCCCGCGCCTGTTCCTGCACCCACACCCGACCAGGATCAACTCGCCGCATAAAGCCACTGGGCGAATGCGGTTTCCCTGCCGCATCCGCCCGTCTTTTTCGTTTCCGCGACCGCACCTGCGGGTGAACCAACCCACACATTCACGAGAAAAAATCCGCGTGCCATGTGAGCCTTCGCATGAATGCAATAAACACCACCACTCCCGACACTCCCTCATCCCGCCTCGCTCCCGTGACACCATCCCAAGCCACCCAGCCGCGTCCCGCGCTCACGGACATCAATGGCCTGCGCCTCGGCGGGATTTTCCCGACCGGGCGCGAACCGTCCGTGCGCACGCTGCGCGAATGGACGCGCGCCCGCCGCGTCCCACATCACCGCGTCGGGCACTTTGTTTACTACGACCTCGCCGAGGTCTCCATGCACATCCGCACAAGATTGCTCGTGCCCGCTCGCGGATAACACAACGCACAATACAGCCGGAATCCAATGCCCTATGCGTCACACATGTGGCGTTTTTGCATTTATACTTCGGAAGAAGCCATACGAGAAAAATTCGAGCAAATCCACAGCGAATGTATCCCTTTTGAATTTAATAAACGAAAGCAAGATGCGGAGCTAGGAAACCGCACCTATAAATATAAATAACATAACAAGCCTACGGAATATATCGCACCAACGAAGGAACGGGCGGATATATTTTCATCAACCATATTGGCCGGCAGATCAAGCTTTGGCAGGTTCACGGACGTTTTTTTTGGAAAGCAAACGCCCGTAGAACGCCCGCAGGTTGCGTGACAGGTGGCTTTGATCGGCAAAACCTGCCAGATGGGCGATTTCCGACATGCGCAGGCCGCCACGTTGCAATAGCCCCAAGGCGCAGTGGACGCGTTGTATGAGAATGTATCGACGCGGCTGATAGCCGGTGGATGCCTTGAATTTTCTCCCGAAATAGCTTCTGCTGATGCCCGCGACACGGGCCAGCTCCCGCACCTCAATGCGTTCCGAGATATGCTCGTTTATCCAATCTTGGACACGTTTCAGTTGCGCGTTCTGGAGCCCCTCGGATTCTTGCAGCCGCGCTTTCGCGCGCGAGCGTATCCGAATGAGTTGCGCCCCTAAAAAAATACCGGCCACCCGTATGTGCAGCGGATGCAGGCGGTCGTGCTGGCAGCAAAGCTCGGCCATGAGCAGCACGAGGCTCATGGTCAGCAAATCGCAGGCAAGAAGCTCGCTCCAATGATGAATGACGACATCATTCCAGCTTCGGTTTGGCGATATTTGTGCCACGAAAGCCTCGCTGATATACAGACACACAAGCGAGGCGGGGGCATCCCAGCGGAGGGAATGGGGTAGATCCTTTTCAATAAAACACACCTGCTGGCCCGACAGCCGCTGTTTTCCTCGCGAGCCATCGGCCATACGCCATGCGATTTCCGCCTCGGAACAGGTATCCAGCATCAGGATGAATTGATGGCGGTCATGGACATGCTCTTCCCAATAGTGCGCGGGATGCATGGCATAGCCGATGTCAACGGATTCATCATTGATGCGGACAAGATGATCGTGAACCTTGTTGGATTGTGAATGTAGATGGTGCTTTTCATGAGGTTGATTGAGCATTCGTTATTGTTCTATAATAATGAGGCGAATTACGCTATTAATGAACATGCGGAGGATTTTTTGCGCTCCACTGTGTGCATTCTGATTGCTCCTTTGCTTTCAACCTTCGCCATGAACGGTTTCTATCATTGCGAGTATGTTTTTGATGGGGGTGCCGGCTTGTATATTGTGACAGGAGGCGCAGATGTAGCCTTGCCTGCCCGCGCCGAGCGTGCGCAGGCAATTTTGCACCTCGGTGCGCACATCGACGGGCGTGCCGCGCGGCAGCGCGAACTGGTTGTCCACGCCGCCGTGAAAAATCACGCGGTCGCCAAACTCTTTTTTTAATTCCGCCATGTCCATGCCGGGACAGACGTGCTGGATGGGGTTGAGCACGTCCACACCGCAATCAAGAATGGAACGCAGTAGCGGGCGGGCCGCGCCGTCGGTGTGATAGAACACTTTCAGGCCATGCGTGTGGGTGAGATCGCACCAACGTTTCATGCGCGGGCATAGGTGGCGCTCCCACGCGGAGGGCGAAAGGAGAAGCGATTGTTGCGTGGCGATATCGTCGCTCACGAAGACGAGGTCGAGGCAACCTTTCGTGTCAGAGAAAAAGCGTCGCATCATTTTCGTTTGAATCTCCTCGATGCGATCAAGCGCCGCATCGACGAAGTCCTCGTTTTCCACGAGGTCGCACATGGCCTGCTCAAGGCCGCGCATCTGGCAGTAGATTTCAAAAAACGACACCCACGGGCCGATGACGGCGAAGCGCCGCGCAGCGGCGCGTGCCTTGTCGGCGGCGGCGGCGTAGTCGAGTTTTTCAATGTCGGGCCACCACGGGTAATCGTCGAGCGCGGCGGGCGTATCGAAGGCGGCCAGCGGCGCCTCGGCGAACTCGGCGTAGGTGGCGGCACCGGCGCGGACGGTCTTAATGGGCACGCCCCAGAGGTTGCGTTCGGCGGCTTCGTTCGGACCGGGACCGAGAAAGACCCACACGATTTTATCGAGGCCGAGCGCGGCGTAGGCGTCGAGGTCGTTGTCCACGCCGCAATGGCGGCGCAGCAGCGTGGCGATTTCGTCGGTATGCCAGAGGTCGACCGGGATGCGGTCGACCGACTGGCGGTTCAGGATGGCGAGGATGCGTTCTCTCGGGGTCATGGCGGAGGATGGCGGTGACGGGCGGTGACGCTGGTGGCTGGTTTGTGTTGGGGTCAGTTGGCGGGCGGCGTGAACCAGACGGAGTAGGCGGAGCGCTGGTCCCACGTGTTGCCGGCGGAGGCGAAGTCGCACACAGGGATTTCACGTCCGTCGGCGGCGCGCAACGTGAAAGCCATCCAGATGGCGGTGTCGCCGCTCGGGCGCGGGGCGAGCGCGATGGCGTCCGGCGAAACTTCCGCACGGGCGTCGCCGGCGCCGGCGGTGCCTAGGCGCGCGTCGGTGGCGAGGACAATCGGGCCGCGCGCGATGCCGAATTTTTTGCCCGCACCGTTCACGCGGAGCGCGCGCGGCGGCAGGGGGAACTCCCACGTCACGCGGTCGCCCGCCCGCCAGCGGCGGTGGATTTTCAGGTAGCCGCCGGGCGCGCCGGTGAAGGTTTTGCCGCCGACGGTGGCGACGACGGGCGCGGCCCAACTCGGGACGCGGATTGAGACGGTGAACTCCTCCGGCCTTTCCGGCGTGACACGCAGTGCGACCGCGCCGTCCACCGGATAATTGGTTTCCTGCTCGATACTGACAGCGGTGCCGCCGGCGAGCGTGACGCGGTGGGCGCCGCCGCAGAAAAAGTTGACGACGGGGCCGTCCCCGCCAGCCATGACGGCGAGCGCGGGGAACATCAGCATCACGCGCGGACCGTTGGCGACGCAGCAGTTTTGCGCGATGCCGACCTGATGGCGCTCCTCGGGGTCGCGGACGCCCTCAAGCGGATTGTGCCGCGCATACCAGCTTCCGTCAGCGGCCATCGAACCGAGGAAGGCGTTATAAAAAGCCAGCTCAATATCATCGGCGTAACGCGGATCGCCGGTGACGCGGAGCAGTTGCGCGCACAGTTTTATCCAAAGCATCGCGGTGCAGGATTCGAGCGGGCGCTCCAGCGTCTCGGCCTGGCGTCCCGCGCCGTCGCACCAGCACTCCATCGCGGAACCGGAGCCGACGAGCATCATTTCATGCTTCGCCAGCAGCGCGTGAAACGCGACCGTGGCGTCGAACCAACGCTTATTGCCGGTGGCACGGTAAAGTTCGCACACGCCCTCGTAGCACGACATGATTTCATACGCCTTCCAGCCATTTTCCCAAACCCACCACTCGGCGGGTGGTGTCGGAAAAAACGCCGTGACGCTGCCGTTCGTCAGCGCCTTGTTGATCAAATCCGGTCCATCGGCTTGCGCCCAGCCCCCGACAATGGAGAGTGCAAAATCCATGAAACGCTGTTCGCCGGAGAGGCGTGCGAGTTTCACCAGTGGTTCCAAAACCGACGACGCCGGCATCCCCCTATATAATCCGAGACGGTGCAGCGATTGTCCTGTTTTTTCAACGGACGCGATGAGGTTGTCGGCGAGACGTTTCGCCGCGCCGAGCGTCGCGTCGTCGCCACTCGCCTCATAATAACCGAGCAGGCCAAGCAGGGTGTATTTGCGGCCCCACACGTCCCAATTCGCCTCCACGGACGCGTCGGGCTGCGTGCCGATGTAGCCGTTTTCTGATTGTGTCGCCATGAGGCCGACCACGGCCTTTTTCACCAGCGCCTCCGCCTCGGGCACGCCGGAATAAACCCATGCGTCAACGAGCGAGGTGAACCATTTCCCCCAGAACTCGCAGCGCCAAGTTTCGCGCGTGTCGGTTTTCAGGCGGAAGGGCTGCAAAAGCTCGTCCACGTTCTGCTTGAGAATGCGGTTTTGTATTGTCAGGTCGAGCCGGTGGCCCGCGAAGCCGCGCAGATCAACGCCCGCCAGTGGCGTCGGCAAAAACGCGTCGGGCGCGACGGTAGTGGCGGTTTGGATGGAGGGAGATTTGTAATAAGGGTTCATTTGTAATTCGGATTTTTTTAACCGTGAATGAATGCAAAAAAGTATTCGGCTTTTGGGACACAGAGTTCACCGAGCTCAAACACGGAGGGTCGTCCGGCTGCATGAAGGATTTTTTGCGAAGAGGGCTTTTTATTAAAAGATGATTTGCATGGAACCGAACGGAAACCTGCGGGCCTCCTCGAACTTCGTGTCGGAGCTCCGTGAACTCTGTGTCTGTTTCATTGGTTCGTTTTAATCGAAAACGATTTTATAGCGATAGGCGTTTTTCAGGCAGGTAAAGGAAACCATGTCGCCCCCGGCCTTGGATTCTGCGAGGAGTTGATACTCGGCCTTGTCCGGATCCTCCGCAAAGACGCGGTAACCAGCGTGCGTGCGTTTCCACGAAAGCGACACGGCCAGCGCATCGGCCATGATGGGGGGCTCGCCGCCGTCGCCGTAGTCACTGCCGATGTGAAAATCCTTCATCTTCGCCGGCTTTTCGCCGGAGTTGCCGGCGTTCACTCCGAAGAGCACATAAACGGTGCGGGCCGAGGCCAGCTCCTTCGCGTCGCCGGAAACGATGGCGGCGGACAAATGCTCGTTGCCGACCGCAAACGCGAGCGTCCCGCCGAGCGCGGCGTTGTCCCCTTGTATAAAACCCGAGCGCACGACCAAGCGAGGCGTGTCCACGGAGAGCACGCCGTTGGCAAAATCGCGGCGGATTTCGCCGGTATCGCTGGCGATGACGCCGTTTTCAACGGCGGGAATTTTGATATTGTTTTTCGCGAGTGCGCGCCGGAGCGAGTCATGCGCGGCGGTGAAGTTGGAATTGTCATCCACCGGTAGGTAGGAGATTCGCCAAGGCTTTATGTCAAGACGCGGCGCCGATGGACCGCCATCGGCGTTGTATAAAAATCCGCCCGGCCCCGGTGTGAACTCGCGCTCGACTCGGCTGGTGAACGCGAGCAGTTGCGCCGTGTCGGTCTTGTCGTAGGCGCGCGCGATGGAGATGACCTTTTTGTAGGTCTCCTCGGACGAGGCGAGCAACTGGCGGCTGTAAAAACTGTCCGTCTCCAGTCCGTCCATTTGCTCCTTTGTATAACGCCGCTCTCGCGTCTCGCGCTTCACCGCCTCGTCGCGGGTGCTGGTGATTCGCAGGCGGTTTTCCGCCGGGCGGACCATGCCCTGCCGGAAGGAAAGCGCGAGCGCGGGGACGAGCGGCCAGATTGCCGGGTCCTTCACAAGGTTGGAATGATACCGGAGTTTTTCGTTGGGCGTTTCCCACGAACCCTGCGCGGGCTTCCCGTTTTTCATGAACTTGGGCCATTCGTCGTGGTAGGAAAATAGCACGAGAGCGTCGAGATCCTGCAAGGCGCCGTAGGCCATCAGCTCGGGCAGCCCCTCGCTCCGGTATTTGTTGGGATGCGAATAGCTGAATTCGTTGACGATGGCGGGCATCCCGGCGTTGCGCACTCGCCCGAGCTGCGGCGGTAGCGTCCAAAAATGGTTCAGCGGCGTCTTCAGCGACGACTTGTCGCTGTGCGTCCAGTAAAAATGCGAGCAGGTGTAGTCCATCGTCCGCGCCAGCGTGTAGAAATCCGCCGGCGAGAGCGGGCAGTTGTGCCCGGTGAGCGGAATCCGCGCGCCGAGCGTGCCGAGAAAGGTTTTCATGCTTCTATAATAACGCAGCATCAGCGCGACGGAAAACTCCTTCATCGCCTCGCTGTCATAAACCGACGGGAAGGTGATGTTGCCGGGCGCGAGCGGTTTCGCGGGGTCGGCAAGGAGCGCCTTATAGTCGGCGGCGGAAATGGCATTCTTTTCCACCCAGGCGATGAACAGTTTTTCCAGCTCGGCCTTCGACTCGCCCGCGCATTTTTGCAGGGTGTCGCCCCAGAAGGGCGAGTTTTCGTTCAACAATTCCGCGAACGCGATGCCCGACTCGTCCTTGTAGGCACGCTTCGTGTGCGGATTCACGTGGTTGAACACCAGCGAGGCATAGTATTTTTGCGCCTCGATGGCCTTCGAATAAAAGAAGAAATCGTTGGGCTTGAAACGCCCGCCGTCGGGAACGATGCCGGGCGGCGAGATTTGATACAAATCATACAAGTCGAGGTCTATGTAAATGCCGCGCCGGTTGAGGGCGTGGATGAAATAATCCAGCGCCGCGAAATACCCGTTCGCCCGCGCCTTGTCCTTGGCCAGCAGGTAATTCATAAAAAAGTGGAAGCGCACCAAGTTGACGCCATGGCGGGCGAGGTAGCCAGCGATTTCGTCGGCCTCCGCGCGGTTAGGAAAACAGAGCGTGCCGACGATGGCGATGCCGACGAATTTCACGCGGCCTTTGTCGTTGGCAAAATGCCCGTCCGGAGTGGCGCGGATGAAGCCGTGCGCGCCGGCGGGCGCGTTGTTCAGAAACGAGATGTCCATTCCGTTCGCTCTGGACGATTTCACGGGAATATTAACGGGCACGCGCCCCGAATCGGGGGCAGCTCCAAGGAGCGCGGCGGGAGCAAGCGCGAACGCGAGCAAGGCTGTTATGGATGTGATTTGGCGGAGGCGTTTCATGGTCATGGGTTAATTATTACTGAGGAATTGGGTGAAAAGGTTGTCCGCATACGCGTCGGCAACGCCGTCCTCGTCGAGACGGCTGAACACATCAACGCACGACACGACAAGCGCGCCACTGCCGATTTTTTTATACGTAAGCGACATGCCGAACGAACTGCTCCCGACGCTATATTTGTGCAGCGCGGAGAGCACGATGGTATCCGCTTGCATGGGATATGCGACGGTTTTTGAAATGACGCCCGCGTTGGCATTGAAGTAATCCCAAAAGCGCTGGTCATTGATGCCTTGCAGGAAGGGACTTTGCCCGGCGACGATTTCGTTAAAAGTCACCCCGTGCGTCACCCCCTGCACGGGGGCCAGCGAAAGCCCTTCGACAAGCGGCGCGTCCGACTTTAGTGTTTGCTGCTCCAGAATGAGCAGCTTTCCGCCACCGGCAAGCCATGCGTTCAATTCCCCGCCGCGCAACGCAAGCGTGTCGTCGGCGGTCGCGAATGTGTTTTCCGAGACAACCACGTGCGAGTATTTCGGCGCATCTTGCAAAGAGCGTATCACGTCGCATAAAATACCAAGCGACGCGAGCCAACGCTCCGACGCCTTTGCCACCGCCCCTTCTTCCTTCAAATACGCGACCGCGCGCGGCCGGGTTGCAAGCACGGGCACCTTCCGCGCTGGGCAAAGCACCGCGTCGTAGGTGTTCGTGACCGAGCGGGACACGCCGGATTGCGCATATTCATAAACTATAAAAATCCGCGCCGCGGCAAACGCATCAACGCCGGGCGCCTCAAACGAAAACTCGCGCGCGACCGGCGAAAACGGCGCGATTGCCATGTTCCTCGCCTGATAAAGCGTTTTCGATTCCGTGCCGGACTCCATTTTGACGCTGATGCTGGAAATCGTCGCGTCAAAGGATGAGTGATTGACGATTTCCAGCGTGCGCTTGTAGGTTTTGCCCGACGAAAAGTGCATGTCGTGCTCCTTGATGCGCGCATAAACCGGAGTATAAGCCTGCGAGGTCCACTCGGTCGCGCGCGCATCCAGCAGCCCCTGCCACGGGGCGAACCCCGCGACCGAATCAATGCCGTCGAAGCGCAGTATTTCCGAGATGCGCTTGAGGTTTGTTTTGAACCCATGCGCCACGCCCTTTTCCTTGTCGGCAAGATTTTTGAATCCGATTGCGGCGGGAAAGCTGCCGCCGATGCCCCAGCCCCTTTTGGCGAACGCGTTTAACTCCTCCACATACACGCTTGGATTTGAAACAATCGCGGGATATTTCTCCGCTTTCTTATAGCCGCCCCACGAAAATCCGATGCTCTCCCAGAACACCATCGGCAAATCCTTGACACCGAGCACCGCCTCCGCCTTGTCGCGCATTTGCGCGATCACCTCGGGCATGGTCGCCCAGTCGCCGGCAACGCCGGTGTAGGGGTGGAAGTCGAGGAAGTCCACCTTCAGCCATTCGTCACCGCTGTCGGCCACCGCGTTGGAGAATTTGTCCTTGCGCGACACCACCCCCATGATTCCGCTCGCGGAGACGGGGCGGTTCATGCGGTCGAGCGCCTTTATTTTCGCATACGGCGAGAAGAGCGCCTTCTGCACGGGCACCTCGTTGCCCAGCGCATACATCACCACCGAGGCGCGATTATAATTCATCTTGAACCACTCCTCCACCTCGCGCTCGTTTTGCGCGTAGAACTCGTCGTGCGCCTTGCGGGTGAACGCGTTCGCCCATTCGTCGTATATCAAAACACCCACCTCGTCGGCCATGCGGTAGAACACTTCCGGCATGGGCGCGTGCGGCGTGCGAAACGTATTGTAACCCTTTGCCTTTTGACTGGCAAGCGAGCGGACAAGCGCCGGTAGTTGCCGCCGGCTGCCCTCCGGGTTTTTGAAATACCCCGCAGAATACATGTTGCCTCCGAAGAGATACACCCGCCGTCCGTTCAGGTAAAAGTTGCGCCCATTCGCCTCGAAACGTCTAAAGCCAAACGTGTCCTGATAGATGTCCGCGTTTCCGTCAATGCGCACGCGGAGCGTGTAGAGTTGCGGGTTGTCCATGTCCCACAGCGTCACGTCGTCATACGCAAGCGTCACGACGGCGGTCCCATCCGGAGCCAGTCTCACCCTCCGCGTCATCGTGGCGACCTCCCTGCCAGTCTTGTTGTCCGTGAGCGTGAAAGCCAGCGTCGCGTCGCGCTCGCGGTCGGCGTAAAAGGTGAGATCCAGCGTCACGGATTTTTTGTCGATGTCCGTCGAGATGAGACACTCCGCGATGGAATCCCGCGAGGTTTCGATCAGGCAAACGTCCTGCCAGATGCCGCCGCGCAATTCCTGCATTCCCCACAGGGGGCCATAGACATGCTTCAACGGGGTTTCAGGGTTCCAGTTCACCGGGCCTGGCTCGATGTCGTTAATCACTTTCACCACAACCGTGTTCTCATCGTTTTTCAACGCGCGCGTGACATCGAGGCAAAACGGCGTATAGGCCCCCTTGTGAGAGCCGACATTCACGCCGTTGACATGCACCTCGCCGTAATACGCCACCGCACCGAAGCGCATAAGATAGCGCCTGTCGTTTTTCTTGGTGACGGTGAACACGCGTTTCACGTGGAGCGCGAGGAAACGCTTATCCTTTGTGAAATCGGCGGTTACTTTTTCCTTCGACATGTGCGCCCACAAATCCTCGGGAACGTTATACGTGCCCGTAAACGCCGCCGCGTCATTGGCGGCGAGCGCATTCGAATAAGCGTCGGCTTCATTGGCAAAAAGCCGTATCGCCGTGCGCTGCCATTGCCCGTTCAGGTATTGCACTGACGAATATTTTTTATACGAATTGATAACCAGCACATTCGCATCGGCATGCGCATGCGCGCGCGCCGTAAAAAGCGTGAGTATGGCGAGGAGGTATCGTAGTCGTCCCATGAAAAGGTTCTGAAAAAGATTTGGGACTAATTTGGAGGAGCGCGGCACAAAAGAGATGTTAGCGTAACGCGGGTGCGGCCTTTTCCAAGGGTGCGGCGGGAGTTGGAGCATTTTTGTTTATTCTTTCGCATTAGAGAGATGGCGCGGCAGCGCCGGTAGGGAAGGCCTCTCCGAGGCCTCCGCCAGTGTGCGCGGGGCATGGTGAAATACATAGGTAATCGAGACGTTCTCACGGAGGCCTCGGAGAGGCCTCCCTACCAGACGTTTGCGACCAATTAAATGAACAATGCTCCAATCCGCACCCGGTAAAATCAGAACTGATAGACAGCGGAAAAGGTGATTTTCCTCGGATCGAGATAATTGTAATCGCCGGAGGCGGTCAGGCGGGGGTTGGCCGCTAGGCCATACATGCGGTAGGCGAACACGCCATAGACAATCTTGTCGTCATTATCGAAGAGATTGGAAACATTCACTTGCAGGCGGAGCGGGCGCTTATTGCCAAAGCGAAGCCGGTAACTCGCGTGGGCACTGTAAGTTTGGTAGGCCTTGGCGTAGGAGTAATCAAACGGATGGTCGGGATCGGCCACACCGATGTTGCGCTTGCCGCGAATATTGGCGCCGAAGCCGATTTCGAGGCTGCGAAGCGGGCCGGAGGTGAAGGAATAGGTTCCGTAGATATTGGCGCTGTATTTGATTGTGTGGGGCAGCACAGTGCCCTTGGCAGCGGCCTTGAGGGCGTTCTCAATGCTTTCAATATAAGTGAGCATCTGATTTTTCACGGATATGTCCTCGGGCGTGTCCGTCAGGTTGCCAATCGCGGACTGCCATGTGGGCAGACTCTCGTAAAAGTATTTTCTCAGTCCCGGACGGAGATTCACCGCCTCGGTTTCGGGAAGCGCGAGATTGAACATGACACGCAGGTTTTTCGTGGGATTGGCGGTGATGTCTATTTCATAGCCGGTGCCCTTGTAGTCGCGCGTGTCGCGGTAAAGGATGGTTTCTTGGTCGGGACGCCCGGAATGTTGCCAGAGATACTGCAACTGGGTGTTGTAGGCATTTGTGTAACTGTCGTTGGGGTTCTTGTTCTGCGTGTTGTCATAGTAACTGGCGGAACCGGTGATTTTCTTGTTGAAAAACTCGAACCGGAGTCCGAGGTCCATGCCCTCGTTTCTCACGATGTCCGGGTAGGAACCGTCAAGCAGGTTGGGGCCGTTGCGCGGCGCATTGAAACTCTCTGAATAGTTGCCGAACACACCGACATTTTCGAGGAAATACCAGACCGCGCCCAGACTGCGGCTGACAGGGGAGACCTTTTGGACATCCCGACCGGTTGGCTCGACCACGGGTACAGCGGCGGCGGCGGCGGTGCGATTCTCGTAATCGTCGTAGCGGATGCCGTAAAGCAAGGTCACGCGCTCCCGCAAAAACTGGGTGGTGCCGAGAATTTGGGCTGATTTCACCCAGCGGTCGTTGTAGGCGACGTTCACCCGCTGCCAGACCAGGTCGAGATTCGGGTTTGTGATCTCCGGGATTTCTCCGGCGGCGACCGCCGGCTCGTCCCAATAATAACGCTCCCACAATTTGTAATTCGCACCGTTGGTCTTGTTTATAAGACGCGGGCGGGAGTGGATTTCATAACTGGTTTCCTCGCGTCCGCCCACGATGGCGGTCACGCGCTGGCGGATGCGGCGGGACTCGAACAGGCTGGTCGCCATGAACCTGACCTCGTCTACCAGGTTTTTGCCGTCTTGCGTGCCTCGGGTCTGGTCAGTGTAGGGGGCGCCGAACTTGGGATTGGGGTCGCCGTTGGGCAGCTTCCGGTTGATGTCTATATGATATTCTTCCCAAAGCGCGCTGTTGTCCCACGCGTCGTTGTTGCGCTCTGAGTGGTTGAAGGAAAGCTCCATGAACAGCCAGTCGCCAAAGTGCTTGTCGAGGTAGCCAGAAAACGTGTAATATCTATTGTGAACAATCGAGTCGAGCGGCTGGATGTTAAACTCACGATAAGGCAGCATGGGGACGCGGTCGCTGATTTCGGAGGCGATGTCCGTCCGTTGCTCGGCCATGAGTGGCGCGCCGGTGCCGTTGGTCTGACACAGATTGCCCCAGTTGGTGACATTGAGACCAGCCATCGAGGGAACCCAGAGGAAATAACTGCCGTTGGACATGCTGCTTAACCGTTGCAAGCCGTGTTCTTGGCCGGGCGGCGGGCGGTCAATGATATTGGTATTCGCATCATTACCGTTGGTCGTGGTGTAGCCGTTCCAGTAGGAGGCGTAATCCTTGAAATTCTGCTTGTATATATAACGCTCCATGTCGCCATATTCGCCCTCGAAGCGGAAATTCATGCTCGGCAGGACGCGCCACGTGCCGGCCAGATGCAGCCCGTCGCGGTCGGACTCCGCGAAATCGCGCCAGCCTTCGGCGCGGTTGAGGAGGCCGTTGACGCGGAGCGCGAATTTTCTGGAGACCAGCGGCTGGTTGGCGTCAAATGCCATGCGCCAGCCGCCGTAGGAGTCCATCCTGAGCGAGGCGACATGCCGAGGCTTGTATAAATTGGCGCGCTTGGTCCAGGTGGTGGCGATGCCACTGACGTTGCCGTCGCCGAACAGCACGCCGTTGGGGCCGCGGGCGAATTCGAAGCGCTCGGTGTTGTAGTCATCGCTGTCCACATACCAGACAAAATAATTGCGGGTGGGAAAGCCGGCGCCCATGCCGCGAAAGCGGACTTGATACTCGCCCTGCACGGCCTCGGCATTGCCGTCCATCGGCATGGCATTGGTCGCCCACTGGGAAGCCTCGGCGAGCGTGGTGGCAGCGATGTCGTCGAGAAATTCACGCGTGAGGACGGAGACGACGGCAGGCGAGTCGCGCAGGTCCATGCTCGTCCGTCCGCCGGTGAGCGAACTGGCGGCCATGTAACCGACATCCTTCGAGGTGGAGACCTCGAACGGGGACATCTCGACGATTTCCTCCGCCTCGCCGGCGGATATTTTGACGGATTGCGCGGGCAGCGCGAGGCTGACGGCGCCGGCAAGAGCCGCCCCCAGCAGGCAAAGGCGGGCGCGGCACGGGTTGGTTGTGGTGTTCATTATTTTAGGGTTCAGGGTTGGGCTGATGGGAAAATGGTTGGTTTGTTTTAGACACAGAGTTCACGGAGTGCGGGCACGGAGGGGAGCCCCTTCCACGCGGCCTTGCGCGCCGAAGGCGCCGGGCAGCCATTGGTGGGTGGCAGCGTCGGCGAGGGCGAACACGCAATCTGTCGCGGTTTGCGGGCGACGCAGGCGGAGGCGCAGCGTGTGCGCGCCGGTGCCAATCCGCACCTCGGCGCGGAACGGTCCGGCGCGGTGCGGGGAGGGTGCCGCATATATATTACGGCGGGTATCGTCTGCCGGCACGGCCAGCACGGGCTGGTCGTCCAGCGCGCAGGTGATGTCGCCATCCGACCAGGCCATGACGGCGTAATCGCCGGGCGCGGGGAGATAGAACGGAATAACAATGTCCAGCGCCTTGTTCATAAACGACTCACGCTGGAAGCGGAGCCATTGGCCATGGATGGTTGTTTTGTCACATTTGTCCGGGGGTGGTGTTTTTTCAAAACCCATTGTATAATCGTGTCGGTGTTCGATTAAAACCGGCTGATGGAAAAATGCGGTGTCGCGCGTGGCGGGCCGGCATTCGGCAATCTCTCCGATCACCGGCGACGCCGCCCGCAGTTGGCAGCCCAACTCCATGACCTGCGAGGTCAGTTCCGCGAGAGTGGCCGGCGGCTCGATTCCTATGATTGGCGCGGAAACGACCACGCCCTCGCCAATCGGCGCGAGCCAGCGGTTGTCTATTCCCTCCGGGTTTATGATGCCCAGCAGGGCGCCGAGCGTCGCGCCGGTACAATCGGTGTCGTAGCCGCAGTTGACCGCGATGCAGATGGATTTCCAGAAATCGCCGCCGCCGGCCAGCCAGCCGAGGATGGTGAAGCACACGTTGGCGGTGACGTGGGTGAAATTGGTCCGCGCGTAACGGGCGATTATATATTCGCGCACACCGGGCCAGTCGCGCGTCCGGTCCCACTCGGCCACCGTGGCGAGGACGGCCCGGCGGATTTCACTGGCTTCGGGCAGGCGGGCGAGCGCGTCGGCAAGCAGCGTTTGCGTGCCGGTTTCGACAAACGCGAGGGATTGCAGCGCGGCGAAAAATACTTCCGCCCAAACACCCTCGCCCGAGTGGTCATTGACCGCGTCGGCCCAGGCGAAGCCGGCCGCCCGGGCGGGGTTACCGGGAGCCACGCAGGCCCAAATCTCGCTGCGGATGGCGGCGCCCATACACTCGCCGAAAAAATTGTCCGTCGCGCCGCGGGCCGGACCGGACAGACCGCAAGCCGCGTTTCTTAGCGAGATGGCGTATTCATCGTAGGGGAACGTGACATGCCGCGTCCATGCCTCGCCGAGGATTTCCGGCGTCACCTGCGTCGCGCCGGTTTTTAGCAAGTGGTGCAGCCAGACAAGCTGGAGGTCGAGGTCATCGTTAGGCAGGACGCCGTCCGGCACCGGATCATAAAACGAAAGGGCTAGCGGGCCGGGCTTGCCCTCGTGCGGCCCGCCGAGCGTGCCGCCGATGTTCTTCCCCAACCAGCAGGCGTGGATTTTGCGGGGGAGATCGTTTATCGGGGGGGACATGGGGAAAAGGTTCGTTTTTTTAATCGCGGAAACACGGAAGGACGGAAGCCCTGAAAAAAGGAGAAGATTGGCTTGCTTCCGTGTTGGCTGATGTCGCTTCGCTCGGAACCGAAATTTCGTGCTTCCGCGGTTAATTTAATGGTTCGGTTTTAATGGCCACAAAGAGGCACAAAAAGGAGTGCTTGTTTTGTGCGTCTTTTCGGCTATTTTAATGGTTGTTTTTTAATTGGTGGCTTGGCTTAGGTCTCGGGGTTGAGCGCGGCGTGCCTCCAGTTTGGTGCGGATAGCGTAGGCGTCCTTTTCATCAATCGGGAAGCGCAGCACGATGAAGATCGTGAGCGCCAGCGCGGTGGCGGGGACGAGCATATACAGCAGGCGCATGATGACGAGCGCCTCCGCCGCCTGGCCGCCGCCCAGCTCCGCCTTGAAGCCGGAGAACGCGACCGCGAAGCCCGACAGCAGCAGCGCCAGCGTCAGCCCGAACTTGAAGGCCCAGGCGAACACCGCGTTCAACGTGGCCTCGCGGCGGACGCCGTGCTCGAACTCGTCCACGTCGCAGACATCGGCGACCATCGAGCCGAGCAGGGTCCAGAGGGCGGCCATGCCGGAGCCCATCAGGAGCACGGGGACGAGCTGGAGGTAGGGATAAGCCGGGTTGTAGCAAACCCACTTGAGCAGGGTGCCGGCCAGCGGGAAACACAGGGCGGCGGCGAGCGTGCGGCGTTTGCCGAAGCGGGTTGACGCCCAGGTGATGAGCGGCAGCGCGGCCATGCTGCTCAGGCAGTAGGTCGAGCCGGACCAGCCCTGCACCGCGGACGCGGCCCGCATGTCGCCGCCGTGGACATAATAAATGTTTATATAATAGCCCAGGCTGTTCACCATGAATATGCCGACGGCCATCAGCGCCACTGAATACAGCAGCTGCCGGAAGGGTTTCACGCCGACGGCCTCTTTCAGGCTTTTTATAAGGGGCAGTTTTTTCTGGCGCGTGACGGCGGCCTGCGCACGCTCCTTGATAAACAAAGCCGGCAGAATGCCGAGGAGCGCGATGGTCAGACCGATGCCGGCGCCGACCCAGCGCATGCCGTCGAGCGTGTCGGAAAAGCACGGGCGCTGCGAGAGCCAGAGCATCCAGGCCGTCGAGATGCCGGAGACCGAGCCGAAGAAGGTCTTGTAGGCCATGACGCGCGTGCGCTCGTGGTAGTCGGGGCTCATTTCCATGCCCAGCGCGCCGAAGGCCATGGCGAAGACGGCGTAGGCGGTGTAGAACAACAGCGACATGGCCAGGAAATGGGAAAAATATCCCCATTGCGACCAGCCGTGTGGCACCATCCAGACCAGCGCGAACAATAATCCGCACAGGATCGAGCCGGTGACGATAAACGGCTTGCGCCGGCCCCAGCGGGTGCGGGCATTGTCCGAGGCACTGCCGACAAACGGGTCCACGATGGCGTCCCACAACCGGGGCAGCGCGAGCGCGGTGCTGACCATGCCGGGGTCAACCGCGAGCGTCATGTTGAACACCGGGTTGGCCATGGTGTTGATGCCGTTCTGCATGGTGTTGTCGGCGAAGGCCCCGCCACCGTAGGCGAGCTTCTGCGCGACGGGCACCCGGTCCTCCGGCGCAGTTTGGTGCGGCTGGCTTTTGTTGTTCACGGGGTCGGGCATCGGGTTTTTGTATGATTATTTGTGCCTTCGTCTGTTTTTTAACCGCGAAGGGCGCGAAGGATGCGAAGAGAAGGACTTTTCGAATAGTGCCGTCGGGAGCCGAAGGCTAGGCACGGAGGATGAAAGGGTTTTTTCTAAAACAGGCATCCACCAAATCATCCAGTCGGGCCTCGGCGAGGCCGATGCAGGTGTCGGAGGCGCCATAGTAGATTTTCACCGTCTTGTCGTCCTCCACAATGGCGTTGCAGGTGAAGACGACATTGCCCACACGACCGGTGAGCTCATAATCATGCTCGGGCCAGAGCACGGCGTCCTCGCTGCGGGCGATGACGCGCGCCGGGTTTTGCAAGTCCAGCAGGCAGACGCCCAGGCGGTAAACCATGCCGACGCCGGTGGACGCGACGCCGTGGTAAAGTTCCAGCCAGCCCTGGTCGGTTTTAATGGGCACGGCGCCGGCGCCGACCTTCAGGCTGTCCCACAGGCCGGAGCGCGGTCCCATCACGGGCTCGGACTTCCCCCAAAAAACAAGGTCGGGCGAATAGCTCACCCACATGCCGCAGGTGTCGTTGGGATCGCCGAAGGGCCGATCGAGGCGTACGTAGAGACTGTTGATTTTCTCGGGGAATAACACCCCATTGCGGTTCCCCTGTTCGCTGGCGATGGAGACACGCGTGAAGGTTTTGAAATCGATTGTTTTCACGATGCCCAGCCTGACGCCGCCGGCTTCGGAACTGCTGGCGTAGATGATAATATACTCGTTGCCTATTTTAGTAATGCGCGGGTCATAGACACAATCCTCCCGATGGGCGGGATCAGGTGCGGGCCAGTTCACCGGCGCGGAATCCGTCCGCCAGGAAACGCCGTCGCGGCTCCGGGCCAGCCAGAACACGATCGGCTGTGCCTCTGTCGCCGCGTCGACCATCATTAGGTATTCGCCGTTGAATTTAATCGCGCCCGGATTGAAGGCATACATGACGCCGGGCGGAAAATTACCGGGGGCGAGCACGGGATTGAGCGGGTGCTTTTTGAAGACGCGGGAGTCTGGATTGTTTGGAATCATCAAATGAATGGTCTGTTTTTATTCACCGCAAAGGCGCAAAGAGCACAAAGGAATGAATTTTATAAAGAACAGCTATTAATATCCTTTGTGGTGAATTTATTTGTCCGGTTTTACTGTCCACAGATTACACAGATTCGCACAGATTGTTTTTAATAATTTGTTTTTTAATCTGTGCAATCTGTCGACAGTTTAATGGGTGGTTTATTTCAGGCGGAAGCGGCGGGCGAGGAGGAGGAGGAGGGCGACCAGGGCGGGGAGGAGCGGGGTGGGCGCTCCGCCGCCGCCGTCCTGGCTCTTGGTCGGCAGCGTGTAGGACGGGATGGGCGGAACCGGCGAGGCGACAGCGACGGGGGCGAGCGTGGCCACCTTGTCGTCCGCGCCGATGACACGGATGGCGCGGTTGCCGGTGTCGGCTATATACAAGGTGCCGCTCGCGGACAGCGTGATGTCGCGCGGCTGGTTGAACCACGAGGTGGTTCCGCCGGCATCTTTGAAGCCGGACACACCAGGCGCGCCGGCGACGATGCTGACGACGCCAGCAGGCGTGATTTTGCGAATGAGGGAGTTGCCGGTGTCGGCCAGGTAAATGTCGCCATCGCCGTCCACGATGAGGCCGCCGGGACTGTTAAAACGCGCGTCCGCACCGGCGCCGTCGGCGAAGTCCGGCTCCTCCGCCTTTCCGGCGAGGGTATCTACCGCGCCGCTGGCGAGCTCGACAACGCGGACGGTGTGGTTGCCGGTGTCGGCGACATAAAGAAAATCATTCGCACCGCCTGCCTCGAACAGCGCCACGCCAGCGGGGCCATTGAACTGGGCAAGCGTGCCGGTGCCGTTCGCCGTGCCTGACACGCCGCTGCCAGCGACGATGCTCACCTCACCGCCGGCTGTGATCTTGCGGATTTGGTGGTGGTCGCGGTCGGCGATATAAACAGTGCCGGCGGTGTCGGCGGCAAGGCCGACAGGATGGCTGAGGACGGCGGCGGTGCCGGATATGAAAGTCTTGATGGAGGCACCGGTGTCGGAGACGCGCAGCGCGGAGTTTCCGGTGTCGGCTATATACAAGGTGCCGGAGCGCACGGCGAGGCCAGAAGGGTTCCTGAAGCGCGCCTGCAGCCGGTCGTCGTCAGTCACGCCCGCAGTGCCGCTGGCGCCGGCAAAAGTATAGACGGCGCCAGCAGCGGTGAGTGCATGGAGGATATGTTTTTCAGAGTCCGCTATATAAATCTCGCCTGAGTCCACGGCGGCAAGCGCGGCGGGGGTGCCGAAGGGGCCGGAGGTGGAAGGCAGGATGGTAACGGTGGCAGGCGCACTTTCGGCGAAGCCGTCGGGGCCGGTCACTTTCACCATATAAACGCCAGCGTCGGCGGGGGAACCGGCGAGCACGAGGTCGGAGGCGGTGCCGCTGGCGACCGGCTCGCCGTCCTTGAACCATTGCCAGGACTGCGCGCCGGTGCCCGCCCTGACACCAACGGAGAGCGTGGACGGGACGCCGACCTCGGCGGATTGCGGCTGGGGCTGGGTGTCTATAATCGGGATGACGAGGGTGCTGGCAGTGGCGGTGACCACGGTGCCGGGCGCGCTTTCACCATAGGCGTTGGTCGCTGAAATCCTGTAATGATAAACCGCGCCGGGAGACAGCGGAGTGACGGTGCCATCTGTGTAGCCCACCCTGTAGGCACCGCTGACGATTGTTTCCACCGCGGGCTGGTCAATGGCAACAAGGTCGGTGAACGGGCCGGATGTCCCTGTGGTGGAATACTTGATTTTATACTTTTCCGTACGTGATGCGGCAAGCCACGTGAGGTCAATCATACCGCTGCCGAGCGGGGTGGCGGCGAGGCCGTAGGGCGGCGGCGGCGGGGTTGCGGGGATGGCGGCGTCGGGCAGCGTGTCATCATAAGCGGGCGGGGTGACGGTATCGTTGGTCGGGTCCACATAGTGTTTATAGAGGCGAATCTTATTGGTGTCCGCATAACGCATGGTGCTGTCCCGGTTATTGTCGTATTGCAATCCGGTATAAAGATCATTCGCGGAAAATTGGAAGGCGTGAATCGTCCAGTCCCAGTTTGGATAACTGACGGTGGGGTTTTCGTTATGGAACAACGAGAGGTAGTCCCGTAAAAATGTCCAGGTGCTGTCCTGCCCGGTGAGGTTTATGGGGGCGTGGCGAACGGCGCCGAACTCGCCGATGAAAATCCGGGCCTCCTTGTGTGTGTTTTGAAACTCCAGAATCGGGGCGACCCGCTCGCGCAGATAATTTTTATCGAGCACGATTGTCTCATAAGTAGGGGGATTGGCGTAACCGGTGGTGAAGTCAATCGGTCCGGGATAATAGTATCCCGAGCCGACGGCGGTGCCGTTGACGATGATGCCATCGAAGCCGTATTTCCAGAGGGGCTGGATGTTGACGGTGCCTTGCTCGGCGTATTCGTGCGGGGAATAAATGTGAACACTATAAATGATGCCCGGCGTCTCCTCCGGGTCGAAGTATTTCAGGCGCTTGAGGTATTTTTGGTTGGCGTAACCGACCGGCTCGATCACAATGGCGTGGTAACTGTCTATCGTGCGAATGGCTACGATGACGTCGGTGACGATAGTGTTCCAAGCGTCGGCGCCATCGAGCGGGGCCACGCCGTTTTCCTTGTCCGCGTCCGGGTTTCCACCGGCATTCGGCTCATTGAATATTTCATAGCCAGCGATAGTGCCGCGCTCGTTTTTGTAGCGGGTGGCGATGGTCTTCCAGAGGCTGACGAGTTTGTTCTTGTTGGCGATGCCCGGCGCGCCGGGCTCCTGTGACCATGTGCTGTAGTTGCCGTCCGGGAAAAAGTGTGCCCCCCCGTGGAAGTCGAGAACCACCTTCATGTTGTTGCTTCTTGCCGCATCCAGAAAATTATCAATGGCAGTCCAGCCAGCGGCGGGGAAGGTCCACTCGCCGCTAATTCCATCCAACTCGGGCGTGAATGCGGGGGACGAGCCTAGGAGCTGCAACCGCATGAGTCTGGTGCCCCACGGAATGAGTGTGTCATTCATTGTAAAACTGGTCAGCCAATTGCCGGCGTTCACGCCACGCTGCGCGGCGGCGGGCCACGATGGGGGTTCGACGACGCCGGGATCGGTCTCCAATCTTATATTGTCAATGGTCATGGGAGAGCCGGTGATCGCATTGCCGCCGGTGCGGGCGACGATTCTTATGGCGAGGCCATCCTTGAAATCAATCTTCGCGCCGTCGCCCGGCGTACCGTTGTAGATGACTATGCCGCCCGGCGGCACCGCGGCACCGTCTTTGGAATTGACGGGCCGGTAGGCGCCAGCGGTCTGGGTGATGGTGACTTTCCCGTTGAGGTGCTCGTATTTGATTTTGAACGCGGCTTTCCCGTATGTCGTGGAGGCCGCGACCGGACGGGGATACGAACTCCCGCTCAGATTGATGGTGGTACCATTATATATAAGCGTGGCACCGGGGACGGTGCCTCCGTCCAAGTCATTGCCGAGGCCGGTGGGGGAAAGGCAAAACATCAATTTTTGCCCCGCCGCGCCACCACCCACCTCAAAAAGCCCGATTTCATATTTCGTGCTGTTGACACTTGAGGTGGTGTTCGGCCCGTGGAAACCGTCAAAGGAAAGTTCAAACGTTTCGGTCGCAATAAACTTGTTTTTGCTGATGACAAAAACGTTATAAGTGGAGTAACCGTTTAATATCTTGAACTCACCGCCTTCGGCGATGAAGTAGTTGCCGACCTGCGCCCCATAGGAGGGGACTTCGGTTTGCCAGTTGTCGAGGTTTTCGGCGGTGTCGAGGAAGACCGCGGCGGGGGATGGTGCGGACAGGCAGACCGCGGCCAAGGCGAGGGAGGAAAACAGCCGGAGGGCGGCCGGTGGAGTGTGTGTTTTCATGCGAGAGGTGAGTTGGTGTTGAGGTTTTCGTGATACGCTGAGGCAGAAAAGCGTCAGTGGGCAGGCAGGGAGAAACAGGAGGGGTTGCGCCAATGGTGAAAGTGTTGCTGAATGAAGACTGGACTAGTGCAATAAAAAATGAAATCAAGACGAAACTGTTTCAGATATGAAGAAAATTTCTTTCCCATCTCATGATATTCCTGTCTGCCACGAGGCGGATATCGTAATCGCAGGTGGCAGTTGCACAGGCGTTTTCGCAGCAGTGCGTGCAGCGAGACTCGGAGCCCGGGTCGCCCTGATCGAACAGGCGAGCCTGCTGGGAGGCACGGCAACCGCCGCGCTGGTCAACCACTGGCACCGCCTTGACGACTCCGCCCGCAATAATCGCGTCATCGGGGGGCTTACGTGGGAAGTCGTGGAACGGCTCACGCGACGCGGCGCATGCCTCGCCGTCGCCGGGCATGAGCGCATCCGTTATAAATTGAACGCCGCCGAACTCGCGATCGAGCTTGACGAGCTTGTCCGCGAGGCGGGAACGATCCGTCCGTTTCTGGCGGCAAGGGTGGTCCAGCCGGTGGTCTCCGGGGACCGGTTGACGGCGGTGGTGATCGAGGACGAATCGGGGCGGCGCGCGATAACCGGCCAGGTATTCATCGACGCGACCGGCAACGGGAACCTCGTCCGCCGGGCGGGCGGACGGGCGGCGCAGCACGCGCCCTTGCAGCCGGTTTCCCACCAATTTCTCGCCACGGGAATCCAGCGCGTGCTGGAACAAAATCCGGGGGCGCGGCTGTGGCCGGAAATCCGCGACGCCGCGCTCGCGCTGGGCCTGCGGGATAGCAATCCGTGGGTGGACATCGTGCCGGGCGCGTCCCACGTGCAAACGGTGTTTGGTGCCCGGCTGAACGGCGTCGATGGAAGCGACGCCGATCAACTGACCCAGGCGCATATCGAGGGCCGCCGTCATGCGCGGGTATTTCTCGATTTGATACGCCAGCACTATGGTGCGACCGCGGCGGACGTGGCGCTGCTGGCCCTGCCGCACCAGATTGGAATACGGGATTCATGGCATGCCTGCTGCCTACACCGGGTCACGGCTGACGAGTTGCTGCGCGGGGAGAAATTTCCAGATGCAATTGGCAACGGGACTTATCCGTTGGACATCCACGGCCCCGAGGGGACGAGCATCCGTTACCTGGACGGGAAGGAGGAGAGGGTGTCGAAACAAGGGGAAACCAGCGAGCACCGCTGGAGAAAAGAGGGGGAGCCATGCCCCCGGTTTTACCAGATTCCTTTCCGCGCGCTCGTGCCTCAAGGTTTTTCAAACCTGCTGGTCGCGGGCCGCATTCTGGACGCCGACCGGTCCGCCTATGGCGGGCTGCGAGTGATGGTGAACACCAACCAGACCGGGGAGGCAGCCGGTGTCGCCGCCCATATCGCGCTCACCGAAAACACACACGTGCCTCAGGTTAATGCCGCCTCGCTCCGTTCTTTGTTATCCGCAGGAGGCTCCATCATGTTATAGCGCAATCCCTCCCCTGGATCGCATTGGCCTTACCGAAGGCTGCCCTCCTTCCTCGTTCTCCCGCCAGCGGCACCGGCCAGAGGAGAAAGAAGAAAGATTCCGACCATATACCCCCGCTTTGAACGGATCATTGGCCTCACTCGACAGCCTGAGTGGAGTGTCGGGCCACAAGGGAAATGGGGAGATGAATGGAATGCGTCGGGATGGGCGTTTTTTGTCCGGTGTCCTCCGATTTCGAGGTCATTTGGCCAAAGACCATCTTGGCGGCCTCCATGCCCATCGCCTGGGCCGGAATATGCATCGCCGTCATGGGCGTGTCGAGATAGGCAAGCGTGTCAGACTCCTCAAACCCTATGATGGAGAGGTCGCGAGGCACGCGGATGTCCATGTTGCGCGCCTCGCTCTGGAAGCCGACCGCCAAATCCTCGTTGGTGATGATGGCCGCGGTCGGACGGTCGGGCAGCGAGAGCAGGCGCCGCGCGGCGCTGCGTCCGTCCTCCACCGTCGCGGAGTCAACCTCCACGCACACGGGCGGATTTGCGTCCACCTCGTCACGCAGCGCGGCCGCATACCCGGCGAAACGTTGCTGATGCCCGTGGTCAACGTGCTTGAACGACACCATCGCAATTTTCCGGTGGCCGAGCGAAAGGAGATAGCGTGCGGCATTCATCCCGGCTTGATAATCATCCAGAAGAATCTGATGCACCCCGTCGTCTTGGCTTTTATAGCCGACAATGGCATGGGGAGTTTGTGTCAGGCCGAGTTTTTCCGCCATCGCATAGCCCTGAAACATCGTAATGATGATGCATCCGGCAACCCCCTCGCGCATTACCAACTGACGCAATTCCTTGTTGTTGCGTATCTGCGGAATAAACGGCTGCATCTGGATGCCGAAGCCGGAGGCGAACGTCACGTCGCAAATCCCGCTGAGAATTCGCGATATGTAGCCGCTTTCCAACGCGCCGCGATGCTCCGGCAAAAGCACGAGCAGGCGGTTGCGGTCGATGGCCTTCCAACGAGGCTGGAAGGCCGAGGAATCCATGATCTTACGAATGCGCTGGATGGTTTCCTCGCGCACGCCCGGACGCCCGTTGATGACACGGGACACGGTGGCGGGGGAAACCTTGGCCGCCTTTGCCACATCGTAGATGTTTGCCATATACACGGGCGAAACTATTTCAGCGATGTTTCGGCGCAAGGCATTTATGGGGGCGTTCTCTTTACGCAGCCCCTCCGGATGGCGCCCCGGCGTTCAGGCGAAACGAACGCAGCTTGGCGCGGGCAGCGGTTCCGCGCAGGCAGAGCGGAGCCGGCCCGTGTCCGGGGCGATATGGAAGAGCGCAAGCCCGCCGCCGTCCTGATTGGCGGCCAGCAGAAGGCGGCCCGATGGATCTAGGGCGAAATGACGCGGAGTCGCGCCTCCCGTGGAGACGTTTTCAACAAACGTTGGATCGCCTGTTGCCTCATTTATATTAAACAGCGAAATACAATCCGCGCCACGATTGGACACATACAGAAAACGGCCCGCCGCATCCGTCTTCACTTCGGCGGGCGCGTTACGCGTGGCATCCTCCCGCCTGCCTGTTGCCGGTGCCGTCCGGAGTCCGTCGATTTCGCCTGTTTCCTGATTGTAATCAAAGACGGCAATCTCGGATGACAGTTCGCATGCCACATATAAAAAACGCCCCGAGGGATGAAACACGCCGTGCCGGGGGCCGGAATATGGGGCAATCCGGGTGCGGCGTATGCCAAATTCCGAAAGCGCGCCCGTCCCCGGATTATAATCATAGCGGATTACTTCGTCCGTCCCAAGGTCGGATACAAACGCCGTGGTTCCGGCGGGCGCGGAAATTATAGAGTGCGGATGCGGCGTCCGCTGGCGGGTGGGATGCGGGCCGGAGCCGGTGTGATTTATCCTTGAAACCAGCGGCCCGACACCGCCGTCGGAGGCCAGCCGGAACACGCAGACGCCGGGGCCGTTGTAGTTGGCGAGCAACAGGTGTTTACCGGCGGCGTCCACCATCAGGTGCGCGGGCGACCTGCCTCGGGAGGGTGCGCGGTTTATCAGGCGGAGGCCGCCGCCATCCTGTCCCGTCGCGTAGGCGCTGACCGAGCCCTCCGCGCCGCCGGCGGCGGAAACCTCGTTCACCGCGTAGAGAAAACATCCCGACGGGTGGAGCGCGATGAATGACGGGTCCTCGGCGCGCGCGACAAGCCGCGTCCGCAGAATGCGGCCGTTCTCGCAATCAATGTCCGCTCGGTAAATGCCCTCCCCTCCCTGGCGGGTGTAGGAGCCGATGAAGGCGTGGGTTTTCATTTTTCGGAGGCGCGCGGCTTTTATATAAACTACGCGGCCCCGGCGCGGCGTGCCTCCAGTTTGGCGCGGATGGCGTAGGCGTCCTTTTCATCAATCGGGAAGCGCAGCACGATGAAGATCGTGAGCGCCAGCGCGGTGGCGGGGACGAGCATATACAACAGGCGCATGATGACGAGCGCCTCCGCCGCCTGGCCGCCGCCCAGCTCCGCTTTGAAGCCGGAGAACGCGACCACGAAGCCCGACAGCAGCAACGCCAGCGTCAGCCCGAACTTGAAGGCCCAGGCAAAAACCGCGTTCAACGTGGCCTCGCGACGGACGCCGTGCTCGAACTCGTCCACGTCGCAGACATCGGCGACCATCGAGCCGAGCAGGGTCCAGAGGGCGGCCATGCCGGAGCCCATCAGGAGCACGGGGACGAGCTGGAGGTAGGGATAAGCCGGGTTGTAGCAAACCCACTTGAGCAGGGTGCCGGCCAGCGGGAAACACAGGGCGGCGGCGAGCGTGCGGCGTTTGCCGAAGCGGGTTGACGCCCAGGTGATGAGCGGCAGCGCGGCCATGCTGCTCAGGCAGTAGGTCGAGCCGGACCAGCCCTGCACCGCGGACGCGGCCCGCATGTCGCCGCCGTGGACATAATAAATGTTTATATAATAGCCCAAGCTGTTCACCATGAATATGCCGACGGCCATCAGCGCCACTGAATACAACAACAGCCGGAACGGTTTCACGCCGACGGCCTCTTTCAGGCTTTTTATAAGGGGCAGTTTTTTCTGGCGGGTGACGGCGGCCTGCGTGCGCTCCTTGATAAACAAAGCCGGCAAAATGCCGAGGAGCGCGATGGTCAGACCGATGCCGGCGCCGACCCAGCGCATGCCGTCGAGCGTGTCGGAAAAGCATGGGCGCTGCGAGAGCCAGAGCATCCAGGCCGTCGAGATGCCGGAGACCGAGCCGAAGAAGGTCTTGTAAGCCATGACGCGCGTGCGCTCGTGGTAGTCGGGGCTCATTTCCATGCCCAGCGCGCCGAAGGCCATGGCGAAGACGGCGTAGGCCGTGTAGAACAGCAGCGACATGGCGAGGAAATGGGAAAAATATCCCCATTGCGACCAGCCGTGCGGCACCATCCAGACCAGCGCGAACAACAATCCGCACAGGATCGAGCCGGTGACGATAAACGGCTTGCGCCGCCCCCAGCGGGTGCGGGCGTTGTCCGAGGCGCTGCCGACAAACGGGTCCACCACCGCGTCCCACAACCGCGGCAGCGCGAGCGCGGTGCTGACCATGCCGGGGTCAACCGCCAGCGTCATGTTGAACACCGGGTTGGCCATGGTGTTGATGCCATTCTGCATGGTGTTGTCGGCGAAGGCCCCGCCACCGTAGGCGAGCTTCTGCGCGACGGGCACCCGGTCCTCCGGCGCAGTAACGTGGCGGATGCCCGGCGGTGGCGGTGGAGTTGTTCGGGGCGCGGTTTTCATGGACAATTTAGAAGTACCCGCCTTTTTGGGTGATTTGGTTGATGGACTGGCCTTCGGCGACCCAAGAGAAGATTTTTTTCTCGTTACGTTTGATTTCCTCGGCACGGAGCAGCACCTCGTGCGCGATGTCGCGGGGAACGCATACCACGCCGTCTATGTCGCCAAGGAGAATGTCGCCGGGTTTTATCACCACGTCGCCGATTAATATGGGAATTTGATAATGCGTGATGAGGCAGCGGCCGAGGCTGCCGTTCGGGATGCGGTGCTTGTAGAAGACGGGGAAGTCTTTTTCGAGAATCTGGTGGGTGTCGCGGATGCCGCCGTCAATCACGGCGGCGCGGACGCCGAGGCCGGCGGCGGTGGCGGTCATGACGCCGCCCCAGAGGGTGGCTTTTTCGTCACCGGAGGTATCCCAGACGACGAAGCTGTTCTGGGGGAGCGCGGCGAGCATCTGGGTGCGGAAGGCCATTTCACCGGTGATTTTGACGTTGGGCGCGCTTTTGACGGTGAAGGCAAGGCCGGCGACGGTGCGCTCGGGGCGGAGCGGGTGGAGGTGGCCGGGGAGTGCCTGGTCGAGGAGGGCGTGCTCGCGGAGCACGTCGCTGATCGCGCCAGTGTAGAGTTGCTCGTAGCGGGCGAGCAATTCCTCCTCGGGAATCGGAAACGGCGCGGCAGATACGTGCTCGCGCGCGGCGATGAGTTTTTCGAGATTCATCATCCCGACTTCTTTTTTGTAGGCGTCAATGGACATGGCGGAAAAGTTTGAGTTGAGAGTTTAAGTTTAAGCGGCGGCGGCGCGAACGGCGTCAGAGCGACATGCCGCCGTCCACGAAAAGGGTCTGGCCGGTGATGTAGCGGCCGGCATCGGAACAAAGGAGGAGGGCGGCACCAGCGCAGTCGGTGGGCTCGCCGAAGTAGTCGGCGGGGATGGAGGCGAGGACTTTCGCGGCGTAGGCGGAGTCGGCGAGGCGGACGGTGTTGCGATCGGTGAGGATGACGCCGGGGGCGAGGTTGTTTACGGTGACGCCGCACGGGGCGAGCTGGCGGGCAAGATTTGTGGCGAGGGAGGATTGGGCGCATTTGGTGCCGGCGTAGACAATCATGTGCGGATGAGGGTGCGCCTCCTGCACGCTGCCGACAGTGAGGATGCGTCCCCAGCCGGCGGCTTTCATTGCGGGCGCGGCGAGTTGGCAGAGTTCGAGGGTGGCACGCCAGTTGACGGCGACTTGTTTGTCGAAGTCGGCGCGGGTCACGGCGAGCCAGTCGGCGGGGATTTGGAGGGAGGCGTTGCAAACGAGGATGTCAGGCGCGCCGCCGAGTCCGGCGACGGCCTGCTCGTAGGCGCGGCGCGGACCATCGGCGTCGGCGAGGTCGGATTGGACGAGGCAGGCTGCGCTGGCGGCGCGTGCGGCGGCGGCAGCTTGCAGACCGCCATCGCGTCCGTGCATGGCGACGGAGGCGCCGGCCTGCGCGAAGGCAAGTGCGAGCACGCGGCCGATGCCGCGAGTCGAGCCGGTGACCAGGGCGCGGCGTCCGGTGAGCGAGAGGCTTTGGGGAAGCGCGGCAGGTTGCGGTGTGTCAGTTTTCATCGGGAAATGGGTGTGCTTGGTCCGGGAGCGGCGGGCTCCGTTCCGTCGTGTTTGGGATGTGACCGCCGTTCGGCGACGAGTTGGCCCCCGTCGCTCTCGGATGGCGCGGGGCGCGGCGGTGCCGATAACCATTCGGCAGGCGAGGTGCGGAGGCCGAGCGCATCCATCAGGCCGAGCAGGTAGCCGTCGGCGAAGAGGCGTCCAAGCGTGCCGTAGCCAGGCGTGTGACCGGCGTTTTCCTCGCCGGCCAGCGTCGGCACATGGTCGCAGCGCACCGGGCCGCGAAAACCGTTTTTATGATATTCAAGCATCATCGCGACCAGTTCGTCCGAGCCCTCGTCGTGAAACGTCTCCGTGAAGTGCGAAGCGGTGCCGGTGACGTGACGCAGGTGCACGAAATGCACACAGCCCGCCGCGGTGTGCTTGCGTATCGCGGCGGAAAGCGCGGGCAGGCCGCCTCCGCACATGAGTTTCCAGTTGGCCTGGCAAAAGGTGAGGCCATGCGCCGGCGACGGCGAGAGGGCGAGCACGCGCTCGAATTGTTCCGGCGAATTAAAAACGCGTCCGATGCCGCGCAGGGCCGGGAGCGGCGGATCGTCGGGATGCGCGCCAAGACGTACGCCCGCTGCCTCGGCGACCGGCAGGACGGCGTTTAGGAAATAGATATAATGATCCCAGATTTTCTCCGCCGGCACCTCTCCCGCCGGGGGCGGTTCCGCCGATTCCGCCGACAAGTCGAAGCCGGAAACCAGCGCCCCGCCGCGGCCGGGCAACGCGGCCTGCGAACGGTGCCAGCCGATGCCAGCCATAAAATTATAACAAAGCAATCGCAGCCCCAGCCGCCCCATTTCGCGCAGCATGGCTTGATAGCGGACGATGTCTTCGTCGCGGCCGGGCAGGCCGAGTTTGATACGGCCCATGTCAAAGGGATCGCCCTCCAGCCCGAGCAAAGTCACGCCCGCCTCCGACAATTCTTTTTTTATCCGCGCGAGCACACCGGGTTCGTCCGGCGGAGGCAGCCCGGTCAACTCGGGCGCGGCTTTGACCACGCAATGCGTGACACCCATCTGGCGCACCAAGGCCCAGAGCTGATGTGGTCGCGGAGAGAGAAATTCGATCAGAAACATGATTGCCGGATCATTATCTGTCCTGCCGCCCATACCAGCGGCGCATTACCTCCGCCGCCGGCTTGTTCCAAACAGTGAAACCCTTGTCTCCCCGCGGATCGTCACGAAGCCAAGGCCGGTCATTTTGCTCATCCCATTTCCACCAATACAAGCCCATCCACCATGGTTCCTGCCAAAACGCACCGAGCAGAATTTCGAGGAAACGCGCCTGTTCCGCGCCATTGTAGCCGCCGTTGTTGTCCCAACCCCAGGGTTTCATGAGTGCGCCGGCAGTCGCACAGCAGCCTGCCTCCGCAAAGTAGAAGGGTTTGCCAAGCAGGGCCGCGACTTCCCGGTAATATTCCACATCCGGCAGGATCTTGGCGCGCATCTGCCCGTCGGTTGCATTGGGCGCATCAGCCAGCGGAGTGTAGAAACTCGAACCCAAGGAATCGAGCTGCTTGAACCAATGATCTTCGCGCGTCCTTAGCTCCGCGCGAAAATCAACCTGCCGCGTGTGTCCGGTCGTGAGATGCCCTTTATATACACTGCGCGCGGCGGAAATCACGCGCAGCCAGTGTTCCTGCTGGCCGACCGTGTGGTCCAGCTCGCTGTCCAGGCCGAAGGCTTCGCAGCCTGTCTTTTGGGCGAGCCGTCCGTAATGCAAGGTGCGTTCCGCCAGACTGTCGAACCATCGTGTCCAGTGGTTGATGGGACGCCCCGGAATAATCAGGTTTTCCGCTGGAAACCGAATATGGACGCGCTGGGTGCCATCCCAGCACTCCAGCATTGGGCGGAGCTGCACCTTCATGCCCTTGCTGTGAATATAGTCCACGATGCCCATGATTTCGTCCTCGCCGGGAGTCTGCGCAAAATCGCGATACATCCGCGTGCTGGCAAAGGTGTCCTGCATGACCGTGACCACGAGGCACACCCAGTCAATATTGAGCGTCGCCATGCGGTCCACGTCTGTTTTCGCGGCGGCGGAGCCGTAGTAGCCGTTGCGCGCGTAATAACCATAGGTCATCCCGCGATGAATGGGAATAGATGCTGACATAAAGAGTTTCTTACCGGGAATCGTGATGCTGTGATTTGTTCAAGCGGCGTGACACCGTTTGTCAGAACTCGAACGACGCGGTGAACGTGATTTTTCTTGGGTCATTGTAACGATAATAACCGCGTCCCGTGCCGATTGGTCCGGTGACCGTCCCGTCCACCCGGTAATCAAGCGAACTGGTGTAGATCACATCGTCATTGTCCAAGATGTTGGCGACGTTGATCTGGAAACGCGCGCGGGTCGGGCCGATGCGGCGGCTGTAGGAAACATGGCCGCTGAGAACATAGTAGCTGCCGCTGTAAATATAATGAAACGGCTCGTTGTAATGGTTGCCGATTTTATTGCGTCCGCGGACATTGACACCAAGACCCACCCCGAGGTTTCTGAACACGCCGCCCTGCACGGTGTAAGTGCCATAGAAATTCGCGCTGTAATTGACCGTGTTGGTGAGTTTGGTGCCGGGGGTGAGCCCGGTCAGCGTGCTTTGAATTGCGGTAATGTCGTCGTTGATCTGCTGCGTTTTCGCAGGGTCGGTCGCCGGGTCATTGGTCGCCGCCTGCCAGACGGCAAGGTTGTCATAAAAATATTTCCGCAATTGCGGCATCAGATTCACCGCCTTGGTTTGCGGCAGGGCGAAGTTTGCCATGATTCGAATGCTCCTGGTGGGATTTGCCGTAATATCAATTTCATACCCGGTTCCCTTGTAATCCCGCGTGTCCCGGTAACTGGGCATCATAAAATCCGCATACTGATCGCTGGTGTTCTGCCAAAGCCTCTGCAACTCCGATCGGCGTGTGTTGTCATAGCCGGGGACGCCCTCCTGAATTGAATTGTAATAATTGATTCCTCCGGAGAGTTTTCCCTTGAAGAAATCGAATTTCACGCCGAATTCCCTTGCCGAGTTGATCGCCACGTCCATGGGCTTCCCGTAAATGTCGCCATTTCCAGGGAGAGGAATGGCGAATGACTCGGAGTAACCGGCATACACGCCGATTTCCTGCGTGGCTCGAAAGACCACCCCGGCGTTGTAGCTCGTGGGGGAAATGTCCACATTGGGATCATCCAGCACGATGGGATAGCCCGTGTCATCGTAGCCATATTTGCCCGATGTGGCCCCGCTCTGTTGTCTTCCTTTATATTTGTCATGTCGCGCGCCAAGGGTGATAATCAGACGCTGCCCGATGAGCTTGGTCGAGCTCACGGCCTGGAGATACTGAAGATCCTGCGACGAATAGGTAATGCCGGATGGGCGCCACGCATACGGCACCCCGGTTAGCTCCGGGATTATGGTTTCAAGCGCGCTGGTGTCATGTTGCTGGGGCTCGTCCCAATACATGCGCGCACGCACGTATGAAAAACCGGGTGAACGATTGTCAACCATCGCGTAAACATAATGCCGGGTATATGCGTCATTCCAACGGGAGCCGGCCAGCACACTGAGCGACTCGGAAATAAGCCGCCGGTTAAGCTGCCAGTTGACGGCCAGACGGAGGTCCTTGGTGAGGTTTCCCGACTCGGTCCGACCAAGCATCTGGTCGGAGAACGGAATACCGTATTTCGGATTAAGGACAAACATCTCGGACGAATTGTTCCTTGGCAGATATTTATTTAGGTCAATTTTGTAATCGCCAAAGACCGCAAACTCCGCCGGTCCCTCCTTGTCGGTTTTATATTGGTTGTAGGCCAGCTCAATGGAAATGCCATTCTTGAAGCGATGCGTCACATAGGAGGTGTAGGTATAATACTCGCCTTCGATCACGTCATTTGTCGGCTCGATATTTATCTCCTTGTAAGGCAGCAGCGGCACGTTGGGAATCTCGGCGCCAGGCTCCGCCTGCATGGAGGCGCCGGAGCCCCGCGTCTCAAAGGTGCTTGACCAATTCCGGTAACCCGCCTCGGGCACGCCGGGAATCCAAAGCCAGTGCCGGTCGCTCGAATTCAAACCGGAGCGGGTGATGCCCCTGGCATTCATCTGGGCGGTGGTGCTTATTTGGCCCCATCCATACTGGGCATTCAGCGGATCGGACGAGTCCGCCACATAAACCGAAGTTCCGTCCCAATAAGAGACCCGCTCGGCATAGGTGCCTGCATAGATCGGCCTTTTCCTCTTACCATATTCCGCCTCGGCGCGTATGTTGGTATCTTTCGTGATGCGCCATGTCGCGGCGAGGTGTAATCCATCCCGCCTAGCATCGGAGCCGTCCCGCCATGTTTCCAACTCCTGAGTCATGCCATTCAGGCGGAACGCGACATTTCTGCCGATGGCTTGATTAACATCAAAGGACGCCCTGAAGCCGCCATAGGAATCGGCAAGAAATGAGACGCGCCGCTCGTTTTTTCCGAGCTTCGCCCGTTTTGTCCACGTCGTGGCAATGCCGCCCAGATAGCCGTCGCCGAAAAGGACACCGTTTGGCCCGCGGGCAAGATCAACACGCTCGATGTTGTAGCTGTCGGAATTGTCATACCACAGAAAATAATTCCGCGTCGGGAGGGACAATGACACGCCGCGAAAGCGCACTTGGATGTCGCCGCTAAACGTGGATTCGGTCGCATAAGAAGGCATCGTGTTGTTGCCCCACTCCGCCTGGGTGGTGTTGTCGAGCAGAACCAGATCGTCGAGAAACTCCCGCGTCAGAACCGAAACCGACACGGGGCTTTCCTTGAGCAGGCTGTCGGTGCGGGTGCCGGTGAGCGCGCTGGCGGCGGCATAGCCGACATCGCGCTCGCTTTTCACCTCGAAGACCGAGAGTTCGACTATTTCTTCCGAGGCGGGTACAGGTGCGGTTTGTTGTGCGTTTGCGGCAAGCGCGAACACTTGGAACAGGATTGCGAACCGACTCAGGCAGCGGAATGGCTGCGCGGCGGCGCCGGCGGATGTCGGATGGGGGAAACAGGGGAACGGGTTCATGCACGCCTCGAAATATCAACCGGGCGATGCGCGCAAAGTCACGGTCCTGTTAGCGTAACAGTCACTTGGACGACGGACGCCATGCACATTCGACCAGCGTCACCTTCGGTACCGCCGGGACGCCCGTCTGGTTGGCGTTTAATTGCTCTATGACCAAGTCCATGACCGCGGCGCCGAGCTCGCGCATGTGGTGGTTCACGCCGATGGAGTTTTTATCCCCGTCCTCAATGTTGATTAGCGCGATTTCGCACTCCCCGGGCACCCGTATCCCCTCCTCGCGCAGCCAGTCGCATGCATCGGGAAACCCAAGAACGGCGTCGGGCCGGTGCTGATTATACCATTTCAAAAAAACCTCCTTGGTAAGGGTGACCGCGACCAGCGGCGGCACACGCAAACTACCGCGCACGCTTCGCTGCTCGCGCAAAAAACCGGCGAGCAGCAATCCGTCGAGCTGCTCGTCCCATTCCTCGGAGAAGGCCAGCCCGATACGCCTGCGGCCCATACACGTGAGATTTTGCCACGCGATCCGCGCCGCGTGAAACTGATGGCTGCACGCCCGGTGCAGATTCGGCTGCCTCAGCAAATACCCGCAGGTGGCGCAGGCAAACCGCTCCCACGCCAGGTCAATCGGCATGCCCGCCGCGGGCGGCGGCGGGATGATGATGCCGCGTATGTTCCGGTGCCAGAGAATGTCGCTCATGCGATGCCCCGTCATGCCGGGCTCGCCCAGCCAGAATTCCTCCAGCCGGTAGCCCAGGTGCGCGGCCCGCTCGCTGGCGCCGCGAAAAATGTCCATGTTGGTGGGAAACTTTCGCCAGCCATTCTTGGTGGCATGAATGGTCAGCCACCCGATCGGTGTGGTTCCCGCCGTGCGGCTGGCGCGCAGCCGGGCCATTAACTGCGACACCACCGGATCGGGCCGGTAGCCCAGTTTCTCCGCCAGTTTCTTGATGCGCTGTCGCTCCGCCGCCGATACCGCCGGGTCGTCACGCAGCGCCCGTGAGACGGTCATGAGGCTCACTCCCGCCGCGTTTGCCACACTGGCCATGGTGATCCGAATTTGATTCGCAGGGGTATTCTTCATTCGGGTGCTTCATGCCCGTCCCATTTTGCCGGCGCAAGCTGTTTCATGGCGCGCGCCCAAGGATTGTTACGCTAACAGAAAATCTCCCTCCACAGTCCCGCAGCGGTTGCCTACATGGTGTCCGACATTACGGCTCACGCCTTGGTTTCCCCCACCCGAAAATCACATCTCGCCACACCGACACCACCCGGTCGCGATCCCATGAAAACCCACTGTGCAACAAATCCTCTCTTCCCGCCCATGAACACACGCCACACCTCCACCGTCGGACGACGAATCCTCCCGTTCGTTGTCATGTCAGCCGTCACCTGCGCGCTTGCGTCGCCCATCCTGCGCGCCACGGTCGTCTTCAACGATACCGCCGAAAACAAAGACAACTGGGTGGACAATTATCCCAGCGGCGGCGGCGCGGCCTCGTTCGCGCGGTTCATCGCCACCGGCGGGGAATTTCAATACACCGGGGGCAACACCGAAACTAATCTCGTGGCTGGCACCAGTGAATTTTTTTCGGCCAACGACAACCTGGAACTGTCATTCGACGGCTTCTTTGCCACCGCCTCCAATGGCAGCGCGCTAATCGTTGACATCGGTCTCGCCACCAATGCCATCGCCACCGCCAATGTGAAACTGGGGCTGAAGTTCACCGCAAGCGGATCAAATGCCAAGCTGGTGTATAATAACACCGAATACTCCCTTGCCGGCAACCGCCCTGTCGCCGGCAGCGCCGCAAACGGGAAGGCGTCCATCAAAATCGCCTACCAAATCGACGGCGGCGGCACCGTGACCGTCACCCAGCTTGCCGGGACTTACCTGCCCGCCGGTTCTTCCACGGCAACCGCCGTGCCGCCGGGCGGCGTGGTTTTATATAACGGCAGCCCGAGCGGCTCGCCGATTGATTTCGGCACCGGTTTGCGCATAAGGCTTGTCGGGCGCAATTCCGGCAGTGGCGGCATCACCACCCCCGTGACCATTGACAACATAAAACTGGCGATGGACGAGGGCGGCGGTGACGGCGTGACCTCCTCCTGGCCGGCCGCCGCTCAGCGTGGCGTGAATGCCGGCAACTGGCTGACCTCTTACGAAATGGGCCAGACTCTTGCCCCCTGGGGCACAAAACTCATGCGCTTGCAGCTCCTCGGCTCGGCCCCGCAATTCACGCCCGAGCAGGACGGTGTCAGCGGCGAGTGGACTTTTCCCACCGCCGGCTGGACCGCCATTGATACTTTTCTGACCGCAGCAAAAAGCAACAACATGAAGGTCGTCCTCGACCTCCACGGCTGCTCGCACTTTTTCCCCAACAGCAACTACAACACATGGTCGCAGGAGCCGGGCGCGCCGGGCATCGCCAACAAGAACAAACTCGTCAGCCTCTGGAAAACCATCGCCACCCGTTACAAGGACGAGCGCGATGCCATCGCCGGCTACGAAATCCTCAACGAGCCGATCGCTGGCGGAGACTTGGACAAGGAAAACGGCGCGGCTCCGCTCGACGGCGCCGACGCGTGGAACACCATCCTCACCGAGGTCATCGCGGCCATCCGCGCGATAGACACTTACCACGCCGTCGTGGTCGAGCCGGTCGGCTACGCCAACCAAGCCTACCTCAAGCGCCTGAAATACTTCGATCCGTCAACAACGCCGGGCATTGTCTATAGTGTCCACATCTATTCCCCGCACGAATACGCCGAGCAGGGCACTGTCAGCATCCAGCCCCCTTGGAAATTCGGCTTCGACGGCATCATCGTCAACGGCACCGCCGTCGGCTCGGGCTATTATTATCCGGGGCTGGTTGACTTCGTCACCAAATACACCGTGCCTTACGAATACGAGACGACCGTGCTCGACAAGGACTACCTGCGCACCCGAGTCGCCCCCATCCTGGAATTTCAAAACCAGCACAAGGGGGCGCGTATTTACGTCGGCGAGTTCGGCGCCGTCCGCCACGCCCCCATCAACCTCGCCGGACAAGACAGCACCTGGACATTTCTGCGGGACTATCTTTCCTTGTTTTATAACGACACCCCGTCCGTCAGCCATCCGCATTGGGACTGGACGATCCACGCCTTCCAGTTTTCCGCCAACGACCTCTACACCGGCCTGCAATATGACAATATAAAGGAAAGCACCACGCGGCATGCCGACACCAACAAGATTCGCCTGTATAAACATTATCTGAACCCGGAAAACGACACCGTCGCCCCGCCCGAGTATGTTGATACGCTGCCGGACGCGGCCATCCCGGAGACACCGCCGCCCACGCCCTACGGGCTCACCGCCACGGCCCCCGGCTCCGGCCAGGTCGAGCTCGCATGGATCCCCTCCTCCCGCGCCGAGAAATACAAGATATGTTATTCCACCTCCGGCAGCGGCGGTCCCTTTGCCGAGCTCGCCGTGGTTGACCAACCGTCCGCCGCCGCGCTCGCCAGCGGTTCCTACACCATGGGATACATCGACGGCGAGGACTCGCCGCTGCCCACGGACGCCGTCTATTATTATACTGTTTCCGCCACCAATGCCCACGGGGAAAGCGCCCCCTCCGCCCCCGCCGGCGTGACCGTCAGCGGCGTGTATATACCGGTGATAAACGAGCAGCCCCAATCGGTCTCCCCCCCGCTGGGCGTCTCCGCGACGCTCTCCGTCACCCTCAAGTCAACCGTCGGCGTGACCGGTTATCAATGGAGCAAGGACGGCCAGCCCGTCGTCAGCGGCACCAACGCCACCCTCGTGCTCGCCGGCACCCCCGCCGACGCCGGTGTTTACACAGTGACCATCACCGGGCTGGACGGTCCGGCTGTCAGCACTTCCGCCACCGTCACCATCCAGCCCGACGCCGCCAGCCTTTTCAACACCCCCGTCGCGCTCGCCGCCACCGACGCTGGCGAAATCCACGTGGCCGACTCCACGAGGCACATTGTGCAAACGCTCAAGACGGACAACACCGTTTACACATTCCTTGGCGCGCCCGGCTCCACCGGCGCCGTTGACAACAGCGGCACCCACGCCCGCCTCAACGCCCCCTCCGGCCTCGCCGTGTGCTCCGGCACGCTGTATATAGCCGACACCGGCAACAACTCCCTTCGCGCCAGCGGCGTCGGCGGCTCCCTGAAAACCATCGCCATTGCCCTCAACCGCCCCGCCGGCCTCGCCGCCGACAGCGCCGGCAATGTATACATGGCCGACCGAGACAACCATCAGATCCGCAAATTCGCCCCCGGCGGCGCCGTGAGCCTCGTGGCTGGCAGCGGCACCGCCGGCCATGCCGACGCCGCCGGCGCGCTCGCCAGCTTCAAGTCTCCCGCCGGCCTCGCCCTCTTCGAGACTGGCGGCACGGACGGCTACCTCTACGTCGTCGACACCGGCAACCACGCCCTGCGTGTCATCACGCTGGCCACGGGATCCGTCACCACCTTCTCCGGCGCTCCCGGCGAGCCAGCAGGCCACGCCGACGCTACCGGCACCAACGCCCGTTTCGACTCCCCCGGCGGCCTCGTGGTGGACGCCGATGGCGATCTCTATCTCGCCGATACAGGCAATTCCGTCATCCGAAAAATCACCCCCACCGGCGTCGTGATAACCCTCGCCGGAGCTCCCGGCCACGCCGGCTTCAAGGACGCCACCGGCACCAACGCCTGGTTCGACCATCCCCGCGACATCACCCTCACCGCCACGGGGACACTCGTTGTGGCCGACACCGGCAATCGCGCCCTTCGCGCTATTTCCGCCGCCGATGCCGTCACCACGCTTGTTGTCACGAGCGGCACCGCGCCGACTCTTGACCCGCCCGCCTCCGCCGTGCCGGAGATACCACCATTCAACCCGCCGCAAGGCAAACGCGGCGGCGGCGCGCCAAGCTGGTGGCTCGTCACCGCACTCGCCGTACTCCTCGCCGCCCGCGCATTCGCGAGCCGCCATCTTCACGGGACGCGATTTCAACGCATTGGAGGATGAGAGTATTGTCGGTATTCAGTTGACCAGCCTTTCGAGCTCCCGCCCGAACATCTCCATCTGGTTTTGCTCCTTTTTTCTTTTCGGTTGCATCGCTTTTCCCGGGTTTGTGGGTCATCTGCCTGTTTCCCACGAAAAAACACCCGACATAACTGTGTTAATATATTAATATTAAATGTATTATTAATTTCGTTATAGGCTGATTATAAACCAAGCAGGCATCTTGCATTTGAGAAATAAAGAACACTTGGGATAACTGGTCCGCTTTGGGGCGGCGAGTTATGAGACGGGACCAGGAGTTACTACCTTTGAAGGCGCGGCGCAAGCGCACAACAAGGTCGAAGCGCCCGCAGGGGTTCTCCTCATCTTAAAAACAAGCATGGACCTGGTTCTCATTGGGAAAATGTTTTCGATCTCGATGCTTTTATACTACCAACCTTTCAATTTTGCTGCGTCGAGTGCCTCGTTGAGAGAGGGCAGTTCGGAATGCCACATTTTTTCCCACTCAAGGCTCACGGAACCCTCGAAGGAAGATTTGCGCAGTGTATTCAGGAGTGTCCGCATGGGGTATTCACCTGCGCCGGGAAGCACGTATTTGTATTTCCCCTCCGCCGTATCACAAGTGATGCTGTCTTTCACGTGCAGGTGAACGATGTTTGGAGCGATATTTTCCCACGTGGCCTCGGGCGATTCGCCGCCAATCCGCCAAGTGTGATGGGTATCCCAGAGAATGGAGGTTCCGGAGGGAGCTTCAGCGATAAACTCTTTCAGCTTCGATGAAGTGACCAAGGAACTGTGCGTCTCGACCATCACATCGGAGCGCCAGTTGTTCTTCTCGCGCATTTTATGCCACCAATTGAGCGTGGCAACGGACGCGACAAGGTCGGCGACACTAACACCGGCGGCGCCGTCGAAGACACGCAGTTTCACGCCGCCGAGCGCCTCGGCCCATGGGATATACTGGAGAAATGCGGCGAGCGCGGCGGCGTCGCCGGGCAGAAAAAGCGAGGTGTCGAGCGCGATGATGCGGACGGATTGAGCTGCGGCGGCGAAGGCGGCGGGTGTGCCGAACTCGCCGGCGAGCGCGGCGGGCAGGTCAACGGTGCCGCACGCGGCTCGCAATTCGACCTGACCGATGCCGTGGCGGGCAGCCAACGCGAGAATTTCGCACACCGAAAGCTCCGGACAGCCGAGACTCGAAAACGCGCGCGGTGGCCCAAGGCGGGGTTGTTTCATCGCGCCTTTGTATTATTTCCGCGTCTTTTTCCAGCACGCAGGGCAGACGCGGCGCCAAGCGCCGCCAGCGCGGCGAGGCACCAGACCGAGGGCGCGCCGCCACCGTGGCCATGGCCGGTTTTATTGCGATGGGTCACTTCGTAAGAGGTATCCACCTTCGGCAAAGGTGCCGTGCCTGTGGCATAAACCAGTGTCGTCACTTCATTATGTGAACCTATTTGGCGAATGGCTTGATTCTGGGTATCAGCGACATAGAGGTATTGCCCATCATTGCTGAGGGCAATCCCCTTGGGGTGATTAAACCACGCATTGGTTCCCGTGCCATCCTTGAAGCCGGCCACACCCGAGATGCCGTCGGTGCCGGGATTGCCGGCGATGGTGGTGACGACTCCGGCGGATGTCACCTCGCGGATGGTTGAATTTCCCGTATCGGCCACATAAATCAGTCCCGAGCCATCAACGATAATGCCTTCGGGTTGGTTAAACAGTGCAAATGTTCCAGTGCCATCAAGGCTGCCGGCCAAGCTAGGATTGCCGGCAAGGGTGGTGACTGATGATCCTCCATCCAACGCAATTTTTCGAATCGTGTTGTTGCCCGTATCCGCAACGTATAGAAAATTGCCGGAAGCTGCCGAGCCGGATGACTGAAAGGTGACTCCGGTCGGCTTGTTAAAGAGGGCCTGCGTGCCGCTTCCATCAGAGACTCCCGCATTCCCGGAAGCTCCGGCAACGATGGTGGCTTGATTTGTCCCCGCGGCGATCTTCCGAATGACATTATTGTCCGTATCCGCCAGATAGACGTTGCCACCGGGGTCAGTGGCGATGCCCGTCGGGTTGGAAAGGCCCGCCGTGCTTCCCGAGACAATCGTCGTGGCCGTCATGTTGTCATTGACCGCCCGGACGGCGTTATTGCCGCTGTCGGCTATATAAAGCGTGCCGGAGCGCACCGCGATGCCGGAGGGTCTTTGGAACTTGGCCATCGTCCCCGAGTCATCGGCAAACCCGCCGATGCCCGATGCGCCCGCGTAAACATACGCGCCATTCGTGGCGGTGATGGTTTGCACGACATGGAGTGAAGCATCGACAATATACACATCGCCGGCCGCGTCCATCGCGAGCGCCACCGGCCTGGAAAAGATGCCGTCGCCCGATGGCGTGACGGCGATGGTGGCGGTATCGCTGTCAGTCGTGCCATTGGCGTTGGTGATTTTGACCATGTAATCGCCGGCATTTGCCGGGGTGGCCTCGATGGTGAGTGTATTGCTTGTGGCGTCTTCAATGAGCACGCCATCCTTATACCATTGGCAAGTCACCGTGGCGCTCCCGGAAACGGTGACGGAAAGCGTGACCCGCGAGCCATCCGGCACGGTCTGGCTTGCAGGCTGCGCGGTGATTCTCGGCGGCATCGGAGCATTGACGGCGGTGGCATGCGTCTCGTCGCTGTCGGGGCCTTCCCCGTGCGCGTTGACCGGGGACACAACATAATAATACGTCGTATTGTTCTCCAGATTCTCGTCCGTGTAGCCCATGGTCGGCTCCGTGATGGCGGAAATCGTGGCGGCTTCGATAAACGGGCCGCCGGACGACAGGGCTCGTTTCAGCTTGTAGTTTGTCGTGCGCGAGGTGGATATCCACGCAAGGCCGATTTTGCCCTCGCCCTCGACGGTTGACGCAAGGCCATAGGGTTTCACCGGCGCGGTCTCGGGCACCTGCGCGTCGGGCAGCGTGTCAACATAGGCAGGCGGCTCGATCCCGTCGTTGGAAGAATGCATATAGTGATTATACAGGCGAATTTTGTTTGTATCCGGATAACGTATCGCGGTCTCCCGGTCCTCCTCCTTGATATTGCTGTTTTCAAGACCGGCATACCCTTCCAATCCACCAAGGCGAAACGCATGCACCGCCCAATCCCAATGCGGATGCGCCACCTCCTCCGCACCGGTATAATGGAAAAGGTCAAAGCAATCGCGCAGAAAAGTCCATGTGCTGTCCTGTCCGAGGAGGTTGACCGGCGCCCAGCGTTTCGAGCTGAATTCGCCGACAAAAATACGCGCATCAGGGTGCGCCGTCTGAAAATCAACGACGGGCACGAGGCGCTCCGCCAGATAATTCTTGTCCAGCAGCATCGGCGTGTATTCGACGGGGGCGTAATTGGTCAGGCGGTTGAACACCCCGGGATAATAATACCCCGAGACACCGTCGAAGCCGAACGTCCATTTGGGTTCTATAGTCGAGCCTTGCTCCGTGAACTCATGGGGCGAATAAAAGTGAATGCTGTAGATAATGCCGGGCGTGGTCGCGGGATCAAAGTATTTGAGGCGCGACAGATAGGCTTGGTTGGCGTAGCCGACCGGCTCGATGACAATATTGTGGTAGTGATCAATCGCGCGGATGGCAGCGACGACCTCCTCCAGTATGGCATTCCAGGCATCAGCGCCATCCAGCGGTTCCGCCCCGTTGGGCTTGGTTTGGGTCGCATCCGGATTGGGTTCGTTCAAGATTTCATAACCCGCGATGACGCTGCGTTCGTCCTTGTATCTTGTGGCGATGCTCTTCCAGAGACTGACGAGCTTGTTCTTGTTGGCGATTCCAGGGGCACCGGTCTCCTGCGACCATGTATTATATATACTATTGGGAAAAATGGCTTTTGTGTTGTGAAAGTCGATGATCACTCTCAGCCCCTTAGACTTGGCTGCGGCGAGGAAATTATCAAGCGTCGTCCAGCCGCTGGAAGGAAATGTCCACTCGACGCCTTCTTCGATTGGAGTAAACGCGGAACCGGTAAGTTGAGCCCGTACGATTTTGGTTTCCCAAGTCCTCAATACCTCCAAGTCGCCAGAGGTCAGCCATGTGCCGACATTGGCACCGCGCTGGGCTTCATCCGGCCATGACATGGAACCGCCCGCCCGTCCCACAAGGCGGAGGTTGTCAATCGTGGCGGGTGGGTCCGCCTGGTAGCCGCCGTTGTTGTTGGCACCCGTCGTCATCCGGAAGTGGGTGCCTACGGGGAAGGTCAGCGGAACGCCGGTGGGCATGGCATCGTAAAGCACGATGCCGCCCGACGGCACCGCAGTCGGCGTGGACGAGCCCTCGGGCAGGTAGGTGCCGGCCAGTTGGGTGATTTTTACGCGGCCTCCGTCGCTATATGAAACATTGAGCGCCATTTTCCCATTGGACATATCACCGGGGACGGGCCGATTGGCCAATAAATACTCGATATTGTCATACAACAGCGCCGAATTAATACCGGACTGGGTGAACTTGATGCTGAGCATGGCTTTGTTCGTAGCCTGCGGCGTGTTCAACCCGATTCTAAGGCCCTGTTGGTTCGGATTGGTGCCTGTCTTGTAATAAAAATTATCAAAGGAAAACTCGACTTTGCGGTCAGGCTGGAAATCGCGCTTGCTGCCCAAGGCCACATTTGGCGTGCCGTTGGTCAAAGTGAATACAAAACGGTTCTCTCCGCTGTCGTCCATTACGTTGAAAAAATCCCAGCCGGTTTTGTTGGTGGAAACGGCCTGCCACTTGTCCTTGTTGTCTGCGGGATCGTCGAAAACCATCATGTCGGTATCGATGCTTATATTATTGATGGTGGTTGGCGTGCCTTCGTCGAAGCCACCGTTGCCCTGGGTTTCGGCACGGATGACGAACGGGGCGGCGGCGGGGTCAATCGGAGCGTCAAAGGTTTGGTCGGCCAGTTTTGCGCCGTAAGCGGGGGCGGTCTGCGTCCCACCAGTGTCGCGGTAGCTGCCGCCGGTTTGCAGGACGACCACGCGTTTCTCGGCGGCGATATAACGGATGCTCAGCGCGACCGATCCGTTTTCGCACACCGGGCCTGCATCGAGCGGATATGCCGTGCCATTATAATACAAAACTCCGCCATTGCCGCCCGCCGTGACGCCCACGCCCAGCCTGTCGCCGAGGCCTACGACAAAGCGCGCGGCGTCGGGATTCGCGCGGGATTTCCATTGCAGCGAGTCGAACGAAAGCACGATGTCGCCAAACACACTGAGGCTCGACGAACTCACGAGGTTCACGTTGGGCGCCGTGCCGCCGGTGTCGCCGCCGGCCGGGTTGGCAAACACGATCCCGCCCACGCCGGCGCTCACTTGGTCGAATCCGGTGGAAAGCGTTTCGGACATTGCCGGGACAAGTCCCGTGTCGCCATCAATGGCGAGGCTGTCGATCGAGGCGCCCTGCGCGTTGGGCTGGAGGAGCAGGCAGGCTGCGGACAAGACAAGCGCGAACGCTGCCGGGCGGACGCGGGAATCGGATGCGGTGCGTGTTTTCATGATTGTTGGCTCAGGGTTGTGTAGGGATGGGTGTTGTGCGAATGATGGGCGCTCGAGAAACAGGAGGGGAAGCGCGGTCAGAGAAGGGTGACGGAAGCCTTACGGACAACGCGCGAAGGATGGCAGTCGATTTTAGCGTTATCGTAACGCAGCGTGCTTGCGCTTGCCTTGCTTTCTGTGTCGGATTGAGTCTCTGGCGGCATGAAAAACACCCCAAGAATCACGATGGCCGCAGTCGCGCGGTCGGCTAAAGTTAGCTCGATGACCGTGTCGAGGGCGCTGCGGGATGATGATTCTATTCCCGCGAACACCCGGGAGCGGATAAAAAAAATCGCGGAAAAGCTCGGCTATCGTCCCGACCCGATGGTTTCGCAACTCATGGCGCGCCTGCGCGTGAGCCGGACCGTCGGCACGATGCCCATTGCATGGCTCACGGCGCATCCCGCGGAAAACACGTGGCGCGGGCTTCCCACCAGCGGGGAAATTTACACCGGGGCTCGCGCACGGGCTGAGCAACTCGGTTACCGCTTGGAAGCGTTCTGGCTGCGGGCGCCCGGCATGACAGGGCGGCGCATGAGTGACATTTTATACAGCCGCGGCATTCGCGGCATCGTCATCCCTCCGTTGCCCGCCGGAGGCGGCACGATCGATTTGGCGTGGGAGCGTTTTGCGTGCGCCACCTGCGGCTATTCGCTCCGGCAGCCCGTGCTCCACCGCGCGTGCAGCCACCAGTTTCACGCCGCGCGCATCGCATGGGACAACTTTGCCAAACTGGGCAAACGGCGCATCGGCCTCGCGTTTTCCGTGGCGTGGGACCGGCAGCTCGACGGGCATCTGCTCGCCGGATTCTTGCGTGAACAGCACGACGCGACCGCCTCACGTCGCGTACCGCCGCTCGTCGCACCGGCGCTCACGCGCGAGGTGTTCATGCGGTGGTTTCGCCAGCACCGGCCCGACGCCATCCTCGGCGCTCCTCAGGCGCGCGATTGGCTGCGGGATGCCGGAGCGGCGGAAAAATGCGCGCTCGCGCTGATCAATATCGAGGACGGCGACGGCACCTTCCGGGGCGTCAACCACCATTTGCGCGAACTCGGAGAGTCCGCGGTTGACCTCGTCGCCGTCCAGCTCAGCTCCAATCAGTCCGGGATTCCCGCCGTGCCCAAGGTGGTGCTGGTGGAATGCTCATGGCACGAGCCGGTGGCGGCGTTACGATAACGCAAACACGCCTTTGCCCGCCGGAGCCGGCGCGTTTTTCGTGATGCCAATGATGACGCGCACCACCCCGGACGCTCCCGCATCCCCCAGCAACGCCACGGCAGATCGCACCGTGCTGCCCGCCCCGGTCAATGGTTACCGGGGCATCTGGTATGCCCTCGGCTATGTGTATGAGCACGGCGACAAATACTCCGGCGGACTGGGGACATATACCGCGGACCACGTGCCGATGGCGGTTTACGCCCCGGCGGTCAAAAAAACCTTTTTCACCTACGGCGGCACGACCGGCGAGACGCAGCGGCAGCTCGTCATCATGGTCTCCTACTATGACCACGCGCGGCACGAGATTCCGCGCCCGGTGGCGCTGCACACCGACATCGGCGTGGACGACCCGCACGACAACGCCACGCTGCATATCGACGCGGACGGTCATATATGGATTTTCAAGAGCGGTCGCGCGCTCATGCGGCCCGGCATTATATACAAAAGCCGTGCGCCTTATTCCATTGAAGCGTTTGAAAACGTCTCACAGCAGGAGTTCACCTATCCGCAGGCGTGGCCTGTTGACGGCGACGGATGGCTGATGCTGTTTACCAAATATCGGCACGCGCAGCCGCCCCACCTGCACCGCGAGCTGTATTGGAAAACCAGCCGTGACGGCCGCGGCTGGAGCGCCGACACCAAGCTCGCGGGCTTCGGCGGCCACTATCAGGTCAGCGCGCGCGCCGGCCGGAGAATCGGCACGTTTTTCAACTGGCATCCCGGCGGCGACAATGACCGGCGCACGAATATCTACTATGCGCAGACAGACGATTTTGGCAAAACTTGGACCAATGTCGCGGGCAAACCCCTCGCGCTGCCGCTCCCGGGGCCGGTCAACGACGCGCTGGTCGAGGATTTGCAATCGCATGGACGACTCGCTTACACCAGCGACCTCAATTTCGACGAAACCGGCGCCCCTGTGCTGCTTTTTGTGACAAGCAGCGCCGCCGAACCCGGTCCGAGGGGCGAGCCGCGCGAGTGGACGACACTGCATTGGCGTGACGGCGCATGGCGTCGTCGCGTCGTCACCACAACGGGTCATAATTACGACATGGGCAGCCTCTACGTGCATGGAAAGAAGTGGGGCATCGTCGCGCCCAGTGAGCGCGGTCCGCAGGCGCCGTGGGCCGGCGGCGAGATGGCGCTTTGGGTTTCGCCCGACGAAGGCGCGACATGGAAACGCGACGTCCAGATAACAAAAAACAGCCTGTATAATCATAGTTACGCCCGCCGCCCGATCGGCGCGACGGACCCGTTTTATTCATTCTGGGCCGACGGCGATCCCACGAGGATGAGTCGTTCGCATCTCTATTTCTGCGACTCCACCGGACGCAACGTCTGGCGGCTTCCCTACAACATGGACGCCGCAACCGCCAAACCGGAAAAGATCCGGACATGATTATATAAAAATGAAATCCTCCAGCCCCGCATCACCCCGGACAGCACATCGCATTCTTTTCGCGATGTCCGGCGGCGCGTTGACAACGTTCCTGCCCGGTTTCGACCCGGACGTATTTTCGCCGCGCACCTGTCGCTGCATGCCGACCGACGGAATGGATGCGGAAACGTGGAAAAAACTGCTTTTCGAATACCGTCCGACCATTCTCGCAAGCTGCTGGGGCACGCCGCGCATCCCCGGTGAGTTCATCGATGCGCCGGAATTTTCGCTGCACTATCTCTGCCACCTCGCAGGCACGGTCCGCTACGTCGCTCCGCGCCGCCTGCTCGAAAGGGACGTGCTCATATCGAACTGGGGCAATACCATCAGCCACACCATCGCCGAACACGCCGTGCTGCTGACGCTGGCCGCGCTGCGTTGCACGCCGGAGTGGCGGAAGATCTTCACGCTGCCTGAAAAAGAACAAAATGCCGCCGTGCGCGCGCTACCCACCCGCAGGCTTTGCGGCAAGCGCGTCGGACTGCACGGCTTCGGGGCTATCGCGCGCGAACTCGTCCCCTTGCTCAAGGCGTTTCATGCGGAAGTGCTGACGCATTCCGATGGCGTGCCTGTCGAAGAACTCCGACGCTGCGGCGTGCGGCCCTGCGCCACCATGGAGGAATTGTTTGCCAGCAGCGACGTGCTCATCGAATGCAAGGCGCTCACCGAGCGGACGCGCAACCTCGTCACCGGCCGCGTGCTTTCGCTGCTCCCGCGGGATGCGGTATTCGTGAACATCGGACGCGGCGCGGTCGTGGACGAGGACGCGCTCGCCCGGCTTGCCGCCGAAAAACGCATCCGCGTGGCGCTCGACGTGTTCGCGCAGGAGCCGCTCCCGGTGACATCGGAACTGCTCGCCACCGAAGGCATTGTACTCTCCCCGCACATCGCCGGTCCCACGCTGGATTCGCTGCCGGATTGCGGACAACTGGCGCTGCAAAACATCCGCCGCTACCTCGATGGAAAGGAAATCGAGGCCGCTGTCACCCCTGCCGTCTATGACCGCGCCACGTGATGTTTAAGGCGCGCGATGCGATCATAATTTTCTCCAAGAACCCAATAAAACGCCCATCCCAAATGAAAACTGTTGAAATATCTGACACACGTTACCCTACTGCCGCATGCGTTGAAATGCCCCGCGCGATGCGTCTTCATCTGCCCTTCTGGCTTGGCTTGGTCATGATTTTTGCCGCGACGTTGCGTGCCCAGCAAGCGCCGGCGAATGCAGCGGATGACGACGAGCTTGTCATCCTGTCACCCTTCGAGGTAAGGACGGACCGCGATGTCGGCTACGCCGCTGCCAGCGCGCTGACCGGCACGCGCACCGACAGCCTCATCAAGGAAACGCCCATCGCCATTTCCATCGTCACACGCGAGTTGCTGGACGACCTGAATCTAACCGACAGCATGGCCATCGCCGAGTGGGCCAACAACACCCTCCCTGCGGACTACAGTTCCAACGAATCCTTCGCCGCCAACGACATGCAGGTGCGATTCCGCGGCGTCGGCGCCACGCTGCCCACGCGCAATTATTTCCTCTGGTATGATAATTCCGACAGCTACAACACCGAGCGCGTGGACTTTGCGCGTGGCCCCAACGGCGTGCTCTTCGGCGACGGCAACCTCGGCGGCATCGCCACCACGTGGACAAAGCGCGCCAAGCTGAACAAAAACGAGAGAAAACTGGCGTTTGCCGCCGACAACTACGGTGGCTACCGCGCGACCCTCGACGTCAACCAGGCCATCGGCAAAAACGTCGCCGTGCGGGTGAACGCGCTCACACAGCACACGGAGAACTGGCGCGACGGCGTGGAGGGAAAGCGCGAGGGCGCGCACCTCGCTGCCACTTGGCGCATCACGCGCAACACCAGCGTCCGCGTCGAGGGCGAATGGGCGCAGCGCAGAGTCCCCCTGTATGCAACCACGTATGCGGAAAGGATGTCCTACTGGGACGGCACCTCCTATTACGACGCCAAGGACAATGCCAGCTTCAAACCCGGCACAGCGCAGGGTGCGCAGCGCACCGGCTCCGTCTCCTCCGACCGCCACTGGCTCTGGGTGCCCGCTGTCCCCCAGGCCGGCTACAGCAACTGGTCGCAAACCTACCGGAGCAACGGCACCGGTGTCCGCATGGACATCAATCCAAACCCATACATAGCCGGTGTGCCCCTGCTCCCCTACGTCGAATACAACCTGCAGCCGACCAACGACGTGGTAAACGCCAAATACCACACCTACACCGCCTACATCAGCCACCGCATCACGCCGGGCCTGTCCGTCGAACTGGCCTACAACCAGCTCAGAACCGACAAGGACGGCACCAGCGACCAGGCCGTGCAATGGAACGAAGGCAATGAATACAGAATCGACCTGAACAAATACCTGCCGAACAAGGACGCCGCCGGTAATTTCATCCTCAATCCCAAATTCGGCAAACCTTACTCCGACCAGCGTCTCTCCCAGTTTGAGTCCGGCTCGTTTGTGCGCGATCTGCGCCTGTCGCTGAGCTGGCAGTTTGACAAAAGACACATCTCGGAAGCCCTCAGCGTGCTTGCCGGCTCCCGCTGGAACGACACCTACCAGCGCGGTTACGTCCTTGCGAAAATCGAGAACAACACACCGGGCCTCACCTACGCCCGCATCCGCCTTTACTGGGACGAACCGCAGCGCTACAATACCAACGCCGCGGCCACCGCGATCCAGGCGGCCGCCGGCGCACCCTACGGCTGGCGCACGACCAACCGCACCGACTCCTCGCAGGACCTGATGTATGCGCAGGTAGTCAGCTCGACCAAGCTGCTGGCGCGGCGGCTGAACGTCATTCTCGGCGCGCGTTACGACAAATACGAAGGCCGCCAGCGCGCCGGTGCCACCTCGGGTAAATACGGCTACGACGCCACCGGCTACCCGATCATACAAGACGAGCCATATGTTGACGCCGATCCCGTGAGCTACAATGCCGGGCTGGTCTTCCGTGTCACGCCAAGCATCGGTGTTTACGGCAGCTATGCCGAGTCCTTCTCCATCCCGGTCGCCGGCCCTGGAAACATTGATGGCAGCCCGTCGAAAGTCGCCACCAGCGAATCCCGCGAGTTCGGCGTCAAGTTCGAATTTTTCGACGGCAGGCTCTCCGGCGCGATCAATTATTATAATTCGCGGCAGGTCGGACGCTACGCCTATGAAAGCCAGCGGCGCACGGAAATAAACCAAATATGGAATATCATGGGGCTTCCCGACAACGAAATTCCTTCCTATCGCGACACGCAGGATTACGTGGGCAACGGCTACGAGTTGGATCTCGTTGCCAATCCCTCCAAAAGCCTCCGCATCATGGCCAATCTAGCCCTCCCCGAGACCGAGGCTGATGACCTGATGCCCGGCCTGCGCAATTATTTCAACACCCACGTGACGGCGTGGCAGGCGGCGGCGGACGACCCATCCATGCCGGTCACCGACGCGGACCAGATCAGGACGCACATCGACTCCATCCGTACCACGCTCAACACGCTCACGCCGGGCACCAAGCTCAACAACACCGTCAACTACAGCGCGAACCTCTATGGGACCTACACATTCCAAGGCGGGTTTCTGAAGCGCCTTGCCATCGGTCTCGGTGCGAACATCCGCGGGCGCAACAAAATCAGCGCCTACAGCAACGATGCCTACAATTATATCTACGCCGACAGTTATGTTGTGTATAGCGGACACATTTCCTACAGCAAACGCTTCGGCAAAGTGAACGCGCGCTTCCAACTCAATATCGCCAATTTGCTGGACAATGACGACCGGGTTTACACCGGCAGCCAGAATTACCGCGAGGGCGGAATAACGGCCAATCCCATCATCACGGTGCCCGGCGCGTTTCGTTATATTGATCCGCGAAAAATCACCTTAACGGCCTCGTTTACCTTTTAATCATGCGTTACCTATCAGCCTTCATTTTTGCGATTGGGATCCCGTTGTCATCCGGCCTGGAGGCCGGGCAGGACACATCGCCGCTCTTGATTGACTTGCGAGGCACGCCGGGCGTGCCGTCCGACCGGGCCGGGGTGGAGATCCGGCTCGATACGCCGCGCAAAGTCGAAGGGGCGGTGTTTGTCGCGCGCGGCGATCCGCGTGACGGGAAAAAGCGTGAATCGCGCCTGGTTTTGCCGTCGCTTCCCTTGGGAGAAAACCGGGTGAGCGTCCGCTGGGAGCAGCTTGCCGCCTCCGGCAAAGAGGAATCCAAATCGCTGGCGCCGGCGGAGTTCAAGGAGTTTGACATCGTGGCATCAAACGGCAGGCCGCTTGATGCCACGCTCATCACCTGGCATTACATGTCGCCGTTGCTTATGGATCTGCGCGCGACTGAAGGTGTGCCGGCCGACAGCGCGGGCGTTGAGATTTGCCTCAACTCGCCAAGCAAGGTCGAGGACCCAGTGTTTATCGCGCGCGGTTACCAATTTCGGCTCATGCGTGAATCGCGCCTGATCCTGCCTCCGCTTGCCAAGGGGGAAAACCGGGTGCGCGTGCGCTGGGAGCAGCTCCCTTCCAACAAGGAGCTGATCGAGCCGGTTTCCCCCATTCATTTCAACGAACTGGATGTCGTGGCGGCGGACGGCTCGCCGCTCGATGCCAAACTCGTTTCATGGAATTATATAAGAGGAAATGTCACGCCGATGCAGCCCGCATGGGAATGTATAAAATCCCGCAGCTTCGCGGCGGATGCCGAAGGCTGGCGCCCCGGGATTCCATCCGATGGATTTGGTCGCTTCGGCTGGGTGCGGCCAAGCGGGTTGCTGGTGGGGTCGCTGCGCCCGGATGGATTCGAGGTGCGGGCGATCACCGACACCGGCGCGGAATTGCACGGCATCTGGAGTGTGCGGACCGGCAGCGCCGCCGTCCCGGTGTGGACGCGTACGCAGGCCGACTGGGTCTCGGTCGCGCATTCGACGTTTTATGATTATACCGCCGAGATGAAAAACGAGCTCGCGATGAAGGCCCCCGAATTATTGAAGAGCCGTCGCGTGCCGTTGCGCCTCATCGGCAGCTCGCTTGCGCCGGGCTTTCTGGTTGATTCAACGGAAAAAACATTCCGGTTGAATAATGAAGAAAGCGGAAAAAAAGGTGCGGGGGTGTTACCGCGACTGTATATTCCCACCCGTGACGGCATGAGATGGATCAAGGGCGGGGAGGTGTTTCCGGGCAAGGACATGAGCGAGGGCTGGCTGGTTGCCGTGTGGCCCGGTTATGAGGCCATGCCCATCCTGCTCGTCCCGCAAAAACGCCCGGAAACGGTTCGCGCGGATGACACGGGAGTGGAAATTGTTTTTCCCGGCTCGCTGGGCCGCGTGGGCATGTCGTATCCCGCGGGATACCGCGCGTGGCGCGGCGACGACGGGCAACTTGCCCAAAACAGCCGCAGGCTCGCCGCGATCATGCGCGCCTACCCGGATGGCTGCATGCAGCAGTTCAGGGTTTCCCCGGATGGCGCATGGGTCGAAATACGCGAGACCTTCCGCCACATCCTTTGGGAAAACGACTGGCAGGAGCCCGCGCAGCGCATCGCGCCGGCTTCGCCGTTGCTGAATTTTGCCGCGGCCAACGGCTATCCCGTAAAAATGCCCGCGCAAATCGCCGACATGGACTGGCCGACAAAATGCGGCCCCTACGCCGCCGCGTCTGGAGCGGAAATCACCTACACGCTGCCGGTGCCCGAGGCAGGCACACGGCTCTATCTGCGCCCCGCAGGGTGGCACCCGCTCGCCGCTGATATCGCCAAGGAACTCCTCTCTGTGGCCAAAATGCGCGAGGATATCTGGCTGCGCACCGACTGCCTGCGCGGCTGGTGGATGTGGGCACCGAGCAGCCTCGCGCTTCCGCTTTTCGAGGATGCGCAGCGCGACGAGTTCTTGAAACGCTGGCGCTGGACGCTCGACCACAATCTGCGCCCGCACATCTGGTTCGTTCGCGCCGAGCCGTTCAGCGGCGCGCGCTATCCCGTGTCGTTCGGGTGGCTGGAGCGCCACACGTGGACGCTCGGGGATATCAATTCGGGGGCGGGCGCGGTGCTTTACGGGTTGTGGGCCTACGCCCGCAGCAGCGGCGACTGGGATTTGGTCAAGGAAAGATGGCCCGTCATGCGCGGCGCGTTTGAGTATTACCTCGTGCAACACGACTGGTGCCAGATGCAAACCGGCGCGCGGGAGCACAGCGGCTCGTCGGCCATCGACATGGACGGCATCGGCTACGAGGGCGCGGTCGCGTTCACGGCCATGGCCGACGCGCTGGGCCGCGCCGATGAAGCCGCGCTCGGACGCCTGCTCGTCGCGCGTCTCGCCGTGCCAACTGCGGTTCGCTGGCTCGGCCAGAAATGGACGCATCCGCAAGAAAAACGAAACGACTGGGATCGGATTGGCGTAGGCTTGAGCGAAGTGAGGGGATTCGATTTCTTGGACAGCAGGAAGGGCGGCCCCGACCATGTCGCGAGTGAGTTGGCGTTGTCGCTGTCTTGGGCCGGGCAGTATCCCGAGCTGTATCATTTGCACCGCTGGACGCTGGGTGACGACTTCTGGCGCTGGTTTGAGGATTATTATGTCGAGCACAAGATTGAGGACTGGCGGAAAAATCATCCCGGCAACCGCAACAGCCATCCGGCCAACATCACCGCCCATTTATACATGCGAGCGCTGCTCGGCGAGCCGGCAGATTCGCTGCGTGGCGAATTGGAGCGTCAGGCGAAATGGGGCCTCGCGCCGAAAAGTGAAACCGCCCAGGAAAACGCAGCCTTCTACGCGCTGCTGCTCGGCCGCGACTTTCCGGTGTCGCTGGTGGCGTGGGGTCGTGCCGGTGTGAAAAAGGCCCGCTATGACACCGCTGATGGGAAACAGCGCGCCGTCCTGGAGTTTTCATCAAAAACCCCCTTCACGCTCGAACTCGCGCTGGCGCGAGCGCCGAGGCAGACAACCGTTAACGGGCGCGCGTTGTCCGCCGATGCCGTTGTCATTAAAAACAACCGTGCCCGGCTTGAAATCCCCGAAGGCGAAAGCCGGATTATATTGCAATTCCAATGAAACCCATCGCGCAACTTGAGGAACGCATCCGCGCCTGCTGGCTGGGCAAAAACATCGGCGGCACGCTGGGCGGCCCCCACGAGGGCAAGCCCGGCCTGCTTGCGCTGGATTTTTATAATCCGGTCCCGCAAGGCGTGCTGCCCAACGACGACTTGGACTTGCAGGTCGTCTGGATGCACCACCTGCTGCAAGGCGGCCATCGCACTGCGACGCCCGACATCCTCGCCGAGGCGTGGGCGCGCCATGTTGCGTTTCCGTTTGACGAATACGGCATCGCGCATCGCAACCACGCCTACGGATTGAAGGGCGCCGCGCGCGGCGCGTTCGACAATTTTTTTGCCGAAAGCATGGGCGCGGCGATACGCAGCGAGATGTGGGCATGCCTCGCGCCCGGCGAGCCCTCCCGCGCCGCCGCGCTTGCGCGGGCCGACGCCGTGGTGGACCATTGCGGCGACGGCGTGCTCGCCGAGGTGTTTCACGCCGCGCTCCAGTCCGCCGCGTTTGTCGAGGCTGGTCGCGAGCGCCTGCTGGAAACTGCGCTGGCGTTTCTCCCCGCCGGTTCGCGTCTCAAGCGCGGCCTGCTCGACACGCGCCGCTGGTGGGCCGAAACCGCCGACTGGCGCGAAGTGCGCGCGCGCGTCATCGCGCGCTATGCCACGGGCAATTTCACCGACGTGGTCTGCAACCTTTGCTTCGAACTGCTCGGCTGGCTCGACGGCGGCGACGACTTTGGACGCGCCCTTTGCACGGCGGTCAACTGCGGCCTCGACACCGACTGCACGGGCGCGACCCTCGGCGCGCTTTTCGGCATCATGAACCCCGGTGCCATTCCCGAAAAATGGGCGTGGCCGATCGGGCCGGATGTCGTTCTCTCCAAGGAAATCCTCGACGTGCCCGCGCCCGCGAACCTCGACACGCTCACCGAGTGGACGCTGCGGCTGCGCGCGCAACTGCGCGATTTTGCCGGGGAGCCAGAACCGCCCGCGCCCCATGCGCCCGCCGGGGAAAACCCCGTCGCCGGTCGCATCGCCCTTGCCGAGGCCTCCTCCGCGGATGAAAAAATCCTCTCGCGATCCTCCCCGCCCGACGCCGCCGGCTGGCGGGAGCGTTTCGCCCACGGGCACTGGCATCGCTGGGCCGCCGCCGATTTTCCCGCATCCGTGCGGCTCCTGAAAATGCGTTTCCGCACCGGCGAAAACCAGTCCGTGAAGCTGATGGCCTTTTATCGTCCCGGACTCACCGCCTGGGTTGACGGACGGTGCGCGCTGGTCCTGCCGGAAAACTGGTGCGCGGGCGATGTGTTCACCGCGCCGTCGTTTCATCGCGCCGGCCAAAGCGCCGTCGTTTTCGCGGCGGGCGCGCTGCCGCCCGGCGAACACGAGTTGATCATCGCGTGCCGCCGCCCAGAGCGTGATTGCGCCGCCGACTTGGTCGCGGGGCTTGGCGACCCCGCGACCAACCAGTGGCTCCCGCGCGCCTTCCTGCGATCCGAAGAATAATCATCCCAATATATAAACGATTTCCGAAATCATAAAACACATCATGCCCGCGCAACACCACAAGACCGCAAGTGACGACAAGGTTTCCTTTGGCCAGAAACTCGCTTATGGCGCGGGCGGCTATGCGGACAACCTGATGCAGAACAGCGTCAACCAAATGGCCAAGCCTGTGTTCAACATGACGCTGGGCGTTGACCCCGGCCTGCTCACCACCGCGCTCGCGCTGCCGCGCCTCTGGGACGCGATCATCGACCCGTTCATCGGCACCGCCTCCGACAACGCGCGCACCCGCTGGGGCCGGCGCAAGCCCTTTGTCGTCGTCGGGGCGACGCTTTGCGGACTGCTTTTCGCGCTGCTCTGGATGGTGCCGCACGGCTGGCCCAAGGCCGGCTACCTCGCGCACTTTTTCATTGTCGTGATGCTCTTCTACACGGCGTATGCTGTGTTCACCGTCCCCTACGGAGCCGTCGGCATCGAGATGAGTCCGGACTATCACGAACGGACGCGCGTGGTGGCCTTTCGCACGTTTTTCAGCGGCATCGCCGGCATCAGCACCTCATGGATGCTCTGGCTCTCGCAGCGCAGCGTCTTCACCGACGCGCTGCACGGCATGCACTGGGTCGGACTCGGCGTCGGGCTCACGATGATAGTGCTCGGCGTCATGCCCGCGCTTTTTGTCAAAGAGCGCGGACAGACCAAGGCGCGCAAGCAGCGCAAGGTTCCGTTGCTGCCCAGCCTGAAGGAATCCATCACCATAAAATCCTTCCGTCTTATATTGCTGATCATAGTGTTGATGTCTATCGGCCTGTTCATGGTGAACGGCCTCGGGTATTATATAAATATTTATTATGTATTCGGTGGCGACATGCGTGCAGCATCGGCGATCCAAGGAGTCACTGGAACAGTGTATCAAGTGAGCGGAATGCTGGCGCTGCCGTTGATCACGATGGCGTCTTCGCGCTTTGGCAAACGGCGCACGCTCTTTGTCTGCCTCTTCCTGCCGCTCGTCGGCACCATTGCCAAGTGGTTCTGCTACACGCCATCATATCCCTACCTGCAAGTGGTGCCACCGCTGCTGATGTCGCCCGGCCTGGCGTGCCTGTGGACATTGCTGGGGTCCATGCTCGCCGATGTCACCGATGTGGACGAACTCAAGCACGGTGTAAGACGGGAGGGCACGCTCAATGCGATCTACATGTGGGCGTCCAAGCTCGGCACCTCGGCAGCGGTGCTCATGTCCGGCTATGTGATTTCATTTTCCGGCTTCAAGGCCGAGTTCGGCGGCGCGCAGACGCCGGAGTCCATGCTGGTGATGCGCGCACTGGTGGCGTTTTTGCCCGCCCTGTCAATCGCCGCCGCCATCATCATCGTAAAAAGATTTCCCATAGGTGAGGCCGAGGCCTATGCCACGCGCAAAGAACTGGAGCATCGCCGCGCCATGGCGCCCCGGTCTGCCCAATAATCATACGGTCCGCGCACCAGTGCACGGACGCCTTGTCACTGGTGAACATGACAACCGTCCGTCGCGCCGGGAGAGCCTTTCTCGCGTATTCAAATGCAGAAACGCACCTTGCGTGGCAACTAATAGTCCGGACGAGGAATGTTCCAGCAGCATTTTTGTAACTTTGTCCTGCAAAAAACGCTCGACGGCTTCGCGCGTGGGGCGCGCGCCAAGCATTTTGTGGAAACCGGCCCGAAAAATCGTCTATACGTCACCGGAAGTGATTTCCAACTCATGCCCGAGTCCGCGCAGCCGCGCCAGTTCGCCCGCGATCATGTTTTCGCATATCTCCCGCTGCATCGCGTAGGGCAAAACGCGAAAACACAATTTTTTCCGTCATGCGCCCCACCAGCCCCGACAAAAGTCGTTCAGCGACCATGAGAACCCGCCCAGCGCCAGAACCGGCCTCACGCGCGAACGCCCGCGCGTCGTCATGATTCCGCATGCCACCTGCCAGAGCAAACACCTCCGTCATCGCCAGTCCCGCGCCCGGTGACGACATGCAGGCGCGTTGCGCGGCATACGCGCAGCCAAGGCTCACGACAGCGAAAAGAAGATGAAACAGCATGGTCATGAATACACACACCGCAGCCATTGCATACAGCCCCGCCACCATGCCTGAAAGCGCCTCCGTTTGTCTTGGACATTCCGACCATTTTTGAGGACGAAACGACCAAAAGGCTTATTTTGTCACCACGTCGATTTCCAGAACCACGGGCGCGGGCGTGGCGGCGGCATCCGTGGCAGGCTGGTATTTTCCCAAAATCTCGCACAGTTCGCGAAGGGCGAACGCGCCGATGGCATCGGCCACGCCGCCAAGGTTATGGCCGCGCACGGAAACGTCGTGGCGCATAAAGACCAGGCGCAGGCGCTCGCATTTATCGATGCCATTGCCGGTGCCGTCGCCAGACACGGCATCCGGTTCGTAACCCACCCCTTGGAAGCAGGCCCACGGAAGCAGCCAGCATCGTTTGTCCCGCTTCGCGAGGCGCAGGAACGACGGTGGCGCTGCCGGAACCTCGCGTTTTTCGGACACGGCACCGCCGTTTCCAGATGATGCGTGGTGGATGTTACCGCTGGTGGCCCGAGCCGCGCGGCGGCGTTCGATGTCATTTTTCAGGCTCATAATCGTATTCCTCTGTTGATAGATTGTTCCTGCTGTAGTTGCTGTTTTGGTTGTTGTTGCACTTGCGGAGGCGGCACCCATTGCCGGAGCGATTCGTGCAGACATTGCTGGGCTTTCTGCAACAACTGGAGTTGAAACGCCTCCACCAATTTTTGGCGGACGGCCTCGGCGGTCGCCTCGTCGGGTTGGATGGACAGCGCCAGTTCGCGGTCGGACTCGCGCTCGACATTCAGCCGCAGCGCCTCCTTGTCACTGGTAAACACGATGATCTTCCGCCGCGCCCGCGATATGCCCACATACCACTGCTGACGGTTTATCGGCGTATGCTCGCCATCATGGGCGACGAGCACGGTGTCAACCGTCTTGCCTTGCGACGCGTAAGAGGTGACCGCATAGCCGCGCACAAACATGCGTTGTGACGGCGAAAGCGTTTTCGTGACGCCCGCGTCATCCTTCACGCGGATGCGTCCGTCCTTCATCACGCGCCGCACCGTGACCAGTTCGCCGTTGCGAATCGTCGCCCCCTCACCGGACTTGCCGTTGAACTTCATCTGCAACCGGTCGCCGCGCGCCAGTTCCAACTCGCAGGTTTTGGTGACGACGAAGCGGTCGGCGTAACTGAAGCTCACCGCAGTGGCGCGCCCGCCCTTGCGCAATGTCACGCCATGCTCGTTTGCACCGGTGACCTCGCACCAATCACCGCGCTTGAAACGTCCGTAGCCACGAACAAAGAAGACCCCCGCATCCGGCGTGTAGAAACGCGCGTCGCGCTTTTGCGCTTCGCTCAAGTCCGCCGACTGCCACGAGGCGACCGACCTGCCCGCGCCAAGTCCGCCGATTTCTCGCAGACGCGCGCGGATGGCGTCGTTGGCCGCGTGCACGTCATCCCAAGTCTGCGCCACCGCGAGCACCTTTTCCTTGCGACCCAGCGCCTCGCAATATTCGCGCGCCAGTTCGGTCATGCGCTCGGCGGCTTCCAATTCGCGAATGCAGCCCATTGCGTCCAGCCGGTCGAATGAGACCGTCAGTTTCCCTTCCGCCGCCGCCTTCACCGCCGAGCGATATTTTCGCACGAACGCTTTCTCCTCGCGCGATGCCACCGCCGCCGGGTCCTGCCTTCGGATTGCCTCCAGACGCACCGTCTGCAAATTCGTGTGCTCTTCAATCGCGCGCAGCGCGTCCGACGCGGCCACCGCGCCCTGCTGCCGTGTGTCGCCCGACAGGATCAACCGCCCGCCGCACGTCTGCACCAGTTCAACCAGCGCGCGCATGTCGCGCCCACCGATCTGCCCGGCCTCGTCCACGACCACGACCGTGCCACGCGGCAGCGCGTCCACTCCTCCCGCCCCTTCGGCAAGCAGCCTCGCCAGGGTGTCCGCCACCAGTCCGTCCCGGCGCAAGTCCGCCGCCTGCTGGTGTTGCGGCGTGAGCACGCACACCGGATGCAGCGCATCCTCCAGACCGCGCGCGACTTCGCGGAGCGCCAGCGACTTTCCGCTGCCCGCCGCCCCCTGAAACACCGTGATAAAATCACAACTGCGCAGAATGCGGAGCACCGCCCCGCGCTGCTCCGCCGACAACGACGCATTCGGCTGATGCCCCAGGTTGAGCGCGGCATGGCTGCGCATTCCGTTCTGCGCGGCGAGCACGAGGGAAAACTCGCATACCAGCGCCTCGCGGTTGGTCAGCTTGCGCGACTTCGCGTCGCGGATGTAATCGCGCTTCGCCATCTCGTTTTCCAAGTCCGCCAGGGAAAAATTTTGACCGCGCCCACGGGCCAGCGCCGCCGACATCAACTCGTAATCGCCGACCACCGAACGTCGCTCAAACAGATGCGCGTCCGCCCACGCGACAAACCCGGGCAGCCCGCATTTCTCCGGGGCCACCGACGGCAGCGGCGGCGGCAGCCGCGCCAGTTCCAGCTTCGCCAGCGCGGCGTGTTCGGGCGGGGGCATTTCTGAGGCCCAGCGCGGACGCAGTTTTTCCGCGCACGCACTTTTGATTTTACGCCGCCGCTTGTCCTGCGCGACCTGCACGCGGAGCGCCTTTTCGTTCCCGCGCAGACCTTCCTCCGCGATGCGTTTTTTCGTCTCCGCATCAATCTGCTGATGCCGCTTGGAAAACCGGGCAACCATGCTCTCCGGCACCCCCTGAATCTCAAATCCGGTCGGGGTGTTGACGATTTCGTAACCGAGATTGCGGAGTCCCTTCGCCATCTCATGGTAGTAAAGATTCTCGGCAAATTTTTGCGCCCGATACATGCCGGTCGCGTGAAGCGCCTTCCACTTTTCTTCTGTCCAATCGTAGGTCGCGTTGAACACCACGCAATGCGTGTGCAGGTGCGGGTCGAGTTCGCGGCTCGTGTCATGCCGGAACAGCGCGGTCACGACACCGCCGGTCACGCGCTCGCCATTTTCGCCGTCCTTGCGCACGCGCGTCTCGGCGAATTTTTCCAGTTGATCGACCATCACGCGGACGGCCTTGTCGTGCAGCTCGATAATCCGGGCATCCTGCCAGAGCGCGACCACCGAGACCGACTTCGGTGGCGATATGGTAAAGTCATAAAACACGCGGCGATTCGACACCGTGTGCTCGTCCTCGCGACGGGTCGTGTTGCGCCGCATCGTCAAGGGTTGTCCGGTTTCCGGGTGCCGGCCTTCGCACATCGCCAAAAAACTTTTCTCGTCCACCACGCCGTCGAGCCCGAGCATGGACGCGGCGACCCCGCGCCATTCGCCGCGCACCACATGGCCGTCCATGTAGTAATCGCCCGTCGCCAGATGCTCGCAAAAATACCCCTCCGCGTTGGAAAGATTCAACTGCGGCTTGGCCGTCAGCATGATGGCTCCTCCCTCGCGACACGCGCGCGGATAATGCGGACAGGCCGCGTCCACCCGGAACGCACCCACGTTCTTTTTGAACCGCACGCATCTCCCCTTGCGCTCAGGCGCAATGATTTTTTCGGGCCTTGCATGACCGCAGCCTACCGGAGGCGCGCGAAAAGAATAGGGGCGGTATCCACATTCCAAATACCCGGATTTCCGGCGGCGCGCGCGCGACGCACGGGCGCGGTCGCACGACGTCTGTCCGCACCGCCCGATCTTCACGAAATCGCGCCGCGCCCCCGCGTGCCTTGTGGCGCGGCGCGACCTCGTGAGGGGCGGGGACGCACCGGCGCACGGACGGGGAGCCAGAACGTCGGCGGTCGGCGGCGGGGCACGGGTGTTCGCACGCCACCGGTGAAGCGGTGCCCTCTTTTTTCGCGCTGCCGCCCGCCGCCGTCCATGCTCCCCTGGCGCGGGAAAACACTCCGCATTTTGCTCCGCCGGAAATGCGGACAATGGGCCGCACGAGACGCCTCGGGGCACTGAAAGATCTGCCCTGCCTGCTGTCCGCTCAGTGTGCCACACCCGTCAAGATGTAGTCGCGGCTCGACCAAGCTCGCCGCGCTCCACACCGGACGCCTCCGCACCTGCTCCGGCGTCCTTTGACTGGGTGTGCCTTGGGAGCGGCGGAATCAGGCAGTAACCGGGATGACCCGGCAACGACGCCGGGGACGGGGACGGACTGCACCTGATTTCATTTCCGAACATGAACGACCTCGCTCAAAAAACATGCAACATCGAAAAAACCGAACGCACCCAAACCATCGCATACCGGAGAAAATTCCTGAAGGAGGGCGACACCGTTTACGTCATCCTTCGCGACATCAGCGCGAACGGCATGAGCCGCTGCATTGACTTATACGCAATCGTGGACAAAAGGCCCTGCTGCCTCACGTGGAGCGCTGCCATCGCATTGCGCAAACCCTACGACAAAAAGCGCGAGGCGCTTCGCATGGAGGGTGGCAGCACATGCGTGGTGTTTGAGGCGGTCTATAACCTCGCGTGGGCGCTGTTCGACCAACTTGGCATCTTCGTACACGACCTTTCTCGGTCTTGCGTCCCGAGACTCACGTCTCCGAATCGGCCAACTCCTCCGATCTTTCCAACAAGGTCGACGGCTCGCGATCACGACCAGAGGTCGTGCGTTGAACCGCAGCGCGGCGAAACAGGGGAGTGATCGCCTTAAACGACTTGACCGCATCTGGTGTCGCTACGATCAGCCAGCCTTGGGCGCTCAACGCCTCTTGATGTGTATCCACCCGATAGTAGGGCCCGCGGCTCCACCAGATGGTTTCAACTTGGAGTATCCCATCCGCGTTTTCCCAACCGAACATCGAACCTGCGCGACGGCGCCACTTTAGCGCCCGTGCGATCGCCGAATTGAACGCAACCCAATCTCCAGATCCCACCATCGCCCCGAAGTCGTTGCCACCCACTGCGGGACTGCTGATGGCTCCTGTGCCCGGCAGCATGGGATATGCATCCGCACGCCACATATGATTGGTCGCAACAAACCCATAGTCTTCCCTCCATGTTGGAGGCGCCTCCGAAGTAACAGGAATAATCACACTACTCCGGATTTCCGTCGGCAACGAGCGGTCCCAATACCTGAAACGCGAAAGTTCGGCTATCACGGCACGGCCGTCCCGCATTTTTCTGACGCACACGTCCAATGGGTCCTGCGGCAGCGTATTCCACGGAATGGGATCGTATCGCTTCAGGTATCGCGTCTCCGGCACAACGATTTCCGGTGGCATCGTTACTGGTCTGGCTGCGCTGATGACCTTATCAATCGGATTGAGCGTCACACCCAGTGCCTGATAGAGATCGAAATCAATCCGGGACGCATCGTAGAGCTCGGCCAGCACCCGGACCAACGCCAGTGATGCTGCCTGACCCCGAAGCCGTCGATACGGCAACTTGAGCCCTGCGTAATCAAGCCGATCGATCAACTTCTTCTCGGCTTCAGCGGACCAGGTAGCTCGATCCGCCGCGAGCATGAGGTCGGTGAGCCGCCAAACGAGATTCTGAAACGGAATACCCGAGTGGTCCGCGATCGTCTCTAGCTCCGCTTTGTAGAGCAGCACCCACTCATATCGATCCTCGGTTTCCATCGGCGGGGCGCCCTTGGGATAACTCTCCATCGGCAAGGAGAATTCCTTCATCTGGATCGGCGGTAGCACCAATCTGTAGATCACGGGCAATTCGCTTCTTGACGACTCCACCACAGTTGCTTTCGCCTCGGGCCACTTCTCGATCGCGGCCAAGGCATAGTCACGCACAACCGCCGAAGGATGATTGACCAGCTCACGGCAGCGATTCACCAACGATACTGGCGCCTCTGCAGTCAGTTCCGCGTTCTCGGTCAACAGCGCCAATGCCTCACACTGAGTCTCGTCGTTGATTTCGAGATAACGCGCGTAGACCCCGTGCACCCATGGGTAATGGCGAGGGTCGCGGCCCAATGATCTCAGCGCCTTGAATGCGGCATCGTGCAACTCCGGAACGGGAAGCTCTGCGCACCACATGATCCAGTGTTCCGCAATTTGCTGCGGAGTTATTGCTGAGGCCGATTCAACGAAAGGCAGTGGTTCGCACCGAACCTCCGCGAGGGCGAGCTGCTGTTCGGCCATTTCTTTCCAGAGGTGAGCCCAAGGTGGTCGCTCCAGGAAAAGTTCACACAGTTCGCGGAGACTGGCTGGAGTGGCGGGCGCGTAGGCATTGCCCGCCGCGTAGTCTTCGATCCACTGGCGGAACACGGTGGCGCGGGCCTCTGCCCCACCACTCGCTACCCATTCCTTGGCCGGACGAAGTCTTGTTCCACCATCCCTCATCTCGCTCCACCCTTTCGCGTCCGAGGTCGCAAACGCCCGACCTGCAATCTGGGCCGCTTCGGCATGTAAACCCTGCGCGCGAAGTTCGCGGGCGAAGGCACTCAACGCCAAAGGCGACCAATCTTCCCGAAGGCCAGCCTCGAACAAGGTCGACCAGTCCTTTTTGGGTATCCGGTCGAGCACATAACCCCGACGATCGTGATTGACGAAGATGGATTCTTGCGCGGTGGAATGTTCTCGAAAAGCCGCGAGAAACGCCTCGGCCGAATTCAAAGTTCTCCAGCGCTGGAGGGCTTCATTGTCCTTCTTCTGGAATTCGTCGTTCGCCTCAGTTTCGTCGGTATCGTCTGTTTCCTCGTGCGTCGTCCCCGTATTGCCCTGCAATCGCTCCATCCAAGCATTCCGCATTCGTGGAAGGGCAAGCGTTTCGACCGCGTCGATCAATTCTCGTCGGCATTCATCAATAGCCCTGTCTCTGGCCGGCAAGTCCGCGATCGCTCGGGCGATATTCTCATGCGTGCCGGTTGCACACGGGACGAGGAGCGCCGTAGCCAGCACGATGGCAAAATCCGCTTCGGCTGGCACGGTTTTCAAGATTGACAGGATGTCGGCTGCGACCGCGACGCAAAACGTCTGGAACCCGGCATCCAAGAACCGGACCGCATACTGATGAGTAAGCGCCAAGTCGCGTTGGGCGAGAATCTGGAGAAACGCTGCCCCCGCATCATCAAGATCTTCACCTCGCCGCTGGTCGTGCAGTCGCTCCAACAGGCGACCCAGATGAAGTGCACCCGCGGCAAATTTTCCGCGATCCCCATCCAGCGAGCGTTCCCACCAGATTATCCACTCGAGTGCAGATCCACCGTCTTTCTCTGGAATAGCAAAGGACAATTCCAGAAATTGCCGATACGTGGCCCGCGCTTTGTCGGGCGCGCTCGCCAAGAGCCACGTTTCCACAATGTCGGTCAACTCGTAGCTGATTTCGTCCAACAGGAAAGATCGATTGGCGGAGGCTCGCGAGGAGTCATCAAGCCGTCGGCGAAACGCGTCGAGATTCCCATCGTGCTGATACAGTCGTTTCGCCACGTCGCGACGGAGCGACGCGGACCAATAGGTCGACTCCTGTTCGTTCTCCCAAATTTGGTCGAACTCCTCTCCAACTACCGCCACCGCTTCTGCGCCATGCGCCGCGACAGCTCTCACAACCCACTCGAAATACTCCTTACGGCGCCCGGCGCTATCATGCCATGATCCCCAGTCACGGGTTTCTTTGTGGCTATGATGGTAGAGGCGAAGCAAAGGTCGCAGAGCGATGCGAAGCTCACTCGGTTCGTAGTTCTTTCCTGCCCGCCCTTCACCCCATAGAATGGCGAGCTTTGTTACCGCCCGGTCGAAGAGCCAACTGCCGTAGCGTCGCTTTCCCGAGATTTCGGGCACGATCTTCTCCACGTCGACCGGCAGCCTGACCGTCGCCAAAATTCGCGTTAGAATGAGTCGCTCACGGACTTTCGGTCCCGAGTTCAATACTTCATCTTTGACCGGACTCTCGGGTTGGCTCGCTCGTTCGATCCAAGTCACAACTCGAGCCCGATCGCCGGTGACGCGCCACAGCATTTCTGCAAGTTCGGCGGCCATCTCTGGCTCGCTGGCGTAAGCCACCTCAAGGCGACTCAGCGCTTCGATTGTCTTCGCGTGCTTGGGATGCCGGTGCACCATATGCCAGTCGAGGTTCAGCTGCCATCGCCGCAACTGTGGCTCGGGCACCGCCGCCCGCAGGCGTTCGACAGTCAACCAGTCGTCGCGGTCCGCAAACACTTTGGCGAGCGCACCCAATACATCGCTACGCAACCTCGCGGTCTTAATCTCGGGATTCGATTGGCCCCCGAAATGATGTTTGCCAGCGCGGAGTCGTCCAATGCCTGCGATAATTTCATCCAAGGGACGAAAGTTGAGCGCGAGTTTGGCCCATTCTCCAAAATCTCCATCAGATTCGTCGTGGAAACCTATCTCGACGGCGGTCTGTCCGGTTAGCGCGCCCATGGGCTCGGCGATTTCGTAAACTTCTCGAGCATGCGTCTGCTCGCCAGACTCCCACAAGGCCTTGCATAACTGCCATGCCGCTTTCGCACCTACGGTTAACCAACCCTTACTCTCAATGTGGCGACGAACCGCCTGCGCCCCGTAAAGCCGATAGATTAGCACCACATGGTCGTGCTGCTCAGTTGATCGGGCCCGCTGATAGAATTCCTGCCAGTTGAGCAGCAGGCCCATTGCTTCAGCCCGCTCATCCTTCCGGCCTGTGATTTCCACTGCCGCGTTGATGTCTTGGAAGATTCCCCTGATTGGCCGGTTCTCCAGATACTGCGCACGTAGGCGCCCTGGCGAGGAAAGCGCAAGAGCTTCGGGCTGGGCTCCGGCCATCCTTGCGTGATAGGCCGCCTCCCAACCCAAAGGTGAGCGGGCCGGAAGCGCGGCGAATAGATTAGAGAGCTCGCGATGAATCGTCGCATTCTCGTCGATCCCGAGGTTCGACTTGCGTGTCTCGGTGAGAACAAATTGCCGAAAGCTGTTGTGGAAGAAATCGACCGTTTCGGCTCCGGTAACGCGAAGGTAGGGGCGAGCCGTCTCCAACGCCTTTTCCACAGCGGTGGACTCAAACACTTCCAGTAATTCCGGCAGCGCAAACGAACCCTGAAGCCTAGCCCAACGGGCAAGCATACGCCGGGTTTCGGAATCGCGCCGGATGCTTTCCCAGAAAACCTGATAGCTGTTCTCGATGTGGCCACCGTAGGCTGGCGCATTCTCCAGAATCGAATTCACCTCAGAGCAGTCTTTCACGGGGCGTAACCGTTCGACTAGCAGTGCGAGAGAAAGGGGATGCCCCTCGCTCAAGCTCTCGATCTGCGTGAACTGGTCGGTATCCAGCGGCGCCGCAAGCTGTGAACGCTCGACGAAGGCTCGGATCTCACCCCGCGACATCGGGGACATTCGGACTATCCGGTTTTCCTTCTCCAGCGAGACTTGGATCGCAGGAGAGAGTCTCGGCAACGCAAGCGTCTGCGAGCCGAGAAAGAAAAGCACCCCCGAGGGAATGCTGTCCGGATGCGGAAGCACTGACAGCAGTGAAATCGTCGTCGTCTGCTCCCGTGGGATGTGATCCAGCCCGTCCACCAGAATGACGGTGCGCCTCCCCGTTTTCCGGAAATCCTCCCCCAACTCGCCGAACAAATCGGTCAATTCATTGCGCAGGCTGGTGAGCTCTTCGGTGGCATACCCTCGGCGTCCGCGAAACCCATGCCGGTGCAGCGAAAGTACCAGATCGTGAAGAAACTGCACCGCCTCTCCGCGTCCCTGCGAAATATCTCCCGGGAGATATGCATAGTAGGGAATAAACCGCCAATCACCTGTTTTTCGCAGCGTATGCGAAAGCGTGGTGGACTTGCCGGAGCCCGGTGTGCCCAGCAGCGCTGCATACCCTCCTACGATCGACGCCAACAGGTTGATGAGTGGCTCAGTCGTCGCATGGATCGACTGGTAGCGTTCGTCTATCTTCCATTCATGCGAATATCGAATCTGAAACCGTGAATTCCACTCGAGGCCCTGTAGTAGCGTATCTTGGTCGATTTTTCCCGGGCGAACATCGGCAGCGGCAATCTTCAGTAAGTGATTAGTCAGTGTGTCTAGGTCGCTCTCCGCCCACGATGTGTCCATCGGGGTCGTCGGGTTGACGAACTCGATCCCGCATTCCTCAAAAAACACCGCGACCTCGTCTCGTGCCAGGTTTGTTTCCGCAATTATGGCCTCACGCAGGCTGTTCCACTTTGCCAAGTCTTCGGGTTTGGAATGGATACCCCATCCTTCGAGCAGAAAACGGTGAAAATTCTCCCCCTCGGGAACGGCGATCTGATCGTCGAGTTGGCCCAACCCAGTCGGCATTCCCCGAAAAACCAACCGAGCGGACAAGACTCGGTCTGGATGAGCTTTCTTCAATGCCCGCCATCCGTCTGCCAGTTGCCGGATGAGTGAGAGCTTCCCTTCGGCAGACGGTTTCAGCAGCGATGCCAGAGTAATTCCCTTGGGGCTGGTGCTATGCTTCAACTGCAGCGCATCCAGCCGCCCCGTGGTCGCTAGGACGATGTCGTCCATGGCTTTCGCTTGCCGCGACATCAACTCCACCCACTCGAAATTCCCTCGCTGAAGTGCGCGTTGAATGTGCCATGCGCACAAACGATACTGGGTATAGAGTCCCGTGACCGCCCTCCTTTCGCCGTCTGCAGAGTAAGTAGTCTGATCGTGTGTCACGATCCCTTATCATCTACACTGCGTTTGCAGGCAACCGCACTTTTTGTTGTGCCTTTCTAGGAGCGACGCGCTGCAGTTTGATTTTTCCTGCTGCACCGACTAGACGATAAAGGATGGGCAGCCGTTGAACGAAATTATCCCTCTCTTGGCGTATATTTCCATTGTGCCGAAATGGAGGCCGATAGGCTGGGACAGGCGTTCACTCCGGGGCATCTTGAGTTAGACAGAAAGAATTCCAATCCTCAGCGCGCACACGGTCCGAGCGCCAGAATACCCGACCTTCCGCTCCATGCCATGCGTCAAGGTGGGCGCAGGCGAAGCCGGGCAATATGAGGACCGAATGGGCCAATTGGTCTACGCGCGGGTCGTGTGCAGTTCTCAGACTGCGACACGGCCCGGGGGGGTGAGGACAACGCGGGTTGCTTTTTTCGGCAGGAATTGAAACTGGTAGGACATGCCGGCTGAGCAACCGCGGAAACACCACTACCTGCCGCAATTCTACCTGAAGGGGTTTGCGGACAAGGATGGTCGCCTTTGGCAATATGCCCGCGAGGACGGGAAGCTGGTGATGGTGAACGTGACCAAGGCCGGTGCGGAAAAGGACTATCATCGGCTTGATGTGCAAGACCCGAAGGTCGATCAATTCGGGGCGGAAAAGATCATGGCGGAGATCGAAGGCACCCAAGCCAAGGTGCTGCGTGCGGTGTTGGTGAACCCGGCGGCCGCGGAAGAGCACCGGGTGGAACTCTTGGGCCTGACCCAGTTCATGTTCTACCGGGTCCCGAAAGTACGGGACATGCTGGTGAATGCGACGGAGGCAACGCTGGTGGCCTCGACGAAGGTGATGGAGAAGAACAAAGCCTTTGACGACATGCCGGAAGAATTGAAACGGCACCCCGGGGGCCGCAGCCTCACGGAGGCATTTCGGATCAAACCGAAGAACTGGTATGTAGTGTGGCAGATGCTTCGCTTGGGGACGGATCGAAAGCTATATGAATTGCTCTATCGCCGTAATCTTTCCGTTCTGGTTGCAAAAGGGTTCCGGCGTTTCATCACCGGGGACGCGGCGGTGGCCATCTATGATCGAAAGCACGGCTCTACGCCTTGGAAGGCCGCAGGCTTCGCAAGCGCGACCACAGAATTTTCATTCCCGTTGTCGTCCAACCTCCTGCTGCTCGTCAGTCACGAGAGTTCGCCGGGAGTCTTCAATCTTAACGATGACGAGGTGCGCGATTTCAACCGACGGACAATCGTTTGGTCGGAGCGGTTCTTGTTCGCCGAATGCTTCGATTCCCTGACGCTTCACGATATAGTAGTGCTATCCGGCCGGCGCGCGGGATTCTCGACGCAGAATATTGAAGCGGTGGATGGGATCTACACGATCAACCAAATGAAACCCGTGCATCCGGCGCTGGTGGCGGTCGATGGATAAGGATATAGGGGTTGTCGTCCTGCGCCCGCGGAATGATAGCAAAGTGAAATGCAGTTTTTGTTGCGCTTGGGCGAGTCCATCTCTGCTATCCCAACAAGGGTAAGTGGATAGCCTTGAGCTAAGCGCGCGGGCCACGCTTACCCTTTTTCAGAGTATAGATGACATCGGACGCCAAAGGAACGACACCCATGACCGTGTTCGTGAGTTACACTCACGACTCAATGGAGCATGATGCCCGGGTTTTGGCACTTGCGAAAGAACTACGGCATCGCGGATTCGACTGTGATCTCGACCAATTCCACGCGAACCAAAGCTGGCCGACCTGGATGGAGAATCGGATCGCGTGGGCCGAGAAGGTGATCGTTGTCTGTACCGAGACCTATCTCCGCCGCTGGCAAAATAACGAGAAACCCGGGATTGGTCTCGGTGCCCAATGGGAAAGCCTCCTGACACGGCAGTGGCTGTATGAATCACCCGAGGTGCACAACAAATTCGTGCCGATGGTCTTCGACCGGAGCGACCTGCAGTATATACCGATGCCGCTGCGCGACGTGACACGGATCGTCATCACGGACGGATACGATGGCTTGGTGCGGCGACTGCTGGACATCCCGCCAGCGGAGGCGCCCCCGGTGCGCACCGCGGTGCCGCAGTTGTCACTGGCCCCGGACTTTTTCACGGCGGGCGCCCAAGAGCATACCCCGCATGCGGGATTGCACCCAGAAGCGGAGGAATTGATTTCGAACCTGCTACCGATCTCCACCCCGGAGATCATCCGCACCGCCAAGGTTGTCCGGAAGAAGAAAGGAGGGCCATTCCCGGCCGAACTTGAACGTTCGTGGACGCAAACGGGAAAAACGGAACCGAGGCCGGTCGGTTTTTGGATCGACGACGGCGTGCTGCACACCTTTGAAGACCTCGATGGCGTGGTCTGGCGCGACCTGTTCCGGCGTGGTGTCCTCGTGGCGCACACGCCGATCCCGACGAAGACATGGTCGCAGTCCAATTCCTTCGCCGACCAAGGCCGATTCATCAAGCTGCTGAACAAGTCGCTGCACCAGCTTTGTGCGGAGAGCCAGACCGAGGCCACGCTCGGCTACAGCAAGCAGATGAAATGCTGGCTGTTTCAGGCGCAGGCCGGCCGGCGAATCGGGCACCTAAAGACCCGCGCCATCAAGCTCAACGCATCGCGGATGATCTACAAGGCGATCAAGAACAAGCTGTCGGACGATCCGGAGGCGATCCAGCACTGGCAGCACGAAGCGTTCCGTTACAAGTTTCAGCGATTCGGCTCCGCTTGGTATCTCGTGCTCACACCGTATTGGGCTTTCACCTCCGACGGGGTCGAGAGTCCGAGCCGGTGGCAGAAGAAATCGAGCGCCAACATGCGCAAGCCAGAAAAGAACCGTGCGGTGCTAGGCCACGTGCTGTTCTGGGCGTCGGTCTTGTGCCGCGACGCCGACCTGCTGCGTTCCGCACCCAAGCTGCAGATTCATCCGCCGGTGCGCCTAGGCGTGACGCCTTCGATCCGGGACGTCGATTGGCTCAAGGTGGCCAAGGAAGCGGAGCGGACCGAACTGGAGGCTGATTTGGCGGCGGAGGTGCTGTTATGATCCGCCTCGACCGCGTCTTCACGGAACCACTGCTGGAGTTCGGAGGGGGCGGGTGTTCGTCCGACATCCGCGATGGCTTGCTCCGCTTTGGCCCAGTGGATGCCGGCACGCCGAAGGCGAAGGAAATCGTGCGCCTCGGCTTTGTCGGTTCGCCCAAGACTGTGGCGGCATTTACGGAATGGATGAAGCAGTGCGGCGCGGGCTTGTCCGGCGACGATCCCTTGAATCCGAACTTTGCGCCGCGGTTCCCCGGCCTTGATCCGACGGCGGGATTCCGTTGCCGTTTTGCCACGGCTCCCTCTTGGGTGACGGAGGTCACGGAGGCGGAACTCAAGGTCGAAGGCAAGAAGCCGGGAGCGGTGATCGCCTTGACGGAATTCTTCCACCAGCGGATCAAAGCCCTTTTCGAACTGAGTGCTGCAAAGCCCGACGTAGTGATTTGCCTGCCGCCGGACTTGGTCCGTAAGATCGTCAAGCCGAAGACCTTTTCGGAGGATGATGACGAAGAGGAGCAGAACGATTCCGGTGTGGATTTCCATGACTACCTGAAGGCCCTCTGCCTCCAGACCCAGTCGAAATTCCAACTGATCTGGCCGCGCACCTATGCGGAATCGAGCCGCGGGGTGCAGGATCCGGCCACGCGGGCGTGGAACCTGTTTGCCGCGTTGTTCTACAAAGCCGGCGGCATCCCGTGGAAGCTGCAACGGCCTACGGGGGCACAGAGCACCTGCTACGTGGGCATCTCCTTTGCCCGCCGGGAGGAAGGCGGCTACATGCACTCAAGCCTGACCCAGGTGTTTAATGACAAGGGAGAGGGAACTATCCTGCGCGGTGGCATGGCGAAGATGTCAGACGAAGACCACGAGGTGCATCTGCCGAAGGACAGCGCGCAAAAACTGCTGGCTGATGCGATCAGGAATTTCGCCAGCGCGAACGATCAAAAGCCACCGGACCGCGTGGTCATCCACAAATCCTCCGGCTATGATCAGGCCGAGTTGGATGGTTTCAACGAAGCGGCCGAGGAAGCCAAGGTGCGTTTCCGGGATTTCACGGCATTGACGCGGGCCGCGTTCCGTTTGTTCCGGATCGGGACCTATCCCCCGCTGCGCGGCACGCACATCATTCTGGATGAGATGAACTCGCTGCTGTATACGCGCGGTAGCGTTGCTTTCTATCGAAAGCACCCCGGGCCTTACGTCCCCCGGACGCTGCACATCCGATACTACCAGACGGATCGCACGCAATCGGATATCGCCGCCGAAATCCTCGCCCTGACCAAGCTCAACTGGAACAAAACGCAATTCGACTCATTCTACCCCATCACGTTGGGCGGCTCCCGGCGCATCGGTGAAATCTATCGCTGGTGCGCGAACCCACCCGGCGACCCGATCACCTACGCGCATTTCATGTGAGGTGGCTCGGTCAAGTGTTTCGCCGACCAGCGGATCATGGTTGAGCTTGATGCGAAGGCGAAAGAATAGGTAGCCGAGAAGCGTTACGATCCGGTGTTCGGCGCGACCACTCAAACGCTTCCTCCAACGAAGCGTTGAGACCAAGCTGGCACGTGCAATCATCGCCGGCGATCACTTCGCGCTGATGTGCCGGTGATAGTTGGCCCAACCCCGGATGACCGGGTTGAGCACGCGTATCAGCTTCTCATGCGACGCGCCCTTGTTCGCGTTTATCAGTTCCCGGATTTTGGCCAAAAATGACAGCGCATTTTTCTTCGACGGTGTCACGAGCACGCCCCCATTGTAACTGCGGATGTTTTGGCCGAGGAAGTCAATGCCCTCGGTGATATGCGTGACTTTGGTCTTCTCGGGCGAGAGCCGAAGGCCACGCTCATTGAGAAACGCCTCTATCAAAGGACGCACTTCATGTTCAAGCAACTCACGGGACCCGGCCCCCTCGGATGCGGACATTCGCGTCATCCGTGGCCTGAAGGAAGCCGCAAGGATTCTCGATATCGACCTCGTGGATCATGTGATCGTCGGTGACATCAATGCCGATCCCCGCAAGGTTGGATACTTTTCCTTCCACGAACAGGGACTGCTCTAAAAGCCATTCCAAGGAAGTCTCTATCGCTGGCGTTCCGGCTTCGGCATTCATCCTTCGGGATTGCATTAATCGCGGTTGCGCCGCCAGCGATGGCGAAATCACCGGCGAAAGCCGCGCGGCAATAATGCGACTCCCGTCAGCCCCGGCGTATTCGCGTGCTCCATCGGCACCCCGCTCGAAACCCTTGCCTGCTGCGTGTTCCGCCATTGTGCCACACCCGTCAATGTAGAGCTCGCTGGCGCTCGCCTCCACACCGGACGCCTCCGCATCCGCTCCGGCGTCCTTTGACTGGGTGTGCCCTTGGAACGGCGTGAATCGGGCAAGGCCAAGACAACCCGGCATGTCGCCGGAAGCGGACTGCGCCTGATTCCGCCAAATCACATGACAACCGAAACGACCTGCGTGTTGGAAACACTCCACCTGCCCCAAGGCCGCAAGCGCGCCTCTGTCCACCGGGAGCTTCTCCACCACATTGAGACCGGCGAAACCATGCTCTTCCGCTTTCTGCATGGCTACCTCACGGCTGCGCTGTGGACCTCCCACGACGACAACGAAAAATACTTCGACGCCACCCACGCCATCGAGGACATCTCAATCGCCTCGCTGGTGAGCGCATGGGCGGAATGCTCGCAATTCTGCCGCGAGTGCAAAACCGACCTGTGCCATCTCGACGACGAGCGTAACGGACATAATTTCTGGCTCACGCGCTGCGGTCACGGCAGCGGCTACTTCGACGAGTCTGTGAACGACGAGCTTGCCGAGTTCGCCATGCAGCAACTCACCCGCGCCAGCGAGTCCTTCGGCGAAGTCGATCTCTACATCGGCGACGACCGCAAACTGCACTTCAGCAACGAAAGCCGCGTCGCATGAAAACGAGCCAAGCCCCGGCATTCAGGCCGTTGCTCGAACAACTCATCCGCCACCACGACGCGTACACGGTGTTTACGGCATTCGCATCGTTGGCCGCCTGCGCACTCGCGCACGGCACCCGCGAGGCCGAATACCACGAAGAGGCCAAGCGCTGGAACAGAGACGAACTGGAAATTTTCAGCCACGCCCTTGCCGCATTGGTCATGGAAATGGAGGCCCAACCCTTCACCGACCTGCTCGGCGGCCACTACATGGAACTCGCCCTCTCCCATAAAGGACAGCAATGGAATGGAGAGTTTCACACCCCGCAGCACATCTGCGAAATGATGGTCCAAATGCTTGCCGGTGACTCATTACTGCCGACAGAAGGCCCCGTCACACTCTGCGAACCGGCCTGTGGTGCGGGAGCGATGATTCTGGCCTATGCCAAGGCGCTCTCACCGGAGAACCACTGCCGCTTGCGAGTCACCGCCATCGACATCAGCAAAACCGCCTGCGACATGTGCTTCATCAACACCACCCTCTGGGGCATCCCAACCGAGGTCATCCACGGAAACACCCTCTCAATGAAATTCTTCGCCTCATGGCGGAACATCCACTGGGTTTTCCAGGGCCGCCTTCATCTCTTCGCCGGATTTACCGCTGCACAAAACCAGACAGACGCGCCGCAATCTGAAAACGGGAACGGAAATGAAACGATGAAGCCGCTTGCCACCGCGCTCATCGCATCCGCTGCCGAACAGCAGGGACAACCGCCCACGCCGGAAAAAGCCGAACAAATCAAAGCCGCCTTGGGACAACAGATGTTCGATTTCGCATGACCTCGGTTCGAAAGAACCAAAAAAGAATAGGGGAGACCCGACGCAGGCTCACTTTGGTCATGTTTCCCTTGCAGGATAGCCGACTTTGCGGATTGGAAATCTCCTCACATCGCGCCCCGTTGCCAAGCATAGTGTCGCGGGCAAGGTCCGCTTCGCTCTCCACCATGCCCGCGACACCCAATCTGGCAACTATTGGGGCGCGGAGGTTCGCTGGCCGCTGCCAGCATAAAGAGAACATGGCAGGCGTCGCCTCGCGACCCGCGCATGGCTGGCGTTGCCAACCCCCGTCTTGCGCGCCGCTTTTTGTAAGCCAGTGTTTCCGGTTCTTCCCGCCGCTTGTCCATGCAATCCACCGCCGGGGATATGCCTGTCCAAACTCAAAACGCCTCTGGCGCGACCGGCGCGGGCGCTCCGCGCCAAGAATGCGACGCCGCGCCCCCTACAAACCGGTTCGCCTGACGGAATCGAAAAAACGCCCGCCGCAATGATGCCGCCACCCGGCGCACGCGCACCAAAGCCGCAAACCACACGCACCGGACAGCCCAAAAGGCTTTCCAATGGCGATAATCGCCTTTCCCCATTGCCGGAAAGCCCCCGATCGACGGCAGGGCAACCGATGAAAAATCCGCACTTTCGACGTACAACAACACTTATGCCCCCTAAAAAATACCGGGACAAAAATGGGGCTCGACCAACCATACGGATTCCCGCATTGTCAGTAAATGGAAATTTGTATCCATTATTTGAATACAAATAGGAGATGCGCCCGGTGTCCAAGCCCCTCCGAAAGGTTGACAGGAAGTTGCCAGAAATGCTGTTTTTTGCTTCCCATGCCTGTCTCGACCTGCCACACTCTTCCTGTTATAAACCATTAACCATCAAACAAGTCCGCTATTACTAGCGACTTATTCATGAGGATTGCGCAGGCTTCCAGCCGGCAGACGACGCGAAGCGTCGCCGGACTGAGTGGCACGGGCGTCCCGCCCGTGCGGCGGCGCTTCGCGCCGCCAATGCCGGCAAGATGCCGGCGCTCCCAGTCGCTCACGCGTCATTCGCGGATCGCACGCCACTTCGGACTGCATCCGGCTGGCGCAAGGGGGGGCGGGCCGGCGCATGCCTTAGCGCAGGGGCACGGTGCGCGTCGAGCTGTTGCCGCTCGCATCGTGGAGACGGACTTCGACCGTGGTCGCCCCGAGCACTTTTTCCAGGGGGATGCCGAGCGTGAAAGTTTCGATGCGTCCGTCGAGGATGCCGTCGTCGGGCTGGGTGATGACGGCGCTCTGGTTGTTGTTGAAGACGTATTCCACGCCGAGAAGCAGGCTGAGGGCGTCCCGGCCGGCGACGGAGATGGTGAGCGTGGCGGCATCGCGGGCGACGCGCACATCGGTGATTTCGGGCGGGGTATGGTCGATGACGAGGTCGTCGGTCGCGTAGCTGACCGTGTGGCGGTCGGCGGCGGGCCGGGGGGCGTCCTCCGTCACGACGAGTCGGGTTCGGTAAACGCCGTCGGCGAGGCGCGTGGTGTCGAATTGGGCGTGCGTGTCGGTGATGTTGACGGCGAGATCCTGCCAGTCCCCGGAGTCCTCGGCGCAGAGTGAAAGCGTGGAGCGGAGGTTGTCGCCGTCGGGATCGGAGAGCGTCCAGGTGATGATGCGCATGCCCGGCTGGGGAAACACGGGGGTGCCGCGCGGGGTGGCGCGGCGGCGGTCGGTGTCGCGGTCGCGTTCGGGGCCGGAGAGCAAACGCCCGAGCGTGGAGGGAGGCGTGCCGCCAGATGCGGACTCGGGCGGAAGCAGGGCAAAATTCGGGGGCGCAATCTGGAAATCGGTGAGCGTGGGGCGGCGGTTTTCGGGAAGATAATGGAGCGTGGCGCGGTCGATTTGCGCGGCGGCGGCGGAGGCCGGCGCGCGCAGGTGGATTTGGAAATGGCGGCCGCGCAGCGGCGTGTCGGTCGCGTAGCCGTCGTCGTCGGGACGGAGGGCGGCGGCGGTCCAGGGGCCCCAGCCTTCGGTTTCGTCGCCGGCTTGACTGGCGCGGAATTCGACTTGGATTCCGGATGGCGCCAGGGCGCGGGGATGATCGAGGCGGAGGGCGCCGAGCGTGGCTGGCGAACCGAGATCGAGGCGGCGGGTGGTGGCTTCGCGGGGTCCGGCGGTGTCGAAGTCGAGAAGCGCGAGGCCCGGGGCGTTGTTGCGGAGGAGCAGGAAACGGCGGGGCGTGGCGTCGTCGGCCGCGGCTTCGGCGGGAGTTTGTCCGGGGCGGGCGAGCGGGACGATTTGGTTTATCTGGGCGGAGCTGCTGCCGGGGTAGGTGAGGCCGAGGCGCGCGGGGATGTCGTGGGCGAGGATGTCGCCTTGCTCGCCGCCGGCAATGACCAGGACGGCGCCGCGCCGGGCGACGGCGTAGAAGGCGAGGTTGCCGCGTGCGACGAGGGTTTCGGGAAAGCCGTCGGGCGGGAACCAAACGATGACGCTGCGACCGGGGAAACGCCCGGTGGAAGCGGGAGCGGCGTCCCGTTCGCTTTCGGAAGAGGGGCGCGGGCGGGATGCATCGGCATCGCGGTCCCGGGAGGAGTCGGGCGGCTCATCGGGTTGATTGTCGCCGTCGGGGGCATCGGGATTTTCCGGAGGCGGGGGCGCGGGAGGACGAGGTGTGGCGGCACGCGCGCCGCCGGAGGGCGCATCGGTGCGCGAGGGGCGGCTGGATGTGATGCGGTTGGCGGACTGGCCGGAGCCGAAGACGATGGCGGCGTGGAAGCCGCCGCCCGATTGGGGAAGGAGCGCGGTGACTTCGGCGTTGCGGTTTTCCTGAAGGATGACGGGAGCGCCGCCGGAACGGGCGACGGTGTAGAGGTTGCCCTTGGGGGCGGAACCGATGACAAGGGTGCCGTCGTCGAGGAGGGCGAGGCGGCGGGCGTTGCGGTCGCGGATGGCGGCGAGTTGACGGATGCCGCGGGTCGCGAGGGCGGTTTCGTCGGCCAGTTTTTTGTCGTCGGTGCCGGAGGCCGCGAAGGTGGGGAGGTCGATTTCGTAAACGCGGCCGGGATTTCCCGTGGCGACGAGCGCGGCGAGGCCGGCAAGCGGGCCGCGGGGGCCGGCGGCGGGCGTGGCGGTGGAGGGAACGACGAGGAGATCGAGAAGCGAATCGGCCGGGAGCGTGGCAAGCGCGGCGAGCGTGCCGTCGGGGGCGAGGAGGACGAGGCGCCCGTTGGGCGAGGTCGCGGCGAGGACGGAGCCGTCGGGGAGGCGGCGGAGCGCGAAGACCTGCGGGGAGTCGGGGAGCGTGGCGAAGAGCGTCGCGGTTTTGAGTTGAGGTTTGGGCGCGGAGTCCAAATCGAGGGTGAGCTCGAAGATTTTTCCATCCGGCCCGGTGCCGACGAGCCATTTGGCGGGATCGGGCGTGGGTTCGAGGCACCAGAGGAGGTCGGCGAAAGCGGGGCCTTCGAGATCGCTGAGCACGGGGCCGGCGACGAGACGCCCGTCGGAGCGCGTTGCGAGTCCCTTCAGGTCGCGGCTGTCGGTGTCGCGATAGAAATCGACGGGAAGGATGCGCGAGAACGTTTGGGCGAAGGAGAGCGCGGGAGGCAGGATTATGGTGAAAAGGCAAATGAGGCGGAAGGCGGTGCGGAAAAGGCGCATGGCGTAGAATGGGTGGCAATCCGTCGAAGTTGTCCAGACTCGTATGACGTTTGTTGGTTCAAGATATTAATGCGCTCCCGATGCCCGCATAATGCGCTCCCGATGCCCGCAGATTAAAACACGAAGCGGAGCCCGCGCTTGACTCCCCGCCCGGGGCGGCAATGGTTGTCCGGTCTTGTGACACGGGGTGCTCTCCTTCCCGGGGAGCTGAGATCAAACCCGTCGAACCTGATCCGGCTAATACCGGCGAAGGAATCGTCACGGTTGGTTTTGTTTCGAGAGCTTGAGGGGAGTCCGGAAGAAACCAATCACGAGCGGCGAGTCCGGAGCCGGGGATCGGCCGGTTGGATTGATTTTATGAAGACGACCATCACAACCGCCAACACCGGCGCCGCCAGCAACAACAGCCCTTCTCCGATCGAGGATGTCGTGCTCGCCTTGGAGCGTTTGCGCGCGCGCTGCCCACTCACGCATTGCATGACCAACGAGGTCGTGAAGGACATCACCGCCAATGTCTTGCTCGCCGTGGGGGCGTCGCCCGCGATGGTCGAACACGCGGAGGAAGCGCAGGAGTTCGCGACGATGGCGGATGCGCTGCTGGTGAATCTCGGCACGCTCGACGACGTGCAGATGGAGGCGATGCGGCGGGCGATCCCGGCGTATCAACGCGCCGGCAAACCGTGGGTGCTCGATCCGGTGGCGGTCGGCGCGCTGGGAGTGCGCACGCGTTTCGCCCGCGAAATCATTGCGCACCGACCGGCGTTGATCCGCGGCAACGCGTCGGAGATCATCGGGCTCTGCGGGCGCGCGAGCCGGGGACGCGGCGCCGACAGCGGGGACAGCGCGGAGGAGGCGCTCGACGCGGCGGGGGAGCTGACCGCGCGCACCGGCGCGGTGGTGCTGGTGACCGGCGCGGTTGACTACGCGACGGATGGCGCGCGGGTGCGGTCGTGCGCGAACGGCCACGCGTTGATGACGCGCGTCACGGGCGTGGGCTGCGCTCAGGGCGCGCTCGCGGCGGCGTTTGCCGCGGTGTGCGAGGACCGGCTGGAGGCGGCGCTGGCGACGGCTGCGGTCATGGCGGTGGCGGGCGAGATCGCCGCCGCGCGCGCGGCGCATCCGGGGAGTTTCCGCGTGGCCTTGCTCGATGAACTCAGCCGCATCGACGGCGAAATACTGCGGCAGCGCGCGCGGATTGCCTGACATCTTTCTCATTTTTTATGACCATGAAAGCCATTGATTATTCCCTGTATATGGTGACCGACATCGCGTCGGTTTATCGCCGCGGGTTGCTTGCCTCGGTCGAGGCAGCGGTCGCGGGCGGCGTGACCGTGGTACAATTCCGCACGGACGGCGGCTCCAAGCGCGAACTCTACGAAACCGGCCTCGCCCTGCGCGATCTGCTGCGGCGTCCGGGTGTGCCGCTCATCGTCAACGACCACGTCGATCTCGCGCTCGCGCTCGACGCGGACGGCGTCCACGTGGGGCAGGGCGACCTGCCCGCGGAGGTGGTGCGCCGTTTGATCGGCAAGGAAAAGATACTCGGGCTCTCGACCTCGAACCTCGAACAGGTGGGCGCGGTCGATGCGACGGTGGTGGATTACATCGGCATCGGGCCGGTGTTTCCCACGCAGTCAAAGCGCAACGCGCCGCCCGATATCGGTGTGGACGGGCTGGCCGCGCTGGCGGCGCGCGCCCCGGTGCCGTGCGTGGGCATCGGCGGAATCACCATCGAGCGCGCCGCGGCGGTTTACGCCGCGGGCGTGACGGGCATCGCGGTGGTGTCGGCCTTGTCCTATGCGGACGACGCGGGCGAGGCGGCGCGGGCGTTGCGCGCGGCGCAAGGAAAGGCCAAAGGCAAAGCATGAAAAACACGCCGCGCATTCCCAACGTGCTCACGATCGCGGGCGTCGATCCCTCGGGCGGCGCGGGCGTGCTGGCGGACTTGAAGACATTTTCCGCCCTCGGCGCTTATGGCACGGGCGTGGTGGCCGCGCTCACGGCGCAAAACACGACTGGCGTCACCGGCGTGCACGCGGTGCCGGTTGATTTTATCGAGCGGCAGATCGACACGCTGTTCGCCGACGTGCGCATCGACGCGGTGAAGCTGGGCATGCTGGGCACGGTGGAGATCACGCGGGCGGTCGCCGCGCGGCTGCGTCATCACGGTGTGACGCGGCTGGTGGTGGACCCGGTGATGGTGGCGAAGAGCGGGCATCATCTGCTCGCGGAGGACGCGGTGGCGGCATTGCGCGACGAGGTGCTGCCGCTGGCGGAAGTGCTGACGCCCAACCTGCCGGAGGCGGAAGTGTTGCTTGGCGGCGAAGCGGTTCGCGACGTGGCCCGGATGCGCGAGGCCGCGCGGCGGCTGCGCGCGCTCGGCCCGCGGATCGTGATGGTGAAGGGCGGGCATCTGCCGGGCGCGGAGTGCGTGGATGTGATCGACGACGGCACGGGACAGCTCGAACTTCGCTCGCCGCGCATTGCCACGAAAAACACGCACGGCACCGGCTGCACCCTGTCGGCGGCGATTGCCGCGCTGCTGCCACAGCGGCCCGGCGTGCGCGAGGCCATCCGCGACGCGAGGGATTACCTGATGGGTGCGCTGGCTGCGGCGGATGAATTGAGCGTCGGCCGCGGCCACGGCCCGGTGCAGCATTTCTGGAGGCAATGGAAGGCGGACGCCCACCCTGGCGGCTGACAAATTCCCGCCGTCGCATCCACGCCGCCACCGAAGATATGACGGCCGGCGGCAAGATTGCAGCCGATGCGATGTAACCTAATGGGTTACATCGCCAGACTATTTTCGTCCGACTACTCCGGTTATGATATTATTTGAGATGCCTAGAGATGGAAGACTTTGCCTCCGGCCATGACTTCCTGGGTATGGGGATCGAAGGTGACGCGCTCTCCGGTGCGGGCGGCGGCGTTGGCCATGATGGAGGCGATGGAATGTTGATAACCCGCCTCCACCGGCGCGTTGGGCTCCTTGCGTGAACGCAGGCATTCCATCCAGTTGCGCATGTGGGCAAGTGTCATCGTATCCATGCCGGTGTTCGCCTCCGTCGAGGCAGGGCCGTCGCCGCCGAGTGATTCCGGGGCGAGGAGGTTCGGCTTTATGTTCATGGCGGCGGCGCGCTGGGGTTCAAGGCCGCCATTGGACGATATTTTATTGGTGTCGAGATTCAGTTCGCCGCCGTTGGAATAATATATTTCCTTGATGTCGCCGGCCGAGTTGCTGAATCGCGATGTATATAGAACCTGGAAACCCTTGCTCATGTCGTCGGGCGGGCCGTAGTCGAAGACCGAGGTCATCGTGTCGAAGTTTGACCGGCCGTCCTTCCACATGTAGATGCCGCCGTTTGCGCTGACGCTGCGCGGGTGGGTCAGCCCGGTGAACCAGTGCACGGTGTCGATCTGGTGGCACATCCACTGGCCGGGGATGCCGGAGGAATAGGGCCAGAACAGGCGGTATTCGAGGTATTTCCGGGGATTCCATTTGTCATCGGGGCGGTTGCAAAGGAATCGTTTCCAATCGGTGTCCTGCTCCCGGATTTCGGCGACAAGTTTCGGACGGCGCCAGCGGCCGGGTTGGTTCACATTCCAGCTCATTTCGGCAAAAACGATGTCCCCGAACCTGCCGCTTTTGAGATAATCATAGGCGGCATGATAACTGGCGCCGCTGCGGCGCTGGGATCCGATTTGCACGATGCGGTCGCCTGCGCGGACGGTTTTGAGCGCGTCGCGGGCGTCGGCCATGGTTTCGGCAAAAGGTTTTTCAACGTAAGCGTCGCAGCCCGCCTTCACGGCCTCGATGCAATGGAAGGCATGCTGGAAATCCGCGGTGGCGATGATCACGGCATCAAGGCCGGCTTTTTCATACATTTCCTCGTTATTGCGATAGGCGACGATGTCCTGGTTGTATTTCTTTTTGAAATGGACGACGGCCTCCTCGCGACGACGGTTCCATATGTCGGACACGGCAACAATCTCGCAGTTGAGCCCGGCGGCGAGGTGCTGGAAGCAGGGGATCAGCGTGACGCGGGCACGGTCGGCAAAACCGACGAGCCCGACGCGTATGCGGCTGTTGGCGCCGGGCGTGCGGGCGAAAAGCCTTGGCGAAAGGCTGGCTGCGCCGGTGGCGATGCCGGCGAGGGCGAGATTTTGGATGAAGGAACGGCGGTTCATGATCTTATGTATATGGAGTTTTTGTCCGGAGAAAAACACGGGTATCATTCATTTTCGAATGGGGATGCATCCAGCATGATTCCCACGCGATGACGAATGAGAGAGCCCTTCGTGACAGGTCTCCATATCATTCCGTGATTTTATAACGGCGGATATAAAGTGCGTCATCAAAGCGGGTGGGGCCGGCCTCGTAGAATATTCCCAGGGTGCCGTCGCCGAAAATAGCCATGTCGGAATAAGCGGACGGACCCCGCTGGACCATGGACGTCTTTTTCCACGTCGCGCAGTCGTCCTCGCTGATCCAGAGCGTGAGATCGCGGCGCGCGGATTTGTCTTTCCGGCCTTTGGCGATGCCGGAAGGGCTCACGTAGATTTGTATGAATTTTCCGCTTTTAAGAGGATAGGGAATGATGCTGACTTGGTTGACAGGCTCTGGCAGTCGGCGGTCAATATGCACGACGCTCCAGCTTTCGCCCCCGTCTTCGCTGAGGGCATAACCGCGGCCTTGCGTGTTCATGTTGTTGCGGATGGTCATATAGAGCCGCCCATCGTTCAACTCGGTGATCATGCATTCGTTTCCATCGGGTCCGCCGGCCGTTTCAGCCTCGGTGGTTTTGCCGGCTGTCCAAGTCTTGCCGTGGTCATCGCTATAGATTGCGAAGCTTTTGCTGCCGCCGGGAAAACGGTCGTCCGCCTTGATCGCGGCGTAGGCGGGAATGAGGAGGCGGCCTTTATATTTCCCCTTGGTCAGTTGAATGCCGCGGCCGGGGCCGGTGGCGTAGAACTTGCCGTGACGCTCGTCCCGGAGGGTGGATGAGAGGTTTGCGGGCGTGCCCCACGTGCCGCCGTTGTCATTGCTCGAGGTGGCCCAGACTTCATGGTTTTGCACGCAAAAGAAGAGCCAGATCGCTCCGGTCTCCCCGTCGAGCACGACGCAGGGATTCCCCACGGTCTTTTCGCCGGCGGCGTGGATCAACTGCGGCTTGGACCAGGTGACACCGTTGTCCGAACTGCGGCGCATGAGGATGTTCGTGGTGGCTTGGTCCGCGGCGCTGCCTATGCGTCCCTCCGCGATGGCCAGCGTATGTTTGCCATCCCTGGTTGTCACCATGCATGGTATTTTATAGATAAAATAGCCGTCCGTGCCCTTCTCGAATAGTTTTTGAGGAGTGCCTAGTGCCTGAAATTTCGGAGCCGCGTCAAGGCTGCCGGCTATGAATGCGACAAGGCAGAGGGCGATCAGGGAGCGAAACAAGTGCGTGTTCATGGCTTGTGGGAATGGATGTGGTTTATTTGTCGTTAGCCGGCGGGTGCATGCCGGCTCCGGGAAAAACAGGCATGGCCCGGGAGTGCCGGATGTTTACCACATCCAGCGCACATTTGCGTTGACCGTGTGGCGATCGTAATCACGGGACATTTCATAATCGTAGGAAAGACCGATCGTCGCGTTCAACGTGACGGCGACACGCAGGCCGAGGCCGATCATGATGGCGCTCTCGGAGTATTTGTCGCCCTCCACAAGAAAACGGGTGGAGTCGCTCGCATAATATCCGGCGATTTTGGGAACATCGTCGGTCAAATTGTATTTCCAGCCGAAAAACAGGTCGAACACGCCTTCCTGGCCGCGCGGGGTGGTGAAGCCGTGCGTGGCCTGCAGGCGCACGAGGCTTTGCAGGCGGTCGGCGCTGAAGTCGTCGATGATCAGGGCGCCGTTGGGATTGTCCTCTGCGGGCGTGGCCAGTCCGGCTCCGTCCTCCCGGTGCTCGGAAAAGTCGAAGTTCATATAATGAAGCGAAACGGCGGGCTTGATCGCGCCGCGTTCCCATGAGGCGAGCATGACGCCGATCTCGGCGGAGGCCCCCGTGGCGAGCGCGCGGTAGGATCCCTTGATGCGTCTGGTGCCGTCGAGGCGGTCCGTGTCGGCCTTCGATGTTCCGATCATGGCGTCGGCCGCGAAGTAGAATTTGCCGAGGCGCGCCACGCCATAAATGCCGCCTTGCGGGATGTTGGCATCCGTGCGGGCGTCGTTGTCGGTGTTGATGGTCGTGTTGCCATAGCCGAAGTAGGCGCCCAGCAGGAGATGGTCGGAGACAAGCGTGTCATAGCCGGCGACCATTCCATAGGTTTCGTCCTTGAAACCGACCTTGCCGGCGTCGCCATTATAATCGGCGAAGGTGCCGACCGCCTTGATCCAGATGGTGCTGAGCGGGTCCACTTCCCTGCGGTCCAGCATGGGCATGAGGAAACTTTCGCTGATGCGCGAATAGACGGCGTTCATCGAGGCTCCGATGGCATTGAAGGTGGCGGTGATGTCCTTGCCGGGGTTTATTTCCTGGCCGATGGTCGAGACGGTGAGTTGCCCGTTGGAATAATTGAGGATGGTGTCGGTGTTGGGGCCGGCGTCGAACGTATAGTCGCCGCCGCCAAAGACCGGCGTCTCGATGAGGGTGTAGGTATCGGACGGCAGGTCGCCGCCGAGCGCGATGATCGCGCCGTTCTTGGCGGTCACCGAACCGGTCACGGTGAGCAGGGGAGTGCCGGTTGGGGTGAAGCCCGTGAAGACAATGGTGCCGCCATCGAGCTCAAGGCTTCCGGCCTGGGTGCCGGGGATGCCGACATTCAGCGTGCCGCCCGACCTCACAGACACCGCGGAGGCGGCGCCTCCGAGCGCATGGATGCCGCCCGCCGTGACATTGGCCCCGGAGGCGATATTGAAGCCGGCGAGCGAGTTGCTGCCTGAGAAGACCAGGCCGTTGCCCGCGGCCGTGAGCACTCCGGTGGTGCTGGTGATGCGCCCCCTGAGCGTGGCAGCGGCCCCCACGTTGGTGACGGTGAAATTATTGGCCCCGGCGTCGATGGCGTTTTCTATTTCCAAACCGCCGCCGACGGCGAGCGTGGTGTCATTGGCGGCGATGGTGAGTTGATTGGCGCCGAGCGCCCGGTTGTGCTGAAGCAGCAGGGTGCCCGCTGCGAGCCGGGTTCCGGCCTGGGCGTTTTCTTTGGAGAGGGCCAGCGTGCCGCTGCCGATTTTCACCAGCGTGCCGCCGGAGATGTTGTCCGTCGCGCTGCCGCCGGTCTGTTCAAGGAGGTGACTGCCGGTGTCGATCGTGGAGGACTTGCCGCTTTCAATGACGACCTTTGTGGAGAATTGTGTGCTGGCGGCGGCTCGCAGTGTGCCCGATTCATTGAGTATGATCGCCGATCCGCCGGCCTGAATCTGGTCCCCCCGGGTGAATGCAAGCACGCCGCTGTTGATTTCTATGCCGCCCTTGAAGTCGTTGCCGCCGGTGTTGGCAAATGAGAGCGTGCCGGTGCCGTTTTTGATGAGTTTGCCGGTGCCGGCCTGGACCGCAGCCTCGGCATCGACACCCGTTTGATAGGCATTGCCCGTGATGCCGCCCGCGCCGTTGAACGTGACGGTGCTCGTGCCGTCAACGGTCATTCCGGTGACGGAGACGCTTCCGGCAATATCGATGGTCTGGCTGCCCGCCGCGGAGCCGGGGAACTGCACCATGTCGCCGGAGGCAAACTGGGAAATGTCCTGTTCCGTAACGGTGGCCTTTTCCCAGTTGGATGCGGAGGTGTTCCAGGTATTGCCGCCGGAGCCCGTCCATCTGACCACTTGTGATTTGGCCGTCCAGACGCTGAGAAGGAAATCCGTGCCGTCGGTGATCCGCGCGGCGCCTGACCGGCCGCTTTCGCTGACGACTCCGCCGTTAAGGGCGTATTGGAGCGAGCCGCCGGTGGTGAGCCCTGTATATAGCGAGACCGTGCCGAGATTATAGGTGCCGGTGGCGAACCCCTGCATGTTGAGCGTATTCAGGCCCGAGGCACTGATGGCGGTCGTCTGCAGTTTGGAACTGGTGCCGTTGACCGCGACGTAGGACAGGGTGGCATTGGCGAGCACAAGCTGGCCGTCGATGACGAGTGTGCCCGAGTCGCTGAAGCCGCCGACCTGGATGGTGGCGCCGGCGGTCGCGGTCACGATGACGCCGCCCGCGCCATCGGTGATGGCGCCCTCTCCGCCGAGAACGGCGGCCGCGCCAATGGAAAACAACCCGTTGAGTTTCGCGTCCGCCTGGCCGAGAAGCAAACGCCCCGCCTGAATGTCAATCGTGCCCTTCCACAGCGAGTTGTCCGAGTTCAACACCAAGTCGCCTCCGCCCTTCTTGGTGAATGCCGCCGTATTGTCGGCGCTGGCGATGGAATCAATGCCTGTGTCCGCCGTGCCGCCCGCCCCAATCGTGAGCGTGCCGCTGGAAGCGATGTCGAAGATGCTTTGGGCGCCGGCGACCGAATACAGGAAACCTCCGGTGCCGCTGACAGCGGTGTTGCCGGTGTAATTGATGGCGGTGCCCGTGGTGACGAACAGAGTCAGCGAGGCGGTGCCGGTGAATTGCTGGATGGCTCCGCCGGTCTTGGCTGCGGTGTTGCTGGTGAATATTATGTTGGTGCCGGTAAAGGCGCTTTCATTGCCGACCGCTCCGGCGAAGCCTACGGAGTAATTGCCGGTGAACTGGGTTTCGGAAAGATTAACCGCGGCTGATGGGCGCACATAAATGGCGCCGCCATCGCGGTTGGACGAGCTGGCCTGGGTGTCCGTGTTGCTTATAAAAACCAAGCCGGCGCCCTCGAAGGTGCCCGAGCCGACCGTGACCGCCCCTCCGTATATCGCGGAGTTGTTTTGAAATGTTCCAGTGCGCAAGACGGTCAGCGTCTTTTGGCTATATATGGCCCCGCCGTATTGCGCGCCGATGTTGCCAATAAACGTCAGGTTTGTGCCGGTGAACGCCCCCGTGGTATTGATGCTTAACGCGCCCGCGTGCGTTGCCTTGTTGTTTTCAAACCGGCTGTTTATCAGCGTCATGCTCCCCCCCTCATGGGATACCGTTCCATAATTAGCCGATGAATTGCTGGTAAAGAGCAGATCGGAGCCAGTGAATACACCCAAATTGGCCACGGCGGAGGCGTTTGAGCTGGCCTTGTTGCCAGTGAAGGTACCGCCCGAAAGCATGACGATACCCCCGGCCGAATTATAAACCGCGCCGCCCGCCCCGTTGGATGTCGCATTGGCCTCAAACAAAAAATTCGAACCCAGAAGCGTGCCTCCGGTGTTGACCAGAACCGCCCCGCCTTTGCCGGAACTGGCTGTGTTCGTGTTGCTGGCGATGATGCTTCCCGTCACATCCAGCGTGACGCCGTCGGCGACAGTGATGGCGGAGGCGGCGGCCAGTTGACACGGTGTGAGCAGGGCGAGAAGGGCGAGGGTCGCGCCGCTGATAACACCGGCGGACCGGAATTGTCCGCCGGGGATTTGCGACATCATGTCGCGAGCGGGAGTAATCGGGGATGTTTTCATAATCATGAGGAGTTGCCTTTGATGGGTTTAAATGCGGATCAGTGAAATCAGAAACGGGAGCCGAGGCCGAGTATCCACGTGCGCGGATCGGCCACGCGGACGTAAATGTTTCGGGCGTTGCTGATGTTGTATTGGTCGGTGAGGTTTTTGACCTGAAGCGAGATTTGGAACCGCTTTTTCTTCATCCGTATCTCGTAGGACGCGCCAGCGGTGATGTTGATAAAGGTGGGGATGCGCCACTCGGGCTCCGGAGACGATGCGTTTACGCCGGACATCGAGGAATCGCGCCACTGGTAGCCGAATCGGAACGAAAGCCCCTTCAGCGGCCCCTGCTTCAACTGGTAGCGGGTGAACAGCGAGACGCCGTGCAGCGGCACGTTGTAGCGCCGGTCACCTGTCCTCTTGTCTATGCAATGGGTGTAGGCATAGCCGCCGTAAATCTGCCACACGGGCGTGACGTTCCAATGGGCGATGAATTCCACCCCCCGGCTGCGGATTCCGTCCGTCGTTATATAATAATCCGTATCATCGCCATCCACCAGCTCCGGCTCGTTTTTTATCTGGATGCTGTAGGCGCTGAACATGGCCGAGAACTTGTCCTTATACACATACTTTATCCCGCCTTCATACTGGTCCCCCTCCCGCGACTTCAACATGCTGCCGTCACGAGCCAGGGTGAAATTGGGCGAATAAGTGGTGTTGTTGTTCAGATACAGGGTCCACGCCTTGTCGCGGGTGAAATGATATACAAGGCCGAGGCTGTGCGTGGTGGACTCTTCCTCGACAAAATCGGTGCGGACAGGATTGTAGCGCATGTTTATCGTGTTGCGCCGGTTGTCGATGTATTTAAAGCCGGTCTGGATGAAGAACCGCTCCTCGAACATGGAAATGAGGTCGTTGATGTAGTAGGCCGGAAGATACATCGTTTGCAGAGAGTTGGGGTTCGCGTTTTTCAGCTTCGAGCGGTTTTTATATTCCTCCGGCACGGGGCGCGGCTCGTGATTGAAAAGGTCGATCTTGGGATACTCGCCCGCAGTGGATTCGCGCCGGTAGGAGCGCCGCTCCTGCCGGTCCCAGCTCCAGCCGCCGATGATTTGATGCTTCAGCCCCCAGGTATTGATTTTCGCCACCAATTCGTTGCGCGTGCGGACATTCTTATAGTCGTAATCGTAGAAACGGTAGATGGGGGACAGCCACACGGTCGTGGGATCGCTGGTCCTGTCGAGGTTGGTGAACCCGGATGAGGGGTAAACCTCGTTTTGGTAGGCATTTTTGAATTCGTAACCGAACATGGACCGGAACATCAGGTGGTTGGAAAACTCGTGGCGGAAATCCGCGTAAATCACGTCGCGGGTATTTTCACGAAGGTCGTCGGCATCGTTCAGGCGGCGGCGGGGATCGACGGCACGCCACGAGCCATTGGCCATTTGCATGGCGAAGGGATTTCCGCCAAGCACGGGGAAGCCGACATTGGCGACGCTTTCTTGGACCTGATGCGTGTATTCGGCGATCAGCACGGTGCGGTGGGCGATCTGCCAAGTGAACGTGGGGGCGATGGCCCAGGCGCTTTTGGTGTTGCTACGCGCATCCTCGCCGTTGGCCCACAAGGCATTCAGCCTGAAGGCCAGGCGCCGTTTTATGACCGGGGTGTTGAAATCGATTTTCGAGAGAAAATAGCCGTTGGAATCATAGGTCATGTTCATACGGGTGGCGGTTTTGAACATGGCTTTCTTGGACACGAGATTCATGGTGCCGCCAAACGCGCCGGCCCCGTAAAGCACGGCGTTGGGTCCCTTCAGGATTTCGGCGCGTTCAGTCGTGACCAGCATTTGTTTGCCATACCCCGCCTCCATCGGAAATCCATTGTAATAGCTGCCGACCTGGTCTGTCGAACCGCTGCCGATGCCGCGCATGTTGAAACTGTCGTCCTCGCTCACCGTCTGCACGGAAGGATCATACATGACGAAATCGTCAAACGACTCGGCCAGCAAATCATCCAGAAATTCCTGGTTGAAAACGAGGATGCTTTGGGGGATGTCGCTTATGGGGACATTCAGGCGCGTGGCGCTCTCGGAATTTGTCGAGAGATAGCCGACATCCCTGTCGGAAGTGACATCAAACACGCTCATCTGGATGACTTCATCGGCGGATGAGGGCTGCGCATTCCCGGCGGTTTCTGAAGTGAGCCGGGACTGGGCCTGGACAAACGCCGGAAAAACAAGCGTCAGTATGCAGAGCAATTTCAAGGCATTCAAGAACGAGCACATCGTCAGGATGGAGGTATTCATATGAATTATTGAGAGTAGCTGGGGAAGGAAAGGGCGGGATAAAATCGGCGAGGAAACGGGACCCATCCAATCAATGCCGGACGGCAGGCATCAAATTCAAAGGTGTGGTCTAATAAACAGACAGGGCCTGGCGCGCTGATGTTTTCGGTTATATAATATTTATTGGAGATGCTTCATGATGCCTTGTGTCAGTTGATGCTCTTCAGGCTCCGTCCTTCTAGAAAATCCGGCAGCAGGCGTTTCTTTATGTGCGGTGGAAGCGTGTGTTCTCTCATTTGCTGGAGCATACGCACGAGATGCTTGGCAAATACGTTGGCTGATGTGATGTAACGGGCGGGTTCGGGGACGCATTGCGCCAGATATGGTTCGTGCTGGGCAAGTATCACCGAGACATCGCGTGGCACCAGGAATCCCCGCTGCGCCAGGTGCCCACTGGCAGTTACCCAATCTTTTGACGGCATAAGGAAAAGCGCGGTCGGCCGTTTGGCACGGGCAAACAGCCTGTCCACCACCCGGCAGATGCTTTCGACCGTCTCTTCGTGGTATTCGACGGCATAATCGACATCTCCGTGTCTTGTTAATATTTCCCGGAACCCCGCCTCGCATGCGATGACACCGGCGTTGTTGGGGATTCCGCAGATCATCGCTATGCGTCGATGCCCGCGACTTAACAGCATGCCGGCGGCGTGCCGTCCTACTTTCCAATGATCATAGTCAAGCGAGGGAATGGCAATACCGTCAAATATCGACCCTGCCAGAATTACGGGCAATCCTGACTGCTGAAACCAGCTTTGCATGATATGCGTGCTCCGCACCGGCAACCAGCATTCGCGAGGATGCCGGTGTGTGAGTTCCTCAAGCGCCTTGGCCCCGTCTTTTTGATAATAGCGCGGACTTTCATGGAGATCGAGACGCGCACCCATTTTTTGCAGGCGGTCCCTTGCCATATCCAGCCAAAGCGTCAGGAAGTTGCGTTGCTGCCAAAGCGGGCTTGGAAGAATGCAGGCCACCCGCCATTCCTTGGTGTGCAAAGGGTGTTCTCGCTTGGATAATGTTATTTTGCTGGCCAGTCCTTTTTCGATACGGATAAGTTTTTCCTTTGCCAGCATTGCCAGCGCGGTCCGCAACGTGGAGCGGCTCACCTGCAACGAGGTGCTGAGTTGACGCTCGCCGGGAAGAGTGGACAACCAGCGGCCGGACATGATGCCATCCCGAATAACGTCCGCGGTTTGCGCCGCCAGTGGAAGACGTTGAGGGATGATATTATTCATGGAGAGCGGCGAGCTCCTTTGTCCATTCGCTGCAGCTCTTCGCCAGCCCTTATCCAATGGCAGGAAAAGGTTTTGGATTTAGGGGAAGGGATTCTTCGGATCCGTGTCCGCCATGGCCGCCATAAGCAAGATCTCCGCAGTTTTCTACCTGCGGGGGAAGAGTGCCCGATGGACACGCCCTCGGGATCACAATGGGATGCCTTGTATTACTTAGAGCTACGCAAAAATAGCGTATGCCTTGTATCTGTCCGATGGCGCGAGAGCGTCGGGGGGTAAGGACATGATTATAATTATCTTATGTGATAAATTATGCCAGTCTGCGCGCCTCGGACTGCGCGCGCAAACAAAGCTCAGCCGCCTTGAAAGCATGCGTTTGGGTCATGGCATTTTCAGTGCGGTTCAGGCAATCAAGAATCAGTTGTCCAAAGAAAGGAAAACCTACTTTCCCCGTCACCTCCATGTGGTGCTCGCCTTTTTCATCGACGAGATAGACATGATTGCCCGATTTTTCCCGGGCGATGTCCGCGTATTTTCTCAGTTCTATATAGCCTTTTGTCCCCAGTATCACAGTGCGGCCATCACCCCAGGTGCCGAGGCCGTCGGGTGTGAACCAATCAACGCGGATATAATTTGTCGCTCCGTTGTCGCCCATGAGCGTGGCCTGTCCAAAGTCCTCAAGCTCGGGGGTGTCGGGATTGGCGAAGTTGCCGACTGATGCCTCGATTACCGAGGCATCAGTCGCACCGCTGTAATATAAGAATTGCTCGAACTGGTGGCTGCCGATATCGCAGAGGATGCCGCCGTATTTTTCGTGCTCAAAAAACCATGTCGGGCGCTTTTCCTTGGTCAGGCGATGCGGTCCGAGGCCGAGTACCTGAATGATGCGGCCAATGGCTCCGCCATGAACCAGCTCGCCGGCAAACATCGCGGCCTCGACGTGCAGCCGCTCGCTGTAATAAACCATGTATTTGCGCCCCGTTTTCGCCACGACAGCGCGGGCTTCCTCAAGTTGCGCCATGGTCGTGAACGGCGTCTTGTCCGTAAAATAATCTTTGCCCGCCTCCATGACGCAGCAGCCGAGCGGGCCGCGCAGATTGGGGACGGCGGCTGCCGCGACGAGCTTGATATCCGGCTGGCTGAGTATTTCATCCAAGGAGCGTGCCGCCTTTGCCTGGGGGAATCGCCTCTGAAAGGAAGCGACACGCTTGGGATCGGGATCATAGACCCATTTCAGGTCAGCTCCGGCTTCGGTGAGCGCGTTGCACATGCCGTTGATGTGTCCGTGATCGAGATGCGTGGCGGCAAAGGCAAATTCCCCAGGTTTTACGACAGGACTCGGTTTGCCTTTCGGGGCATAGTTCATGCCGTCGGCTGTCTGGACGGCGGCTCCCTTCAGTCCGAGGGCGTTGAGCGCAAGCGCGGATGCGCCTGCGGCTCCGGTGGCAAGGAAATTGCGGCGATTTAATTGGAGAGTCATGGCGGGTATTTTAAATGAATTTCAAGCGCCCTTCAATGGCCAGGCTTGGGGATGGCACTCAGGGTAGGTCGTCCATCCTATAAAATGCGAGATCCATTTCCTTCACCTTGACCAGGATCAACTCAAGTATTTCCGGGCGGATATGATTCTTCCGGCTGGTTTCAGAGATGATGGCGTGATCATAAAAAACGATCACTTCATCGCGGGTTTTGATGCGTTCCAGTGCGGGGAATATTTCTTTTTGCAGGCGTTCCTCGGTAGATCGATCGAGGCTTCGCGCGGGGAGGCAGAATTTCTTCGCAGTTGTATTGATTGGGGTGAAAAACTCATCGGATTCTGCCAGCGTCTTGCCATGACCAGGACGGGTGCCGGTGCGGGCATGATGAAAATATTTTCGTATCAATGCATCGCTGTTCTGGTTATTATTGCTCATCGGATAAGCGAACGAAGCCGGGGGAAACCCAAGCGATTCCAGTTTCGCGACTGCGGGATCGATTTCGATTTTCAGATAATGATCGCCTCCTTGGTTTTCGATTGCATCAAGCGCCTTGATATGGCGATAGCCGTGACAACCGATTTCATGTCCTGCTTTTTTAAGCTGCTGAAGTCCTTTTGTCTGCGCAGCGTTCAATTGATCAGGTTTTTCGATAAAAAATGTGACCTTGGCGCCATATTTCTCAAACAAAGGGATTTGTTTCACCCAGAGTTCGATATTGATCGAATCATCGAAAGTAAGAACAATACCGGGTTTTGGCAGCGATGCCCGGACGGCCGGTTCGGCATGGCTGTGGCCTTGCAAAAACAGGCAGCTCAAAAGGATTAAAAAAAATGGCGGTAATTTCAGATGCATTTCAAAGGAGGGGAGGGAAAACGCGATAGTGGGAAAGATGCCACGTGTCCCTGAAAACTGAAAGTCTGGAGGTCTGGTCTGAAAATTAGTCCAGATGGGGCGTCAGTCGGTCAATTCGGAAAAGAAAGCCTTGGGAATCACGACGGCACACTGGTCGGCACGGGTCATGTTCACCCGGTCAAACGGGGGCGACCAAGTGCTGTAAGTGATGACAGCGTCTCCTGCTCGTGTGAAGATGCAGTTTAGGTTGGTAAACGCGCAGGCAGGGTTGGATTCGATATCGCCGACCCGCCTCCAGGTGCGTCCGTTGTCCTGCGAGATTGCGAGCGTGAGCGGGCTGCGCTGTCCAAAGTGGGAGTGCATCGGACGGGGCTCGTAATATTCACAATCGTTCCAGACAAGAATAAGTGTTTGCGTGCCGGGGATGCGGCGGAGGCAGGTGGATGATTCTGGACCAGTGAGTCCCGAGCTCCATGTTTTCGACCATGTCTCCCCTCCATCGGCGCTTTCGGCCAGAAACGGGCTGCCGAGTTGCGTGCGCAGGGATACGAGGAGGCGGCCATTGGCCATTTCGCACACCGATGCCTCCATCGCGCCCCGCATGGGGAGCGTGATGTCACCGGATGCCCGGCGCCATGAAAGGCCGTCGTCATCGCTCAGGTAACAGCCGACAGCATTTTGGTTGGACTGCGAACCCTGATCGCCTTTCCCGAAGTGGAAGGGAAGCACGAGGCGTCCGGTGGAGAGGCGGACGATGCCAGGGGTGCCGCCTTGGAGCCACTGCCCGGAACTGCGCTCCCATATCGTGCCTTTGTCTTCCCATGTGAGACCGCCATCCCGGGAGCGGAACAGGCACATGGAGGTGCTGTTTTTCGCATGCGCCCGGAGTGCGGCGATGAGCAGATCCCCATTTGGGAGCGCGCAAACAGCGGGCGCTTGTATATTGATGTCACCCGGCGCGGGTTCAAAGAGGATGCGCTCGCCCGTCCAAGTTTTCCCGCCATCCCGGGAGGTTTTGCATGCGATATCGGCGAGACCGAAGTCGGTGGCATGCCTGCCGCCCGGCCTGAACTTATGCCAGACGATGAAAATGGAGCCGTCCTGCAACTCGGCCAAAGAGGCGGAAACGCTTCCCGGCGAGTCTTTACTGCGCGCGGAAACAACCGAATAGGCTAATCGCGCCCGGAGTTCCTCGTGGGAGAACAAGGCACCGGGCGCCTTGTCGGCGCCATCACGCGGAACCGCCAGAATAACAGGGGAAAGAATGGTCGCCAACAGCATCGACTGAAGGCGGATGAATCCGAAACGGGTGTTCATGGCAGAAACGATTACAATCAAAATTGTGGGGCTTCGAGGGTATCCTGACCGAAACGCAAAAATTACGGATGGAGCCGGAAATTTCAATGTCAAAGGCCCGAGGGTGGTTTTGTAATTAGACCATCCCGCGGACATTGCCCCATGCGGGGGCGCTTACACTATCCGATGATCCGGGTTCCCGCAAGGCAGGGGCTCCGTTTTTTCCAAACAAGCAGTCGTATGAAAATTCCCCATTGTCTGTCCTCCTGTTTTATTATTATTGTTCTCATTTCGGTTTTGCCCGGGCAATCAGCGGGGGCGGATTTGCCCGGGCAAAACCTGGCCGCGCAGCAAGACGCGGTCGTGATTTGGGAGAAGGCGACGCATGGTTATACAATATTCAAGATTCCGGCACTGGTCGCCGACCGCGAGGGCAGGACATTGCTCGCGATTTCCGAGGGGCGCGTTGATGCCATCGCCGACGATGCGGAAACCCGGCTGGTGTCGCGCCGCAGCCAGGACGCCGGAAAGACATGGTCCGCCGTGTCGGTGATCCACGGGATTGGCGGACGGACCGTCGGCAATCCGGCGCCGGTCCTTGACCGTGAGACCGGTGTGATCTGGCTGTTCTTCTGCGTGGATAACCGCGAGATCTGGGCCACCTCGACTTCCGACGCCGGATTGACTTGGGCGGCGCCATCCAATCTCACCGCCACGCTCAAGCGCCCCGAGCAATACGGCGCCATATACAGCGGCCCGGGGCATGGCATCCAACTCAGACGAGGCGCGCATGCCGGCCGGCTGCTTGTCCCCATTTATGCCAACCAGCATGCAACGGACACTCACACCGCCGGCAGCAAAAGTGTGGCCGTTTACAGCGACGACCATGGCCGGCATTGGATAATGGGGCAGGCCACCGAACGGCAAACCGGGGGAGCGCAGGCCGACACTTTTCCCGATGGCGGCGAGTGCATGGCGGCCGAGTTGGACGATGGGCGCATTTTCCTGACCATCCGCAACAATCTCCGCAGTCCCGGGAATCGCGCGTATGCGATCAGTGACAACGGCGGCGAAAGCTGGAACCCCATCCAGATTGATGCCTCGATGCCCGAGCCGGTCTGCCAGGCCTCGGTCATCGGCTACCAGCTTGGGAACGAGGGCAAGTCGGTTCACTTTTATGCCGGCGCTCCGGTGCGGGCCGGCAGCCGAACGGACAAGACCGCCCGGCGGGACATCTCGCTTTGGACCAGCACGGACGGATGCGTCACCTGGCAGAAGCAGCGGCAGCTCTGGAGCGGACCCTCGGCTTATTCGGACATGGCCATACTCGCGGACGGAATCCTGTGCGTGCTGTTCGAAGCCGGCAGCGGGCGTTATGACGACAAAATTGTGTTTTCCTCGTTCAGGATAAACGCGCCGATCATCACCAGCGCGTCATCCGCTTCCGGCGCCATCGGCGAGATGTTCAGCCACCAGGTAACCGCTTCCAATGCCCCCACGTCCTATGGCGCGGATGGGTTGCCCGCCGGCCTGACCATTGACCCGGCGACCGGGCTCATCTCGGGAATGCCGACGGAGGCGGGAACATTCGAGGTGGCGGTTTCCGCCAGGCAGGGGACGTTTGCCGGCGGCGGCACGCTTCTCCTTTATATAAAAAACAGCGCCAGCCTTGAGCCGATTCCCGTGCTTTCGCCGTTGTCCCATCCCACGGGCGGAGTGTTTGACCGGGAGGGCAATCTTTATATAGCCGACACCGGCAACAACAGCATTCGCAAGATCGACCGGAATGGGAACGACTCGCTATATCTGGCGGGCCTGAATGCGCCTGCCGCTGTCGCCACCAATGGTGATGGTTCGGTTTTCCTTATCGTCGACTCGGGGAACAACGCCCTCAAGCAGGTCAATCTTGCAACCGGCGCGCTGTCCACCGTCGTCAGCCAGGGGCTCAACGCCCCCGGAGGCGTTGCCGTCGCGCCTGACGGGACAATCTACGTCGCAAACACAGGCGGCCATGCCATCGTGGCCATACCGCCTTCCGCTCCCCGCGTCGTCCAGCCGCTGGCCGGCGCCTCGCGCGGATTTACCGATGGCTCCGGCGCCGCCGCGAAATTCGACATGCCGACCGATGTGGCGGTCAGTCCAGCCAGCCGGGATGACCTGCATATCCTTTACGTGGCCGACAGCGGGAATAATTGCATTCGAAAAATCGAGGTTGCCGTCGGCCAGGGCGCGGAGGTTTCCACCCTTGCCGGCTCGCGGAATACGGCCGGCGGGGCAGACGGGACCGGAGGTGCGGCGAGTTTTCACACCCCCGAGTCGCTCGCGGTCGACGCGGCAGGACTCCTCTATGTGGCCGACACCGGAAACGGCGCCATCCGCGGCGTCGATCCGGTTACGCGGCGGGTGGTCACGTTGATTGGCGCAGACGACCCCTCTTCCGGGCCGGATGCGACCCGGCTGAATCAGCCGGCGGGAATTGCGATCGATACCTTCGGCGACGGGAAACTCCGTGTCATCGATGCGGGCGACAACACTGTGCGCGAATTGAGGGCCAATCCGGTCATCGCCAATCCGCCCGAAAATCGCAGCGTGGCATTTGGCGGGAGCGCCACGTTTGATGCGACGGCATGGGCCTCGCCTGCCGCGGTTTATCGTTGGGAGAAAAACGGTTCGTTTCTTGCGAGCGCCACCCCGGCGATTTACCAGATCGCCTCCGCCAGGCAAAATGACGCGGGCGCATATAAAGTCACCGCCTCCAATTCCACGGGGGCGTCTGCGGTGCGCTTCGCCGTGTCCATAGACGGCGGCGGGGACGATGGCGGAGGTGATGGCGACGGGAGCGGCAATGCGGGCCAGGGCGGTGGCGGCGGAGCGGCGGGAGCCTGTTTTATTGCCGGGCTGGGCATCATGCTGGTGCTCCGCCGTGTCGCCGGGCACTCGGACGACGCAATCGTCATTAAGCCGCCATCCGTGCCTCAAACCAATTCCGAACGGAATTCACACTTCTGGAGGGCCGAGCTCCTGCGAGGCCGTCGCGGAAAAACGTCGCGTATAACCACGACGGCCTCGCAGGAGCTCGGCCCTCCAGAAAAAGGGTGATTTCATTGGGAAATGGTATCAAACGGCTTTCGAGCCGGTGTGGCGCCATGACGGCCATTTAGGGTTTGGGCCTTTTATAGCATTTTTCGTTTATTTTGTCGCATGTAGGGCTCGACCTTGTGTCGAGCCGGGATGGAGGAGTCGCGTTGCGCGCTGGAAAAATCGCGGCGCGATGCAAGGTCGAGCCCTACGGGGCGCTGTTTATTTGCGACAGAATAAACGAAAAATGCTCTATAAAAAAGCCGGGTGCGCGGTTGGCGCGACCCGGCTTGGGCGGAATTGGATTTATAATTATATATCAGCTCAGGGTGACGCCCCTGGCCTTGGCGGCGCGGATGAGGGCGTCGGCCATGTCGCTGGGGGTCTCGGCGACCTCGATGCCGCATTCCTTGAAAGCCTTGATCTTCGCGGCCGCGGTGTCCTCGGCGCCGCCGACGATCGCGCCGGCGTGGCCCATGCGGCGGCCGGCGGGGGCGGTCGCGCCCGCGATGAAGCCGGCCACGGGTTTTTTGCAGTTGGCCTTGAGCCAGCGGGCGGCCTCGACCTCGGCGTTGCCGCCGATTTCGCCGATCATGATGATGCCGTGGGTGTCGGGGTCGGCGGCGAAGAGCTTGACCACGTCGAGGTGCGAGGTGCCGTTGACCGGGTCGCCGCCGATGCCGACGGTCGTGCTCTGGCCGATGTTTTTGACCGTGAGCTGATAAACCGCCTCGTAGGTGAGGGTGCCGGAGCGGGAGACGACGCCGACATGGCCTTTTTTGTTGATGTAGCCGGGGGCGATGCCGATGCGGCAGCCGCCTTTCGAGCCTTCACCGGCGCCGGGGGTGACGAGGCCGGGACAGTTCGGGCCGACGAGGCGGGTCTTCGCGCCGCGCATGGCGTGTTTCACGCGCACCATGTCCTTGATCGGAATGCCTTCGGTGATGGCGACGGCGAGGTCGAGGCCGGCATCGACGCATTCGAGGATGGCGTCCGCGGCGAAAGGCGGCGGGACGAAGATGCAGGAGACGGTCGCGCCAGTGGCCTTGGCGGCCTCGGCCACGGTGTTGAAGATGGGCACCTTGTGGCCGGCGTGCTCGAAGAACTGGCCGCCTTTGCCGGGGGTGACGCCGGCGACGACTTGCGTGCCGTAGTCGAGGGAGAGTTGGGCGTGCTTGGCCCCGAAGGCGCCGGTGATGCCTTGCACGAGGATTTTGGTCTCGGGTGTGATGAGAATAGACATGATTTTATGGTTTAAGTTGAAAGTTTAAGTTTAAGTGGAGAGTTTTTATATAAGTCCGTCCGTCTCATTCTTTCCTCTTTCTCTTTATTCTTTATCTTTCTCCCTGCGTCCTTTCCCGCATGAAGAGAAAGATAAAGAATAAAGAGAAAGAGGAAAGATGGGGACGCTATTTAACGTGTTTGCACTTGTGAATGGTGATGGTGTTGCCGTCGGGATCGGAGATGTGCGCCATGCGGCAGACGGGGGTCTCGCCGGGTTCGCCCAGGAATGCGACCTGGTTCGCCCGGAGGTGGGCAACGGCGGCGTCAAAGTCCTCGACTTCGAGCGCGAGGGCAGTGCCCGCGGCGGAGGGTTTCCACTCGGGATTGCCGTCGGTGATGGCGAGGGTGCCTTTGGCGGGGCCGATGTCGTATTCGATCCAGTGCCTGCCTTCGAACTGGAAGACGTGGGCGGGCACGAGGCCGAGCACGCCTTCATAGAAGGCCCGGGCTTTTGCGATGTCGGTGACGGGTGTGCCGGTGAAGGCGATGTCCTTGACTTTCAGCATGACGGTGTGGCGTTGACGGTGGACGGCGGCGTTTTCGGTCAGGCGACGAGCTTGACGATTTTCTGGGCGGCGTCGGCCATGCTGTCGCCGGAGACGAGCTTGAGGCCGGAGTCGGCGAGCGTCTTCTTGCCGGCGGCGGCGTTGTTGCCTTCGAGACGGACGACGAGCGGGAGTCCGAGGCCGATTTCCTTGGCGGCGGCGACCACGCCGTGCGCGATGACGTCGCAATCCATGATGCCGCCGAAGATGTTGACGAGAATGCCCTTCACGTTCGGGTCGGTGAGGATGATCTTGAAGGCGGCCATGACCTGCTCCTTGGAGGCGCCGCCGCCGACGTCGAGGAAGTTGGCGGGGTTGCCTCCGTAGTGCTTGATGATGTCCATGGTGGACATGGCGAGACCGGCGCCGTTGACGAGGCAGGCGATGTTGCCGTCGAGCGCGATGTAGGAGAGGTTGGCCTTGGATGCCTCGATTTCCTTGGGGTCCTCCTCGTTGAGGTCGCGGAGGGCGACGAGGTCGGGGTGGCGGTAGAGGGCGTTGTCGTCGAGGGAGACTTTGGCGTCGAGCGCGAGGACGGCGCCGTCGGGCTGGGTGATGAGGGGGTTGATTTCGATCATTGAGGCGTCCGTTTCCCAGAACATGGTGTAGAGGGCGCGGAGGAGCTTGATGGCGTTTTTCTGCTCGGCGGGATTGAGGCCGAGCTTGAAAACGAGTTCGCGGGCCTGGAAGTCGGCGAGGCCGTAGCCGGGGTCGATGAAGATTTTGAAGATTTTTTCGGGGGTTTCCTCGGCGACTTTTTCGATTTCCATGCCGCCCTCGGTGGAGGCGACGATGACGGGGCGGGAGGAGGCGCGGTCGAGGAGAATGGCGAGGTAGTATTCCTTTTTGATCTGGTTGGCCTCGGTGAAATAAATCGTCTGCACCTTGCGTCCGGCGGGGCCGGTCTGCTTGGTGACGAGGGTGTTGCCGAGCATCTTGGCCGCGATCTCCTTCGCCTCGGCCTTGCCGCCCTTGCAGACCTTCACGCCGCCTTGGAAACCGTCGGTGAAGGTGCCTTTGCCGCGCCCGCCGGCGTGGATCTGCGATTTGACAACGCACACGCCGTCAGGGATTTGGGCGATGGCGGCGTCGAATTCGGCGGCGGATTTTGCGGGAGCGCCTTTCGGGATGGCGATGCCGTATTTCTCGAAGAGAGCTTTGGCTTGATACTCGTGGATGTTCATGGGAATAGGAAAAACGAAGTTTCTGCCACGAAGGGCAAAAGGTGGCACGTCAAAAATGCGATGAAAACCGTGATTTAGAGTGGTTCCTTGCTAATGTTGACTGTAAGAATTGTATTTCTGACTGTTCAAAATGCAGGGAACGCATAATTTGGAAAGGAACTGCCGGCGAGGGAGCGGATGATGTGCCATAAAGACGGGCCGCGGTGATACAATCCCCGAGGGCGAAGCAGTATAAGGGGGCATGTTCTTGCAAAGTAGCGGGGCTGGTGGCGCCGCCGGTCATATGCGCGTAGCGGATATTTGCCGCGGGTTTGGAAACGCTCAAGTGCGCCGCCGGTAGCGTGGTCCGCAATACAATGAGGAGGGCGGTCTCGCCGGAATCGCTCCTGCGCGGGGAGGGATATTATTGCAGGGTTTCTGCCGGGGCATTCTGTTTTTTGCGCACAATGCGATGGGTTGAGCGGACATGGCACACGACGTGCTTTTATCAAAAAGCCCGAAACCAGCGCGTGCGTGAATCGACCCCTTCGCCACTGAAGGAAGCGGGCGCACCAACAACACGTAGCAATAAGAAACAACCATGATTAAAAATGTTTTCAAGCTCGGCGGCGTTGCGATTTCCGCGCTGCTTCTCTCGGCCCCGGCCTTCGCGGACATTCCGCTGCACCAGAACTTCTCGGCCAACGGTTACGTTGCGGGTTCTTACATGTGGACGGACAAAGGCGACAGCGATCACTATGATCTCGATGTGGCGAAACTGGGCTTCTCCATCAATTACGCCCCGACCAAGGCTTATATCAGCCTGTTTTATGATGGCGATGAAATCAATGTGCTCGATGCCTATGTCGATTATGACTTCGGCAACGGCGCCGTGGTCACCGGCGGGCGATTCCTGAGTTTCCTCGGCTTTGAAGCATTTGATGCGCCGAATATGTATCAAATAAGCTATGCGAACGGCGATCTTTTTGGAGGCAGTGCCCTCGAAATTGCCCCTATTCCTGCTTATCATTCCGGCGTGAAGGTTGTCTATTCGGATGATGCTTGGTCGGCCGGTGTGGCATTTCTGGACTCTGTCTATGGAGGCCTTAAGGGAGACGGCGAAGTGGAGGACAATTTTGGCGTGGAAGCCTTCTTTTCCTTCACCGGCGTTGAAAAACTCACGCTGTTCGGAGGCATTGCCTTTCAGTCCGAGGATGACGATCCCACCGATGGATATACCTCGCCTGAAATCATGACATTCAATTTCTGGGCCAGCTATGAAATCAGCGACAAATGGCTGGTCGCCGGGGAATTTACCTTCAGCGACCAGAAGGATTATATGGATGGATACAACTGGCTGGCGCTCGCAAAATACGCCATCACTCCAAAGATCAGCGCCGTTTTCCGCGTGAGCGGCGAAGATGTGGATTATGAGGATCCAATCGAAACTGATCCCAGCTTCCTAAAGTTCACCCTGGCCCCCGCCTACACGATCACGGACAATCTTTCCGTGACGGCTGAAGTGTCATATTATGACTACAAGGACTACGTGGTGAAAGACGATGTCTTTGTCGGCGTGCAGGCCATCTTCAAGTTCTAATATAAACCAATGCATTTCCCGGCACCGGCATCCTCCGGCGCCGGGAAATAAATCACTAATATTACGAACGCGGCTCCAGCGTTCAAACCAGTCCCCGGCGGGGAAAGCCCTTGCCTTGTCTGGCCAGGGCTCTGTTTCCCGCCCCTTTAACCAAGCTCATCCTCAGCATACTATGATCAAAAAACTAAGTCAGCTTCTCGCGGCGGGCGCCCTGGCGCTCGGCCTCATGGCCGGTTCGGTTCATGCGCAGGAAAAAACGATCAAGGTCGGCGTCCTGCATTCCCTTTCCGGAACCATGGCCATCTCGGAGACGTCGCTGCGCGACATTCTCCTTTTCGCATTCGATGAAATCAACGCCAAGGGCGGCATCATGGGATATAAAATCGTCCCGGTGGTCGTGGACGGCGCGTCGAACTGGCCGCTGTTTGCCGAGAAGGCGAAGCAGTTGCTGGAGCAGGACAAGGTCGCCGTGGTCTTCGGCTGCTGGACATCGGTGAGCCGCAAATCCGTGCTGCCGGTTTTTGAAAAGAACAACGGCCTGCTCTTTTATCCCGTCCAATACGAGGGCGAGGAGGAAAGCCCGAACGTGTGTTACACGGCCGAGGCCGTCAACCAGCAGGCCACTCCGGCGGTTGATTATCTCCTGGAGCAGGGATATGAGAAATTCTACCTGCTGGGGTCCGATTATGTGTATCCGCAGACCACCAACCTGGTTTTGCTCGAGTATTTGCTGAGCAAGAAAGTGCCGCTCGGGAATATCGGAGGAGGCTTCCGGAGGGATGATTCGGGAAAGATCATATCGGCCGGCAAATACACCCCGTTCGGGCACACCGATTACCAGCAAATCGTGGCTGAGATCAAACAATTCGCGGCCAGCGGCAAAGCCTGCGTGATCAACACGCTCAACGGCGACACCAACGTGCCTTTCTTCAAGGAATACGCCGCCGCCGGGCTGACGGCGGAGGATTGCCCCGTGGTTTCGTTCTCCATCTCCGAGGACGAATTCCGCGGCCTGCCCGCCGCGCAACTCGTCGGCCAACTCGGCTGCTGGACGTATTTCCAATCTATCAACACGCCCGCGAACAAGAAGTTCGTGACCGATTTCCAGAAATGGCTCTCGTCGGCCAGCGTGCCCGGCATTGTAAAGGACGGACGGGTGACATGCTCCCCGATGGTGCTCAGCTACGACGGCGTCTACCTCTGGAAGGAATGTGTAGAAAAGGCCGGTTCCTTTGACGTGGACAAGGTCCGCGCGGTCTGGAAATCGAAGGTCTCCTTCGACGGTCCCGGAGGAAAGGTCACGACGCAGCCCAACATGCACCTGACCAAGAATGTGTATATTGGGGAAACGAAGGCGGACGGCCAGTTCACCATTCTCGAAACCTTCAACGGTGTCTATGGCGAGCCGTGGCTGAAAGGAAAGTTCAAGTAATCACCACGCCGCGACCGAACCAGCGATCCCTGTATAGATTTTGCCAGTGTTGTTCTGTAGTTCGTTTGGTTCCTGCGGGGCGGGTGCTCTAAAAAAGCCCCGCCCCGTTTCGCGGAGAGACAGAATTTTGGACACTTTGAAAAATCAAACACAGCATGACTCAAGGTAGGGAGGCCTCTCCGAGGCCTCCGCAACAACGCATGGAAATACCCATGAGACCATTTCCCAATGAAAAACATCCTTTTCTGGAGCGAGGCCGTCGCGGCCATGCGCAACGTTCTCTGATGACGGCCTCGCAGGAGCTCGGCCCTCCAGAAGTCTAATTATCATTGGGAAATGGTATGGGACACGAAACACATCATCACGTCCGACGGAGGCCTCGGAGAGGCCTCCCTACCGCCTTCGGCTATTTTTTAAAGCGCCTTAATATGACCAATGTCATGAAACGATGCGCCGTTTGGTGCATTCTCGGCATATTGGCTTTCCCTTGGGCCGCCCATGCCGCCGCGGACGCGGAGGAAAAATCGTTGAGGGAAATCATTGTGCAGGCCATTCTCGCCACCAATCAGGCGGAGAAACGCAAGCTCATCACGTCGCTGGAGGGGCGCGGCGATGATGTCATCGTGACGCTTTTCGATGCGTGGCGGGCCGACGAGCTTTTTGTCCATACGTCGCAGGACGGGGAAAAAACGCCCATACAGCTTGCCGGCGCGCCGGACGCGAGCGGCGCGCGCGAGGCGCTGCGCGTGCTTGACGGGAGCCCGTTGTCGGACGCGGCTTCGCAGCCCATGCGTCTGGCCCCGACCTCACCCGGGCTTGCGCCGGTCACGCACACCACCGCGTTGAGGCGGACCATGAAAGGGGTGCTGGACCTCATCGAGTTGGCGTCACCCGATCTGGCGCGGCGGGTGCGGGCCATACAAATGGTGGGTTTCGCGCAGGATGCGACGAAGCTGCCCCTGCTTGAGGCGCGACAGGAGGCGGAAAAAGACGCAACGGCGCATGCCGCTTTGCGCGAGGCGCTCGCGCTTGTCCGCCTGAAGTCGCAGTCGGAGGACGCCCGGGTGGACGCGCTCGTCCAGCTCAAGGAGATCCACTCGCTGGCGAGCGCGGATTTTATAAAAAATGCGCTGCGCGAGGCGGAGGAAAAAGGCGAGACACGGGTCGTCACGGCCGCAAGCGCCGCGCTCGCGGCCGTGGAAAGCCACCGCTCCACCGTGAATTTCTTCGGCACGCTGTTTCGCGGCGTGAGCCTTGGCAGCATCCTGCTGGTCGTCGCGCTCGGACTGGCGATCACGTTTGGCTTGATGCGCGTCATCAACATGGCGCACGGGGAGATGATTGCGGTCGGCGCTTACACGACTTATATCGTGCAGAATGTCTTCGCGGGCGGGCTTGCGCTGTCGCCGTTTGGTTTTTCCATTGCGATTCCCGGCATCAATGCCACCGGCTGGCTGGGGGAGAGTTATTTCATATTCGCCCTGCCGCTCAGTTTCCTGGCGGCGGCGCTGGTGGGCATCGCCCTGGAGCGCGGCGTGATTCGTTTCCTGTATCAACGTCCGCTGGAGAGCCTGCTCGCGACTTGGGGTGTCTCGCTCGTGCTCCAGCAGTTGTTCCGGCTGATTTTCGGGGCGAATAATGTGCAGGTCAGCAGCCCGGCCTGGCTGAGCGGCAACTGGACGTTCCACGATATCATTTTCGGATGGAACCGGATCTTCGTGATCGGGTTCGCCGCGCTGATCGTGATCGGCACCTGGCTCATCCTCACCCGCACCTCGCTCGGCCTGCTGATCCGCGCCGTGATGCAAAACCGTCCGATGGCGGCGTGCATGGGCGTGCGCACGGAGCGGGTCAACATGCTGACTTTCGGGCTCGGCAGCGGGCTGGCGGGGCTCGCGGGGGCGTTTTTGAGCCAGATCGGAAACGTGGGCCCGTCGCTCGGGCAGAGTTATATTGTCGATTGCTTCATGACCGTGGTGGTCGGCGGCATCGGCAGCATCGCGGGCACGGTGGTCAGCGCCTTCGGCATCGGCATCACCGACCAGGCGCTCCAGCAGATTCTGCTCAACCCCGTCCTGGGCAAGATTCTCGTGCTGGTGGCGATCATACTGTTCCTGCAATGGCGCCCGGCGGGCCTGTTCGTCACGCGCAGCCGGAATCTGGACGATTAAAATTATGATTATTGATAACCGCGAAGGGCGCGAAGAACGCGAAGGCATTTTGAGTCGCTCCTTTTTATTAATGAGTAAAATAATTATGGTCACCAACAGACAGCCCATTGATATAAAAGCGGGCGGGCCGGGATATTTGTGGAAATAAACTTCTTCGCGCCCTTCGTATCCTTCGCGGTTTATATAAAATGAGTTCCATTACAACAGACGCCCGCCACAAGATCGAACTCGCCGTCATCGCGGCCTGCGCAGTCTTTCTTATCGTCGTGTTTCCGCTGCTCAACGCGGCGGGGGTGGTGAGCAATTTTACCCTTAATGTTTGGGGAAAATATCTTTGTTACGCGATGCTCGCCATCTCGGTGGATCTGCTTTGGGGGCACACCGGGTTGCTCAGCCTCGGGCAGGCGTTGTTTTTCAGCCTCGGCGGCTACATGATGGGCATGCACCTCATGCGGATGATCGGCGCGCTCGGGCAATACCAGCAGCCGATCCCCGATTTTCTCGTCTTTCTCGGTTGGACGGACCTGCCGTGGTTTTGGAAGCCGTTTTCCAGCTTCCCGTTTGCCCTGTCGATGGTGTTTCTCGTGCCGGGGCTGCTGGCGCTGGTGTTCGGCTACCTGGCGTTCCGCTCGCGCATCAAGGGCGTGTATTTTTCCATCCTCACCCAGGCCCTGACCTACGGCGCGGCACTCATGTTTTTCCGCAACGACATGCTCTTGGGCGGCAACAACGGTTTTACGGATTTCAAGTTCATCCTCGGCGCGGACATCCGCTCGGCGGCCACGCAGCGCGGGCTCTACATCGCCACCGCGGTCGCGCTGCTGCTGGTGTTCATCGGGTGCCGGGCGCTGGGCCGCACGAAATTCGGCCTGATCCAGCGCGCCATTCGCGACGGCGAAAACCGGGTGCTGTTCAGCGGCTACTCCGCGGCGAGCTACAAGTTGTTCGTGTTTGTGCTGAGCGCGTGCATCGCGGCCGTCGCCGGGGCGCTCTACGTGCCGCAGGTGGGCATCATCAACCCGTCCGAAATGACGCCCGACAAGTCGCTCGAGGCCGTGGTATGGGTGGCGGTGGGCGGCCGCGCCACGCTGGCCGGGCCGATCATCGGCGCGGTCGGCATCAACGCCCTCAAGAGCTGGGCCACGCGCGCGATTCCCGATCTCTGGCTGTTGCTGCTCGGCGGGCTTTTCGTGCTCGTGGTGCTTTTCCTGCCCGGCGGAATCGTGAGCCTGCCGGCCCGCCTGAAAACCTTCGCGGCATCGCCCGCCTTTGCAGCGCTGCGCCGCAGGTTCTCGCTCGAAACCCCGCCGCCTGGCGGGGGCGCGCCCGGCAAGGCCGCCTCCGTTTCGCCGCCGGAAAAACCGCCGGTCATCGCCACGAAGACCAACCACGCCGGAGGCACGAAATCATGAAGCGCCACCCGATTCTCACCGTCGAGGATGTGTCCAAGACCTATGACGGATTCCGCGCCATCTCGAAGCTGCACTTCTACCTTTTCGAAGGCGAACTGCGCACCGTGATCGGCCCGAACGGCGCGGGCAAATCCACGTTTTTCGACCTCATCAGCGGCCGCGCCAAGCCCGACATCGGCAAACTCGAATTTGGCGACGCCGACCTGACCAAGCTCAACGAATGGCAGATCAACCGCCTCGGCATCGGCCGGAAGTTCCAGACCCCGAGCGTGTTTGCCGAGCACACGGTGCGGGACAACCTGCTGCTTTCGCTCAAGGGCGCGCGCGGGGTATGGGCGGCGTTGTTCCACCGGCTCGACTCCACGCAGCGCGACCGCATCGACGAGCTGCTGAAACTCATCCGCCTCGACGACAAGCGCCACTGGAAAGCCGGCCAGCTCTCGCACGGCGAAAAGCAATGGCTGGAAATCGGCATGCTGCTGGCCACCGAGCCGCGCCTGCTGCTGGTGGACGAGCCCGCCGCCGGCATGACCGACGAGGAAACGCACCGCACGGGCGAACTGCTGCTTTCGCTCGCGGGCAGGCACAGCCTGATCGTCGTCGAGCACGACATGACCTTCGTGCGCCAGATCGCCCGCGACGGCCAGGTCACCGTGCTCCACCAAGGCACCGTGCTTTGCGAGGGGCGTTTTGACGACATCCAGGCCAACGAGAAAGTGCGCGAGGTTTATCTGGGGCGGGGGAAGTGAACAGGCAACGCAAGGACCTTGCCCCCGCCGCCTCGCCTCGGAAATTTTTAGACAAAATGAACAGAATGGAAAAGAATAAACAGAATTTATAACTTAATGAGTTCTATTATGTTAATTCTTTCCCATTCTGTTTATTCTGTCTAATAAGAACACCGCCTTCACTGCCTCGGTTTTTTGTTCAAAAATGAATTTTTAGGTATCAACAAGTATTTGATTTAAAACGATTAAGGAGATAGGGTTCCGGAAAATTTCGGCATGAAACCTGCATCATTCATGATTTCGTGCGAACCATGAACCCTGCCACCGCCGAACCCATACTCGAAACTCCAGCCATCCGGACAAGCGCCAGCCGCTCACCTTTTCCCGCTCCCGACCAAGCTCCGCTGCTCTCATTGCGTGAGGTGGAGGCGTTTATCGGCGGCTCCCGCATCCTGCGCGGCGTCGATTTGGACATCGAAGCCGGCGAGGTGGTCGCGCTCATGGGGCGCAACGGCGTCGGGAAGACCACCACGCTCAAGGTCATCACCGGCCTGCTGCCCTTGCGCGGCGGGTCGCTCATGTTCGGCGGACGGCCGTTCGACCGGCTTTCTCCCGATGCGCGCGCGCGCGCCGGCATCGGCTACGTGCCGCAGGGCCGCGATATTTTTCCGCACCTCACGGTCGAGGAAAACCTGCACATCGGCCTGATCGTCCATCGTCGCGGCGGCGGCAGCGTGCGCGATGCGCTGGACCGCGTGTTTTCGTTGTTTCCCGTGCTCAAGGAAATGCTTTCGCGCAAGGGCGGCGTGCTTTCCGGGGGGCAGCAGCAGCAACTCGCCATCGGACGCGCGCTCCTCACCGAACCGCGCCTGCTGATCCTCGACGAACCCACCGAGGGCATCCAGCCGTCGATCATCGACCATATCGGCGACACGCTCCGCCGGCTCAAAAACGAGCCCGTCCGCCGCGAGCCCCGCTACGACGAGGAAGTCCAAAGCGCGATCAAGACGCTCAAGAAGGAAGGCCGCCTCGCGATCCTGCTGGTGGAGCAGTATGTGGATTTCTGCCGCGATGTGGCCGACCGTTTTTATGCGATGGACCGCGGCGCCGTCGTTGTCTCCGGTCCCATCGCGGCGCTGACCGACGAGGTCGTGCGCAAGCATTTGCAAGTTTGAAGAACGGGGAAACCCATCGCCGAAGCGCGCAAGCGCGGAGGCGATGCATCCCAAAATCGCGGCGAATCCCGCGCCTGCGGACTACTCCTTGGCGCCAAACGTCTTCAGGTAGGCGATGATATCGTCGCGCATCGGGGCGTGGAAAATGCCGGTTGTCATGGGCGTGCCGGGAAAAACCGCGCCGGGTTTGGCGAGATATTTGTCCAGCAGCGCCTCCGTCCACACGAGTCCGGAATCTTTCATGGCTTCGGAATACTTGTAGCCCGCGCGCGTGCCGGCGTTGCGACCGAGGATGCCGTGGAGCGACGGGCCGGTGGCGCGGTTGGAGTCGGTTGAGGCGTGGCAGTTAGTGCAGGTTGCGAAAAACGCGCGCCGTCCGCGGGATATATTGCCCTTGGGTGTGTCGGCGGCGCCGGCCGAGGGCAGCCCTGCCAGCAGGAAGGCGGAAAACACGATGGCGTTGCGGATGGCGGGAGTCAGGCACAGGCGCGCCCCAGCAAAAACAGCCGCCCGCCGGCATGCACGATCCCGCCGCCTCACGGACGTTTTTCCTTTTCGGGAAACAGCAGCGATGCGACGACAGCCAGCGCGAGCGTGCCGCCGATCACGCCAAGCGACAGGCCGATGCCCACGTGATACCATTCCGCCACGATCATCTTCGCGCCGATGAACACGAGGATGAACGCCAGCCCGAGGCTGAGGAACCGGAACAGGTTCATCACTCCGCTCAGGGCAAAATACATCGAGCGCAGGCCGAGGATGGCAAAGATGTTCGATGTAAAGGCGATGAAGCCGTTTTTCGTGATGCCGAGCACGGCGGGAATGGAGTCGATGGCGAAAATCACGTCGGTCGTCTCGATGACGAGCAGCACCAGAAACAACGGCGTGGCCACGGGCCTGCCGTCGATGCGGGTGAAAAAGCGGCTCCCGTCATATCCGGGGGAAACCGGGAAGAACCGCCGGAACAGGCGCACGGCGATGTTTTTCTCCGGATCCACGTCCTGCTCCTTTTTCGGCAGCGCGAGCTTGATCCCGGTGTAGATGAGGAACGCGCCGAAAATCATCAGCACCCATTCGAAGCGGTTGATGAGCTCGATGCCCACGAGGATGAACACCGCGCGCATGAGCGCCGCGCCGATGATGCCCCAGAACAGCACCCGGTGCTGGTGCTCGGGCGCGACCTTGAAAAACGAGAACACGATGATGAACACGAACACGTTGTCCACGCTCAACCCCAGCTCGACGAGGTAGCTGGCAAACCACTGCGCGCCGTCGGTCGGGCCATGCTGCCAGAGCACGAACCCGTTGAACGCCATCGCGAGCGTGAACCATACGGCGCACCACGTGACGGCCTCCTTCACTTTCACGACATGCGACTTGCGATGGAACACACCCAGATCGAGCGCCAGCATCAGCATGATAAAAACAACAAACCCGGCCCAGGCCCAAAGCGGATATTCAACAGTCGTCGCAGGCATTTAAGATAAGATGGTGAAGCGAAAAGCCCTGAGTTTGCGCGCGCTTGCCCGCGCCGTGCAAGCCCATGCGGACGGGACATCCCGTTTTTTATAAAAAATCGCTGATGGCCGGTGACTTGATGGAGGAAAAGTTGTGCAGGGATTGCGCAGTCCCGCCGGCAGGCGCACCCCCCGTTGTGCGCCCGATTTGTGCAATCCGCATCAACAAAGGCGGGAACCGCGGCGGTGCGATGCAACCCAGGGTGTAACTCAAAGTTGAGTCACTCCCTCTTTCTTCTTTCCTCTTTATCTTTATCTTTCGTCAGGCACGGGCAGGGAGAAAGAGGAAAGAGAAAGAATAAAGAGGAAAGATTCCGGCGGTGACATCACTTTGAGTTGCACCCTGTAACCCATTGGGTTACATCCCCGGCTGGCTTCCCTGTCCGGAGCGCGGTAGTATCGTGCCGGGCATGGGCTTGCCTTGTTTTTTAGTATTTAAGCATTTTCAACGCGATGGCCTCATCGTCGCCGGGCTGGAAGGAGGGCATGGCCTTGAAAATGGAGCCGTAGGCGGACGCCCGCGCCTGATAATACCATCCCTTTCTGGCCCACACCTTTCCCCTGACCTGCACCCGGAGTCCGCCGTCCAGGCACCCACGCGCGACAAAAGCATAGCGGACCATGGGAGGCATGACATTGGATTCCGCGTTTTTTAAATACCGCATTTGCATCTTGATATTGCCGCCGGAAAAGCCGGGCGGACATCCGGTTAAAGAGAAATGCCGGGCGCGCTCGTGGCCGCATGCGCCGCCTGCACGGACAGCGTCACGACGAGCAGGAGCAGGAAACCGCCGGAGAGGGCGCGCGGCCCGCGAGGTCCGTCAGCCGGTGGGTTCAGCTTTTGGGGCGTCCCGCCGCCGGGGCTCGCGTGATGCGATTTGCGGCGCGGCGGGGTTTCGGTCCTCAGCGCGGTGGAGGATGTCCGTTCCAGGATGCCGAGGAGTTCGCTTTCGCGCCGGGCGGCATAAGCGGCGCACTGGCGCAATCTTGGATTGCAGGACTTTCGAAGCAGGCGCACCCAGCGCAACTCCAGTTCACAAAAGAGCTGTTCGGCATTCATGTCTTGTTTTAAGGCATGACTTAAAACAAGGCGCAAGCATTTATTGCATTTGCGCCATGTCTCATTTTGAAACACGGAATGAGCCACATTTCCACCGCCTTGCAGGAACTGACCCGGGGACGCCGCCAGCAGGACATCGCCGACGCGGCGGGGATGCCGCGGACCACCTTCACCCAATACCGCCTGGCCATCCGCCCGCCGACGGTCGAGGTCGTCGAGCAATTGCTGCGCGCATTCGGCGAGGAGGAGCAGCGCGTCTTGGTGAGGGCTTATCTGGACGACGAGACGCCTGCGTCGTGGTTTGGCCGGGTGCGGATCGAGTTTCCCGGGAGGCCGCAGAAGAGAACCAAGGCCGCGGGTGCCGGGGAAGCGGCCGGGCTGAGGGCGCCCGAGGACAAGGCCCTGTCGGAGGCGCTGACGGCATTGCTGGCGCGCGCCAGGAGGGACAACGAGGTGCGCCAGGTGGTCCTCGATCTGGCCGCGATGTGCAGCCGGCGCGTCAAATAACGCCCTTCGACGGGCCCGGCGGCCAGGCGGGAGGACGCGCCGGCGCGCGGCGGCGCCTCACAACAAATCGCGCTCGACCTTGTGCTTCAGGGTGCGCTCGAAATGCTTGCGGAGTTCCTTGGTGTTGCCTTTCAAGCCGGGCATGAGGGCGAGCCAGCTATACACCTCTTCGCGGAGGTGGCGCGGCATGCGCGGCTCCATCCCGGCCACGCGGTCGAGCGCGCGCACGCAGGCGCGGGCGATCTGTTCGCACATCAGCTGCGCGTCCACCGAGCTGTGCTGGCCGGCCAGCCGCACGATCTCGTTGAGGGTCGAGCGGCGGTGGCTGCGCATCGAGTGTTTGTAGAGGCCGAGGCTGTCGATGATGACGTTCGCGGTGCGCGGATAAAAACTCGTCATCAGGTTCCACGGATCGCCGCGCTGGTCGCCGCCGTGCCGGAAATCGCTGCGGAGGATCACCGACGGGATGTCGGCGAACTTCGCAAACATGAACTCCACCACCGTGCCCGAGTCGAGCTCGGTGCCGTCGTAGTTGAACAGGCCCAGGTCGCATTCGAGCAGCGTGCGGATGTCCTGGTCGCGGATCGAGTGGGCGGTGTTGTCGCGCTGCTCCAGGTTCTGCGGCAGCACGCACAGGTAGCGGCCATGGGAGTGCTCGTAAATCGCCTCGGCGAGATAGGCGTTCCCGATGAGGTGCTTCAGGCTGAAGAGCTCGCTGGCGAAATACACCGTGAGGCTCTTTTTCTTGGATTTCTTCATGCTTGGGCAGCGGGTGAAATGAAAGGTTGTGGGAAGTAGCGCGTATTTTTCGGCAATCTCAACCCGGAATTTGCGAAACATTCACCCGGTCGTAACACGCCGCGCCGCGGCCGGCGTGTTTGCGTTCATAAAATTTGCCAAAGCGCCTTTCCCTCATATCCAATGAGGCTCTTTCCTCATGACAAATACCGCCAACACCAAGCAACAGCCGCTCGTGGGCATCATCATGGGCAGCCAGTCCGACTGGCCGGTGCTGGAGCACGCCGCGAAAACGCTCGCCGGTTTCGGCATCGCCCACGAGGCGCGCGTGATCAGCGCGCACCGCACGCCGCACGCGGCGTTTGAATACGCCACGTCGGCGGAATCGCGGGGCTTGAAATGCCTCATCGCCGGCGCCGGCATGGCCGCGCACCTGGCGGGCGTGCTCGCCGGGCTCACGCCGCTGCCCGTGCTCGGCGTGCCGATGGAGTCGCCGCAGCTCAAGGGGCTGGACTCGCTGCTTTCCACCGTGCAGATGCCGGGCGGCGTGCCCGTGGCGACATTTGCCATCGGCAAGGCCGGCGCGGTCAACGCGGCCGTCTTCGCGGCGTCAATGCTGGCGCTGGGCGACGCGCGCGTGAAGCAGGCGCTGGCGGATTTCCGCGCCGAGCAGACCAGGAAGGTCTTGGAAACGAAGCTCGACCAGGGTTGACCGGGGGGCGCGCCGCGCCCGCCTCATTTTCCGCCCACCAGCACGCCGAGCTGTTCCTGCACGCCGGCGAAAAACTCCGGCGTCAATTCTCCGACCGGCACTTCATAAAGCTCCTTCGACTTCGCGTGCTCGAAAATCTGGTTCGCGCCGTCCGCCGTGCGCCCCTTGGGACGCAGCACGCGCTTGCGTTCCAGCATGAGCGCGAGGAATTGCAACAGCCGCGTCGTGTCCTCCGTGCGCTCCGTCGCGGGATCGGCCAGGGTGAGGAACAGCGACTCCGCCGTGAGTTTCAACTCGCGCTCCGGGTTTTCATTCGGCGCGCGTTTTTTGTAGGCGCGCACCCAGCGGCAGATGACCGGCCCTTCCGGCTGGTAATTCGCCTGCTCGCGCTCCAGCAAATCGCGCCGCGCGATCTCGCCCGATTCCGGCATCCGCACGAGATAGCTGGCCACGCGCAGCCCGTCCTCAAACGGCTGCTGCGTGACAAAACAAACGGCGGCCTGTGGTTGAAGGGAGAGTTCCATGCCCAACTTGTTTACTTGTCGCGGCCATGCCCGCCAGCCAATTTCGTGTGAAACACACTGATGAACGGACGCATCATTGCCATCGGAGACATCCACGGCTGCCATCAGGAGCTCGCGGAGCTTCTCGAACGCATCGCCCCCACCAAGGACGACCGGCTGATTTTCCTCGGCGACCTCGTCAACCGCGGCCCCAACAGTTGCGCGGTCATCGACATCGCCAAGGCGCGCGGGGCGCTCTCGCTTCTCGGCAACCATGAGCTTCGCCTGCTCAATTTCCGCAAAACCTCCGACCTCGCTTTTCTCAAGGAAACCGACCACGACACGCTCGACAAACTCCGCCCCGAAGACTGGGCCTATCTCGAGCAGATGCCGCTCACCCACTATGTCCCCGAGCTGAATACCGTTTTTGTCCACGGCGGTTTCCTCCCCGGCCAGCCCTGGCAGAAACAACCGGCCGACATCGTCACGCGCATCCAGGTAATCGATCGCGACGGACGCCCGCGCAAGCGCGCCGAGGCGCCCGGCGCGCCCGCTTGGGCCGATCTCTGGAACGGCCCTCCTTTCGTGGTCTACGGGCACACATCGCGCCCGCAAATCTACAAGCACAAATGGTCCGTCTGCATCGACACGGCCTGCGTGCTGGGCGGCGCGCTCACTGCCTACATCCTGCCCGAGCGCCGGTTTGTGCAGGTGAAGGCCAAACGGGCCTATTATCCGTAGGAAGAAGAAAGGGGGAGGGGATTTCCCTGCGGCTTTGCGTGGGAAAGAGAATGGAATCACGCGGACGCGGTGGCGTGCAGGGCGCGCCCCGGTATCGGTTTTATCGATACAGGGCCGTGATGGGCGCGGCGGTGAGGACGTTATACTGGCGGACGGCGAGGCGCCACCATTCGGCCAGCGCGGCGGCGGGGGTGCGCCAGAGTTCGCGGTGCAGCCAGATCATCGACTCGGCGTCGAGCAGCAGGCTGAGTTTTTCCTTCGGCTCGAGCGCGTCGGGCCCCTCGCGCAGCAGGCGTTCGCGCAGCAGGGCGAAATAATCGCGCGATTCCTCGCTGGGCGTGCGCTGGCGCAGCATCGAGACATGCACGGCGTTCACGTAGGGATCGAGCACGGCCTGCAGCAGCCCGTAATCCGCGCGCAGCGTTTCCAGCGGGCGCATGTGCTTGTAGCAGGTTTCGAGATTGGAGTGCAGGCGCGCGAGCTCAAGCGGAGGCTGTGTCTCCTCGGGCGTGAGGAACAGGCCGGCTTTTTGGGCGGCGCGCCCGAGGCTGAGCTTGCCGAGCAGGATGGAGAGCGGGATGGAAAAAACCATGCCCGCGAGCACGGGGCTCAGCCACCAGAAAAAGACCGGGGACAGCAGCCACGCGCCCGCGCCCCACGCGAGGCCGATGAGCATGTGCGGATAGTGCGTGAGAATCGCCTCGCGCCAGTCGGTGCCGTCGTCCTCGCCGGCGCCGCGGCGCTGCGTGATCCATGACACCCCCTGGCCCAGCAGCGTGGTGGCGACGAATTTGCTGTTGAAAAGCATGTTCACCGGCGCGAGCAGCGCGGAAATGACGATTTCCACCAGCGTGCTCGCAAACAGCCGGACGCGCCCGCCGAAACGGGCGGCCCGCCCGCCGTGTTTCAATGCCTGGAAGAGGCTGATGAATTTCGGGAGAAACAGCAGCAGCAGCGTGAGCGCAAAAAGGGTCACGGCGTCGGGCACGCGCAGCGTGCGCCCGAAGAGTTCCACCACGGTCATGGCCCGCGAATTGGCCATGCCGCCGGTGATGAGTTCGTGGACGTGCCAGGTGCTGAACAGGAGAAACAGCAGCCAGAGCGGCGACGACACGTAGGCCGTCACGCCCATGAGCAGGTGCAGGCGGTTGCACGGGCGGAAGCCCTTGGCGAGGAGCAGCCAGGAATGCTGCATGTTGCCCTGGCACCAGCGGCGGTCGCGTTTGGCGCTGTCGATGAGCGTGGGCGGGCCCTCCTCGTAGGTGCCCTCGATCTCGCCCGCGAGCCAGACCGACCAGCCGGCCTTGCGCATGAGCGCGGCCTCGACAAAATCGTGGCTGAGGATGCGTCCGCCGAACGGCTCGCTCCCCGGCAGCTCGGGCAACGCGCAATGGTCGATGAAGGGCTGCACGCGGATGATGGCGTTGTGGCCCCAGTAGTTGCCGGTGTCCTGCTGCCAGTAGTTCAACCCGGCGAGGAAGAGCGGGCTGTAGAGGCGGTTGGCAAACTGCTGGAGGCGCGAGTAGAGCGTTTCGCCGTTCACGAGGCGGGGCGCGGTCTGGATGATGCCCGCGGTCGGGTTCTTTTCCATCAGCGCGACGAGTTTCACGAGCGCGTCGCCGGTCATGATGCTGTCGGCGTCGAGCACGGTCATGTAGCGGTAGCTCTTGCCCCAGCGGCGGAGGAAGTCGGCGACATTGCCGGCCTTCTTGTTTATTTGCTGCCGGCGCTTGCGATAGAAGATTTTCCCGAAGCCGCCCACCTGCTTGCAGAGCTCGACCCAGGCGACCTCCTCCTGGATCCACTGGTTCGGCTGGTTCGAGTCGCTGAGGATGAAAAAATCGAAATGCTCCAGCTTCCCGGTTTCCTCGACCGAGCGGAAGATGACGCGCAGTCCCTCGAACACGCGGCTCACGTCCTCGTTGAACACGGGCATGACGACCGCGGTGCCGGCGAGGCGCGGCTCCTCGCCGGGGGCGAGCGTGGCGAGGATGCGGCTGGAGTCGCCGTGGCAGTCGCCGTGGCGGCGGCCCATCGTGAGCAGGCCGAGCATGGCGATGATGAAGCCGGTGGAAATCTGCGCAAACAGCACGATGAACAGCGCGAGCAGCGCGCCGTCGGTGAAGGTGAAGCGCTGGTCGTCGTTCCAGAGCAGGTCGGCCATCAGCCATGCGCCGAGGCAGGTGAGCAGAAAGATGAGCGTGAAGAAAACCCGGCGGCGTCGGGTCATCCGCTGGCGGTCGGGAAATTCTGCGGGCGTGATGCGCATGTGGGCGTGGTGAAAAACCGGGATTTTTTATTGGACAGAAGGAAACGGAGGAAACGAAGAATGCGTTTTTGTTTGTGCAGTTTTATATAAAACGATTTTTAGATAGAATTTAATAAATTGATGGAATTTGTTATTAATTGTTTTCTTTGTCCCCTTCGTTTCCTTCTGTGAATAATGGTTTTTTATAAAATCAGCGCGTCATGAAGAAGATGGCGGCGAGCGAGCCGATGAAGACCAGCCAGAGCGCGAACATGCGCAGCATGGGACGGCGTTCGAGCGTTTCCAGCGTGTCGCCCGCGGCTTCCGTGATGACGCCGAGGTCGATGGGGCGCGGCACCATGCTCGACACGGTCATGTCGGGGCCGGCCTCGACGTGACCGTGCCGCATGGCGTCGCGAAAATCGGGCGGGATGGTGCGCGTGTCCAGAAAGGCATACGGCCATTTTTCCGCGCCGTCCGAGACGAGCAGCGCGACGCGGCCGGTGGTGGCGATGCGCTCGTGCGGCAGGCCGGCTTCGCCGAGCACGGCGCCGAACCATTCGTCCATCCACGCCTCGGTCTCCTCGGCGGCCAGCGTGGTGGGATCGAGCGCCGGGTTGGCCTCGTGGCGGCGCGCGGCGCGCTCGAGCACGGCGCGGATGACGCGGTTCTGGTGGAGCCGGTTGTGGATGCGGTGCGCGCGCAGGTAGTCCTCGACGCGCACATAGGCGGCGTTCCAGGCGTCCATCGCCCCGGTGCGCGGGCGGAAGGTGTCGAGCGGCGGGTCTATTGATTCCAAAGGTAGCTCCATGTTTCGGTGAGGGCGGCGCCGGTGTCGCGGAGGAAGCAGCGGAGTTCGACGGGCTTGCCGGAGCCGTCGGGCCTGATGGCAAACGCGGCGCGCCAGGTGCGGTTGAAGGGATTTTTCTCGACGCCCGAGTGGACGAGTTTCGCGCCGTCGCCGACGGTCACGACGGCCTCGATGCCCTTGGCGTCGGCGGGCAGCCCGGCGAGCCCGTCCCCGTCGAAATCGACCCAGAAGCGCCAGAGGTCAGGCTCGTGCGTTTTCGAGTGCCCCTGGCGCGTCGCGATGACGCGCCCGTCGGGCGGCCGCGCGCCGCTGGCGGCGCCGGTGTGCCAGTGCAGGCGGTATTCGAGCGTGAGCGGGCGCCCGGCGGGCGGGAGTTGTCCGGGCACCCAGAAGGCGACGATGTTGTCGTTGGTTTCGTCGGGGGTGGGGATTTCGACCAGCCGCACTTCGCCGCTCCCCCAGTCGCCGACGGGCTCGACCCACGCGGAGGGGCGCAGGTGATAGGCGGCCTCGATGTCCTCGTAGCTGGAGAACGCGCGGTCGCGTTGCGCGAGGCCGAAGCCGCGCGGGTTTTGGTCGGAGAACGCGGCGGTGCGCACGGCGCGCGGGTTGTCGAGCGGGCGCCAGATCCATTCGCCCGTGCCGGTGTGAATCGCGAGGCCGTCGGAGTCGTGCACCTCGGGCCGCAGGTCCTCGAAGCGGTCGGCCGAGTTTTCGCCAAACCAGAACATGCTCGTGAGCGGGGCGACGCCGAGGATCCGCACGGTTTTCTCCGCGCCGGCGCGCAGGAAGAGCGCGGCGCGCACACGCGCGACGGTGTCGTCGCCGGGTGTAATTGAAAATTGATACGCGCCCGTGGCGCTCGGGCTGTCGAGCAGCGCGTGGATCACGATTTCGCGCGCGCCGGGTTTGGGCCGCACGACCCAGAATTCCTCGAACACAGGGAATTCCTCGCCGCCGGGCTCGGCGGTGTTGAGCGCGAGGCCGCGCGCCGAGAGGCCGTAGCGCGCGCCGCGCGGCAGGGCGCGGAAGTAGCTCGCGCCCTGGAACACGACGAGTTCGTCGAAGTAGTCGCGGGTGTTGAGCGGCGCGCTGACGCGCAGCCCGCTGAAACCCATGTCGGATGGGATCGTGCCGTCGAGCCCGGTGTTCTTTCCGTAGTCGAAGAGTTTTTGGGCAAACGGGATCGGGCGTTCATAGCCGTCCACGACCTCGTGGATTTGCACGGTGTGGCGGTGGATGAAGCCGGGGTGAAAGAACTGGAGCTGGAACGGAAGTTTTTCCGCGCGCCACAAGGACTGCGCCGGGTCGAAGCGGATGTCGCGGTGCTGGTCGTAGTCGAGGTTCTGCAACACCGGCGGCACGCGGCTGGCGCGGACCTGATAGGGCGCCGCGGCCAGGTCGCGCGCCCGGGCCTGGAGTAGCTCGAACGAGAACGGCGCGCCCCGGGAGGCGCGGGCGGAGGTTTGCGCGGAACCCGGCATGGCGCTGATGCAAAATAAAGCGGCGGCGAGCACGGCGGATGTTGAGATTCTTTGCATGGTGTGGGCGCGAGGTTTGATTGACGGAGTCATCAGCAAATCGTTGCGTATTATTTTCAGTGGGCCTGACCTCCGATTTCGCGGCATGGCACATGATTGCGCGAAATTTCGCATTTATTTGCCCAAAAAATAACTGCGCTGCCGGTCCGAAATCGGCATGGCGATTTTTTCGTGCTCCATGACTTTGAGCAAATCCTCCCAGACGGCGCGCTTGGTGCGGTTTGTCGGCGTGCGCAGGATGTACGAGGGATGATAGGTGATCATGACAGGCGTGCCGAAAAACTGCATCCAGCGTCCGCGTACTTCTCCGAGCGTCTTGAAGCTGCCCGCGCCGAGCAGACCTTGCGCGGCGGTGGAGCCGAGCGCAACGATGACCTCGGGGCGCACGATGTCCAGTTGCGCGCGAAGATACGGCAGGCAGTAGGCCATTTCCTCGGCGGTGGGCGGACGGTTGCCATATTGCACGCCGCCGGGCGCGACCGGCAGTTCGGGACGCCAGTTCATGATGTTGCCGATGTAAACGTCGCCGCGCGCGAGCCCCATGCCCTGGATCATCTTGGTGAGGAGCTGCCCGGCGGGGCCGACGAAGGGCTCGCCTTGGATTTCCTCCTCCTGGCCGGGGGCCTCGCCGCAGAAAAAGATTTTGGCGTCAAGGCCGCCCACGCCGAGCACGACTTTTTTGCCGGGCCGCACATGCTCGCGGCAGACCGGGTCGTTGACGACGAGCGCGTGAAGCGCGTCCCAGCGGGTTTGCTTGTCGCCCTCGGGCAGGGTGACGGCGGGCGGCGGGGGGAGCTTGGGTTCGGGCGGCGGCGGCGCGGGGCGTTTCGCGGGTTCGCGGAGCTGGGAATAGACGCGGGTTTCGGGCGCGGTGGCGGAGGGCGGGGGAGGGGAAGATGGGCGGGCGGGCGCCGGGGCGGCGGCCGGGGCGCGGGCGCGAACGAGCCGGCGGAGCGCGGCGATGCTCTCGTCGGACACGGCCACGGTGGTCACACCGTCGGCCTTGAGGCGGCGGAGTTCGTCGGCGAGGGCGGTGAGCGTGGCGCGCATGGTGCGGGTTTTGCGTTGGAAGAAATCAGGCGGCGGGCGCGCGCCCCGCGAGGAGTTTCTCGACGTATTTGCCGAGCAGGTCGAACTCAAGGTTCACCGGATCGCCGGCGCGTTTTTCGCGGAGGTTGGTCACGGACATCGTGGTCGGGATGAGCCACACGGCGAGGGCGTCGCCCTCGACCTCGGCGACCGTGAGCGAGATGCCGTCGATGGCAATGCTGCCCTTGTGGACGAGGTGGCGTCCGCAGCCGCCGGGGCCGCGCACGCGCAGATAAAAGTCCTGGCCGCGCTGTTCGAGCACCTCGATTTTCCCGAGGCCGTCGATGTGGCCGGTGACGAAATGGCCGCCGACCTTGCCGTCGAAACGCAGGCTGCGCTCGAGGTTCACGGCCGAGCCGGGCTTGAGCGCGGAAAAGCTGGTGAGGCGGCGCGTCTCCTCCAGCACGTCGAACTCCACGTGCCCCGCGTCAAACGCGACCACGGTGAGGCAGCAGCCGTTGACCGCGATGCTGTCGCCATGCGCCACGCCGGCGAGGGCGGCCTTGGCCTCGAGGCGCAGTTTCCACGCGGCATCCGTTTTTTCGAACGACGCGACTTTTCCGGTTTCTTCGACGATGCCAGTAAACATGGCCGTCCATTGAACAGATATTTTCGGAAACGCGAAGAAGGAAAATGCGGCGGCAAGTGCCTTCCGCCGGATGCGCCGGAAGTGCCGCCCATGGAATCTTTCTCTTTCCTCTTTATCTTTATTCTTTCTTCCTTGGCGGGAGGCGTCTGGGGAGGAAAGAGAAAGATAAAGAGGAAAGAGAAAGATTTTCCCGGGTGGAGGATGCGCGGGCGCATCCTTTTTCCCCGGATGCCATCACATCATGAGCCAGCGCAGGAGCCAGAGGACGCCCATGCCGGCGGCGATGGTTGGGAGCACCCTGCGCGTGAACGCGGCGACGATCACGGCGGCGATGGCGGCGGTGATGCGCGGTTCACCGGACACGGCAAATGTCAACTGGCCGCCCGGCATCAACACCTCGGGCACGATGATGGCGGTGAACACGGCCAGCGGCACGAAATGCAGTGCGGTGCGAAACCTTTCTGGCAAATCGCGTTTGCCCAACAAGCCGATGAAGGACAGGCGCATCAGAAACGTCACGGCGCCCAGCCCGAGGAACAGCAGGAGGATTTTCATCGGACGCTGCCTCCGCCCGGATTGTTTTTGCCGGCCGCGCGGTTTGCGTCCGCCACGGAATTGGCGCGGCGCGTGAGCCACATGCCCGCCAGCACGCCCGCGAATGTGGCGGCGATGAGCGAGAGCTTGAAGGGCAGCGAAGCAAACACGATGACGGCGATGCCGCTTGTGATGACGGCGGCCCAGTCGGAGCGTGTCTTGATGCGCGGCACCACGATGGCGATGAAGGTGAGCGGGATCGCGAAATCCAGCCCCCACTCCGGCGGCACGCCGCGCCCGAGCAGGATGCCGGTGAGGGTGGCGATCTGCCAGCACAGCCACAAACCGGTGCCGGCGCCGAGCAGATGCCAATGCCGGAAACGCGACGGATCGTCCGGGTCGGTCATGCGCCCGAGCGTGGTGGCGTAGGCCTCGTCGGTGAGGAAATAGGCCAGCACGGCTTTCCACCACGGCGGCAGCGCCCGCAGCGACGGGGCCAGCGACGCGCTGTAGAGGATGTGCCGCAGATTGATGATCGCGATGGCCGTGAAAACGACGAGCAGCGGGGCGCTGGCCGCGAGGAGCTGGCAGAGCACGATTTGCGAGCTGCCGGCAAACACCAGCGAGCTCATCGCCTGCGCCTGCCAGGGCGCGAGGCCGCACTCGAGCGCGAGCACGCCGTAAATCATGCCGAAGGGAAAGACACCCGCCCAAAGCGGCAGCATGCGCCTGAACCCGTCCGCATACTCCGCGCGCCGGTTCGGACCGGCGGCAGATGCGGCCGGCGGTGGCGGAGGCGTTTGCTCGGGGAAGGTTTCCATGGAGCCGGACAGCGTTGTCGATTCAACTGCCGGAAGTCAGTCCAAAGTTTTTATGGATGTGGCTCAAAGTGGTGCCAGCGCATGACGCGAGATGGCGGGCGGGTCCGCGGCGACATCGCCTTGGGTGGCATCTGATTTTTGTTTCCTCGGCACGCATCGTGGTGCGTTCGAACCCGGACCCGACGGCTCAGTTTTTCATTTTTTTGCAAACTATTTTAGCGCGCGGCAGGACGCGGCGGTGCAGCGTCTGGCTGTCCAATTGCTTTTTTGATGAGTTCCCTCGCAAAGGTTTATCTCGTGCTGTTGTCGGCGGCGTGGATCGTGCCGGCGTGGTGGCTGGGCGGTTCCACGGTATCAGGCCAGTGGATACTCCTTGTCCTGGCCGGCGCGGCACTGGCCGCCGCCGTGTGGCGGCGGGCGGTCTCCCCGCATGACGGCTTCCTCCGCAGCCCGCCCGATGGGGCGGAAGACGAGGCCGGCGCGTCGGCCCCGGTCCCCGGCGGCGGAATAAAGGCGGCGGCGTGGTGCTACGGGGCGGCGGGGCTGTTTTTGTTTTATCTGCTCGTGCAGGCGCTGAATCCGGCCTTCCGGTTTTCCGCGGGGCATCCGGTCGGAACCTTGCGCGAGATCGGGCATGTGCCGTGGCTGCCGTCGGGGATCATCGCCCCGTTTGCGGCGGGTTGGGAGGGATCGCCGCCGTTTGAAAACCCGTGGCGCTACCTGCTGGTGTTTGGCGGCGCGGTGGCGCTGGTGTGCGCCACCACGCTCGGGCTGAATCGCGTGACGCTGGTGCGGCGCTGGCTGGAAGTGATGCTGGCGCACGCGGCGATGTTCAGCGCGGTTTCGCTTGCGCACAATCTGTCCGGCTCGCGGCTGACCTACTGGTTTTTGTATGACGCGGCCAACCGGCTGGGCGGGCCGGTGTTTCCCAACGGCAACCAGCAGGGCGCCTATCAGCTGCTGCTGCTGGCGGTGGCGCTGGCGGCATTGTTTGTGAGGAGCGGAGCGCGTCCTTTTCCCAGCCTGCCGCATCGCGGGGTCTGGCTGGGCGCGGCGGTGACGCTGGTCTGGCTGGGCGTGATGTCCGGACGGCACCGGGCGGGGATGGTCCTGGGCGCGATGCTGGCGGTCGCGGCGGTGTTTCTCGCCTGGCGGCGCGCGGCGAACCCGGCCGTGAAACGCCGCGTGGTCGTCGCGGCGGCGGCGGGCGTGGCGGTGATGCTGGCGGGCATTCTCACCGTGCCGGCGTGGCGCGAGACGGCCGCGCGCTTCGGCGAGGTGGCCGGCCCGCGCGAGCTGGTGCGGGGCGGGAGTTTCCGCCCGCTGCTGCACGAGACGGCCTGGCTGATGTCGAAGGACGAGCGGCTGTTCGGCTGGGGCGGCGGCGCGTATCTGTATTTGTTCAATGAATACAGCGCGTCCGTGCCCGACTTGGCGGCGGCGTTTGAACGGCAGGGGCTGCACCGGGTGGTGTTTGCGCATGCGGACAGCGACTGGCTGGAGTTTCTGGTGGAATACGGCATCCTCGGGCTCGCGTTTCTGGCGACGCCGCTGGTGTGCTGGCTGGGCTGGCTGGCGCGGCGCGCGCGGCGGCTCCCGGCGGCGACGTGGATGCTCACGGCGGGGGCGCTGGCGGTGTTTGCCCAGGCGACCCTCGACCCGGTGTTTCGCAATCCCGTCACGCTGGCCGCGCTCGTGATCGTGTTCTGGACCGGCGTGCGCCTGCACCAAATCCGGCGGGCGGGCATGCTGGCGGGCAAACCGGGCGACGGCGCGCACCGCCGGCGCGCGGGGCATCCTCGCCGGGCGCGGGTGTCAGCATGAGCGGGGCCGGCCCCGTCCGCCGTCCGGGAAAAGTGCGCCGGCTGTTTGCGGCGGGGCGGAAGGCGGTTTAGTTGCGCGACCATGAGCAAAAAAGTAACACCCATCCCGGAGGGGTATCACACCGTCACCCCCTATCTCACCCTCAAGAATGCGGCGGAGGGAATCGCGTTTTACAAGCAGGTGTTTGGCGCGAAGGAACTGCTGCGGTTCGCGGCGAAGGACGGGACCGTGGGGCACGCCGAAATCCAGGTCGGCGACTCGCGCATCATGTTGAGCGACGAGTTTTCCGACTATGGCGCGCTCGGCCCGAAGACACTCGGCGGGACGCCGGTCTCATTGATGGTTTACGTGGAGGATGCCGATGCCTTGTTCGACCGGGCGGTCGCCGCCGGCGCGAAGGTGCTGATGCCGATGACGGATGAGTTTTATGGCGACCGTTGCGGGAAAGTGGAGGATCCGTTTGGGCACAAATGGATGCTCGCCACGCACAAGGAGGATGTGCCGGCCGCGGAGCTCAACGCTCGTGGAGAAAAACTGTTCGGCATGTCGCTTTCGGTCGGCGAATAGGGCAGCTTTTTTGCGGGGAAAGGATGCTGTCATGGCCGGATCATCTGGCCCCATGTGCACGCTTTCGCTGGAAATTGAACCTATTGGGTTACATCGCGCCGGTTATCGGACGACGCGGGGGCGGCGTCCGGCACGCGGACCTATGGCTTGGCCTTCAGGGCTGCTTTCATTTCGCGCGCCTTGGCCACGGCGAGAAATTCGTAGAAACCGTGGAGACGCGCAAAATAGTAGCCGGGGAGGCCGTCGAGAATGCCGCCTTGGATGAGGTAAACGTAGAGAAAACGCAGCGTCGGGCGAAAGGGCAGGCGGCGGGCCAGGCGTTTCAGGCGGCGGCGGAGGCGGACGGCGGGTGACTGGAGCCGGGTCGCGGCATCCGGGCGGCCGGGAGCCGCTTCTGTTTTCCCGGGCCGTCCATCCGCGCCGCGCAGGTATTCCTGGAGGTCGAGGGCGGCTTCCCAGTTGGAGTAGCGGTTGTGTTTTTCAACAAAGATATCGACGGTCGGAAAAGCGTAGTGGTCCATTTCGCTTTTGAGGCGGCCGGTGGTGCCTTGCACGATGATGTGCTCGTGGACTTCGTTGTCGCCGCTGCCGGTCGCGCCATCGACGAGTTTTTCGTAGCGGCCGAGCCGGTGCCTGAAGAGGCGAAGATTCCAGTTGGGGTAATACGCGTGGCGGAGCCAGCGCCCCATGAACATGAAGCGGCGGTTGATCCAGTAGCCGGCGTGGCCGCGGCCGTCTTGCGCGATGATGTCGGCAAACTCGGCGCCGGTTCCGGGCGGCAGGACCTCGTCGGCATCGAGGATGAAGACCCATTCGTTGCGGAAGGGGAGGTGGTCGAGCGCCCAGTTTTTTTTCTTCGGCCAGGTGCCGTTGAAATCGAATTGGACGACGCTCGCGCCGGCCTGTTCGCAGATGGACTGGGAGCCGTCGGTGCTGTGGGAATCGACCACGAAAATCTCGTCGGCCCACGACGCGACGGCGGCGAGGCAGCGCGGCAGGTTGGCCGCCTCGTTTTTGATCGGGATGAGGATGGAGACGGGGACTTTCATGTGAAGTGTGGAATGTGCAGGAGGAGAAAAGAGCGGTGCGTGTGCGTGAGGTGCGGGTGGCGCGATGCCTTGTTGTCACCCTTCATCTTTCGTCCTTCGGCCGATGGCCCTGGCCGGGTTGCCGGCGACAATGGCGTCGGCCGGGACGTTTTTGGTGACGACGGAGCAGGCGCCGATGATGGCCCGGGGACCGACGGAGATTCCGGGAAGGACAAAGGCGCGCGCGCCGACGAAGGCGTGCGCGCCGATGTGCACGGGGCTGGTCTGGAGCGGAATCGCCGGCGACGAAAAATCGTGCGTGCCGGTGCAGAGATAGGCTTCCTGGCAGATGGTCGCGGCCTCCTCGATGACGACGGGGCCGAGGGTGTAGGCGTTGGCGCGGTCGCCGAGGCAGGCGCGATGCCGCATGGTGAGCCGCCAGGGGATCTGGATGCGCGCGCGGGAATGGACGAAGGGCGTGCCGCTGAGTTTCGCTCCGAAGCAGCGAAGGACGATGAGGCGCCAGAAATTGAGCGGCTTCGGCGTCCATGCGCAGAGGGCGGCCCAGGTAAAATTCCAGAGGAGCAGGCCGAGGCGCTCGCGGAGCGTCCACGGAGACGCGTAGGCGGAGGCCTGGGCATGGGTGAGGCGCGGCGGGCCGGCGGCGGGCGGCGCGACAGGGGACGGATCGGCGGACGGGTTCATGGCGCGGCGGATTCCTGTTGTGCGGAAATGAGCCCGGCGTCCGGCTTCGCGGGCCGGAGGCCCGGGCCGCCGGCCAGCATGGCGAAATCGTCGAGGAACCGGGTGGCGATTTTTTCCAGCGTGTAGGCGCGGGAGGACTGCCAGGCGGACCGGCGTAGTTTATTTATGGATACGTCATCGGCGAGGAACGCGCCCAGGGCCGAGGCAAGCGCGGCGGCGGGATCGGAGCCGCGATGATCGAAAACGAGGCCGTTTTCACCGGGGCGGATGAAATCCCGGAAACAGGCGAGGGAGGAGACCACGGGGGCGCACCCGGAAGCCATGGCCTCGAGCGCCGCGAGGCCGAAGGTCTCGCCCCGCTCGGCGAGCGAGGGATAGACAAACACGCGGGCGGCGCGGTAGTGCGCGATGAGCGCGGCCTCGTCGAAAATCCGCCCGGTAAACTCGACGCGGTCCGCGACGGGCGCGGCGGCGGACCGGAGTTCGCCGATATGTTGCTCGCCGCCGCCGCCGCAGGCGGTCTCCCACGGCCCGATGATCCGGAGGCGCCAGGACGCGCGCAGGGCCTCGGGCAGGCGGGCAAAGGCGTCGATGAGCAGGCGGATGCCTTTTTCCGGATGGACGCGCCCGGCGTAAAGGAGCGTGTTGGCGGCGCCGGGCGCGGGCGAAGGGGCGAAGTAGCCCGCGGAGAGCGGATAGGGAATGACGCGAGTGCGCGCCGCGGCGGAGGCGTCCTCAGCGAGAATCGCCTGGCGGATGGGCTCGGAGACGGTCTGGAGAATCGTGCGGCGGTAGAGTTTGAGCTGGCCCCTCGGGTAACGGGCGACATGCGCGTAAACCAGGCCGCGGGAGCGCCGGGCGCGCGCGAGCACGGGAAGCCAGAAGGAATTGGTCACGAGAATGTCGGCGGGCGGGAGATGCGGGAGCACGCGCAGGCCATACCAGAGATCGCGGGGCATGCGGCGGGCGGGCGAGGGCGTGGCGGTGAAGCCGGACACGCGGAGGTGGCGGACGCCGTCGATGATTTCCCGGCGCGGGAGCGAAGGGTGCGCGCGGGAGACATGGGTGACATCGTGCCCGCGCCGCGCGAACTCCTTGCCGAGCGCGAACCAGACCTTTTCCACGGCGCCGCCGAGGAGCGGCGGGACGGGAAGGAACGGGCCTTGGGTGATGGTGATGCGCATGGGTGCGGTAGTGTCTGGTGAAGAATGCGGAATCGATGGTGGCGGGAGGCGGAGCGGTCAGGCGGAGTGCAGCAACCGGCGGTAGAGGTTTTCGTAGGCGTCGAACATCGGGGCAGGGGCCCAGCGCCGGGCATGCAGACGGGAGGACTCGCGTAGTTGATCAACGGATACGGACAGGGTTCCGTCGATGAGGGCGGCGGCGGACTCGGGGTCGGCGGGATCGAAGTAGCGGGCCGCGTCGCCGCCGACCTCGGTCATGGGGGCGCGGCCGGTGGCGAAAACGGGGCAGCCGCACGCCTGGGCCTCGGCGACGGGCCAGCCGAAGCCTTCCTCCCACGAGGGAAACACCAGCGCGTCGGCGAGCGAGTAGGCGGCGCGAAGCTCCTCGTTGTCGAGGCCGTCCGTGCGGATGATGTGCGGGGCGAGCCCGTGGCGCGCGATGAGTTCGTCCTGCGCGGCGTCGAACGCGGGGCCGACATGGAGGAGCGAACGCCCGGCGGCGGAGCGGCGGCGGAGCGCGGCGAAGATTTTGAGGAGGCCGTCGCGGTTCTTGTACCATTGCGCGCCGCCGACGGCGATCAGGTATCGGGACGGGCGCGCGGCATGGCGCCGGGCGAGCGCGCGGGCGAGCAGCGGCGCGGCCTCGTCCGGCGGCATCGGCGAGTAGGGGTAATTGAGGCTGGAATGCACGACGGGCGCGGCGGCGGGCGCGAGCGCGGCGAGACGGACAAGGTCGTTTTGTGTTTTTTGCGAGACGCACACGGCAAGGTGCAGGCGGGAGAGATGGCGCAGGATCCATGCCTGGTAACGGCGGCCGGAGCGGCCGATGCGGTTTTGCGGAAACTCGCCGAGCGCGGAGCGGATTTGCAGGAGATCGTGCACGGTGACGAGCAGGGGCCGTCCGGCGAAGAGGGGGGCGTAAACGGCGTTGGCGTGGTCGGTGACATGAAACACGGTCCCGGGCACGGCGTTGCGGAGGCGGCGGCGGATTTCGCGGGGGAAGGCGACGAACTTGTCGAGATACCCGAGGTATTTCGGAAGACCGCCGTAACGGTATTCACGGACGAGGCGCGTGAAGTGCGGCCGGGGCGCCCAGGTTTCGACGGGAAGGCTGCGGGCGGTGAAACCGTCGGCGAGGAGCCGGGTGAAACGCGCCATGCTCTCCTGCCGGTCAGGCGGGAAGTTGCCGATGAGGACGAGTTTTTCGAGGGCGGTCATCAGTTCAATCCGCGCATGCGGCGGCGGCGGGCGGCAAGGACGTCCTCGGGCAGGGGAGCCATTTCCGGCCCGGCGGTTTCCACGTCGCCGGGGTCGTTTTCCGTTTCCTCGTCGTCGAGCCCGGTTTCATCCCCGCCGGAGTCGTCGTCGAAGAACTCGTCCTCGGAGGGCTCGGGATTGAGCGAGGCGAGCAGCAGGCCGCTGCCGAACACGGCAAAGCCGAGCAGCGTGGGCGGCGCCCATTGCTGAAACAGGACCACGGGGGCGGCCGCCGACCAGATGAGCATCGGCAGCATGTCGCGGCGCCGGCGCAGCGCCTGCCATGCCTGCATGAACATCCACAGGACGAGCGCGACGCGAAACGCGATGAACGCGAGGCCGAGCAGCGGACCCAGCTCGAGGAGCGAGCGTTCCCACTCGTTTTCCGCGAGCAGAAAACCGAGCCGTCCGGAAAGCAGGCGGGCGCCGACGTTGGAGCCGACGCCGATGCCGTGGCCGAAAAACGGCGCGCGCGCGAGCGACTCGAACGGCTCGACGAAACCCGCGGTCACCCGGTCGGCCAGGCTGCCCCAGGCGCTGCCCTGCGACTGGCCGGCGGCGGTGTCCCAGCGGTCCATGAACACTTCTCGCGCCTCGTGGAAAAACGGCAGCACCGCGACGAGCACGGCCACGACCACCACCGCGCCGCCGAAGCGCAGCACGGTCGCGGCGCGCAGGCCGGACAGCAGCAGCGAGACCGCAAACGCGCACGCGACGATGCCTGTCGCGATCATGGTGCCGCGGCTGATGGACACGGGCACCGCGAGCACGATGAACAGGCCGCACACGAGTGCGCCCCACCACCAGAGGCGGCGGCGCGCGGCGGTGAGATAGTGGAAGCAAAATGCCGCCGCGAGCGGGAAGAAGGCCATCGGGCCGGAGATGAACGAGAAGAAACCGGGCGGGCGGTTGCGCCCGGCCGCGCCGTAGATCTGGCCGTCCTCGGTCCCGCCGACGCCGAGATTCACCCACGCGCCTTCCGGCGAACGAAATTGCAGGATCATCAGCACGGTCATCGGTATCGCCAGCACCAGCACGGCGGCGCCGAGCCGCCCGGCATCGCGGCGGTCGAGCGCCGCGGCCATCACCCAGATGAGCGGCACGTGGAGGAAATTGGTGCGGATGCCGTAGAGCATGACGAGCCAGTTGGTCTGCCCGGCCAGAATCGAGAAGACCACCGACAGCGCGACCAGCACGCCGAGCACGGCAAGAAACGGACTGCGCGGCACGACGCCCGCGCCGAGCGCAAGGACGTAGATGAGCAGCACGACGGGGTCGCGCACGACTAGGAGCGGCTCGGCGAGGCCGGGCAAAACCCATTTGCGGAGCGCGCCCTCGAAGATGAGAAGCGCGAGATAGATCCAGATGGCGATGCGGAGGGCGCGAATCATGGGCGCGGCGGGATGGCTGAAGTCGCGTCGGTCATTTTATGGCTGGCCGGGCGCAATGGACGGCGGCGCTGGCGGCGAGGCGGGCGCCGTAGGATTCCCAGGTGAAGCAGGCGGCGCGGGCGGCGGCGGCGGCGGACATGGCGCGGAGCCGGTCGCGATCGCGGCGCAGGAGATCGAGCTTCCCGGCGATGGCCGGCGCGTCGCGGATCGGGACGACAAAGCCTTCGCTCCCGTCGGTGATGAGGTCGGGCGCGGCCGTGTGCGGCGTGGAGATGACGGGCAGGCCGCAGGCCATCGCCTCCAGCAGGACGAGGCCGAAGCCCTCGAAGAGCGACGGGAAGACAAACACGTCGTGCGCGGACATCTCGGCGAGGACCTGCGCATGCGGGCAACTCGGTATCCAGCGCACGCGGGCCAGCTCGGCATCAAGCACGGCGCAGGGCGCGAGCGGGCGCGTGCCGATCACGGTGAGCGCGACGGAAGCGCCGAGCGAACGGCAGGCGGCAAAGAGATAGGAGAGCCCTTTGCGCTGGCCGAGGGATCCGACAAAGAGGACGCGAAGCGGGGCGGAGGCGGAATCTTCACGATTCCGGGCGCGCTTGCGCGCGTCCGGCGGCGGGGACACCGCCGTTCCGAGGGAAGGCGCGCCATAGGGGATGACTTCCACGCGGGCGCGGAGACCGGGCGCGGCGGCGAGCGTTTTCAAGGTGTAGGTGCTGGCTGAATACACGACATCGGCGAGGGCGAGTTCCTCGTCCTTGCGCGCGGTCTTGGCGGGGCTGTCGGCATTGCCGATGAGCGTCGAGGCCCAGCCGGGCTGGAGTTCCGCCTCCTCGGTGAGGAGATCGCGGGCGGCGCGCCAGTAGCCGATCGGGAGATCGTAAAGCGCGGGGATGCCGTTTTTCCTGGCGGCGCGAAAGGTGTGGGCGGCGCCGTCCTCATAGGCATAAACGGCGCTGACGCCCTCGAGCGTCGCGACGCGGGCGGCGACGCGGCGGTCGAGGGCGCGGTAGATGGCATCGACGCTGAAGCGCCCGTCCTCGTGCCGGGTGAGCGAGGCCAGGCCGAGCCGGTGCGAGGCGAGGCGCGCGATTTCGCGCCAGGGCTGCGTGCGGATGAAGGGCTGGAGCCCGGCGGGAAACGCCCGCCGGGAAAACTGCGCGCGGAGCGAGGCGGGCAGGAGGCGCCGGACGAGTCCGCGGTCGGGGGTGTAGTTCACGCAGGTCCAGAATTCGCCGAGCAGGCCGGCCCGCGCGAGGCCGAGCGCGGCGGCGCGGACATTGGCATTTCCGGTGGGATGGGAGAAGAGGATCATGGCGCTGCGCTAATGAAAAATGGAAAATGTCGAATTAAGAATTGATGGCGCGGTGTCGGAGCGGCCGGCTCGTAGTGTATCCGTTTTTTGGATTCATTGGTTTCCGGACGGCAGGGTGGCGAGGGCGGCGCGGAGCAGGGCGAGGTCGAGCGTGATGTCCTCGCGGACGCCGCGGGGAAGCGCGCCGGGATCGGGCCGGGGGCCGTCGCCGACGAGGGCGGTGTGTGGAAAGCCGAAGCGGGCGCAGATCATCCAGTTGTAGGGAACCACCCAGCCGGGGGCGAAGAACTCGATGACCCGGCAACCGGGGGAGGCAAAAAGGAGATTGGCGAGACCGGAGCTGTTGGGGCCCGCGACGGCCTCGGCCTCGGAAAATACGCGCGCCTGCGCGGCGACGGTGAGGCCGGACAGGGTGATTTCCTCGAAGCCGTGCTCACGGAGGAGGAGGAGGACCTGGTGCTCGTTGAGCACGCGGCGAAAGGCGGCGTCGCGGCGGGTGACGTAAAGGCGGCGGCGGGACGCGGCGGGCGGCGGATCGGGGAGGAAAAGGGCGCGCACGAAATCCATGTCGCCCGGGCCGACCAGGGAAACGTCGTCGCGCACGGAAGGGACGACGAGCGCGTCGCAGCGGAAATGGTCGTCGTCGCGCACGCGGATGAGCCGGTCGGAGTCGGGGTCGATACCGAGCCGGCGCAGGCCTTCGAGCTGGAAGGGGAGCCCGCGCATTTTGATCAGAATGTGGTCGAAACCTCCCAGGTCGTAGCCGGCGCGCCGGGCCAGTCCGGCGCGCGGGAGGAGGTCCACCGTCCAGTGGTGGTAGTTGGCCGACGCCTCGGGTGTGACCAGCGAGAGCGTGCGGCCGGGAAGATGGCGCGGGACGGGCAGGCGCGCGCGCAGAAACGCAGTGTGGAGGCGCGGGCCCCAGACGTCCTTGGAGAGTTCGGGGACGAGGCGCCCGTCGCGCGCGAAGACTGAGCCGCCATAGAATCCCCAGAAGCGCGCGTCGATGATTTCGGTGACGAACGTGGCGGGAAAGGTGACGCGTTCGGCGCGACGGAAAATAGGGGCAACCTCGCGTTCGCCGGGCATGGCGGGGAGCGGACGCGTGACGGTTTGCGCGGGATCGACGGGCAGGGCGTTGATGCCGGCGGCGGTGGCGTCCGGATGGTGGGGCGAAAGGGCCTGGTTGCGCGGAAGGTGCAGGCGCGAGCGCACGGCGCGGATGCCGCGCAATCCGGCGAAGGCGCGGACGCGCCCGATGCGGGCGGCCTTCAAGACGGTTTTGGCGCAGTCGCGGAGGGTCATGCGGATTGGGGGGCGGGGGCGGCGTCGCCGCTGGCGGCGCGGGCCGGGGCGGGAACGGCGGCGTGGGGGCTGGACTCGAAATAGTCGAACCAGCGGCGGGCGACGACGGGCGGGGCGAAGCGGGCGTCGTAATCGGCGCGGCGGGCGGCGCGCGATGTAGTGTTGTTTCGGATACGCGCGGCGAGCGCAAGGGTGGCGTCCAGCGCGGCAGGAAGGTCCGCCGGCGGGGGAATGAGCGCGCTGCCGGCGTCGCGGCCGGCGATCTCGCGGGTGCCGCCGCGGTCGGTCGCCACCCAGGGCAGGCCGGCGGAGAGCGACTCGATGAGGCTGAGCGGCATGCCCTCGTTGTGCCGGGTGAAAAGCGCGATGGCGTCGAGGCGCTGGAGGATTTGCCCGTAGTGCGCGAGATCGCGGTAGGGGCCGTGGAAACGGACGGCGGGGTAGGCGCGGAAATGCCCGGCGGGATAATCGGGACCCGATCCGTGGACATGCCAGGCGATGCCGGAAAGCTCGGGCCGGCGGCTGAGGGCGCAGAGCGTGTCGATGCCCTTGGTGGTGACGAGGCGGCCGACAAAGCCGAAGTGGAGCGTCTGCGCCGGCTCGTAACGGCGATCGACGACGGATTCGCGGGCGACCGGGCAGGCGGTGAAGTAGGGCAGAAACCGGGTGTCGCGCCGGTTGACCGCGCGCGCGATGGCGTCGCGCGTGGACTCACTGCATGCGACGAGCTCGGGGGCGCGCGTGAGCACGCGGACGAAGGCGGGCGACCAGGTGGATTGCTCGGCGGGATCGGCGGCCGTGTGATGATGGTGGATGACGCGGGTGTGGGAGCGGGCGGCGCGCCAGACCGTGGACGCGAGCGCGCTCTGGCCGTTGGTGTAGATGATGTCCCAGCGGACACGGCGGGCGCGGAGGGTTTCGCGCCAGAGCCAGAGGAGCTTGGCAAAACGGCCGGCGGCATCGCGCGAGCGGGGCAGCTCGCGGAAATCCACGCCGGCGGAGGCCAGCGAATTGCGGTCGCCGGTGTTGAGGGAGTTGCTGGTGGTGAGAAGCCGGACGCGGTGGCCGCGCGCGGCGGCCTCCTCGGCGAGCATGCAGACGTGCCGTTCCATGCCGCCGTAACTGGCCATTTGCGGGACGTAGAAAAGGAGGTTCATGGCAGTGGAATTTTCGTTTTTCGATTCCCGGTTTTTGCCTGGGAGCCGCCGCGTGCGGATGACGATGGGATCGCGGCTTCAGCCGTCGTTTCGGGCGACAATCCGCCGGATGGTTTCGAGCCAAGCGACAAGCCTGACAAATCGGCGACCGAAAATTGCCCGAGGTGCGCGAGGAATTTTTCGGCGACGCCCGGCAGGCTGTTTTTCGCGGGACGCCGGCGGGCCAGATGCGCGGTGAAGTCGGCGACGGGGAGGTCGGCGAGGCGGGCGGCGAGCGGGTCGATGGCGGGGATGTCGGAGGGGCCGCGACGGAGCCGCCAGTCGTCACGCGGAACGATGACCGGGAGCCCGTGGTCGAGCATGGCGGCCACGGCGCCGCTTTTGCCGAGCAAGGCCCACGGGTGCGTGGCGATGCCGAGGTCGGCGGCTTGAAGAATGCGCGAGACTTCGGGCGCGGGTTTCTCGCCAAGGGTTTCGTAAGCGAGGTCGGCGGGCGGGAAGGCGGAGGCGAGGCGCCCGGCCAGCGCGCGGGCATGTTCGCCGTTGTGCCCGAGCGCGAGAATGCGAAGGCGGCGTTGCGTGGCGCGGGCGTGGCTGGCGAGTTCGACGAAGAGATTGCGCGGGGAGGAAACGGAGCGGTGGGAGGAGCGGGAAACGCGGACGGGCGGCAGGGTGGCGAGGAATTGCGGGTGGATGGTGCCGAAGAGGACGGCGGTGAGCGTGCCGGCGTCGGCGGCATGGGCGAGGGGAGTGGCGACGGGGATATTGCCGAAGAGCGGCAGCAGGGCGGCGGGAATGTGCCGGCGGCGAAGCGCGTGCTGGTAGGCGGCGTTGGTGGTGTCGGTATGGTCGGGCGAAATGGCGCGGAGAAGCCGGAGGAGCGGGCCGCGTTGGAGGAAGCCGGTGAGGCGATGCCTGGGTGGTTCTTCGCGGGAAAGGCCGAGCCAGAGTTCGTGCAGCATCACGTGATTGCGCCCGCCGGTCGCGAGTTCGGCGGCAAGGGTGCGGACGGACGGAGGAATGACGCCTTTCGGGTGGAAACCGTAGGGAACGATCTGCCAGCTCAGCCAGTCGGGCGCATGGTCCCTGGCGAAGTGCCGCGCGGCGACGAGGCGGGCGCGCCAGCTTTCGCCGGCGGAGAGCCGGAGGACGGGCAGGGCGTGGGGCGGCGCGGACTGGGTGGAGACGGCGGAGGCGGTGATGTGGGGATCGTTGAGGGCGAGAAGGGCGCAGCGGTGCCCGGCATCGGCGCAGGCGGCGGCGAGCAGCCGGGCGTAGTCGCCGACTCCGTCGCGGCCGGGCTCAAGCGAAGTGCAGATGAAGAGCAGGTTCATGCGCGTCGGTAGAAGCGGGCGATGAGCGCGGCGACGGCGAGGGAACGGCGGCGCCGGCGGAGCGCGGCGGGCGGAATGATCTCGAGCGGGCGCGAGACGTGCTGGTGGAATGACTTCGCGGCAGTGGAGGGCGGATAGCCGTCCAGCGCGCGGCGGACAAAGCGCGCCTGCCAGGGTTTCGGCGTCCCGACGGCGTGCGAGAGGTGATGGCCGCCGACGGCGAAGTCCATCGCCTCGGGGCCGGCGGCGTTGAGCGGGACATCGTCGAGCATGAGCGCGAGGTTGAGCGCGTCCTGGTCGGCGGAGTGGAAAAGGGCGGAGGCGTCGCCGTTCTTGAGCGTGGCGAGGGCGCCGTTGACGTCGCGGACGACGCCGATGGTGCTCCGCCATGTATCGAGAAAACCGATACGCGCGCGCGGGAGGCCGATGAAGCCCGCGTTGTAATAGCGGTCGAGCTGGCGGCGCGGGGAGAGGCCGCGTCCGGCGAGAAGACGCGTCCACGCGAGGCGCAGGGGATGGCGCGCGGGCATGGAGGCGTTGACATCCTCGACGAGGGCGAGGCCGTCGTCGAGCCAGGCGGGAAACACCGTCCACGGGCATTTGATGACGATGTCTGGGTCGAGATAAATGGCGGCGTCGGCGGAGGGGGCGAGCCGGTTGAAAACGCGGTCGAGAAAGTCGGCCTTGTGATAGGTGAGGTGCGCGTCGGGCGCGACGGGGATGAAGACGACGGCGAAACCGTCGGCGACATCGAGCCGCCGGGCGCCAGGCGCGGAGGCATCGTCGCGCGCGGCCGCGGCCCAGGGCGGAAGCGCGCCGCGCCATCCGGCCCAAAGCACGCCGCGGAAGCCCGAGGCGTGCAGGGAGTTCGCCAGCGCGCCGGCGCCGATGTGGTAATCGCCCTCGAAGAGTGTGCAGACCGCGATGCTCATGCGACGTGGGGGGCGCGGGGGATATGCGGCGCGCGGGCGGCGCGCGGGTCTTTCCTGAATGCGCCGAGCAGCGCGGCGGCGCACCAATAGGCGAGCAGCCGTGGCGAGCCCGGCCGGTGGCGCAGGCCGCGGGCGAAATGCCGGCGGGCATCGCGCGGGTTTTCGCGCAGCACGATGCGTCCGGCGGAGAGCCAGGCGCCGGCGGCGCGGTCGAGGCGAAGCGCGCGCGGGACGAGCTCCCAGTCGGCGTTGCGCTCGAAGACCTGCGCGACGCCCACGGCCATTTCGGCGGCGCGGCGGGTCATCGCGCCGGCATGCTGGCGGTAGCGGCAGGTAAGCGAATCCACATAGGCGACGCGCGCGCCGCAGCGCACGAGCCGCAGCCAGAATTCGCGGTCCTCGACATAGCGAAAGCCGGGATCGAAACCTCCGACGCGGCGGCAAAGCGAGCGGCGGATGAGTGTCGATGACGGCTGGATGATGTAGTCGGCGACGAAAAGCGAACGGGGAAAACCGGCGAGCGCATCGGCGGACGGCACGCGGTGCTCCAGCGTCGCGCCGGTGTCGCTGTCGAACATGACCACGCCGGAATGGACGAGATCGACATCGTCGCGGTCGGCGCGCTGGAGGAGGGCGGCGAGGTGGCCGGGTTCCCAGAGGTCGTCGGAGTCGATGAGCGCGATCCATTCGCCGGACGCGTGCGCGATGGCGGTGTTGCGCGTGGCGGGAAGGCCGAGGTTCACGTCATGGCGGAGGAACGAGACCGGCTGCGAAAGCGAGCGCGCAAAGGCGCGCACGATGGCCTCGGTGCCGTCATCGGAGCCGTCCTCGACGACAATGAGTTCCCAGTCCGGGAAGAGCTGGGTGCGAATGCTCTCAAGAGTTTCGCCGATGAAGCCCGCGGCCTTGAAAGCCGGTATGCAGATGCTGACCAGTGGAGACGCCATGACTCATGCGATCACCGCCGCGCACGCAGGTTGGATGCCAGCCCAGGCCGGCGTGGAAACATGCGGATCGCAGTCGGTTGACATGGAACCGAGGAAGCAACGGGCGCGGAGGCGTTCCAGTTAATTAGCGCGAACACGCGGGGCGCGCGGTGCTTTAGACTCTTTGTTTACACAAGGTGTAACAAATGCGTGAAGCCATGCCGCTCGTGCGCGTCGCGGCCACGGGACGAAAATTTCCCGATGAAAAATAATGACCGCTTCCAAAAAAGGAGCGACCCGGCGTGACGCACATTTGCCGGGATGCCGGGATCTCATGCGAACCGGATCTCTTGTGACGGGAGAAGGTGAAGGGGACGCGGGCCATGTGAAGGCGCGTATTTCGCCACCGAAATTTTATTCATGGTTCGAGGTATTTTTTTATGGCCTGAGATTGAAACCATGTCCCTTCTGTTGGCGTCTCCTGCTTCACTGCATGCAGTTTCCCTTAGTAATTCCCCGTGCCCTGCCAGGGCCCGCGCGTGGCTTTTGCCGTTTTTTCGCGGCGACGGCGCTCCTGCGCGCGGTGTTCGCGTTTGTCGCCGCACTCGCGCTTGTCAGCGTCGGCATCGTTCGCGCGGCACCAGTGGTCGTGGCCGACACCGATGACACCGGCACCGCCACCGATACCGCCGGTGCCGACGCGACTGTCGCCGAGGCCACGCAGCAGATGGCCGTCCCCGTCCTCAATCCGCTTGAGGAAAAGAAAAAATCCGGCGACCCCATTTTCGTCATGGAAGCGTTCACCGTTTCCAGCAAGGACGAGAGCGAAGAGCTGGACCCGACCGGAATGGGCGGCCCCGATGCCGAGATGACGGAGGCTCCGTTCTCCAACGACCTTCTCGCCGGTGACGTGCCCTACGAAAACGAAGTGGACATCGCCGTGAACACCGAGCTTCAGCTTGCCGCCGCCAGCACCACGAACCCCGCCGATGTCGCCACCACCATCAACCGCGCCAACCTCATCGGCTTCCCCACGCCCATCCTCCGCAATGGTTTCACCCAGACCGGCGTGCCCGAGGTGCTCAACGCCGGTCACACCGAAATCTGGCAGGGACCGTTTACGCCCGTCACCGGCCGCGCCGCGCCCGGCGGCATCCGCAACCTCGTCACCAACCGTCCCGGCCGCGGCCTGATCCGCCTCTACTTTTACGGCAACGACACCGGCTACACCCAGGCCCGCGCCGACTACACCTCCGAACTCGTCCGCAAAAAACTCTGGCAGCGTGTCGCCATCGACCACCGCAACAGCGAAAGCCCCGTCGATTTTGCCTACTACCGCATCACCGACATCAGCGGCGGCCTCACCTGGCGCGTCAACCGCAAGCACAGCGTCATGCTCAATGTGGATTACCGCAAATACGACGCCAACACCTCCGCCGGCATCCCGCACTACCGTGCGACCGCCACCAACGACCCCGACCTCACCGCGGAACAAAACGCCCAGCGAAAAAAAATCATCGGACCTTACCTGCCGCTCGCCACGTTCAACAGTTACGGCCCCGACGCGCTCACCTACAAGCGCATCGGCTCCGTCTCCCTCCAATACGAAGGCTCCGCCAGCCGCCGCGTTTCCCTGCGCGGCAACCTCCAGGCGTGGCACCGCGACCTCTGGCAGGACCGCTTCGTCGTCGGCCAATATGTCCTCGACACCGGCCGTTTCTACGGCACCCGCGAGCCCTTCCGCATCGAGCAGCCGATGGACGTTCTCACCGGCACCGCCGAGGCCACCTACCGGCTCGCCCTCAAAAAATCCGATCACAAAATCACCTTCCGCATCGAGCACATCCAGACCGACTACACCCGCACCGACCGCTACCTCGATCGAACCATAAAAGACGCCGCCGGCCTCACTGCCCGCGACCGCTATCTCCGCCGCCCCGGCCTCACCTACACCTACCTCTCGCCCACGCCCACCAACCCCAACCGCACCCTCACTGCCTACGGCTCCTTCGATCCCCACAACCCCGACTACTATTTCCCGACTTTCAACAACGACCTCTACTCTTTCCGCAGCATAGACCGCGACGAAACCACCTCCATTTCCTCCGCCGCCCTCAGCGAACGCCTCGCGCTCTGGCGCGGACGCTTCGTCGCCACGGCCGGCGTCCGCTACGACCACGTCGAGCTTTCCGTTGACAACCATCCCAGCGCCGGCAGTTCCAACATCACCGCCTACTCCGAGGACACCCGCGACGAGCTCACCTGGCTCCTCGGCGCCAACTACCAAATCCTCCCGAGCCGCCTACTCCTCTTCGCCAACACCAGCACCGCCTTCGAACCCTGCACCCGCGTGGACGGGCGCACCGGTGAAATTCAGGGCAACGAAACCACCCTCGGCTACGAACTCGGCTTTCGGGGCATGCTCCTCAAGCGCATCGGAATCACCGCCCTCTTTTTCCAATACCAGAACAAAAACATCGCCCGCGGGAACCCCCTCTACAACGATCCCGAGTTCGACGCCGACCAAACCCAGCCCCAACTCGTCTCCGCCGGCAAGGAACGCTTCACCGGCGCCACCTTCTCCGCCCGTGGCGTCCTCGGCTACGGCTTTGAAATCAACCTCCGAGCCGCCTACACCGACGCTGTCACTCTCGCCAGCCCCGACCGCCCCGAGCAGGTTGGCAGGGAAATCGCCCGCCTGCCCCCCGCCAACTTCGCCCTCTCGACCACCTATCGCGCCCCCGCCGGCAAATTCAAGGGCTATTACGCCGTCCTCACCGTCACCGCCGTCAGCGACTACATCGCCTACTACGACGACAAGTCCCGCTTCTACCTCGACTACCCCGCCAACACCCAGTTCTCGCTCGGCCTCGGGCGAAGCTGGACTGTCGGCAAGCCCGCCAAAGGCAAGCGCCTCCTCCGCCATTCGTTTTACCTCGGTGTCAGCAACCTCCTGAACCGCGATCAACTCAACCGCTTCGCCCGCCTCGCCCAAGGCCGTCGCGTCGGCATGAGCTACAGCGTGACTTACTGAATGATGTTGCGCGGTGCCCGGAAGGAGCGGCGGCGTCCCCGCCGCCGGGCGACTCGGCGGGTCCGCCAAAACGAAGCCCACGGCGAAATTCGGCCGCGCTGACGCGCGCCGGGCGACGAGGACGTCGCCCCTTCACAACCATGTTTCATAAATGGCGTGGATCAATGAAAGCTTGACCTGTGGAAACTGATAATACTTTTTAAGTTTCCCAAGGAGAATTGATGAAGATGACGGCGGCGGCGAAAAAATCCGGAAAGACGAAAACGCGGAGCGGCACCCTGGCCGCGGCGGACGAGGCGGCGCGCGCGAGGATTCTCGAGCAGGTGGAGCGCGAGTTGTTCCTGCACGGCTACAGCGCGCTCACGATGGATGCGCTCGCGCATGAACTGGGGATGAGCAAAAAAACCCTGTATCGCTATTTCCCGGGCAAGGACGCGATGGTGGACGCGGTGATCGAACAGTTTGTGGCCTCGCTGCGCTCCGAGGTGGATGCGAGGCTGCGGGAGGAACGTCCGTTTGTCCAAACCGTGGCGGATCTGCTGGCGACCGCCGCGCCGAGAATCGCTCGCCTCAGCGAGCACGTGCTGCGCGACTTGCAGCGCTTCGCGCCGGAACTGCACCGGAAGTTCGAGGACTTGCGCGGAAGCCATTTCCCGGCGGTGTGGAGCGCCTTGCTGCGCAGGGGCGTCGCGGAAGGAGCGGTGCGCGCGGACATCGACACGGATTTCGCGGCGCATGTGATGCTGAACGCGCTGCGCTCGTTCACGCATCCCGATGTGCTCGCCACGTGGGGACTTTCACCCGGTCAGAGCATCGCGCGGCTTTTGAACCTGGTCATGAACGGCCTGCTCACCACCAACGGACGCAAATTCTATGAGAAACATTTCGGGCAATAATACAAAAGCGGGCGCGGGCGGAATGTCCGTGCTGCTTTTCGGCGTGCTGCTGCTGGCCGGTTGCGCGAAACGCGACGCGGGAACGTGGCAGGGCTATCTGGAGGCCGAGTTCGTGCAGGTGGGCGCGCCGTTGCCCGGCCGGCTGGAGACGCTGTCGGTGGCCAAAGGACAGCGCGTGGAGGCGGGCGCGACGCTGTTCGCGCTGGAGAGCGTGGCGGAGCGCGCGGCGCTGGGGGAGGCGCGGGGCGCGTTGCGGTCGGCGGAGGCGCGGCTGGCGGACTTGGAAAAAGGGGCGCGCCCCTCGGAGATCGCGGCGGTCGAATCGCAACTCGCCGAGGCCAGGGCTCGCGCGGACATGGCGGCGCTGGACCTTTCAAGGCAGCAGCAATTGCTCGGCGCGACGGTGATTTCCCAGGACGACTACGACCGGTCGCGTCACGCGAGCGAGGCGGCCGCGGCGGCGGTGGCGCAAATCGAGGCGAACCTGGAGACGGCGAAACTGGGCGGGCGGGCCGACGCGGTTGCCTCGGCCCGGGCGCAGGCGGCATCCGCCCGCGCGACGGTTGACAGGGCGGAGTGGAACGCGTCGCAGATGGCGCAGGCGGCGCCGCGCGGCGGACTGGTGTTCGACACTCTGTATCGGGAAGGCGAATACGTGGCCGCGGGGCGTCCGGTGGTGGTGCTGCTGCCGCCGGAGTTTTTGAAGGTGCGGTTTTTCGTGCCGGAGGCGGCGCTGGCGTCGGTGAAAAGCGGCGGAAGGGTGCGGGTGGCTGTGAACGGGCCGGGCGCGCCGCTGGAGGCGCGGGTGAGCTATGTGTCGCCCTCGCCCGAATACACGCCGCCGGTTTTATATAACCGGGAAAATAGGGCGAAGCTGGTGTTCATGGTCGAGGCGGTTTTCGCCGGCGAGGCGGCGCGCGACCTGCACCCGGGGCAGCCGGTGGACGTGAGGCTGGCGGAATAGTTTATTATGAACCGCGAAGGGCACGAAGGATGCGAAGAGAATTTTTATAACCGTTAAAATCGCCAAAGGACGCGAAAATAATACAGGATGATAAATAACCACATAGACCCGGTGTTTTTTAGGAATAATAAATTTCATTTATTAAATCTTCGCGGTCATGAGATTTTTCGCGATTTTTTGCGTTTTTAGCGGTTTATATATCCACTCATGGACCTCGTCATTGATGTGCAGGGAATCACGAAGCGGTTTGGCGGCAAGGTGGTCGTCGACGGTCTCGACATGCAGGTGAGGCGCGGGGAGATTCACGGGTTTCTGGGACCGAACGGCTCGGGCAAGACGACGTTCATCCGCATGCTGTGCGGATTGCTCACGCCGGACGCGGGGAGCGGAACCTGCCTGGGGCTGGACGTGCTGCGGCAGCAGGCGGCGATCCGGTTGCAGGTGGGTTACATGACGCAGCGGTTCAGCTTTTATGAGGATTTGAGCATTCGCGAGAACCTGGATTTCGTGGCGCGGCTTTATGCTGTGCCGGACCGACGCGCGGCGGTGGCGGAGAGCCTGGAGCGGCTCGGACTGGCGGGGCGGAGCCACCAGCTCGCGGGGCAGCTTTCGGGCGGATGGAAGCAGCGGCTCGCGCTGGCGGCATGCCTGATCCACCGGCCGAAATTGTTGCTGCTCGACGAGCCGACGGCGGGCGTGGACCCGAAGGCACGGCGCGAGTTCTGGGACGAGATTCACCAACTCGCCGCCGAGGGGCTGACGGTGCTCATCACGACACATTACATGGACGAGGCGGAACGGTGCCACCGCATCGCGTATATCGCCTACGGCAGCCTGCTCGCGCGCGGCACGGTGGACGAGGTGATCGCGGGCGCGGGGCTGGGCACGTGGGAGATCAGCGGACCGGATTTGCCGCGCGTGGCGGCGCGGTTGCGCGCGCTGCCGGGGCTGGAGCAGGTGGTGGCGTTTGGCAACACGCTGCACGTGAGCACGCGCGACCGGGCGCTCGCGGAGGCCAGCCTGGCGGAGGCGTTTCGCGGCGGCGCGCATCGTTGCGAGGAGGTCACGCCGGGGCTGGAAGATGTGTTTATCAGTTTGATGAGCTCGGCGCGGGATAATTTCGAGGGGGCGGAAACGCGGAGGAGCCCGTCCCGATCATGAGCCGGTTCTCGCCAGGGCGTTTCTGGGCCATCGTGCTGAAGGAGTTTATCCAGATGCGGCGCGACCGCGCGACGTTTGCGATGATCGTGGGCATTCCGGTCGTGCAGTTGTTGTTGTTCGGCTACGCGATCAACTCCGACCCGAAGCATCTGCCGACAGTCGTGCTCGATGCGGATGGCGGGCCGTATGCGCGCTCCATCGTGCAGGCGATGCGGCACAGCGATTATTTCGAGGTTCTGGACAACGCGGCGTCCGAGGCCGGGGCTCGCGAACTGTTGCAGCTCGGCAAGGCGCAGTTCGTGCTGAACATTCCCGTGGATTTTTCGCGGCGGCTGCTGCGCGGGGAGCGCCCGGCGGTGCTGCTGGAGGCGGACGCGACCGACCCGGCGGCGACGGGGCCGGCGTTGTCGGCGATGTCGCTGCTCATGACGAATGTGCTCAACCGCGATTTGCCCGGGCCGCTGGCGGAATTGCACGGCGGCGCCGGGCCGGTGGAGCTGATCGTGCACCGGCATTACAATCCGGAAAACATCACTCAATATAACACCGTGCCTGGGTTGATGGGCGTGGTGCTGACGATGACGATGGTGATCATTACGGCGCTGGCCATCACGCGCGAGCGCGAGCGCGGCACGATGGAAAACCTGCTCGCCACGCCGGCGCGCCCGCTGGAGGTGCTGACGGGGAAAATCCTGCCGTATATCGCGGTGGGCTACATCCAGGTGTCGCTGGTGCTGGGGGCGGCGCGATTGCTGTTCGATGTGCCGATGGTGGGGAGCGTGGCCCTGCTCTACGCGGTGGCGCTGGTGTTTATCGCGGCGAACCTGTCGGTGGGCATCACGTTTTCCACGCTGGCGAAAAACCAGCTCCAGGCGGTGCAGATGGCGTTTTTCTTTTTTCTGCCGTCGCTGCTGCTGTCGGGGTTTATGTTTCCGTTTCGCGGCATGCCGGAGTGGGCGCAGGCCATCGGGAGCTGTCTGCCGCTGACGCATTTCCTGCGCATCGCGCGCGGCGTGCTGCTGAAGGGCGGCGGCTTCGCGGACATTGCGCCGGAGATATGGCCGATTGCGTTGTTCATGGTGGTGGTGATGGCCGTCGCGCTGAAGCGGTATCGGCAGACGCTGGATTGAGGCGAAATAAAACCTGTTTTATACGCAATCCGTGTCTCCTTTTATGGTGGAATTGCGTCTATGATTCATCGTGTCCTCCACCCTCAATCCGTTCACGTCATGAAATACTTCTTCGCTGTGCTGTCCGTCCTCGCGGCCGCCTCGTTCCTCAATGCCCAGACGCCCGCCGCCATCAAACTCAACGCCCCGGACAAAACCCGCGGGGCAAATGTCATGCAGGCGTTTGCCGACCGTCATTCCACGCGCGAGTTTTCCGACCGGGCGCTCAGCCTCCAGGATCTCTCCGACCTTCTCTGGGCCGCCAACGGCATCAACCGTCCCGACGGACGCCGCACCGCCGCCACCGCGAGCAACAAGCAGGATATCGATCTCTACGCCATCCTGCCCGACGCCGCCTACCTTTACGACGCCAAGGAGCATGCCCTGAAACCCGTCGCCACCGGCGACCTCCGCCCCTTGGTTGCCGGCGCCCAGAAATTCGCGCTCCAAGCCCCCCTTCACATCGTGATGGTTTCCGATTTTTCCCGCTTCGGCAACGCCGGCGACCAGCCCAAGCGCCTCTGGTCCGCCCTCGATGCCGGCATCGTTTCGCAAAACATCGCCCTCTTCTGCTCCGGCTGCGGCCTCGCCACCGTCCCGCGCACGACCATGCAATCCGACAAGCTCAAGGACGCCTTGAAACTCACCGACACCCAGTTTCCCATCCTCAACAACATCGTCGGCTACCCCAAACAGACCGCCGTCGCCGCCGCCGCGCAGGCCGGAAATCTCCACAACTTCAAGGTCCGCGACATCAACGGAGACAACTTCGACCTCGCCTCGCTCAAGGGCAAAAAGGTCCTCGTGGTCAACGTCGCCTCCAAATGCGGCCTCACCAAGCAATACACCCAGTTGCAGGCGCTCTATAAAAAATACGGCCCGGACAAATTCGCCATCATCGGCTTTCCCGCGAACAACTTCGGCAAGCAGGAGCCCGGCACGGATGCAGAAATCAAGGAATTTTGCACCACGAGCTACAGCGTCACCTTTCCCATGATGTCCAAGATTTCCGTCAAGGGTGACGACATCCACCCGCTTTACGCATGGCTGACGCAGGCCGCCGCCAACGGAAAACAGGACGCACCCGTCACATGGAATTTCCAAAAATTCCTGATAGACGAAAACGGCAACTGGGCCGGCGTCGTCCCGCCAAAGACAACCCCCGATTCGGAAATCATCACAAACTGGATCGAAGGCCGTTCCGCCGTCAATTAAGGGCAGTTCAAAAATCAGGCGCCGCAACGGCGCCCGGATTGAAAGGAAATTTTTTCGAACCGCTCTTAATAAACTGTCTGGTGGCGCGTGATAAGGGTGAACCCTCAACAAAGGAGCCGCCATGACAACCAGACTTATCCTCCCCGGAATCTTCGCCGCAGCCACGCATGCGTTTGTGCTGCTGGGCTTCAACAATGGTGACACGCCGATAATCACTCCCGATAATGGGGTGAAAATCGAGCCGCCGTGGACTCCATCCACGCCTCTGCCGCCCGACCCGCCGGTGCGGGATGACTATGACAAGGGACCGGCGGACAAAATCGAAGTGACCGCACCGCCGTTGCCCGGAGTCAATCCCGTGATCACAAATCCCTTGGACGGGCTGCCGACGACGCCCCTCGTGTTTAATCCGTATTATGACAAAAATCTGACCGGCCCCATTACCACTATCCCGCCGGGCCGCCCGGGAGACGGCGACAGGGACGGCAAAGAGGGGAAGCCCGTGGTTGATTTCAGCATGCTCGACGACACCCCGAACACGCGCTTCCGCGCCGCGCCGGTGTATCCGCACGCGGCGAAAAGCGCGGGCATCGAGGGCTCGGTGACGGTCGCCTTCGTGGTCGATGAAAAGGGTTTCGTGACGGATGCGCGCGTGGTGGAGTCCACCTATCGCGAGTTCGAGGAGCCGACGCTGCGCGCGGTGAGCAAGTGGCGTTTCGAGCCGGGCCGCAAAAACGGCGTGCCGGTGCGGTTCAGGATGCATGTGCCGATCGTGTTCAGGCTGAACGATTCGGAATAGGTTTTCGGCGGGGACAGTAGCAGGGAACAAAAAAGCCCGCCACCGCGTTCAGGAGCGCGGTGGCGGGCGAATTTTTAATGAACAAATACGGAACGATCAGAGATCCGTGATCGGTTTATATTTCGGCACGAGGGCCTTCATGATCGTCCAGCCGATCAGATAGGCGATGGCGCAGATGCAGAAAATCACGAAATACCCGGCGGGTTTGCCCGTGAATCCGAAGAAGACCATGTTGGTCTCGCCGGCATAGTCGAAGAACTCGCCGGCTCCTTTGTTCATGATCATCGAGGCGATGCCGCCGGCCGCGCCACCGATGCCGGTGACGGTGGCGATGGCCGCCTTGGGAATCATGTCGCCGATGGTGGAGAAGAGATTCGCGCTCCATGCCTGGTGCGCGGCGCAGCCGAGGCTTATCATGAGCACCGCCAGCCAGGGCGAGACGGTGCCGAGGGGCTGGGCGAGGAGGACGAAGAGGGGGAAGAACGCGAAGATGAGCATGGCTTTCATGCGGGCGGCATAGGGGTTTTCCGCGCCTTTGTTTATAAACAGGGTCGGAAGTTTTCCTCCGAATATGGAGAGCACGGTGACGATGGCGTAAAGCGCGAATATCATCGCCATGCCGCGGCCCTCGGTCATTTTTATATCAAATGTCTTTAAATAGACGGGCATCCAGAAGAGGAAGAACCACCACACGCCGTCGGTCATGAACTTGCCGGCGACGAAGGCCCAGGTCTGCCGGAAGGTGAAACATTTCAGAAAGGAGATTTTTTTCCCGGCGGCCTCCCCCGGCGCGGGCGCGGCGGCGGATTCGTGTTTGTCTTGTTCGATGTATTCAAGCTCGGCGGCGTTCACGAAGCGGATTTTCTCCGGTTTGTCATACATGAACACCCACACGCCCATCCAAATAAAACCGAGCGCGCCGATGATGATGAAGGCCATTTCCCAGCCAAAGTGTTTTGCGAGCGGCGGGATGAGAAGCGGGGAGGCGAGCGCGCCGACGGAGGCGCCGGCGTTGAAAATGGAGGTGGAGAAGGCGCGGTCTTTTTTGGGGAAATACTCGGCGGTGACCTTGATGGCGGCGGGGAAGTTGCCCGCCTCGCCAAGGGCGAGCACGCAGCGGGCGACGAGGAAGCACCATGTGCTCACGGTGGCGATGAGCACGGCCACGTCGCCCGCGGCCTGCGCCAGCTCCGCCGCGCTGCCCAGTCCCACATATGCTTCCGTGATGATGCCGCAAACGGCGTGGAGGCAGGCCCCGACACTCCACACGCCGATGGCCCAGAGGTAGCCGCGTTTGGTGCCCAGCCAGTCAACGAAGCGCCCGGCAAAGAGCATGCAGATGGCGTAGGCAAAGGAGAAGACACCGGTGATATTGCCGTAGTCGGCATCGCTCCAGTGAAACTCGGGCATGATGAAATCGGGCGCGGTGAGGGAGAGCACCTGGCGGTCGAGGTAGTTGATGGTGGTGGCAAAAAACAGCATGGCGCAGATGTACCAGCGGTAATTTGTCATTTTGGGCGGATTACTCATAGGGGGATTGTGGAGGTTCGGGTTGCTATGCAGAGAAGTGAATATTTACGCCAGACAAGGCGCGGGGATGGCAAGCGCGCTTCTGGTTAATTCGTTTGACAGGGTGTGGGAAAGGCAGGGCAGCCTCCTGCCTTTCCATGATTTTTTTTATTTTCGGACAACCCGCACATTGGTCTTGGTGATGTTTTCGACATGTTCGAGGAAGTCGTCTTTTTCCACGCCTTCGAAGGTGCAGTCGCGGATGGTGATGTCGCGGATGGGCGCCTGGGCGAAGCCGCGCAGGTAGATGGCGTGGGGGCTGGATTTGCTGGTGACTTTTTCGATGAGGACATTGCGGAGGACGGGCATGTAATCGCCTTTGTCGCCTTCCTCGTATTTGAAGTCGACGTGGACGACGGCCTTGCCCACGCGGCCGACCTGGATGTTGCGGAAGAAAATATTCTCGATGACGCCGCCGCGGACGGCGTTGGTCTTGAAGCGGAGGGCCTGGTCGAGGTTGGGGCTGTCCATGCGGCAGTTTTCGGCGAAGACGTTGCGGCAGTCGCCGGAGATCTCGCTACCGATGGTGACGCCGCCGTGGCCGTCCTTGAAGTCGCAGTTGCGGATGATGATGTTTTCGGAGGGCACGGCGACGCGGCGGCCGTCGTTGTTGCGCCCGGACTTGATGGCGATGCAGTCGTCGCCGGTGTCGAAGGAGCAGTTTTCGATCAGGATGTCGCGGGAGGACTCGGGATCGCAGCCGTCGTTATTGGCGCCGTGGGAGCGGATGGTGACGCCGCGCACGGTGATGTTTTGCGAGAGCACGGGGTTGATTTCCCAGAAGGGCGAGCGGAGGATGGTGACGTCCTCGATGAGGATGTTTTTGCAGCGATAGGGCTGGATGAAGGGCGGGCGGATGTATTCACCGAGTCCATACACGCGTTTGGAGACGTCCATTCCGGCGATGGGCCGGTCGGCCTCGGCCATGAGTTTGTTGCGGCTGGCGCGTGCGAGAGGGATTTTGGGCTTGGTGTTCTCGTCGAGTTTCACCCATCCCCACCAGTTGTCGTAGCCGGCCTGTCCGTCGAGGGTGCCTTTGCCGGTGATGGCGATGTTTTCCTGTTCGTAGGCGTAGATGAGCGGGGAGAAGTTCATGAGCTCCACGCCTTCCCAGCGGGTGAAAACGACGGGCATGTAGCGTTGCGGATCGGTGTGGAAGAGGAGCGTGGCGCCTTCGTCGAGGTGGAGGTTGACGTTGCTTTTGAGGTGGATGGGACCGGTGAGGAAGGTGCCGGCGGGGACGAGCACGCGGCCGCCGCCGTCGCGGTGGCAGGCGTCGATGGCGGCGCGGATGGCGTCGGAGGCGTCGCCTTTGCCGTCGGTCGGGGCGCCGTATCGGGTAATCGGATACTCATGGTCGGGGAAGACCGGGGCCTTGATGCGGGCGAGGATGGCGGGCATGACGGTCGTCCACGGGTCACCGGCGGTGGCGGTGGGGGCGGCGGAGGTTTTCGCGTCGCCGGCGGCGGGCGGGAGCGGGGCGAAAAGCGTGGCGGGGATGGCGGAGGCGGGGGTGTCGATGCGGAGGAGGCGGTCGAGTTCGATGCCGGCAAAGACGAACGGGCCGGTGCCCTTGGCGTCGTTGTTCACGATGGGCTCGCCGATGTAGTAGTCGTAGGAGCCGTCGCGTCCGTAGCCGAGGCCTGAGACTTTACAGCATCGGGTGAGGGTGACGGTGCCGTCGGGCTTGGTCTCGATGAGGTGGTTGATGATGCCTTCGTAGCCTTTGAGGACGGCGGGCAGGTAGGTGTCGCGTTCGAGCCAGCCGTGGTTGATGGCCTTGGCCATGGCATAGACAAACATGCACGAGGCGGTGGCCTCGCGGTAGTTGCCCTCGCGTCCGCCGAAGACGGTGACCTGCCACCAGAGGCCGGTCTCGGGGTCCTGGTATTTGACGATGCCGGCAAGGGTTTTTTGGAGGATGGCGATGATGTCGGCGCGTTCGGGATGGTTTTTCGGGAAATTTTCCAGCACATCGACCATGGCCATGGCATACCAGCCGATGGCGCGGCTCCAGAAGTTGGGTGAACGGCCGGTGGTCTTGTCAGCCCAGTCCTGGGTGCGGCTTTCGTCGTAGCCGTGATAGTGGAGCTGCGCGGCCGCATCCCAGGAGTGTTTGTCCATGAGCTTGATTTGCTTCGCGACGTCGTCGAAGTCGGCGGGTTCGTTGAAAAGGGCGCCGAACTCGGTGTAGAAGGGCGAGGCCATGAAGAGGCCGTCGAGCCACATCTGGTGCGGGTAGCGCTGCTTGTGCCAGAAGCCGCCGTCGGAGGTGCGGGGATGGACGTTGAGCTGGTCGCGGAGGACTTGGGCGGCGTTGCGGTAGCGTTGCTCCTGGGTCACTTTATAGAGGGTGAGGAGGGCGCGTCCGGGAGCGATGTTGTCGATGTTGTGGTCGGCGAGTTTGTATTTGCGGATGGCGCGGCCATCGTCGTCGAGGAATGAGTCGGCGGTTCGTTGCGCGAAGGGGAGGTAGCGTTTTTGCCCGATGCGCGCGTCGAGATTGAGGAGGGAGTTGAGGAAGAGGAAATTCGCGTAATCCCAGCTCCCCGTGGGGAAGGACATGCGGTTGTTCTTGGCGAGGCGCGCCATTTCGGAGTCGCCAAGGCGCACGGACCATTCGAGCGGGGTGGAGCCGGCGAATTTTTGGACGGTGGCGGGCGTGGATTTTTTCGGGCAGCAGGCCGTGAACGCGAAAACAGCGGCGAGCGACACAGCCAGGCAAGCGGGGAGGCGGATGGGTGTGGTTGTCATGATTTTGGGAAAGGCAAGGGGGCGCGGATGGAAGACGTTGAAGGGATGGGAGAGGGTAGGCCGGCGCGTCTTGGCGAGGGCAAAACAGGCCGCGCGCGAAGGTCGCATCGTTGGGGGAAAACGGGCATTGTCAATGTTTGCTGGACTCGTGTCCTTATTTTATTTGTTGGACTGTCCGGATGGTGCGGCCAGTTTGGGAACTACACGTGTTGACGCGCACTTATTGACATCGGCGCTTCCGTATCTCATCACAAAATTTTCCCGTGAGCAGTTCCAATTCCAAAACTACCCCCGCCAAAATCATTCGTTCCACCTCGGAATTTGCCGCATATGTGGGATTGGCTCGCACGACGGTGTCCCGCGTGCTCAACGGCCAGCCCGGCCTGAAGAAGAAAACCATCGACCGGGTGCAGCGCGCGATTGAGGAAACGGGCTTCGTGCCCAACGCTTACGCGCTCCACCTCAAGGGCAAGCGCCCCGCGACCGTCGGCGTGTGCATGCAGAACATCGCGTTTCCCCCGCTCGTGCAGAAACTCGCCTCGCTGCACCGCAAGCTCCGGGAGCGCGACGTGACCACGTTTATCGAAATCGTGGAAGGCGGCGACAGCACGAGCATCATCCGGCATTTCCTGTCGCTGCGCGTGGATGCGGTGGTTTTCATGGGTTATTTCGACGAGGATCGCGTGGCGCAGCACCTGCGCGGCCTGAGCACCAATGGAACTCCCAGCCTCGTCATCGACCATTTCGGCATCAAGGGCGCCAACACCATTTACCTGGATCGCGCGCGCGGCATGGCCGCCCTCACGAACCACCTGCTCGACCATGGGCACCGGCGTTTCGGTTTGCTCGGTTACTCGGAAACCTTTCGCAGCACATTCGAGCGCGAACGCGGCATCCGCGAGGCGCTGGCGGCGCGCGGATTCTCGTTCGAGGAGAGCACCATGAACCTCGACCACAAGCACGACCGCGGACGGGATTTCGAATACGGGCGGGCGCTCGCGCATAGTTTTATCGAGAGCAAGCGCCTTCCGACCGCCTTCATCGCGCTCAACGACGAGATCGCCATCGGTGCGATGCACGGTCTCAAGGAACGCGGCCTGGGCGTGCCCGGCGATGTGTCGGTCACGGGTTTCAACAACCAGGATATCTGCCTGATGACCGCGCCCAGCCTGACCAGCGTGGATCAGAGGGTTGACGCCACTATCGACGTGGCGGTCGATCACCTGCTCGAACATATCGGACAACCGCTTCGCCAGCGCACGTCGGTGCGGATGATCGAACCTTTGCTGGTGGTGCGTGAATCCACCGGCCCGGCCCGGCTGAAGTAGAATTGAGTTTGGAGTTTAAGTCGAAGTTCAAGGTCGGCCGCCGACGCCGTGCGTCGCACTCTTGACTCAAACTTCCAGTAATAAACCCACGCGGTTACGTGCATTTTGCAATGTTTGTCCATAGAGCGGCATGGCGTTTTGCATGATTGTTGAGTGAATTATTATGGAGGGATAGCTTAATTTATTTATGTAAAATGTCTTGTATTACAGAATCCAAGGTTGGCACATGAATTGATCTAAGGGAGCTCCAACCCATTTAACGGCTTCAGTTCGCTCCTTATGATTACACTCAACGACGATTCAATCACGGAACCCCTTGGGACACGCGCAGAGGTCACCGCCAACTCTGCCGTCGAATACCAGTCCGATGCCGCGGCAACGGAATCTTCCACTGATTCCGCGCGCGAGGCCGCCTACGATGCGAAACTGGTCGAGCGGTTTCGCTCAGGCCACGAGCAGGCGTTTGTCGAGATCATGGAACGCTATCGCGGGCGCATCTTCGGCCTCGCCCAGAATCTTTTGCGCAACGCCTCCGACGCCGAGGAAATCACGCAGGACACCTTCATCCGCGCGCATCGCGGGCTGGGGGAATTCCGCGGCGATTCCTCGCTCGCGACTTGGCTGTATCGCATCGCGCTGAACCTTTCGCGCAACCGCTATTGGTATTTCTTCCGCCGCCGCCGCCAGGATTCCATATCGCTGGAGCTGTCGCTGGGCGAGGATTCGTCCGCCACATTTTCCGACTTGATCGCGGCGGAGTCGCGCAGTCCGCTTCAGGAAACCGTCACGCAGGAATTCACGGATCTGGTTGCGCGCTGCATGGAAAAACTCGATCCCACGCACCGCGAAATCCTCACGATGCGCAACATCCTGAACCTGCCCTACGAGGAGATCGCCAACACCATCGGCATCAATGTGGGCACGGTGAAAAGCCGCATCGCCCGCGCCCGCGAGAACCTGCGCAGGCTCATGGTGGACGAGGCTCCTGAGTTCGGCCCGGAGCCGACCGGGGCCGCGGATTTTTTCGAGCATTCCCGGACGATCCACGGCTGCCTCGCGATCGCTTACGCGTGATGCCGTGGTCTTGGTGAACGGGGATACCGCGGGCCGGACTCGCGTGCGACGCCTGTTTTGCGGAATCCGTTGACAACTTCGCGCGGCAGCGCACCGCAACGCGGTTTTTGTTTTCGGGAAAGAGTCAGCGACGCTTCGCTCTTTCTGTTTTGACGCAGGCCGCGATGCCTGCGCTACGGCGCGCTGTTGCGCGAACTGGTTAACAACAGAACGAGAGCATACGTGGGAAAAGAACGGTTTTTCGCGTCCCTCCTCTCCCTCTGCGGAGCATCACTTTTGGGCGCCGGCCAGGCCGGAAAGGTCGTCGCGGGTCCAGTTGTCGATAAGCGCCTTCTCGTAGCGCAAGGTTTCGCTGGAGCGCATCGTGGCGACGGGATCGTTCATGAAGTCGAGGTTGCGCAACTGGCGCGTGCCTTCGCGCACGGTCGCACCGGCGGCGTCGGTCACCTTGAAGCCCAGATTGATGCGCGGGGGGTAGATTTGCTTGATGACGCGGATGTCCATCGCCGAGGGACCGCGTCCGGGCTCGAAGTCGCCGGCCATGTCCACATCGGTGATCGTGACGGCGAGTTTCTGCCCGTCGCCGAGGAACCGGGAGGCGTTTTCCTTGATGTGGTCGGCGAGGTCCTCGAGATAGCCGTCGCGCACCTTGTCGAGCGAGCCGGTGAACGAATCCTTCACGTCGGTGAAGTTTTCCGGATGCTCAAAGGTCACGGTGACGTTCTCGGGTCTGGAGGGCTGCAGGGGCGTGGTCGCGCAGGCAGCAACGAAAAGCATGGAAACGAGGAGGGGGACGATTTTCGATTTCATAGACAGGCAGGACGCGGGAGATGGGAAAATGATACGCAAGATAACCTTATACCGCGGACAATTCAAGCAGGGTTGGGTTGCGACAGCGCGCGGTCCGGCTAGGTTCCATGCACGAGATTTCCGAACCGATGTTTCCCAATCGCACGAATTCGCTCAAGGGCGGCAGGCGCGTCCATGCCCGGGATGCGTTTATCGAAGGCATTGCCGTGAACGGCCATGGCCGGACCCCGCGGGAGCGGCGGATGCGGTGTTATCTCGTTGCGGGGTGGGTTTTGCTGGCCGCGAAGTGCGCGGCGGTCTGGTGGGCATGCGCCGAGTATGAGGCGCCGTTTCATCCCTTGTGGATCGTCGGGCCGACAGTGCTGTTTGGCGCTTTGTGCACGCTGGTGTGGTGGCGGCGGCGCGTGACCTGAGCGCCCGGCCGCCGCCGGTTGCGGGCAAGATATCCCGCGAGGGTTTTTGCGGGGAGCGGAGTTATACCTGTGCAGGCGCGTTTTGGCGCGCCGCATTTCCAACAAAATACCGAACTCCCATGAATACATCCAACAAGATATCCAAAATCCTCGGACGAGGCTCGCTTCTGGTTCTGTTTGCCACGGCCGCCCTTTCCAGCGCGCATGCCCGTCCCGATCCCGATTATTGGCGGCGGACGCAACAGAACCGGTGGAACCAGAACGTGACGCAAACCAGTGTCCCGGCTCCGGCCAGCAAGGAGTGCGCCACGGCCCGCACGGAGGCCGTCACGGATCTCCGTCCGGCGATGCCCAACGGCAAGGGGGCGCTGAAACGCGTCGCGGCGGGCTCCAGGCAGGTCTGCGACTCCTGCGCCACCACCACCGTGATGAAACCGAGCCTGCGCAACGGCAAGGGGCCGCTCCGCCCCGTGCAGATCACGTCCACCCACATTTGCGACGCCTCCTGCAAGAAGGCGTAAAACCAAACCGGCGACGCCCGCGTTTTCGCCCGCTCTCCCGGCCAGCCAAAACCTGATCTTTGCCCATGAAAACGGATTCCGATCTCAGTGAGTTATTGCGTGTGTGGAAGGTGGAGCCGACGCCGGCCCCCGGCTTTCAGCGCGCCGTGTGGTCCCGAATCGAGCGCCAGAAGGCGCGTCATTCCCGCGGTGTGTTTTCCATCCTGCGGGAATGGTTCGTGGTCAAGTTGCCGCAGCCGCTCCATGCCGCCACGGTCATCGCCCTCTTTCTGCTTTCCGGCCTCGGTCTCGCCAACCTGGCCGCTTCGCGCATCGAACGACTGGAGGCCGTTGCGCTCAAGGAGCGTTATCTGACGTCCATCGATCCTCTCGCAAAGGCAGGCGAGGAGCTGCGCCGCCCATGAAAAAGTCGATTGTCATTCTGGCCGTGGCCCTGACCGTCGGCGCGCTGGGCTGCCTCTGGTATTTTCATCATTTGCGAGCCGGGGCCGCCCCGCTCGATGAACTCTCCTGGCTGAAAAAAGAGTTCGCCTTGGACGAGCGCCAGTTCGCCGAGATCGAACGCCTGCACCAGGCTTACATGCCGGTTTGCGACGCGCACTGCGCCGCCTACCTGCAAGCGCAGCGGGAACTCGCCGCTGCGCTGGAGGGAAGCACGATTTTCACGCCCGGGATGGACCGGGCGCTGGAGACCGCTCGCCGGATCGAGACGGAGTGCCAGCGTTCCATGTTGAAGCACGGCTACGAGGTCGCCGCCGTCATGTCGCCCGCGCAGGGCGCCCGCTACCTCGCGATGATCAATGCCCGTCTGCGGATGACCGATCACCAGGGGATGACGCCTCATCGGGAGGCCCGCTGAATATGACGCCGGACGATGTGCCCACCGACGATGCCTTGATGGCGCGCTTGCAGGCTGGCGACGAGCGGGCGCTGGACGAATTGATGACGCGATGGGAGCTTCCCGTCCGCCGCTATCTGCACCGCCATCTTCAGAACGAGGCCGCCGCGCTGGATATCGCGGAGGAGGCATTTGTCCGCGTGTATCAACAGCGGCATCGTTTTGCGCCGGGCAGCCATTTCACCGCGTGGCTTTTCACCATCGCGACCAATCTCGCCCGCAGCCATCACCGCTGGCGCGCGCGGCATCCGTCCGAAGCCTTTCCCGACGGGGACGGCGGCCAGGGAGACGTGCCGGTTGCGCTGCGCGAGGACGCGACACCCGCGGATGCCTTGCGCCGCCAGGAAAAGATCGAGGCGGTGCGGCACGCCGTCTCCGTCCTGTCCGACGAACTCAGGACGGTGACACTCCTTTATGAATACGAAAACCTCTCGCATGCGGAAATCGCCTCGGTGCTGCATTGCTCGGCGAAGGCGGTGGAAACCCGCCTGTATCGGGCGCGAAAGCGCTTGCGGGCCATCCTGGCCCCCTATTTCGGCGGCGACAACTAAGACATGCCCGCTCTTCCCCAGAAACGCGCAAGGGAAGCCGCCCGCGATTTCGTTGCCCTTCGCACAGGGCCTTTCCCGCCGTCCTTCCGCACCACGATCCAGGCCTTCGGGCGCGAAGCGCGTGACTCCTCATTTTTCTCACTTCCTATGATCCCATACCGCATCATTTCCCTGGCCTCCGTGGCGGTCGTGGCGGCGGCATTCTCCTCCGGCTGCCGCACGCCGTCCTACGAGAAACGGGCGCGCGATGATGTCGCCGCCATCGCCCGGAATCTCCGTCCCGAAGGCGGCGCCGTCGAACTGCCGGTGCTGGCGTCCGCATCGCCGGCGAGCGATTATTTGCGCTTCGCCCTGCTCAAGCATCCGCAGGTCGAAGCGGCGTTTTACGAGTGGCGGGCCTCGGTCGAGGCGATCACTCCGGCGCGCTCCCAGCCCGACCCCAAGCTCACCTTTGAAGCGGACATCGCGGACATGGTGATGACCGCCATGCCGGGCCTCATGTTCGATTTCATGGGGTGGGGAAAGCGCGCCGCCATGGGACGCGAAGCCACCGCGGCCGGCGCCGTGGCTTACCGCGACTATGTCACCACTGTCCTCACCACCGCCACGGCGGTGCGCAAGGCCTGGGTGGAACTGGCTTATATCGAGGAGGCGGTCGCCCTGCGCCAGCGATCCGCCTCGGTGCTCGGACAATCCGTCGAGATGGCGCAGGCGGACTATGCCACCGGGCGCGGCATGGCCTCGCTCGAAAAACAAACCGGCATCCTGAATGAAAGCGAAAAATTGAAAACGGCGCTCGCCACGCTCGCCGACCAGCGCGTTGCGGCGCGCGCCCGTTTCAAGGCCGCGCTCGGCCTGCGCCGCGAGGAGCCCGACCCGGTGTGGCCCGCGCAGCCCTTCCCCTCCGCGCCGCTTCCCGATGAGGAGACGCTGTGGCGCCGGTTGTCCGCCGCGAATCCCCGGGTCGCCTCCATGCGGGCGATGGTGGACATGGCGGTGGCCGCGGTCGCGGTGGCCCGCCGTTCGGGCTCGCCCGATTTTACCGCGGGCCTCATGGCCGATCTCAAGGCCGACCCGCTGATGGTCCGTCCGTCCGCGACGATGACCCTGCCGATCTGGCGCGACAAAATCGCCGCGGCCATCGCGTCCGCCGACGCCCGCCGCCTCGCCGCCGAGGCGCGGCTCGACGCCGAGCGGATAGCGATGGCCGCCGAGCTGGCGCAGATGCTCTTCATGGCGCGCGAGGCCGACCGGATGATCGCCTACATCGACGCCGCGGCGCTGCCCAACATCGAACGCGCCCTCGCTTCCGCCGAGGGCGGTTATCAGTCGGGCATGGGTGATTTCGTCACGCTTGCCGGGATCCGCCTGATGGAGCTCGACATGCGGCTGGAGCAGGCCGCCGCGCGGCGCGAACGCGAAACCGCGCTCGCCGATATTTCCCTCCTGGTCGCCGGCGATGTCCCCGCCGACGGCCTTCTTCTCACTTCTTCCAAATGACCTCCGCCATGAATCCCTTCCGCCTCCTGCATCCGCGCCTGTTGACGCCTCTCGTTTCGCTGCTGGGCGCCGCCATCGGCCTGACTGCGACGACGCTCCGCGCCGCCGAACAACTCTACACCTGCGGCATGCACCCGCAGATTATCAAAAAAGAGCCGGGCAACTGCCCGATTTGCGGCATGAAGCTCACGCCCGTCCGCGCCAACGCCCCCGGAGCCTCCTCGGGCGAACGCAAGGTCAAGTATTACAAGTCCACGATGCTTCCGGGCGAAGTGAAGCCCGGCCCCGGCAAGGACTCGATGGGCATGGACATGGCGCCGGTTTACGAAGGCGAGGATGCGTCGTCCGAAAACACCATCCAGATCGACGCGGCCACGACGCAGCGGATGAACCTCAAGACCGCGCTTGTCGGGCACGGGCCGGTGCGCCGGGAAATTCGCGCGGTCGGCATCGTCGCCTACAACGAGGAAGGACTTCGCGACATCACGACAAAATACGAAGGCTGGATCGAAAAGCTGCACGTCAACACCACGTGGGCCGCGGTGAAGGCGGGCGATCCGCTCTTCGAAATCTATTCGCCCGACCTCTACAACGCCCAGCTCAACTATGCGGTCGCCGTCAAGGCGGAAGGCGACGGGGGCGGTCCGCTCACGCGCGCCGCGCTCGCCCGTTTGCAACTCTTCGATGTGCCGGACGAAGTCATCGCCCGACTCAAACGCTCGGGCGAGGCGCAGCGCACGCTCGTGTTTCGCGCCCCGGCCGACGGCGTGGTCATCGAAAAGATGGCCGTGGCCGGTCAAATGATGAAGCCGGGCGAGCAGATTTACCGGCTCGCCGACCTCTCCTCCGTGTGGGTGCAGGCGCAAATCTACGAGAAGGACCTGCCCTTCATCCGCGACGGCCTGCCCGTCAGGGTCCGCACCAGTTACGGCCCGGAAAAAACCTTCGAGGGCAGCGTGCAGCTTCTCCTGCCCCAGCTCGATGAGCGGACGCGCTCCGTCACCGCCCGCGTTGTGCTCCCCAATCCGGAGGGCTACTTGCGCCCCGGCATGTTCGTCCAGGCGGACTTCGCCTCGCAGTTGTCCGCCGACGCCGTGCTCGTGCCTGACATCGCGGTGCTGCGCAGCGGCGAGCGCAACACGGTCTTCGTCGCGCTCGACGGCGGCTTCTTCGAGCCGCGCGAGATAACGCTCGGCGCGCGCAGCGAGGGTAATTTTTATGAGGTGCTTGGCGGCCTGGCGGGCGGCGAACGCGTCGTCACCTCGGGCCAGTTCATGCTCGATTCCGAGAGCCAGCTTCGCGAGGCGATCCAGAAGATGCTGCGCAATGCGGCGGATTCCGGGCCGGAGACTGCGGCGGCCGCGCACCAACACGGCCCCGCCACCGGCCACGCGCACCACGCGGACGCCCCGGCGGACAAGCCCGGCGAACACGGCAAACCATAACCCCACGCGCCCGCCCTGATTTCTCCGCAACCCGCCCGCTCATTTTCCCGCCATGCTCAAGGCCGTCATCGAATTTTCCCTGAAGAACAAATTTCTCGTCCTCGCCGCGACCGCGGCGCTGGTCCTTGGCGGCATTTATTCGCTGCGCAAAATCCCGCTGGACGCGATCCCCGACCTCTCCGACACACAGGTCATCATCTACACGGAGTGGGCGGGGCAGGCCCCGCAGATCGTGCAGGATCAGGTCACCTATCCGATCACCACCAAGATGCTGTCGGTGCCGAACGCGACCGTGGTCCGCGGGTATTCGTTTTACGGATACTCGTTCGTGTATGTGATTTTCGAGGACGGCACCGATCCCTACTGGGCGCGGAGCCGGGTGCTCGAATACCTGAACGGCCTGCAAAACAGCCTGCCGAAGAACGTGACGCCGTCCCTCGGGCCGGACGCCACCGGCGTGGGCTGGGCCTTCATGTATTCGCTCAACTCGACAAAGCACGACCTCGCGGAACTGCGCTCGATGCAGGACTGGTTCCTCCGCTACCAGCTCGCCAGCGTGAACGGCGTGGCCGAGGTCGCCTCGGTCGGCGGCTTCGTGAAGCAGTATCAGATCGCCGTCGATCCCCGCCGGCTGCACGCCTACAACCTCTCGATCAGCGACGTGGCGATGGCGGTCGAAAAGAGCAACGGCGAGGTCGGCGGCCGCTCCATGGAGATGGCCGAGAAGGAATTCATCCTTCGTGTGCGCGGCTACATCGAGAAGATCGACGACCTCAAAAAGGTGGCCGTGGGCCAGGGGCCGGGAGGCACGCCGGTCCTGCTCGGCGAGGTCGCGGAGGTGCAGCTCGCGCCGGACATGCGCCGCGGCATCGCCGAGCTCAACGGCGAGGGCGAGACGGTCGGCGGTGTCGTTGTGGTGCGTTACGGCGTCGATACGCGCGAGGTCATCCAGGCCGTGAAGGCCCGTCTCGACGAGGCGATGAAGAGCCTGCCCGAAGGCGTCGGCTACACCATCGCGTATGACCGCACCGCCCTCATCGACCGCGCGGTGGACACGCTGAAGGTGAAGCTCGTCGAGGAGTGCATCGTCGTCGCCCTCGTCTGCCTGCTGTTCCTCATGCACCTGCGCAGTTCTTTCGTGGCGATCGTCATCCTGCCCATCGCCGTCCTCGCCTCGATCGCGATCATGTTCGGGCAGGGGCTCAGCGCGAACATCATGTCGCTCGGCGGCATTGCGATCGCCATCGGCGCGATGGTCGACGCGGCGATCATCATGATCGAAAACGCCCACAAGCACATCGAGCACGACGGGGGCAGAAAGCCGCACTGGGACATCATCCGCGACGCCGCGGTCGAGGTGGGGCCCACGCTGTTTTATTCCCTCCTGGTGATCACGGTGTCGTTCCTGCCCGTGTTCACCCTGCAGGCGCAGGAAGGCCGCATGTTCAAGCCGCTCGCGTTTACCAAGACCTATTCGATGGCGGCGGCGGCGCTCCTGTCGATCACCCTGGCGCCCGTGCTCATGGGCTACTTCATCCGCGGAAAAATTCCGCCGGAGGAAAAGAACCCGGTGAACCGTTTCCTGATCTGGCTGTATCATCCGCTGCTCGACCTCATGATCCGGTTCCGCTGGGCGGTGATTGTCACGGCGGCGTTGGTCGTCGGCTGGGTGTTCTTTCCCTGGAACGCGGTCGTCTCCCAGGCGCTGCCCGACGGCAGCCTGAAGGAAGCCGCGCTGAAACTCGGCAAGGCGTTTCCCTATCAAAACATCGGCTCGGAGTTCATGCCGCCCCTCTATGAAGGCGACCTGCTCTACATGCCGACGACCTTTCCTGGCATCTCGCCGACCAAGGCGCGCGAGCTGCTCCAGCAAACCGACCAGATCATCAAGTCGTTCCCCGAGGTGCACCATGTGTTCGGAAAAATCGGACGCGCCGAGTCCGCTACCGATCCCGCGCCGATGGACATGATCGAGACGACGATCATGCTGAAGCCCGAGGACGAGTGGCCCGCCGTGGACATCAAGGACGAGGAAGGCAGGGTGGTCGTCCGCCGGCCCCGCACCATCGACGAACTCACCACGGCGATGAACAACGCCGTGCAAATCCCCGGGCTTACGAACGCCTGGACGATGCCGATCAAGACGCGCATCGACATGCTCGCGACCGGCATCAAGACCCCCGTCGGCATCAAGGTCGCGGGACCGGACCTGCGCGAGCTGGAGCGGATAGCCGGTGAAATCGAAGGCGTGATCCGGCGGGCGCCCGGCACCAGCAGCGTGTTTGCGGAGCGGGTGATGGGTGGCAACTATGTCGAGATCGACATCGACCGCGACGCCATCGCCCGCCATGGGCTGACGCAGGGCGAGGTGCAGGAAGTGATCGAAGCGGCCCTTGGCGGCATGCCGCTCACCACCACGGTCGAGGGGCTCGAACGCTACGGCGTGATTCTCCGCTATGAGCGGGACTACCGTGAAAATCTCGAAGCCCTCGGCGAAATCCTGATCCCGGTGAAGACCGCCGATCCGGCCGGCGGCGCGATGGGCGCGGGCGGCATGGCGGCGCCCGGCGCGCAGATTCCGCTCAGCCAGGTGGCGAAGGTGCGCGTGGTCTCGGCCCCGATGGGCATCAAGAGCGAAGGCGCGGTCCCCAACGCATGGATCTACGTGGATGTCCAGGGTGTCGATATCGGCAACTACGTCCGGGGCGCACAACAGGCCGTGAATGACGCGCTCCGGCGCGGCGAGATCAAGGTGCCCGCGGGCTACAGCGTTTTCTGGAGCGGCCAGTTTGAATACATGCAGCGCGCCCAAGCCCGCCTGATGATCGTCGTGCCGCTCACCCTCGTCCTCATCATTTTCATCATCTACCTGAACACCAAGTCGTGGATCAAGACCGGCATCGTGCTTCTGGCGGTGCCGTTCTCCCTCGTTGGCGCGTTCTGGGCGCTCCACCTCACCGGCTACAACATGAGCGTGGCCGTGTGGGTCGGCATCATCGCGCTGGCCGGGCTCGATGCCGAGACGGGCGTCGTCATGCTGCTCTACCTCGACTTGTCCCACGGGGAGGCAAAAAAGGCGGGCCGGCTCCGCGCGGCGGCGGACCTGCGCGACGCCATTTACCACGGCGCGGTGAAGCGGGTGCGCCCGAAGGCGATGACGGCCGCCGTCATCATCGCCGGACTGCTCCCGATTCTCTGGAGCCACGGGACCGGCGCCGACACGATGAAGCGCATCGCGCTGCCCATGGTGGGCGGCGTCGTGACCTCGACGCTCATGGAGCTGCTCGTGTATCCGGCCATCTACTACATCTGGCGGCGCCGCGGCCTGCCTCCGACGCCGGATGCCCCGGCTCCGTCGCCGGCCGGCCCGGTTTCGCAACCGCCCTTGGCCCAGCCATGAACTTGATGCGAAAAAATAACGCCCGACCGCCGCTGTTTTTTGAAAAAATGTCCATGGAGGCGAGGGATTGGCGCGTCCACGGCGTTTCAATGAATGTCACCTATCAATCATTCATCATGACCAAGCCCATCAAATTCATCCTCGTTTCCCTCGTCGCAGCCGGACTCTCGTCGGGCGCGCTTTTTGCCCACAACGGCGAAGACCATGGAAAGACCAAAACCGCGCCCGCCGGCCAGGCTCAAACGGCGGGCTCCAAGGCCGGTTATCCGCTGGATACCTGCGTCGTCTCCGGCGACAAGCTGGAGGGCGGCGACATGGGCGGCCCCATCGATTATATCCACAAGGAGGAGGGAAAACCCGACCGGCTCGTGCGCTTTTGCTGCAAGGGCTGCATCCGGGATTTTCAAAAAGACCCGGCCAAATACCTGAAAAAGATCGATGACGCGGCCGCCGCCAAAACTGCAGGCTCCGACGGACACGGCGGGCACCATCACTGAATTCCGGTGCGGCCATCTGCTTTGGCCCCGGAAAGAGTTGGCGCGGTTTGCGAGTCGATTGGCGGATACGGCCAGTGCGCTGGCGGTATCAGGCGAGTAGAGTGAGAGCATCGTGGAGCGCGGCAAATCGCGCTTCGCACAACTCATCCATTATTCGCCATGTCCAAAATCTGGTTCATCACCGGCAGTTCGCGCGGCCTCGGTCGCGCTTTCGCCGAGGTCATTCTCGCCGCGGGTCACCGCGTCGTCGCCACCGCCCGCGATCCCGGGCGGCTTTCCGATCTCGCCGCCGCGCACGGCGACCGTTTCCGCGCGGTGCGGCTCGACGTCGATTCGCCGGAAGAGTCGTCGCAGGCGGTCGCGGCGGCGCTCGACGCCTTCGGGCGCATCGACGTGCTCGTCAACAACGCCGGCTTCGGCTTCATCGGCGCGTTCGAAGAAATGACGCCGGAGGATTTCCGGCGGCAAATCGACACCAATTTCTGGGGCACGGTGAACGTGACGCGGGCCGCATTGCCGCACCTGCGCCGCCAGGGCGCGGGGCACATTTTCCAGGTCACTTCCATTGGCGGGCGCTTCTCCTCCGCCGGGCTTTCCGGCTATCACGCAGCCAAGTTCGCCGTGGAGGGATTCAGCGAAGCCCTCGCGAAAGAAATCAGACCGCTCGGCCTCAAGCTCACCATCGTCGAGCCGGGTGGTTTTCGCACCGACTGGGCGGGCGCGTCGATGGCGTTTGCCGAGCCGATCGAGGCCTACGACGCCACCGTCGGCCAGATGCGGACGATGCTCGCGAACTTCACGGGCCACGAGCAGGGCGATCCGCGCAAGGCGGCCGAGGTTCTCCTTCAGGCCGCTGAAATGGCGGAGCCGCCGCTGCGCCTGCCGCTCGGCGGCGATGCGATGCTTTTCCTGCGCAACAGCTACGAGCAATCTCTGGCGGAGCTGGAGCGCTGGTCCGCATTCACGCGCTCGACGGATTATCCCGGAGCGATATTGTCGGAAGAGGTTAAGTCGCTGGCTTGAGTCCGCGTTGATTCCATCCTGTTCGTTTTCGCATGAGCGCACCCACCTTTCGTTTTCCCGACATCCGGCCCACACTGCGCGAATTGGGCGTCGATGCCGGCCGGGTGCTGCGCGCGGCCGGGTTGCCGCTGGCGGTGGGCGGCGAGTCCGGGATGCTGCTGACCACGGAACAGATGTTCGCCTTCTGGCGGGCGCTGGAAACGGTGGGCGACGATCCTCTGACCGGCATCGAGCTGGCCCGCCGGATTCCGCTGGAGCGGCACCACCCGGCCTGCATCGCGGCGCAGCATGCGCGGACGTTTCGCGATGCGTTGCAGCGCTTCGCCCGCTACAAGTATCTCTGTTGCGCGGAGGAGATGGCGCTGGCCGAGGGCGGCGGGGAATGCCGCGCGGAGTTTTCCTGGCTGCGGACGACGGAGCCGGTGCCTCCCCGGTTGCTCGACGCGGCGTTTGCCGGCACGGTGGAGCTGGGCCGGCGCGGCATCCGGCGTCCGCTGAATCCGTTGCGCGTCGAGCTGGCCCGCCCGCCGGCGGCGGTGGAGCGGTTCGAGGCCTACTTTGGCTGCCGGGTGCATTTCCGGGCGCGGCGCAATGTCATCGTCTTCCGGCTTTCCGATCTCGATCTGCCGTTCGTCACCTACAATGCGGAGTTGCTGGAAATGCTGAGCCCGTCGCTTGACCGGGAACTGGCGCGGCGCAAGGCGACCTCGACGCTGGCGGGGCAGGCAAAGTGGGTGATGCAGCGGCTGGTCGGCGCACGCCTGCCGCAGATCGGCGAAGTGGCGAAGGAACTGGCGGTGAGTCCGCGCACGTTGCAGCGGCGCATCGCGGAAGAGGGATCAAATTTCCGGCAACTGCTGGCCGACGCGCGCCGGGAACTGGCGCATCAGTATCTGCGCGAGCCGTCGATGACGCTGACGGAGACGGCGTGCCTGCTCGGCTTCGAGGACCCGAATTCGTTTTACCGCGCCTTCCGCGAATGGGAGGGCGTGACGCCGGGAGAATGGCGCCGCCGTCATGCCGTGGCCGGCGCGGCGGCGTGACGGCGGCGGGCGGGTTTATTCCGGGCGCCGGCCAACCCCCTGGCGCTCGATCATCCAGCCGGGATATTCGGGCGGGAGGGCGCTCACTTGGTCGAGTTGGCGGAGTTCGTCGGCGGTGAGTTTGATTTCGGTCGCGGCGATGTTGTCGTCGAGTTGCCCGATGTTTTTCGCCCCGATGATGACCGACATGACGAAGGGCCGGTGCAGCACCCACGCGAGCGCGATGCGCGCCACCGACACGCCGCGCGCGCCGGCGATGCCGCGCATGACGTCGATGCAGGCGAAGGCGCGGTCCTTGTTGACCGGCGGAAAATCGAAGGTCGCGCGCCGGGAGCCCTCGGGACCGTTGCCCTCGCGGTCGAACTTGCCCGAGAGCAGGCCGCCGGCGAGCGGGCTCCAGACCATGAGGCCGAGTTTTTCGGCTTCGAGCAGCGGCACGATTTCGCGCTCCAGGTCGCGGCCCGCGATGGTGTAGTAGGCCTGGAGCGTGGCGAGGCGCGTCCAGCCGTGACGGTCGGCGATGCCGAGCGCCTTCATGATGTTCCACGCCGCCCAGTTGGAAACGCCGACGTAGCGCACGTGGCCCTGCCGCACGAGGTCGTCGAGCGCGCGCACGGTTTCCTCGACGGGCGTGAGCGTGTCGAGGCCGTGGATCTGGTAGAGGTCGATGTAGTCGGTGCCGAGGCGCTTCAGGCTGGCCTTGACCCCGTCCATGATGTGCCCGCGCGAGGCTGCGCGGTCGTTGGGACCGGGACCGGTCGCGCCGAAGACCTTGGTGGCGAGGACGACATCGGAGCGTTTGCGGCCCGAGTTCACGATGGCGCGGCCGGTGATTTCCTCCGAGAGGCCCTCGGAGTAAACGTCGGCCGTGTCGATGAAGTTGATGCCGGCGTCGAGCGCGCGGGTGACGATGCCGTCCGCGACCGACTGGTCGAGGGTGCCGATGGCGGTCCAGAAGCCGCGTCCGCCGAAGGTCATGGTGCCGAGGCAGATTTCAGAGACGAGGAGGCCGGTGTTGCCGAGTGTTTTGTATTGCATGTTTGGATACTTGATGAGGTTGCCGGGAGTGGTTCAGATGAATTCGGGCCATTTGGTCATCCGCTTTTTCAGGTTCAGCGCGCGGCCGTCCACGACGAAGGTGCCGTCGCCGACGGCGTGGAAGGTCTTGCGGTTTTTGCGCCGCGGGTTGGTCCAGGCCTTCACGCCGTCGAGCACGAAGAGGCTGTATTTGCCGACGAGGCGCGTGTCGGCCACGCGGCATTCGAGGCCGGCGAGGCATTCGGCGATGAGCGGCGCACGCACGGACGAGGCGGGCAGGGCGGTGAGCCCGAAGGCCGCGAACTTGTCCACCTCCCGGCCCGAGCAGTTGCCGATATCGACCACCGTGCGGGCGAGGTCGGCGCCGGGGATCGAGATGACGCATTCGCGGGTCGCGCGCAGGGCGGCAAAGGTGTGGTTGCCCGGGCTGACGACGCAGGCGATCTGCGGCGAGAACTCCACGACCATGTGCCAGCTCATGGTCATGATGTTGGCCTTGCCGCGGTGGGCGGTGGACACGAGCACGACCGGACCGGGCTCGAACCACTGGAAGGCTTTTTCCAGTGGAAACTCGCGCAGCGGATTTTCGGGAGGTTTCATTCTTTCAGCGAGGCCATGTCGATGACGAAGCGGTAGCGGACGTCGCTCTTCAGGAGGCGCTCGTAGGCTTCGTTGATCTGCTGGATGCGGATCAACTCGATGTCGCTCACGATGTTGTGCTCGGAGCAGAAATCGAGCATCTCCTGCGTCTCGGCGATGCCGCCGATGCCGGAGCCGGCGAAGTTGCGGCGAGGGAGGATCAGGTTGAACACCGCCACGCCGAGAGGCGAGGCCGGCACGCCGACCTGCGTCAGCGTGGCGTCGAGCTTGAGGAGATTGAAGAGGGCGTTGATGTCGTGGACGGCGGACACGGTGTCGAGGATGAAGTCGAAGCTGCGGGCGTGCTTTTTCATCTGTTCCGGATCGGTCGAGATGATGACCTCGTCGGCGCCGAGGCGGACGGCGTCCGCGACCTTGCCCGGCGAGGTGGTCAGCACCACGGTGTGCGCGCCGAGGGCGTGGGCGAATTTGACTCCCATGTGGCCGAGCCCGCCGATGCCGACGATGCCCACCTTCTGGCCGGGGCCGACTTTCCAGTGGCGCAGCGGCGAATACGTGGTGATGCCGGCGCAGAGCAGCGGCGCGGTGGCGGCGAGGTCGAGGTTGGCCGGCACGCGCAGGACATACGCCTGGTCCACCGTGACGCTTTCGGAATAGCCGCCGTAGGTCATGCCGCCGAGGTGCTTGTCCGCGCCGTTGTAAGTGAGCGTGCAGCCGTTCTCGCAATATTGCTCAAGACCGCGCTGGCAGCTCGGGCAGGTGCGGCACGAGTCCACCATGCAGCCGACGGCGGCGAGGTCGCCTTCCTTGAATTTCACGACCTTGGGGCCGACGCGGGTGACGCGCCCGACAATCTCGTGGCCGGGCACGCAGGGATAGACCGTGTTGCCCCATTCGCCGCGGGCCTGGTGGAGGTCGGAGTGGCAGACGCCGCAGTAGAGGATTTCGATGACGACGTCATCCGGCAGCGGATCGCGGCGCGAGATCGTGAGGGGGGCGAGCGGGGTGGTGGTGGACTGGGCGGCATAGGCCCGTTTGGGGACGGCGGTGACGGTTGGTTTGGACATGGCGGCAATGATAGCACGGAACAAACGCGTTTGCTCTCGGGGCCTTGCGCCGGCTGTCGGGATTTTGCGCAAAAACCGGGTGCAATTTTAAAAAGCTCCGGTAGTGTCGGCCTTTTCGAGACTCTATGACCCTCCTGTCTGAATGCGCGTCGTCGGTGGTGAATTGTCAGCGGATGCCGGGAAAGCTGGTCTTCGCCAGCCACGGGCGGCCCTGGCGCGACTTGCTGGTGAAAATCTACACGCTGCAACAAATCGAGGACGGCGTGATCATCCCGTCGGTGGCCGAGCCATTTGTCGTGTGGGTATTGTCGGGCGACGCCGTGATCGAGGAACGGGAACTGGACGGCGCATGGACCGCCAATCATGTGAGGGCGGGTGATTTTTATCTGACCACCTCGCCGACTCCCTACGAGTTGCGCTGGAAGGCGGTCGGCAGCGAGCGGCTGGAGGTCATGCACCTGTATCTCGGGCTGCCGTTGTTCCGGCAGGCGGCGCGGGAGGTGCTGGGCAAGGCGGGCCGGCGGGCGAGCCTGCGCGAGGTTTCCGGCCGGCACGATCCGGTGCTGTCGGCCTTTCTGGAGCAGTTGCATCGCGAGATCACGGCGCCGCCGGGCCGGCCGAGCATGCTTTTCGTGCAGGGCATCGCGCAGAGCGTGGCCGTGCATCTGGTGCGGCATTACGCCGACACGAAGACCGCCGGGGCGGGCGGCGGATTGCGCGGCGGGCGTTTGCCGGCGTCCAGTTTGCGCCGGATCACGGATTACATGGAGGCGCATCTGGACGAGGAGTTCCGGCTCGACGGGCTGGCGCGCGAGGCGGGGATGAGCAAGTTTCATTTTTGCCGCCTGTTCAACAAGACGACCGGGCACAGCCCGTCGCGGTATTTCATCCGGCTGCGCATGGAGAGGGCGCGGCGGCTGTTGCGGGAGACGCGCCGGAGCGTGATCGAGATCGGGCTCGATGTGGGCTACACCAGCCCGAGCCATTTCGCGCAGGTTTTCCAGCGGGAAACCGGGATGCCGCCGAGCGAATACCGCCGGCGCGAGTGAGGCGCGGCGGTTCCCGCCCGTCCGCCCCGAAGCATCCGTCAGGGCGGCGCGCCTGTTTTCGGCCTGTCGCCACCGGGCAGGCGGGCCCGCAATTTTTCCAGCTCCGCGCTGTATCTGGCGTTTATCGAGATTTTCAGCCCGTGTCCGATCAGCGTCCGCGCCCGCTCCGGATCGCCGTGATTTGCATATAACAACGCGGCCTTGTAAATCAGCACGCCGTCGTTCGGGAAATGCCGGACGCCCTCCAGCATGATTTCCAGCCGTGCCGCGTCCGGCGGCTGTTCGGCGCGCAGCAAAACATCGCCGATGAGCGAATACACGCCGGTCATCGGCGGCGGCTGCCCGCGCGCGGCCAGCAACGGCTCCAATATGTAATCAACCTGGGCGTCGTCGAGCGGGCCGTCGGGGGCGCCCGTGGCGGCCTCGGTTTTCCGAAGGCGGAGTTTGGCGAGCTCCAGGTAGGCGCGCGGCCGCTCGGCCTTGGCCTTCGCCGCCGCGTCCAGAAACTTGAGCGCGCGGTCCTCGCGGTTTTCCAGGCTTTCCAGCAGGCCGAGCGAGGCGAGCAGGGCCGGGTCGCGCTCGCCGCGCAGATACGGAATGATAAACGCGTCCCGCGACTCGACGGGGCGGCCGCCGAGCCGCAGCACCTCGCCCTTGACGCGCCCGATTTCCGCCTGCGTGGCGTCGCGCGGCTCGACCTTGGCGATGCCGGCGAAAAAGTCGGCCCCGCGCGCCGACGGCTCGTAGATTTGCGCATAATGCCAGCCTGTCGCCAGGTATTCGCGCAGTTTGACGCCCATTTTTTTGTAGGAAGTTCCAAGGCATTGCTTGAACAATTCCTCGGTGACAGGCTCGCTGAGCGAGCGCATCGCCAGTTTTATAAAACCGCGCTGGTATTCCTTCCGGTTTCCATACAGGCACATGTGGGCGAATAAATAACACTGGTTCGACCACGCCTTGGTGGGCTTGGCATCGGGGGCGAGGAGCTTGGCCATCGGCAGCAGGGGATTCCCCCGATTTTGGAGAATGCCTGCCTTGCGGCCCATTATAGCCAGCCCGAGATCATGGTTGATGCCACTCCCTATCTCGCCGTCATTGGCGGCGGCTTGGGCGAGATTGTCCATCGACTCGTAAGGGCTGGTTATAAACTTCGATTCGTCCAGCTTGCCGAATTCTATGCGTTTGCCCGAAAAATCCATCGTCTCTATCAACCGGGCCATGCCCTCCTCGAACCATGGCGGCGGGGCCTTTTTCCCCAGCAGGCGGCGCAGGCGGAATCGGGTGTATTGATTATAGAGCGTCTTGAAAGGATCGGAGATGGGGCCGTAGCCGGTCTGCCCCACTGTTGAGCCGAGACCTGCATTCTCGTCCTCCCGGTCCGGCTCCAGGCTGAAAACCGAGTTCTCGTCGAAAATTATATAATTGTAATCAATGACAATGGCGGAGCGCTCGTCGTCCTCCACAAAGAAGGCCCTGCCATAGATTCCGGCGTCAGCCTCCTCCGCCTGCAGGCCGAGCGATTCATACGCGCCGGTTTTCCCGCATATTATCATGAGCGTCGGCGTGCGCGTGCTTTTCCCGCCCGCAAACGCCGGCCATACGACGCTCAGCGCCGCTTGGAAGCGGACAAAGTCGTCCAGAAACGCGCGGGTGCCGCGCCGGGAGGCGTTGGAGAGCACCTCAAAGCCCGGAATCGCCGTGTAGAGCCACGACTCCGGCGGCGGCAGGATGCGCTGCTCGACGACCCGGTAGGTCGGAAGCTTCACGACGGTCCCGTCGTCGTCCGGCGCCGGCTCGAAATAGCTTTTGCCGTCGCCGGCCGCCGCCGGCGCGTCCTGCGCGCAAATCCGCGGCGCGCAAAAAACAAGGAGCGCGATCCACACGGGAATCGCACAAAACCGCCCTGTGTTTGTGATGAGAAACAACGGGGAGAAAACAGCGGCCCCGGGAGTTTTATACGAAGCACGCATATTGCATGTGATTAATTTAATATATTTTTCGGTGACCGCGAAGACCGGGGGCGAAGCAAAATTGCGGACAGAAAAAGTCGCGGCGGGAGGGACGGCAAGGAAAATGATAAAAATCAATGATCCATCATGAACAAGGGGTTGGGAATATCCTGATAGCGACGGGCGCAGGCTCCGCCCGGCTCAAAACAGATCAAGCTGGCGCGGGCGCGGCGCGGCTGGCGCGGCCTCGCGCTGGCGGTCGAGGAGCGTGTCGCGGATGTCGCGCAGGAAGGGCGACGGATAACGGTCGCGCAACGCGCCCTGCCAGTGGCGGCGGCGGGCGTGGGAAAGGAAAAGACGCTCCTTCGCGCGCGTGAGGCCGACGAAGAACAGGCGGCGCTCCTCGGCGATGTCGGTTTCGGCGGCGTCATCGCCGTAGCCGAAGCGGTGCGGCAGCAGGCCGTCTTCGCAGCCGACGAGAAAGACAACGCGAAATTCCAGCCCCTTGGCCGCGTGTAGTGTCAGCAAGGATACACGCTCGGCGCGGGCGTCGTGCAGGTCCACGTCCGCGCCGAGCGCGAGTTCGCTCTGGAAGGCGTCGAGGTCGGCGCCGTGTTTTTCGGCGAGCGGGCGAAGCGCGTCGGCGATGGCGCGCAGGTCGGCGTCGGGCTGTTCGGCGCGGGCAAGCGCGGCGGCGGCCTGCGCGAGGCGTTCGGCGAGCGGGGCGCCGGGCGGCAGGATTTTGATCTGGTCGATGAGCGCCTGCACGGTGGCATGCGCGGCGAGCGGGCCGTGCGCGCGTTTTTGGAACGGAATGCCGGAGCGGGCGAGCGCATCGACGAGCGGCGGGGTTTGCGCGTCGGTGCGGTAAAGGACGGCGATATCGTTGAAGGCGTAGTGCGCGGGCGCGGCGGCGGAGGCGGGCGGGGTGGCGGCGGTGGCGACGCGCCCGGTGTCGAACGAGGTGAGGCTGGTGCCGCCGACGAGGCGCTCGATGGTTGCGACCACAAATTCGGCCTCGGCGCGGTCGGTGCCGCATTCGCGCAGCGTGAGGCGCGTGGCGTCGGCATTCTGCGCGCGCAGGGCGCGGTCGCGCACGAGCGTGGTGGGGGCGACGGCTTGCAGGGCGGCCTCGACGATGAGGCGGGCGGAGCGATAGTTGCGCGTGAGCTGGACGACGCGCGCGCCGGGATGGTCGGCCTGGAATTGCTGGAAGAAACGCACGTCGGTGCCGCGGAAGCCGTAGATCGCCTGGTCGGGGTCGCCGATGGCGCAGAGGCTGGAGGAATTTTCGATTTTGGATTCTCGATTTTCGATTGAAGGCGCTGCCACGCCGGATGCAGGCGGGAGCGGCAGCTCCCCAATCGTTCCGAGCGAAGCGACATGCCTGCCAAATCGAGAATCCAAAATCGAAAATTCCTCCGCGCCTGTCAGGTGTTGGACGAGTCGATACTGGCGTTCGTCCACATCCTGGTATTCGTCGATGGAGAGGTGCGGCCAGCGGGCGCGGTAGTGCGCGGCGAGCGCGGGATCGGCGGCGAGGAGATCGACGGTGAGCGCGATGAGGTCGTCGAAATCCACGAGGCCGCGGGCGCGCAGCGCCTGGATGTAGGCGGCGGGAATGGAGGCGCGGTCGGCGAGCAGGCGGCGGGTGTCGGCGGCGGAGACTCCGAGCGCCTCGCGGGCGAGGGCGAATGCCTCGCGCTCGCCTGCCACGCGGAGCGGAGCTCCGAGGCCGAGTTTTTCCTGTTGTTCGCGGAGGATGAGCAGGCCGAGCGCGTGGAAGGTCGTCACCGGCACGCGGGCGCCGCGTCCGTCGGGGAGAAGTTGCTCGAGGCGTTCGCGCATTTCGCCGGCGGCGCGGCGGGTGAAGGTGATGGCTAGGCAGGATTCCGGCGCGGCGTCGTGGTCGGCGATGAGGTGCGCGATGCGGTGCGTGAGCGTGCGGGTTTTGCCCGTGCCGGGACCGGCGATGATGAGCAGCGGGCCGGAGACGATGGCGGCGGCGGCGCGCTGGTCGGGATCAAGGCCGGCGAGAAGGGGGAAGGCGTTTTTTTCACAGGGGGCAACGGAGGAAACGGAGGGGGCTGGGGATTCCGGTTCCGGAGTCAGGCCGGAGGAGGCGGCCAATGGCTCGCCGGGTTTCCCGGACGAAATCGGAGCTGCGTTTTTCGCTGTCTTCGTTTTCTTTTGCGAAACGTCCGGCTCGGGCAAATCGAAGAGCAGGGCGGCGGATTTGGCGGTTTCGAGCTCGCCCGGTTTGAACACGCGGATGACGCCGTATTCGCCGTCGAAGCCGCCTTCGCGGATGACCTCGCCGGCGCGCATGCGGCGGATCGCCTCGGCCAGGAGCGGCGAGGCGGCACGGTCGATTTCGCCGGGTGGCAGGTCGCCGAGAATATCGAGTTCCGGGCCGAGCCGGGCGATGGCCTGCTCCCAGGCCGCGCGCACGGTTTTGCTTTTCGAGCCGGTCCCGTGGAGCTCTCCCAAAATTTCCGGCAGCGGGATGAAGCTGCGGAAGGGCGCGGCCCCGGCGGGTTTTTGCGGTTCGGCGCGGTCGGCGAGTTCGAGCACGCGGTAATGCACGCCGAGCGTGAGCGGGGCGCCGCAGACGGGGCATTTGTTGCCGAGGCGGCGCGATTCCGCCGGCTCGCAACGGAAGTTGCAGGCCCGGTGCCCGTCCATGTGATATTTGCCCTCTTCGGGAAAAAATTCGACGGAGCCGGCATAGCCGCGGCCGGTGGCGAGGGCGTCGCGGATGGCGAAATAATCCATCGCGCAGTCGAAGCGGCTGGCCTCGCGCCCGAGATTGCCGGGCGAGTGCGCGTCGGAACTGGAGACGAGCCGGTAGCCGTCGAGCATCGAAATCTGCCAGTTCATCGGCGGGTCGGAGGAGAGGCCGGTTTCGAGTGCGAAGATGTGCGAAGAGAGGTCGCCGTAGCATTCGTCGAGGCGGTCAAAGCCGGACTTGGAGCCGAAGACGCTGAACCACGGCGTCCAGATGTGCGCGGGGACGAGGTAACAGCCTTCGCCGGCTTCGAGGCAGATTTCGAGCAGGTCGCGCGAGTTGAGCCCGAGGATGGGGCGCCCGTCGGAGGCGATGTTGCCGATGCGGGCGAGGCGGCCGGTCATGCGCTCGGCGCTGGCGATGTCGGGCGCGTAGAGGAGGTGGTGGACCTTGCGGACCTTGTCGCCCTGCTTGTAGATGGTGGAGATTTCCACCTCGAGGAGGAAGCGGACCGGCGCGTCGGCGGCGGCGCAGGGGCCGATCTCGGCGTTGACGGCGGCTTCGAGGTCGTCGCGCAGGCGGAAGAGGCCGGGCTCGGCGGGCACGAGTTCATCCTTGATCGCGGCGATCCAGGCGGGGTGGGTGAAATCGCCGGTGCCGACGACGCGGACGCCCTTTTTTTTGGCCCAGAGCGCGAGGTGGTAGAAATCGAGGTCTCCGCTGGTGGCCCGGGAGTATTTGGAGTGGATGTGCAGGTCGGCGTAGAACGACATCGCCCGCCAGCGGATGACATCCGGCGGGCGAGGGCAAGCGTGCTGTGTGCGCGCGGTCAGGCGGCGGCGAGTTGCCGCGCCGTGGTGCCCGCCTCGGCCAGCGAGGCCTCGCGCTGCGGGTTGCCGTCGTTGAGGCTGTGCGCGTAGACAAAGCGCACATTGGCGAGCCCGATGAAACCGAGCACGCCGCGCAGATAAGGTTCAAGGAAGTTCAGCGCTCCGTTTGGCCCGCCCGGACGGAAGTCGCTGCCGCTGGCGACGATGATGGTGGTCCGCCGCGCTCCCACGAGGCCCTTGTAACCGTCGGGCCCCATCGTGAAGGTGCGGCCGACGCGCGAAATCTGGTCGATCCAGGCCTTGAGGACGGCGGGAAGGGAAAGATTGTAGATCGGCGTGGTGATCACGATCTCGGAGGCGGACAAAAGCTCGTCCACCAACTCGTCGGATTTCGCCATCGCCTGGCGCGCGTCGGGCGAATGGCCGTCGGGCGGCGTGAACGCGCCTTCGACCCAGGCTTCGGTGACAAAGGGCGGCGGCTCGTGGCCGAGATCGCGGCTGACGACGCGCCCGCCGGGATGAGCGGCCTGCCAGGAGGCGGTGAAGTCGCGGCCGAGGCGGCGGCTGTGCGAACGCGCGCCGCGCGGGCTGGCGTCGATGTGGAGGAGGACCGGTGTGGTGTTTTCGGTGTTCATGATGATGTCATTGGTTGCGGTTGATTTTAATGTAACTATAATTGTTACATTTAATGGGAAATGAAAACTCAGTGTTTTCCGGCGCAGACGGGTTTGATCTGCTGGTTGATGTCTTCGAGCGAGATGCGGGCGAGTTCGGCCTCCATGCCGGACTGGGCCTTGAAAAAGGCGGCGCGCAGGATGGTCTCGATGCGGGCGCCGACGGGACATTTGTGGTTGGGGGCGAAGCGGGCCAGCCCGTGATCGGGCCGCGGCTCGACGGCGCGGTGGATGGCCAGCAAGGTGATATTGGCCGGGGTGCTGGCGAGGCTGAAACCGCCGGCGGCTCCCTTGTGGGCGGTGACCAGGCGGGCCTTCACGAGCGTGGAGAGCAGACGGCGGACAACGACGGGATTGGTGTCCACGCTCGACGCGATCTCGGCGGACGTGGTCGCCGCCCCCTCCTTGTAGGCGAGGTAGGCGAGCACATGCACGCTGGATGCAAATCTGGAATTGCCGCTCATAATTAATGTAACCAAAATTGTTACTTTATTTATGGCCTGTCAAGCACTGTCTCGACAAATGCGACCTCGGGCATGATTGAGTTTACAAAGAGACTTGTCCCGGATTATCGTATCTTTTTCGTTTATCCTGCGTTAGCCACAAACATCCGCCATGAAACCGTTTTCTCCTCCCATCCCAGACACGCCTCCGCCACCCGCCGCGCAAAAAGGCGACGGCATGAATTACGCGCCGAAAGGCAAACCCCAGCCTGTCGTGAAGCCCGGCGAGTTTGCCTTCGCCGCCGCGCATCTCGACCACGGCCACATTTACGGGCAATGCAACGGGCTCACCGAGGCGGGCGCGGAATTGCGCTGGGTGTATGATCCCGATCCGAAAAAGGTGGAGGCGTTCCGGGAAAAATTTCCGCAGGCCAAGGCCGCCCGCTCGCTCGACGAGATTCTGGACCAGGCCGACATCAGGCTCGTGGCCGCCGCGGCCGTGCCCAATGAGCGCGGACGACTCGGCTGCCGCGTGATGGAGGCGGGCAAGGATTATTTTACCGACAAAACGCCTTTCACCACGCTCGCGCAACTCGACCGGGCACGGGAGACCGTCGCGCGCACGGGCCGCAAATACATGGTGTATTTCAGCGAACGGCTGCACGTGGAATCCGCGGCGGTTGCCAGCGACTTGGTCGCGGACGGCGTGATCGGCCGCGTGGTGCAGGTGATCGGGCTCGGCCCGCACCGGCTCAACAAACCCACGCGGCCGGCGTGGTTTTTCGAGCGCGAAAGCTACGGCGGGATTTTGTGCGACATCGGCAGCCACCAATTCGAGCAGTTTCTCCATTATACGGGCGCGACGGATGCGACCGTGCTGGATGCCTCGGTTGGGAATTTCGCCAATCCCGACACGCCCGAACTGGAGGATTTCGGCCAGGCGACCTTGCTCGCCGACAATGGTGCGTCAAATTACGTGCGGGTGGATTGGTTCACGCCCGACGGTCTCCGCACTTGGGGCGACGGGCGCACGATCATTCTGGGGACGAAGGGTTATATTGAATTGCGCAAATACATCGACGTGGGGCGCGACGCGGCTGGCGACCATGTGTATCTCGTGGATGAAAAAGGCGAGCATCACATGGCGGTGACGGGGCAGGTGGGGTTCCGTTTTTTTGGTGAGTTGATTCTCGATTGTCTCAACCGCACGGAGCACGCCATGACCCAGGCGCACGCCTTCAAGGCCGCCGAGCTTTGCCTGCGAGCCCAGGCCCAAGCCCGGCGGATCGGGTGAGCGGCGGAGCATCGGGTCACCCCGTCATTTTCCTCCCATGACGGCGGCGCCGATGTTGAGCTCGCGGGCGCACCAGGTCCAGGGGCCGGCCAGGTTGGCGACGCCGCCGTCGAGGGCGAGTTCTTCGCTCCATTGGCGGGCGTTGGCCGGCTGCTGCACAACGCAGCGGGTCCTGTCCGCAGACAATGATTTCAGAACCAGCGGGCTCAGGGTAATGAGCAATTCGGTCTGGCGGTCGGAAAGGCCGCGGATGCGCTCCACGCGGCTCAGGCGCAGGCCGCCGTTTTCGTTTTGCGCAAAGATCATCCAGCGATGCCGGGCGGCGGGGGGGACGGGCGGCGGGGGCGCGGGATCCATCAGGTCCTGGATGTCGTCTTCCAGCAGGGTCCAGCATTGATCCTCGGGCATGGGCAGGGATGCGCGGAGGTGGCGGGCAATGATGCCGTTGTTGCCCGAGAAGAGCAGGAGCAGCGGGTTTTGAAGCAGCCATTCGCCGTTGTTCGCGGCGGTGGCTTCGTAGCTTTGGAAGGGCATGGGTTGCGGAATGCGGATTGTGGATTGCGGATTGCGGAATGAAAGGCGCGCGGGCGGCGGTTCAGGAAAGGGACTGACGCGCGAGGGCGAGCAGTTCCGGCGTGGTGAGGGCGCGGCGGGCGGAGCGGGCGGCCTGGCGCACGAGGGGCAGCAGCCGGGGGATGTCGGCGGTGGCGCCCAGTCCGGCGAGGGCGGCGGCGAGCGAGGTGGAGCCGGTTTTTTCGCCGATCACGAAGGGCTGTTCCGCGCGTCCGACGAGGGCCGGCGCAATCGGCTCATAGGTACGGCGGTCGCGCAGGAGGCCGGCGCAGTGCAGGCCGGATTCGTGCGTGAACACGGCGGAGCCGACAATGGGCTTGGCAGCGGGAACGGGCCGGCTGGCGGCACGGGCGACCAGGTCGGAGAGGGGGCCGAGCCGGGCGGTGTCGATCCGGGTGAAACCGTCGCAGCCCACGCGCCAGGCCATGACGACTTCCTCGAGGGCGGCGTTGCCGGCGCGCTCGCCGAGGCCGTTGACGGTCACGTCGGCCCAGGCCGCGCCCGCCTCGACGGCGGCAAGGGTGTTGGCCGTGGCGAGGCCGAGGTCGTTGTGCGCGTGGATGATGACCGGCGGGGCGATGGCGCGGAGGCGCGCGACGACGCCGGCCGCGCGGGAGGGCGTCCAGACGCCGACGGTATCCGCTATACGAATACGGTCGGCGGAGGTTTCGCGGGCGGCCGCGGCGAAGGCGTCGAGGAAGCCGGGATCGGCGCGCGAGGCGTCCTGGGCTCCGACCGAGACGGTGGCGAAGCGTTCGCGCGCCCGGCCGGCGAGCGAGCGCAGGGTTTCCAGCACCCAGGCGCGGGTGCGTCCCCAAGCGAGCAGGTGGAGATCAGAGACGGGAAATGAGAGGTGGACGTGCGCGGCGCGGGTGGACGCGGCGGCGCGGAGGTCGTCGGGATGGGCGCGGCACCAGGTGAGCACGCGGGCGGGGCCGACGGCGTCGGCGACCGCGTCGATGTCGGCGATGCTGTCGGCGCCCATGGCGGGGATGCCGACCTCCAGCAGCGGCACGCCCGCATCGACGAGCGCGCGGGCGATGGCGACCTTGTCGGCGCGAGAGACGACCACGCCGGGCGCTTGCAGGCCGTCGCGCAGGGTGGTGTCGATGAGCTGGAGTTCGGCGGGCATGCTGCGGTGTAGGGGGCGCGCGTTGCGCGTCCGGCGGCGGGGACGCCGCCGCTCCGTTTTATCCCGGGCTGATGGCGCCTTCGGGGCAGGTGGTTTCGCAGGAGCCGCAGTCGAGGCATTCCTCGGGTTCGATGCGGTAGGGCGTGCCGGGTTTGATGGCGGAGGCGGGGCACTCGGCGGCGCAGCTTCCGCAGGCGATGCATTTGTCGGGTGAAATTTTGTAGGCCATCGGCTGAAAAAATTACGAATGACGAATTACAAATTACGAATGGGCGGTGTTGTTATTCGGCGATGAGGTAGTCCTCGGCGACAGAGTCTTCCTCGATGGCGTCGAGGATGGCGTCGATGGCGGCGTTGTCGGGCACGCGATAAAAATTGCCCGTCGGATAATCGACCATGACGGGGCCCTTGACGCAGAAGTTCATGCAGCCGGTCACGGCGATTTCGACGCCGTCGATCATGCGGTCCTGCACCTCGCTTTGCAGGTAGGAGAGAAGGCTCATGGAGTCTTTCTTGTGGCAAACGCCCTGGCGTTCGCCGTTGGCGCGGAAGCTGCCGCACACAAACAGGTGGTGAGTTGGTTTGGACATGATGGGGAAAGGGAAGACGGGTTACTTGGCCTCGTCGCCGAGGAGGGTCTTGACGAGGTGGCGGTCGAGGTTGAAGAGGCCTCCGGAGCAGGTGGCGCGGCGGGTGAGTTCGAGGAGCTGGTCGGTCCAGCTTTCCTCCTCGACCTGCTCGGCGATGAATTCGTGGAGGAAGACCTGCGTGGCGTAGTCCTTCTCGGCGAGCGCGGTCTCGTAAACGGCGTGGATGCAGCGCGTGTTTTCGCGCTCGTGGTCGTAGAGCACCTGGGCGACGCTGGTGAGGTCGGGATACGTCGATGGCGGCGTCGCGATGGGGCCGATCACGGGCGTGGCGCCGCGGTCGGTGAGGTGCTGGTAAAACTTTTTTGCGTGCGATTCCTCCTCCTCCGCCTGGATGCCGAAAAAGTCGGCGAATCCGGAAAAGTGCTCCGCTTCGGCCCAGTATTTGAGGGCGAGAAACATGAGCGAGGTGTAGTGCTCGCGGTTGGCTTGCTTGGTGAGGGCGATGGCCAGGGTGGGTGACATGATGGTGGGTTGTGGTGGGTTGAGAAAAAGCGATCAGCCGCAGCCGGTGCCGGCGCCTTTGCAGGCGGAGCCGCCGCAGCCGGTGAAGCGGCGGGCGAGCGACGCGGGGATGGGCTGGTCTTTGAAAACGGCGGTGAGCCCTTCCTCGATCATGCCCTCCATCTCGATGACGCGGACGCCGCGTTCCTCGAGGGCGCGCCTGGGCTGCGGGCCGGCGGCGGAGACGAGGAGCGCGCGGCAGTCGTGGAGCAGGTCGGCAAACTCGGCCCAGCGGGCGGGACCGGAGCCGGGCTCGGGCGCGCGGCGGACTTCCACGAATTTGCAGCCGGAGGGGGTGCCGTCGTCCTGCTTGAAAACGAGCACGCGGGCGGCCTCGCCGAGGTGCTGGTTGACGAGCATGCCTTCCTGGCTGGCGACGGCGATGTAGGGGCGGCGGGCAAGGTCCTTGGCGGACGGGCGGGCGAAGCTGGCGAGCGTGGCGAGGCGCTCCTGCGACATCGGCTCGTTGATGAGGCCCACGGCGTCCGCGCGGCAGCGGGCGCAGTGCGTCATCTGCGGGACATGGCGGCCGGCGCGCAGGCGGGTGCCGGCGACGAGCGCGCCGTCGGGCGGGGGAATGTTTTCGAACTCGGCCCCGGCGACGGGCAGGAAGGCCATGCAGTTCATGATGTCCACCTTCAGCTCCGCCATTTTTTTCGCCACGTCCTCGATGTGCTGGTCGTTGATGCCGGGCATGATGATGGTGTTGATCTTGACCACGATGCCGCGCTCCTTGAGGCGTCGGATGGCTTCGAGCTGGCGGTCAAGGAGGAGCTGCGCGGCGGGGAGGCCGCGCATGGGGCGGTGGCCGTCGCGAATCCAGGCGTAGATTTTCGCTCCGATGGCAGGATCGACGGCGTTGACGGTGAGCGTGACGTGGCTGACCTGGAGCGCGGCGAGATTGTCGATGTGGGGGCCGATGCCGAGGCCGTTGGTGGCCAGGCAGAGAATCATGTCGGGATGGCGGCGGCGCACGGCGGTGAGCGTGGCCATGGTCTCGACCGAATTGGCGAAGGGATCGCCGGGGCCGGCGATGCCGGTGACCGCGAGGTTGGGCACGCGCTTGAGCGTGTCGTCGAGATAATCGGCGGCCTGGGCGGGCGTGAGCACGGCGCTGGTGACGCCGGGGCGGCTCTCGTTCATGCAATCGAATTTGCGGTTGCAGAAATTGCACTGGAGGTTGCAGCGGGGGGCGACGGGCAGGTGGATGCGCCCGTGGGTGTGGTGCGAGGACTTGTTGAAGCAGGGGTGCTTGCTGAAATCCAAGGCGACGGCGGCGGGATTGATTTTGTCGGCGCAAACGGAGCCGGGGGCATCAGCGGTCGAGGCGGTCTCGGTGATTTCGTGTATCATGATTTTGGTTACAGGTAGGCGTAACCGACGGGCGAGTCGGCCTGCTTGCGGTCGAGGAGGGTGTTGACGATGCGGTCGAACAGGGACTGCGCCCCGGCGTAGCCGACGTGGAGGATGCGCTGGCCGCCGATGCGGTCGTGGACGGGAAAGCCGCAGCGGACGAGCGGAACATTCAGCCGGCGGGCGAGGCTGTAGCCTTTGCTGGAGCCGATGAAAAAATCGGGCTGGAGCGCGGCGGCCTGGTCGGCGATGTCGGCGAAGTCGGCGCCTTCTCGAATGACGGTGCGCTCGTCGAGCTCGGGCACGGCGGCGCGGAGCGCATCGGCGAGATGCCCGCTGCGCCCGCCGGAGGCGCAGAGCACGGGAGTCACGCCGAACTCGGCGAGCAGCGAGGCGAGCCCGACCACCAGGTCCTCCTCGCCGTAAACGATGGCGCGTTTTTCGAAAACGTATTTGTGGCCGTCCACCCAGCTGTCGATGAGCCGACCGCGTTCGCGCGTGAGATCGGCGGGCATTTCGCGTCCGGCGAGGGCGGCAAGGTGCTCGATGAAACGATCGGTTTCGCGCAACCCGATGGGGAGGCCGAGCCGGCAGGGCAGCACGCCGTGGCGGCGTGCGAGCACGGTGGCGGCGGTGACGGGAGCGCGCGCGAGGACGCGGCCAAATTCGACGGAGGCCTGCGCGCGGGCAAGGGCGCGAATCGCCTCGACGGGCGTGCCGCCGGAGGGAAGTTTTTCGTAGTCCGCCCAGGAGGGGCCGTCGAGGGTGTCGCTGTAGTCGGGGAGGAGCGTGACGGGCAGGGCGAAGGCGGCGGCGATGCGCTTGAGTTCGCGCAGGTCGGCGGGCGAGAGCATGCCGGGGAAAAGGGCGACGGGAGGCGACGGGGCGGCGGCGTCCTTCAGGGGCGCCCGCGTCCCGTTGGGCGACGCGGGCGCGTCGTCTGCCGGCAGGATGCCGGCGCTCCCAGTGGAGGAGGACGCCGCTCCGGGGCAGAGGGTGTCCACGAGGGCGTGCACGGTGTCGTGGAAACCGTTGGCGTGGGTGCCGCGGTAGCTGGCGCAGGAGACGGGAACGATGGGCGGAATCGGAGCGCCGTCCACGCCGCCGGGATGTCCGTCGTGGAAATCGTGGAGGTGGCCGGGGAGGTCTTCGCCGATGGTTTCGCTGAGGCAGGTGGTGGCGAGCCCGACGAGTTCGGGTTTGTATTGGCGGATGACGTTTTCAAGCCCGATGCGGACATTCAGGCCGCCGCCGAAGACCGCGCTGCTTTCGGAAAAATTGGACGCGGCGATGTCCATCGGTTCGCGGAAATGGCTGATGACGTAGCGCCGGATGTAGGTGGCGCAGCCTTGCGAGCCGTGGAGAAAGGGGATCGCACCCCGCACGCCGCGAAAGGCGAGGCAGGCGCCGAGTGGCGTGCAGAGTTTGCAGGCGTTGGTCGTGGCGTTCGGATACGGCTCGGGATCGGAGCCGTTGACGCGCGAGAAGGATTCAGGCGGCGCGATCATGCGGCGGCCTCCTCGTGATGGCGCGGGGCGTGCCGTTGCGCGCGGCGGGGCGTGTATTGCCAAACCGGTGACATGACGCTGGCATAAACCTCGCGGGCGAAGTTGAGCATGCCGACGTAGCCGGCGAGGGCTTCCTTGCGCTCGTGGTTGTGGTCGCAGAAGCCGATGCCGAGCTTGTAGGCGATGGGGCGTTCCTTCACGCCGCCGATGAAAAGATCGACGTCTTTCTCCAGGCAGAATTTGGCGAGTTCGAGCGGGTTGGAATCGTCAACGATCACCGTGCCGGGGTCGCACATCCGGCGCAGCATCTCGTAGTCGTCCTTGTCGCCGGTTTGCGTGCCGACGAGCGCGGTGGCCATGCCGAGGGTGCGCAGCGCGCGGACGAGGGAAAAGGCCTTGAAGGCGCCGCCGACGTAGATGGCCGCCTTTTTGCCGGCGAGTTTTTCCCGGTAGCGGCGCAGTTCGGGCATGAGTTTTTCGATTTCCTCGCGGACGACCGTCTGGGTGCGGCCGGGCAGTCCGGGGTCTTGCGGGGCGAAAAACGCGGCCACTTCGTAGAGTGCGGCGGACATGTCCTCGATGCCGAAGAAGGAGACGCGGCGGAAGGGGATGCCGTGGTCCTTCTCCAGCATTTTGGCGAGCGAGGTCATGGAGCCGGAACATTGCACGAGGTTGAGTTTCGCGCCGTGGCACCGGCGGATGGCATCAACGCGCCCGTCGCCGGTGAGCGTGGCTACGACGTGCACGCCCATGCGTTTGAAATAATCGCGGATGACCCAGGTCTCGCCGGCGATGTTGAAGTCGCCGAGCAGATTGATGCTGACGGGCGGGAGGCCGGCGGTGTCGCCGGTGCCGACGAGGCGGTAAACGGCATCGCAGGCGGCGCGGTAGCCGGTTTTCTTGGTGCCTTTGAAGCCCTCGGAGGCGACCGGGATGACCGGGATTCCTGTATCCAAAGAAACACTACGGCAGATGGCCTCGACGTCGTCGCCGATGAGCCCGACGATGCAGGTGGAATAAACAAAAGCGGCCTTGGGCGAGTGGCGGGCGATGAGTTCGCGCAGGGCGGCGCCGAGTTTTTTTTCGCCGCCGTAGATGACGTCCATTTCCTGGAGGTCGGTGGAGAAGCTGTTGCGGAAGAGTTGCGCGCCGCTGCTTTGCGCGCCGCGGATGTCCCACGTGTAGGCCGCGCAGCCGATGGGACCGTGAACGAGGTGGAGGGCGTCGGCGATGGGATAGAGGATCACGCGCGAGCCGCAGAAGGCGCACGCGCGCTGGGTGACGGAGCCGGCGAGGCTGTTGCGGTCACAGGCGAGCGGGGCGGGGGCGGCGGAACCGGTTCCGGCGACGGTGATCGACGCGGCGCGGGCGGGAAGGATTTTTATGGATTGCGCGGCGTTCATCGCGGGTCAGGGCGCGGCGGGGACGAGCTCGCGGCGCAGCGTGGTCCATTCGGAGAGCGGGGTGGCGCCGATGGATTTGTAGAACTCGAGCGCGGGCGTGTTCCACTTGAGGGCGCGCCATTCGAGGCGGGCGCAGCCGCGTTCGCTGGCGGCGGTGGCGGCGGCGGTGAGGAGCGCGAGGCCGATGCCCTGCCGGCGCAGCGCGGGGCGCACGTAGAGGTCTTCGAGAAACGCGCCGGGACGTCCGGCGAAGGTGGAGTAGGTCGGATACCACACCGCAAAGCCGGCGGGGATGCCGTAATAATGCGCGAGGAGCGCATAGGCCCAGGGCTTGGGTCCGAAGAAATGCTCGGCAAAATGGGCGGGCGTGGATTCGACCTCGTGCGACAGGCTTTCATACGCGGCCAGCTCGCTGACCAGCCGGTGCAGGAGCGCGGCGTCGGCGGGCGCGGCGGCGCGGACCTGGAGCGGAGGGCGGCGCGGATCGGAGCTGGCCGAGAGCCGCGCGATGGTGGCGGGGTTGCAGTTGCACCCGGTGAGGCTGGCGACGGCGCAGGCGGTCGGCTGGCAGGCGGTCGGGGCGTGGCCGCAGGCGCAGGGCTGGGTGGCGGAGGGGGCTGGTGTCTTTGGGGCGCGGGTGGCGTAGGCTGGCGGCATCGTGCTTGGTTGGGAACTCGCCGAGGCGGCGTCCTGGTCAGTTGCAGTCATGAGAGCCCTCTGTTTTTATCGGTGGAATGTATCGGTCGGACAGGGGCAGTTTTGTTGTCGGGGGGAAGCGGTCGTTGAATAAAAGCGGCGGCGTTTTCCGCCGCCGCTTTGCATGGCTGGCGGATTACATGACAAGCTCGAACCACTCCTCGGGACAGGTGCGGTCCTTCTTGTCGAAGAGCGCGCCGGTGATCTGGTCGATCAGGCGGATGGCGCCGGCGTAGCCCATCGTGGTGAAGAAGCGGTGGCCGACGCGGTCGAGGATCGGGAAGCCGAAACGCACGAGCGGGATGTCCTCCACGCGGGCGATGTATTTGCCGTAGGTGTTGGCGAGAATCAGGTCCACGGGGGCGTTCTTGATCCACTGGTGCAGCTCGAAGAAGTCGGCCTGCTGCTTGATCTTCGCGTCGGGCACGACGGGATCGAGGAGTTCGTGGAGGCGTTTCTCGAAGTGGTTGCCCTGGCTGCCGGTGATCACGTAAACGGGCCGCAGGCCGAGCTCGAGGGCGAACTTGGTCATGGCGATGACGTGGTCGGGATCTCCGGCGATGGCGACGCGCTTCTGGTGGAAATACTGCTGCATGTCGCTGATCATGTCGATGAGGCGGCCGCGCTCGGCGGCGATGTCCTCGTGCACGGCCCCGTCGGGCGAAAAGGCGCGGAGGGCCTGGATGAAGGCGTCGGTGCCGCCGACGCCGACGGGCAGCTCGAGGAGCTGGCTGGGGACGTTGTGTTTGTTCTCCAGCGTGACGGCTCCGGGGTTGCTGGTGAAATGGCCGAACGCGAGCGTGGCGATGCTGTCGCCCATGGACTTGATCTCGGGAATGGTGGTGCCGCCCTTGGGGAACATCTGGTATTCGCCGTCGAGCCCGCCGTCGAGCACGCCGGAGGTGTCGGGGAGCATGACGAAGGGCACGCCCATGAGCCGGGTGAGGCGCTTGAGCTCGCGCATGTCGGCGGGCTCGACGAAACCGGGGATGAGGTTGATCTGGTTTTTCGTCTCACCGGTGCGCTCGGCCAGATACTTGATGATCGAGGAGACCATGTTGGCGAAGCCGGTGATGTGCGAGCCGACGAAGCTCGGCGTGTTGGTGTGGATGACGAGCTTGCCCTCGGGGACGGCGCCTTCCTCCTTCGCGCGCTTCACGATCGTGGGCACGTCGTCGCCGATGACCTCGGAGAGGCAGGTGGTGTGCACGGCGACGATGTCGGGATTGTAGATCGAGAAGATGTTTTTGAGCGCCTGGGTGAGGTTGGCGAGCCCGCCGAAGACGGAGGCGCCTTCGGTGAAGGAGCTGGTCGTGGCGACGACGGGCTCCTTGAAGTGGCGGGTGAGGTGCGAGCGGTGATAGGAGCAGCAGCCTTGCGAGCCGTGGCTGTGCGGCATGCAGCCGTGGATGCCGAGCGAGGCATACATGGCCCCGATGGGCTGGCAGGTCTTGGCGGCGTTGATGCGAAGCGCCTTGCGTTCGACGATCTCTGCGGTGGTTCCGTTGAGCATGATTTGGAATGAAGAATTAAAGATTAATAATTAAGAATCGGGAGAGGGGCGCGCTGGCGCGCGCCCGGCGGCGGGGCCGCCGCCGCTCCGTTATTTCTTCCAGGCTTTGGGGGCGTCGTCGGTTTCGGCGGCGGCGGTTTTGTCCTTCGGTTTCAGGACGGGACGGGCGGGAACCGTCGGGTCGCCCTTCCAGGGAGCGGTGACGAGTTTCCAGACCTTGGTGTTCACCATGCGGTCGATTTCCTTGTAGAAATTGGCCGCGCCGGTGAAGGCGGCGTAGGGCCCGCCGTAGTCGTAGCTGTGGAGCTGCTTGCAGGGGACGCCGAGTTTTTCGATGATGAACTTTTCCTTGATGCCGGAGCCGATGACGTCGGGTTTGTAGATCTCGATGAGCTTCTCGATCTCGTGGTGCGAGATGTCGTCGATGACCAGGGTGTTTTTGGACATCTCCTTCATCATGCCCTCGTAGTCCTTGTAGGTGAAGCCGCCGGCCTCGAGCGCGGCGTTTTGCTCGGGGGTCTTGCGGGCGCGGAACCGCCGCGGATCGGCCTCGACGGAGATTTCCTCGATGTTGCGGGAGTCGGCGTCGATCTTGATCGTGGGGAGCACGGCGCGGCCTTCGTAGTCGTCGCGATGGGCGAATTCGTAGCCGGCGGCGATGGTCTTCATGCCCATGTCACGGAAGAGGTCCTGATAATGGTGGGCGCGGGAGCCGCCGACGAAGAGGGCGGCGGTCTTGCCCTGGCAGCGAGAGCGGACATCGTCGCGGATCGGGCGGAGCACGGCCATTTCCTGGGCGATGACTTCCTCGACGCGATCGGTGAGCTTTTTCGAGTCGAAATACTTGGCGATCTTGCGCAGCGACTTGGCGGTGGTCTCGGCGCCGATGAAGTTGACCTTGAACCAGGGGATGCCGAATTTTTTCTCCATCATGTCGGCCATGTAGTTGATGGAGCGATGGCACTGGACGATGTTGAGGTCGACGGTGTGGCAGCGGGTGACCTGCTCGTAGGAGATGTCGCCGGAGAGGGTGGCGGTGACGTGGATGCCGCACTTGCGCAGGAGGGAGTCGATCTCCCAGGCGTCGCCGCCGATGTTGTATTCACCGAGCATGTTGATGCGGAACTCGGCGTCGTCGGGGGTATCGTCGAGGCCGACCATGTGCTTGAACACGCCGTTGTTGGCGATGTGGTGGCCGGCGGACTGGGAGACGCCCTTGTAGCCTTCGCAGGAGAAACCGAAAATGTTGATGCCGAGTTCCTCCTTGGCGAGGCGGCAGACGGTGTGGATGTCGTCGCCGATGAGGCCGACGGGGCAGGTGGCGTAGACGGCGATGGCCTTGGGCTTGAAGATGCGGTAGGCCTCGCGGATGGCGGCGGCGAGTTTCTTTTCCCCGCCGAAGATGATCTCGTCCTCCATCATGTCGGTGGTCATCGAATATTGGAGGTAGTTGATCTGGCCGGGAGTCGGGCGGGCGAGGTTGCGGCGGGTCTGCCACGAATAGAAGGAGCAGCCGATGGGGCCGTGCGTGATGTGGAGGACATCGTGCATGGGGCCGATGACGACGCCGCGGCAGCCGGCGTAGGTGCAGCCGCGCTGCGTGATGATGCCGGGGATGGTGCGGGTGTTGGCGGCGATCTGCGGCGGGTTCTCCGGGTCGTTGAGAAGAAACTGCTTGGCGCGCTTCTTCTTGGTTTTGTCGGGATAGATTTTAAGCATTTCCTCGCGCGCGGCCGCGGGGTCGATGCCGGCGGCAAAGGCGATGGAGGAATTGGGCGGCGGGGATTCCGAGGAGGAGGCGCCGTCGGAGAGTGGATCGGAAATGGTGCTCATAGTTTGGTTGCGAATGGTGAAGGAGGGATGCGGATGCGGGAGCCGGACGGGACGAGATCGTCCCGTCCAGACTCGTCAACAGGCGGGGCGCGCTGGTGCGCGTCCGGCGGCGGGGACGCCGCAGCTCCGTGGAGGTCAGTTCATCAGGCCGTATGCCATGAGGAGGTCTTCGAGCTCCTGGATGGAGAGCGGGTTGGGAACGACGAACTTGGTGTTGTTGGCAATGGCGTTGGCGAGCGCGCGATACTCGTTGGCCTGCTCGCAGTCCTTGTTCCACTCGATGACGGTCTTGCGGTTGATCTCGGCGCGCTGCACGTCGTTGTGACGCGGCACGAAGTGGATCATGTGCGTGCCGAGTTTCTCGGCGAACTTCTCGATCATCTCGCGCTCGTTGTCCACCTTGCGGCTGTTGCAGATGAGGCCGCCGAGGCGGACGTTGCCGGTCTTGGCGAACTTGAGGATGCCCTTGGAGATGTTGTTGGCCGCATACATGGCCATCATCTCGCCGGAGCAGACGATGTAGATTTCCTCGGCCTTGCCCTCGCGGATCGGCATGGCGAATCCGCCGCAGACGACGTCGCCGAGGACGTCGTAGAAAACGTAGTCGAGCTGCTCGCTTTCGTCGTAGGCGCCGAGTTGCTCGAGCATGTTGATCGAGGTGATGATGCCGCGGCCGGCGCAGCCGACTCCGGGCTCGGGACCGCCGGACTCGACGCAGAGGCTGTTGCAGAAACCGGGGGAGCGGATGTCGGAGAGCTCGACGTCCTCGCCCTCTTCGCGGAGGGTGTCGAGAACGGAGCGCTGGGCGAGGCCGCCGAGGAGGAGGCGGGTGGAGTCGGCCTTGGGGTCGCAGCCGACGACCATGACCTTCTTGCCCATCTCGACGAGACCGGCGACGGTGTTTTGTGTTGTAGTGGATTTTCCGATACCACCTTTGCCGTAAATGGCTACTTTTCTCATGTGCGGAAGGAGCGAGTTGATTTGATTGATAATGTCGTTTTCAGGAACGAGACCCCTTTAGCGGATGCGGTGCCACCGGCGTTTCGCCGGGCCCGGGACAGGCGTTAGTGCTTGTTGAGATGGCGGATAAAAATGCGGATTTTTTTCGCGGGCCTGGCACGGCGGCCGGGGAGGGGCGCGGAAAGCTACCGCGGAGTCGGGCGAAGAGGGTCGTTCCTACCAAAATGTAGGAAGCGGCGGCGGTGTGCCGGGGCAAATGTGGCATGGAAAAAGCAATGCGAGGAGGCGGAATGAGTGTGCTTTCGCTTTCCGAAACGAGCCCGCCGCGGCCCTCGCTGGAAGAGCGCGCATTGGGCGCGTATCTCGGGTTTGCCGTCGGCGACGCGCTGGGCGCGCCGGTGGAGTTCATGACGCCGCGCGAGATCCGGGCCACACACAATGGCATCCACGATTCGATGACGGGCGGAGGGTGGCTGCGATTGAGGCCGGGACAGGTGACGGACGACACGCAGATGAGCCTGGCGCTCGGCGGCGCGATGCTGGCGAGCGGCGGATGGAATCTTCGCGCGGTGGCGGATTCGTTCGTGGGCTGGCTCCAGAGCCGTCCGGTGGATGTGGGCAACACCTGCCGCCGCGGAATCCGGCGTTATTTGCAGACGGGGACCTTGCGCGGGGCGCCGGCGGAGGAGGATGGAGGGAACGGCGCGTTGATGCGCAACCTGCCGGTGGCGCTCGGCACGCCGCCGCCGCGGGATGCGGGCGGGACGGACACCGGCGCGGGCCAGGCGGAGGGCGAGGACGCGGTGTTTGCGCAGCGGAGCATCGAGCAGGCGCGCATCACGCACGGGCATGCGCTTTCGGACGAGGCCACGGTGGCGTTGGGGCGGATGACGCGGATTTTGTTGTCGGGCGGGGAGCGCGGGGATTGCAGGCGGATCGCGGACGAGCTCGTGGCACGGCACCGGGTGTTTGCGTTTGAGCCGTGGCCGGGAAGGACGAGCGGCTACGTGGTGGACACGGTGCAGACGGTGCTGGATGTTTTTTTCCGCGGGGAGACTTTCGAGGCGTGCCTGCTGGATGCGGTCAACCGCGGCGGCGACGCGGATACGAACGGCGCGCTGACCGGGCAGCTCGCGGGCGCATTGTGGGGAGTCCGGGCGATCCCGGAGCGATGGCTGCGAAAGCTGGACGAGCGGGTGCGCGCGGAAATAAGCGCGCAGGCGCGCGGGCTGTTGCTGCTGGGCCGGTGGAGCGGCGAGGGCGGCGGCGCGGGGAGATAAAACCTGAAAATAAAAAACGTGGAAACTTTTCGGAACAATGACGCGGCGGCACAGACGGCGAAGGAGGGCGCCACCGGCACGGAGCGGACGGCGGGGACAGTCCCGCGCGAGGAGTCGGCGCAGGCATTGTCGGTGTTCAGCCGGTGCAACCTGCCGCCGTGGAAAATAGGGGCCGTGGAATTCCAGGACGACCCCGAATGGCTGGAGATCGAGGGCGTGCGGACGATGGACCCGCGGCTGTTCGCGCGACTGACCGGCATCGCCGATGAGGCGGAACGGGGAAATGTGTTTCACGATTATGTGTCGGTGAAGTTTCGCCTGCACGAGTGGGAGCAGCATCAGGCCTCGGCGCGGTCGAGCCTGCGGCACAGCTACGTGCAGCTCCTGCACGGCTGGAGCGCGGACAGCAACGGGCGGGCGGGCGCGGTGCTGAAGGGATGGGTGGAGAGCAGGTTCGGCCTGCGGGCCACGTTCCATTGCGGGCGGCTCGGCGAGGACGAGACCGCGCGGGAGCGTTATTGGAACGACCGGATGCGCGGCGCGGCGGGCATGATGGGCGTGGCGATGCAGCTCGATTTGCTTTACACGTTTTGCCAGGACGAACTGCGGCGCCAGTTCGGCGGACACGAACGCTGGGTGACGCTGTATCGCGGAACGCACGATCCCGAGGAATACGCGGTAAAAACGGATGCGGTCCCGGGCAAGGCGAGCGCCGGGCCGGAGGCGGACCTCAGCGGGGAGGAGGTGGTGGAGCTGAACTGCCTGAGTTCGTTTACCTCGGACCGGGAAGTGGCGTGGGAATTCGGCTCGCGGGTGTGGGAGGTGCGCGTACCGCTGGCCAAGGTGGTATTTTTCAACGGGCTGCTGCCGCGCTGGCTGCTCGGCGGCGAATCGGAATGGCTGGTGCTCGGCGGCGAATACCGCGTGCGGATGCTGCGGTGGTGAGCGGTCACGTCATTTCCCAATGAAAATCACCCTTTTGTTGGAGGGCCGAGCTTCTGCGAGGCCGTCGCGGTTATACGCGAGGTTTTTCCGCGACGGCCTCGCAGGAGCTCGGCCCTCCAGAAGAGTGAATTTCGTTCGGAATTGGCATCACACCAGCACCGCGACGGCCTTGACCTGCGCCCAGACTTGCCGGCCGGGGGCGAGGCCGAGGCGGTCGCGGGAATGGCGGGTGATGCGCGCGGAGAGGCGGGTGCCTGCGCCGAGATCGAGGCTGAGCAGGACGTGTCCGGGATCGGCGGCGGGGATTTGCTCGACGATGCGGGCCGGAAGGCTGTTCGCGATGGTGGTGCCGTCGGGCGGCTGAAGGGCGAGGCTGACATCGCCGGCCTTGATGCGGATGCGCAGGGCGCGGCCGGGGACATCGGGCGACGGGCGCGTGATGCGGAGTTCGCCGCCGGGGAAGGCCACCGTGGAAAAATGATAATCCGGATCGTGGGCGACAACCGTGCCGTCGATCACGACGCTGGCATCGTCGAAGAAACCGGGAGGAAGATCGAGGCGGGCGAGCGTGGACGCCAGCGGCCCGCTGGCCGCGACGCGCCCGCCGGAGAGCAGCACGAGATGGTCGGCGAGGCGGATCACCTCGTCGGGCGAATGGCTGACGTAGATGACCGGGATGTCGAGCGCGTCGCGGAGGCGTTCGAGGTAGGGCAGGATCTCGGCCTTGCGGGCGTGGTCGAGCGCGGCGAGCGGCTCGTCCATGAGGAGCAGGCGCGGCGAGGCGAGCAGGGCGCGAGCGATGGCGACGCGCTGGCGTTCGCCGCCGGAGAGGGTTTGCGGGCGGCGGTCCAGCAGATGGCCGATGCCGAGAAGCCCCGTGAGGTCCGCGATGTCGGCCGAGGGCGCGGCGGGGGCGGGCGGGCGCCGCCTGCGCCCGTATTCGAGATTTTGATACACGCTGAGGTGGGGAAACAGGCTGGCCTCCTGGAAAACATAACCGAGCGCGCGGCGATGCACGGGCACGCGGTGGCGGCGCCCGCTGTCGAGCCACGTTTCCCCGTTGACGGAAAGAAAGCCGGACGCCGCCGGTTCGAGCCCGGCGAAGGCGCGCAGGCACGTGGTCTTGCCGGAGCCAGAATGCCCGAAGAGCGCGGTGACGCCGCGGCCGGGCAGCGCGAGATCGACATCGAGCGTGAATCCCGGATGGGCCACGCGGATGCGCGCGTGGATGGAGGCCGCCGCGCTCATGCGTTTTTGCGGACAAGGCGCTCGCTGAGCCAGAGGGCGCCGAAGGCGAGCGCGATGGAAATGGCGAGCAGGACGGAGGCCTCGGCGTCGCGCCCGAGCTGCACGTGATGGTAGATGCCGAGAGCCAGCGTGATGGTCTCGCCGGGAATGACGCCGGCGATCATGATGGTGGCGCCGAACTCGCCGAGGGCGCGGGCGAAGGCGAGCACGGCGCCCGCCAGCAGGCCGCGAGCCGCGAGCGGGAGCGTGACGGTGAAGAACGCGTCCCACGGCCCGGCGCCGAGGGTGCGGGCCACCTGGTTGAAGCGCGGATCGACCTCCTCGAAGGCCACGCGGGCCGTGCGCACGAAAAGCGGAAACGACATGACGGCGGTGGCGATGAGCACCGCCTTCCAGGTGAAGACGATTTCGATGCCGAGCATGTTTTCAAAAAAACTCCCCAGCGGCCCGCGGCGCCCCACGAGTTTCAGCAGGATCAGCCCGGTGGCCACGGGCGGGATGACGAGCGGGAGCGCCACGAGCGTCTCCACGGCGGCTTTGCCCGGCCAGGCCGGACGGGCAAGCAGCCAGGCGAGCGCGATGCCGGGCGGAAGGATGAGCAGCGTGCCGGCCAGCGCGATCGCGAGCGTGAAGAGCGTGATTTGCAGGACGTCCATGCAGGGGAGGCGGCGGGGCCGGTCGCCCCGATTTTCGATTTTTGGATTTCAGGGGCCGGGCGGGAGGAAGCCGTATTTGGCGAAGACCGCCTGTGCCTCGGACCCGGCCAGCCAGGCTGCGAACCGTTTGGCGGCCTCCGGAGATTTGCCGGCTTTGACGACGGCCACGGGATAGGTGATCGACGGGCCCTCGGCGAGCGGGACTTCGACGGCGATTTTCACCTTTTGGGAAATCAACGCGTCGGTTTTGTAAACGATGCCGGCGTCGGCATTGCCGGCCTCGACGGCGGCAAGCACGGCGCGGACGTTGTCCAGAAAAACGGTCTTCGCCTGCAAGCCGTCCCAGAGTCCGAGTTTGCCGAGATATTCCTTCGAATAGGTGCCGACGGGCACGGTGGCGGGATCGCCGAAGGCCACGCGTCTGACCGCGGGAGAGGCGAGATCGGACATCGCGGCAACGGGGGCGGGACGGTCGGCGGCGACGACCAGCACGAGCGTGTTGGCGAGGATGGTCTTGCGCGTGCCGGGGAGGAGGAGTCCGCCGTTTTCGAGCTGATCGACGCGGAGTTCGTCGGCCGAGATGATGACGTCGGCGGGCGCACCTTCGCGGATCTGGCGGGTGAGGGCGCCGGAGGATGCGAGATTGAAGCGGAGCTTGTCGCCCGTGGCCTTGGCGTAGCCGGGGGCAAGCTCATTGAGCGCGTCGGAGAGGCTGGCGGCGGCGAAGACGGTGAGGTCGGCGGCGCGCGCGGCGGTGGTGGCGAGGCCGGAGAGGGCCAGCGCGAGGGCGAGCGTGAGAGTGAGGATGCGTTTCATGTGATGCGGATTGTTTCAGGAGGATTAGCAGGAACGGGGCCCGGCCGGGTCAGAACAGGAGCTGGAGGCGGGAGAAAAAGTTGAGTTCGTTGTCGAGCGACGCGGGCGCGTCGCTGTAGTCGGTTTTTTCGAGACCGAAGCGGGCTTGGACGACGTCGTTGAAATACCAATGAAGGCCGATGCCGTAACTGAAGGCCTTTGACGGGGCGGAAGTGAGCGCGTCGTCGATGCCGAGCCCGGCCACGCGGCCCACGAGTTCAAAGGCGCCCCAGGCGCCGTTTTCCACGCTGAACGGCCTGGACGGGGACACGCCTTTGGCCGTGGCTTTTTCGCCGGTGAGAACATAACCGCCGCTGACGCGCCAGGCGGTGTTGCTGATGGTGTCGCCGGCGGGGCGGTCAAACCGGTCCAGCGCGTATTCGGCAATCGCGCTGTAAGGTTTTCCGGGAAACCAGGCGATGGCGGGGGCGATGCGGAGATGGTCGCCGTCCACGCTGCTGCCCGTGCCGGGAATGTTCTCCTGGCTGCCGGCTTTGATGGCCGGGCTTGAAGCCGTTTCCTTGCCGAAAGAGGCCCCGACGCTGAAGGCGAGGGCGGAGAGGAGGTTTTGCTGTTTCTTGAACGGGGTTGCCGTGAGGCGGCCCGAGAAGGTGAAGTCGCGGTCGTTGTCGCCCGTATGGACATTGGCCCAGTCGTTGTTGGCCGCGCCGTTAAAAACGCCCAGCCGATAGTCGATCAGCCCGTCGGCGAAGGATCCGAATGCCTCGAGTCCCAGATCGCGATTGGGTAGGAGCTGGTTGGTGAAAGAAGCCTCGATGAAGTGGCGGTTGTCGGGCCCTTCGAGGGAGGCGGGGGTTTTGAATTTGCCGGCCTTGATATTAAACTCAGGGGTCAGGCCGGCCTGTATCCAGCCGTCGAACAGTTTGTGGGCTTGGGTGCCGGCAAACTCCGGCGTCAGGTTAAAACTAAAGATTTTATAGAAGGTCCCGCTGATGGGCGTGCGGACGCGGCGCATGAGAAAGCCGTCGTTTTTCGTCTCGTTTCCCTTGATATAAACCCGCGCGTCGGCCTGGACAAACGCGCCGATTTTCACCGAAAAATCCTTGGCGGGCGAAGTCACCGCGAAGCCTTTGCCGTCGAGCGAGACCTTGGGCGTGGTGGCGACATCCTTGCCCTCGTCGGCATCGGCCATGACTTGGCGCTTTTCGAGGGTCTCAACTTTCTTCGAGAGAAGCTCGATCTGCCGGCGCAGGAGGCTGATTTCGTCGCTGTCGGAGGCGGCTGCGCGCGCCGGGACGGGCGCAACGAGGGCCGCCGCGCAGGCGACGGCGAGAAGCGCGAGCCTTCCCCGGGAAGCGCATGCGGACAGCGCGCGGAAAAACGCGCCTTGGCGGGAGGCGCGGTGAGCTGAGGGAGCATGAGTTTGCCTGTGTGAGTCCGGCAATGTGCAATTTTTCATAGACACGATATCAAAAGCATGTGACATTCCTGTTACATGAAAAAGACCACGCAGGACTTGGCATTACCTTTGCATAAAATGTCCGGCAGGCGGCATGCGCTGGGTTTTTCCCAAGCCGAACTGGCGCGCCGCTGCGGGGTGACGCGGCAGTTTGTAAATCTGGTCGAATGCGGACGGACGCAGCCCAACGTGCAGGTCGCATTGCGCCTCGCGTCGGAGTTGCAGACCTCGGTGGAAGAACTGTTCGGCGAAAAGGTGGAGCCCGCCGCCGAGGAGATTCCGGTAAACTTGGTGGCCGAAAACCCGTCCCCGTCCGCGCGCATTAATCTGGCATGGGTGTCGCGGCGCTGGATCGGGCACAGGGCCGACACCGCGGCGTCACTGGGCGGCGGATTCCAGGAGGCGGATGCGGTGGCGACAAAAACCGGCGGCGCATGGCATGCCCGGGTCGCGCGGGGGAAAATGCTGGCGGACATGCAGCATAACGTCGCGATTGCGGGATGCGATCCGGCTCTGGCGCTGCTCGTGGACGGACGGATCGGGCCGGGGTTGCCGGGACGCAGCTTCTGGGTGAACTGTGGGAGCGGGCGAGCGCTTGAATTGCTGGCGGGCGGGGCGGTGCATGTCGCAGGTTTGCACAGCGGCAATGGCCGGAGGGAGGAAAACCTGCACGAACTGCGGCGGCTCGATCCTCACCGGCGCTGGCGGCTGGTGCGTTTCACCCAATGGGAGCAGGGATGGATGGTGCGGCCCGGCATGGAAAGAAAGCTCGGCAAGGCGGAAAGCCTGGCGGCGGGCGGTCTGCGGCTGGCCAACCGCGAGCGGGGATCAGGCAGCCGGAATTGGATAGACGGCCAGTTGCGCGCGATGGGACTGGCCGGCTCGCTGGTGCCGGGCTACGGGAGGGAATTCGAAAGCCACTGGGAATGCGCGCGGGCGCTGCTGCAAGGCGATGCGGATGTCGCGGCCGGACCGCGGGCGGTCGCCGAGATGACGGGACTGAAATTCGTGCCCGACGGCATGGTCGCCTTTGACCTGGTCATTCCGCGGGCATTGCTGGAGCTGCCGCGCGTGGCGGCGTTGCTGGACGGATTGCGCACGCGCCGGCTGCGCGGCGAGATCGAAAGCCTGCCGGGCTATCGCGCGGACGAGGCGGGGATGCTGGTGTGAGCGAAGCGGCGGATGAAAACAAGGAGCGGGGAAATCACTCCACGCCGACCATGACCGAGGAGGCCTTGATGACGGCGGAGGCGGTCATGCCTTTTTTCAGTTTCAGCTCGGTCGCGGCGCTGGTGGTCACACTGGCCGAGATGCTCACGCCGGGGGCGATCTCGATGGTGATGAGGCTGCTGATCGGGCCTTTTTTGATGGCGGTTATTTTTCCGGGGAGGATGTTGCGGGCGCTTAGTTTCATGGGCTTTCAGTTTGGCTCCATTTTATGATGCAAAGAGCATGCCACAATGTCATGCCGGCGCCAGAATTTGCATCCGGCGCCCGCTGGCATTTATGGGTGTGACTCAAAGTGATGTCAGCGAATAACCCGAAGATGCGTGCGTAGCGCATCCTGCCTGCCGTCGTTATTTTATCACGCGAAGCGCGGCATTCTCTTTGGAAAAAATAAAGCCAGCGGCGCTTCGCGCCTTCTTTTTCGACGGCAGGCAGGATGCCTGCGCTACGAGGCTAATGGCTTGAATGGCACGCCACTTGCTTGGATAGATGAACGCCTTGGTTGCAGGAGTATTTCCCGAATAAGGATGATGAGCGATCCTGCTTTGGTGTAGGCAACGCCGCCAACGGAAATTTTATGATTCGCGCGCGCGCGTGAATCCACTGTTCCGGCATCGATTAATATGCATGTCACCAGCGCATGGCTTCTTTATTTTTATCATCACTGCTTCGTTGCGAAGCCGGGCATGGCCGCGTTGGTGTTGTTGTATATTAAAAAGGTTCCCCGCTATTTTGAATGGCATGTTCAAAACATGCTTTTTCGAATATCGTTCCGAGTGCAGCGACATCCTCAAACAATGACTAACCAAAACTTATGCATCCAAGAAGCTGTCTTTCCACAGGTGCGGCGGAGCGAGGATAACGGCCGGGCTTCGGGGTGCTGGCATGTTTACTGCTCGCCTGTATATCATATCCGGCAATGGCCTGTATCACGACGCAAACAGGATCAACGCACGATATGGGAGGGGTTAATTTTTATATGAATCCGTGGTAAACCAATGTGTGAAATCCCGAGTCGAAGCGGACGGGGACAAGGCCGTTGTCATGCCTGACGAAAAACAGCACCAGTCTGGCGCGAACGAGTGCCAAGCAAGAGTCTGCCGGCATGCAGACCCGCAGGTGAGGGATTGCCATGCGGGAGTGTGCCGGGGGCGGATTGTCCCGCTGTTTTTTTCCATCGGACGGGCGATTTCACAGGAGAACGACCTGCCGGGCGCCATGGATGCGTTGCTCGACTACATGAGCCGGATCATGGGAATGAAGCTGGCGATGATCAACCTGCACCATCGGGAGAGTGGAAAGATTTTCATTCACAAGTCGATCGGGCTGACCGAGGAGGAGCAATCCCGCGGTGTCTATTTTCCCGGTGAGGGCATCACGGGCCGGGTGGTGGAAAACGCCCGGCCGGTGGTCGTGCTCCGCATCGGAGACGAGCCGGCGCTTTTGAACCGGACAGGGATCCTGTCCCGGGGAGCGGATCGGGAGGATGCCTTTATCTGCATACCGATCCTGCGCGGCAGGAAGGTGCTGGGGACGATCAGCGCCGCCCGCCATTATGAAAACCAGGACATGCTCAACAAGCATGTCGATGCCCTTGTCGTGGTCGCCGACTTGCTGGTCCAGGGAGTCGAGCTGTTCTTGATCGAGAATGCGGACAGGATGTCGCGGGGGCAGGAGAGGGGGGATGCGCAGGGAGAGGCTTCGAAACGTTACCGGCCGGCCAACCTGATCGGCACATCGCGGGCGATGATGGATGTATTTTCCATGCTCTACAAAGTGGCCCGGACCCGGACCACCGTGCTCCTGCTCGGGGAGAGCGGCGTGGGCAAGGAATTGATCGCCGAGGCCATTCATCGCGACGGGATGAATCCCGGGGGACCCATGATCCGGTTCAACTGCGCCGCATTGCCGGAGAGCATCCTGGAGAGCGAACTGTTCGGCCATGAGAAGGGCGCGTTCACGGGGGCGGAGCAGACGCGCAAGGGACGCTTCGAGGAGGCGGACGGGGGCACGATATTTCTCGACGAAGTGGGGGAGTTGTCATTGTCCGTGCAGGCAAAATTGCTGCGCGTGCTGCAGGAGCGCTCATTCGAGCGGGTGGGGGGCAACAAAACGGTGACCGTCAACATCCGCGTGGTGGCCGCCACCAACCGCGATCTGGCCGGGATGGTGGAGAAGGGGATGTTCCGCCAGGACCTGTATTTCCGCCTCAATGTATTTCCCATATTGATACCGCCCTTGCGCGACCGGGGGAGCGACATCATCACGCTGGCGGAGCATTTCGTCACCCGTTTCGCCAAGGCCGGCGGCAAACAGATCAACCGGATCACCACGCCGGTCATCAACATGCTGATGAACTATTCCTGGCCGGGAAATGTCCGGGAGCTGGAGAATGTCATCGAGCGCGCCGTCATCCTGACCGAGGACGATGCGATCCACGCTTATCACCTGCCGCTCGCGTTGCAGACGCCGGTGTTCGCCGCGAAAAACATACCGAACGGAATGGAGGCCAGGCTCGCCGCCATCGAATATGAAATGCTGGTGGAGGCTTTGCGCCTGCACCACGGCAACGGAAGCAAGGCTGCCATGGAACTGGGGCTGACGCGCCGGACGATGGGGCTGCGCATGGCGAAATACAAACTCGACTACCGCGATTTCCGCCGGGGCGACAGCCTGCCGCCGACGGCCGCCGGCGGACAAAGATCGTGACGACCGCATCGGGATGCGGGATTGGCAACAAAAGCCGGACTCCAAAACCGCGCTTTGCGCGGCCGGCCCTACTCCATGCAGGAGCAGCCGCAACGGTGTGACCGCGGGCGGCGGACCGGCCGCCGGGTCGTTTCGCCGGGAGGGATCGGTTTGATTGTGATCGCAAGTCCTGTTTCGTCCCATTGCCCTTCGTCGGATTGGAGATTCAACCGGTCCAGCTCCTCATCCAGCCAGCGCGGGCAATGATCGCAGAGCACGGTCAGTTCCTTGAAGGAGGCGGATTCCAGAAAGGGCAGCAGGAGCTGACGGGAGTTGAGCCGTCCGTTGCTTTTCAGGGCGCGTCCCAAATCGAAATGATAAATCCCCGCCGCCGGATTGCCCACCGGTTCGGGTGAGAGGGCAAAATCGGCATTCATTGCCAACGAAGTTTCGATTTGGCGGGCAAGGTAAGGCAATTGTTCCTGAATCGGAACAAGGCCGGCTTTCCAGAGGCTAAAACCCATGCTGTCGAGAATTGCACAGGGCACCCCGCGAAGTTCGCCCACGACAAAGATGCGGCAATCGCCGAGCAGGGATACCATCTGCTTGAACACGACATTGAGCTCGCCGAGGCCCATGTCCGTTTGCAACCGAAGGGGGATTTCAGCCATGGCTTCCCAGTCTTCCTGTTTTTTCGCATAGATGCGAACGACCCCGTCCGAATAGAAACCGGCGGGACATCCCTGCTCGTCGACATAAGAGGCAATTTTCATATGCGGCCTGGATCGTGGTTGGGCGAACCGGACGCGGACGTCCGGAATATGGCGGGTGGAAGGGTGGCTCGGGTCGAAATTCTAGAAGCCGTGCTTTTTCCCCTTGATCGATTCGAGGTCGATGCGGACGACCATCGTCCGGTCGAGATTCGCCTTCGGGTATTCGAATTTTCGTGACGTGAATCTGGCGACGAGCATGTCGAGAACCCGGATTTTTTCCGCCTCGTCGGTGACGAACGCGGCCTTGCCGAAACCGATCACCGTGCGATGGCGCGCCTCGAAGTCGCAGGGTTTTTCATCGGGTATGACATCATGGTCGATGGTCATTTCGACGCAAACCAGGTTGTTGCGTTTCAGGATCTCGATTTTCGTCCCCTTTTGTGACGAATGAAAATAAAGCGCCTGGCCGTCGTAGGCGAAAAACACCGGCACCAGAAACGGGACGTTGTTGTCGGCCAGCGCCAGGTGCATCACGCGTGTTTGCCCGATGATCTCGTCGATCTCGGCGCGATCGGTGATCTCGCGATCTTTTCGACGCATGGCTCCGTGCGGGTGTCCTTCAGGCATAGTGTGCATAATCAGGTTCCTTGGTAATCGAGACGATGGTTTGATTCCCGTCTTGCCGGTGGCAAAAGAGAGAAAGGCCGGCGGGAATGGGCATGTATAAAGGGCATGATGAATGAGCGCGCAATGATCTTTGGCGCTTCAGCCTCCTCCACATCCGCCACGGCAGCCGACGAGCAGGAATTCCCGGTTGAAGTGTTTCCGCCGGGGCACGGGATAGCCCGCCGCGATTGATTCGGTTTGACGCAGGCCGGTGATATAAGCTTCAGGCAGTCCGCGTCCGAGCGCGCCTTCGACGATGAAGTCCAGATACTCGCGGCTGGGAGGACGGGGAACGCCGAGGATGTCCTTTTTATACAGGAGAACCAGGTGTTCCCGCCCGCCAGCGTCGATGACCGTGGCCGGATAATGAAAATATACTCCGCCGCCGTCCTGCCGGACATCCTGCCAGACGTCGAGCACCTCGCCGTCCTCGAAACTCAATTGGCAGAGGACGCCCCAGACATCGGCCCGTGGCTCGGGGACGATGGTTTCCATGCCGCCGTCCCATACGCGCGAATATCCGAAAAAACCGACGCGATGCCCGGGCAGCCGGGCGGTGATGATCGACGAGGGCTTGATTCCGCGGGATGCGAGCTGCCGTTCGTTCATGTTGGAGCCGTAGGCAAAATAAAAGAGTTCGCTCAGCTTCCCTGGATAAACGACTTTATTGATGTGCGTGGCGGTCATGTCCGGATGGGTGTTTGGCTTGGATTTCTTATGCGTTTTAAAATCCGCAGATTGATGCCGGGACGCCGCCGTGAAGTCGGTGCGTTTGCCCTCCGCCTTTATGCGGCGGGTTCGAGCCCGGAGGGAAGGCCCCGCGGCGCAACCTTTCCGCAAGGGCCTTCCCGGTTTCTGCACACAGGGGCGGCGGCTTCTTTGTTCCATGAAAACGACCCCCTGCAAGTGTCGCGGATCACCACATGTTGAGGATCCATTCCCTGTCTTTTTTATACTCCATGTCGGCGAACAGGGTGTTGGCCATGGCCTCGGCGAGCCACAGGGCCCCGGCGTAACCGACCACGGGATGCCGGTAAAGGCCGGCGCGGTCGTAAGTGGGGAAACCCACGCGAAGCATGGGGATGTTGTATTCGATGCTGGTGAAGCGCCCCTTGGAATGCCCGAGGATGAGGTCGAGCTCGATTTTGCCTTCCTTGATTCGCTTTTCGAGTTCCCAGAGGTCGGCGTTGGTGACGATCTCCATCTCGAAATCGATGTTCGCCTGCAAGGCTTTGATCCGGGGATCGTCGCCATAGAAGGCGTTGTCGTCGCCGAGCAGGAGCAGCACGGGTTTCATCTCCATGTCGATGCAGGCCTCGGCCAGGCCGATGACGAGGTCGGGGTTGCCGTAGATGGCGACTTTTTTCTCGGCGAGGAACATGTGGGTGACATCGGTGATCGCATCGATGGCCACGCCGCGCTCCCGCACGAGCGATTCGGGGATCGGCTTGCCCGTGAGCTTTTTCAGGTTCTGGAGAAAGGTGTCCGTGTTGCGGATGCCGATCGGGGTCGGGCCGATGATGGTCGGGATGCCGAACTCGGTTTCCAGGTGCCGGGCGGCCTTGGCGCATTCGTAGCGGTTGAGCGCGAGGGTGCCGAGGGCGTTGGCCGTGCCCTGCATGTCCGCAATGGTTGTGCCGCCGTGGGAGACGAAGTTGCCATGGGGCATGAGCGGCGAGTCGAAGGACTCGATCTCGAAGAGCACGGTCGCGTCGATCTGCATCTCGGCGAGGAGGTGCTTGAGCGCCTTGACGTCGCCGGGGTTCACCCAGCCGGTGAACAGGTTGAGCTTGCCGTTGGGCTCTGTCTTTTGGGCGAAGTGGGCGATGAAATCCCGCGTGGCGACGTCGTAGCCGCTCACCATGCTGCCGACGAAGCTCGGCGTGTGGATCGCCACGAGGTGCACCTCGCGGCCGGCGTATTTTTCCTGGAGCAGGCCGCGGTTCAGCTTGGAGACGACGCCGTCGATGTCGTCGCCGATGACCTCGGTGCAGCAGGTGGAGATGATCGGCACGACCTTCACGTCCGGATAGCGCATGAGGAGCACGTCAACCGCCTCCTCGACCCGGCGGACCGCGCCGAACACCGCGCCCTCCTCGTGAACGGAGGACGAGGCCAGCTCGAAGCTTTCCTTGAAGTGCTGGGAGAAGATGAGGCGCACGAACATGACGCAGCCCTGGCCTCCGTGGACGATGCCGATGCAGTCCTTGATGCCGATGCTGGCAAACTGCGCGCCGGCGGGCTGGCAGGTGAAGACCGGGTTGATGATGCCGGCCCGTTCCCGTGGTTTTAATTCGCAAAGCATGATATTTCGCAGTGTTTCAGTAGTGTTGGTCGGTGAGCTCCGCGTTGAGGGAGCCGGTGACGGTGAGGAAGTCCATGCGTTCGTGGACGGCTTTCATGAGCGCCCTGATTTCGTCCCTGGCGAGGGTGTTGATCCACTCGAAGCGGGCCTTGTAGGCCTCGGCCAGGCAGACGGCGTCCACCCAGTAGCAGCGGTCGGCGGGTGTGTCGGTCTTGGGCTTATCGCCGCACAGCAACTCGGTGGTTTTGCCCAGGATGCCCGCGTTCTGGTCTTTGCGGTCCCAGGCGCGGGAGTGGAACTGCCAGAGGCATTTCTTCATGATGTGGTCCACCAGTTGGTCCATTCTGGTTTTCGTGAGGTCGTCCATAAGAGGTGCGTGGGTTCAGGCGGCGCCGGCCGGTTCGAGGAAGGCGGGTTTGGGCTTGGGCAGGAATTCCGGATAGGTCTTCTTCCTGAGCGCGGCGATGCAGTCCATCCTGCCGGTGTATTGGCGGAGCGCGGCGGAGTTGCGCACGTCCTCGCCCAGGCCGGCGTCGGAGAGCATCCGGCGGGTGACGAAGCCCTTGTCGGCCGGGATCTCGTCCTTGCTGATGTCGAGGAAAGAGAGCTGGTGGATCGGCGAGTAGATCGCGTTGTAGATGTCGCGGGCGAAGCGCACCCAGCCCTCGAATCCCTTGTAGGGCCCGTTGTGATACGCGTGGGCGTTGAGATAGGGCACGCGGAGCTTCTTGGCGACCTCTCCCGGGCGCTTGCCGGTGAAGATGACGTCGGGCTTGAGCATTTCCATGGCTTCGAGGCCCTCGAGCTCGTTGGGATCGTCGATGGCGAGCGCGCCTTCCTCGCAGCGGGAGATGCCTTTTTCCATGTCGCCCTGGTGGCCGAACTTGGTGTAAACCGAGACGACCTCGACGCCCATTTCCTCGTGGATGACGTGTGCCCAGTGCCAGAGTTTGGAACCGCCCGGCCAGAGGCAGACTTTTTTGCCGCGCAGGCGCTCCTTGTACCAGTCGAGTTCGGGTTTCCAGCGGGCGGTTTCCTCGTCGATGATGGCCTGGGCACGCTCCTCGATGCCGAAGAAGAGGCCGATTTTGCGCAACGAGGCGGAGAGCGGCTCGAAGCCGAAACCGTCGATGTCGAGCCGCGGGATGCCGTAGCGTTTGCGGAGCTCGTTGCAGATGTATTCGGCGGAGCGGGCGCACTCGAGCACGTTGAGATGGGCCTTGTGCATGGCACGCAGGTCGTCGTAGGAGCCGTTGCCGGTGAAGGTGGAAAGCACCTGGATGCCCATGCGCTTGAAGTAGTCGAGCATCACCTCCTGGTCGCCCTGGATGTTGTATTCGCCGACGTAGTTGATGACGTAGTCGCTGGTGATCTTGGGCTCGATGGTGCCCACCTTCTGGTTGATCCAGGCGATGTTGATCTTGTGGTGGCCGCCGGACTGGCTGGGGCCGCCGAAGCCGGGCGAGTTGCACACGAAGATGTCCACCTCGGGCATTTCCTCCATGACCTCGTCGGCCACGGCCTGCATGTCGTCGCCGATGAGGGCCGACGCGCAGGTCTGGTAGATGGTCATGCGCTTGATGTCCGGGAAGGCCTTGAAGGCCTCGATGATGTTCTGCTTGAGCATCTTCTCCGCGCCGAAAATGACGTGCTTCTCCTTCATGTCGGTGGCGAAGGTATACTCGATCTGGAAGTTCTTGTTGTCGCTGATGTAGCGCTTGGTCTGCCAGGTGTCGTAGGTGCAGCCGACCGGTCCGTGGCTGAGGTGGATGACGTCCTTCATCGGCGTGCCGATGACGTGCTTGGCTCCGCAGTAGGCGCAGCCGCGCTCGGAAATGACGCCGGGAATCGTGTTCAGATAACCGAGCGGGAGCGCCATGGACAGATCCTCCCCCGGACCCTTGATGACGGCGTGTTTCTTGCGCTCGGGAATGCACTTGCTGCAGTTGAATTCGTGATAAGGCATGAGTCGGTGATTGTTTGTCGGTTTATATATAAATTGAGGCCGCGCCGCCGGCGCGCTTTATCATTAATGCGAATATCGCGAAGATGGCGGCGCGGCCGGTGTCTATGGCCAATTTGATGCAGGTGCTTATTCCGCAAGGCCGTATTTGACGACCATCTTTTCGAGCTCGTCCATGGTCAGCGGCTTGGGAATGACGAAATCCGTGTTTTCGATGATCTTGCGTCCCAGTTCACTATATTCGTGAGCCTGGTTTTCCTTCTCATCGTATTCGGTGACGGTTTTTTTGTTAAACTCGGCCTTTTGCACGATGTTGTCACGCGGGACAAAGTGGATCATCTTGGTGCCGATGGCGGCGGTGAATTCCTCGATGAACTCGCGTTCCTTGTCCACCTTGCGGCTGTTGCAGATGACGCCGCCCAGGCGCACGCCGCTCTGCTTGGCATACTTGAGCAGGCCCTTGCAGATATTGTTGGCGGCGTAAACCGCCATCATCTCGCCGGAGGCCACGATATAGACTTCCTGCGCCTTGCCGTCGCGGATGGGCATGGCGAAGCCGCCGCAAACCACGTCGCCGAGGACATCGAAGAACACAAAGTCGAGATCGGGCGTGTAGGCGCCGTTGCCCTCCATGAGGTCGATGGCGGTGATCACGCCGCGCCCGGCGCAGCCGACTCCCGGCTCGGGGCCGCCCGATTCGACGCAATGGATGCCCTTGAAGCCGACCTTGATCACCTTGTCATTGGTGACCTTTTCCGCCCCCTGCTCGCGGAGCACGTCCATCAGCGTCTCCTGCGGTTTGCCGCCGAGGATGAGACGGGTGGAATCCGCCTTGGGATCGCATCCGTGTATAAAGACCTTCTTGTCGTGGAAGTGGGCCAGCGCGGCCGCCGTGTTCTGGGTGGTGGTCGACTTGCCGATGCCGCCCTTTCCGTAGATAGCTATTTTTCGCATTTTAATATATAACCGTTTTGATACTTTACGAGCAGATTCCCCGTCGGAATCATTCGCTGCGGATGGTTTTAGCAATGCCCGTGCCATCTCTCTATATTATCCCGGGAAGGGGATGAAATATGATATTTTTCCCGCGCGGGGCGGTTTTATTTAAAATATCGGAGGATTATATATACGGGCGGGTGCGTTGCGGGTGGAATAGTCCCGATGCGTATATTTTTTTGAAAAGCGGGGAGCACAAAGGATGGCCGGAATTGCACCGTGGCGAACGTTTTCGCCGATGTGGTTCGTCAAGGTAAGAATCGCGGTCAGCCGCAAGGGGGGCGCAACTCAAAGTGGTGTCACTCCCTCTTTCTTCTTTCCTCTTTATCTTTCGTCAGGAACGGGCAGGGAGAAAGAGGTTTCGAGCGAAGCGACAGTCTGCCAAGATAAAGAATAAAGAGGAAAGATTCCGGCGGTGACTTCATTTTGGGCTGCACCCCTGTGCTACCTTGATAATAAGGAACAGGCGGCCAAGCCGGGCCGGAAAGACGATGACGCATGGCCAGCGGGGGCCGGCTACGGGGTGGGGAAGACGAGAGGCTGCTCGATGCGCCGGCCATGGCGGAGCGCCTCGCGGAGGGCTCCGAGTTGTTTGTCGAGGTGGACGAGGCGGCGGTGATTTTCTTTTTCGGCGGCGGTGGGTTCGATCACGTCGCTTACGGCGCCGTTGCGAATGACCAGGCGGCAGGTGCCGGAAAGGGCCAGCAGGGGGTCGTGCGTGGAGAGGAGCACGATTTTGCCCTGGTCGGTGAAAAGCTCCAGCGCGCGCGTGCGGTCCACGCCGGCGTTTTCGATCTCGTCGATGAGGATCACCGGCTTCGGGCTGAGAAAGGCGGCGTCGGCGATCATGAGCGCGCGGGACTGTCCGCCGCTGAGCTGGGTGAGCTCGGTTTCCGGACCGAAAGGCTCGCCAGCCATGCCGACGGCGGATTCGAGCACGCGGCGGACCGCGCTCTCGGCCTCGTGCGGCGGAAGCGCGCGGCTTTCCGCATGCAGGCGAAGAAAAGCGGCGACCGGGAGGTCCATGATGAAATTCATGTTCTGCGTGATCTGCGCCACGATTTTTCCCTCGCCCGAGAAGCGCGATTCCGGGTCGGGCGCGCGGCCGTTGACGCGGACCACGCGCCCGGTCGGCGTGTCGCCTTGGGCGAGGCATTCGATGTCGGCAAGCAGGCGGCTTTTCCCCGCCCCGGTCGGGCCGACCAGCGCCACGATGTCGCCGGGCCGCAGGCAAAGAGCATGCCGCTCGGGGGCGCCGGATTTGTCGCGGCCCGGCAGAATCTCAAGCGTGTCCAGCACCGGTGCCGTGCCCGCATGCGCGGAGGCCGAGAGAAACGCCGCGAGCGCCTCCCGCAGGCGGTCGTAGTCCCAGCCGGCCTCCGCGCGGATCGCCCAGGGTTGCGCCTCCCACCACGAGCGCAGCGTGCGGTGGCCGTCCAGGCCGGGCAGGTGATTCAGCGCGAGGAAATCCCCGCAGCGCGGATCGGAGAGCGGGATGTCGGGGCCGGGCGTATCAGACATGGGTCGCGGGTGCGCCGGGGATCTGGATTTTGCGCAGCGTGCCGTTCTGGAAATCGGCGCCGAGGCGCGTTTCCCCGAGGCAATAGGAGCAGACCGCCGCCGGCACGGAGAAGCGCAGGCGCCCGCCCGTGACCGGCGCGTCGTCCGGGGCGGCGCGCCAGAGTCGGCTGGCCTCCCAGGCGCCCTGGCCGGTGATGCCGTTGACGAAGAGGATGCGGGCGCGGGAGTTGACCTGTCGTATCCGAAACGCGAATACCTCGCGCTCGGCCTGGCTCACGATGTCGCCCTTGGTGACGAGGACGAGGTCGGCGGTGCGGAGCATGGGGCCGACCTTGCGCGGCGTGTCCACGCCGGCGAGGAGGTCGAGCACGCAGACGGCGAGGTGGCCGCGGAGGTGCGGGGCGCAGCGGTTGCACAGCCCCGCGCTTTCGCTCACGAGGAGGTCGAGCCGCTGCCGCGCGCCCCACGCGACGCAGTCCTCGATGTTGGTGATGAAAAAATGATCCGGGCAGAAATTGGCCGACAGCCCCGTGAGGACAGGAAATCCGGCTGCCTCGAATGTCGCCGCGTCGCCCGTCGTCAGGCAGTCGAATTTCACCACCCCGGCGCGCAGGCCGTCGTCGCGCAGCCAGCGCAGCGTCTTGAGGATGACCGCGGTTTTTCCCGACGAGGGCGGTCCGGCCACGGTGACGAGCTTCATGCGGAATAACCGCGCGCGAAAGCCGCATTGAGCATCGTGCTCATCGCCTCGATGTCATGGTGGCGCACGAAGTCCCAGCCCACCCAGCGCAGGCGTCCGGGCAGCGGGGGCGAGCCGGCGCGGGAGGGCGCGAAGCCGATTTTCGCCAGATGCGCGGCCCACTCCCCGCCGCAAAGATAGTTGGCAAACAAGTCGGACTCGGGGCGCGCGTCGCGGCGGCGCAGGATGTATTGGGGCGTCAAATACGCGCCCTCCTCGGGCCAGACGACGCGCGTGTTTTCGCGGTGCGGGCAACTGGCGGAGAAGAACCCGGGCAGCAGATAAAGTGCCGCGCCGCGCGGGTTGGACGAACCGGCGGTCTTGGCCATTTCCGCCGGGTGCATGAAATTGCGGACATTCGCGCCCAAGGCGGCGAGAGCCTTCTCGCCGTGGTCGCGGTAGAGGCCGAAAAGGATGGACTCGTGAATGCTCTCGGGGCTGCCGCTCACGATGACATCGCGCCGGAACCTCGGGTGGAGCACATCGGCCCAATTGCGGGGCGTGGGCCGGTCGCCGAGGCGGTTCAGGTCCACGAGGATGATTTCGAGGTTCGCGCCATAGACGCGGTGAAAACCCTGCGGGTCAACCAAGCCGGCCTCCCGGAATTCCGGGCGCAACTCGTCACCGGCGGCAATGCGCGCGAAGGTTTTGTCGTCGTCGAGCCAGCGGCGCACGAATGCGGGACGGTTGAAGTCGCCGAACCCGGTGTCGGAAATCAAGCCGGGCAGTTCGCCGGCCTCGGTCGTTTGCCAAAGGCCGTCATAGATGTCGTCGCCGTGGCAGCCGCCTGCCATGTACCATTGTGGCGCGGGATTCATGGCGCGGCAGCGCGCATGGAACCGGCGGCGGAGTTCGGCCCGCACCGGGCAGGGCGCGTAACCGAGATAATCGAGGGCGCGACGCCGGCCGGTCTCGTGCTCGGGAAACGAGGGTTCCAAGTCAAGCAGGTCGTCGTCGGATGATGGTGTGGCGATGGCGGTGTTTTCCATGACAGGACGGAGTGCGGGCCGAAAGCCGGAATGCAGCCTAATCCGGGCCGCGAGGTGTCCCGGTTTTTGTCAATCTATGCGCGTTTTTTGTATTATGGCGTGGGCGCAAGCGGGATCACCTCGATGGTGGAGATCTGGCGCACGCAGCGTTTGCCGCATTTGTCCTGGTCGAGGATCAGCTGGAACGGCCCGGTTTTGTCGGGCAGCGGCGCCCCGTCCTGCCGGATGGCCAGCACGGGATTTTGTTTGCTGATGGATTTTTCGAAGTCGGCGAGCGCGAACACCACGGTGTAGCCGTCGGCCGCGGTCACGCGCACCGCGCTCGACAGGATCGCGCGCATCGGGGCGCCCTTGCCGAGCCGGACGCCGACGGCGGAAAATACCGCCGCCGGATCGACCCCGGCGTAGCGGTGTTTTTTTCCGTGGTGCTCCACCTCGGTTTCGATCTGCGGGAGCGCGGCGAGTTCGGCCACGGTGATTTGCTTCCGCGTGTCGCCGCTGACCAGCGTGAGCGCGTCGGCGGAATCGGCGGCGCGAAGCGCGGGAGCGCCCAGAACAATAATATATACGGCGAGCGAGAGGAAGAAACGACGGTATGTATTCATGGCATGCATATGATTTATTCGGATTGGTTTTGCAGGCAGCAGTTGGCGGGAGGCGGCAGCGGCAGGCGTGACTTTGCCAGCAAGTCGCGCGCATCCCATTCACTTAATTCGCAATGATAAAAGAGGCGGTAGAAAGCGCGCGTCTCGGCCACCATGTCGTGGGAAACACGGTCGGGGTAGAGAACCGAGGCCAGCCATTTGAGGCCGATGAGACGGTTGACGGAAGGCGGGCGGTCGAACCAGTTGAACGGCTCGACCGGGATTATATAAACCCGCTTGCTGGCCACGGCCGGGACACGCTGCCATGCGGGGTCGGCCAGCCATGCGGGATCGCCCGATCCGGCATCGTCGGGGCAGACGAGAATGACATCCGGCCGCCCGGCTATGATGTGCTCCATGGAGACGGAGGCATGCCGGGAATGCTCGACCATGTCGTCGCGGATGATGTTTTCCGCGCCGAGCAAATCGAGCAACTCGGCATGCAGCGAGCCCTTGGTGTCGGTCTGGAGGCCGCGCGGCCCCTGGGCATAATAAACCCGGACCGGCCTGCCCGGCGGAAGCGAACGGGCGAGGGCATGGGTGTCACGCATCACGGCACGGCAATAACCGGCCAGTTGCGCGGCCCGCTCCTCCGCGCCGAGGGCGCGGCCGACGAGCTCGCAGGTTTCGGCCAGCTCGTCGAGGCGTCCGCCTGCGAGAAAAACAGGAATGCCGGTCTGGGTCTGGAGGCGGTTGGAAAAATCGACGGCGGTGGGATTGTTATAGCCGACCGAGAGGATGACATCGGGCCGCGCGGCGATCAGCGTCTCGCGATTGGCGTTGCCCGCCGGTCCGAACCAGTTTCCATAGGCGGGAAGATCGCGCACGGCGGGGAGCAGGAACCGGGCGGCCTCCGGTGTGAGAGGCAGATTCCAGCCGATCATCTTTTCCGGGGCGAGTGCGTAGAGCAGGATGCTGGCGACCGGACTGGTGCCGTAGGCGCGGCCCACGCCGGCGGCGGGCAGCGGGAGCACGCGCCCGGCTCCGTCGGTGAACGGGCGCGTGGCCGCCGCCTGCGCGTGCAGCGCAACCGCCGCCGCCGCGAGGACAAACGCCCGGCGCATGAAGGAAAGCGTTCGCATGGACATATGCTAGAAAGAATAGCGCACGTTTGTATAGACAGTGCGTCCCCTGCCAGGGTAGGCGGTGTCGTAATAACGGGTGTCGCGCTCAAAAATGTTTTCGATTCCGATACTCAGGACGCAATTGCTGCCGGGCGGCGTGAATGATGCCTTCAGGTTGTAGAGGGCGAATCCCCCTATCTTCTTGCCCGCGCTGTTGCTGTAACGCCACGAGCGCGCCTCCATGGAGGGGACAATGGCCAGCCACCGCCACGGTTGGATTTTTGCATGAAGGCTCCCGGAGTGCCGGGGGGCCTCGGTCAGTTTGTTCGCCGGATTCCTGAGATCCTTCATGTAGATAAAAGTATAGCTGCCCCCGGCGGAGAGGATGGAGTTTAATGAATAATCCACGCCGAGTTCGGCGCCGTCCTGCTGCACGTCACCGGACACATTATACGACTGGCGGACATCCATGCCGTCGAGCTTTTCGGGAAGGACTTTATAAGTGATCTTGTCGGTCACGCGGCTGAAGAAGACATTGGCCGTGACGGTGAGGCCGGAGACCGGCTCGCCGATGTATCCGATTTCATAGTGCATGGCGGTCTCGGGTCCGAGGTCGGGATTGGGGATGGCGATGAGGTTGGGCGTCATGTGCGCCGAGTAGCGGTCCTTGATGGAGGGCATGCGGGTCTTGCGGGCGATGGTGGCATGAAAGGTGTTTTTCTCATCGAGCTTGAAAAACACGCCCGCCTGCGGATTGAAGCTGTCCATGGTGATGAGCCCCAGCGTTTGCTCGCCGGCTTTTCTGGTGTCGCGCCAGTCGTAGGCGACGCCGGCCTGGAAGTCCCATTTGGACGTAATGTGGAATGTGTCCTCGATGCCCGCCGAGACGGTCACGTCCTTGTAGGTTTCCTCGTTGTCCTTTTCCCCGGTGACGAGTTCGTAATATTCATAATGACGGTCATATTTATAATGGACGACGCCCTTTAATATGTTTTTGGGGATCAATTCCGTGCCGAGTTCGAGCGATCCACCGTAGGAATAATCATCATAAATGCTGGGATCGCGGCCGACACCCATGATGAGCGTGTTGTCGTATTTGTCGAAAAACACGCGCGGCTTCACATAACTTTTGTCCCCGAGCCGGGTGTTCGAAATGAAATAGACGGTCTCCTTGTTCCATTCCGGCCAGCGCCAGCTCGTGAAGGAATAGCCCTTGCCTCCGACCTTCGGGCCTTTTTCGCCCTCCTGATGCTGGTAACCGATGGCGTATTCGTCGGTCGCGTTGGGGGCGAAGCCGGCCTTGGCGCTGAATTTCCAGTCGCGGGTATGATAGTTCTGCCGGTCCGTCCCGTTGTATTCCTCCGCCATTTTTATCCAGTCGCGCTCATAAAAGGAAACGCCACCCTGCGCATACCATTTGCCCTGCCTGGTGCCGATGTTCAGCGAGCTTTCCACGCCGTCCCCGGTGGAAACGCCCGCGCTTATATTGCCCTCGAGGGGGCGCGTGGGGCGGCGGCTGACGAGGTTGATGGCACCGCCCATGGCATTGGGGCCGTAAATCACGGAACTGTAACCCTTGGCGACATGGATGGACGCGACATCGAACGTGGTGAAGCGCCCGAGATCGAGATTTCCGTCGTAGGGAATGTAGGCGGGGATGCCGTCAATATAAATGGGCACCGACAGGCTGCCGAAGCCGCGGACATACGCGAAGGTTTCATAACGGTTGCCACTGCCGGGGGAGAGCGTGACGCCCGGCGTGGTGGCGAGGGCTTCGGCCACGGTTTTCTTTTCGAGCAGCTCTATCTTGGATGCCGTTATCGAGGTTTCCATCTGCTCGGAGGGCAGAGGGCGCTCCCCGTAAACAGTCAGCGTGCCGAGCTGGAAAACAGGCTCCTTGCTGGCGGAGGCGGCGGTTGTGGAGGTCGTGACCAGTGTGCCTGACGCCGTGGCGCCGGTGGTCTGCGCGATGGCGGCGCGGGGCGCGGCCAGAAGCGAGCACAGGGCGAGAAGCGAAGGCACGGTTTGCGATGAGACAATGGCGCGCAGGCGGAATGTCCCCCGCGCGGCGATAAGGGAAGACGGCATGGTGCAGGATGTAAGGACTGCCTCGCGTTATCCGTTGGTCGGCCTGGCGGCGGCGGAGTGGTGATGATTATTATATATCTCCGCAATCCGACAGGGCCGCGCCAGCGAAGGCGCCCCTGCATCCGCGATGCGAATAATATTCACCCGGTTGATCCGGTGTGCGGGAAATCAAGCAGCTCGCATGCCATTTTCCGTGCCGGGTGCAGCCGGAAGTGATGCCAGCGAAAAAACAAGCGCCAGCGCCGTGCGTAGCGCAGGCTTCCAGCCTGCCGTCGTTATTTTTTCGCGCGAAGCGCGGCATTTATTGGTTTTTTGGAAGGGAAAAGAGTCAGCGGCGCTTCGCGCCTTCTGTTTCGACGGCAGGCAAGGATGCCCGCGCTACGCGCTCCCGCATCTTTCTGGCCGCGGCCGTCATTTGTCCATTGACCGCGCTTCGTTCAACGCGCGAACAGGGCGCGGTTGTCCGCCGCCATGACGGCGGCGGCATCGGGCCAGTCGAGGCGGTGAAGCGCGAGGCGGCAGCGGCGTTTGCCGGAGCCCGCGAGCGACGCCTCCCAGGGTGGCGCGCCGGAGTCGCGCTCCTCCAGCGCGAGCGTGGCCCGGAGCGGCGTGCAGCCGGTCGCGAGTTCCCAGCCTTGGGCAAAAAAGAGGCTGCCCGCGAGGCGCGAATGGAGCCCGGGGGCATTGCGCCGGGTTCCAAGCCGTTTCATCGCGGCCAGTCCCGCGCGCAGGCCGAGCGCGAACTCGGGGCCGGTGGTGTCCCAGTGCAGCCAGCGGGTGGCGCGGGTCGCGTCGTCGTCATGCGCGAGAACGGAGGCCCAGCCCAGCGGCGTGAGCGCGCCGGGAAAGGCGTCGAATTGCGGCACATAGACTTTGATATCCAGCAAGGGCGTGCCATCGAGGGCATCGAGTCCCCGCACGGTGAGCAGAGTGCCGCGGCGTTCCAGCAGCTCGACGATGCACGAGCCGAGTCCCGACGGACGGCATGGCGCGCGCGAACTGAAAACTCCCTGCCCGGAGCGGTCGTCGCATTCCGGCAGCACCAGCGGCGCCGTGCCATCTGCGGCCCAGCCGCGGCCGCGCAGCCATTCCGCGGAGCGGTGCTGGTGATAAATGACCCAGAGGTGGGAAAAATATTCCACGCCTTTCAGCGCGTCGAGCAGGTCGTCGCGCAGACGCAGGCGCGCCGGAGTTTTATAATCGCAATGGTCGGAGACCGAGCGCCAGGGCGATTCGATGACGCCGATCGGCGTGAGCACGATGGGCGAGGGGAGGGCGGCCGGGCGGGATTTGGCGCGCGGATGCGCGTCCGGTGGCGGGGACGCCATCGCTCCCGGGCTTCGTTTCGGTTTCAATTGATGATCGGAGCGCATACGCGGATGGGGGAAGACGCGGCCCCGTCCCCGGAGGAGGGAAGGTCGGAGACGACAAACGGGACGTGATAGACCTCCTCGAGCGCCTCGGCCGTGAGCGCCTCGGCCGGCGCGCGGGCCGGGGCGAGCCGGCCGCCGCGCATGATGGCGACCCGCGTGGCGCAGCGCAGCGCGTGCTCGGGATGATGCGTGGCCATCAGGATGCCGATGCCTTCGCGCGCGAGCCGGCGCAGCGTTTGCAGGACGCGCACCTGGTTGCCGAAGTCGAGGCTGGATGCGGGCTCGTCGAGCACGAGATAGCGCGCCTGCTGCGCCAGCGCGCGGGCGATGAGGACCATCTGCCGCTCGCCTCCGCTGATCCGGGTGTAGAGGCGTTCGGCAAAGGCGCCGAGGCCGACCAGCGCCAGCGCCTCGTCCGCGGCCCGCCAGTCGGCGGAGCGGGGGCCGCCCCAGACCGGCCATTGCGCGGCGCGGCCCATGACGACGACGTCGCGCGCGCTGAACGCGAAAACGGGGGCGTGCGCCTGCGGCACATACGCGAGCAGGCGCGCGCGTTCGCGGGCGCGGCGGTGCGCGAGGGGCGCGCCGTCCAGCCGGATGTCGCCCGCGAGGGGCGGCAGGATGCCGGCGAGGGTTTTCAGCAGCGCGGTTTTTCCCGAGCCGTTGGGCCCGAGCAGGCACACAAACTCGCCCGCGCGCACGCCGAGCTCGATGTCGCTGACCACGGGGCGCCGGGTGTAGCCGCAGGAAAGATTGCGAAGGTGAAGCATGACGCGGAAGGAGGCTTGCGGGCGGGCTTGGCGCGGGCTCACTCGGCCCAGGTTTTTTGCGAGCGCCGCAGCATGACGAGAAACACCGGCGCGCCGCACGCGCAGGTGACCACGCCGAGCGGAAACTCCACGGCGAACAGGCAGCGGGCGAGGTTGTCCGCCCAAAGCAGGCAGATACCTCCGATGAGCAACGACGAGGGCAGCAGGTCGCGGTGGTTCGGCCCGACCCAGAAACGCGCCGCATGCGGCACCATCAGGCCGATCCAGCCGATGATGCCCGCGACGGCGACGGTGGCGGACGTGATGAGCGTGGCGCCGACCAGCACGAGCACGCGCACCGCCGTCACGGGGACGCCGAGCGAGCGCGCCTCGTCCTCGCCCAACGCCATCAGGTTGAGCGGCCAGCGCAGCAACAGCAGCACCGTCACGCCGAGCGCAAGCGGTGGAAACAGCAGCGCGAGGTCCGCCCGCGTGGTCGCGGCCAGGCTGCCCATCAGCCAGAAGGTGATGGCCGGGAGCTTGGAATACGGGTCGGCCAGTATTTTAATCACGGATACACCGGCCATGAAAAGGCTGCCGACCACCATGCCGGTCAGGACCAGCCGCAGGGTGAAATGCCCGCCGCCGCCCACGGCGCGGCCGAGGCCGCAGGTGAGGATGACCGCGGCCAGCCCGAAAAGAAAGCCGAGGGTCTGCACGCCGACGACCGGCAGCGAAAGCGTGAGTCCCAGCGCCGCGCCCAGGGCGGCGCCGGCGGACGATCCCAGGATGTCCGGGGAAACCAGGGAGTTTCTGAACAATCCCTGGTAGGCCGCGCCCGCCATGGAAAGCCCGGCGCCGACGCCCAGCGCCGCCAGCAGGCGCGGCAGGCGGATTTCCCAGAGCAGGGACACGACCGTGCCGCGGTCCGTGACGGCGTCGGCGGCGAACCGGGGAAACCAGAGTTGCAGGATGTCGGCCCAGGCCAGCGGGTGCGCGCCGACGCGCAGCGAAACGAGCGCGCTGGCCGCCAGCAAGGCGAGCAGCACCGGCGTGCGCGCATGCGCGGCGAGGCGCCCGGGCGGTTTTTTCCGCCGGCCGGGCATCCCGGTTGCGGAGGATGTGGAGGCCCGCGGCTTGTCCGGGCCGGCCTCCGTCGTTTCCGTGGCAGCTCGCGTCGTGATCATCGGGCGGCGGCGCGTTCGATTTGGACCATGCGGGCTCCGTGCTCGAAAAAGGCATGCCGCCCGCCTTCCTGCACGACGGGCCAGACCTCGTCCGGATTTTCCACCACCAGTCCGGCGAGAAGATCGACGCCGAATGCGAAGAGCCCGGGCGCGAGCGGCGTGGTCGGGCCGGCAAGACACACGAAGGCATCGCGCGCAAGCTCCAGCAGGCGCGGAAGCGTTTTGTTGATCAAGGTGGTCCCGGTGATGAAGACGTAATCGCTTTCCGGCAAAACCGCCTCGCACGCGGGATCGGGCAGGTCGCCGGATTGCGGGCGGCGTTCGAGGATGGAGAGCTTGCAGGCGCGCGCCACTTCCTCGAGCCCGTGGAAATGGCCGATGACCGCCACGCGGCGCCCGGCGATGCGCGGAAGCATTTGGGTGAAGACGCTGGCGCCGGTTTCGGAGAAAACACATCCGGCGCGCTCCGCCCGCTCCCGGGCGCGCGCGGGCTGGTTATGATGGGCGTTCAGCGCGGCGATGCCGAGCGCCGCCTCGCCAAAATCCCACGACCGCGCGAGGGCCGCGATCTCGCGCAGCGGGCTGCCGGCGACCCGGCCGGCCGGGCCGATGCGGACCGGCGTTTCCCGCGGCGACATGGCCAGCCCGAGCCCGCCGTCGGCGCGGACGCCAAACCAGTTGATTCCGGCCGCAAAGGCATCGACGCGGGCGTCCTCCGGGAGACCGGAGACCAGCACATCATAAATGGACCAGAAGGAAGACGGGAGGGAATGCGCGGCGCGCGCGGCGGATGAATCGGACATGGATAAAACTCGCCACCCGTGCTCTGGCGCGTTGGCCGCGTCCCGGTCCGGGTGAATAGGATGACGGAAAAGTCGTCGTGCTGCCGGCGTGTGGTTGGGTCCACGCGCAGCGCGGCGGGCGGGTTATCCAGTTGGTCTGGTCACCGGGTTTCAGCAGAAAACATGCCGTGCGTTTCGCGCGCGGCATCCTCCTCCTCGGAGCCTTCTGGCTCCGGCCAGCGTGCGATGGCCGTCCAACGCGGCGTGGGGCGAATGTGCCCGCTTGAGCGCTTCACTCCATCGCCTTAGATGCTTGTTTGAAATGTCAAATATATGTAACTTGTTTATTAAAAACAATTTATGTGATTTATATTTCTAGCGACAGCGGCAGTCTGCTAGTTGTGCTTACTCTTGTGCGTCCAGGAAAAAACCCGCCGAGAAAATACAATTCTGATTCCTGCATGCCATCGTTTTTTGAACGGAAAACATTTATTGATAATGTGTAATATTTCCAAGTTCGATTTCCAGCCATCAACACATCCACCACATCCATGTCCTATACAACCCCCCTCCGGTGTCCCTTATGGGCCGTCCTTGCCGCCGTTGTTTTTTCGAGCGCTTTGTTTTTACCGCTCTTTGCCGATCCTCTGCCGCCTGACGGCACCGTTATAAGCAGCAACACCACCGTGACTGATCGCACCACCATTGTCGCAGGATCGTCGCTCGCCCTCACCCTTGCAGACAGCGCGACCCTGACCATCAGGGACAGCTTTTTCTCCGGCATGGGCGGCGCGGTCTATGTCAATGATGGCGCGACTTTCACCATTGCCCCGGCAACCACAAACGGCACCGGCCGGGTCGTCTATACCGGCAACACCGCCAGCCTTTACGGCGGCGCAATCTCCAACTCCGGCAGCGTGACGCTGACCGAGGTGACCTTCGCCAGCAACACCGCCGTCATGGATGGCGGCGCAATCGAAAACTATGACAGCGTAATGCTGACCAACGTCACCTTCACCGGCAATACTGTCAGCGGGCGGGGTGGGGCAATCGACAATTGGGGCGGCACCGTGAGCATTAACGTGACCAGCGGGACGCACATCGAGGCAACGGGCAACACCGCTGGAACGGGCGGCTTCCTCTATGCCTATGCGAGCGCCCTCACCACCTTCAACATCGAGGCCGGGGCGACCCTGACCATCGGCGACGCTGGCGAGACGAACAAGGCGATCGACTCCATTGCCAGCTACAATGCCACCGCCGTCCTGACCAAGAGCGGGGCGGGCAAGCTGGTGCTTCATGCGGACAACTCGCAGTTCACCGGCACCTTCAACATCGACGCAGGCGCGGTGGAGATCGATGGCGGGACGGCGAGCCATGCGCTCAACGCCACGCTGGCGAGCGCCAATGCCGGTGCCGCGCTCACCAAGCTCGGCGGCGGCACACTCACGCTCTACCAAGGACAACACCGCCTACACCGGCGCCTTCAACATCGACGAAGGCGTGGTGCAAGCCAGCCAGTCCGTTAACCTCACCGGCGGCGCGCTCAACGGCAGCGGCACGCTCGCGCTCGACCGGGCGGGTGAAACCGGGGCGTTTTTCACCGCCGCGCAGGCTTCGGGCAGCTTCACCGGCGTCGTGCGCCTGCAAAACAGCTCGACCTTGAGCCTGTCGCAGCTCGCCGCCGCCACCCAGTCGGTTCTGGCGGGTTCGCCGCTGCAACTCGCCTCCGGTGGCAGAGTGCTGATCGACGACAGTACCCGAACCCTCGACCATCTCGATCTCGCCGGCGGCAGCCTCATCGTCGCCACCAACACCGCCGCCGGCCTGCCGACGCCGCACGTGCTCGCCACCGGCACGCTTTCCGCCTCGGGCGCCGGGAGTGAGGTGTGGGTCGCCGACACTCTTCTCGCGGGGCTCGCCACCGCCCCGGCCACGCTCAACAGCCATGTCTTCGACGCCGACGCCGACACCCAGGCCGCCATCGTGCGAACGTCCTCCCTCGGCGCCGGGCTCGTCGCAGGCACGGGCCTGACCGTGAAAAACATGCGGGGCCGCGCGCTCACCACCGCGACCAGCGCCATCGAGGACGCCGCGGGCGCGAAGACCGGCGCGCTCCACTACGGCTACACCGCCGTGGTGACCGCCACCGGCATTTCCCTCGGCTGGGGCGTGAGCGCGATCGAGAGCACCACGCAACTCGTGGACGGCCTCGGCGTGGAAATCACGTCCGCAGGTTCCGTCGACAAGACCCTCGGCGCCCAGCTCACCGGCACCGGCGGCTTTACTTTCACCGGCGGCGAGACCATGACGCTCGCGCACACCGGCAACGATTACCAAGGGGCCACCCTCATCACCGGCAGCGCGACGGTCAAGGCCGGCGTGGACAACGCCCTCGGCCAGACCAGTGCGCTCGCCATCCGGGAAGGTTCGGCCTTCGACCTGAACAGCAGAAACCAGCGCGTCGGCGCGCTCGCCATCGACGACGGCGGCCTGCTCGCGCTGGGCGACCGCGGCGACTTCACGGTGAGCGGCGTGGCCCTTTTTTCCGGCTCCAACGTGCTCACCGGCGGGACGGACTCAAAATTGCGTCTCGCCAACTCTGGCTCCGCCGCGATCCGCGTCTCCAATACCGGCTTCACAGGCGATGTTTACCTCGGCGACGCTGCCAGCTCCTATGACCTTTATCTGGGCAATCTGTCCGGGCTCGGCGATGCCGGCCGCGTGTGGCTCGACGGCGGAAGTCTCCTTTATCTCGAAACCGGCGGCACCTTCGCCAAGGCGCTGGCCGGCGGCGCCGGAACGGTGTTGGTGGGCGGGGACCAGGACGTGCTCCTGACCGGAAACAACAGCGGCTTTGCCGGCGAAGGGGCTGAATTTGAGATCGGGCAGAATGCCACGCTGCGGGCGCAAAACGCCGCCGCGCTCGGCTCCGCGCTGGTCGGCCGGCGATCACCAACAGCGGCAGCCTGGTCATCAGCCACTCCGGCACCTTCGCTCACGCCATCGCCAACACCGGCGGCGTGGTGGAACTGCGCACGTCCGGCGCGCTCGAGTTCGGCACCGCGCTCGCCGCCGGCACGCTCGTGAAGACCGGCGCGGGCGTCGCCACGCTCGCCGCCGCGCAAACCCACGACGGCCTCACCGACATCCGCGCGGGCACGCTCGCCGTGAGCGCCGCCAACCAGCTTTCGGCGCGCAGCGAACACCGCGTCGCCGCCGGCGCGGTCCTCAGCCTCGGCGGGTTCGACCAGAAAGTCGGCCACCTGCGCAACGACGGGCTCGTGAATTTTGTCGCGCTCGGCAAAACCCTCACCGTCGCCAGCCTCTCCGGCACCGGCGCCTACGCGATGGATGTGAACCTCGCCACCAAGGAGACCGACCGCCTTGTCATCACCGGTTCGGCCACCGGCTCGCATACGCTCCAGCTCACCCCCATCGGCGGCGCGCCCGTCAATGGCGACAGTTTCTCGCTGGAACTGGTGAGCATCGGCTCCGGCGACGCAACTTTCACGGCCGCCCCCGTCGATTATGGCATGGATAGCTACGCCCTCCAGCAAGGCACCGCGGACGACCCGCTGACACCCTCGATCCAGAACTGGTATTTCGGCCGCACCGCCCAAAGCCGCGCCGCGGATGCGATCCTGCTGACCGCCGGGGTGCTGTCCACCGACTGGCACTACAGCCTCGACTCGCTGCGCCTGCGCATGGGCGAGCTGCGCGGCGCGTCCGCCGGCGCCGTCCCCGGCAATGTCTGGGTGCGCGCCTCCGCCTATCACCTCAGCGCCGGCGGCTCGCAACTCGGCGCGGCCTTCGAGCAGGACACCTATGCCGTGACCGCCGGCGGCGACCGGAGCTTTGCGCTGGAGAGCGGGAGGCTGCTGGTTGGCGGCTTCATCGCCATGGGCCGGAGCGAGCGCGACCACGATCATCGCGGCGAGAGTTCGGCGGGCAGCATCGGCGCGGGCGTGTATGCCACCTGGCTGCACCACGCCGGCTGGTATGCGGACTTGATCGCGCGGGCTGACCGCTATGACAACGAACTCACCGCGCGCTCCGATGACGGGCAGGTCACCCGGGCCGATTACGGCAGCCAGGCGCAGGGCCTCTCGCTGGAATGGGGCCGCCGGCTTCGCGCCCGCGGCGCCTTCTGGTTCGAGCCCTCGGCCCAGGCCGCCGTGGCGTGGCTCAACGGCGAAAGCTACGAGACCGTCAACCCGCTGCATCGCATGACCGTGCGCATCGGCGGGGCGACGGCGGCGCAATACCGCCTGCAACTGCGCGCGGGCGCGGACCTCGGCGCGTGGCAGCCCTATATGAAGATGGGCGAGGTGAAGAGCGACACCCGCGGCGGCGTGGTGCATGCCGACGGGCGCGAGTTCGATCCGAACTTCGACGGCTGGCGCTTCGAGACCGGCGCGGGCGTGAGCTACCTGATCGACCCGCAGAGCTAGGTGTATTTCGATTATGAATACAACAAGGCCCGCGCCTACGAGCGCCCCTGGTCGCTGAACCTCGGCTACCGCCGCGCCTGGTGACGGGCTGTTTTTTGGCGTTTGCAGTTTCACAGTGGCGCGGCAGCGCCGGTAGGGCGAGGCCTCCGGCTGAGCCGCGGCTCGGCGGGACGCCTCGCCCTATCTTTTGGGACAAGGTTGAGAGAGAATGCTATATTGCCATCGGCTTTACTTGACCGGGGAGCGCTGCTGCGGAGTTGGCGGCTCGAAGCGGATTTTTTCGATTTTCCGCACCTCGATCACCTGGCCGCGATGCACGGTGAGCTGCACCTCGCCAAATTCGAGGCCGCCGATCATGGCGCGCACCACTTTCACCCATTTCCCGGGCGTGGTCTCACAGTAATCAATGCCGCTGACTTCGGAGTGTTTCATGATGATGACCCGGTGCTGTCCCGAAAACGCCGGGGCTCGATGTCGAGGCTCTTGACCCGCAGGCCCATCGTGCGCTCGGTGATGCCGAGCTGGCGGGCGGCCTTGGCCATGATCCCGCGGTTGGCCTTGAGCGCGTCGATGATCATTTCGCGTTCGACCGAGGCGAGCGCGTCATGAAGCGTCTGCGGCGAGGCGGTGCCGGTGGAGTCCGGAGTCTGGAGCGTGGGCGGCAGGTGATAGCCATGGATGACGCCGTCGGTGGCGAGCAGCACGGCGCGCTCGATGATGTTTTCCAATTCGCGCACGTTGCCCGGCCAGTGATAGGCCATCAGCATGTCGATCGCGGGCGTGGAGATGCGGACGACGCGTTTCCGGTTCTGCTGCGAATACTTTTCCAGGAAATGATCGGCCAGTTCCAGCAGGTCGCTGCGGCGCTCGCGGAGCGGCGGCACATAGATGGGGAAGACGTTGATGCGGTAATAGAGATCGAGGCGGAATTTGCCCTCGTCGATCATTTCCTCGAGGTTGCGGTTGGTCGCGGTGATGACGCGCACGTCGACCTTGATCGGCTGCGTGCCGCCGACGCGCTCGAACACGCCTTCCTGCAGCACGCGCAGGAGCTTGGCCTGGGTGGACATCGAGATCTCGCCGATTTCGTCGAGGAAAAGCGTCCCGGTGTGGGCGAGCTCGAAGCGCCCGCGGCGCAGCGCCAGCGCGCCGGTGAAGGCGCCCTTTTCGTGGCCGAAGAGTTCGCTTTCGATGATGCTTTCGGGCAGCGCGGCGCAGTTTACGCGGACAAACGGCTTGGTTTTGCGCGAGCCGCCCTGCCAGATGGCCTGGGCGACGCGTTCCTTGCCGACGCCGGTCTCGCCGCGGATGAGGACGGTGGTCTTGCTGTCGGCCACCTGGTCCACGTGAAAATAGACCATGCGCATGGAGGATGATTTTCCGATCATCCCCTCGGGAACGAAGCTGCGCTTGATCTGGTCCTGCAGGCGCTCGTTTTCCTGCCGGAGCGTGTCGAGGCGTTCCTGCGCGAGCTGGCGGAAGCGCACCGCCAGGCCCACCTGCCCGACGACCAGCGCGAGAAAGCGCAGGTCCGCCTCCAGTTGTCCCTCGGTGCCGAGCGGGCGGGTGAAACACAGTCCGCCGACAAGCTCGTCGCCGTGTTGTATCGGCATGACCAGCAGCGAGGCCGGCTCGTCGGGTGCATCGTCGGGCACGGTCGAGAGATAGGCGCGCTCCCATTTGCAAAGCGTGTCCGCCGGAATGTGGGCGACGTCGATGATCGCCCGCGCGCGGCCCTCGGAGAGAATGCCGCCGACCAGTCCCTCGTCCACGCAAGCGTTGAAGGGAGGGAAGGCGCACTCGCTGGCCTCGGGCAGCAGGCGGCCGGTTTCGCGGTTGAGCACCAGGAGCAGTCCGCGCGAAAGCAGCTTGGTCGCACGGAGATGGCTGAACATGCGGAGCGCCGCGGCCCGCAATTCGAAGCCGTCGCTCAATGTGTCTGAAATCTCATGCAGCAGCGTGAGTTCGCCAACGACCCGGCACGCAGGCGCGTGGATCGGATCGCTGTTCGTGATGCTCGAGGCGATGGCAATGTTTTCGTTGCAGGTGCGGCAGTCTGTCACAACCGAACCGGGCAGCAATGTATGTGCCACCCGGAAGGCGGGCGGGCGGAGGACCGCGGCGAGGCCTAACTTGTTGCGCAGACCGGTTTATGCCCATCGCGCGTCCGGCGGCGGGGACGCCGCTGCTCCGATGCGAGGTGGTGGCGCGGTCAGAATGAGAGCCGGAATTTTATCCAGAAGGTGCGGCCGGGTTCGTTGACGCGAATGTTTTGGACATAACCTGGGTCGCCGGAGCCGGCGCGGTTGACATGCTCCGCATAGGTTTTGTCGAGGAGGTTGTCGATGCCGGCCGTGAGTTGTGCGTAGCGGGTGATTTGCCAGCCGGCGTTGAGCGAGAGGACGGCAAAGCCCCCGGTCGCGCCGATGTCCTGGCCGGCGATGCCGCCTTGGTTGAGGGCGTAGCGGTCCTGGCCGGCGACGAGGCGGGAGAGCACGCCGGCTGACCACACGGGGGTCGCATAAGTGAGGCTGACGCGGCCTTCCAGCGGAGGCTGCTGCGCGAGCGGGAGGTCGTCGGTGCGATTTTCGCCGCGCACATGGGCGATGCTGGCGTCGATCTGGAGACGCTCCCACAAGGCATAGGTGACGCCCGCCTCGCCGCCCCAGGCGCGGCTGTCGATGTTGCGGGTCACGGCGGCGGAGCCCATGCCTTTGGGATAGGAGGAGTGGATGAGGATGTGGTCGGAGACGTCGTTGGCGAAGAGGGAGACAAACGCGGTCAGCGCGCCGCGCCGCCAGGTCGCGCCGGCATCCAGCTGGGAGACGTTGGCGAAGAGGGAGACAAACGCGGTCAGCGCGCCGCGCCGCCAGGTCGCGCCGGCATCCAGCTGGGTCGTCTTTTCGGGGCTGGCATGGAATGCGCTGGACGTGGCGATGCCCTGATAGCTGAAGAGTTCCCAATAGTCGGGCGCGCGCCGGGTGTATCCGATTCCCGCATACAACGTGACGGGGACGGCGGCGAGGTCGTGCTCGTAGCGCAGGAACGCGGCGGGAAGGACCTCGTTCCTGTCCGCGCCCGCGGTGGGATTGGGCGTGGCGCCCATCATGCCGGAGATGACGGCGCGTTTGTCCTCGGCATGCCAGGAGTTGAGGCGGGCCCCGGCGATGAGGCGGCGGTTTCCGGCAAAGGTCCGGGTGAGTTCGGCAAAGATGCCCTGGGTGTTGATTTCCGCGTCGTCGGCCGAGCCGGTCGCGTTGCGCGTGCTGTGCCTGCCGGACTGGAAATCGGCGCCGAAGGTGAGCTTGGTGCTGTCGGCGAGGGCGAGGGTGGCGAGGGCGCGTCCGCCATAGAGTTCGTGCCGGGGATTGGAGGAGGAGGGCATCGGCATCATCATGGAGGGGACGAAGGCGCGGAGGCTGTAGTTGTCCATGACATGATCGATGTGGTTATAATAAAGGCTGGCCTCGACGGTTTCGACCAGCGGGGAAATGTCGGTTTTCTCGAAACGCAGGCCGATGTTTTCGCGGTCGAGCCTGGCGGCGTCCATCATGCTGTGCGCGTAGGCGGCCTCGCCGTTGCTGAGCGAGCCGTGCAGCTCGACGACGGTGCGGGCGTCGGGCGTCCAGCCCAGCGCGAGGCGGCCTCCGGTGCGTTTGTAGCGGGAGTGGACTTTGTCCCCGTTGCCGTCCTCGTAGTCGTCGGACTCGGTGCGGACGCCCTCGATTCTGGCATAAAATTGCGGAGTGCCGGCGAGGACGGCGGCAGATTGGTCGTTGCGTCCGAAGCTGCCGAGGACAAACGAGGCGTCGAGCGCGGCGGACGGAGCGTCGAGGTGGACGGGGTCATTTTTGAAGAGGACGACCCCGGCGGAGTTGCCCGGGCCGTAGCGAACGCTCTGGGGACCTTTCAGGAGGGTGACGTTGTCGTAGGCGCCGGGGAAAATGTAGGCGGTGGGCGGGTCCATGCGATTGGGGCAGCCGCCGAGGATGCTTTCGTGATCGACGAGAATATCGAGGCGGGAGCCGGCGGCGCCGCGCAGGATGACTTCGCCGCCGGTGCCGCCTTTGCGGCTGATGGTCACGCCGGGGATGGACTTGATGATGTCGGCGCCGTCCTGCGCGGGGATGGGCTGGGCGGCGGCCTGCGTGTCGATGGTGACTTGCAGCGGTCTGTCGCCGACGGCGGGCGCGGTGACAACCAGGGGTTCGATGTGCGTGACGGGCTCGGAGTCGGCGAGGGGCCGGGCCGGAGCCGCCGCGAGGGCGAGGGTGTTGAGGAGCGCGCCGAGGACGAGTGCCGCGGCGGGCCGGGTTTTATCTTGGGACAAAAGGATGGTCATGGTGAGTGGGAATGGGCCGCATGGATTGAAAGGATTGAGCACGAGGACGCGGGCAGGGAGCGCGCATGCGGCGATGCGGCTGCGTTGTGAGTTGTCCCCCGTGGCGATTGGGTGGAAAGTGCGCTGGGATGCCAATCCGGCCGCGGCGCGATGGCTTGTATCACTCCATCGTTCCGGTGCGAGTCGTCTCGTGCGGGCGGCCGAAGCCGGGATTGGCTTATGTTGCCTGACAACCGGTTTCAGGCGCGCGGCGGGGGCACGGGGACGGGGTAGGCGGGGGAAGCAGGTTCACGCGTGTCGGCGTCGAACCACTCCGGCTCTGCCGGGGCGTTGTATACGATAAAGGGGGCCGGCGGGAGCGTGCAGATGATTTTGCCGCTGGAGTCCTTTCCGGCATTGGAGGAGGGAGGCACCGAGGTGTCGTCGGATTGCCTGGCTTGGGCGACCGTTTCGCAGATGGAGCAGGGGCGCTCGCCGCTGAAGGTGTCGGTGATGGCCTTGGCGAGCGTGGAGTTTTCCTCGGTGGAATAAGCGACGATCATGCGGCCCCAGCCGACGAACTGGAGGATGTCCCACTGCACGCCGGTGGCGAGGGTCCAGGCGAGCATGGCGGCGATCAGGGTGAGGCGTTTCGCGGACGCCATCGCCACGCCGTCACGCCGCCGCGCGCGGGCGCGCGGGCAAAGGGCGTGAACTGGCGTGGCGGGCGGCATGGAAATTTCGGGCAGGGAGGGGGGAGGCGGCGCGCCGGTGCGGTCAGCGCTGGACGATGATCTCCTTGGTGGTCATGACGGGATAATCGCGGTCGAGGGCGGCTCCGGGAGCGAGGAAGCGCGTGTAGGCCTGGGTCCAGCCGCCGAACGTTTCGTCGAGGGTGAGCAGCTTGACGGGGGCGAAGGCGGAGGCGTGTTTTTGCGCCACCGCTTCGTCGATCGGGCGGTAGTGATGACGCACGGCGATTTCCTGCACTTCGGGCGAAAACAGGTGCATCAGGTAGGAAATGGTGACGCGGGCGGTGCCGTGTTTCTCGATGTTTTTGTCCAGCCAGGCGACGGGCGTTTCGACGCGGAGGCTGGCGGGGGGCGCGACGACTTCGTATGCCTTGTCCTGGGCCGCGAGCGCGAGGGCCTCGCTTTCGAGCAGCAGGAGAACATCGCCGGTTTTTTTCTCGGTGAAGGTTTGCGCGGCACCGTCGGAGTTGGAGTTGAGCACGGCGACATTATGATAGAGTTCGATGATGGAGGCGCGGGCCTTTTCGACGTCGCCGCCCTCGCGCTGGAGCGCGGTGCTCCATGCGGCGAGGTAGATCCACTGGCCGACGCTGTTCAGCTTCGGGTCGGGGGTGACAATGGCGACACCGGATTTGGCGAGGTCGGGCCAGTCGCGGATGGCCTTGGGGTTTCCCTTGCGGACCAGGAAGACGATGGTGGTGTTGAAAGGGACGCTGTTGTTCGGAAGGCGGGTGCGCCAGTTTTCCGGGAGGAACCGGCCGCGGAGCGCGAGTTCGTCGATGGCGGAGGGATGATCGAGGGTGACAAAGTCGGCATCGGACGTGTCGGCGAGGAGCACCCGGGTCTGGGCGAAGGAGGGACCGTGGGTGCCGTTGACGGTGAGACTGTAGTTGGTTTTTTTCACCCACTCCTTGCCAAAGGTCGCGTTGATCTCGGCATAGAGGTCGCGGGTGGAGCCGAAGGAGGCGTTGTGGATGGAGACGATGCGCTCCTTCTTCGGCACCGGAGGCAGGTCGAGCGGCGTCCAGCGTCCGTCGAGGCCGAAGGCGCCGGTGCCGCCGCAGCAACCGGCACTGGCGCGAAGCTCGGACGAGGCGATGAGCAACGTGCTGCCGGCGAGGAGGGCGATGCGGAGGAGCGCGCGGAGGGAGCGAGTGTTGGATTTCATGATGAGCTGCTTTTTTTGTTGGCGAGACGAAATTCAAAAGGCTGCACGACGAGGCGGGTGACTTCGCGGGGAAATTTCCATTGGCGGCGGACCCATTTGGCGGCGGCCTCGTCGAGGATGACATAGCCGGAGGACTGGCGGATTTCGGTGGAGACGATGCGCCCGTTTTCGACCCGGATGGCAATGATGACAGCGCCCGTGTAGCCGTTGCGGCGCGCTTCATAGGGATAGGGCGGGCGCGTGAAGTTTTTGTTGTCGATGACGACGGCGCTTTCGTCGTTATCGCCGCCGGAGGAAAAGGCGTCGGTGCCGTGGGCATTGGGTTGCCCGAGCGCGCGGGCGGGTGTGGCAGAGGCGGGCGCGGCGGCGGCTACAGGCTGCTCGGGTCGGGATGCCTCGGGCGCCGGGGGCGGCGTCTCGACCGCGCGCGGGGCGGGGGCGAGTTCGGGGGCGGGCTCGAGTGTTTTGACCTCGGGAATGGGTTCGAGCGCAGGCTCGGGTTTTTCCTCGGGTGGAGGGGGCGGCTCGGGTGTCTCGATGGAGACGGGGACTTTAAAGTCGGGAGCCGTTTCTGGTTCCGGAGGCGGTTCGGGCAGGGTCTGGGGTTCCGGCTCGGGCGCGGGCGAGGGGGCAAGCGTGACGGCGGGCTCGGGTGCCGGGGCGGGGAGCCATTCGATTTCGATGGCGCCGCCGGACGGGGCGGCGATTTCGCCGTTGGCGGCGGCGGCGAGCCGGAATTTGGCGGAGGGCGGCGGCTGCGCGGGGGCGATGTCCATGAAGAAGCCGGTCAACGTGAGGGAGGCATGCAGGGCGAGGGCGATGAGGAGCGGGGTTTTCCAGCCCGATTTTTTTTCATGGACCGGACGGAGGAGCGTGATGCGCCGCCCCACGTCCGCGGGCGGGCGTGGGGCGGCGGTGCGGCGGGCCAGGCGTCCGCCGGGGCGTTTGCCATTGGCGTGGAGCGACCGGGGCGGACGCGGCGGCGGGCTGTTTTCGCGTTGCGTGATCATGGCTGCGCGGTCGCGGATGGCTGGGCCTTGGTTTGAAAGGCGACTTTTTGAATGCCGGCGGCATGGACGCGGTCGAGCACCGCGATGACGTCGCCGTGGCTGGCCGCCGTGTCGCCTTGGATATACACACGGACATCGGGCGCGGCGCTTTTCTGGCGGGCAAGTTCGGCGACGAGCGCCTCGATGTCGGGATAGCGGGTGCCTTCCAAGTAGAGGCTGCCGTCGGCCTTGACGGAGAGGGTGAGGAAATCGGCGCGGTTGTCCGGCGTGGCGGCGGTGGCGGCGGGGAGGTTGAGGTTGAGCCCCTTGAGGCGCACCATGTTCAGGCTCACCAGCATCATGACGGCGAGCAGGAAGAACATGATGTCGATCAGGGGGATGATCTCGATGCGGGCCTTCTTACGCGGCTGTGGCGTGACCAAGTTCATGGTGGATGGCGGCACTGGCGGCGGCCGGCGCGGCGGTTTCGGGTTGGTTGTCGCCGGCGGCCGTGGCGGCGGTGGCGGGCGCCTCGGTGATTTCGCGGACACGGATCGCCCCGAGCGCGATCTCGATGTTGTTGGCGGCGGTCTGGAGGTGGAACGTGAGGCGGGCGAGGCGGGAGTTGAAATAAGAGAAAGGCAGCAGCGTGAGCATGGCGATGGCAAGGCCGGCGGCGGTCGCGATCAGGGCTTCCGCGATGCCGCCGCTGACGTTGATGGCGGCCACTTCCGCGTCGCCCACAAACTGGAATGCGCGCATGATGCCGGTGACGGTGCCGAGCAGGCCGAGGAGGGGGGCGAGGGTGATGATGACGTCGAGGACATTGAGGAAGCGCCCGGCCCGCTCGAGCTCGGCGGCGGCGGAGTTTTGCAGCGCGACCTTGAATTCGGCGTCGCGGTGTTCGAGCCCGTGCGAGATGACGCGGAGCACGGGATCGGAGGAGCCGGCCGCAAGCGCGGCGGCCTGGCCTACGCGGCCGTTTTCGAGCGCGGCGTAAACCCCGGCGCGCGCGCGCCTGTCGGAACGCAGATGGAAATGAACCCACCAGCGGGTGCGTTCGGCGATGACGGTCAGCGCGGCCAGCGACGTGGCCAGAATGGGCCACATGATCGGGCCGCCTTTGATGAAGGTGTCGATGACGAGATTGGACATGAGCGAGTAAAGAGTGCCCTTGTGGCGGGCAGGTGATTTGCCGGTGGCTCGCGTCTTCGCGACGTGGAGCCTGATGCGGTTCCTTCCTGTTTTATCTCATGCAGGCCGGCTTTTGGGCCGGGATACCTGCACCGCATTCTTGTTTCTCCAGCGGTCTGGTCGATGTCGGGCAGGCAAGGAACTTTGAATAAACGTCATAGTTTACTATTTTAGTGAGAATACAAATATAAATCAGGTGTCCCTTGGGTATTGATAAGAATTTTAACGGGGAAACAGCTTTCCGCCATTTGCCATTCGGATATCGGAAATGGCGACGAGTCATAAAAAGCGAGACCCGGCGCACCGGGTCTCGCGATGGAATCGATGCGGGTATCAGAACCGATACGTCGCCTTGAACTGCACGCCGAAGCGCTCGGCGGGCAGCAGGTAGCCGACGGTGTCGCCGGCGTAGTTGCCCGAGGGGGCCCAGTTTTTCTCGTCGGTGAGGTTCAGCACGTCCACGTCGAAGCGCCAGCCCTTGAGGGAGTAGAACACGCCGGCATCCACGTTGTATTGGGTGGGCACATACGCGGTGTTGCTGACCTTCCACTCGGAGGTGATCCAGGCGCTGGCCTTCAGGCCGAGGCCGTTGGAGAAGGTGTAGGCCGCCCAGACGTTGCCGCTGTTGCGCGGAATGGCGCGCGCCCAGGAACCGTCGTTTTCGGTGACCGCGATGTGGCTGAAGTTGACGCCCGTCGCGAGGCTGTTCGTCGGTTGATACGACGCGGCCAGCTCGACGCCTTCAAAGGTCTGCTTGGTCATGCCGCCATAGGGCGTGGTCACCGTGACGGAGATCGGCGTGTGGCGGGTCTGGTGAAACCACGCCGCGCTCGCGAAAAGCTTGCCGGGGATGATTTCGAACTTGGTGCCAAACTCGACCAACTGGCTCTTCAGTTTGAAGTGGTCGCGGTTGAGGCCCTGGTCCTTGGCGTCGTTCGGGTTGGAGGCCATGAAACCCTGCGTCAAGCAGCAGCCGCAGTCGCCGGCGGCGATGTCGTGGTCGAAGGCGCCATAGAGGCTCAGCCACTTCTTCGGCTGCCAGGTGAGGCTGCTGTTGAGGTCGTAGTTGGTCTCGGCCACCTTGTCGTCGAAATTGTAGCCGGTGAGGACGCCGGCGGCGACGGCCTCGTAGGTCGGCTCGAGCGCGCGCAGCTTGTCGCGGATGGCGGTCACGCGGGCACCGAAACGCCAGATGAATTTCTCCCATTGGAATTTTTGCTCCGTGAAGAAGTTATATTGCTGGAGGCGGTTGAGGCGCACGTCGGTGCCGCTGGCGGCGCGCAGGGAGAGCTGCGCGTAGCGTCCGCCGCCGCGGTGGTAGGCGGGCGCGATGGCGAGCCAGCCGTAGGTGGGGCTGTTGATCGCGAAGTAGGGGATGTCACTGCGGTAGTAATAATCGGCGGGGGAGCCGACGCCGTTGTCGCCCTGGGCGTAGATGTTGTCGATGCCGAGGAGGTTGCCCGCGCCGAGATGGCCGCCGCCGGTGGAGCGGTCGGAGGCGTCCTCGTCGTTGACCGTGCGCTCGGAGTTGCCGGCGTTGTCGCACAGGTTCCAGAGGTAGCGGTATTCGAAGCCGGAGTTGCTTTGGTGGCGCAGCGTGCCGGAGCCGAGATTGAAGGTGTGGTCGGTCAGGAACTCGAGGCGCGTGGTGAACATCTTGTTCACCATGAAGCTGTGGTAGCCGTCGTAGCCGAAGACGTAGCTCTTGCTGTACTGGTAGAGCGTGTTGTTGCGGAACGAGTAATTTTCGTTGAAGCGGACGTTTACGATGTTCTGGCCGATGACCTCGTAGGTGTCGCTGAACGCGTCGTTGGTGTGGAGCGTCTGGCTGCCGTCGATGGGAACGTCCTCGGACGGCTGCTCGTCGGGATTGCGCCACCAGCCGGTGATGACTGCGGGATTCTCCTGCGTGAACGCCGCCGCCGGCGGGGTGGGGACGGCGGTGGTGGCGACAGGCGTGAAGGCGCCCGTGGTGGCGGAGCCGCGGTAAACGATGGCCGCCGTCGCGGGGTTGCCGTCGTGGTCCCACGAGACGACGGGCGCGATGGGGCCGGCGTCGTAGAGCCAGTTGTCGATGAGGTTTTGCGTGACGCGGTTGATGCCGTAGGGCATGGCGCCGCGCGAACTCGTATAGGTGAAGTTGGTGTCAACGGTCACCTTCGAGGTGGGCTGCCAGGTCGTGGCGACATAGACGTCCTCGAAATCGCTTTCGGAGTTGCCCCAGTATTGCGTGGCGTCGGTCTTCTGGAGGCTGACGCGGGCGGCCAGCTTGTCCTTGAGGAGGACGCGGTTGTAGTCGGCCTGCACGGTGTATTGGCCGTAGGTCGTGCGGTCGTCGAGGCCGATGCGTCCCAGGGTGGTGGAGAGTTGCAGGTGCTCGCCGTCGAAGAGCGGGCGCTTGGTGACGTAGTTGATGACGCCGGCGGTGCGGGTGGTGGAGCCCTGGATGACGCTGGGGACGCCGGCGACGATGTCCACGGATTCCCAGGCGTTGTTGTCGAACGGGCGCACGGCGGGGTTGAGGAGCAGGATGCCGTTGCGCGTGGTGTCGGCGGGGCCGCCGCGGATTTTGGCGAAGGTCGAGAAGTTCGACGCCGTGCCGCGGCCGATGCTCGGCGAATAGCGGGCGAGGTCGGAGAAGTTGTGGAAGTGATCGTTGTCGATCTGCGCCTTCGTCACCTGAAAGATGGAGCGCGGCGTGTCCTTGATGAGTTCGTCGAAGCCGTAGAAGGCGTTGTTCGGGCGGATCGGCAGGACGGATTTTTCAACGTCAACGTCCTCGATGAGGACTTTGTCGAGCACGGTGGCTTCTTCGTCCTGGGTGCTTGCCGGGGCCGCCGCGAGAGGCGGCAGGTCCAGCAGCAGCAAGGACGCCGCCAGGGAGGCAAAACGCGGTATGAACCGCGGTATGGAAGGATTGGTCATGGTTATCAGGTTTTTGGTTGATTTGTGATACAAGCGTGACCCGCCCCGAGTGATTCGGGCTTGGCCAGTTAACAGGGCCTCCATGTGGCTGCCGTGGTCGGCCAGCGTGCATGCGGCATCCCCCTGATTGAATTTCTGCCTTGGGCAGTCCGGCTTTGGTGCGGTGACCGGACAAATTCGAGCTGGAGGGCGTCCCTAGCATTCCTCCAGCAGTCTGGTCGTATGCTTAACGGAAGTGAGTTCCTGTTAGCAGCCGTGATAGTTTAGTAAGATAGCTAAGATACAAATCTAAAATCTCGGAAATTTATCTTAATTGATTTTTTTATATTATAAATTAGAAAATCTAATTCAATGGATATTTTAAAAGTATAAAAATAACTCATAAGATAAAAATATTTAATAAATTAAATAATATTTATCTATTTTAATTATAAATTAAACTATTTGTATAAAATTGCCTGATATTAGGCCAATGGTATTTGGCATAGGCATAATTTTATCTTATCTAATATATTATCATATCTTAATAGTGTGGATTGCGACAAGTTTAGATTTGTATCCATACTAAGATAGTAGAGTAATTAGTTTTGCCAAAAGAAACAGATTTCTTTTGAGCAGCATGCGACCAGGCCTCTGGAGGATGCGTTCAGGCCTTTCCCTCCATGGACTCTACTAAACAAAATGTGAGTCGAGGCGCTGCTGTTCCTGCCGATTGACGGCGGTCCGCGGACGACCACTTGGCGGGGATGCCGACACTGATTTAACCCAGGCATCAAAGATAAAATGACTACCAACATCACTTTCGCATTTCTCATGGGGCAGAACCCCCTCGAGCTGTTCAAGCACGGCGGGCCGATCATGTGGCCCATCATCATCGTTTCGTTTCTTGCGCTTTCCGTGGTCGCGGAGCGCATCCTGTTCCTTCTCCGGGAGAAGGCCTCCCGCGATCCGAAAATCGCCGGCAAGATTTACGAACGGGTGGAAAAGCACGACATCGAGGGTGCGATCCGCATCGGGCAAAAAAGCAACGATTATATCGCCCGCATCCTCGTGTCGGCGCTCACGCACCGGGAGTTTTCGCTCGACGACGCCTTCAACCAGGCGGCCAGCAACGAGCTCGAGCGCTACCAGCGCGGCCTCGCCATTCTCGACACCTGCATCACCGCCGCCCCGCTGCTCGGATTGCTCGGCACGGTCACGGGCATGATGAACACCTTTGGCGCGCTTGGCGGCGGCGACATCGCCGCGAGCGCGGGCACGATCACCGGCGGCGTGGGCGAGGCGCTCATCGCCACCGCCTCCGGCCTCGTCATCGCCATCGTCGTGCTCTTCCCGTTCAATCTCCTCAACACGCGCATCGAGCAGGTGCGCCGGGACATCGCCAACGCCGCCAACGCCCTCAACCTGGTCGGCCAGAAAGCCGGCGGGATTCTCGACGTCACCCCGGCCAGCGGCACCGGCGGAGGCATCTGACAAGTCCGGAATGCGGAACCCGGGATGCGGAATGCCGCCCGCGGCACCGTTTCCGCCGCCGCCATCGCACTGGCACGGCAGCGCCCGCCTTTCGCATTCCGAAATCCACATTCCGAAATCCGCATTCAGCACATGGCCATCTCCGTCAAAGCATTCACCGACGAACCCGTCAGAAAGCGCGCCCGCATCGAGATCATTCCGCTTATCGACGTGATCTTTTTCCTGCTGGCAACCTTCGTCCTCTTCACCCTTTCGCTCAACCAGTCGGGAGGGCTGGCCGTGCTCCTGCCCGCGGCTGAGACGGGCCGCCCGCGCGACGCCGACGGCGCGGTCACGCTCACCGTCACCGCCGATGGCGCGATCGCCTGGGACAAGGCCCTCATCTCACTCGATGAGTTCATCCCGCGTCTTCAGGCATGGAAACAAGTCGAGCCCGATCCCCGTGTTCTCATCAACGGCGACGAAAGCGCCCTCTTCTCGCAGGTGCGCTACGTCGTGGATGAGGTCCGCAAGGCCGGCATCACGAAAATCAACATCGAAACCCGCATCCGCTCCGCCGCCCGCTGACCGTCCGCAAGCCGGCGCAACCGCGCCGCGCTCCCACATCACGCCCGATCCATCACATGGCCTCATTTTCACCTTCATCCGCCATCCGCAAAAAAGCCCGGGTCGAGATCATTCCGCTCATCGACGTGATCTTTTTCCTGCTGGCGACCTTTGTTCTCTTCACCCTCTCGCTGAACAAAATCCAGTCCCTCCCGGTGGATCTCCCGCAAGCCGCGCCCGCCACGGCCTCCGCAAAAAACGACGAGGAGAACCTGGTCGTTCTCCAGCTTTCGGATGCCAGCACCGCCTTCTGGAACAAAGAGCCCATTGCCATCGGCGAGATCGCGCCGCGGCTGTTTGATTTCAAGGCCGCGCATGCCACGCCGCGCGTCCTCGTCACCGGGGACGACCATGCCACCTACGGCGCCGTGGTCCGGGCGCTCGACGAAGTCTGCAAAGCCGGGATCAACGAGGTTTCCATCGAAACCATCTGGCGCGCCTCCGGCCGCTGACCGCATCAGGACAAAACCGACCGCGGGAAAATTCCACCATCCGCCCGGCGCCACCGCCGCCGCCTTTCAACTTAAACTTCAACTTAAAACTTAAACTGCCGCGCCCCGGCGCGGCCCTCCTCATGCACCGCGACCAACTCCTCGGCATCCTCATCGCCTTGCTGATCCACGCAGGGTTTGCTTTCGGCCACTATCTCATCCCGGGTGGCTCTGGCAGGAAAAGCGCCGATGCCGAGGACGTCCCCACCATCGCCATCACCCCCATGCCCATCCTGGCGCCGGAGCCGCCCGATCCCAGCGAAGCGGACGCGCTCGCCGAGGCCGAACCGGCCGACCTCTCCGACCTCGCCCCGCCGCCCATGCAGGCGGACACGCCCGCCGTCGTCGCCCCCTCGGCCTTCCAGCAAAAACTCCAGCCGCCACCGCCGCCGAACCTGGGCGGCCCCGCCGGCGCCATCACCATTCCCAAAGGCAATTTCGGCGCCGCCGCCGGAACCGGCCTCAAGGGACTTTTCGACCTCGCCGCGCTCGATCAGAAGCCGGTGCCGCGGTTCATCGCCAAGCCCACCTATCCCTACGAAATGCGCCGGGCCCGCGTAAACGGCGAAGTCGTGATCGGCCTTATCGTCGATGCGGAAGGCAACGTGATCAACCCCTACATCATCAGTTCCACCAACCCCGCCTTCGAGGCCGAGGCCCTCCGCGCGATCCTCCGCTGGAAATTCCGTCCCGGCAAAAAAAGCGGAGTCAGCGTCAGCACCCGCAACGTCCAAGTCCCCTTGGTCTTTAATCTGGCCACTGGCGCCTGACCTCCCGGCTCGTCTCCTCCCTATATCCATGCCGTCCTTCCGCCAAACCACCTTCGCCGCCCTCCTCGCCATCGGCCTGCCGGCGCTCATGCCCGCCGGCCTTGACGGGGCCGACGACCCGCCAAAACCGCAGCTCACCGAGCGCGTCGCCGCCAAGCTGGCGCCGCTGAAAGACCTCGTGGACACCAACGACTACGCCGGCGTCCTCCGCCTCGTCGAGGGACTCATTCCCGGCTCCGAGCCCGGAAGCTTCGACCGCGCGCTCCTCTCGCAGATCCACGGGCAGGTTCTCCTCAATCTCAAGCGCAACAACGACGCCATCGCCCCCTTGGAGCTCTCCCTGGAACTCGGCGACCGCCACGCCTATTTCGACACCGAGGCCACCCTCAACACGCTCCACACGCTCAGCCAGATTTACTTCGAAAAAGCCTACGACGGCAAAGACCCCGCCGAGCGCCGCCGCTGCTACGACCTCGCCTACGCCCGCATCAAACGCTGGCTCGCCCTCACCCCGAAGCCGACGTCCGACGCCCAGCTCTACGCCGCCACGATCCTGTATTCCTCCGCCATCCTCGACGCCGGGCATCCCGACCTCGATAAAATCCGGCGCGCCAAGGCCGACGCCGAGGCCAGCCTTCTCCTCCGCGACCAGCCCGACGAGCAGGCGCTTGTCCTCATCGTCGCCGCCCAGCAGCAACTGGGCCAGCTTCGGGAATCCGCCGACATCCTCGAGTCGCTCGCCGCGCGCAAACCCTCGTCGGCCATTTACTGGCAGCAGCTTTTTGCCACCTACTCGGGCCTCGCCGCCGAGCCCGGCCACCCGCCCGGCGAAATCCGGCGCTTCCACCTCCGCGCCCTTCTCACGCTCGAGCGCGCCCGCGCCCACGGATTCCTTTCCACTCCCCAGGATTATTTCAACACCATCGCGCTCCACAGCGCCCTGGGCCAGCACGCCCGCGCCGCCCGCCTGCTCGAACAAGGGCTCGCCGATGGCACTGTCGCCAGCAACCGCCGCAACTGGGAACTCCTTTCCAGCGCATGGCAGCAGCAGCGCGCCCCCGCCCGCGCCATCGAGGCCCTTGCGCGCGCGGCCGCCGCGCTTCCCGGGGACGGGGAAATCGAATACTCCCTCGCGCGCCTCTGCTACGCCGAGGACAAAACCGCCGAGGCCTACGCCCACCTCCGCGCCGCGGTCGAACGCGGCCAGCTCACCCAACCCGGCCAGACCTGGTTTTTCCTCACCTATATCGCCTATGAACTCCGGCTCTTCGAGGAAGCCGCCTGTTACGCCGAGACCGCGGCCACTCACCCCGATGTTTCCCGGGAGGATATCACCCGCCTCGCCCAGGCCATACAGGACGCCCTGGCCGAAAAAAACGCCCCCGCCGGCACATCAACTTGAACCTAAAACTTAAACTTTCATGAAATCCTACGTCCTCCTTCCTCTCGTCGCCGTCATCGTCTTTGGCGCCATTTATTGGAACTTCGAGCGCAACTACGAAGCGCAAGCCGCCGAGGCCCGCCAGCAGGCGCGCATCGAAAAAGAAAACAAGCTCAAGGCCGAGGCCGAGGCACGGACCAAAGGTGTGGAGGAAGCCCTCCAGCTTCAGGCCCGGCGCAAAAAGGCCCGCGAGGAGCGCGACGCCCGCGAAAAATCACAAAAGGAAGCCCGCCAGGCCGCCATCGACGCCCGGGATAAAGTCCACCGCGATGTCGAGAAAACCGTCCGCCAAATCGACCGGCTCAAAAAGGAGATTGCCGAGGGGAAAAAAGTCCTCGCCGGGATCGAGTCCGAATACAAGGCCACCTTGGCCGAGCAGGTTTTCCTGAAAGATTATATTGCACAGGCCGAGACCAACCTCCGCGACCTCGAAGCGGTCATAACCCGGCTCAGCCAAACCCCCGCCGCCGCCCCCGCCGTCGCCCAGAAACAATAATATCATCAGCCGGATCGGTCCCATCCGTCGGATCCGGCCCATCAGTCCTATTTCAAACTCACATCATAATTTTCATGAATCGTTTTTATATAATAGCGCCGCTCATCCTTCTCGCCGTCTTTGGGTCCGTTTTCTGGCAGAATAATAAAGCCGCCGGGGCCAGGGCCGCGCAAGTCGCCGCCGAACGCGCCGTCGTCGAGACGGCCGAGCGGCAGAAAAAAGAGGAGGCCGAGCGCAAGGCCCGCGAGGATGCCGAGAGGCGCGCCGCCGCCCGCGAGGCCGAGGAACAGAAGAAGGAGGAGGAGCGCCAGCTCAAATGGGAGGCCGATCTCGCGCGCATCGCGGCGGAAACCGCGCAATACCAGGCGGAGCTCGCCGCCGGCGCCGGTGAACTCGCCGGCCTCGAAAAACAGCTCGCCGGGCTTCGTGCCGAACTCGAACGCCGCGATAGCGAGACTTTTGACGCCGCGCGCGGCACCGAGTTGCTGGCCATCAAAAAACGCAACACCGAACTCGAAATCCAGCGCCTCGTGCAAATCGTCGCGGCCCGCGCTTCCATCAATGCCGCCGCCGTCAGCCCGAACCAGACGCCATCCATCCGATGAGACACCCAAAACCGCTCCTCTCCTTTTTGGCCGCCGCCGTTCTTTTCGGCTTCGGATTATTGAGCATTGTCCATGTCGGCTGCTCCCGCCGGGACGATGCCGACGGTCTCGCGAAAATCAAAAACCGCGGCAAGGTCATCGTCGGTGTTTTTGGCGACAAGCCTCCCTTTGGTTATATCGACCGGCAGGGTCGCAACACCGGTTACGACGTGGCGCTCGCGCGCCGCATCGCCGGGGATCTGCTCGGCGACGAAAACAAAATCGAATTTGTCGCGCTGGAGGCCGCCAACCGCGTGGCTTTCCTCCAATCCAACAAGGTTGACATCATCCTCGCCAATTTCACCCGGACGCCCGAGCGCGCCGAGAAAGTGGACTTTGCGAAACCTTATATGAAAGTCGCGCTCGGCATCGTCGTCCCCGAGGCAAGCCCGCTCGACGCGCTCGACGGGCTGAAGAACGGCAAGACCCTCATCGTCAACAAAGGCACCACCGCCGAGGCGTGGTTCACCAAAAATCATCCCGGAATAAAGCTCCTCAAGTTCGACCAGAACACCGAGGCCTTCCAGGCGCTCAAGGACGGACGCGGCGACGCCCTGGCGCATGACAACACATTGCTCTTCGCCTGGGCGCATGAAAACAAGGGCTTCAAGGTCATCGAGTCGAACCTCGGCAACGCCGACGTCATCGCCCCCGCCGTGAAAAAAGGCGACACAGTCCTCCGCGCCTGGATTGACGCGGAAATAGAGAAACTCGCCGCCGAACATTTCTTCCTGAATGCCTTCCACACCGAGCTCCGTCCCTTTTTCGGGGATTCGGTCAAGAACCCCGACGATGTCATCATTGAGGGGAAGTGAGGGCGATGGAGGGAGTTTGCCGAATCCTTAATTCGAAACCTATGAAAAATATACGACTCATTATTGCAGCCGGCTTGTCCATGGCCGGCTTCCAGACGCTGATCCACCAGTCGCTCCACGCGCAGGCGACGCATGCCGTGCAAGACTGGGCGCAAACACCCGCCGCGCCCGACGACGGCAGCTCGTTGCGCGGCTTCCAAACCCGCCTGCGCTCCGCCATTCTCCTCGCGCAGAAAACACCGGAGATCGAACAACCCGTTAAACTTTCCGCGCGCGTCACAGCGGCCGGCCGCACCGGCATCCGCCGCCTCACCATCCGCAACTTCCAACTCCTCAGCGACGGCGCCCCCAGCACCGCCGAGTTCAACCTCGCCGCCGGTTCCTGGCCCAGCGTCGTCGGCGCCCTCGGCAGCGCCGTCGCCGGTGATTACCTGACCCAGGCCGCCCTCAAGGGCATTCCCATTGACAGCTTGGAAGTCATCTTCACCAGCCGCCCCGGCACCGCGCCCTCGCAAACCACCGGCCAGCAAGTCACTTATCCGCGCGGCCTCGCCTACATCGCTTTCATCACCTCCCCGGCGACCGACGCGCAGCTCGAGGACTTGCGCCGGACCGTCGAGCGCGTCTCGCCCGTCCTCCGCCTCGTCATAGAACCGCAACGTATTGACCACGGTAAAATCGAGCACATCAAGACGCCCGACAAACTCGACCCGCAGACCCTCGATGGCCTCCGCGAATTTCTCACTGACAAATACAAGGCCACCAAGGGAGCAAAACCCTTTGCCGGCGCCGAAAAACCCCTCAATCCCGATAACTGGCAGCCGCCCCTGCGCGCCCACATCAAGGTCGAGGGCGACACCGGTATCCGCAACATCCGCACGGATATCAGCAACTTCCAAGTCATCCACGACTTCCCGCGCTACCTCGCCGGCCACAACCTTGGCCCTGTGCCCGAGGAGGACATACTTGGCCGCATGATCACCTGCCTCACCCATATCTATGAAATCGTGGCCTCCCAGAAGCAGGTGCGTCTGGATAGCTTGGAACTGGAGGTCGAAGGCACGCTGACCACCCGTCTCGGCAACACCGACAATCCTCCGACCTACAAGGATATCGCTTACCGCGCGCGCATCGGCTCCCCCGAGTCCAAGGAAACCATCGACGAGCTTCAGCGTGCCGTGGAGTCCATCTGCCCCATTTATAACATGCTGAAGGATTCCCAGCCGGTGAAGGGCAGCATCGTCCGCGGCCCCTACACCGAGGCAAAAGAAAGGGCGGCTTACGAATAAAGGACTGGAAGAGGGCGGGCCGCTCTCCCCGGCCCGCTCTGAATTCGTCATACCATGACCACCGGCGAAGACACCCTCACCTGCTCGGATTGCGGCCTCGTCAACTGTTACCGGCGCGACCGCCAGTTCCCGCCTTTCTGCCAGGGCGAGGCCGCCGATCCCGATCTCGTCGGGGCCGTGCTCGACCGCTATCAGGACGGCGGCCCCGACGCCATCCAGGCGCGCGCCGCCATCGAGGTGGAGGGCACCTACTACGGACGCCTCACGCGCGTCGAGGAGATCATCGCCTTTGCCAACCGCATCGGCGCGGTCCGCATCGGCATCGCCACCTGCGTCGGCCTCATGGCGGAGACGCGCGTCTTTGTCCGCATCCTCAAGGCGCACGGCCTCGCTCCGCACACCGTCATTTGCAAGGTCGGCTCCGTGGACAAGACCCGCATCGGCGTCCCCGAGTCGCTGAAAGTGCAGCCCGGCTGCCACGAGGCCCTTTGCAACCCGATCTTGCAGGCCGGGCTCCTCAATCGCCGGAAAACCCAGCTCAACGTGATCGTGGGCCTCTGCGTCGGGCACGACTCCCTGTTTATCAAGCACTCCGACGCGCCCGTCACCACGCTCATCACCAAGGATCGCGTGCTCGGCCACAACCCCGCCGCCGCCCTCTACACGAGCGGGTTTTATTACAAGCGCCTTCTCAACCCCGAACCCGGCAAAAAGCTCTGACCCGCGCAGCGTCGGAAAATGCAAGCACCATGAAACCCTCGTCCGCAAAACCGAAATCACCGAGCCCCGCCGGAAGGAGCAAAAAAACGCCCGCCGCGCCGTCCTCCGCCGCGCGCCCCGCGGGGAAGGGCACCCTCTGTATCCAGGCCGGACATACACCCAAGGTCGGCGAGCCGCGCATCCTGCCCATCGTCCAGAGCACGACGTTCAAATACGACGACATCGACCAGGTGCACCGCGTGATGACATTGCAGGAGTTCGGCTTCAAATACACGCGCACCGGCAACCCCACCGTCGCCGGCTTCGAGGAAAAGATCAACCTCCTCGAAGGCGGCGCGGGCGCCGTCGCCACCGCCTCCGGGCAGGCCGCCAACCTCCTCGCCATCTCCAACATCTGCCGCGCCGGCGACCACATCGTCGCCGCCTCCACCCTTTACGGCGGCACCTTCACCCTGCTGCACTCCACGCTGAAAAAATTCGGCATCAGCGCCTCGTTTTTCGAGCCCGAGGCGCCCGCCCGCGAGATTGCAAAACTCTTCCGGCCCGAAACCCGGCTCCTCTTTGGCGAGACCATCGGCAACCCCGGCCTCAACATCCTCGACTTCGACAAGCTCTCCGCCCTCGCCCGCCGCTTCGACGTGCCTTTCGTCGTGGACAACACCCTCGCCACGCCTGTGCTCTGCACGCCCTTCAAGCTCGGCGTCAACATCATCACCCATTCCGCCTCGAAATACATCGACGGCCATGCCACCAGCATCGGCGGCGTGGTGATCGACGACGGCAACTTCAACTGGGCCAGCGGCAAATTTCCCGAATTCACCGAGCCGGACTCCACCTACAACGGCGTCCGCTACACGGAAAAATTTCCGCAGGCCCCGTTTCTCGCCAAGGCCCGCGCCCAGTTCCTGCGCGACTTCGGCGGCTGCCTCAATCCCTTCAACGCCTTCCTCTTCAACCTCGGCCTCGAAACGCTCCACCTGCGCATGCCCCGGCACGGGGAAAACGCGCTTGCGCTCGCCCGCTTCCTGCAAAACCACCCGCGCGTCGCCTGGGTCAACTATCCCGGCCTCGATCCCGCCGGACGCAAACGCATCGCCCGCTATTTTCTGCAAAAAAACGGCAGCGGCATTCTCACCTTCGGCGTGAAAGGCGACCGGAAGGCCATCGGGCAATTCGTGAAAAAACTCCGCGTCGCCGCGCTGGTGGTCCACATCGGCGACGCCCGCACTTCCGTGCTCCACCCCGCGTCGAGCACCCACGCCCAGCTCACGGAACCGCAGCAGCGCGCCGCCGGCATCACGCCCGACCTGATCCGAGTCTCCGTCGGCATCGAGGATGCCGGCGACCTCATCGCCGACTTCGACCAGGCGCTCTCCTCCCTCGATTGATCGACCCGCATTTGCCATGTCCTCCGCTCCCGCCGCCCATTCTTCCCAACCCGCCGCTCCCGCGCCGCTGCAAGTGGACGCCGCCGCCTATCTCGGGCTCGCCGCCGTCCCGGCATCCGTGCGCGACCGCCTCGCCATCGCGGTGACCAGCCACACCTTTCTCCCGCGCGCGGACGACCTGCCGAACGACTGGGTGGCCACCGTCGCCACGCCCGTCTTCAAGCTCATCCGGCGGCGCCAGGGCGTGCAGCCCGCGTTCTGCTCCATCGGCACCGGGGCCGGGCTCGACGCGCTCGCCGCCATCGAGACGCTCGGCTCCGCCCGCGTCGGCATCACCGACGTCCACGAGGACGTGGTGCGCGCCGCCTCGCTCAACATCACCGCCAACCTGCGCCCCGGGCGCGCCGTGGAGTTGGAGGCGGGGCACGGCGATCTCCTGTCTCCGCTTTCCGGATACAAGCGGAATTACGACCTCATCTACGAGAACCTGCCCAATGTCCCGATTCAGGATGCCGCCCGCCTCGGCGACGAGCGCGTCAGCTCCGGCCATGTGCCGCCGCGCGCCGAGCCCGTGCCGGACTCCGTGCAGCGGCGGCTCCTCACGCTGCATTACCTCGCGCTCCGGCAGGCGCGGGAGTTTCTCGCCCCCGGCGGGTCGGTGATTTCGATGCTCGGCAGCCGCGTGCCCTTGTCCGCCTTTCACGACATGGCGCGCCTCGCCGGCCACCGCTCCGAAATCTATGTTTACACCTGGAAGGTGCAGACCGAGCCGGAGTCGATGATCGGCGGCTATGTCGAACAGCAGCGCGCCGGCTTCGGCCCGTTTCACTTCTACCGCGCCTCCCGCCTCGCCGAGGTGTTTTCCCAGGTCGATCTCGCCACCTCCGGCGAAAGGGCCGCCGAAATCGAACGGCAACTCGCCCCCGACCGCCTCGATGCGCCCGCGGCCTGGGACGCCCTGCAACGCGGGGAAACCATCGGTCACACCGCCTCCGTCCTGCGCTCCTGGCCTGCCTGATTCCACCCTGCCTTCGTCATGCCATCATCCACCAAACCGGTTCCGCTGTCCCGCGCCGTCACCGCCATCGACGTGCTGCGCCGCCACTTCGAATGCCAGATCGCCATCGAGGCCGATACCGATCCCATGCTTTCACGCGAACTGGCCGGCGTTCTCGAATCGCTCGGCGCCGTCGATTACCGTGACGGATTCCTGCAACCCGGCGCCCATCCCGTGGCCCGCCAGTTCGCCGATCCGCCGCATTCCGCGGACGGGACGGTTGTCGATGCCCTGGCCGCGTTTCTTCCGCTGGGGGAAGCGCTGCCCTGGCGTTATGGCTACACGCCGCGCCCCGACCTTCCCGGCTTGGAAAGCCGGATGGCCTGGGCCGAACTTGTCGGCCCCGAGGCGCCCTTTCACAGCGACCGCGTCTGCCTCGGCCTCACGTTCATCGGCCCCCGCGTCCGTTATCCCGAGCACGCGCATCCCGCGGTGGAGGTTTATTTCGTGCTCAGCGGGACCGCCCTTTGGACGGCGGACGGCGTCACTCATCCGCGCCCGCCCGGCTCGTTCATCCTGCATCCTTCGAATGTCGTCCACGTCATGGAGACACGCGACGAACCCCTTCTCGCCGCCTACACCTGGAGCGGCGACGTCCGCTCGCCCTCCGTTTACACCCCATGAAACACCTGCGCCTCCCGAAATCACCGCGCATGCCGATGCTGCCCGCCGGCATGGCTGTCTTTTGCATCGCGATCCACGCGGCGGCTCCCGTCAAGGTCACGATCGGACACATCGGCAACTCGTGCGAATCGCCGGTTTATGTCGCCAAGGACAAGGGCTTTTTCAGCGAGGAGGGTCTCGATGCCGGGATTGTCCGCGGCGACTGGAATTTCATCAAGGAATCGCTCGCCTTCGGACGCATCTCCGCCGTGCAGGGGCTGCTCATGAACTACATCAAGCCCATCGAACAGGGGCTCGATGTGAAGGTCACCGCCGGCGTGCATCGCGGCTGCGTCCGTATCCTGGTTCCCGATACATCGCCCATCACCGGGCCGGCCGGACTGAAGGGCAAACGCATCGGCGTGCCCGCGCTCGGCAGCAGCCCGTGGATTTTCGCCGCCCGCGTCATCAGCGAACTCGGCGGCGACATCAGGCGCGATGTCGAATGGAAGCCGTTCCCGGCGGGCGAACTGAAGCTCGCCCTGCAAAAGGGCGAGGTCGATGCCATCGCCGTGGCCGACCCCATCGGCGAAATCCTGATCTCCGAGGGCGGCGTCAGGATCGTGGTCGATCAACTCACCGACGCGCCCTACAAGGACGAGTATTGCTGCGCGGTGCTGGTGAGCGGAAAACTCGCGCGCGAAACCCCGGACGTCGCGGCCCGCATCACCCGCGCCATTCTGAAAGCTTCATTGTGGATCGAGCACAACCCGCAGGGTGCGGCGGAAATCGCGGTCAACGGCCGGCACACCGGCGGCAGTGTCGAGATCAACGCGCGCATCCTCGCCAAACTCGACTATGTCCCGTCCGTCGAAGGCGGACGGCTGGCGGTGCTGACCGCCTCGACCGCGTTGAAAAACGCGGGCATCCTCTCGCGCACGACCGATATCCCCGCGTTTGTCGAGCGCGCCTTCGTCCGCCTGCCCGGTCTGGACGACGCCTGGCTGAAGGGCGTCGCCGTGGCGCGCGAGGACAGGATTTCTCCCGCCGCCATCTTCAACCGTCCGCTTCCGGACGGAGCATCGCCTGCTGCCGGCGGCTGCTGCGAAGCCGGTCCCGCGGACGCCGCAAAACTCGCCGCCGCCGGCGGGCGGTGAAATTGCAAAACGTATCATGAATACAAATACAAAACCACGGGTCGTCCGCCTGCTGGCGCTGGCCATCGTCGCGCTCGCGCTGGCCGGCCCTGCCCGCGCCGAAGCTCTCAAAAAAGTCATCATCGGGCACACCGGCGACTCCTGCGAGGCGCCGGTCTTTGCAGCCTACGAGAAAGGATTTTTCCGCGACGAGGGGCTCGATGTCGAGATGGTGAAGGGCGACTGGAACTTCTTCAAGGAGGCGCTCGCCTTCGGCCGCATCTCCGCCCTCCAGGGGCTGGTGATGAACTACATCAAGCCCATCGAGCAGGGGCTCGATGCGAAGTTCACCGCGGGGATACATCGCGGCTGCATCCACATCCTGTCCGCCAAGGGCTCGCCCATCGTGCGCGCCTCCGACCTGAAGGGCAGACGCATCGGCGTGCCCGCGCTCGGCAGCAGCCCGTGGGTGTTCGCCGCCCGCGTCATCGGCGAGATTGGCGGCGACATCAAGCGCGACGTGGAATGGAAGCCGTTCCCCATCGGCGAGCTGAGACTCGCCCTGCTCAAGGGCGAGGTCGATGCCATCGCCATCTCCGATCCCATCGGCGAAATCCTGCTCTCCGAGGGCGTGGCACAAAGCGTCGTGAACCAGCTTACCGACGCGCCCTACAAGGACGAATACTGCTGCGTGGCCGTGGTCAGCGGGAAGCTCGCGCGCGAGGACCCCGACGCGGCCGCCCGCATCACCCGCGCCCTGCTGAAGGCTTCGCTGTGGGTGGAACACAATCCACTGGCCGCGGCCGGGCTGTCCCACCGGGGCCGATACGTGAACGCCAGCGTGGAGCTCAACGCCCGCGTGTTGGCCAAGCTGGACTTCGTGCCCTCGGTCGAGGGCGCGCGCCTTGCCGCCCGGACCGCGGCGGCCGCCTTGAAAAACGTCGGCATCGTCGCGCCGTCCACCGATGTTTCGGCGTTGGTGGAAAGAACCTTCGTCCGCCTGCCCGGCCTGGATGACGCGTGGCTGAAAGGCGTCACCGTTGCCTGCGAGGACCGCCTTTCCCGCGACGAAATCCTTGCCCGTCCGCTCCCGTCGTCTTCCACGCTGGACGCCGCCGTCGCCGAGCCCGGCTGCTGCGCCGAAGTCGAGCCATCGCCGCTCATCGCTGACTCCCGAACGCGCGCCCGGTAAATTTCCCGGAAATAAAACCGACATGAGGGAGCATGCATTCTTGTTTTATTCGCTTTGGGTTCGGCACCCCGGTGCCTGGCATCCCTCTGGCGTGATTCCAGGTTCGCGCGGCAGCGCGCGTAGCGCAGGCATCCTGCCTGCCGTCGAAAAGAAGGCGCGAAGCGCCGCATTCCAAGCCGAAGGTCACCGCGCTTCGCGCAGCATATCGAATGGCAGGCGGGATGCCTGCGCTACGCGCTGCCGCGTCTCTCTTGTCACCAGAAAAACACCACCGACTTTCCATGAGCCTGCCGCCGTCCGCTGAAACGCCGCCGCCGTCCGCCGCCGCCCGGTTTTTTGTCCTGCCCCGGGTCGCGCTGCTGCCGCCGGCGGCGGTCATAGTGGCGTTTTCGATACACGCTTTCTGGTCCGGCCGCACGCCGCCGGCGGACGATCCCGTGTATCCGCGCGCATTGGCCGTGGTCGCCGCCGGCTGGCTGTTGCTGGCCGGGGCGGGATTTTTCTCGGCGAGGGCAAGGAAACTGTTGCGCCATTACGGCCCGCTGCTCGGCGCGGGCGTCGCCGGACTCGCGCTCTGGCAGGTGCTCACGGGCAAGCTCGCGCTGCTGCCCATGCCGTATTTCCCCGGGCCGGACCGGGTTTTTGCGGCGTTGCGCGAGGACATCGGGCTGCTTTCGCAAAGCGCGCTGCATTCGTTCCGGCTCCTTTTGCTCGGCTACGCTGCCGGGAGCGCGGCCGGGTTTGCCATCGGCGTCTGGTTTGGCTGGAGCCGGCAGGTGCGTTACTGGGGTATGCCGGTGCTGAAGTTTTTCGGGCCGGTGCCCGCGACGGCCTGGATTCCGCTCGCGCTGGTGCTGTTCCCCACGACGTTCGGCGCGAGCACGTTCATCATCGCGGTGGCGAGTTTTTTCCCGATGGTGATCCTCAGCAGTTCGGGCATCGCCAACGTGCGCCACAGCCACTTGGAGGTGGCGCGCACGCTCGGGGCCACCGCCGGGCAGTTGATCCGCCGCGTCGCCATTCCCTCGGCGCTGCCGTCGATTTTTGTCGGCCTCTTCATGGCGCTCTCGATGTCGTTCATCACGCTGGTCGTGGCCGAGATGATCGGGGTGAAGGCCGGTCTCGGCTGGTATATTAACTGGGCGCAGACCTGGGCCGAATATCACAAGGTTTTTGCCGCGCTCCTGCTCATGGCCGTCTTTTTTTCCGGGCTCATGACCGTGCTCTTTTATGTGCGCGACCGCGTGCTCCGCTGGCAACAGGGACTCATCAAATGGTAATCGGCAAGGCAGAGACACCGGCGCCCTCCGTCCAACTCGCAGGCGTCCGCAAGGTTTTTTCCGACCCTGATGCCGGACGGGAAATCGTGGCGCTGCACGACATCGACCTGTCCGTCGGGACGGGCGAATTTGTCTCGCTGGTCGGGCCGAGCGGCTGCGGCAAGTCCACCCTGCTGCGCATCGTCTCGGGGCTCGAAATCGCCACCGCCGGCCACACGCTGGTCAACGGCAGACAGGTCGCCGGGCCGGGCACCCAGGTGGGCTTCGTTTTCCAGGACCCTAACCTTTTTCCCTGGCTCACGATCCGGCAAAACATCGCCTTCGGCCCCAACCTGCACGCCAGCCGCCGCGAGTGGGCCGCCGAGGCCGACGATCTCATCCGGCGCATCGGCCTCGCCGGTTTTGCCGACGCGCTTCCGCACCATCTCTCCGGCGGCATGGCGCAGCGCGCCGCCCTCGCCCGGGCGCTGGTCAACCGCCCCTCGGTCCTCCTGCTCGACGAACCGCTTGGCGCGCTCGACGCCTTCACGCGGATGGCGATGCAGGACGAAATCCGCGCGCTTGTCCGCCGGCGCGGCACGACGGTGCTGCTGGTGACGCACGACATCGACGAGGCGCTTTACCTGAGCGACCGCATCGTGATCTTCACGCCGCGTCCCGGGCGCGTGCAGGAGGAGATCGTGCCCGGCGCGCATTTCCCCCGTGTGCGCAACGCCCCGGAGTTCGTCGCGCTCCGGCTCCGCATCCTCGAGACCCTGCACTTCGCGCCGACCCGGACAGATGAAACCGATCCACTGCGACATATTTGACCACTTGAACAGCCGGCCACGCGATTTTTCTCAGCAATGCCCTCGTTAGATTTCGAGTTTATCGTGCTTCACCTCCCGCATTACGGGAAGGCGCTGCTGCTCACGCTGGCGCTCGGCCTCGGGGCCATTCTCGGCTCTCTGCTGGTCGGGTTGCCGGGCAGCCTGATCCTCCATTTTCGCACACCGGTGCTCCGGCGCGTGGTCGCGGCCTATGTCGAGTTCTCGCGCAACACCCCCCTTCTCGCCCAGCTTTTCTTTCTTTATTTCGGCCTGCCCGCCATCGGCATCAAATGGAGCGGCTTCACCTGCGCGCTCCTCGGCCTCACCTTCCTCGGCGGCGGTTACATGATCGAGGCCCTGCGCGCCGGCATCGAGGCGGTGGGCCGCCCCCAGATCGAGTCCGCGCTCGGCATCGGGCTCTCCCGCCCGCAGATCGCGCGTCTCGTCGTGCTCCCGCAGGCTCTGGTCTCCGCCACGCCCGCGCTCGCCGCCAACTGCATTTTTCTCCTCAAGGAAACCTCCGTCGTGGGCGTCATCGCCGTGGCCGACCTCATGCATCTCACCCAGGACCTCATCGGTCTTTATTATAAAACCACCGAATCGCTCGTCCTCCTCGTGGCGGCCTACGTGATTCTGGTCGTTCCCGTCTCGCTGCTCTTTTCCCGGCTGGAAAAGGCGGTGCGGCGCGCGGAGTTCGGCTGACCCGGCCCTCGACAAAGATGATCCACGCGCTTGAAACACTCTGGCAAAACGCGCCGCTGCTGCTCGACGGGCTTTGGGCGACGCTCGGCATTGCGCTGGCGTCCACGTTTTTCTCGGTCATCGGCGGCGCCATTCTCGGCATGGTGCGCGCGTCGTGGAACAACGCGGTGGTGCAGGCGGCGGCCCGCGCCTACCTCGAGCTTTTTCGCGTCATTCCGATCCTGGTGTGGCTCTTTGTCTTTTTCTTTGCCGTGCCGTCGGCCTTCAACCTCGACCTCCCGGGCGCGTTCGTCGCCGTGCTGGTGTTTTCGCTTTGGGGTGCGTCGGAGATGAGCGACATCGTGCGAGGAGCGCTGAAGACCATCCCGCGGGCGCAATACGACGCGGGCCGCGCCATCGGGCTTTCCGGCGCGCAGCTCCACCTGCGCGTCATCCTTCCGCAGGCCGTGAGGCGCATGCTGCCGGGGGCCATCAACCTCGTCACCCGCATCATAAAGACCACCTCGCTCGTCGTGCTTGTCGGCGTGGTGGACGTGGTCAAGCGCAGCCAGCAGATCATCGAGCGCACCAAGGAGCCTTTCGTGCTGTATGCCTTCCTGCTGCTCCTGTTTTTCGCCCTCTGCTATCCGCTCTCCCGCCTGTCCCGGAGGATGGAAAAGAAATTCAACTGAAGCATGATACCATCTCCGAACGGAATTTATATTTTAGGTAGGGCGAGGCGTCCCCGCCGAGCCGCGGTACAGCCGAAGGCTTCGCCTTGCCTTGATAAGTCTATAAAGGGTTCGGAAATGGTATGACAACCACCGCCAACGCCTCCGTGCTCCTCGATGCCGTCCGCGTGACGAAGTTTTATGACACGCGCAAGGCGCTCGACCACGTCTCGCTCGCGATCCACGCGAAAGAAGTCGTGGTGATCCTCGGGCCGTCGGGTTGCGGCAAAAGCACTTTCCTGCGCTGCCTGAACGGGCTCGAAACGGTGCAGGCCGGCTCGATTTATTTTCACGGGAGCGACCTGGCGTTGCCCGGCACCGACTGGCGACCGGTGCGCCAGCGCATCGGGATGGTGTTTCAAAGCTACGAACTGTTTCCCCATCTTTCCGTGCGCGACAATCTGCTGCTCGGCCCCGTGCACGTCCAAAAACGTCCTCGCGCGGAAGCGCTCCGCCAAGCCGGGAGTTTGCTCGAACGCGTCGGGCTGGCCGACCGGCTCGACTCCTTTCCCCGCCAGCTTTCCGGCGGCCAAAAGCAGCGCATCGCCATCGTGCGCGCGCTGTGCATGAACCCGGAGGTGATGCTGTTCGACGAAGTTACCGCCGCGCTCGATCCCGAGATGGTGCGCGAGGTGCTCGACGTCATTCTGGGGCTGGCGAGGAACGGCATGACGATGGTGATCGTGACCCACGAGATGGGCTTCGCCCGGGCGGTCGCGGACCGCATCGTGTTCATGGACGAAGGTCGTATTTGCGAAATCAATACACCCGGGAAATTCTTCACGGCGCCGGACACCGACCGCGCCAAGCGCTTCCTGTCGAGATTCCTATATTGAGCTTTCTCCGTCGCCGGCATCGTCGCCGCTCAATCGTCGCGCATCAGCATCACCTGCCAAGGCAGGACATGGTAATCATCATTACGAAAAAACCGAGTGCGAAAAGGCGATGCTGGACTACGTGATAGGGGATGGATAACGAGAACCGGCGGTTTGCCTCAAGGGTGCGAACTAGGTTCACCCTGCTGCGGACATGTTTCCGGCCGCGGAATTCGGCTTTCTTACAATTCACAACAGCTTGTGAATAACTTTTTGTCAGAAAATGGCATTCGGCGACGGAGTTTACTTGACCAAAATGGGGTAAAGTGGGTTGAAATGGGGCGTTTTGGGGCGAAATTAGCTCACTTCTCATGTCTCAACCCGTCAAAGCGTTTTATACCGGGCTCTTCCGGCACACGTTGGACGACAAGAATCGGCTCACGATTCCGTCGGCGTGGCGCGCTGCGCACGGGGCAAGCGACACCTTCCTCGCCACGCCTCATCCCGATGGTTACGTCGCGGTGCTGCCCCCGGTGGAAGTCGAAAAACTTTATGAGAAGGCCGCCCAGAAGGCGTTGACCGACCGCGATGCCCAGGATGCGTTTGCGCGCTTTTTTGCCGCCTCGCACGCGTTCACCTTCGACAAGCAGGGCCGCATCAGCCTGACCGACGAACTGCGCGCCCACGCCGGCATCGACAAGGACGCCGTCCTCGTCGGCACGCTCTCCAAGTTCAACATCTACAGCCCCGCGCGCTGGACGAAAGTCGAGGAGCGCACCGCGGGCGACAACCTCGGCGACATCATGCGCCGCATCGGAATCTGAGCCCATGGACAACGAAGCGCACAATTCCCGCGTCCGTCTCTCCGGTTTCGCCGCCGCGCGCATCTGGCACCACCGCCTTTCGCGCACCACCGTGCCGCGCCCGGGTGCCGCGTCCCCCGTCGTGCCGGCCTGCGGCCGCGTGCGACCGCGCGTTTGCGCGGAACTCGTGCTGCATCCCATCAAGGAAAAACAAAACCCGCGCCTCCGCGGTGTGCTTCCCCTGGACGGAGAAATCCGGCCCGAGGCGGCCGACTCCCGCCATGCTGCATGAAACGGAGACTCCCGCCATGGCAACCGGACACTTCCCCGTTCTCCTGCATGAGGTGATCACGCTGCTCGCGCCGCGCGAGGGCGGACGCTATCTCGACGGCACCTTCGGCGGCGGGGGCCACACCCGCGCCATCCTCGAGGCCGCCCCCGGCTCCCGCGTGACCGCCTATGACCGCGATCCCGCGGCCGCCGCCCGCGCCGCCGCGCTCGCGGGGGAGTTTTCCGGGCGTATTCAACTTATAAATACTGATTTCGGCCGCCTCGCCGACCTGCCGGAAAACAATTTCGACGGCGTGCTCTTCGACCTCGGCCTCTCGTCCTTCCAACTCGACGAGGCGGAACGCGGTTTTTCCTTCCGCCTCGACGCGCCCGCCGACATGCGCATGGACCCGCGTTCCGGCGTGCCGGCCGCGCTCTGGCTGGAAACCGCCACCGAGGAGATGCTCGTGCGCGCCGTCCGCGACTACGGGGAGGAGCGCAACTGGCGACGCGTCGTCCGGGCGATCATCGACGCGCGCGGCACCGGCGCGTTGGCCCGCACCGCCTCGCTCGCCGGCCTGGTCGGCGCCGCGATCCCGGCCCGCGAGCGCCACGCCTCGAAAATCCATCCCGCCACGCGGGCGTTCCAGGGCATCCGCATCGCGGTCAACGACGAGCTCGGCGCCATCGAGCGCGCGCTGCCCGCGGCGTTTGAGCGGCTCGCCCCCGGCGGCGCGCTTTGCGTGATCAGCTTCCATTCGCTGGAGGACCGCATCGTGAAGCGCTATTTCCGCCGCCAGTGCGGCCAGCCGGAAAACGCCTCCGACCACACGCCGCAGCAGCTCCGCGAGAAGCACGCCGAGCCGCTCACGCGCAAGCCCGTCACACCGGGCGAGGCCGAGCTCGCCGCCAACCCGCGCAGCCGCTCCGCCCGCCTCCGCGCGCTGCGAAAACTCTGAGCGCCGCGGACGTATCCATAAAACAAACACACAACCAACGAGCAATTTTCCCCTTTCGCGTCCGCGTATGAAAAAAACGAATACAAACGCCTTTGTCAGCCAGATGCTGGTCTACTCGCTGCTGCTCATCGGCCTGGCCGGGGCGGGTGGCGTGACCGCGGTCTGGCAGCGCCAGGCCATCGCCGCGACGGCCAACCGCATCAAGCAGGTCGAGCAGCAGGTCGTCGAGGCCGACCGCAGGCAGGCCGAGGTGACCGCGGCTGTCGCCGCCGAGCAGACGCTCGACGCGCTCAACCGCCGCAACCAGCAATGGACGCTCGGCCTCGCGCAGGTGCAGGAACGCCAGATCGTGCGCGTGGACGAACTGCCGGAGCGCCGCCTCGCCGCGAAACGCAACGCGGAAATCCTCGCCGGACGCGACGGTCCGGCCCCCGACTTCAACCGCAACAACAGCCGGTCCGCCGCGACTCCCGCGGCGCAGCCGGTCCGTTACGTGCTGGGGGGCGCGCGCTGACCGGGTATGTCGTCGCGCGGATTCGCATCCAATTACCGGGTCGCCCTGCTCGCCGTGGCGGTGCTGCTGTGCTTCGCCGGCGTGGGCGTGAAGCTGGTGTATCTGCACGTCATCGACCGCGACATCTATCTCGCCGCGGTCGAGAAATCCCGCCAGCAATCCACCACGGTGCACGCGCGCCGCGGCGACATCCTCGACGCGCGCGGCGACATCCTTGCCACCAGCCGCTCGATGATCGAGCTCGGCGTCGATCCGCAGGCCTTGCGGCCCGAGGACGAGCCGAAGTGGCCGGAGCTGGCCCGGTTGCTCGGCCTGCCGGTCAACAAACTTCGCCTGGTGTTCCTGACCAAGACCCGCGAGTCCGCCGCCGGCGCCGGGCGCGAGATTCGCTGGGCGAAACTCTGCGACGAAATCCCGGAAAGCCTTTACGAGGAAGTAAACAAGCTCGGTGTCCGCGGTGTTTACGGGCAGCGGGTTTACCGCCGCGTGTATCCGCACAGCCAGCTCGCCGCGCACATCGTCGGTTTCGTCAACAAGGAGGACGTCGCCGCCTCCGGCATCGAGGCGTATCTCAACAATTATCTCGCGGGCTATGACGGCTGGCGCGAATCCGAGAAGGACGGCCTGCGCCGCGAACTCGCCCAGTTCCGCAGCCGCGACGTGCCGCCGAAGGATGGCTGGAGCATCGTGCTTTCGCTCGACACCGTCGTGCAAAACTGGGCCGAGGAGGAACTCGCCGCCATCGCGCGCGAGTTCGATCCGCAGCATGCCACCATCATCGTGAGCGACGCGCAAAGCGGCTTCCTGCTCGCGATGGCGAATTACCCGACTTTCAACCTGAACGAATTCAACAAGGCGCCGATGGAAGTGCTCAAGAACAACGCCATCGCCAGCCAGCTCGACCCCGGCTCCACCTTCAAGATCGTCGCGGCCTCCGGCGCGCTCAACGAACGGCTCGTCTCGCCCGACACGCGCTTCGATTGCTCGGCCGACGTCACCACCTACAACGGTCGCAGCCTGCGCCTCATGCGCGACGACCACGCCTACGATCACCCGCTCACCGTCGCGGAGATCATCAGCCGCTCCAGCAACCGCGGCGCGTCGCTCCTCGCGATGCGGCTCGGCGACAAACGCTTCTACGACTACGCGCGCGCCTTCGGCTTCGGCGAGCAGACCGGCTTTCCCTTCGGCGGCGAAATCAGCGGCATGCTCAATCCGCCCGGCAAATGGAGCGGCATCGACATCACGCGCATTCCCGCCGGCTATTCCGTCAGCGCGACGCCGCTCCAGATCCACTGCGCGATGGCGGCCATCGCGAGCGGCGGCGAGCTGCTGCGCCCGCAGGTCGTGCGCGAAATCCGCGACGCCTCGGGCGCGGTGGTTTTCCGCTACGGACGGGAAAGCGTCCGGCGCGTGATCTCGCCCGCCGTGGCCGGGCAGATGGCGTTCATGCTGCAAGGCGTCGCCTCGCGCGGCGGCACCGCCGCCGTGGCCGAGATCCCCGGCTACCAGGTCGCGGGCAAGACCGGCACCGCGCAAAAAATCATCGACGGCCGCTACTCGAAGAAAAACCACGTCGGCTCCTTCGTCGGATTCCTGCCCGCGAGCAATCCCCGCGTGGTCATCACCATCATCGTGGACGACGGCCGCACGCCCGCCAACACCGCCGGCTACGGCAGCAAGGTCGCCGCGCCCGGTTTCAGGCACCTGGCCGAAAAACTCATCCCGTATCTCGACATCAAACCCATTGCCGCCGCGAACGCCCAGCGGGCGTTCGTCGCGCATGGAGGCTCGCGCCCATGATTGGCTACCTCACCCACGACCATTCCCTCATCAACGCGTTTCGCGCGTTCGCCGCCGCGCCCGCCTCCGCGGCGTCCCGCGGCCGCGCGCGCCGCAAACCAGTCACCGCAGAAGAAAGGATTTTCAAAATGGCACCGAAACTGTCCGATTACTTTGGCGCTGGCGAGATCATCGCCAGCAAGGGAGCCCTCGACCGCCCGATTTCCGGCATCGTGATGGACAGCCGCCGCGTCGTGCCGGGCAACCTGTTCTTTGCGCTGCCCGGCCTGCGCACCGACGGCTCCAGCTTCATCGACGAGGCCGTCACGCGCGGCGCCGTCGCCGTCGTCACCGCCAAGCTTCCCGTGCACGCGCCCGCGAAAGTCACCTTCATCCAGGTCGCCGACCCGCGCGCGCAACTCGCCCGCGTCGCGCAGCGCTACTACCGTTTCCCCGACCGCGACATGTCCGTCGTCGGCGTCACCGGCACCAACGGCAAGACCACCGTCAGCCATCTCGTCAAGCATCTCCTCAACGGCGACCAGCGCGTCGGCCTTATCGGCACGATCAACTACGACCTCGGCGCGCGCACCGTGCCCTCGTTCAAGACCACGCCCGAGTCCGTGGACATTTACGGCATGCTCGCGCAAATGCGCGACGCGGGCTGCCGCCAGGCCGTGATGGAGGTCAGCTCGCACGGCATCGACCAGCAGCGCGTGCTCGGGCTGGGTTTCAACGTCGCGGTATTCACCAACCTGACACGCGATCACCTCGACTATCACAAGACGCTCGATTCCTATTTCGAGGTGAAGACGCGCCTCTTCACCGGCGGGACCGGCGCCGCGCCCAAGCTCGCCGTCATCAATCTCGACGACCCGCACGGCGAAAAGCTCGCCGCCCTCATCCCCGAGGGCTCGCGCACCGTCACGTTTGGCGAAAACCCGCGCGCGCAAATCCGCGCCGAGGACGTGTCGCTCAACTTCAAGAACACCACTTTCCGCCTCGTCTGGCCCGGCGGCGCGATGCAGGTCGAAAGCCCGCTCATCGGGCGCTACAACGTCAGCAACCTTCTCGCCGCCATCGCCACCGCGTGGGCGCTTGGCCGCGACCCGGTCGTGTTCATGCCGCGCCTCAAGACCTTTCCCGGCGTCGCCGGCCGCATGGAGCGCATCGAGGCGGGGCAGCCCTTCAACGTGCTCGTCGATTACGCGCACACCGACGACGCGCTCCGCAACGCCCTCGGCATGCTCCGCGCCATCACGCCCGGCCGCCTGCTCGTCGTGTTCGGCTGCGGCGGCAACCGCGACCGCTCCAAGCGCCCGCTCATGGTGCGCGCCGTGCAGGAGCAGGCCGATTTCGCCTTCGCCACTGCCGACAACCCGCGCGGCGAATCGCTCGCGCAGATCTTTGCCGACATGAAGGCGGGCGTCACCGCGCCGGACAAAATCACCTGGATCGAGGACCGCCGCCGCGCCATCGGCCACGCCCTCGACATCGCGCAGCCCGGCGACTGCCTCCTCGTCGCGGGCAAGGGCCACGAGTCGTATCAGGAATTTGCCGACACCGTCATCCCCTTCGACGACCGCCAGATCGTCCGCGAGCTCATCGCCGTCAAGACGCTGAAAAACTGAGGCGCTTTCCGAAAAACACCACCCATGCCCACCTTCAACCCCGCGCAACTTGCAGCCTGGACCGGCGGTCAATGGACCGCGGCCCCCGGGCGTCCGCTGACCGGATTCTCGCAGGATACGCGCGGGCTTCGCGACGGTGACGTGTTTGTCGCGCTCGCGACCGGCAAACGCGACGGGCACGACTTCCTTTCCGCCGCCCGCGCCGCCGGTGCGTCCGCCGCCATCGTCGCCCGCGCCGATGCCTCGGTCGCGCTCCCGCAACTCGTCGTCGCCGACCCGCTCACCGCCTTCCAATCCATCGCGCGCGAACACCGCCGCGCGTTTCCCGGCACCGTCGTCGCCATCTCCGGCAGCGCGGGGAAAACCTCCACCAAGGACCTGCTCGCGCTCCTGCTCGGCGGCGCGCCCGCCGTGCTTGCGACCGAGGGCAACCTGAACAACCACATCGGCGTGCCGCTCACGCTCACGCGCCTCGACGCCGCCACGCGCACGCACGCCGTCATCGAGGCCGGCATCAGCGCGCCCGGCGAGATGGAGACGCTGGCCGCGATGATCGAGCCCGACCACGGCATCATCACGCTCGTCGCGCCCGCGCACACCGAGGAACTGGGCGGCGTGGAAAGCGTCGCGCGCGAAAAATCCGTGCTGCTGCGCCACGTGCGGTCCGGTGGCGTCGGTGTGATTTCCGCTCAATGCTGGGGCTTCAAGGCCTTCCAGGATTTGTCGCTTCCCCCGCTCGTGGTCGCGCCGGAGACGGAAAGCATCGCCGCGCCGCGCATCGCCACCTACACGGCCACGTTCACCGCTGGCGCCACCGAGTTGGCGATCGACCGCACGCGTCATTTTAGATTCCGCCGTGTCACGCGTGGCATGGCGCAAAACGCCGCGCTCGCCGTCATCCTCGCCGCCCGCTTAGGAGTATCCGATTTACAGATACAGACGGCGCTCGACGCCTGGCGACCTGCGAAATGGCGCGGCGAAATCCGCCGCGACGCGCGCGGACGCCTGCTCTACCTCGACTGCTACAACGCCAATCCCGCGTCGTTTGCCGACGCGCTGGAAACCTTCCACGCGCTCGCCCCCGAACAGGAGCCGCGCCTTTACGTGCTCGGCTGCATGGAGGAACTCGGCCCCGACGCGGACCGCCATCACCGCGCGCTCGGCGCCGCGCTGAAATTGCGCGCACAGGACGAACTCTTCATCACCGGCGGCCACGCCGGCGCGGTGGCGGAGGCCGCGATGGGATACGGCGCGGACGCATCTCGTATTATTATTTTCGATACAAAGGACAGGGTCATCGGACGCAGAGATTTGGCGGCCCGGTGTTCATCGGCAGCCGGCGTTACGCATTGAGCAGGTACTGCTACAACGCCAATCCCGCGTCGTTTGCCGACGCGCTGGAAACCTTCCACGCGCTCGCCCCCGAACAGGAGCCGCGCCTTTACGTGCTCGGCTGCATGGAGGAACTCGGCCCCGACGCGGACCGCCATCACCGCGCGCTCGGCGCCGCGCTGAAATTGCGCGCACAGGACGAACTCTTCATCACCGGCGGCCACGCCGGCGCGGTGGCGGAGGCCGCGATGGGATACGGCGCGGACGCATCTCGTATTATTATTTTCGATACAAAGGACAGGGTCATCGGACGCTTGGAAGAATTTGGCGGCCCGGTGTTCATCAAGGGCAGCCGGCGTTACGCATTGGAGCAGGTGCTGCCCGGGGCAGGGAAGGGAGGCGCGGCATGAGCATGGCGACAAAAACAGCGACCCCGGCGATCTATTGCCGCGAGCCCGGAGGCGTGTTCACGCCCGCCGCCGCGCTGCACAAAATCATCGACGACCTCGGCAGCGCCACCCCGTGGGCCATGCTCGCCTTTGGCCTCGCGCCAAGGCCGCGCGTCGCAGGGGCTTCGCTTGCGAAGCCCGTCGTGGCGACACATTCCGGACACGAGGAAATCCCGCCGCAAAACAATCTTTCACCCAACAAGTTTTCACGAAACCACGTTGATTCTCACGGGCTCAGTCGGGCGGGCTTCGCAAGCAAAGCCCCTGCGGCGCGCCGGTGCATCCCGTTGAACTACGCGGTGCGTTACGAAACCGAGTCGCCGGCTCCGGCCGCCGCGATGACTTCAGGAGGGCGCGGCTGATGCTCAGCTACCTTGCCGATTACGAATCCTGGTTCGGGCCGCTGCGCCTGCTGCGGTTCATCACCTTCCGCACGCTCATGGGCGCGGGCACCGCCGCGCTGATCGGCTTCGTGCTCGGGCCGTGGCTGATCCACCGGCTGCGCGTGCTGAAGTTCGGCCAGCACTACGACGACGACCGCACGGGCGACCTCGCGGTGCGCTTCGACAAAAAGAACACGCCCACGATGGGCGGGTTGTTGATTTTCCTCTCCGTGTTTTTGAGCACCGTGCTCTGGGCGCGGCCGAACATCTGGATCATGGTGGCGCTGTTTGTGTTTGCCGCGCTGACGGCGGTCGGTTTCCGCGACGACTACCTGAAGGTGGTGCGCAAGAGCCGCGACGGCATTTCGTCGCGCGAGAAAATGTTCTGGCAGACGCTCATCACCGTCATCGCGCTCGTAGCGTTGTTGATGGAGCCGGTGAGCGCCGCAAAGATCCGCGAGCTGTGGGTGCCGTTCCTGAAGCAACCGGTGTGGATTTTTGCGGGCTGGCTGGGCATGTTCGCCCTGTTTGTGATGATGTTCCTGTGGGTCGTGGGTTTCAGCAACGCGATCAACCTCACCGACGGGCTCGACGGGCTGGCGGTCGGGTGCACGATCACGGTCGCGCTCGTTTACGGCATCATGGCCTACGCGGCGGGCAACACGTTCATCTCCGACTACCTGCTGATCAGCTTCGTGCCCGGCACGGGCGAACTGGCGGTGATATGCGGCGCGCTGGTCGGCGCGGGATTGTCGTTTTTGTGGTTCAACTCGCACCCGGCCGAGGTGTTCATGGGCGACACCGGTTCGCTCGCCCTCGGCGGCCTGATCGGCATGATCGCCTTCATGGTGCAGCAGCCCTTCACGCTCATTATCGTTGGCGGCGTGTTCGTGGCCGAGGCCTGCTCGGTCATGATACAAGTCGGCTTTTTCAAATACACGCGGCGGCGCCATGGCGAGGGGCGGCGGTTTTTCCTCATGGCGCCGGTGCATCATCATTTTCAGAAACGCGGCTGGCCGGAAACGAAGGTCGTCGCGCGTTTCTGGATCATCTCCCTGATCTGCGCCCTCGCCGGCCTGGGCACGCTGAAACTGCGGTGAAAAACAAATTAATAATTAATAATTTAATCCCCAAGCCATGCAAATCACACCTGCAATTCTTATTCTCCATCATGGCGGCACCCCTATTTTTTAATTCTTAATTATTAATTTTCTCCCTTCATGCCCTTCCTCATTCACGACTTTATCAAACCCCTTCTCGCGCAGCCTGTCGCCGTGCTGGGCGGCGGCGTGAGCGGGCGGGCGGTGATGGTGTTGCTCGAAAAACTCGGCGCGCAAGGCGCGCTCTTCGACGAACGCCAGGAGGGTGCGCGTCGCGAGTTCACCGAAGCCGACGCGCGCGCGCACCGGCTGGTGGTGTTCAGCCCCGGCTTCGTGCCGGCGCATCCGTGGCTGGAAACCGCGCGCGCGGCTGGCTGCGAATGCCTCGGCGAGCTGGATTTCGCGGCCCTGTTCTGGCGCGGCACCATCATCGCCATCACCGGCACGAACGGCAAAACCACGCTGACCGAATTTCTCACCCACGCGCTCCAGAGCACGAAGCGCCACGCCGGCGCGACCGGCAATGTCGGCCACCCGTTTTCCGCGCTGGTGGCGGAGCGCGAGGGCGGCGTGTTCGATGAAATCGCGGTGTGCGAGGTGAGCTCGTTCCAGGCGGAGGTGTTCAAGTATTTCCGCGCCGATTCCGCCTTCTGGATCAACATCGCCGAGGATCACCTTGAGCGCCATCCCGGCATGGCCGCGTATTTCGAGGCGAAGTGGCGTTTGTTTGATCGCACGGTCGGCGGCGTGATGCTCGCGGGCTCGTCGGTGCGGCGCTTCGCCGAGTCCTGCGGCCGCGTGCTGCCGCCGGATGCATGCGTGGAAACCGAGGGCCAGCCGGCGGACGTGCTCCTGCGCGGGACGGTTTTCGAGCACTACCCGCAGCGCGAGAACTTTCTTATGGCCGCCGCCTGGTGGCACCGCGCCGGGCTGCCCGAGACCGCGCTTTACGAGGCCGCGCGCAGCTTCAGGCCCGCCCGCCACCGCCTCTCGCGCGTCGCGGAGCGCGGCGGCGTGACGTGGTGGAACGACTCGAAGGCGACCAACTTTCACGCCGTCGAGGGCGCGCTCACCCGCTTCACCGCGCCGGTGCTCCTGATCGCCGGCGGCAAATCGAAGGGCGGCGACATCGCGGCCTTCGTGGCCCGCATCGCGCCCCGGGTCAAACACGCCTTCCTCATCGGCGACACCGCGCCGGTGCTGGCCGCTGCCTGCCGCGCCCGCGGCGTGCCGCACACGTCTTGCGCGACGCTTGCCTATGCCGTGCAACAAGCTGCGGAAAATGCGGCCGGCGGAGATGCGGTGTTGCTTAGTCCCGGTTTCGCGAGTTTTGATATGTTCCGCAGTTATCAAGACCGCGGCGACCAGTTCGAGCAACTTGTGCGCGACCTGCCAGCCCCTTCGATTTCCAACTGAAAAAGCAGCGTATCTTTCGAATCACAACGTCCAACTTGGAGCATTTATGAAAATCCTAAAAATATTTGGTGCCGTCGTGGCGGTGCACGCCGCGGTGTTTATTTTCGCCTTTGTCATGCCTGGCTGCCGCTCGTCTGCGCGCACGTCGTCCACGCCGCCGCCCGATGCCTCGCAGCTTCCGCCGACCGCCGGCGCCTACGGCTCGGCCAACTATCAGGCCTCGGGCAATCCCTACGACGGCAGCGGCGTCAACACCCCCGTCCCGTCGTCCGCATCCGGGCCGGTTTCGGCGACGCCGTCGTATTCGGATTTTGGCGTCGCGCCATCCGCGCCGCTCTCCGGCTTTGGCACGCCCGCGCCGGCGCAACCGCTTTATCAGCCCACTGAGGTGACCGGCGTGGTGCCGCTTTCCTCCTACACGGTTGTCTCCGGCGACAGCCTGTGGACGATTTCCCGGAAAAAAGGCGTGTCCGTGGATGAGATCAAAGCCGCGAACAACCTGAAATCCAACAACCTCAAAGTCGGCCAGAAACTCCTCATCCCCGCGAAGCAACCCGCGGGCTCGGCCACGGCCTCCGCCGCCGGAACCGGCGGCGCCGCCGTTGGCTCCGCGCCCGCGTCGGCGACCAGCACCTACACCGTCGTGGCGGGCGATTCGCTCGACCGCATCGCGCGCCGCCACAACACCACGGTCGCGAAAATCAAGGAACTGAACAAGCTCGCCTCGAACACCATCAGCATCGGCCAGCAACTCACGCTGCCCGCGACCGAGGCGGCGTCCACGCCGTCTTATGCGGAACCCGCTTCCACGCCCGCGCCCGCCCGCGCCCAAGGCAACGTCCCGACCACGACCATCACCCATACCGTGCAGGGCGGCGAGACGCTCGGCGGCATCGCGAAGAAATACGGCGTGCCGCAGCGCGAAATCGCCGTGGCCAACCAGATCTCCGATCCCCGCCGTTTGCAGGCCGGCCAGCAGCTCGTCATTCCCGGCGCGCCTGCATCGCCGTTTGAGCAGCCCGCCCAGCCCGCGCAAACCGGCACGACGTCGCCGGCCCCGGCCAGCCCGGTTTCCACGAGTCCGGTGAGTTCACCGGTGAGCAGCAGCCCGATCTCCTCCGCGCCGCTCGACACCCCGCCGGTCAACACCATCGAGGAGGAAACCCCAACCCCATCCCCTGTCACTCCGCAAGGCCAGTGACCCCTCCGCCCCGCTTTCCTCCTCTTTCCTCTTTCCTCTTTATCTTTCTTCTTTCTCCTCCTGTCCGGCTGATTTTCGTGCGGGACAGGGGGCGGGAAACGGAAGGAGAGAAAGAAGAAAGATAAAGAGGAAAGAGAAAGATTTTTGTCACGACCGCCCTCATTCATCACTCGTTCATTCGGCACTCTCCGCCTTTCGCCACCCGCATGGCCAGCCCATCCAGCACCTCCGACCCGTTTTCGTCTGAAATCCGTTTTCCGCGCCCGCATCTCGCGCCCACGCCGGCGGCGGTCATCGTGTTGTGCGCCATCGCCCTCACGATTCTCGGGCTCACGGTGCTGTTCAGCGCCACCGCCACGGTTTCCAAGACGCCGTTCTTTTATCTCACGAAACAGCTCATCGGCGTCGGCCTTGCGGTTGTCGTCGGGTTTGTGGTCAGCCGCATTGACCTGGAGTGGGCGCGCGGCCATGTGAAACTCATCGCGATCGGCGCGCTCGCCCTGCTCGTGCTGGTGCTGGTTCCGCACATCGGTATCTCGGTTAACGGCAGCCGCCGCTGGCTGGGCCTCGGCCCGGTGCGCCTGCAAGTCTCCGAGATCGGCAAGATCGCGATGGTCTTCTGCCTCGCGCATTATCTGGCGATCAACCAGGTCTTCATCGGCCGGTTCAAGCGAGGCTTTCTCATCCCGATGGTGATCGTGGTCTGCACGGGCGGCCTCGTCGCCAAGGAGCCCGACCTGGGCACCGCCGCGCTCATCATGGCGGTCGGCGTGCTGATGCTTTTTCTGGCCGGCGTGCGCTGGCGTTATCTTTTCGCGGCGCTCATCGCGGGCGCGGGGGCGTTTTCGCTGATGGTGTATCTGATGCCGAACCGGCTCACCCGCTTCACCGCGTTTCTCGACGTGGAGGGCAACAAGCAGGACGGCACCTACCAGCTCTACCAGTCGCTCGCGGCCTTCGCGGTCGGCGGCGTGAACGGCGCCGGGCTCGGCCAGGGCCTCCAGCAGCAGCACTACCTGCCCGAGGCGCACACCGACTTCATCTTTTCGGTCGTCGGCGAGGAGCTCGGGCTGTATTTCACCATCGGCGTGGTGGCTCTGTTCATCGTCATATTCATCGCGGGCATCGTGCACCTGCGGCGCGCGCCGAATCTGTTTCAATTTCTCCTCGTGAGCGGCGCGCTGCTCCTGCTCTCGATGCAGGCTATCATCAACCTGGGTGTCGTCACCGGCGTGCTTCCCACCAAGGGCATGTCGCTGCCGTTTGTCAGTGCGGGACTGTCGAACCTGCTGCTCATGGGCGCCATCGTCGGGATTTTCGTGAACACGCAAAGGGCGTGGTCGCGCCCGGCCCTCTCGCCCCGCCGCCGGACCCTGCGGGAGGTCGTGCAAACATGAGCGCCATCGATTCCTTTCTCTTTCCTCTTTCTCTTGATCTTTCTTCTTTCTCCCCGTTGTCGCGGCGCGGGGAAAGGACGCAGGAGAAAGATAAAGAGAAAGAGGAAAGAGAAAGATTCAGCAGGGAGACCCAGCCATGAGCATGCCGAAAAAAACCTTCCTCATCGCCTGCGGCGGAACGGGCGGACACCTCTCGCCCGGCATCGCGCTGGCCGAGGGGCTCGTCGCGCGCGGCTACTCCGCCACGCTGTTGATCAGCCGGAAAAAAGTGGACTCGCGCCTCGCGGAAAAATACCCGCACCTGACATTCCTGCGCGTGCCCGGCTCGCCGCTTTCGCTCAACCCGGTCCGGTTCGCCAAATTCGTGTTTACCCAGGCGCACGGGTTCGCCTATTGCGCGAATCTCGTGCGCCGCGAGCGCCCCGTCGGCATCGTCGGCTTCGGCGGTTTCACCTCGGCCGGCATCGTGCTCGCGGGCTCGCTGCTCGGCGTGCCGGTGGCGCTCCACGAGGCCAACCGCGTGCCCGGCCGCGCCGTGCGCGTGCTCAGCATGGTGGCGCGCCGCGTTTACCTGCCGCCCGGCGCGCACCTCTCGAGACACTCACTCGCCGTGCAGCGCACCATGGGGCTGCCCGTGCGCAAGGAAATCGTCCGCATCCCCGTCGCCGGCGCGCGCGCGCAGCTCGGCCTCGACCCGCAGCGCCCGGTGATCGCCGTGCTCGGCGGCAGCCAGGGCGCGTCGTCGCTCAACACCTGGGCGCGTGACCACGCGGCGGCCTTTGCGCAGGTCGGCGTGCAGGTTTACTGCGTGACCGGCCTCGGCAAAAGCGGCGCGGAAACCATCGAAAATCCATCGCGCCACGGCGAGGCCGTCCGCACGATTTTCTCGCCCTTCTGCGACCGCATGGGCGCGCTGCTCTCCGCCGCCGACCTCGTCGTGTCGCGCGCCGGCGCGGGCACCATTGCCGAACTGATCCGCTGCGCCACGCCCGCCGTGCTCATCCCGTATCCGCATGCGGCGGACAACCACCAGCTCGCCAACGCCCGCCTCTTCGAGCAGCAGGGCGGCGGCATCATCGTCGGAGAAACCGCGATGGATACGCTAGCCCGCGAGGTCGGCGACATCATTTTCAACGACGGCTTGCTGCGGAAATTCCGCGAGAATCTCCAGCGCATGGACCGCGCCAATTCGCTCGACATCCTGCTCGACGATCTGGAGGCGCTGGCCGGCCTGTCCGAGCCGAAGGCGCCCGCGCAGCCGCAAGCCGAAGGAGGTGCGGCGTGAGAAACCCCCGGAATAATCGCGTCCGTCTCATGGCGCAGGCATCCTGCCTGCCATCCTTTTTCTGCGCGAAGCGCTCTGTTTTTTTCAACCTCGGGTGGTTCGGTGCAAAATCGGTTCTCTCGATATTCACCGCGCTTCGCGCGCCTGTTTTCGACGGCAGGCAGGATGCCTGCGCCACACGCTTCGCGCCCGTCGCGCGGTTTTTGTCCGCCGCATGACCGCCCCTTCCGACAACTCCCCGCCCCCGCTTCCGATGCTCTTTGGCCGCGCCGTGGCCGCGATCCATTGCGTGGGTGTCGCGGGCATGGGCCTCGGCCCGCTGGCGATTTATCTGGCGCGGCTCGGCTTCGAGGTCAGCGGCGAGGACGACCACATGAGCGGGGTCATGCACGCGCAACTCGAACGCGCCGGCATCGCGCTCACGCCCACTGGCGGCCTGCCGGGGCGGTGCGATCTCGTGGCGTGCTCGTCTGCGGTGCGCGACGGGCATCCCTCCGTCGGCGCGGCGCGCGGGCGCGGCATCCACGTGGTGCGCCGCGGCGAGCTTCTTGCCGAAATTGCGCGCGGAAAAAAACTCGTCGCCATCTGCGGCTCGCACGGGAAGACCACCACGACCGCGCTGCTCGTCACCGCGTTGCGCCGCGCGGGGTTTCCCGCCGGCTACGTGCTCGGCGGGCTTTTTGACGACGATGCCACGCCGCCCGCCGACGCCGCCGGGTCGGACTGGCTCGTCGCGGAAATCGACGAGAGCGACGGCACGATAGAAAATTTTTCGCCCGAAATCACCGTGGCCGGAAACCTCGACTGGGATCATCCCGACCACTACCGCGAGCCCGCCGCGATCGAGGCGGCGTTTGCCGGCATCTTCGGACGCACGCGCGGAACCGTGCTGCTCGGCGCGAACGCCTTTGCGGGCGGCGCCAGGCTCAGGCAGCCGCTGCGCGAATCGATCGTCACCTTCGGTCCCGGCGCGGACTTCGATTTTCGTGTCGAAAACGAATCACCCGCCGACGGGCGCCAGGCTCTCGCGCTCGGCGGGCGTTTTCCCATCGCGACCGCGACCGTGCGCGCGCTTGGCGCGTTCAACGCCGCCAACGCCGCCGCCGCGCTCGCCGCCGCGCACCTGATGGGCGCGCCGCTCGCGCCCGATCTGCTCGCCGCCTTTCCCGGCGTGCGCCGCCGCCAGTCCGTGCTGCTCGCCAACAGCGAGTTGACCGTTATCGAGGACTACGCGCATCATCCGGCGGAAATCTCCGCGCTGCTCGCCAGCCTGCGCGCGCGCATCGGGGGCAAGGGGCGGCTGATCGTGGTGTTCCAGCCGCACCGCCACAGCCGCACCGCGCGCTTCAAGGCCGACTTCGCCGCCGCGCTCGCGCTGGCCGACCGGGTGTCCCTCATCGACGTCTATCCGGCGGGCGAGCCCCCGCAGGAAGGCGGGCACACCATCGACGTTTATCGCGAGCTGCGCCGCGCCGCGCCCGCGCTGCCGGTGGTCTATTGCAATGGAAAGACGGATGTGATGCTGGCCGTGCTCGCGCGCTCGGTCACGCCGGGCGACTGGGTGGCGTTCGTCGGCGCGGGCGACATCGACCGGCGCGCGCGCGAGTGGCTCGTGCTGGCCGACGAATACCGGCGCGTGGCCAACCGCTGGGCGACCATCGCGGTCGCCCTGCGCGGCAGCGTGTCGGTCGAGACCAAGGTGCGCCACGAGGAGCCGCTTGCGCCCAGGACCACGATGCGCGCGGGCGGCGCGGCGCGCATCTATGCCGAGCCGGCGGGCGAGACGGACCTGCGCGCATTGCTGCGCGAGGCCCGCGCGCGGGCGCTGGATGTTTTTCTGCTCGGGCGCGGCTCGAATCTCATCGTGCCCGACGAGGGCGTGGACGGGCTCGTCATCTCGCTCGCGCATCCGGCATGGCAGGCGTTTGAACCGCGCGGCGACGGCGGCATATGGGCGGGCGCGGGCGTGCGTTTGAAAAATCTCTGCGGCCTCGCGGCCAAGGCCGGGCTGGGCGGGTTCGAGTTTTTGGACGGCATTCCGGGCAATCTCGGCGGCGCGCTGCGCATGAACGCCGGCGCGATGGGCGCGTGGACCTTCGACGTGGTCGAGCGGGTGCGCCTCATGACGCGCGACGGCGAGGTGCGCGAGGTGCCGCGCGCGGAGTTGCACACGGGCTACCGGCATTGCGCGGAGTTGCGCGACGGCGGCATCGCGCTCGGGGCGCTGCTGCGGCCTTCGGCGGCGCGTCCGGCGGAGGACATCGCCCGCCAGCTCGACGCCTACCGCGACAAGCGCCGCGAATCCCAGCCGCGCGAGCCGAGCGCGGGTTGCATTTTCAAGAACCCGGAAGGCGCCGCCGCCGGACGCCTCATCGACGAATGCGGACTGAAGGGCGAGTGCGTGGGCGGCGCGGAAGTATCCGCCGTGCATGCCAATTTCATCGTCAACCGCGGCGGCGCGACCGCGACCGACATCATCGAGCTGGCGCGCATCGTCCGCGTCAGGGTCGCGGAGAAAACCGGCGTCACGCTGGAGCCCGAGGTGATTTTATACGGAAAGGAATGGAGGGAGGTTTTATGAGCACGCACGAATCAGGGTGTCTTGTCTTTCCTCTTTCTCTTTATTCTTTCTCTCCTTCGTTCCTGACGAAAGAGAAAGATAAAGAGGAAAGAAGAAAGATCATGAAATGGAGGGTGCGCCCGTGACCACGCATCCCACCATCGCTGTTTTTGCCGGAGGCACTTCCTCCGAGCGCGAGGTTTCGCTCGGCTCCGGCGCGGCCTGCGCGGAGGCGCTGGCGAAAAACTTCGCCACGGAGTTTTTCCAGATCGACTCCAACGCGCTGCCCGCCGGGCTCGATCCGGCGCGGCACGTGGTGTTTTCCACTTTGCACGGCACCTTTGGCGAGGATGGCGGAATGCAGCGCCTGCTCGACGAAGCGGGTGTGTTTTACGCGGGCTGCGGCGCGACGGCGAGCGAGCTCACGATGGACAAGTCCGGCACCAAGCACGCAGTGGCGAGGCAGGGCGTGCGCGTGCCGCCGGGCATCGCATTCCCGTCCGACCGCAAACCCTCCGCCACGGAGGTCATCGCGCAACTCGGCGGCCAGCTCGTGCTCAAGCCGAACAGCGAAGGCAGCAGCGTCGGGCTGCACCTCATCTCGGGCCGCGCGCAACTGGAGGCCGCACTGGCGGAGGTGACGACGAATTGCGGCTGGATCATCGAGCGCCGCATCGTCGGGCGGGAGTTGTCCGTCGGCGTGTTGAACGGCCGCGCGATGGGCGTGGTGGAAATCCGTCCGCGCTCCGGCGTGTATGACTACGCGAGCAAATACACCAAGGGCGCGACCGAGTATCTCGCGCCCGCCCCGATCGGCGACGCGGCCACGCGCGCCGCGCAGGAGGCCGCCGGGACGGCGTTCGCCGCGTGCGGCTGCCGCGATTATGCGCGCGTCGATTTCATATTATCGGCGGAAAACGAATTGTTTCTGCTGGAAATAAACACGCTGCCCGGTATGAAGGAGACCAGCCTGCTGCCAATGAGCGCGCGTTGCGCGGGACTGGATTTCACCGCCTTGGTCCGGGAACTGGTTTCGCCCGCGATGCGGCGTTTTCTGACGGCGCGGGAACAGCAAAAAAGCGCATGAAAGCACCACCCGGAAAAACCATCAGGCCTCGTCCCGCATCGTGGGAGGACCTCGTGCGCGATCCGCTCCCGCACCGGGTGATGGCCCCGGCGGGCCGCAAGCGCCGCGCTTTCTCCACGCTCAGGACGGTCGGTTGCATCGCCATCCTTTGCACCGCGGCGTGGGCGGGTTTCGAGCTTTACCGCATGTGGGAGTCAAACCCGGCGCGCATCAAGGCGCCCGCGCAGGGCGAGCCGCTCAAGACCATCGCATTCCAGACCAACGGCGTGCTCGACCGCGCCTGGGCCGAGCGGACGCTCGCGATTCCGCCCGGCACCGGCATGATGGCGCTGGATTTGTTTTTGTTGCGCGACCGGCTGCTCGCGACCGGGCAGGTGCGCGCCGCCGTGCTCGCGCGCAATTTTCCCGACACGCTTTCCGTGGTGATCGAGGAGCGCGATCCGGTCGCCCGCATCGTGGCGCGCGAACCGGGCGGCGCACCCGAGACGTTTCTGGTGGACCGCATCGGCACCGTGTATTCAGGAATCAACTACCCGGACGCGCTGGTCTCGTCGCTGCCGTATCTCGCCGACGTGCGCCTGCGCCGCGTGGAAAACGGCAATGGTTTCGCGCCGGTCGAGGGCATGGAGACCGTCTCCAACCTCATCGGCACCGCGCGCGCCTACATCCCGGCGCTGTTTTCGCGCTGGCATTCGATCTCGCTCGCCCGCCTCGCGCCCGACGGCGTGCTGGTGGTGCGCTCCGCCGACGTGGAGACGCTGATTTTCGGCACGCGCGACGATTTCTTCAAGCAGGTCGCCCAGCTCGACTTCATCGTGGACGAGTCGCGCGCGCAGTCCGGCATCGGCCCGATCAAGATTGTCGACCTCTCCGTCGGCCGCACCGTGAGCGGCACGCAGATCCCCGTCACCTACGGCGCGGCCCCGCTGGTTCCCGGCCAGGCGCGCCGCTCCCCGGCGCCGGCGCGCGCGGGGGAGGGATATGTTTTCCAACCCTAGTTTTTCAACCTTCGCCCGCATCCACCCGTGAGTTCCAAGATCCAGACCATCGGAGCCATCGAAATCGGTTCATCCAAAATCAGCGTCCTCATCGGCGAGCTTTCCCGCGGGCGCTCGCTCAGCATCATCGGCAAGGGCGAGTGCCAGTCGCACGGCGTCGTGAAAGGCGACGTGGTCGATTTGCGCGCGGCGAGCGATGCCACGCACGCGGCCATCCTCGACGCCGAGTCGAGCGCGGGCGGCCTGCGCATCGACAGCGTTTTCCTCGCGCAAACCGGCGGGCATCTGGAGGGCTTTTACAACGAGGCGTCCGTCAACGTGCAGCGCGCCGACAACATGGTCACGCAGATGGACATCGACAACGTCTGCGAATCCGCCACCGGGCGCGATCTGCCCGCCGGGCGCATGCTCGTGCACAACATCCAGCGCCCGTTTCTCCTCGACGGCTGCATCGTGCCCGATGCGGAAAACCTCAAGGGCCGCGTGCTCAAGGTCGGTTACTGGACGGTGCACGGCAACCAGGAGCGCCTCGCCAACAACATCAACGTCATCCGCGGCTTCAACCTTCAGGTCAGCGAACTCATCCTCTCCAGCCTCGCCTCCGGCACCATGGTGACCTCGCCCGAGGAGCGCCAGACCGGCGTTATCGCCATCGACATCGGGGCGGGCACGACCGACTATGTTTTCTATCGCGCCGGGCGCGCCTGCATGACCGGCGTCATTCCCGTCGGCGGGCTGCACATCACCAACGACCTTTGCATCGGCCTGCGCCTGACCGAGGGGCAGGCCGAGAAAATGAAGACACGCTTCGGGCGCGGCGTCATCGCCACGCGCGACAAAAACGAAAAAGTCTGGCTCAACGGCGATTTCGCCATCGGCGACCGCCCGCTCCCGAAAAATTCCATCGAGCTCATCACCTCGCTGCGCGTCGCCGAGATCTTCGAGGTGGTGAAAAAGGCGCTCGGCCCGGCGTTTTCGGCCGACCAGGCCGTGTCCGGTGTCGTGATCACCGGCGGCACCTCGCAGCTTCCCGGCATCGCTGATGCCGCCGCGGCGGTCTTCGGCCTGCCGGCGCGCATCGGCGAGTTCCCCGGTTACATCAACGAGCAGCTCCGCGATCCCGGTTACGCGACGGTGCTCGGATTGCTTTATTTTGGATTGAATTCCACCACCGCGGCCGCCGCCGCGCCCGGTCGCCGCAGGAAGACCGGCTGGTGGCAGAAGCTTTTTGCCGGAGCCTGAACCACACAAGCGCCATGAGCATGGACGAACTTCCCCTCACCACCGAAATCCTCACCGACCGCGACATCGCGATCAAACTCGTCGGCATCGGCGGGGCCGGCTCCAATGCCGTCGACCGCCTGAAAATGGAGAACCTCGACCGTCTCCAGATGGCCGTCATCAACACCGACTATCAGGCGCTCTCCTCCTCGCCCGTGCAGGACAAGGTACTCATCGGCCGCGGCATCACGCGCGGACTTGGCGCGGGCGGCGATCCCGAACTCGGGCGCGAGGCGGCGGAAGCCGACCGGGAAAAAATCGCCGCCGTGGTGAAGGACTGCGACCTCGTGTTTCTCGTCGCCGGCATGGGCGGCGGCACCGGCAGCGGCGCGGCCCCCATCGTGGCCGAGGTGGCGACCGAGGCCGGCGCCATCGTCATCGCTTTTGTCACCATGCCCTTCAGTTTCGAGGGCGGCCGCCGCGGCAAGCAGGCCGAGGAAGGGCTCATCGCCTTGCGGAAAGTCTGCGACGCCGTGATTCCGCTGCCCAACGACATGCTGCTCCAGGAGGCCGGCGATGGCGAAGGCGTGCTCGACTCGCTCGCCAACGCCGACCAGTGGATCGGACGCGGTGTGCGCGCCATCTGGGCGATGATGAACCGCACCGGGCTCATCAATCTCGATTACGCGACCCTCCAGCGCGCCTTCATCCGGCCCTGCGGGAAAACCCTCTTTGGCCTCGGCAGCGGCGCGGGCGAAAACGCCGCGCAGGACGCGATTGACAGCCTGAATGCCTGCCCGCTGCTGCATGCGCCGGAATTTTCTAGGAAAGCCGACCGCCTGCTCGTCAACATCATCGGCGGCACCGACCTTACGCTGCCCAAGGTGAACGAGATCATGACCGCCGTCAGCGAGAAGTTCGTCAGCCGCGAGTCGCACATCATCTGGGGCGCGGTGATCGACGAGGCCATGCAAAGCCGCATCGAAGTCTGCGTCATCGGCACGACCGATGTCGGCACGCGCATGGTGCGTCCTCCTTCCCGCAGGACTGGCATTGAGCGCCCCGAACTCATGCAGCCGTCGGTCTCCAAAAAAACGGCCGCCCCGGGCGGCGTGCTTCCGGGGCTCGACGATCTCCTCGGTCAATCCTTGGCGGGGCCGGGAAAAAGGAAGGTTTCGGCACCCTCGGTACCGCCCGCCGAGCAGAATGAATTTGGATTCACCGAGGAGGCGAATCGGGGTGCCTTCGAAAAGACCGATCGTAACCTTTTCGAAGGTCAGGATCTCGACGTGCCCACCTACTTCCGCAAAGGCATAAAGATTATGCTGTAGCCGCGATATGGCGCTTTCGTTGGCCAAGCCTCATTTGGTGAAATCGGCTGGCTGATGATGACCCATGCCAATGCCGGTTGGCCGCGTGTGCTTGGGACACGCATGGTCGAACCAGTCTCTTGGCTGCTTCAGAAGGTGTTTTGCGTTAAGATGAGGCGGCGGCTTCGATTTTCGTTAATCAACCGTGAAAGAAAGCCGGCGTGATGCCTGTGCATTGAAGTTTTTTCGGTGGTGCGCTGAGAGTCATGACGTTGTTGTTTTAGTTCATTAAGTCAGGGTGGCCCTCCGTTTACTCGCATTGATGTGTGTGTTTTCAGCAAAGCGAGGTTGACCGGAGGGCTTCTTTGTTTTGGTCGGCGCTGATAGTGCCTGATGCCATTTCGCATTCACATGGCCCAAAACCACCGCCCGCACGAGAAAAGCCGCCAAACCATCTGGTCGGGTTATTTGCGTTATTGAGGGTGGTTTTCTAGGGCTACCCACCCTTGGCCAAATAAGCGGGATTTTGTTTCTCCCAACGGATGCCAAAAATTTTTTGGCATCGAAGCTCCTCTTCCCTCCATTTTCAGAGGAGAAAAATTGGAGGCGCGGGCCGGAATCGAACCGGCGCATAGAGGTTTTGCAGACCTCGGCCTTACCACTTGGCTACCGCGCCCTTGTCAGGCTTTGCGCGGATGAACGGCTTTTGCCGTCAATCGCGGGTGGTTAACGGGAAGGAAAAATCTCAGGGCCTCAAGACAAATTTTTCCGGCCGGCCGATCCACGGGAGTTTTTAACCGCGTAAACAGATCGTGAGTCAGTTGCAAAACTTGGAGCGGGACTTGCTGGAATGTCGAGGCCGCGCACCTTCAGCCGGATTCCTCGTCCGTGATGCCGGCCGGTTTCCGGCGCTTGCGCGGACGGCTTCGCACATGGACAAAAATTACTCGGTTCTGATTGCCAAGGGCATCGCAATCATCGGGGTGGTCGCGCACCACATCGCAAACCGGCGTTTTCCCGAACCGGAGCGCGGCGAAATCGCCATGCTCGGGCTCATCCTCGGCCAGCCGATCACGATGTTCTTTTGCGCGTCGGGCTACCTGCACGCGCTTTCCCGCGCGCGAAAACCGGATGCGTCGTTCTGGCCGTTCATCACCGCACGGGCGCGGCGGCTGCTCATTCCGTTTGTCATCATCGCACTGGTCTACTCGGTGGTTTACACCCAGCTCGTGGGCACCGGATTGCTGTCCGACGCGCTGGGCACGTCGCAGCCGTGGTGGAAAAAATGGTTTGCCACGCTCACATGCTCGCCGGGCGGGGTGGGAGAGCAGTTGTATTTTCTGCCGCTGCTGTTTCTGGTGACGGTGTCGGCGGCAGGATTCCTGGCGGTGTCGCGGAATCGCGTGGAGTGGGTTTTCCCGCTGGCTTGCGTGTTGATTGCCACGGCCTTCCTGACTCCGGGTTTTTATGAGTTGCTGCCGGGGCGGCCGATCTTGCCGTGGCACCGCCTGGCGGAGTGCGTGGGGATTTATCTGCTCGGATACACGATGGCGGCGCGCCCGGGCTGGGTGGCTTGGCTGGGCGGGACGGCGGCGGCGCTGGCCGCGGGGGCTTGGGCGGCGGGCCGCATGGATGCGTTTCATTGCGTGTTCTGGATCGTGTTGTTCAGCGCGGCGTTGATCTCGAAGGTGAGATTCCGTCCGCTGGAGATAATCGGACAGGCGTCGGGGACGATTTATATCTACCACACGCCGTTCATCCTCCAGCCGCTGCTGGTTATCGTGGCGACGCAGGCACCGCGCGCCTGGCAGGTGCCGCTGGCGTTTCTGTCGATGGCCGGCGTCATCGTGTTTTTGACGGCGGCGCATATTTTCCTGTTGAAAGGGCGGCTCAAATGGGCCGCTTTTTGAGCAAGCTTTTTCTCCCATGTTGAAAACCCTCGATCATCCGCTCGCGTTGCACGTGCTCACGCATCTGCGCGACAAGACCACCAAGCCCGCCACTTTTCGCCGTCTGTGCCATCACGTTTCCGTGATGCTTGCGCTGGAGGCCACGCGCGATCTGGCCACGCGAGAGGTCTCGATCGAAACGCCGCTCGAAACCTGCAAGGGGCGCGTGCTCGACCGTCCGCTCGTGCTGGTGCCGATTCTCCGCGCGGGGCTCGGCATGGTGGAGATCATCGTGGATTTGTTCCCCGACGTGAGCATTGGCTACATCGGGCTGGAGCGCGACCATGCGACGGCGCGTGCGCGCAGCTATTATTGCAAGCTGCCTCCGCTGGAGGGGACGCGGGTGCTGCTGGTCGATCCGATGCTGGCCACGGGCGGCTCGGCGGTGCAGGCCATCGACGTGATCAAGCAGCGCGGCGGCAGTGAAATCCGCATGCTCAACGTCGTCGCCGCGCCCGAGGGCGTGCGCGCGGTCGAGGAGAAACACCCCGATGTGCCGATCATCGCCGGCGCGCTTGACCGGGCGTTGAACGACCGGAAATACATCCTGCCCGGCCTGGGCGATTTCGGCGACCGGCTTTACGGGACCTGAAAAAGCACGCGGAGGTTGGTTTTGCGAAAGCAGGCGGACGTTGCCCGCCCGTTTTTTTTGCGCGCGACGCGGTTATGGGCAATCATGCAAGTCGTCTTTATCCATCTGGCGCTTGTCACGGCCTTGGCCTGATAAAATAACCCACGGCGCGCCATGCACCGTCGGATTCCTTTTCAAAAGTCACGGTTTCAATAATCGAGGGCGCATTTGCAAAGGAAGCGTTGAATATAACAACGGCGTATTCGCCTTTCATCCTTGAGCCATCCGGAGCCGGGATTTCGGTCAATTCCTGTGCCATGAACGCTTGCCGCGATTTCAAGGCACCGAGGGGCGCGCGGTTGTTTTTTAACGCGGCTTCCCATGTTTCGCGAGGGAGCGTTTTTTTGAAAAAAGTCGCGGCATCGTCCCATGATTGCGCGTATTTGCCGGCGTCGATGCCGGCGAGCCAGGCTTTCATGGCCGGGATGGCGGGCGATGCCGGTTCCGCGGCCGGCTGCGCGCGCGCAGGCAGGAAACTGGCGCCAGTTGCAAGGACGAGCGCCGCCAGCACGGCGAGCACGGAATGCGGAGTGCGTTTGGTATAATTCGTAATCATAATCATGCGTTGTTTCAGGTTTTTGATGGATTCCCCAAGTGCGAGGGCGCCGAGGGAGACGGGAAAGGGATGGCCGAGCTTCAGCACGCGCAGAAGCGTCGCGCTGTAGGCGTCGGCGCGGCCGGGCTCTTGCAGCCATCCGATGGCGCGCTCATCGGCGGCCTCCTCGCGAAAGCGCAGCCACCTGCGCGCGGAAAGATGGACAAACGGGTTGAACCAGTGCACGGCGCGCGCGAGCGTATGCAGCCAATGCAGGGGAATATCAAAGGCGCGAAAATGGGCGAGCTCGTGCAGGAACAGGACGCGGAGGTTTTCAGGCGACAAGGCGGACGCGAGCGAAGCCGGCAGCAATATTCTTGGACGCAGCCAGCCGAGAAGCGCCGGAGCGGGGATGCGTTCGGACACGACCACGCCGATCGGCGCGGTCACGCCCGCGCATGCTTTGCAGTCTTCCAGCAAGTCGAGCAGCGCGGGATCGGTGCACAAACGCAAATGCGCCCAGCACCGGCTGGCAATGAGTGTGCGAACGACGGCAATCCCGAGATACAGAACGACGCCAAGCAGCCAAATGACTGTCACGAGAACCTCCGGACGGCTGAAGACGCCCGCCAGCGCGAAGTGGTGCGAGGCTGCGGGATTTGTCATCAAAAAGGCCCCGGGATTTTGCAGAAATTCGACGGCGCGCCCCGCGGCGGCAATCAATGGGCGGGCAACGGGATCCGACACGGTGAAACCCACTGGCAAAAGAAAACCCACCGGCACAAGCATCCACCACAAGCGGCGGCCTGCGGCACGCATTTTTGGGCGAAGCGTGATTTCCAGCAGCCACACAACGGCGAACAGGAGTGTGCCACGCAGGGTGAGGGTGAACAGAAGACTCATGGTTTTCGTTTGCTGGCGCGCAAGATCTGCTCGATCTCGTCGATGTCCCGCTTGCGCAGCTTGCGCGTGCTGGCGAAGTGCGCGAACAAGGGCGAAAGGGCGCCGTCGAAAAAGCGGTCGAGAAACGAGTCGGCTTCGGCCGCCCGATAGTCCGCTTCTCCGTGGACGGCGGCGTAAACAAAGGCCTTGCCGTTTTTTTCGTGGCTGAGCGCGCCTTTGGCGAGAAGACGGCCGAGCAATGTCTTGATGGTCGAGACCGTCCATTCATTGGGGCCGGAGAGCGCGTCAATCACGACTTGGGCCGTGCAGGGGCCGGACTTCCAGATCACTTTCATGACTTCCCATTCCGCCCCGGAGATGCTGGGTAATTTTGATTTCATCTACAGCTGTAAACATAAAACCGTTTACATTTGTCAACGATGAAATCGTTCGCGATGCGGCGCATCGGTCGATCTGGCGGGGGGTTTCCCAAGAGCCCCGCCGGGCATGGCCCGCGCTTTTTTTGTGCGTGCGCCCGGCAGGGGGATCGTTATTGGTTGCGAGAGCTTTATGAAACCCCGTTTTTCCCGTTTTGCCACGCGGATGGCCTTGTTTGTTTGCGCGTGGTGCGCGCCGGATGTTTTTGCGCAGTGGTATGCGCCGGAGACGAATTACCACGATCCGGTGCAGCGCGTGTTTCCGGTCGAGCTGGCGCGGGTGCTGGCCTGGAGGGAAAACGCGGCGCATGGCGCGGGCATCGCCGAGGTGACCTACGATTTGGATTGCGCGGAGGACGGGGCGGCGGAGTGGACCTTGCGCTGGCTCGGTGAAAACGGCGGCGTGTGGCGCGAGGTTAAGGTGAGCTACCGGGCGGCGTTGCTGCTGGGCGGGCCGGATTTTTATCGCAATATCGCGCGGCAGTTGCGCGCGCAGCCGTGGGCGGCGTTTGAAAGGACATCGGAGACGGACTTGGAGACGGCGTTTTGGGAGGGGCTCTGGCAAATGCAGGCGTCGCGAATGGCGACGCTGCGGGAGGCGATGAGCGATGGTGCGCTGAAGAAAAATCACCGGGACGCGGGCGCGGCGGCGCGGCTCGCGGGCGAACTGCTGGCGTCCACGGTGCCGTCGGTCGGAGGCATGCTCACGCTGGACTCCACGCTTGCGGCGCGCGGGGCGGCCTGGCTGGCGCTGGCGGAGGAGGCGGCCGAGGGCGGCGAGATGTCGCTGGCGGGCGATTTGCGGTGGGCGGTGGTCTTGAAGCTTGCGCAGCGCGAGGAGCAGGCGCTGCGGATGGAGTTGAATGTCCGCGCGGGGCGGCGCCCCGGCGATGACATCGCGCAATCGCTGCCCGGGGAAGCGCGCGGGGCGCGGGAGTGGTGGCAGTTTGTCCTTGGGCCGAATGAGCGGCGCGAGACGCTGTTGCAGGCGGCGCGCCACGAATCGCCGGCGAAGGGCGCGGCGTTGCTGGGGCACGCGGTCAGGCTCGGCGAGCATCCGTTCGCGCTGACGCAGGCTGCGGAACTGCTTTACGGCCGTGACAACGCGCAGTTGCCGCAGTTGCTCGATCTGCACGATCTCATCGGTCTGACGGCCGGGCCGCAGGTCCAGCATTGGGTTTTGTTATTATGGGCGGATGCGGCGCGGGCTGACTGGCTCAGGACGATGCGTCAGCTTTCGGATGCGGAGCGCGGTCGAATCTCAGGGCTCGACGAGGCGATAAAGGAGGCATTGCTGCCGCCAAAACTGGATGGCGCGATGATTATGGAGCGGGTGCGCAATGCGTTTGAGGCGACCAAGAGCGGATTCGATGCCCGGCACATGCTTGACCAAGTGTCGCCCGGTTTTCGCAAGTCGGCCCCGTTGATTCGTCTGGGTTATCGGGAGGGCGAGGGCCGGCTGGAGCCGGTGGCGGTCGTGAGCACGCGGGACTTGTTGTGCTTCGGCTGGGAGATGTGCGGCGTGCAATCAAGAATGCGATGGCGGATGATTCCATTTCCGCAGGCCAAAACCGTGTTGCGGGACCAGATGCTTGAGCACGCTCCGGAATTGGGGCCGTTTTTTCAAACAGAACGCTGGTCGCGGGAAATCCCGGAGGTTGCAAATCTGGATCGTTTGCAGCGCATCGAGCACATGGCGGAGACGCTGCTTTTCGCGCCGGCGGGCCGGGTGTTCGGTGTGCCGGAATCGCCGGACAAAACGTTTAACGTGGAGCGGACCCGACGCATGGGCAGGCGCGGCTGGCTGATGCCGATGCACATGAAGTGGGTGGCGCTCGCGCATACGGAAACCATTGGCGACAATGCAATCGCGCCGGAATTTTTTGAGCGGATTCATGCCGAGGGCGGAATGGTGATGGACAGGGTGCTGCTGCTCGCTCTCTTGGGGCGGCCTGCGGCGAAGGCGATACTTGGAGACAAGTTTCAGGAAATTGTCCGGATGCTTTCCGCGAGCATGGCCGAGGGGGATCCCGTGCTGGAGGCGTCCCGACTCGCCGAACTCCGGGAGCGGCCCGATGCAGAGTTTTTGAAAATGCAGGAGTGTGTGTTCTGGATGGCCCCGGACATGGCAATGGCGCGGAATTTTTTCGGCGTTTGTCTGGAAATAAACGCATTTCAGCCCATGCGGCGTTTCTTCGAGGAAGCGCGGCCGATGTTGGATGACGATCCCCAGTTTTATGAGCTTGTCATGGGAGTTGCCGCGCTGGCGTTGGTGGAGAATGACCTGGACGGGGTCCGGCGGTATTTGCCCCTTTTGGGCCGGGAAAACGCGAAGCACCGCGCGATGCTTGCCTTCCTGCTGGCTGTCGCCGATCAGAATATGGAGGACGCAAAACAAGCCGCCGCCGAGATCGTCGCGGCTGGCATGACCGAAGCAAAAAACATCGATGGCTATGTCGCGCTCTGGGCCGCTTTGAGGAATCGGCACTCTCCCGATTACAGAAATGCGTTCGACCATTTGTCCAAGGTCCAAGGGTGGCCGATATTCCAATGGATTGTCGCCAGACAGGCGGGCATGGACACGGAGGAGTTGATCAAGTTTCTCGGCGGGGACCAAGCCCGGGAGGCAAACCAAATGCTGGTGCATTGCCTGCGAAAACAAAAAGGCCCATACCGGAGAGCGCTGAGAGCGGGGATGATCCGAATGGATCCATTGAGCCTCGTGCTGGTCCAGCACGTCGCGTCGCGGCAATTCGGCCAGCCGGAGGTAACCAATGCCGATCTGCCGAGCCTGCGTCCCGAAAAGCCTCCGCTGCCTTTGCGCAAGGCCTTGCTGGCGGAGCGGGAAAAGGGGATCGAGCAGCGGTTCGCGCGCGAGTGCGCGGCTTTCCGGACGGCGGGCGAATGGTGGGCGTTTTATCAGGAGTGGAAGACGCGCAACCGCATCGGCCCCGGGCGCGAGGGCGACACCTCCGTGGATTTGCTGGAGCGGCAGGCGGTGTTGCTGCGGCTGTTTTCCAAACAGCATCCCGGCGACGCGCGTGTGTGGGACGCGCGGCTGGCGCTGGCGCGTTCCGGAAAACCGCACCAGCCGTCCGACGGCGGCGATGGCGCGGAACCGGACGGCGGGAGCGAGCAGGCGCTGGCGTCGCTCGCGGGCGAGCCGGACACGCCTTCCCCAATCCGCGCGGCGGCGATGCGGGAATTGCTGGCGTTGCGTTATCCGTCCGATGCCGCGCCGACGCTGGAGGCGATTTTTGCGCACCAGAAATGGCTGTCGGAATTTCACGGCAAGAAAGGCGAGGCCGTGGTCGTGGACAGGCTCTTCGGAATGCTGGCCCATATGCCCAAGGAGGCGGCGGTGAACATCGCGAGGGAGCTGGTCGATTATCCGGGCACGATGGCGGGCGCGCGGGCCAGGGCGTGGCTGGAAGGGCAAACCTTGTTTGCGCGCCCGCTGGATTTTTCGTTCACCGCTGTGGATGGGCGCGCCGTGGATGTGTCCCAAATGCGCGGCGCGGTGATCCTGATTGTTTTTGCCAACACGTGGGCGCGCAATTGCATCGACGCCATTCCTTCCTTGCGGGGTCTGGAGGCGGCCTACGGCGAGCCCGGCCCCAAGGCCCCGCCGGTGTTTCGCGTGATCGGCGTGACCTTTGCTCGTGACGACGATGCAGCGAAGGCTTTCGCCGCATCGCATGGGTTTCGCTGGCCTCAATATAGCGAAAAAGGCATGCCGAAAATCCATTCATGGATGGGCCATCTGCCCGCGGTTCCGGGCTACTGGCTGGTCGACAAACACGGGATTCCCCGCAAGTTGCCGCTGGACGCGAATCTCGAAACCGAAATCAAGAACCTGCTGGCCGAGCCGCTCAGCGCTTCAGCTTCGCCTTGATGCTGACGGAGGGACAGCCGCAGTCGTGGCCGCAGGCGGATTTGTCTTTTCTGAAAAAACGGACAATCAGCCAGGTCGCAGCGACGGCCACGATGACGAGGGCGGCGATGGTTTGGATTTCGGGCGGCATGGGGAGAGTTTAAGGAAGTAACAAGTGGCAAGTATCAAGAGGGAGGGGCGGAGCGCGTGGTTCTTGTCACTTGTTACCTGCTACTTGTCACTTTTCTTCAGAATCCCAGCAGGCGGCCGCCTTGATGGATGACGAGGCAGACGACCCAGGCGGTGCCGGTCATGTAGGCGAGCTGGAAGGCGGGCCAGCGGAGGGAGTTGGTTTCGCGGCGCACGACCGCGAGCGTGGCGAGGCATTGCATCGCGAAAACATAGAAGACAAGCAGCGTCACGCAAACGAGCGGGGTGAAAAGCGGACGTCCGTCGGGCCAGGCGGCCCTGGCAAAGGCGTCGCGCAGGGTTTCGGGCTCCTCGTCGGCGTTTTCGATGCTGAAGACCGTGCCCATCGTGCTGATGAAAACCTCGCGCGCGGCGAGCGAGCCGATGATGCCGATGCCGATGCGCCAGTCGAAGCCGAGCGGCTCAATAATGGGCTCGATGGCGCGGCCCGCCATGCCGGCGAAACTTTGCTCGAGCTGCCGCTCGGCGGAGGTGGCGGGGGACGAGGCGGCTCCGTTTGCGTTTTGGGCGTTTGGTATTTCCTTGGGCTTTGCCCCTTGGGATGCGGCCCCCGCTTCACTTGCCACTTGATACTTGCCACTTGTCACTTCGCCGCCGGCGGCGCCGCTGTCATTGATTTTTGGATACGCGGCGAGGAACCAGAGGACGATCGAGATGCCCAGGATGGTGGTGCCGGCCCGGCGCAGGAACATCCAGCCGCGCTCGGCCATCTGGCGGACGACCTCGCCGAGGCGCGGCAGGCGGTAGGGCGGCAGTTCCATGATCATGAGCGAGGGCTCGCCCTTGATGAGGGTGCGCTTGAAGAGCCAGGCGAAGCCGAACGCGCCGGTGGTGCCGAGTGCGTAGAGGCCGACCATGATGCCGACTTTCAGGAGCGCGTCGCTGAAGGTCGAGCCGGGCACGAGCATGGCGATCATGAGCAGGTAAACGGGAAGGCGCGCGGAGCAGCTCATGAAGGGCGCGATGAGAATGGTGACGAGGCGGTCCTTCGAGTTTTCCATGGTGCGCGTGGCCATGATGCCGGGAATCGCGCACGCGTAGGAACTGAGGAGCGGGATGAAGGCTTTGCCGTTGAGTCCGACCTTGGCCATGAGCCGGTCCATGATGAAGGCGACGCGGGCCATGTAGCCGGTGCTTTCGAGGAGGCCGATGAAAAAAAACAGGATCAGGATCTGGGGGAGAAAGACGATCACGCTGCCGACGCCGGCGATGACGCCGTCGGTGATGAGGTCGCGCAGGTCGCCTTCGGCCATGCGCGACTGGACGGCCTGCGTGGCGGCATCCTGAAGGCTTTCGATGAGGCCCATGGGATAACCGGCGAAGAGAAAGATGGAGAGGAAAAGCGCGGTCATGATCGCGCCGAGGGCGAGCCAGCCGAGGACGGGATGGGTGAGCACGGCGTCGATGCGGTCGCTGCGCTGCTGGATGGAGGCGGCGCTGGGGCGTTGTTTGTGCTGGACGATGACGCCTTCGGTGAGGCGGGCGATGGCGTCGTAGCGGCTGTTGACAAGGATGCCGGACCAGTCGGTGCCTTCCATTTCCCAGCGTTGTTTCCAGGTGGCGAGGATGGAGGCGGTGCGGTCGCTGAGCGGAGTGGAGCCGGCGACGCGGACGGCGTTGGGATCGGTGAGCAGCAGGAGCGCCTCGGCGCGCGCGATGAGCGGGGGCTTGGCATCGGCGTCGGTGAGCGAGGACTGAAGCTCGGCGACGGCGGGGGCGATGGCGGCGGGCACGTCCCAGGCGTGACGGGAAAGCGCGGGTTCCGGGCGGCTCATGGCGAGCTTGAGCTCGACGAGGCCCTTGCCGTTGACGGCCTCGCAGGGGATGACGGGGACGCCGAGTTCTTTTTCGAGGCGGGCGGCGCGGACATCGATGCCGGCTTGCGCGGCGAGGTCCATCATGTTGAGGACAAGGACGACCGGGCGGCCGAGGTCGAGGACTTGGTGGACGAGGTAGAGGTTTCGCTCGAGGTTGGTGGCATCGACGATGCAGAGCACGCGGTCGGGCAGGGGAGTGTCGGCGCGGCGGCCGAGGAGCACGTCGCGGGTGACGGCCTCGTCGGGGGAACGGGCGGCGAGCGAATAGGTGCCGGGGAGGTCGATGAGGGTGAGCGGATGCCCGTGCTGCGTGTAGGCGGTGCCGGTTTTTTTCTCAACGGTGACGCCCGGGTAGTTGCCGATTTTTTGTTTCAGGCCGGTGAGGGCGTTGAAGAGCGTGCTTTTGCCACAGTTGGGATTGCCGACGAGGGCGAAGACGGGTTGGCGGGACATGGACGGGGCCGCTGCGCGGCCGGGTTAAGTTGGAAGTGGAAGCGGGATGCGGTGGTTTGAGTCTTAAACTTAAACTTGCGACTTAAACTGCCGGCGGCTGAACCGCCGACTCCACCATCACATGCTCGGCTTCGCTTTTGCGGAGGGTGAGGTTGTAACCGCGGACTTTGATTTCGAGGGGATCGCCGAGGGGCGCGGCGCGCAGGAAGGTGATTTTTGTGCCGGGCAGCAGGCCCATTTCGCGGAGGCGGAGGAACGCGGTGCCCTGCTTCGGGAGATCGCGCACAATCGCGCTGGCGCCAAAGGCGAGTTCGGTGAGGTTTTGCATCATGGTAAAGGCTGGGAAAGTCGGGAGGTGCGATGAGTAGTCGAGGTGGCGCGATAAAGGCGCGCGGCTGGCTGCCCGCCTTCGGCTTTTCCGCTTCTTCGGATCCTACATGATCTCGACGACGATGTGTTGGGCGGCGCGGTCGCTCAGCGCGATGCGGGTGTTGCAAAGCTGGCAGAGCAGGGTGCCGCGGCCGGAGATCTTTTCGATGACCACGGATTCGCAAACACCCATTTCGCGCAGGCGCTGGCAAAATTCGGCTTGGCCGGAGAGTTCGCAGACTCGTCCCGATGCCCCGATGGGCAAGGCGGTGAGCGGCATGCGGCGGACGAGAGAAGAGGCGTTGGCGGGCATCAAAAATAAATCGAAAAAAATGAATGGAAATTAAAAGCGAGCGAGTGTGTGAGAATGGGAATCAAAGTCAACCGAGCGCTGGGAAAAAGACATATGAGGCCGGCATGTGCCTGGTTGGAGGCGGATTGCGGCATGCGGCAGGTCTTCCTTGGGGATGGAGCCCCGGCGGTGACGGGATTCCCGGGCTTGTGCCGGGGCGGCAGTGGTGATTGTAATAGGCGCTGACAAACCCTTCCGATATTTATGAAAAAAGTGGCTGTTATTCTTTCCGGATGCGGCGTTTTTGATGGTGCCGAAATCCAAGAGTCCGTGATCACCTTGCTGGCCATTGACCGGGCCGGGGCGGAGGCAAGGTGCTTTGCGCCCGATGTCGCGCAGATGCACGTGGTCAATCATGCCGACGGCAAGGTCGCCGAGGGCGCCCGGCGCAATGTGCTGGAAGAGTCGGCCCGCATCGCGCGCGGGGACATCGCGGAACTGGCGGCGTTGCGGGTGGACGAAGTGGACGCGATCGTCCTGCCGGGCGGTTTCGGCGCGGCGAAAAACCTGTGCGATTTTGCGACGGCGGGCGCCGAAATGACCGTGAATCCCGTGCTGGCCCGCCTGCTCACGGAGGCGCATGATGCGGGCAAGCCGATCGGCTTTGCGTGCATCGCGCCGGTGATCGCGGCGAAGGTGTTCGGCGCGCACGGCGTGCAGGTGACCATCGGCAACGATCGCGACACCGCGGCCGCCATCGAGGCGATGGGGGCGAGGCACGTGGAGTGTCCCGTCGAGGCGGTGGTGGCCGACAGGTCGCGCAAAATCTTTTCCACCCCCGCCTACATGCTCGGGCCGACCATCAGACACGTCGCCGCCGGCATCGAGAAACTCGTCGCGGACGTGCTTGCGGCGGCATGACCGGGCGGCGCGGGCACGCTGAAAGAGGAACCTGAAATCAACCACGAAGGACGCGAAGGGCGCGAAGCTGGAGATCCTGCAATCATGGTCCTCAATTGATCAGATTTCCGCGGTTTTATTTTTGCCAATCCTCGCTCTCTTCGCGTCCTTCGCGGTTAAAAGAAATTCTTTGGAAATTTCCTGAAATATCATGATGCAAACGACGGCGCAGGGCATGACCCGGACGGCGAAGGACTGGATCGAGGCGCTGGGGCTCCTTCCTCATCCCGAGGGCGGTTATTACCGCGAAATGTTGCGCTCCCGGGACCGGATCAACCTTCCCGATGGACGTGAACGGGTGTGCTATACCAGCATCTATTTTCTGCTCACCAACGAAAACCCATCGCGTTTTCACCGGCTCAAGTCCGACGAAGTCTGGTATTTCCACGCGGGGGCCGCGCTGACGGTGCATTGCCTGACGCCCGGCGGCTACGATCACATTCGCCTTGGCCCGGAGCCGGAGCACGGCGAGGTCTTGCAGGCGTGCGTGCCGAAAGGCGCGGTGTTTGGCGCGACCGTTGACGCCGTCGGGGCGTTCGCGCTGGTGAGTTGCATGGTCTCGCCCGGATTTGAGTTTGAGGATTTCGAGCTTGCGGACCAAGCGGAGTTGCTGGCGGCGCATCCGCGGCATCACGCGATCATCCGGCGGCTGGCGCGCAGGGGTTCGGATGCGCCGGGCAAGTGACGCCGGGTTTGAAACCGCGCTAGATTTTGATTTCCAGTCCGACCGGGCAATGGTCGCTGCCCATCACACCGGGACTGATCCAGGCGCGTTTGAGCGCGGGGAGGAAGGACTGGCTGGCCACGAAATAATCGACGCGCCACCCGATGTTGCGGGCGCGGCAGTCGCTCATCTGGCTCCACCACGTGTAGTGGTCGGGACCGGGCTCGAACTCGCGAAACGTGTCCACGAAACCGCTCTCGAGCAGCCGGGTGAAATTCTCCCGCTCCTCGTCGGTGAAGCCGGCGTTGCGGCGGTTGCTTTTCGGGTTTTTCAGGTCGATCTCCTTGTGCGCCACATTCAGGTCGCCGCAGAACACGACCGGCTTCCCCTTCTTTTCCAGTTTTTTCAAATACGCGAGAAAGGCCGGGTCCCATTCGCGCGTGCGGTAGTCGAGCCGCGTGAGCCCGCGCTGGGAGTTGGGCTGGTAAACATTGACCAGCCAGAAATCCGGGAACTCCAGCGTGATCACGCGGCCCTCGCTGTCGTGCCCGCCGGCGCCGATGCCGTTGGTCACGCGCAGCGGCGGCACGCGGGTGAAGACGACCGTGCCGCTGTAGCCGCGCTTCACCGCGCTGTTCCAGAACGCCTCGTATCCAAATTTCCACGACACATGCTGCACGTCGCCGGGGTGCGCCTTGGTTTCCTGGAGGCAGAACACGTCGGCATCCGCGCCCTCCATGTAGTCGTGCAGGCCTTTCTTGAGCGCGGCGCGGACGCCGTTGACGTTCCAGGAAACAAGTTTCATGTCGCCGATGTTCAACGTCCTCGCGAAGAGTTTCAACACCGGCGTTGCCAAGAATGCGCGGCCCGCGCACGCTGTCGGCCTTTTTCATCCTTCACTCACAACCATGTCCGCACTCGCACATATTCCGCTCGGCCAGCGCATTCCCGCCAGCATCCATGGCGTCTCATGCAGCCTGCCGACCATGCGGGCGGTCATCGGCTACGAGACCAAGGACCCCGGCGTGGTGCTGCACATGCACGGCGGCTACCCGCGGTTTGTGCAGCATCCCTACCTGCGGCGGGCGGCGGAGCATGCCGCCGACGCGCTCGGGCTGAAGGACCATCAGATCTGGCTGACCTCGTCGCTGCGCGCCGCCGAGGCGTTGCGCGCGTGGCTCGCGCCGGCGCCGGCGCGCGTGATCACGCACGAACATCTGGGCGGCGTGGCGTTTCCGGCCGATCCGGACACCTTCGCGCGGGCGAAGACGTTTCTCCAGCATACGGGCACGCTGCTCTCGTCGCGCGAGGCGGAGGATTATCTGTGGCGCGCCGGATTGCTCGCCGGGCGGCAGGAAGAGGAGGTGTTCGACGGCTATGCGCCGGCCCGTGTGAAGGGCGTCGTGGCGCGCGCCTTTGGCGCCGATCCGGCCGGGGATGTCTTTTTGACGAACAGCGGCATGAACGCCGTGCACGCCGCGTTCAGCGCCGCCGACGCCGTGCAGCGCGCGCGCGGGCGGACGCGCTGGGTGCAGCTTGGCTGGCTCTATCTCGACACCATCGCCATCCTGCAAAAATTCACGCGGGAGCCGGCGCGCGATTATCATTTCCAAAGCGACGTGTTTGACCTGCGCGCGCTCGAGCGGCTCTTCGCGGAGCACGGCGGCGAGATCGCGGGTGTCATCACCGAGGTGCCGACCAACCCGCTCATCCAGACGCCCGATCTTGCCGCCGTTTGCGCGCTCTGCCGCGCGCATGGCGCGGTGTTCATCGTCGATCCCACCATCGCCTCGCCGCTCAACATCGACGTGCTGCCGCACGCCGACCTGGCGGCGAACAGCCTCACGAAATTCGCCGCGTGCGAGGGCGACGTGATCGCGGGCGCCGTGGTCGTCAACCCGGCGTCGCCGTGGGCGGAGACCTTCCGGCGCGAGGTGCCGGGCCGGCTGGAGCCGCTCTATTCGCGCGATCTCGGGCGCCTCGCGGAACAAATTTCCGGCTACGCTCCGCTCATCGAAAAAATCAACCGCTCGACGCCCGCCGTGGTGGAGTTTTTGGAAAAACATCCGCGCGTGCGCGAAGTTTACTGGTCGCTGCATCCGGGTTCGCGCGACAACTATCTGAAACTGGCGCGCGCGCCGGACGCGGTGGGCGGGATGGTGTCGTTCACCATCGACGGGCCGCTGGACGGATTCTACGACCGCGTGCGCCTGCCGAAAGGCGCGAGTTTCGGGATGAACAATTCGCTCATTTCGCCGTTCATCTACCTCGCGCACTACGATCTCGTGACGAGCGAATCGGGGCGCGAGACGCTGCGCCGCGCGGGGCTGCCGGCCGACCTGCTGCGCCTGTCCGTCGGTGCCGAGCCGGTCGATGAAATCATCGCGGCGCTGGCCGAGGCGCTGGGGTAGGGGGCAAACCCTATCGCGGCGCGAAGATGATAATGCCGGCGCCGATCTCCTTTTTGTGAGGAGCTCTAAACGGCAGATCTGGCCATTTCTTCATTTGAACTTGATAAAAAAAACGCCGGCCTCGTGGCGCCAAACTCCGCGGACGACGGCGAAGGCATTGACCCGGAACTGGCCGCATTGAAAACCGTGCGCGTTCAGAGACCGGAACATCTTGCCAATGTGGCGGAGGCCCGGGCGGCACGCCAAGCCGATGCGAGGGTCTGGCTGGAGCAGGCGGGCAGGCTGCGCAGCTATCGCGAACGCGCCGCATCGCCGGAACATCTCGGTGAGGCGCGCCGGCTTCAACTGGAGCCGCCGGAGACGGGCAGGCTTTGCCCCGTGACCCAGCCGGAGTCGTCCGAAGCGAGAAACACGGCCACCCGGCCGATATCGTCGGGTTGACCGATGCGGCCGAGCGGAGTCCGGGAGACGACGTCCTTCTGGAAATCGGAACCCTCGAAGCCGGCTGCGTGAAACCCTTCCGTCTCGACCATGCCGGGATTGAGCGAATTTACCCGGATGCGACGCGGGCCAAGCTCCTTTGCGAGTGATCGGGAGATCGCATCCACCGCGGCCTTGGTCGCGCTGTAAACCGAAGCGCCGGCGGGGGCGGCCGTGCTCACGAGCGAACTGATATTGATGATGACCCCGCCGGCTTCGGGCTCGAATTGCGCCGCGGCTTGCTGCGAAGCGAGCAGGAGGCCGAGGACGTTGAGGTCGAACTGCCGGTGGAAGTGCGTTTCGGTGACCTCCGCAAGCGGAGCGAAGTCGAAAATGCCGGCGTTGTTGACAAGGATGTCGATCCGTCCGAACGCGGCTTTGGCTTCGGCGAAGAGACGATCGATGTCCGGTTTTTTCGATACATCGGCCTGCATGGCGATGGCTTTGCCGCCGGCGGCGGTGATGGTCGAAACGACCCGCTCGGCCGCTTCACGGCTGGAGGCGTAATTGACGACAACAGTCGCGCCGGCGGCGGCGAGGTGGCGGGCGATGGCGGCGCCGATGCCCTTGGAGGCGCCCGTGACGAGCGCGGTTTTTCCTGCGAGTTTGTGTGTGATGGTGCTCATGACGGTGGAGGGGAGTGAGGATTGCGGTAGCGTTCAGTTTGTTTCGGTGGCGATGGTTGGTGACGCCACCTTGTCCGGCGCGGGGGCGGGCTTTGGTTTTTTCACGCCGAGTTTTTCCAGGACGACGTAGAACACCGGCGTCAGGAACAAGCCGAAGATCGTGACGCCGATCATGCCCGCGAAAACGGCCACGCCCATCGCGCGGCGCATTTCGGAGCCGGCGCCGGTCGAGATGACGAGCGGAAAGACGCCGGCGATGAAGGCGATGCTCGTCATGAGGATCGGGCGCAGGCGGAGGCGCGACGCCTCGATGGCGGCCTCGGCGATGCTCCGGCCCTCCTCGCGGAGTTTCACCGCAAATTCGACGATCAGGATAGCGTTCTTGGCGGCGAGGCCGATGAGCACGATCAGGCCGATCTGGGTGAAGATGTTGTTGTCGCCTTTCGTGATCCATACGCCGGCCATGGCGGAGAGCAGCGCCATCGGCACGATCAGCAGCACGGCGAAGGGCAGCCGGAAGCTCTCATACTGAGCGGCCAGCACGAGAAAGGCGAGCAGCACGCTGAGCGGGAAAATCACGATGCCGGTATTGCCGGCGATGATACGCTGGAAGGTCAGTTCGGTCCATTCGGTGGCCATGCCTTGCGGCAGGGTGTCGGCGGCGAGTTTTTCCATCAGCGCCTCGGCGTCGCCGGAGCTGGTGCCGGGCGCGGGGGCGCCGTTGATCTCGGCGGCGGGATAGCCGTTGTAGCGCATGACGCGGTCGGGGCCGTAGGTCTCGCTGACCTTGACGAGGGAGCCGAGGGGGACGAGTTCGCCGGCGGCATTGCGGGTCTTCAGGCGGCGGATGTCCTCGGCGCTGTCGCGGAAATCGGCATCGGCCTGGGCGAGCACCTGCCAGGTGCGGCCGAAGCGGTTGAAGTCATTCACGTAGAGCGAGCCGAGGTTGATCTGGAGCGTCTCGAAGACGTTTTGCAGCGGCACGCCCATGGTCTTGGCGCGGGCGCGGTCGATGTCGGCCTCAAGCTGGGGCGTGTTGACGGTGTAGCTCGAAAAGATGCCGGCGAGGCCGGGCGTCTGGTTGGCGCGGCCGATGAGGTCCTGCGTGGCGGCGTAGAGGGAATCGAGGCCGGCGTCGCTGCGGTCCTGCACGTAGAGCTTGAAGCCGCCGATGGAGCCGAGGCCCTGCACGGCGGGCGGCGGGAAGATGGCGATGAAGCCGTCCTGGATTTCGGCGAACTGTTGCTGGAGTTGCTGCGCGATGGCAGGGCCGGAGAGGTCCTTCGACTTGCGGTGTTCGAAGTCTTTCAGGCCGACGAAGACGATGCCGCTGTTGGGCGAATTGGTGAAGCCGTTGATCGAAAGGCCGGGGAACTCGATCGCGTTGGCCACGCCGGGATGCGCGAGCGCGATTTCGGACATGCGGCGGATGACGGCGTCGGTGCGGTCGAGCGAGGCGGCGGCGGGGAGCTGGGTGAAGGCGACGAGGTATTGTTTGTCCTGCGAGGGCACGAAGCCGGCGGGCGTCTTCTGGAAGAGGAGCGCGGTGACGCCGAGCAATCCCACGTAAACGATGAGGGCGATGACGGAGAGGCGCAGGAGACGGGCGACGCCGTTGGAATAGTTTTGGGAGATCCACTCGAAAAACCGGTTGAACGGGCGGAAAAACCAGCCGAACGCGAAATCCATGGCGCGGGTGACGCGGTCTTTCGGCGCGTGATGCGAGCGCAGGAGGAGCGCGCTGAGCGCGGGCGAAAGGGTCAGCGAATTGAACGCCGAGATGACGGTCGAGATGGCGATGGTGAGCGCGAACTGCTTGTAGAACTGGCCGGTGAGTCCGCTGATGAAGGCGGTGGGCACGAAGACGGCGGAGAGCACGAGCGCGACGGCGATGATCGGGCCGGTGACTTCGCGCATGGCGCGGCGCGTGGCCTCGACGGGGGAATGGCCGAGGGCGATGTTGCGCTCCACGTTTTCGACCACGACGATGGCGTCGTCCACCACGATGCCGATGGCGAGCACGATGCCGAAGAGCGAAAGGGCGTTGATGGAAAAACCGAGCGCGCTCATCGCGGCGAAGGTGCCGACGAGCGAGACGGGCACGGCGGCGAGCGGGATGATCGAGGCGCGCCAGGTTTGCAGGAAAAGGAGCACCACGAGGACGACGAGCACGATGGCCTCGATCAGGGTGTGCACGACGGCCTCGATGGAGCTGCGCACGAAGATGGTGGGATCGTAGACGATGTCGTAGGCGAGGCCTTCGGGGAAACGTTTGGCGAGATCGGCCATGGTGGCGCGGATGGCGTCGGACGTGGCGATGGCGTTGGAGCCGGGAAGCTGCGCGATGGGCAGGGCGACGGCGGCCTTGTTGTTGAGCAGCGAACGCAGCGAGTAGCTGTCGGCGCCGAGTTCGATGCGGGCCACGTCGGCGAGACGGACGCGTTCGCCGCCGGGGCCGGTCTTGATGATGATGTCGGCAAACTCCTCCTCGGTGATGAGGCGGCCGCCGGCGTTGATGAGCAGTTCGGTCTCGGAGAGGCGGGTGCCGGCGGGTTGCTGGCCGACGGCGCCGGCGGCGACCTGCACGTTTTGCTCGCGGATGGCGGCGACGACGTCGGACGCGGTGAGTCCGCGCGCGGCGACCTTGCCGGGATCGAGCCAGATGCGCATGGCGTAGTCGCCCGAGCCGAAGAGCCGCACCTCGCCGACGCCCTCGACCCGGGAGAGCACGTCCTTGACCTGGATCGTGGCGTAGTTGCGCACGTAGATGTCGTCGTAGCGGCCGTCGGGCGAGAAGAGGTGCACGACCATGAGGAGATCGGGCGAGGTTTTCGTCGTCGTGACACCGGCACGACGGACTTCCTCGGGCAGCTTGGGCAGCGCCTGGGCGACGCGGTTCTGCACCTGCACCTGGGCGGTGTCGAGGTCGGTGCCGAGGCGGAAGGTGATGGTGAGCGTCATCACGCCGTCGGCCGTGGCCTGCGAGAACATGTAGAGCGAACTCTCGACGCCGGTGATGGCCTGTTCGAGCGGCGCGGCGACGGTCTCGGAAATGGTTTTCGGGTTGGCGCCGGAATAGGTGGCGCGGACCACGACGGTCGGAGGCACGACCTCGGGATATTCGCTGATCGGCAGTCGGAAGAGGGCGATGGCGCCGACGAGGAAAATGACGATGGAGAGAACGCCGGCGAAGATCGGGCGTTTGATGAAGAAGTCGGAGAAGTTCATGCGGACGGGTGCAGGTAGGTAGCTGTCGACGCAAGTCGGCAGGCGCGGACGTGAAACCCACGCAGGCGGCCAGCGCCCTGACGAGCGCAGCTACGGGTGATGACTTTATCTGAGCGCGACAGTGGCGGCGGGAGTGGTCGCGGTATCGTTACTGGCGAGCTCCGGTGTGACGGTCATGCCAGGGCGCACGCGGTGGAGACCGTTGACGATGACGCGCTCGCCGGGCTTGAGGCCGTCGCGGACGACGCGCTGGCTGTCGAGCGCGGGGCCGATCCTGACGGTGCGGTAGGCGACGGTGTTGTCCGCTCCGACGGTGAAGACGAATTTCTGGTTCTGGTCGGTGCCGATGGCGCGTTCGCTGACGAGCAGCGACGGCTCGGGTGAGCTGACCGGCAGGCGGACGCGGGCAAAGAGCCCGGGGACGAGCCGGCCATCGGTATTGGGGAAAGCCATACGCACGACGAGGCTGCCGGTGGCGGGATCGATGCGATTGTCGGTGGACTCGATGACGCCGCGGTGAGGGAAGTTTTCCTCGTCGCTCAACTGCATCTCGACCGGCACGCGGCCATCCTTGTCCGTGGCGATGCGGCCGGCGGCGCGGAGGCGGTTGAAGGCGAGAACGGTGTCCTCGTCCGCATCGGCGTACACATAGACCTCGCCGACCGAGACGATGGAGGTCAGCAGGGTGGCGCCGGCGGGCGAACCCGAGACGAGATTGCCCGCGGTGACGTAGGCGCGGTTGACGCGCCCGCCGACCGGCGCGCGCACCTCGGTGTGTTCGAGGTCGAGCTGCGCGGTGGCGAGGGTGGCTTCGGCGGAGAGCAGTTCGGCGCGGACCTCGGCGAAGCGGGTGCTGCGGGTGTCGGCTTCCTCCTCCGAGATGGCCCGGGTCTTGAGCAGGGCATCGGAGCGGCGTGCCTCGCGTGCGGCGATGCTGAGGCGGACGCGGGCGCGTTCGACCCCGGCGGTGGCTTGGTTGACCTGCGCGCGGTACTGGCGCGGGTCGATGACGAAGAGTACGTCGCCCTTGTTAACGAGTTCGCCGGCCCTGAGCCGGACTTCGTCGATGTAGCCGGAAACGCGGGGACGCACTTCCACCGTTTCGGTGGCGTCCACGCGGCCGAGCAGTTCGCGGTGATCGGTGACGATGCGTTGCTCGACCGGCGCGACGGTGACTCTGGGCGCAGGCGGGGGAGTCGCGGTCGAACCGGTTTCGGCGGCAGTGGCTCCGTCGATGAGATAGACGCCGCCACCCACGCCGAGCGCGAGCAGAAGGGCGAGAATGGCGGGCAGGCGGAAATGGGAAACGAGGGAGCCTCCGGCGGCGACGGCGGTGATTTCGGTGGCGGCCGTGCTGCGGCCGGGTGTCGGGTCGTCTGGATTCATGATGAATGGAATGAGGATGCGGTTAGTAGTTGACTAAATAGTAAACAATCCGGGCAAAAAAATGCTACACGGGTTCGGGCAAGCGGGAAGAGCCGAGGATTTCGAGCGCGAGGCCGGGGAGGGTGCGGAGAAAGGCCAAGTCGTTCTGGATGCGCGCCTGGCCGAGGCTGCCTTCGAAGAGGGCGAAAAGGCTGCGTGCCTTGGCGGCGGCATCGCCGGCGGGGAGGGTGCCTTCGGCCTGGGCGTCGCGGATGGCGGATTCGAAGTAGCGAATCTGCTTCTGGAGGATTTCCTGCACCTTGAGGCGGATGGATTCGTCCTGGTTGCAGATTTCCGAGCCGAGGGAAAAACAGGGGCAGCCGAGGACGCGGCCGTGTTCTTTTTGCAGGCGGGCCTGATTGTCGTGGCTGGCCCGGAAAAAGTTGCGGATGCGTTCGAGCGGGGGGAGGGAGGCGGAAAACAGGCTATCCCAGACGGGCTTGCTGTTTTCGGTCCAGTTGGTGTCGATGGCGGCGACGGCGAGATCGGACTTGGAGTTGAAGAAGTAATAAAAACTGCCTTTCTTCACGCCGGCCTTGTCGCAGATGGCGTCGATCGTGACCATGCCGTAGCTGCGTTCCCAGATCAGGTCGCGCGCGGCTTCGAGCAAACGTTCTTTAGAGTCACTTGGACGGCCCATGACGGACTACATTGTTGACTGTTTGGTAAACTACAAGCGCGAAATGCAATTTTTTCGAAATCGGGCTATTCGCGGAATTTCTTTTCACGAGTAGCGCAGCAGCATTTGCAGTCCTTCCGACGCGTTCGCGCGAGCCCATTGCAGTCAATCTGGTTCGATCTGGAGGGCGGGAAACTTGATGTTCCCGTGTCACGTCGGTCAATCTTCCTTTTCGTTAGGATCTCTATCTTCGTTTTGCCGGGTATTTTGTGGTTCGCGCGGATTTGGTTGTATGTTGTGGCACTATTCGACCTTTATACGCGCCGCAGCGTTGGCTGGGCCATGGATCAGATGCCATCGCTGGCGGTCAACGCCCTGAAAATGGCCATCGCGCAACGCCGCCCCGCGTCCGCGCTGATTGTGCACTCGGACCGGGGCAGCCAGTTCGCCAGCGCAGCGTTTCGTGACACACTCAGGGCAAACCAACTCGTTGCTTCGATGAGCCGGAAGGCCAATTGCTACGACAACGCCCATATGGAATCGTTTTGGAGCAATCTGAAATTATCACCGCAAATTTGCCACGCGCAGCGAGGCGCGCTCGGCGATCTTTGATTATATTGAATCATTTTATAATCGCACCCGGCTCCACTCGAGTCTGGGTTATCAAAGTCCTGTTCAATTCGAATCACAACTAGACCAAATCAAATCACCCTAATCCCGTGTCCGAATTATCGGGGCAAGCCCACTATGACCTTTCTCTGTTCCTTGCATGCTTTGGTAAACCTGCGCATGGCAACCGAAGGGGCGGCCCGGCTGAATATTGAGCAGGCATTGAGCGAAATCGGAAAACTCGATATGCACTGACTTGGAGGCGCCCCTGCCCAAGATATGAAACCATCCGGCAATCTTATTTTTGGTTTGATTTTTGCGTTCTTTGTTCTCGTGACGGCCTCGTTCTGGGCGTTCTGGGGTGCCAGCGAAAATTTTCATGAGGCGTGGCATTATAAAAGCATATTTCTCAACCTGAAGTGGACTTTGGCCTATCTGGCGCCTTCGGCCGCCTTTGTCGGGCTGGGGGTGTTGGGCATAAAGCGGCCTGTCATCGGCGGGGCGACGATTTGCGTGCTGGCCGGCGCGCTGATGGTTTGGTGGCTGATGGAACGCTGGCCACCTTCTCCAAAAGACTTTATTCATGTCGCCATGCTCTCGTCGCTGCTGTTGCTTGCAGGAGGGCTGCTGTGCCTGTTTGGGCGTGTTCCGCATGCGGCGCTTGTTGTGAAGATGGTGATCGGGGTGCCCGCGCTGATCGCCGTTGCCTGCTCGGTCGAGCCGGTCTGGCGAATCGCCCATCGGCACTATGACGGCGATCTCGGGGCCAGAGAGGTGGACGGGCAGGGGACGCGTTTGATCTGGGCGCCATCGGGGCCGGGATGGGATACGGGCGGACAGGTAAGCTATGCGAAGGCACAATTTATCGCCACCCACCTCAGTGCGGACGGGAGAACCGTCATGGACCGTCCTCAAGGGATATGGCGCCTGCCTGCGGTGGACGAAATCGTTCGGTCTCTCACGCGCGACGGACAGAATGCGGGGGGCGTTTGGGCTGGTGAAACGCGGCGCGCCAGTTACATGCGCATGCCCGACAAGGAGAGTCCTTTGTGGACCCCCTATGCCCCTGTCATCTACTATTGGACGCAAAGTCCCGGGGTGAAGGGAAGCAGCAGATGGACAATCTGCTACAATGGAAGAGTCATGTCGCGCGCGGAAAAGACATCCATGCGGAGCCTGGGTTTCCGTCTCGTTCGGGAAACAAGGACGCCGTGAGTCACCCTGCGACTGGCGCAATGGACTGGCAAAACCATGCAAACCACTTTTCCCCCTCTCTTTCTTCTTTCCTCTTTATCTTTCTCTTTCGTCAGGGACGGGAGAGGAGAAAGATAAAGAGGAAAGAAGAAAGAGAAAGATTCCGGCGGTGACATCACTTTCTGTTGCCCCCTGCGGGAGGGTTTGCGTCTTTGCCTTCATGGCTGGCGCCTTTTCGGATATTTTGTGGTTCGCGCGGGTTTGGTTTTCTTTGCGCCTTTGGCCTTCGCCGGCTTCACGGTTTTTTTGTAGTCGCCGGTTTTCAGGGCGTTGATCTGGTCGCGCAACAAGGCGGCGCGCTCGAATTCCAGGCGGGCGGCGGCCTCGGTCATTTCGTTTTCCAACTCGGCGATCACGGCGGCCACTTCGCCGGGGTCGCTTTCGGCCACGGCCAGCGCCTCCTCGTCCTCGCGGGCGGTGCCGTCGTAGGTGTGCAGGCTGGCCTGGGCGGCGCGCTTCACGCTGCGCGGGGTGATGCCGTGCTCGCGATTGTAGGCAATCTGTTTTTCCCGGCGGTAGTTCGTGATCTCCATCGTGCGGCGGATGGAGTCGGTGATGTTGTCCGCGTAAAAGATGACACGGCCTTTTTCGTGGCGCGCGGCGCGGCCCGCCGTCTGCACGAGCGAGGTCTCGCTGCGCAAAAAACCTTCCTTGTCGGCGTCGAGGATGGCGACGAGCGCGACTTCGGGGAGGTCGAGCCCCTCGCGGAGAAGGTTGATGCCGACGAGGACGTCGAAATTGCCGAGGCGGAGGTTTCTAAGGATTTCGACGCGCTCGATGGCGTCGATGTCGGAGTGCAGGTATTCGACGCGGATTTTCGCGTCGCGCAGGTAGCCGGTGAGGTCCTCGGAGAGGCGCTTGGTGAGCGTGGTGACGAGGACGCGCTCGCCCTGCGCGACGGCGGCCTTGATCTCGCCGATGAGGTTTTCGACCTGGTTTTTTATCGGGCGGAGGTCGATCTCGGGGTCGAGAAGACCGGTCGGGCGGATGAGCTGCTCGGCGACGACGGTGGAGCGTTCGAGCTCGAATTTGGCGGGCGTGGCGGAGACGTAGAGGGTCTGGCCGGTGACGCGCTGGAACTCGTCGAAGGACTGCGGGCGGTTGTCGAGGGCGGAGGGGAGGCGGAAGCCGTGCTCGACGAGGTTCTGTTTGCGGGCGCGGTCGCCGTTGTACATGCCGCCGATCTGGGGAACGGTGACGTGCGATTCGTCGAGAAAGAGCAGGAAATCCTTCGGGAAAAAGTCGAGGAGACAGGTCGGGCGGTCGCCGGGTTTGCGTCCGGCCATGTGCATGGAGTAGTTTTCGATGCCGTTGCAGAAGCCCATTTCCTGGAGCATCTCGAGGTCGTAGTTGGTGCGCATGCGGATGCGCTGGGCCTCGAGGAGCCGTCCGGCGGACTCGAACGAGGCGACGCGTTCGTCGAGCTCCCGCTTGATGCGGACGATGGCGGCCTCGAGCTTGTCGCGGCTGGTCACGTATTGATTGGCCGGATACAGGTCGAACTGGTCGATCCGGCGGAGAATGTTTCCGGTGAGCGGGTCGAACTCGTTGAGGGCGTCCACGTCGTCGCCGAAGAACTCGACGCGGAGGCCGTGCTCGAGGTAGGCGGGCATGATGTCCACGACATCGCCGCGCACGCGGAAGGTGCCGCGGCGGAGTTCGTAGTCGTTGCGCTCGTAGAGGTTTTCGACGAGGCGTTCGAGGAGGCGGTTGCGTCCGAGCGGAAGGCCGCGGCGGATCTGGATGCGCTGCTCGGTGAAGTCCTCGGGCGTGCCGAGTCCGTAGATGCAGGAGACGCTTGCGACGACGATGACGTCGCGGCGCGAGACGAGCGAGCTGGCGGCGGCGATGCGGAGGCGTTCGAGCTCGTCGTTGCGCGAGGAGTCTTTTTCGATGTAGGTGTCGCTGGACGAGATGTAGGCCTCGGGCTGGTAGTAGTCGTAATAGGAGACGAAATACTCGACGGCGTTTTCGGGAAAGAAGGACTTGAACTCGGAGTAGAGCTGCGCGGCGAGCGTCTTGTTGTGCGACATGATGAGCACAGGGCGGTCGCAGCGCGCGATGATGTTGGCCATCGTGAAGGTCTTGCCCGAGCCGGTGACGCCGAGGAGGGTCTGGTGTTTGTTGCCGGCGCGGAGGGAAGCGACGAGTTTGTCGATGGCCTGCGGCTGGTCGCCTGTGGGCTGGTAATCGGCGTGAAGCTTGAAGAGCATGGCGAAAAAATCTTTCTCTTTATTCTTTGTCTTTCCTCTTTCTCTTTTTGATCAGCACTCAGGAGAGAAAGAGGAAAGACAAAGAATAAAGAGAAAGATAAGGAGAATCATTTCCACAGCGCCTGCACGTTGGCAACGGTGAGCTCGTCGAGGCGGTGGACGACGCGGTCGGCGACGGCGCGCAGCTCCGAGGCGGGATGGGTGGTGGCGACGGCGACGACTTTCATGCCGCCGGCGCGCGCGGCCTGGATGCCGACGAGCGCGTCCTCGAACACGGCGCAGTGGCGCGGTTCGCGGGCGATTTTTTCGGAAGCGCGCAGAAACACATCCGGATGCGGCTTGCCCGCGCGCACATCCTCGGCGGTGACGATGCCGGTGAACAGTCCGGTGAAGCCGAGCACATCGAGGATGGTGTCGATGTTGAGCCGGTGCGTGGACGAGCCGACGGCGAACGGCACGCCGGCGTCGCGCAGGCGGTGCAGGAACGCAGCCACGCCGGGAAGCGCCTCGACGCCGCGCTCACGGATGACGTCGCGGTAGAGCGCCTCCTTGCGGAGCGAGAGGTGTTTGATCCCGGCGTGGTCGGCGGCGTCCGTCCAGCCGAGAAGATTTGGGATGATGTGCTCGTTTTTCATGCCGAAGCCGCGTTTGAAATGGTCGGCGGGCAGGGGCTTGCCGATCTCGGCGGCGAGGCGTTCCCAGCTTGCCTCGTGTTGAGAGGAGGAGTCGATGATGACGCCGTCCCAATCGAAGAGCACGCCGAGCGCGGAGAGCGGAAGAGGAGCGTTTGCAGGCATGCGGACGATGTTGGCCGTGTCCGCGCTAAAAAGGGAAGCGGAAAGCACGGAGTCCGGCTGCGATCAGGGAGAGGTGACCGCGCGTAGCGCAGGCTGGAAGCCTGCGCTACGCGCGCTGCCGCGCCATTGCCAGACGGTTGCCTTGCGCGAGACCAGGCATGGTTTGGCCGCCCCGCACTTCGTCGTTGTTCGCGCGGTCCGTTATTCTTTTGCCACCAGCACCCGCGCGCTCGGCTCGATTTGGTAGGCGGGACCATTGGCCGCCTTCACATTCACGTTTTTCATCAGCACGTTTTGCGCGCACGCGATGCGCAGCCCGAGCGGCGCGTCGATGTTTACGTTTTCCAGCAGCAATCCGTCGAGCGGCTCCTCGGGCAGCGCGACGATGATGCCCGCGCTCTTCCGGCAATCCCTTGCCGTGATGTTGCGGATGGTGATGTTGCGCCACGACGGCGTGTTCGGGTCGCGTATCGATGGTTCGGATACAGCGGCGCCCGGCTTGGGCATCAGGCGCTCCGGATAATAACTGGTGATATAAATCGCCACGCCGACATTGCGCATCGTCAGGTTTTCATACGTGCAGTTTTCCACTAAACCGCCACGGCCGCGCGGGGATTTCAGGCGGATGCCCGCGTCGGTGCCGTCGAACACGCAATCGCGGACGATCAGGTTGCGCAACCCGCCATTGGTCTCGCTGCCCACCGACATGCCATGCCCGCGCAAGAACCGGCATTTTTCGACCAGCACATCCTCGACCGGCGAGTCCGGCCTGCCCGACTTGATGGCGATGCAGTCGTCGCCCGTGTCGAACGTGCACCCGGTGATGAGCACGCGCCGTGACGCCGCCGGGTCGATGCCGTCGGTGTTGGGCGCGTGTTCCGGCGCCCGCACCGTCACGCCTCGCGCCGTGAAGTCCTCGCTGCGCGAGACCACGCAGTGAAATTGCGGCGAATTGGTCAGCGTGATGGCTTCGAGCAGAATCCGTCGCGACTTTTCGATCACGAGCAGCCTCGGGCGGCCGATTTCCTCGTTGGCGTCGCCGCGTGCGCGCGCCGCATCCTTGAACTTGCGCGCCTCGCTCCACCACGCGCTTCCCTGTCCGTCGAGCACGCCTTCGCCGGTGATCGCCACATCCTCGACGCCCGACGCGCCGACGAGCGGGCGAAACTTGCGGTCCTTGATGCGGTAGGCCTCCGGGTCGGTGGAGAAGAGCAGGCGCGCCTCTTTTTCGAGATGCAGGTCGAGCCGGCCCGCCAGCTCGATATGTCCCACGCGAAACACTCCCGCCGGCACGATCAGCCTGCCGCCGCCCGCTTGGACGACCGCGGCTATGGCCTTTGCAAACGCCGCCGTGTTGCCGTCCTCCGTGCCGTCCGGTGCCGCTCCGAAATCGGTGACCCGGAATGAGCGTTCTGGAATCGACGGGAGCGCCGGATTCACTTCCCGCGGCGCGGCGCCCCGCACAAGCGAGGCGGTGGAAAACGCAAGCAGCAGGAGCGCAACGGGCAAGGGGAACGGCAGCCGGGACGGGCAGGTTGGATGATGGATAAACGCGGGCATGTGATTTGTTTGGGCAGGGGAGAGCCTACATGATTTAGCGCGCGAAGGATTGTCGCACAAACGGACTACAACCGGCCGGATGGGGTGGGGCGCTGTCACCCTTTTTGACTACACGCCGCGACGCTTTTCCACTCGCGCGCGCAATCGGACATTTTGATACTGGAAAAATCCGAGATCCCCTCCCTCTGCCCGCATCCCGCGCCCCGTCGTCCGTATCCGTTTATCAACTACAAGTGTCCATTTATATAATATAAAACATCGTTTTGCGGCTATCCGCATGACTGTAACCGCCCCGGTCTTTCTATTCATCAATCATGAAAAAAATGAAAAAACGACTCTGCCCACTGCCCATCCTCGTTCCGCTTTGCCTTGTCCTCGCGATCGTCGTCTCCGTCGTGTTTGGGTTTGCCCCGCTCCAGGCCGGCATCGTCACCGCCCCTTCGTCCGCCTTCAACCTCACCGGCTTTGCCAGCGGGGCCACCGGCGGCGGTGTCATTGACGAGGCCGACCCCGCCTACCGCAAAGTCACCACGGCGCTCGAGTTCATCACCGCCATCCGCGACGCCAACAGCACCCCGAAGGGCGTGACCACGCCGAAAGTGATCGAGATCATGAACGACCTCAATCTCGGCTGGAATGAAATCGGCGCGGAGGCGCAGGGCCTCGCCAGCAATCCCGCCCGCGCGCACAACGCGCCGAAGCTGCATCCCGTGCTCATCGCCAGCGGCGTCACCCTCCTCGATATCAAACCCAAGGCCGGCGGGCTCACCCTCTTCTCCGCCAACGGCTCCACCATCAGGCATTGCACCTTCAACGTCAAAAGCACGACGAACATCATCATTCGCAACCTCCGGTTTGACGAAATGTGGGAATGGGACGAAGCCACCAAGGGCGACTACGACAGCAACGACTGGGACTTCATCACCCTCGGCAACGGCGGCGACACCAGCCATGTCTGGATCGACCACTGCACCTTCACCAAGGCCTACGACGGCATCACCGACATGAAGGCCAAGGCCGCCAACGTCACCTACTCGTGGTGCCGCATCGAAGGCGGCGACGACGCGCCCGGCGGCTTCATTCGTCAGCAAATCGACGCGCTCGAGGCCGGCAAATCCGGCACCACCGTTTACAAGTTCCTCCGCGACACCGCCGGTTTTACTCCCGAGGAAATCGCCTTCATCATGCGCGGTCAGAAAAAAGGCATCCTCATGGGCGCGAACTCCCTCAAGGCCGAGAATGCCCTCCTCACCGGGACCTTCCACCACATCCTGATGACAAACCTCTGGGATCGCGCCATCCCCCGGCTCCGCGGCGGCAATGTCCACATCTATAACAGCATCCTCGACGACACCGAGGCGCTTGTAGCCAAGCGTCTCCGCGACACCCGCGCCGCCGCGCTCACCTCCGCGCAGCAAAACACCCTCGCCAACACCTATCACTTCAACCCGCCGCTCAACGGCTGCATCTCCACCGAGGACGGCGCCATTCTCCTCGAAAAATCCGTTTACACCGACTGCCTCTGGCCCCTGCGCAACAACCAGACCGACGTGAACAACCCCGCCTACACCGGCAAAATCCTCGGCCTCGACGTCATCTATAATTTCACCAACACCGACACCACTGTCACCACCGTGCGCGGCAACAGCACCGACGAAGGCAACCCCCTCGGCCCCAAGCAGGCCGCGATCAAGCCCTTCTCGTGGAATCTCGCCGGCGGCGTGCTCCCCTACACGATTTCCTACATGGACGACCCCTCGACGCTCGAAACCATCCTCCAGGCCGGCGCCGGCGCGGGCGTGATCGAATGGAGCGACGGCGACAAATACAACTGGCTCAAAACCACCTATCCCGCCGCCCCGGTCGCGGATGTCGCGCCCGTCATCACCGTCCAGCCGAGATCGCAGGCCGCGATCGCCGGCGCGACCGTCACCCTGAGCGTCGTAGCCACCGGCAGCCCCGTGCTCTCCTATCAGTGGTATAAGGACAGCGCCGTCGTCTCCACCGGCGGCACCGGCAGCACGCTCACGCTTGCCAACATCGGCGCGGCCAACGAGGGCAGTTATCATGTGGTCGTTTCCAACGGCATCGCGCCCGATGCCACCAGCGACACCGCCGTCATCGCGCTCGCCGCTCCGCCGCTTCCCCCCGTCGCCGCGGCCGCGACTGCCATCACCGGCTCGACCTTCACGGCCAACTGGGCCGCATCGGACAACGCCACCGGCTACAGCATCGACGTTTCGCCCGACCCGCTCTTCGGCTCCTTCTGGCCCGGCTGCGAAACCCTCGATGTCGGCAACGTCACCAGCAAAACCATCACCGGGCTCAATCCGGCCACCACCTACTATTATCGCGTCCGCGCCACCGTCGGTTCCTACGCCACGGCGGATTCGAACGTCATCACGGCGGCCACGTCAAACGTCACGCTCAACGCGCTGGTCAATGACGCCATGGGCGATAACGACCGCAACAGCGCCGTCGCTTCGCCCACCGCGACCAACACCCAATGGGTCACCAATAGCAGCGGCGCATTCACCCCGTCCGCCACCGGCCTGAAATGGACGCTCAACGGCACCTCGAACGCCATGTGCCTCGGTTATTTCCCGCTCGTCAGCGTCGGCATCGGGGAAGCCAATTCCGTCACGCTTACGCTCAATTTCACCACGGGTGACAATGGCGCCACTGTCGGCAACCTGCGCACGGCTTTGATCAATGACACCGCTGGCGGACGTGTCACGGCGGACGGCTTTAGCTCCACAAACAGCGCTTACGACGGCGATGTGGGTTACGGCGTTTTTTCCGCCTCGTCCAACGTCGGAGCGGGAAACACCATCGACTTGGTCTTGAGAACCTACAAACGCAACGCCACGGGGAGCACCAATCTGCTCGGCACACTCGGTGATTGGGGTGATGCCGCCGGAACCACCACCAGCCAAATGGGCAACAGCTCCGATGCCACCGGTTATTTGGCTGCCAACACCGCCTACACGCTCGCCATCACGCTCAGCTACGATGGAACCACGCTCTCCATACGCACCCAACTCACCGGTGGGAACATGAGCGGAATGGATTATACTGTGACCGACAACACCACGCCGATCCTTGGTTTCAATGCCCTCGCTATCCGTCCCGACAAAGCCGCCGGCCAATTTTCTTTTCTCAACATCACCGGCCTGCAAATCACCCAAGGTGCCGGCACGCCGATTCCCGCGGTCCCCTCCATCTACAGCGCATCGACCGCCACCGGACGCCAAGGCAATGCCTTCACTTACGCCACCGCCGCCACCAACGGCCCCATCACTCATTACGCCGCCACCGGTCTGCCCGCTGGCCTGACCTGCGATTCAAACACCGGCGTCATCAGCGGCGCGCCCGTGGAAAGCGGCACCTTCGACGTCACCCTCACCGCCACCAACGCCAACGGCGCCGGCACGCCCTTCGCGCTCACCCTGACCATCGGCGGCCCGCCGCCTGTTGCGCCCGCGGTGTCCGAAGCGACCATCCCCACCGCCAGCGGCTTCACCGCCAACTGGGCCGCCGTCCCCGGCGCGAGCGGCTACCTGCTCGATGTTTCCACCAGCCCCGATTTTTCCACCTTTGTGTCCGGCTACGAGGGACTCGATGTTGGCGATGCCACCAGCTACACCCTCGCCGACCTCGCCCCGGGCACGACTTACTACTACCGCGTCAGCGCCTGCGCAGGCGATGTCGTCGGCGACAGCTCCGCCACCATCACTGTCACCACCAGCGCGGGCGGTTCCGGCTATCTCGTCAACGACACCTTCACCGACACCGACCGCATCGGAGGCTCCGACGGTTCCTCCACTTCGAAGACCGGCGGCCCGTTTGCCGTCACGCCCACGGGGACCAACACCCAATGGGTTGCCAACCAGGTCAGCACGCTCGTCGCCACCGGCACTGATCTGACGTGGAGCTACACCGGCGTCAGTTCTGTCATGGCGATGGGCTATTTCCCCGATGTCACCGTCGGCACGAGCGGCACCGTCACCGTCCAGCTCAAGTTCACGACCGGGGCGGCCGGCACCGGCGTGGACAACCTGCGCGCCATCCTCATCGACGACACCGTCGGCGGGCGCGTTGACAACGATGGTTTCAGTTCCTCCGAGGCGCGCCAGAACGGCGACAAGGGCTACGCCGTCTTCTCCGCCGCTTCCACGGTCGGCAATGGCACAACCGATCTCGGCCTGAAAACCTACAAGCGCACGACGACCGCCAGCGACGACCTGCTCAGCTCCTCCGGCAACTGGACGACCATCGCTCCCGCCAGCGCCGGCTCCACCGGATACCTGGAAGGCGGCACCGCCTACACGCTCACCTTCATGCTCGCCTACGACGGCGCCACGCTCTCCATGCGCACGAAACTCGAAGGCGGCAACTTCACCGGCCTCGACTACACCGTCACCGACAGCGCCAGCCCCGTCCTCACCTTCAACGCCATCGGGCTCCGCCTCGGCAAAGGCACGCTCCAGTTCAGCCAGCTCAAGTTCGACAGCCTGAAAATCTGGGAGGGCGATGAACCCGCCGCCGCACCGGCGGCGCCCGTCTTGTCCGCAGCCACCGGTGTTGCCGCCGACGGGTTCAGCGTAAACTGGACCGCGTCCCCCGGCGCGACCGGCTACTATCTCGATGTTTCCACTGATCCCGCCTTCGGCAGCTTCGTCGCCGGCTACAACAACCTCAACATCGGCAACGTCACCAGCTACGCCGTCACGGGCCTCATGCCGGGAGTCACCTATTATTACCGCGTCCGCGCCGCCGGCGCCGGCGGCACGAGCGCCAGTTCCGCCTCCGGCACGGTTGCAACCACTGCCGCCGCCAGCTATCTCGTGAACGACACCTTCACGGATTACGACCGTATCGGCGGTTTCGACGGCTCCGCGACCGCGCCCGACTCACCGATTGTCTCCGTGCCTACCGACACCAACACCCAATGGGTTGCCACCAGCACCAGCACCCTCGTCGCCACCGGCACCGGCATGGTCTGGAATTACGTTGGCACCGGAAATTCCATGGCGGTCGGCTATTTTCCCGACGTGACCGTCGCCGCCAGCAGCACCGTCACCGTGCAGCTCAAGTTCACTACTGGCGTTGTCGGCACCGGCACCAACAACCTCCGCATCGCCCTCCTCAACGACACGGCGAACGGACGCTTTTCCACCGACGGCGTGACCGCGAGCAGCAGTTATTACGAGGGCGATACCGGCTACGCCATCATGTCCGCCTCCAGCAACATAGGCAATTCCACCGCCAACCTCGTCTTGCGCACCTATAAGCGCATCAATACTACGGCCACCGATCTGCTCGGCACCGCCGGCAATTGGGGCACGGCCACAGGCACGACTTCACAAATAGGAAACAGCACCGGCTCCACCGGCTATCTCCAGGGCGAAAACGACTACACACTCACAGTCACTCTCGCAAAAAATACCGCCGGCACCGAAATGACCATTGGCACCAAACTCGAAGGCGGCAACTTCAGCGGACTCGAATACAGTGTCGTTGACCAAGACGCTACTGTCGCGATCACCAGCACATTCAACGCCCTTGCATTCCGTCTCGGCGGCAGCACGACCCAATACGACCACATCAAGTTCACCAGCCTCAAAATATGGGAAGGCGAGGAACCCGCCGCTTCCGCTCCCGTGATCAACAGTCCGTTGACCGCCACCGCCACGGTCGGCGAGGCCTTCAATTACACCATCACGGCGAGCAATTCGCCGACGAGCTACGCCGCCACCGGCCTGCCCATCGGTCTGTCCCTTGACCCCGCTACCGGCGTCATCACCGGCACGCCTTTGGAAAGCGGCACTTTCAATGTCGCCCTTGCCGCGACCAATGACGTCGGCACCAGTCCCGCCGTCACGCTGGTACTGACCGTCAATCCGGCTGTCACCGCCGTGCCCGTCATCACCAGCGCCACCACCGCCACCGCCGTCGTCGGCACCGAGTTCACCTACACGATCACCGCCGACAACTCGCCCGCCGGTTTCGCCGCCACGGGACTCCCCGCCAGCTTCGCGCTCGATCCCGCCACCGGCGTCATCAGCGGCACGGCCGTCACCGGCGACATCGGCCCGCATCCCGTCGTCCTCACCGCGACCAACGCCATCGGCGCCAGCCTGCCCGTCACCCTCACGCTCACCGTGGAGCCTCCTCCGGCGCTCGCCACGCCCGTCGCTTCCCCCGCCACCGGCGTGACCACCACCGGCTTCATCGCCCGATGGGAAACCGTCACCGGCGCCACCGGCTACCGTCTCGACATCGCCACCGACTCCGCCTTCTCCAGCTTCGTGTCCGGTTACAACGACCTTGATGTCGGCGCCGCGCGTCTCCGCGCCATCACGGGCCTTGCCCCCGACACCCCTTATTACTACCGCGTCCGCGCGGCTGACGATTCCGGCCCCACGGCCTCCTCGAACGTCATCACCGTCCGCACCGCCGACACCGAGACCGTTCTCGTTGACGACCGCTTCGACGACACCGACCGCATCGGCGGCGCCGACGGCTCCACCAGCACATCGTCCTCGCCCGTGATCGGCACTCCCACCGCGACCAACACCCAGTGGCTCGCCAGCCGGGTCAAGCAACTCGTCGCCTCCGCCACGGGCATGAAGTGGAACTTCGACACCACCAGCAGCATTGGCGCCCTCGGCTATTTCCCCGCGTTCAACGTCAACAACGGCCAGACCGTGACCCTCAAGCTCGACTTCACCACCGGCACGTTCGGACCCGCCGCCAACAACCTCCGCATCGCCCTGCTCAACGGCGTCGCCAACGGACGCCGCGCGACCGACGGCTTCAACCCCGGCGGCACCGGCGATCCGGCCTTCGTCGGCGACATCGGCTACGGCATCTTCACCAACTCCATGGTCGGAGGCACGGCCGCCTCGCCCGTCACCCTCGCCGTCAACAAACGCCTCGCCACCAGCAACGCCGCCCTCCTCAACACCACGGCCGACTGGGGCACTCCTCCGAACTCGACCGAAAACATGGGTTCCAGCGGCACGCCGCCGGACGATCACCTCTTCGCGGCCAACACCGCCTACTCGCTCATCGTCACCCTCACCCGCGAATCCGCCACCAGTCTCGCCATCACCGCCCAAATCACCGGCGGAAATCTCACCAGGCTGATCTGCACCGGAGTGGACATCACGGAGCCCGTCACCACGTTCGACACCATCGCATTTCGCTTCGGCCAGGGCAGCAACCAGTTCTCGGACGTCACCTTCACCGGCCTGACCATCGCCACCACCGGCAGCGGTGTCGCCACGGAGCCGCCCTCCATCACCAGCGCGCTCACCGCGAGCGGACTGCTCGGCTCGCCCTTCACCTACACCATCGCCGCCAGCAACATGCCCACCGGCTTCACCGCCTCGGGCCTGCCCGCCGGCCTTGCCCTCAACCCGGCCACGGGCGTCATCTCCGGCACGCCCGCGGTCACGGGCTCCTTCGCCGTCACCATTGGCGCGTCCAACGCCATCGGCTCCGACAGCCGGCAGCTCGACCTCCGCGTCACCGCCGGCCAGAGCGACATCGGCACGGTCGTTTCCCCGGGCGGACTCGGCGGCCCGACTTCCACCGTGTTCGACGCCGACGGCAACGGCTTCATTGCCGACGTCGCCTCCGGCACGATCAAGAAAGTCGCCCCCGGCGGCGCCGTGAGCACCTTCGCCACCATCCCGCAACTCGCCGTCCTCGCCATCGACGCCGCCGGCAACCTCTACACCGCCGGGGACGACGGCAATGTCCGCAAGGTCCTCGCCGACGGCACCGTTGTCAGTCCCGCGCTCGCCACCGGCGTCACCACGCCCGGCGGCATCGCGGCCGGCCCCGACGGCGTCGTGTATGTGAGCAAGACCGCCGCCAACACCATCGTGAAAATCACCTCCGCCGGCGTCGTCAGCACGCTCGCCGGCTCGGGGGCCGCGGGCTCGGCCGACTCCGCCACCGGCACCGCCGCCACCTTCAACGGACCCACCGGCCTCGCCCTCAACTCCGCCACCGGCCTGCTCTACGTGGCCGATACCGTCAACTGCACCCTCCGCGAAATCAACCTCGCCACCGGCGCCGTCGCCACCGTCGCCGGCCAGCCGGGCGTGCCCGGCGACACCGGCAGCGCGGGCGACAACGGCAAAGCCGCCGACGGCACCCTCGACACCCCGGAAGCCATTGCAATCGACGATGCCGGCCTCCTCTACATCGCCGACACGGGCAACAACCTCATCCGCGGCTTCGACCCCGTCTCCGGCGCGCTCGTCACCCTCGCCGGCGACACCGGCGCGACGACCCTCAGCGCCCCCGCCGGTCTCGCCTTCGATCCCGTCAGCGGTCTCCTCCATGTCGCCGACACCGGCAACAACGCCCTGCGCGTCGTCACCATCAAGCCGGTCATTGCCGCCAAGATCACCGACCGCGTCGTCGCTCTCGGCTCGAGCGTCACGCTCGACGGCACCGCCTGGGCTTCGCCCGCCGCCGCATATGTCTGGTCCGTGCACGGCCAGCCCCTGCCCGCGACCGGCGCCACGCTCTCGATCGACGTCAACAGCGTCACCGACTCGGGCGTCTATACGATTGTCGCCACCAACACCGCCGGCTCCGGCACCGCCAGCATGCGCCTCACCGTCAGCGACGACAACTGGAGCGGCGGCTCCGGTTCCGGCGGCGGTGGCGGCGGCGCGCCCGGCCTCTGGCTCCTCGCCGGCATCGCCCTGCTCGTCCTCGTCCGAAAACTGGCCCTGCATCGCGCCACTCTCCTCGCGCTGCTCCTTTCGCTGCTGGCCATTCACGCCACGCCCTTTTCCGCATCCCTCATGGCGCAGCAAACCGCCGCGGACGAAGACGACACGCCCGACGAAGTCGTCGCCATGTCGGCCTTCGAAGTGCGCAGCGAAAGCGTCAAGGGCTACACCGCCTCCGAGTCCGTCACCGGCACGCGCGTCGCCAGCCTCCTGCGCGAACTGCCCTTCAACGTCAACGTGGTCACCAGCGAGTTCATCAGCGACTTCAACGCGCTCGAACTCGCCGACCAGCTCTCGAACGTCAGCTCGTTTTCGCCGTCCGAGAACACCGGCCAGTATCAACTCCGTGGCTTCCAGGCCTCGACGCAACTCGTCGACGGCTTCCGCCGCGTCGGCCTGACCGGCGTCACCGTCACCGACCGCGTCGAAGTCATCAAGGGCCCCGCCGCCTCCATCTACGGCGCCATCCAGCCCGGCGGCGCGGTCAACACCCTGCGGAAAAAGCCCACGTCCACGCCCAAATACGGGGTCACCGCCGGTTTCGGCACGAAAGACCAGGCCCGCGGCTCCTTCTACGCCTCCGGTCCCGCCGGCACCAGTGACAAGCTCTTCTATCGCATCGACACCGAGTATCGCACGGCCGACCGCCAGCAGGAGTTTGCCAAAACCCGCAACGAATACATCGCCGCGCAGCTCGTGTACAAACCCACCTCGCGCACCACCATCGGCCTCTTCATCGACTACGCCGACCGCCACGACTTCAACACCTACCAGATGGCCACCGCCGCCGTGAACCTCGACACCTCCAACCCGCCGTCCTGGTTCACCTATTCGCTCGACGGCTACCAACGCTACTTCGCCAAGAGCTACACGCAGTATTTCGGCATGGATTACGACTACTACGATTTCAATCTCCTCGGGCCCAACGCCAACAAATACAACCGCCTCACCGCCGGCAGCCTCACCCTCGACCACAAGTTCAACGCCGCCTGGAGCCTTCGCGCCTCCTTCAACATGTCGTATAATCCCACGCACGGCGAAAAGGCCGCCGCCACGTATTACCCCTTTGGCGAAGCCGCCGTTTCCAGCGCCACCACCGAGCCCCCGCCCGCGTCGGTCAAGCTCACCCCGCAGCACGACGAGGGCGTGACCAAGGCCACCGGCCTCCAGATCGACAACCTCTTCCGTTTCTCCACCGGCCCCGTCAGGCACCAGTTTCTCGTCACCACCGACTACTACCGCAACTCCGACTACGCCCTCTCCATCAAGTGGCCGGTTTCCCTCTACTACGATCCCCTCGACCCCTATGGCGCCCACGGCATCTACCGCAGCTACGACTACCCGACCTGGGAGGAAGACCCCTCCAACTACACCGTCCCCAGCACCCACGCGAAAACCATCAGCCGCGACTACGGCATCTTTCTCAGCGAACGCGCCACGATGTTCAACGGGCGCCTGATCGCCATGATCGGCGGCCGTTACGACTACGTTGACAGCACCGCCGAGCACAAGCCCACCGAGGACGAGCCCACGGCCAAAAAAACCGACTACAACGTCGATGCCTGGACCTACCAGGCCGGCCTCACCGCCATCGTCTCGCGCAACATCTCGCTCTACGCCAACGCCAGCTCCGCCTTTGACCCGCAGCCGCAGCTCGACGAAAACGACGAGCCCCTGCCCAACATCGAAAGCGACGGCTACGAATTCGGCGTCAAGCTCACGCTCCTCCAGGAACGCCTCAACATCACCCTCAATCGTTTCCACATCCGGCAGAAAAACCTCGTCACTTCCATCACCGACGCCATCACGCAGCAAAAGGAAGTCATCCTCACCGGCGAGCAGATTGCCAAGGGTTACGAGGTGGACTTCAACTGGCAGGTCACCCGCTCGCTGAACGTCGTCGGCGGCTACGGCTACGTGGACGCCAAGATCACCGACGCCGGCAAGCTCAACTGGATGAACGACACCACGCCCCGCCGCGTGCCCAAGCACAACCTCGGCACCGCCGTCCGCTATGAGTTTGTCAACGGCAGGCTCAAGGGGCTCTTCGCGCTCGCCGGCGTCACCTACTACAGCAAATCGCTCGTCAACCTCGGCTCGGGCAAGGCGCTCGTCCCCTACACCGGCGCGCCCACGGTGAGCGGTATGCAGCAGAACCAAATCTACAACGCCCGCTTCCCCAACGGCGGCCTGCCTTATCCCTACCTCCCGGAGAATGCCGTCGTCACCTACTATGACAGCGCGACGAAGTATCTCTACTGGACCGACGTCGCCGGGGCCGCGACGACCGTGGACCTCATGAAATACTCCTACGCCGACCCCTACATGAGCGGCATGAGCTACGTGCTCGACGGACGCGAGCAGAACTACAACCGCTCCTCGATTGTCTGGAAGGCGGGCGTCGGCTACAAATTCAAGACCCGTTCCTTCGGCCACCGCTTGAGCCACAAAATCCAGGTCAACATGGACAATGTCTTTGACGAAAAGAGCACCCTCGCGGGCGGCATTCCGCTCACCGAGCGCACGGTCATGGTGACGTATTCGTTGTCATTCTGAAAAAGCGCCCAAGCCATTTCGGGACAGCGTGGAAAGCCGCGTCACATCCGTTTGGCGAAAAACGGACGAAGCCGCGGGCCGCACACCGTAGCGCAGCAACGGTGATCAACGCGCAAGGGAAAAGTTGGGATATTTGAGGAGAAGATTGAGCAGTTCGATGAGTTTGCGCATGAGGGCGGAGAGAGCGACTTTGACGGGTTTGCCGCGTGCGCGGAGGCGCTGGTAGAAGGCGCAGAGAACGGGGTTGTGGCGGGCGGCGCTCAGTGCGGCCATGTAGACGGTTTTGCGCAGGCGGTGGCGGCCGCCCCTCGATGTGGCGGGATTTGTCGCAAGTGCCGCTTTGGGCGGCGATGGGTGCGACGCCGAGCAGGGCGGCGGCCTGGCCCTTTTCGAGCGAGCCGAGCTCGGGCATGAGGGCGAGCACGGCGGCGGTGGTGACCGGGCCGACGCCCTGGACCTGGGCGCAGCGTGCGGCGCGGTCCGCCAGGTCGCGGTCGGCGGCAATCACGCGTTCCATCTCGGCGTCGATCTGCTTGATGTGCCGCTCCAGCAGGGCGCGGCGCGCGGCGGCCAGGCCTTCGAGCAGGGGCAGGCCGGTGGCGTGCTCGGCCTGGTTGGTCTCGTGTTTGAGCGCCTCGACCAGGGCCTCGCGCGCCTGGAGCAGTTCGCGCAGCACCGCCTCGGCTTGGACGGGCGCGCGGCTGGCGCGCAGTTTTTCGGTTTTGCGCGCGAACAGGCTGAGCAGGCGCGTGTCGATGCGGTCGGTCTTGGCCAGGATGCCCTGGGACTTGGCGAACTCGCGCACGCGCCTGGGGTTGACCACGCTCACGCGCACGCCAGCCTGGTGGCAGGCGCGCGCGAGGGCTCTTTCGTAACCGCCGGTGGCCTCGCAGACGACCCACGCGCGGGCGGGCAACTGCGAGAGGAAACGCAGCAGGCCCGCAGGGCTCTGCGCGAAGCTCGTCACGCCCTTGGGCAGGTCCGCGACGAAACTGGACTTGGCGAGATCAACGCCGATGTGTTTATATTGGTTTGGCATGGCAGGACTCCTTCTTATCGAGACGCGCTCAAGGGCGCAGACAACGGTTCGAGTTGCTGCCAGCGGTGCCCGCCGGGTCTGTCGCTGCGCTGCGAGCTCCAGGGCTCATGGCATCCCATCAGACTTTCGGCGGACAGGGGAGGGGCGTCCTGCAGGACGCCCCTCCCCGAACCACTGGCCAAGACCGGCTTCGTTATAGAACTGCGCCCGTCTTGGCCAGTGTCCTATAAGGCATCCCTGCCTGCCGTCGGAAAGAAATTCGCGCGAAGCGCGGCACTTGTTCCTTGGAAAAAAGCCAGCGGCGCTTCGCGCCTTTCGGTTTCGACGGCAGGCAGAGACGCCTGCGCTACGGGTGGCTGCCGCTCTCTCTGACGGGAGCAACTCAAAGTGATGACACCGCCGGAATCTTTCCTCTTTATTCTTTATCTTTCCTCTTTCTCCCTGCCCATGCCTGACGAAAGATAAAGATAAAGAGGAAAGAAGAAAGAGGGAGTGACACAACTTTGAGTTACACCCCTCTCTGACCATAGTCGCAATCGCCATCGCGCACCCGCCCCGCAATTATTCTTCCGTATTCCGGAAATCCGGGAAATAACCATGGCCGGATGCCTGAGCACGTGACACCAGTTTCCCGGGAAAATGTTTCGGTCGAGCAGTTTGCCGACATGGCGCTCGACGTCGGCGTCTTCCTGCTCGCGTCGGGCGCGCATTGCGGACGGGTCTTCAGCAACCTGAAACGGCTGGCCGACCGCTGGGGTTTCCCCATTCACATCAATCCGGCCTTCACCGGGCTCACCATCACCGTGCGCGACCGCGAGCAGCCGGAACGAACCGTCACGCGCTATCACGACGCGCCCCCGCACAATGTCCACCTGGCCATTCTCACCCTGTTCAGCCGGCTGTCGTGGCGGGTGCTGGAAGAGCGGCTGCCCTTCAGCGACGTCAAACGGCAAATCGAGGCCATCAAGGCGAAGGCCGGCTATAATTACTGGCTCGTCGCCCTCGCCGTCGGCATTGCCTGCGGCAGCTTGTGCATGCTGTCGGGCGGGGATTGCCGGAACGCGCTTTGCGCCTTCACCGCCGCCTTTGCCGGGGCCGTGCTGCGGGTGGCGGTGCTCCGCCTGCGGTTCAATCCCATGATTTCTTTTGTGGCCGCGTCGTTTGTCACGACCGTCATCGCGGGGGCCGACACCATCTGGCATTTCGGCGCCTCGCCGGAGGCCACGCTGGCGACCGCCGTGCTTTATCTGGTCCCGGGCGTGCCGTTGATCAACAGTGTCATCGATCTCATCGAAGGCTATCTGGCCTCGGCGCTGTCGCGCGGGCTCTACGCCGCGTTCATCCTGCTCTGCATCGCCGCCGGCATGACCTTCGGCATCACCCTGCTCGGCATCGGGAATTTCTAGCGCCATGACCACTGAATTTTTGACCGCCATCGCGCGCGACGCATTCCTGGCGTTTTTTGTCGCCGTGTGCTGGGGCGTGCTCTTCGGCACGCCCGGACGCGTCCTCTGGGTGGCCGGACTGCTGGGCGGGTGCGGGCATTGCTTCCGTTTCGTGCTCCTCGATTTCGGCACCGGCCTCATCCTGGCGACGCTGCTGGCGTCCGTCCTTATCGGGCTGGCGGGCATTGTCTTCGCACACAAGGTGGACAATCCGCCGGTGGTGTTCACCATGCCGGCCTGCATCACGATGGTGCCCGGCCTGTACGCCTACCGCAGCATGCTGGGCGGCATAAAAATCACGGACATGGACATCCTGCACGAAAATCCCGCTCTGCTGGCCGAGATCGCGCACAACATCATGCTCACTTTCTCGCTGCTGGCCACGCTGGCGATCGGCATCTCGGTCAGCGTCCTGCTCTTCCGCAAACGCAGCGTGCGCGACATCTCGCTGGGCTGGAAATAGGCCGCAAAATGCAGCCGCCGGTGAATAAGCTGGGAATATTTTCCCGCAACGCCGCCTTGCCTTCGCCGCGCAACGCTTTTCTCTCAACCGCTTCACGCATGGCTGACGACGACGGCAAACCCTCACGCACATCCCGGCGCCCCCGTTCCGACGGAACCAACGGCGGCGATTCCGCGCACGCGGCGGCGGCCTTGGTCGGACGCTCCGCGCCGCACAGCATCGAGGCCGAGGAATACCTGCTCTCGTGCTGCCTCATCGACGGCAACGACACCGTCGCCCGCTGTCTTGAGGGCAAGATCGCGCCCTCCGCCTTCTATGTCCCGGCCAATCGGGTCATTTTCGAGAAACTCGTCGAGATGTATAACAAGGGCGCGGCCATCGACCTCGCCGTCCTGGCCGAGGAACTGAAAACCACGCGCCAGCTCGACGAAATCGGCGGCTACGCCTACCTCACGCAAATCAGCGGACGCATCCCGACCACGGCCCAGGCGCCCTATTTCATCGAGAAAATCCGCGAGCTTTTTCTTTTGCGCGAGCTCATCAAGGTCGCCACCGGCGCGGTCGAGAAATGCTACGACTACAACGGCGGCCTGGAGGAGTTCATCGACAAGATCGAGCAGGACATCTTTGCCGTCACCCAGGACCGCATTTCCGATGCCGCCAAGCCGATGAAGGGCCCGGTCAACGAGGCCATGGGCGTCATCACCAAGATGCTCACCAAAAAAGGCGAGCTCACCGGCATCAGCTCGGGCTACAAGGACCTCGACAATTTCACCTACGGGTTCCAGCGGCAGGAAATGATCATCCTCGCGGCGCGTCCCTCGATGGGCAAAACCTCGCTCGCGCTCAACTTCGCCGAGACCGCCGCCATGCCGAAGACCGGCCGCGGCGTCACCACGCTGGTCTTCTCACTCGAAATGAGCGCCGCGCAGCTCGCGCTCCGCATGCTTTGCTCCCGCGCGCGGGTGAACATGAAGCTTCTGCGCGACGGCCTGCTGTCCAAAAACGGCCAGGAGCAGCAGGATCTGCTCCAGGCGGCGGATGACTTCAGCAAGTCGTCGCTCTACATCGACGACTCCAGCCACCTGACCATCATGGAACTCCGCGCCAAGGCCCGCCGCCTGCACGCGCGCAACAAGCTCGGGTTCGTGATCGTGGACTACCTCCAGCTCCTCAGCCCGACCGACCCGAAAATCCCGCGCGAACAGCAGGTGGCCGAAATTTCGCGCGGGCTAAAAGCGCTCGCGAAGGAACTCGACGTGCCCGTGCTTGTATTAAGTCAGTTGAATCGTGCCGCTGAAAAAGAAAACCGCACTCCCAAGCTCTCCGACCTCCGCGAATCCGGCTCCATCGAGCAGGACGCCGACGTGGTGCTCATGCTCGCGCGCCCGAAAGACGCCGACGAGAAATTCCAAGTCGCCGCCGACTCCGCCGAGTTAATAGTTGCCAAGCAACGAAACGGCCCGGTAGGAGAACTGAAACTCACCTTCCTTCGAGACATCACCCGCTTTGAAAACTATACCCAGTAGCCAGATGGCCCGGGCCACGTCCTTTTTACTCACTTTCCTTCTCGCCACCTTGTTTGGCGCGCAAGCCTTTGCCCAGATGGGCGGCTCGCCCAGTCTCGGGACTAGGCAGCCATACCAGCCCTACAAGGTCGGCACCGTGACGGTGCGTTTCGTGGGCACCGCCAACGTCAACGAGCAGATCGTCCGCGCCAACATGCAGGTGAAGCCCGGCGGCGAGCTCGACGACACGATGATCGACCGCGACATCCGCTCGCTCTACCGCACCGGACTGTTCGAGTTCATCGAGGTGAAGCGCGAGGTGCTGCCGAACCGCGTCGTCAACCTCGTCGTCGAGGTCACGCCGAAATACCGCGTGCAGGATGTCGTTTTCTCCGGCAACGAAAAGATCAAGTCCAGCCGCCTCGAAAAGGAGACCAAAACCCGCCAGAACCAGGCCCTCGACGAGCGCCAGGTGAAGGAGGACGCCGAAAAAATCCGCGAGTTTTACCAGAAAAAGGGCTACAACCGCGTTTACATCAACTACGAGATCGAACGCGATCGCGCCACCGGCTACGGCACGGTGTTTTTTAAGATCCGCGAGGGCAACAAGGTCAAAATCTCCGAAATTGCCTTCGTCGGCAACAACAACGTCAAATCCAAGAAATTGCGCGGCGTCATGGAGACCCGCCGCCGCTGGATGTTCTCCTGGTTGACCGGCTCGGGCCGCTTCAAGGACGAGATGTTCGAGGACGATCTCGACAAGCTCCGCGATTATTACCGCGAGGAAGGCTTTCTCGACGTCGAGATTCCCGCCGACAAGGTCACCTACGAATACCCGACCGACAACAAACTCGTCCTCACCGTCCAGGTGAACGAAGGCCGCCAGTATCGCATCGGCCAGATCACCTTTACCGGCAACAAACTTTATCCCACGCCGCTGCTCATGCTCATCATTTCGCAGCATTCCGGCATGGTGTTCCGCCCGTCCAAGCTCGACGAGGACGTCTCCACTATGGAGGACTTTTACGGCAAGGACGGCTACCTCGACGCCCGCGTGCGCCCCATCCGCAAGCCCAACATCGCCACCGGCAACATCGACATCGAATACGAAGTCACCGAGAGCGACCAGTATTACGTCGAGTCCATCCAGATCGAGGGCAACACCAAGACCAAGAGCATCGTCATCATCCGCGAGCTCACGCTCGGCCCCGGCGAGGTGTTCGACATGGTCAGCATGAAGCGCAGCAAGATGCGCTTGGACAACACCCGCTTCTTCGAGGACACCAACCTCACCCCCGAATCGACCAACATCCCCGGCCGCCGCAACCTCAAGATCACCGTCACCGAGGGCCGCACCGGCAATCTCCAGTTCGGCGCCGGCTTCAGCTCGCTCGAAAAGGCGGTCGTGTTCGCCGAGCTCACCCAGTCCAACTTCGACCTCTTCAACCGCAAATCCTTCTTCCAGGGCGGCGGCCAGAAATTTCGCATCCGCCTGCAAGTCGGCTCCAACTCCAGCGAGGCCATCCTCTCCTTCGAGGAACCGTGGTTCCTGCAAAAGGAACTCGCGCTCGGCTTCTCCATTTACCGCACCAGTTCCAATTACGACAACTCCTACTACGACGAGGTGCGCACCGGCGGCCAGGTTTACCTGCGCAAACGCCTCTTCGAACTCTTCGAAGGCACGCTCTCCTACACATATGAGAACGTCCAGTATGAGGACATCGAGTCCGCCTACATCGGCTACTTCCAGAACGCGGACGGCACGCTCCGCGACCGCTATCAAACCTCCACCGTCTCCTTCCAACTCCTCCGCGACACCCGCGACCGCATCATCAACACCACCGACGGCGGCCGCATCGAGCTGAACTACTCCCACACCGGCGGCCCGCTCGGCGGCAGCGAGGACTATTACCGCGTCGAATTCCGCGGCTCCCAATTCTTCCCCATCTTCCGCGCCCAAGCCCAGACCATCGCCATCATCGCCCGCGCCGGTGTCATCGAAAGCTACGGGCGCACCCGCGACAAGGCCCTTCCCGGCTACCGGGACGGCGGTGTTCCCTACAGCGAAAAATACACCCTCGGCGGCCCCTACACCCTGCGCGGCTTCGAAAACCGCGACGTCGGCCCGAAGGACCAATACGGCAACATCATGGGTGGCAACACCTACGGGATGCTCTCACTCGAGTATTCGCTCGACATCGTGAGCCCGGTGCGCTTCGCCGTCTTCTATGACGCCGGCTTCGTCAACGAGCGCTCCTACGACTTCAGCCCGGCGACTTACAACGACAACTTCGGCTTTGGCCTGCGCCTGTTCGTGGCCGGCGCGCCGCTCAGCCTCGACTTTGGCATCCCGCTCACCAAGGACAAATTCAACAGCAAGGGAAATCAATTTAACTTTTCATTTGGCACCCGATTCTGATTTACTCTGCGTTTTTCCATCTTAAACAACCAAACTTTCAGTCTCCTGAAACAACAACAATGAAGACCTCCATCAAATCCTTAATCGCAATTGCCGCCTTCGGAGCGACCGCGCTCTTGGCCTCGGCCCAAACGCTGAAAGTCGGCACCATCGACATGAACAAGGCTCTCGACGGCTATTGGAAGACGCAGGAAGAGCAGGCCGTTGTCAAAGGTTACGAGCAGCGCGCCACCGAGGGCACCGAGCGCATCATGAGCGAGGGTCGTGCCGCCGTTGAGAAATATCGCGAGGCCGCCGAGCAGGCCAACAACACCATCCTGACCGAGGAAGCCCGCAAGAATGCCGCGCAGGAGGCGCAGCGTCTTCTCCAAGACGTGCAAAAGAAGGAGCAGGAAATCCAGCAGTTCCGCAATCAGGCCGTCCAGACCATCCAGCAGCAGGTCGCCTCCTCCCGCCGGGTTCTCCTTGAAAAAATCACCGACGTAGCCTCGGGCCTCGCCAAGAAAAAAGGCATCACCCTGCTCGTCGAAAAATCCAACGCCGCCGTGATCACGGTTGTTTACGCCGATCCCGGCTTCGACATCACCGACGAAGTCATCGTCGAGCTCAACAAAGACCGCCCGGCCTCTTCCACGACCGGCAGCGCCGCTCCCGCCGCGACGACCGCTCCCGCCGCGACCGGCTCATCCGGAACATCCGGCACATCCGGCCCCTCGATCAACTTCTGATCGCGCCGACAAACGCAGTGTCTTCACCCATTCCCCGGGCTTCGCCGCCCGGGGTTTTTATTTTTCGGTGCTCCTGCCCGTCTTGAATGGCCCGCCATGAAGCCAATGGGGAGGACCTCGGGAGCAACTCAAAGTGATGACACCGCCGGAATCTTTCCTCTTTATTCTTTATCTTTCCTCTTTCTCCCTGCCCGTGCCTGACGAAAGATAAAGATAAAGAGGAAAGAAGAAAGAGGGAGTGACACAACTTTGAGTTACACCCAGTACCTCATTTTTCGATTTGCGCGATTGCCACACCCCTCCCCGTCACCAAAGTTCGACCGGACGAACCAGCAACAATGGAGCTTTCACTCACCAGCCAGGAAATCGCAGCCATCATCGAGGCCAGAGCGACCCGCGGAGCCACCACGGAAACCATCCGCGATATCGCCTCGCTCGCCACCGCCCGCGCCGGGGACATCTCCTTTCTGGGCAATCCCAAATACAAGGCCGAAGTCCCCGCCTGCGCCGCCTCCGTCATCATCCTGCCCATCGATTACGACGGCGAACCGCGACCCGGCCAACTCTATCTCCACGTCGATAATCCCTCCGCCGCGCTGGCGAAATTGTGTGCCCGCATCGAGCAGCTTCTCTGGCCCAGGCCTGCTCCCGGCATTCACCCGAGCGCGGTCATCGCGCCCACGGCGCGCATCGCCGCCAGCGCCACTGTCGGGCCGCTCTGCGTCGTCGAGGAGGGCGCGGTCATCGGCGAACGCACGCATGTCGAGGCGCAGGTGTTCGTCGGACGCCACGCGGCCATCGGGGACGATTGCTGGCTGATGCCCGGCGTGCGCGTCGCCTCCGAGTGCGTGGTGAAAAATCGCGTCCGCCTGCAAATCGGCGTCGTGCTCGGCTCCGACGGTTTCGGTTACGAATTTATCAACGGCCGCCATGAGAAAGTCCCCCAGGTCGGCCGCGTCCTCATCGAGGACGACGTGGAAATCGGCGCCAACACCACGCTCGACCGCGCGCGTTTCAGCCAGACCGTGGTCGGCCAGGGCACCAAAATCGACAACCTCGTCCAGATCGCCCACAACGTCGTCATCGGCAAACACTGCCTCATCTGCTCGCAAACCGGCATTTCCGGCAGCGTCACGATCGAGGACTACGCGGTCCTCGCCGGACAGGTCGGCGTTGCCGGCCATCTCACCATCGGGCGCGGCGCGAAAATCACCGCCCAGACCGGCGTAAATGCCAATGTTTCCCCCGGTGCCACCCTCAAGGGCACGCCCGCCAATCCCTACATGTTCGAACAGCGCATCAATGTTCTGCGCCAGCGGCTTCCGGAACTTTTCCAGCGCGTGGACCGCCTCGAAAAGAAGTTCCCTGCGGAAAAAACTTCCTCCGACGCCTGACTCGCCGCAACATTCTCCCCTCCATCACACTTCCATGAGCATCAAGTCCGGGCTGAAAATCTTTGCAGGAAACTCCAATCGCGCGCTCGCCGAGGAAATTTGCCAAAACATCGGCATTCCGCTCGGTTCCGCCACCGTGACGACCTTTCCGGACGGGGAAAGCTTCGTGAAAATCGACGAAAACGTGCGCGGCCACGACGTTTATCTCATCCAGTCCACCTGCCCCCCGACCAACCATCATCTGATGGAGCTGCTCATCATGATCGACGCGGCCCGTCGCGCCTCCGCCGCCCGCATCACCGCCGTCATCCCGTTCTACGGCTACGCCCGCCAGGATCGCAAGGACCAGCCCCGCGTGCCCATCACCGCCAAGCTCGTCGCCAACCTCCTCAGCGCCGCCGGTGCGCACCGCGTGCTCACCATGGACCTGCACAGCCAGCAGATCCAGGGCTTCTTCGACATCCCCGTCGATCATCTCTACGCCTCGCCTGTCTTTTTCGACTATCTCGACAAGCTCAACAAAACCAACCTCGTCGTCTGCTCGCCCGACGTGGGCGGGTTGAAAATGGCCTCCGCCTACGCGGACATCCTCGGCGCGGGGCTGGGCTTCGTGGCCAAGAAACGCCGCAGCGCCACCAAGGTCGAGGCGATCAACGTGGTCGGCGAGGTGAAGGATTGCGACGTGCTCCTCGTGGACGACATCACCGAGACCGCCGGCACGCTTGTCGCCGCCGCCAAGATGCTGCGCGACTGCGGCGCCCGCACCGTGCGCGCCGCCGTGAGTCACTGCATCCTCAACGACATCGCCTTCGAGCGCCTCCGGAACGGCCCCATCGACGAACTCATCACCACAAACTCGACCCCCGTCGATGTGAAAGACCTGCCCGTGACCGTGCTCAGCATCGCCGGCCTCCTCGCAAACGCCATCATCCGCATCAACAGCAACGAAAGCGTCTCCAGCCTCTTCAAAATAAAAGGCTTCTGATACTATTTCGGATTCAAACGTATAACAATGGGCTTCTGGAGGGCCGAGCTCCTGCGAGGCTGTCGCGGTCATATGCGACTTTTTCCCGCGACGGCCTCGCAGGAGCTCGGCCCTCCGGCAAAAGGGGGATTTGCATTGGGAAATGGTATTATACCAGCGTTTTCCATTGTTTCAGCCTTCTGCCGGGAGCGCGGGCTTTCTTGCCCGCGACCGACACGCGGGCAAGAAAGCCCGCGCTCCCGTACTCTTGTCCTGCCAAAAATTCAGACGCTGGCATGACAACCGGAAACATCCCCGTCAGGCCGCCGGGCGCGGCACGGCTTTTTTGACCTTGCCGGTGACATGCTCGATATCGAGGCGCATGAGGTGATTCCGGCGGAATGTCTTTCCCCGGTAAACCTCGTCGATCTGGAGATGCGCCGGGCTGTATTTCTGCATCAGCAACCGCAGGGCCAGCCCGTGCTCCTCCTCGGGCAAATCCAGCGCCATCGTGCCGAAGGCAATCACACTTTCGTAAACCGTGGTGAATTTCTCCGGTATCACCCGCGTTTTCCCGATGATGCAAAAGCTCACGCGATTATTGGCGGCCAGGCACTTCTGCTTAAACCCATCCGGCGAACAATGGAAATACAGCCGCTGCCCGTCGCGCGCATAGCTGAGCGGGATGCCGTAGCCGTATCCAATCGTTGAACACATCGCGAGGAAGCCATACTCGGTCTCGTCGAGCAGCTTTTTCATCCGCGCCGGTTGCAGCAACCGCGACATTTTGCGTATTTCGGGAAATTGAGTCATGGATGTTGATGTTTTCTCTGCCAAGCAGAACGGATACCATGCCGAAAAACGCAAAAAAGCCAACTCGGCCGCCGCAATCACGCCGCCGCCGCGAGGCCGCTGCGTTTCAGCAGCGCGTCGAGCTCCGGCTCGCGCCCCATGAAGGCGCGGAAAAGCATCGCCGGGTCCTCTGAGTTGCCCTTGCTCAGGATGTGCTCCACGAAGGCCGCGCCGGTCGCGGCGTTGAAAATGCCCTCGCGCTGGAAGCGCGTGAAGGCGTCCGCGTCGAGCACCTCCGCCCATTTGTAGGAATAATAGCCCGCCGCATAACCGACCGGGTCGGCGAAGATGTGGTTGAAACGTTTCACGCTGGTCGGCGCGGGCGGATTGGTCGGCACGAGGCAGTCGGCGATGAGCGGGCGCACCGCCGCCTCGACGTCGGCCCCCTGCGCCGCGAACTCGCCCGCGCGCAGGTGCAGCAGCAGATCCATTTTGCCGAACGAAAGCTGGCGCATCATCGCGCAGGCGGAGCGGAAGTTTTTCGCCGCGATCATCTTCCCGAACAGCTCCTCCGGGATGGGCGCGCCGGTCTCGTGATGGCGCGCGAAGAGGTCGAGGCTCTCGCGCTCCCAGCACCAGTTTTCCATGATCTGCGAGGGCAGCTCGACGAAGTCCCAGGCGACATTCACGCCGTTGAGCGACTTGACCTCCACCTCGCCGAGCAGGTGGTGCATGAGATGCCCGAACTCGTGGAAAATCGTCTCGACCTCGCGGTGTGTGAGCAGCGCGGGCCTGCCGTCGGCGGGCGGCGTCATGTTGCCGCAGATGAGGCCGAGATGCGGGGCGCGCGATCCGTCGGGCTGCGGCCCGCCGGTGAGCAGGTAGTTCATCCATGCGCCGCCGCGCTTCGACTCGCGCGGATGCCAGTCGGCGTAGAACGAGCCGACGCGGCGGCCGGCGCGGTCGCGCATGTCGTAGAATTTCACCTCGGGATGCCAGACCTCGACGGAGCCGGCGGCCCGCTCCTGTATTTGTAATCCGAATACGCGGTTGACCACGCCGAACAGCCCGGCGATGACGCGGTCCATGGGGAAGTAGGGGCGCAGCAGCTCCTCGTCGAAATCGTAGCGGGCCTTGCGCATCTTTTCCGACCAGTAGCCGGTCTCCCACGGCGCGAGGCGGGGGGCGGAATGCGGATTGTGGATTGCGGAATGCGGAATGACAAACCCTCCGGTCGCCGGAGTTTGGGCCGGGGTTTGGGCCGCGTTTTGCGTTTGTTTTTCCTCATTCCGCAATCCGCGTTCCGCATTCCGCATTTCCTTGAACTCCTCCAATTCGCGGCATTCGCGGGCAAAGGCGGCCTGCGTGCGCGCCTGCAAATCCGCAAGAAAGGCGAGCGCCTTTTCGCCGGACTTCGCCATGCGGCGCTCGAGCGTGAGCGCGGCGAAGTCGGGCTTGCCCAGCAGCGCGGCCTTCTCGGCGCGGAGGGCGAGGATTTTCGGAATGAGCGGGGTGTTGTCGTGCGGCGCGCGCGAACCGACGGCGGTGAACCCCTCCCAGATTTCGCGGCGCAGCGCGTCGTCGTCGAGATAGGTGAGCGCGGGCTCGAGCGAGGGCTGGTGCAGCGTGAAACGCCACGCGGGCTTGCCGGGCGCGCCGATCCCCTTCGACTCGGCGGAACGGCGCGCGGCGGCCTTCGCGTGCGCGGGCAGGCCGGCGAGGCGCGATTCGTCCTCGACCACGAGCTGCCAGGCATTGGTGGCGTCGAGCACGTTTTCCGAGTATTTCTGCGTGAGCTGCGCGAGCTCGCTTTGCAGCGCCTCCAGGCGCGCGCGCCTGTCGTCGGGCAGGTCGGCGCCCTGCTGGCGGAAATCGAGCACGGTCTCGTCGAGGAAACGCTTGTGCACGCCGCGCAGCCCCGCCGCCGCCGCCGTGGCGGCAAAGGTTTTCAGGCGCGCCCAGAGCGCGGCGTTGAGCGGGATGCGCGCGAAAAACGCGGAGACCTTGGGCAGCATCGCGTTGTAGGCGTCGCGCAAAGCGGGCGAGTCGTTGACGGACTGGAGGTGCCCGACTTTTCCCCACGCCACGGAAAGGGGCTCGGTGGCGCGTTCGAGCGCGAGAAAGGTGTTTTCGTAGGTGAGCGCGGCGGGGTCGCGCGACGCGATGGCATCGATGGCGGCCTGCGCGCCGGTCAGGGCGCGCTCGATGTCCGGGCCGACATGCTCCGGCGTGAGCTGCGACCAGCGGATTTCGAAGGAGGAATCGAGAAAGGGATGTTCGGCGGAAGACGAGGACGCGGATGCGCCGGATGTTTTTTCCATGCCGACATGCACCCGCACCCAGCCGCGAATGTCAACAACGGCGCGGGCGCATTGAGCAAGGGAAACTCAAACTATTCCAGCAGGCAATTGAACGGTTCCATAAAGGGAAATTGGTTTTCAAAACCGCCCAATGATGGATGGTATGGTCCCCCTGTCTGTGCCACGCTCATTCTGTCTTCTCTCCTAAAAAATGCCACATGCGCGCAAACATACCCTCAGCGCCGCAACCGTCGTTATCCTGCTGTTTGCCGGCGGAATCATGATCGCATGGGAATGGGTGCATCGAGGATACCCTCTCCTTATCGAAAACACACCCATGCCATCCACGCCGTCCATCCAGCAAGAAGCTCCAAGCTTCACCACGCTGGCCGGGAACGAGGAAATTCTCGTCACCTTCTATGCATTCCATCCCCGCGACTACGCTCAGTTTTATCTCTTTTCAGGGAAAACGCCTTCGGAAATGCTGAGCTTCGACTGCACGGTCACATGGAGTGACTCCGACCGCCCCGTCATTGCTCCCGGAAAACTCGAAAACACCTACCCCCTTGCCCCATCTGATTTCACCGGCCTCGAGAAAATGCGCACGCTGCTGCGCAAACCACCGCCCGGCGACACCTGGTATCATGTCCATCCCGTGCATATCACGATCGCATACAGGCGCGACGGACGTCTTGTCGGTGAGGAACATTTTCAAGATGAACCCAGTTGGCTCCATGAATTTGAAATGGCAGCGGATGCGGAAGACGTGGCGCAGGCACGCGACCAAAGCGCCGTGGCCCTCGGCTTCGCTCCGTCGCTCCTCGATGGTCTTGTCACCCCATGGACAATAACCCGGCGCGCCCCCGTGCCCTCGCCTTGAGGGCCTTTTTCGCGCTATTCTCCCGCGCATTCTCTTCGCGAATGCGACTTGCCCGAAGCCCGGCAAGCCGTCCTAGTGTTGCCCGCATGAGCATCCTCAAACGAACTCCGCTCTTCGACTTCCATGTCGCGCATGGCGGGCGCATGGTCGATTTCGCGGGCTGGGAAATGCCCGTGCAATACAGGAGCATCCTCGACGAGCACAAGGCCGTGCGCCGCGCCGCCGGCCTCTTCGACGTCAGCCACATGGGCGAGGTCGATGTGCGCGGCCCCGGGGCGCTCGCATTCCTCCAGTCGCTCGTCACCAATGACCTCGCCAAAATGACGCCCGGCCGCGTCGTCTATTCGCCCATGTGCGGCGAAACCGGCGGCGTCATCGACGATCTGCTCGTCCACATGCGCGCGCCCGGTGATTATTTCCTCTGCATCAACGCCGGCAACATCGACAAGGACCTCGCGTGGCTCCGCGAGCGTCGCGCCGCCGCGCCCGGTCTCGATGTCACCCTCGCCGACCGCTCCGGCGACACCGCGCTCATCGCCATCCAGGGCCCGCGCGCCGCCGGCATCGTCCGCTCCCTCGCCTCCGGCCCCGCCGTGGCAGCCGCCCTCGACGACCTCAACTATTACCATTTCGCCACCGGCCTCACCATCGCCGGCATCCCCTGCTCCGCCGTCGCGCGCACCGGCTACACCGGCGAGGACGGCTTTGAGCTCTACCATCGCCCGGAGGACGCGCCGCGGTTCGCCGAGGCGCTGCTCGCGGCGGGCGCGCCGCTCGGTCTCGAACTCGCCGGACTCGGCGCGCGCGACAGCCTGCGCCTCGAAGCCGGCTTCCCTCTCCACGGCCACGAAATTTCCGGAGACATCTCGCCGCTTGCCGCCGGTCTCGCCTGGACGGTGAAATTCGCCAAAAACTCCGATTTCTGCGGGCGCGCCGCGCTCGAACGCGAGGCGCGCGACGGCTCCGCCCGCCGCGTGGTATTTTTCAAGACCGGCGACCGCCGCATCGTGCGCGCGGGCGCGGCCGTCATCGACGAGGCGGGCGCGCCGCTCGGCACCGTGCTCTCCGGCACGCTTTCACCCATCCTGAACGAGGCCATCGGCTCCGCGCTCATCGACACCACCGCGCTCGCTGCCGGCCGCGCGCTGCTCACCGACATCCGGGGGGCGAAAATCGCCCTCCATCCCGTCAAGCCGCCCTTTGTTGCATTGAAAAAATAATCCCTCGCCTCCTCCTCCTTAAGCTTCAACTTAAACTCCAGAAAACCATGAGCAACATTCCCGCCGATCTCAAATACGCGAAATCCCACGAATGGATCCGCCCCGGAGCCGACGGCATCGCCACCATCGGCATCACCGAATACGCGCAAAGCAGCCTCGGTGACATCACCTACGTGCAACTCCCGCAACCCGGAGCCGCGCTCAAGGCCGGCGATTCCTTCGGCGTGGTCGAATCCGTGAAAGCGGCCTCCGATCTCTACGCTCCGGTCGCCGGCACCGTCGTCGAGGTGAACGCCGGGCTCGATTCCGCCCCGGAGAAAGTGAACCAGGAGCCGTATGGTGGAGGCTGGATGCTGAAGCTCAAGATCGACGACCTCGCCGAACTCGACGCCCTGCTCGACGCCGCCGCCTACGCGGCGATCGTCGGCTGAAATATCCCTGGCGGCTGAGTGAAAAGGCGGCAGCACGTAGCGCATCCCGGCCTGCCGTCGAAAACGATGGCGCGAAGCACCGCTGGCGTTTTTCCCTTAAAAATGCCGCGCTTCGCGTGACAGAATAACGACGGCAGGCAGGAATGCGCGTTGAACACCGTTGCCGCGCTACGGCGCGCCGCCGTTCTTAATGAACATCTAGGTGAAAAACTTCAGGATCCGGCGCATGGAGGCGACGAGCACGTCGATTTCCCCGGGGGTGTTGTAAACATAGAAGCTCGCGCGCGTCGTGCTCGGCAGGCCGAGTTTTTTCATCAGCGGCTGGTTGCAATGGTGGCCGCCGCGCAGGGCGATGCCGTCCTGGTCGGCGAAGGTCACGACATCGTGTGCGTGCACGTCCTTGAAGGCAAAGCTCACCGTCCCGCCGCGTTTCGTGGAATCGACCGGGCCGAGGATGCGGATGCCGGGCAACCCGCGCAGCGCCTCGTAGCAAAGGGCGGCGAGGGCGGTGTCGTGCGCGGCGATGGCCGGACGGCCAAGCCCGTCGAGATAATCCATCGCGGCGCGCAGGCCGATGGCGTCGGCGACGTTGGGTGTGCCGGCCTCGAAACGTTCGGGCGACGGCTTCCAGGTGCTGCCGGAATACTCGACCGTGTTGATCATGCCGCCGCCGCCCTGCCAGGGCGGCATGGCGTCGAGGAGCTCGCGCCGGCCGTAGAGCACGCCGATGCCGGTCGGGCCGGCCATCTTGTGGCCGGAGAAGGCGAGAAAATCGCAGCCGAGGGCGCGCACGTCGATGGGCTCATGCCCGATGGATTGCGCGGCGTCGATGAGCGTGAGCGCGCCAACCTTGCGGGCGCGGGCGCAGAGGTCGGCCACGGGATTGATGACGCCGAGGGTGTTCGAGATGTGCGTGAAGGCGAAGAGCTTCACCTCGGGCGTGAGCAGGCGGTCGAGCGCGTCGAGGTCGAGGCCGTGCTCCGCGTTTTCCCCGGAGACAGGCACGTAGCGGAGCGTCGCGCCGGTGCGCTGCGTGATGAGCTGCCAGGGCACGAGGTTGGAGTGGTGCTCCATCTCGGTGATGAGCACGACGTCGCCGGGGCGGAGGTTGGCGGCGCCCCAGCTTTGCGCGACGAGGTTGATGGATTCGGTCGTGCCGCGGGTGAAGACGACCTCGGCGGGGTCGGCGGCGTTGATGAAGGTGGCGGCGCGGGCGCGGGCCGCCTCGTAGCCGTCGGTGGCGCGCATGGAGAGCGCGTGGAGGCCGCGATGCACGTTGCTGTTGTCGTGCTCGTAGTAGCGGGTGAGCGTGTCGATGACGGCGCGGGGCTTGTGCGTGGTCGCGGCGTTGTCGAGATAGACGAGCGGCTTGTTGCCGACTTGTTGGTGAAGGGTGGGAAAATCGAGGCGGATATGGGCGAAGGTGTCGGACATGGTTTGGCGGAAATGGACGAGTTATGATTTACGAATTACGATGGACGATGGACGATTTGGAGCTTCCGCGCCGGCGGAGGCATGGGAACGGTGATTTCCCAATCCTAAATCGTAAATCGTAATTTGTCCTTCATTTGAGCGCGTCGAGCGCGGCGTGCCAGGCGAGGGTGGCGCATTTGATGCGGGCGGGAAAGGCGTGCACGCCGGCAAACGCGGCCATCTCGCAAAATTCTCCGGGAGCGCGGCCGGTTTTCACGATGGCGGCAAACTCCTCGAAGGTCGCGGCGGCCTCGGCGGCGGTTTTTTCCTTGAGCAGCGTGGTCATGAGCGAGGCGGATGCCTGCGAGATGGCGCAGCCGGCGCCCTCGAAGGTGATTTCGGCGATGCGGTCGCCTTCGAGCCGCAGGTAAACCGTGCAGTGGTCGCCGCAAGTCGGGTTGTCGCCGGTGGCGACGCGCGTGGCGTCGGGCAGCTTGCGGCGGTTGCGCGGACGTTTGTTGTGGTCGAGGATGACGGATTGGTAGAGATCGTTGAGTTCGCTCATGAAACGGTCCGCCACTGTTGACGCAAAACGCGGGCATGGCAACCGCGGCATGCGCGGGGTGGGCGCGGAATGCCCGTCACCGGCTTACTTTTCCGGCGGCGCGGCGGGCGCTTCCCTGGCGGCGGCGCGATTGTCGCGCACGATCCGGCGCCCGTCCGAGATGCTGACGTAAACGATCATCGTCAGCAGCAGCAGCATGAAGACGCTTTGGGTGGCGGCGATGAAGCGGGCGGGCAGGGCGCGTCCGCGGAGCTTGGCGATGGTCGCGAAGAGGATGTGTCCGCCATCGAGGACGGGGATCGGCAGCAGGTTGAAAATGGCGAGGCTGATGTTGATCAGGACGATGAAGGACAGCACCGAGACAAAGTCGTATTTCGCGATGACGCGGATTTGGTTCACGATGCCGATCGGTCCGGTCATTTTGTCGAGGCCGATGTCGGAGCGCGGGTTGACGAGGCTGGAGAGGTTGCGCCAGGTGAGCGTGACGATGTTGTTGAATTGCGCCCACGGCGGGATGTGGGCGATGTGGGTGGAGTAGGCGCCGCGCAGCGCCACGCCGAGCCGGTAAACCGGCTCGCCTCCCGCGGCCTCGACGAGCCGGCGCGGCTCAGCCGTGGTCTCGCTTTCCTTGCCGTCGCGCAGGTAGGTGATGCGCAGCGCGGAGCCCTTGTGCAGGGCGATATAGTCCCGGATGAAGCTTTCGTATTGCACCGGCTCGCCGTCGAGATGGGTGATGATGTCGCCTTCAAGCAGGCCGGCCGCGGCCGCGGCGCTGCCGGGCGAGACCTGCGCGACAGTGACTTGCATGGAGGGCTCTATGCCGATGTCGCGAATCTCGTCCGCGGTGACGTAATGGGGATAGACATCCACATCGAAGACGCGGCCGTCGCGTTGCACCGAGAGGGTCGCTTTCGGCTCGCCTTGGGCGCCGCGCCCGGAGCCGAGGGCGATGAGGTAGCTGATGTCGGAGAGCGAGGAAACTTTTTTCCCGTCAACCGCGAGGATGGCGTCGCCGGGTTTGATGCCCGCGACAAATGCCGGGCCGGGCTCGGTCTTGCCGCCGGTGGCCTCGATGATCGGGCGGACCGAGCCGACCCGGTTGGTCTGCTCCTCGACCAGCATGCGCTGGCCGACAACCCACACGATGGTGGCGAGCACGAGGGCAAACAGGACATTGAAGAAGGCCCCCGCCGCCGCGACGATGACCTTCGTGGTGTAGCTGACGGGCGGAAGCTTTTCCACCGCGACCGAGGACTCGCCTTCGATCGCGGCCATGTCTGCGAGTTGCGGCAGGGCGACATAGCCGCCCAGCGGAATCCATGACAGGCGGTATTCGATGCCGTCCCGTCCGCGCCAGCCGAAGATTTTCGGGCCGAAGCCGATGGAAAACCGCTCCACTTTCATCCCCCGGCGGCGGGCGGCGAGAAAATGGCCGAGTTCGTGGACAAAAATCGACGCGCCGAGAAAAAACACGGCAAGCCCGAAAGCCCAGATATTGGAGAGGATGGCTTGGATAAATTGCATGTCGGAATGGAAGGGCAGGGCCGCCCGAAGCGGCGCCCATCGTGTGGAAAGTTATGACTGCGTCGAGGCCGGAGAGTTCAAAGTGGGGGGATATTTATCGGCGACGCAAGTCCGGCGTGCGTAGCGCAGGCATCCTGCCTGCCGTCGAAAAGCTTTCGCGCGAAGCGCGGCATTTGTTAGAAAAAAGTCAACGGCGCTTCGCGCCTTCTGTTTCGATGGCGGGCAGGGATGCCTTATAGGACACTGGCCAAGACCGGCGCAGTTCTATAACGAAGCCGGTCTTGGCCAGTGGTTGGGGGAGGGGCGTCCTGCAGGACGCCCCTCCCCTGTCCGCCGAAAGTCTGATGGGATGCCATGAGCCCTTGAGCTCGCAGCGCAGCGACAGACCCGGCGGGCACCGCTGGCAGCAACTCGAACCGTTGTCTGCGCCCTTGAGCGCGTCTCGATAAGAAGGAGTCCTGCCATGCCAAACCAATATAAACACATCGGCGTTGATCTCGCCAAGTCCAGTTTCGTCGCGGACCTGCCCAAGGGCGTGACGAGCTTCGCGCAGAGCCCTGCGGGCCTGCTGCGTTTCCTCTCGCAGTTGCCCGCCCGCGCGTGGGTCGTCTGCGAGGCCACCGGCGGCTACGAAAGAGCCCTCGCGCGCGCCTGCCATCAGGCCGGCGTGCGCGTGAGCGTGGTCAACCCCAGGCGCGTGCGCCAGTTCGCCAGGTCCCAGGGCATCCTGGCCAAGACCGACCGCATCGACACCGGCCTGCTCAGCCTGTTCGCGCGCAAAACCGAAAAACTGCGCGCCAGCCGCGCGCCCGTCCAAGCCGAGGCGGTGCTGCGCGAACTGCTCCAGGCGCGCGAGGCCCTGGTCGAGGCGCTCAAGCACGAGACCAACCAGGCCGAGCACGCCACCGGCCTGCCCCTGCTCGAAGGCCTGGCCGCCGCGCGCCGCGCCCTGCTGGAGCGGCACATCAAGCAGATCGACGCCGAGATGCAACGCGTGATTGCCGCCGACCGCGACCTGGCGGACCGCGCCGCACGCTGCGCCCAGGTCCAGGGCGTCGGCCCGGTCACCACCGCCGCCGCTCTCGCCCTCATGCCCGAGCTCGCTCGAAAAGGGCCAGGCCGCCGCCCTGCTCGGCGTCGCACCCATCGCCGCCCAAAGCGGCACTTGCGACAAATCCCGCCACATCGAGGGCGGCCGCCACCGCCTGCGCAAAACCGTCTACATAGCCGCACTGAGCGCCGCGCGCCACAACCCCGTTCTCAGCGCCTTCTACCAGCGCCTCCGCGCACGCGGCAAACCCGTCAAAGTCGCTCTCTCCGCCCTCATGCGCAAACTCATCGAACTGCTCAATCTTCTCCTCAAATATCCCAACTTTTCCCTTGCGCGTTGATCACCGTTGCTGCGCTACGAGGTTCCGCCTGCGCCGCCATGCCTCCTCACGCCCATTCGGGCGGGTTCTGGAGTTCGGGCTTGAGGATGCCGATGCAGGGCAGGTTGCGGTAGCGCTCGGCGAAATCGAGGCCGTAGCCGACCACGAAGCGGTCGGGAATCTGGAAGCCCACGAAATCCGCCTCGAACTCCACCTCGCGGCGTCCCCGCTTGTCGAGCAGCACGCAGGTGCGCAGGCTGGCGGGATTTTGTTTTTTGAGCAGGTCGACCACCACGGAAAGCGTCTTGCCGGTGTCGAGGATGTCGTCGATCACGAGCACGTGGCGGTTGGTGATGTCGAGCGAGAGGCTGTGCAGGAGCTTGGGCTTGCCGTGCGACTTGGTGCTGTTGCGGTAGCTGAAGATGCGAATGCAGTCGAGGCGGATGGGATTGGGCACGTGGCGAAGCAAATCCGCCGTGAAAAAGATCGAGCCGTTGATGATGGCGACCGCCGTGATTTCCTCGTCCCCGTAGGCTTCGGCGATGGCGGCGCCGAGTTTCTTGAGCCGGCGTTTTATGTCGGCGGCTGACACGAGGATGCTTTCAAGGTCCCTGTGAGTGGCGGGAAGTCGGGCGGCGGGCATGGTGATGGTGGACACGGTTGAAAAAGCCATTTCGATACCAACTCCGCGGGGCGCGTGGCAACAGGTTCCTTGCGGCGCGCTCCCGTTTATTTTTTTGACATGGCCATGGCCGGGATCTTGCTTCCGCGTCGTCTCCCAACCGCCATGGTTTCCATCCGCACCTCAAACCTGACAAAGCGTTTCGGCACGGTAGTGGCTTTGTATCAACTGGATTTGGAGATAAAGCCCGGGGAGCTCTTTTTCCTGCTCGGGCCGAGCGGCTGCGGGAAAACCACGCTGCTGCGGAGTCTGGCGGGGTTCGTGATGCCGGATGCGGGAAATATTTTTTTCGGCGACGATGACGTGACGCGCCTGGAGCCGCACAAACGGAACACGGGCATGATGTTTCAGAGTTACGCGCTCTGGCCGCACATGACCGTGGCGGAAAATGTCGCGTTTGGGCTGGGCGAACGGCGCGTGCCCAAGGCCGAGATCAAGCGGCGCGTGGCCGAGGCGCTCGAATCGGTGCGCATGGCGGAATACGCCGGACGCAGCCCCAACCAGCTTTCCGGCGGGCAGCAGCAGCGCGTGGCGCTGGCGCGCGCCCTGGTGATCCGGCCGCGGTGCCTGCTGCTCGACGAGCCGCTGTCGAACCTCGACGCGAAACTGCGCCTGGAAATGCGCTCGGAGATCCGGCGCGTCTGCAAGGAGTTCAACCTGACCACGGTTTACGTGACGCACGACCAGAAGGAGGCGCTGTCCATTTCCGACCGCATGGCGGTGCTGGAGGCCGGGAAGATTCTGCAAATCGGCACTCCCCGCGAAATCTACAAGCGCCCGGCGTGGAAAACGGTGGCGAACTTCATCGGCGAGACCAACTTCATCGCGGGCACGGTTGCCGGCGTGGAAAACGGCCGGGTGTTCGTGACGACGCCGGTCGGCCGGTTTGAGGGCGTGCCGGGCAACCCGGAAAAGATGCCCGCCCCGGGCTGGCTCGTGACGCTTTCGATCCGGCCGGAATGCTGGCGGCTGGAACACGGCCCGCGCGAGGTCAATTCGGTGCCGGGACGCATCGGCGGCTCGGTGTATCTCGGCGAGGTGGCGCAGCATGATTTTGTGCCTTCGCGCAGCGGGGGCGAGGCGGAAAAGGACGGCGCGGGGACGCTGAAGATCCTCGAGACGAATCCGCGTTTCACCGCGCAGCCGGCGGACGGCCCGGAATTGCACGCCGCGGTGGATGCCGGGGATGTCGTGGTGCTGGAGGCGTGAGATTAAAAATAAAACCAAACCATTAAAATAGCCCACGGAACACACAGAAACAAAAACATAAAAATTTCGGTTTCCCGTTATTTCCAATATCTGAAAACAACAGAAAATTAACCGCAGGGAACGCAAAGACAGCAGGGAATAATCCTGTTTTTCCATGCGTTCTTTGCGTTCTCTGCGGTTAAATCAGCAAACCGGCCATTCAAGATAGCGACGAACCAGAATTTCTTCTGTGTATTCCGTGTGTTCCGTGGGCAATAATAAATCATGACCAAGCGCCTTGTCATTATTGCAGCGCTGGCGTTCATCATCGCGCTGCCGTTCCTGTTGCGTCCGAAAAAGCGCGCGGGCGGCCCGGACGCGAATGCCGGCACGCTGGTCATCATCACTCCGCACAACGAGGCCATCCGCCACGAGTTCGGGCGCGGGTTTGCGGAATGGTATCGGGCCCGCACCGGGAAAAGCGTCGTCATCGACTGGCGCGTCATCGGCGGCACGAGCGAGATCGCCCGTTTTCTGGAGGGCGAGTATGTGGCCGCGTTTGAGTTGCACTGGCGGCGCGGGCTCGGACGCGCGTGGGGCACGGAGGTGCAGGCGGCGTTTCACAACGGGCGCCTCCCGGCCGGTGCGTCCGCGGTCGAGCGCGAGGCCCGGGCGGCCTTTCTGGCCTCGGATGTGAGTTGCGGCATCGACGTATTCTTCGGCGGCGGCACCTATGATTTCGAGCGGCAGGCGCGCGCGGGCCGCATCGTGGATTCCGGCATGCTGCGGGCGCATCCGGAATGGTTTCGCGAGGACGTGATCCCGCGCGCCTTCGCCGGGGAGGAATATTGGGACGGGGAAGGCCGCTGGATCGGCACGGTGTTGAGCAGCTACGGCATCGTGGCCAATCTCGACGCGCTCGCGCGGCTGGGCGTGCCGCAGCCGCGGCAGTGGGAGGATTTGAAAAATCCGCGTCTCGCGGGCGAGATCGCGCTGGCCGATCCGACCAAGAGCGGCTCGATTGCGAAGGCGTTTGAAAACGTGATCCAGCAGCAGATGCAGAAGCGGCTCGTGGCGTTGCGCGCCGCGCAGCCGGACGCGGAGGCCGGGGCGCTGGAGGCTCGCGCGGTGCGCGAGGGCTGGCTCGACGGGATGCGGCTGATGCAGGCGATCGGGGCGAACAGCCGTTATTTCACGGATTCGTCGCAAAAGCCGCCCATCGACGTGGCGCAGGGGAATTCGGCGGCGGGCATGTGCATCGATTTCTACGGACGGCAGCAGCAGGAGGCGGTGTCGCGTCGCACGGGGTCGGAGCGCGTGGCGTTCATCCCGCCGCGGGGCGGGAGCGTGAGCTCGGTGGACCCGATCGCGCTGCTGCGCGGCGCGCCCCACCGCGAGACGGCGGTGTTGTTCATCGAATACGTGCTGTCGATGGACGGGCAGAAATTGTGGAATTTCAAACCGGGCGCGCCGGGCGGCCCGCGCCAGTATGCGCTGCGGCGGCTGCCGGTGCGGCGGGATTTTTATGAACAGCCGGAATTTATCGCGTGGCGCAGCGACCCGGAGGAATCGCCCTACGGGCAAAAAGAGCAGCTCGTGTATCGCGCGGCGTGGACCGGCGGGTTGTTTCGCGAGATGGCGTTTGTGATCCGCGTGATGTGCCTCGACACGCATCCCGAACTCGCGCGCGCGTGGCGGGCGATCATCGAGGCGGGGATGCCGGCGGACGCGCTGGCGGCGATGCAGGATTTGTCGGCGGTGGATTACGACGCGGCGCAGACACGCATCAAGCAGGCGCTCGGGTCGAGAAACAAGGCCGACGAAATCCGCCTGGCCGACGAACTGGCCAATGCGTTTCGCCGCCAATACCTGGCCGCCGAGCGGCTGGCCCGGAACGCGGATTGAGAAACGGAAAACGGGTCGACTTTATTCACTGATGTTGCGCGGTGGCGCTGCCGCGTCTTCGCAAGGGAAATCCCGCCGGCGGCGTAACATCAGTTATTCAGTCTTTCAGCGGCGGCGCGGAGTGGTTATGAACGGGACTCATTTTTCCACTATGAAGAACATCCATGTCATTTTGATCCTCGGCGCGGCGCTGACGATTGTCGCGCTCATCTCGCGCTCCGGCATGCTGGCGCGCAAAAATCCCGGCGAACCCATCAACAGCGCCATGCGCGCGGCCACGCAGACAGCGGAAAAGCATGAGCTGTCCGCGCAGGATTTGGAGGGGATCGCGAAGCGGTTTCCCCATGCCGGGATCGTGGTGCTGCCGAGCGGGCTGCGTTACATCGTGCTCGCGGAAGGGCAGGGCGAGGCGCCCCGGCGCGGGCAGACGGTGGTGGCGCACTACACGGGGACGCTGCTCAATGGAAAAGTGTTCGACTCGTCGGCGGGCGGGCAGCCGTTTGAATTCGCCGTGGGCGCGGGGCGCGTGATTCCGGGCTGGGACGAGGCTTTTCTTGGCATGAAAAAGGGCGAGAAACGCGTGCTGATCATTCCTTACTGGCTCGGCTATGGCGAGCGCGGCGCGGGCAGCGATATCCCGGGGAAGGCCACGCTGGTGTTTGAGGTGGAGGTGCTGGATATCAAATGAACGGAAGAAGCGGGGTGGCATCTCCTCCGGTTGCATCCGGGACGAGGATGTCCCTTACCCAAAAAACTCGCGCAGCAAACGCCTCACGACCGGGCGGGCGCGGCGGGCGAGGGCGGGATTGGCGTATCCGATCCATGATACGGGCGTGGTCGTGTCGAGCGGGGCGCGCAGGGCGCCGCCGGCGGGGTTTTCGACGATGCAGCCGGCCTCGGTGAGAATCAGCGCGGCGCAAATGTCGTAGGGATGGCAGGTGAGCGAGGACGGAAGGCCGAGTTTCGCAAAGGCGGCGGGACGCACGTCAACCGTGATGCGGTCGTGGCCGGAGAGGAGTTCGTGGAGCTGTCCGCCGGTCGAGATGTATTGGTCGTCGAAGATGAGCGGCGAGCCGCCGCCGGGCGCGGGCGGCTGGAGCGCGGCCCAGAGTTTTTCCTCGAACTGCGCGAGCAGGACTTTGCCGTCGGGGAAAAATTTCGAGACGGAGGCAAAGCCGTGCTCGAGGCCGGCGGCTTGCGATGGCGCGGGGCGGACGCGGCCGGTGGCGCCGGTGAGCACGTTTGTCCACGTGCCGCGCACGCCGCGCGGACCGGCGCCGCGGATGGCGCTGAATTGCTCGGAGCGCCATTGTTTGGAAACAGGCAGCTCGGTCATGGCCGCGACTGTGATGTCGGCGAGACCGGTGCGCGGGCCGCGCTGCGGGGCGAGGGCGGCGAGGATCCAGCCGGGGCGCTTGTCATACATGAGGCCGCGCGTGCCGTCGATGGGGTCGAGGATGCATTTGTAACGTGTCCTTTTCACCGGGGTGCCGCGCGGGAAGGTGAGCGGCGTGTCATCCTCGATGCCCTCCATCACGACCTGCACCGGCCACGCGCGCGGCCAATGGCGCTCGAACCATGCGATGATCGCGACCTCGCTGATCGTGTCGATGTGGTAGATGGTGTCGGCGCTGGTGACGGCGGCGACGCGGGCGAACCGCGCGGCGTGGCGCGCGCGGGCGTCGAGGATCGCCTGTCGGATGTGGTTTTGGAGCGAACAGAGAAGCCGGCGTGCGCGTTGCATGGGAAAAGGCTGAATGATGGCGGTCGAAAAATGGCGGCGTGGGTGGAGCGGAATGTATTATCTTTCTCTTTATTCTTTATCTTTCCTCTTTCTCTCCTTTTTAGCCCACCCCGAGGCGGACAGGAGAGAAAGAGGAAAGATAAAGAATAAAGAGAAAGAAGGCGGTGGGGCTTATGACTCGCGCTTCAACTCCCGGCCCATGAGGTCGGCGAGGGTCTTGGCGGGCGACTTGCCCTCGTAGAGGACCGCGTAGGTTTCGCGGAGGATGGGGGCGTCGATTTTTCGCTCGGCGCAGAGTTCGGCGAAGGATGCCGTGGTCTTGTAACCCTCGACCACGGTTTTGCGGCCTTCGAGCAACTTCGCGACGGCGCGGCCTTCGCCGATTTGGAAGCCGAACTGGCGGTTGCGGCTCCAGTTCCCGTGGCAGGTGGCGACGAGATCGCCGAAGCCGCTCAGTCCGTAGAAAGTCTCGGGGCGCGCGCCGAGCGCCTGGCCGACCCGGAGCATCTCGGCGAGCGCGCGCGTGAGGAGCGCGGCGCGGGCGTTGTCGCCGAGGCGCAGGCCGTCGCAGCACCCGGCGGTGATGGCGTAGATGTTTTTCAGGCAGCCGCCGAACTCCGCCCCCGCCACGTCGGTGCTGGTGTAGACGCGCAGGCTCGGGCCGCTGAGCGCGGCCTGCACGGATGTAGTGGTTTCATCGATACGCGCGGCGGCGAGCACCATGGCGGACGGCAGGCCGCGCGCGACCTCGGCGGCGTTGGTCGGGCCGGTGAGCGTGGCGGCGGCGCGGCCCGGGAGCACGGCCTCGATGATTTCGACGGGGCGCAGGTGCGTGCCGAGTTCGAGGCCCTTGGAAAGACTGATGACAAGCGCGAGCCGGGTGGCGGACGCGAGGTTTCCGGCGATCCGCTCGCAGGTGGCGCGGAGCGCCTGCGAGGGGCAGGCGAGCAGCATGATCTCGGCCTCCATGAGCACGGGTGCGAGTTCGTGGCCGATTTGCAGGCTGGGGGGCAGCGGGATGCCGGGCAGGTAATCGGCGTTTTCCCGCGACGAAGCCAAGGCGAGTGCCTGCTCGAAGCGGCGCGGCACAAGCGTGACGGTATGGCCGAGGCGGCTCAGGTGGATGGAAAACGCGGTGCCCCAAGCGCCCGCGCCGATGATGGCGAAATTCATGGCAGGGGGAATTTGCGCGGCGGCGGGCGTTTTGAAAAGCCGCGAATCGTGCGCCCGCCGGAGGAGCGTCGATGCGCGGAATTACGCGGGCGCCCCGGCCGGCGCCGGACCGGCCTTGGCCGCGTTTCCCGCGGCCAGCAATTCCTTGGCCCGCGTCACCGACGAGGGCAGGTCGGGCATCACGTTCGCCTCGCCGACCTCGTCGAGGAAGCCGGCCTTGGCCATCATGAAATACGCCTGCGTGTGCGGCCCGCAGAGAATCAGGTGGCGGCCGTTGCGCTTCAGTTTCGCCTGCAAGTTTTCCAGCCGGTCGAGCGCCGTCACGTCCATCGCGGTCACGGCCATCATGTGGAAAATCACCACGCGCGTGTCCGTGATGCCGCGGCGCAGCACGGTGTCGAGCTTGTCGGCCGCGCCGAAGAGCAGCGCGCCGAACACGCGGTAGATCACCACGCCGTCGGGCAGCTTTTCCTGCAATTCCTCGTGCGTGCCGTGTCCCGGCTGGTGCGCGTCCTGCCGCCCGTCGCCGCTCATCGACTGCACCTGCGTGGTCTCGGTCACGCGCTTGATGAAGAGGAAGCACGCCAGCAGCATGCCGACCGTGACCGCGATCGTGAGATCGAAGCACACGGTCAGGACAAATGTCGCCAGGAACACCGCGGCGTCGCCCTGCGGGCGTTTTCTCAGGCGCCGAAACTCGCCCCATTCGCCCATCTTCCAGCCCACGGAAATCAACACCGCGGCCAGCGAGGCCAGCGGGATGTATTTCGCCAGCGGCGCGGCCACCAGCAGCACCACCAGCAGGAACAGCGAGTGCACGATGCCCGCCACCGGCGTCTGCGCGCCGTTGCGGATGTTGGTGGCCGTGCGCGCGATGACACCCGTCACCGGGATGCCGCCGAAGAGGGGGGACACAAAATTCGCCACGCCCTGGCCCATGAGCTCCTGGTTCGAATCGTGCTGGTCGTCGATGAGCCCGTCCGCCACCACGGCCGACAGCAGCGACTCGATGGCGCACAGGACCGCAATGGTGAACGCGGGGCCGACGAGATTGTTCAGTTGCTGCCAGTCAAAGCGCGGCCAGGAAAACGAGGGCAGCCCGCGCGGGATTTCGCCGAAGGCCGACCCGATGGTGGCCGTGTTCAGGTGAAACCAACCCTCCACCCACGACAGCTGCGAGAGCCCGGCCAGCAACGTGCCGGCGATCACCACGACGATGGAGCCCGGCACATAACGGCTGTAGCGCACCGGCCATTTCCCAAGAACCGCGAGGGACAGGACCGAGATGATCACCGTCGTCCAATTGACCGTGCCCGCCGCCTGCACCAGCGCCACGATGCGCGGAAGGAACTCCGCGGGCTCAGCGACGATTTCGAGGCCGAAAAACGGCTTCACCTGCGTGAGCAAAATCGTGATGGCGATGCCGCACGTGAAGCCCGCCGTCACCGGCTGCGGCACAAACTTGATGAGCGCGCCCATCTTCAACAGCCCCATCGCGAACAGCATCAAACCCGCGAGCATCGTGCACATGAGCAGGTTGGGCAGCCCGTATTTCGCGCCCATCAGCGCCAGCAAGCCGACAAACGCCCCCGCCGGTCCGCCCACCTGCACGCGCGAGCCGCCGAGCGCCGACACCAGGAAGCCGCCGATGATGCCGGCATACAGGCCGGCCGCCGGGGGCACGCCCGATGCCACGCCCAGGCCGATGCACAACGAAAGCGCCACCACGCCGACGGTGAGTCCCGCCATCAAGTCCTTCAAAAACTTCTCTTTCGAGTAGCCTTGGAGGGCATCGACCAGCTTCGGCCTGAAGCGGGCGAGTTTTGAGCGGACTGTTTCCTCATTTGCGAGCATGGTCGCATGTTCATAGCGTAAAATTTTTTTTGACCAAGAAACAAACGCGCAGGCATGTGGCGTGTTTCATAACACTATGAAATAAAATATAATGTGTATTATTCCATGCGCGACTGAATCGTTTGTATCAAACCGCACATGTAAAAAATGCGGCATATCCAACATCGGATGGTTTGAAACAACGGGAGGGAGTCCTGCTTTCGCGACCTGCCGCGAGACCGCCCCTTACGCCTCTTCGCCGCGCCATGTAAACGCATGGCACAACGCCACTCCCGCGGCATCGGCCTCGTCGTAGGCGAGTGCGCGTCCGTGGCCGAGCAGCCCCATCACCGTGCGCGCCATTTGTTCCTTGCTCGCCCGGCCCGCGCCGACCACGGCCTGTTTCACCCGCAGCGGCGGATACTCGAAGATCGGCTTTTCGCGCAGCGCCGCCGCGGCGATGGCCGCGCCGCGCGCCGCGCCGAGGATCTGCGCCGTCTGGAAATTCTGCACATAGATGGTCTGCTCCAGCGCGACATGGCGCACCGACAGGCCGGGCGAGGCCAGAAACGCCGTCACCGAACGATGGATTTCCGCCAGCGCCGACGACATCGGCACCTTTGCGTGGACCTTCACCGTTTCGCAACGCAGCAGCACCGGCGCGCGACCGGGCGTGAATTCGACCAGTGCCAGACCGGTGCCGCGCAAACTCGGGTCGATGCCGAGCACGAGTCCGGAAAACGGCGCGCGCGTCAGCGCGAAATCCCCGCGCGACACCTCCGCCGCCGGGGTGAGTTTCCCCGACAGTTTCGCCGCCCACATTTGCCTGACCGACATCCGAGCCATGAAGGGAGTAAAATCCCAAATCCCAAAAGGCCAAATCCCAAAAAAATCCCGAATGACAAAAATTCCAAAGGACGCCGCCCGATCTCGAATCCTTTATCCCAGCATCAGGTTCAACCCCGCCGCAGCGCCGAGGGCGAGCGCGATGATTTCAAAAGCCTTTTGGTTCACGCGCCCGATCAGCCACCGGCCCGCGAACGCGCCCGCGAGCACGGCGGGGGCCAGCATCGCGTTGAACGCGAGGCTCTCCGCGCCGATCAGCCCCAGGCCCGTCATGAAGGGGACCTTCATGTCATTTACTATTTGTGACAGGCACTCTTTTACTTGAGTTTCAGCGTATCGGCACTCTCGTGTTGTTTTGTCTGTTCTTCCAGCTTTTTAACCTCCGTTTTTTCATGCGTGGCATCCTTTTCTGATGCAACGCTTTCGGTGGCAGCTTGCGGATGGCGTAGCATGTATTCAAAATTCAATTACAAACGAATTCGATGCATGTGTCCTTTTGCCCTTCGTATTTTTGGGATTGCCGGGGTAGGGGAGCGTTCCTTCACAGGCACCCGCGTCGGCCGGGTGCGTGCCGATAGCGTGGAGCGCGCTGCCTAGGTACGTCAGGACGGGGTGCTCGGGGTTCCCTGCTCGGAGGATGCGCCTGCTGAACAAAGCCCTGCAGGTGCTCGATGGTGCGCCGGTGCGCGTGCTGCTGATGGACCGCGAATTTGGCGGCAAACAATGGCTTTCCTGGCTGGAGCGGCGCGGCCTCGGCTACGTGGTGCGGGTCAAGTCGAACCACTGGATCGGGCCGCACAGGGCCGACTGGCTGAGCAGGCGGGGCCGCGAGCGCTTCGTGGTGTTCGGGCGCAGCGGGTGTATTTTGCCGCCACGGCCATGACCGCGCAGCGCGTGGGCCGCCTGCTGGTTAAAACAACAAGACACCGGCATCCCGGTGTCTTGTTTGGCGGCAGCGGAGGTCAGCAAACTTGTCGGGAATTTCTGCGATGATTCGGGTGGCAGTAGCGGCGGTTTCCTCCAAGGAGGCGGAGTCGGGCATGGCGGGGCTGAGCATTTAGGGCGCGGAATAGCGCGGACCGTAACCCAGGAACAGGGCGATGCCGAAGGCGTTTTTGGCGTTGGTGGTTTTTCCGCGGATGTTTTCCATCGGCTCGAAGTCCAGCATATGGACGGAGAGCCGCCGGTGGAGCAAAGTCTGGGCGAGTTCCTTTGGCAGGTAACCGAGCTTCATGGCATGGCTGGACACCATGAATGCCGGCGGCTGCGGGTTTTCGGGTTCGAGCACGACGGATACATTGAGATGCCCGCGGGTTTTGAACAGGTTGTGGCAGGCTCGGAGATTTTCGGGATCGCAGAATGTGGTGCCGCGAATATTCGTGCGGAGGATTTTTCCTTTTTCGGGAATGAGTTTTGTTTCTTGCAGGCGGGTGAGAAATTCCGGTTTTTCTCGAAATGAGTCGAAGACAGCGGGTTTGGCCAGAGCCTGGCGGGTGGTCATGAATTCCGTGAGGATTTGGTCGAAAGGATTGAGTATTGAGGTCATGACTGGAGGAAGTGAGGACGGAGTGATATGACTTTTTGAGGGATTAAAAAAATCCATGAGGGCACGAAAAAACCGCCGGGCGCGGCGGTTTTGAAAAGTCGTTTTTTTGTTTTCTAATAAAGGCCGGATTCCTGTTCCCTGGGTTCTTCCTGGCCTGCGGGAATCCCGGTGCCCGAGGCGGTGGGCAGGAGATTTGGTTGATCCGCCCTGCTGCGAAATCCCAAGCGAGGGTGCCGGCGAAGGTTTTGCCTGACTTGTCCGTCCAGTTGTCGCGGGTCACGCTCTTGCCTATATGTTGATTTTGAGCTGTTCGCGAAGAAAACCCGTTGGCTCCGTGGCATTGGACATTTTCGGGTGGTCCTGCCATTTGCCGTGGCGGACGATTTGGCTGATGGCTTGCGCGAAGACGCGGCAGCCCGCCTCGGTGAGGGAGATTTCGGCCTCATGATTGCAGGCGCCGTTCCAGCCGTAACCGGGAATGAGGCGCCGGTGGCAGTCGGGCCAGACGAAGGCTTCGAGTTCCGGTGGCAGGTAATGCCAGGCGCGGGCAAGATCCTCGGTTTGGAGTTTCCAGGATTCGATGCCGCGGGTTTCAAACCATTTTTCGAGCTGGTGATTTTTGTCGTTGTTGTCGCCAGTGGCGAGATCGAGCATAAAGGCAAGGTGCCGGGTTCCGAGGAGGAGGCAGTTGTTTAGGACAACGTTGTCGGCGACCAGGCCGTTGACGCCGTTTTCGCCGAAATGGCTCAGCATGTTGTCGTTTGGAGAGACGCAGAGCCAGTCTCCCCCAAGGATCCCGTGTTCCTGCGGGATGATGCCTTTGAGCATGGTGTCGATCATGTCGGCGGGTGTGCCGTGGAAGAGCGTTGCTTTGATTTCGCCAAATGCGACCGGATCGGCGTCGTCGCGGGTCAGGAGGAATTCGAGCAGCGCGCGTGTAATAGGATCATTCGCTTGGGCGAGGGATTTTTGGTAACGAGTTGCGAGGTTCAAATGAAAAACCCGGAACCTTGCGGGTTCCGGGCTGCGGGCTGGGGCCGGTCAATGCAACCGGAGCGCATGGCATTCCGTGAGGTCGAGTTTCCCAAAGTTTCCGGCCATTCGCTCGATTGCGGTTTCCGGGATCGTCGTTTTACGCTCCCGGTTTTGCCGGAGCACCGTGTCGCGATCTCGATCGAGGAAATGGATCTCAGCGCGCCGTGATGCACAGGTCGATGGCGGCGTTGCTGGTCGTCATAGGATTGCGGGTTTCACATTCCTGAAAAATCGGAGAGCGGCGGCGGAGCGAAGCCCTGCCGCCGCGAATGTTTTCCGAGGATGAGGTTTACGCGAGCACCGTGCGCGCGAGTTTGGCGCGTTGCGGATAGCTGGCACCGCGGGCGATGTAGCCAAGTTCGTCCAAGACAGTGGGCGGGTTCGGCCTTCGGGCGAATTACTCATCGATGGGAAATTCCTCCCGGGTTTCGAGAGGTTCGCCGGTTTCTTTTTGCGGTTCGGCGGCGTTGAATTCCCTGATGATATTTTGGGTGATATCGGTGTCTTTTTCGGTGCCGGGGGCGGCGGGTTTCAGGTATTGGCGCATGCGCTGGATATTTTGAGCGTGGGGATGGAAGCCGATGGTGTTGTAGAATTGGTGGAGGGTGGCGATGGTGGTGGACTGGAGGGCCTGTTCGCCGGTGAGACCAAGGGATTTGTGATAATTGTATTGGTCGATAAGTGACTGGGGGTCTTTTTCGCACATTTCCTGGATTTTTTTGTGCAGGTTGTCGCAAAGGCGCCGGAATGTTTTGGCGGGGGATTCCCTGCCTTTTTTGAAGTTTTGGGAATTCCCCCAGTAGAACCTGTGGTTGCCGTCCTCGGTTCTTTCGAGGGTCCCGGTGGCGGTGATGATGACCAGTCCCTTTTGGTGGAGTACGGCGACCACGTGTGATGGAATGGGCACCTTGTGGTGGAATTCGATGCGGGCGAGCGCGAGGTCCAGGCTCATACGGAAGCCCGGGTTGGGGTCGGATGTGGCGGTCGCGTCCTGCGGGCCGGGGCTGGTGAGCACGGGAGCGTTGGCGGTTTTTCTCATGGCGGTTGGCAAGGTTGATGGTTTGGGCTGATGTCCTATGGATTTTTTGCCGGGAGGAGAAAATCATGCGGGGCAGGAATTTTTCCGGAGATGGGTGATGGTCATGGCCGCGGGTTTTGGATGTTTTGATTTTTCTCCGGCAAGGAGACCTTGAGGGGGCAGGCGCGCAGGAACCTTACCGGTTCGTTGACATGGGTGAGGGTGAGGGATTGGCGGGCGCGGGTGCAGGCCACGTAGAGCAACCGGCATTCCTCCTCTGTTTCCTCCCGGGAGGTGCGGCCGCCGTTTTTGAAGAACGTGAGTTTTCCCTCGTGGCAGCCGGCGACCAGGACATGTTCCCATTCCAGCCCCTTGGCTTGGTGGATGGTGGACAGGGTGACTTTTTTCCCGGAGGACTGGAGGGTGGCCGGGTCGAGGCTGAGGCGGGTGATGACCTCCGCCAGTTTGAGGGGAGCGCCGGGATTTTCGTCGCGGATTTTTTGCATGACCTCTCGGAGGGCCATCTCGATGGCCTCGAATTCTTTTTTTTCCTTGAACGGGAGTTTTTCCAAATCCGGGGATATATATTTTTTGAGATTGTCGATGGCGGTGGTGACGATCGTCGCCGCGCGGGATGCCTCCGGTGTGTGTTTTTCCTCGGCGGCCCAAGCGGCGAGTCGTTTCACGGTTCCCATAAACCCTTCCGTTCCCTCCAGGGCGGCCACCCCCATTTTCCAGCGCAGGAACATTTCGTCGTGCTTGCGTTCGCCGCCGATGATGAGTCTGGCGAGGCGTTTGAAATTCGATGGCTGGGACGGGCGCAGCGCGATTTTGAGGAATGCGGTGACATCCTTCATGGTTTTGCTCTCCATGAGGCTGTTGCCACCCCATATCTGGACGGGGATGTTTTCGGAGCGTAATAATATTTCCAGCGGGGACAAATAATAACTGGTCCGGGCCAGGATGATGAGGTCGGACGGGGCGGCGCCTTGCCGGAGACGGTGTTTGACCCAGTTGAGCAGGGCGAGGTTTTCGTCCTGTGATCCCGCGAATTGCAGACGCTGGACCGCGCCGCCTTTGCCATGGACGCCCTTGAGCACCAGCCGGGCCATGGGACTGCGGGCATCCTGCCGGATGAGATCGTCGTGGGTTTTCAGGACATGGTTGCATACATCGAGGATTTCGTCCTTGGAGCGGAAGTTGGTTTCGAGGGCGATTTCCTTGACGTTATCATAGCGCCGGTGGAATTCCACCATGGGGCGCGGGACGGATTTGCGGAATGCGTAGATGCATTGCGAGGGGTCGCCGACCACGGTCAGGTTTGCACAGTTGAGCCCCTGGATGATGTGTTCCTGCAGATAATTCGTGTCCTGATACTCGTCGATCAAGACATGCTGGTAGCGCAGATGGATGGCGTTCCGGTAGCTGGCGTCATGGTGCAGCGCGTGGGCCCAGCGTGCCAGGGTGTCGTCGTAGTCGAGGCAGTTTTGTTCGGTTTTGAGCCGCTCGTAGTTGGTCAGTCCCTCGTCGGCCCAGGCGTTGAGATCCAGCCAGAAGGCCATGAAGCCGGCCAGTTCGGATTTTTCCAGCAGCCGGGGCACGGCGAAGTCGCCGAAATTTTCCCCTCCCAGATTTTGATTGATTTGTTCGGAGCGGAGATCGTGCAGAAACCCGCCGAGTTTTTTCAGGGTGCTTTTCCAATATTTTTTCGGATCGGGCGGGGTTTGGGGCGGTTTTATACTTTGCAGCATTTGCTCCAGGTTGTCCGCAAAGGATTCCGGAGGCAGGGAGGGGATTTCATCGAAGGCCTGTTCCCACAAATCCACCGAGTCGTTCGTGTCGAGAATATGCGGTTTTTCTCCACTGGTTTCGCGCAGATTTCTTATTTCCCGCACCGCGACGGCGTGGAAGGTGCCGATGGTGATATCCTCGCCGGCTTTGCCGACTTTCAGGCGGATGCGCTGCCGGAGGTTTTCCGAGGCTTTGCGGGAAAATGTCATGATGAGCAGGCAGTGGGGAGGCACGGCGCTTTCGAGCAGGGCGGCGACGCGTTCCACGATGGCGGTGGTTTTGCCGCTGCCGGCGCCGGCGTTGGCGCGGATGGGCGAGCCGCGATGGCTGGTGAATTCCGCCAAGCCTTGGGTGGGAATGAGTGTGGCCATGGTGTCAGAACGGGGTTTCATTGTCGCCCAAGTCCGGGGTGGTCCGGTTTTGCCGGGAGGGTGGGGCAGGGAGCGCGAGGTTCAGGTCGCCGGGCAGGAGATTGATGACCTGGCGGGCGGCCAGCAGTGCGGTTTCCGTTTCATCGGGGGGCAGGTCACCAATCAGGATTCGCAGCACCGGGCGCTCCGGTTCGTTTTCATGGCGGACGGCCATGAGGTCGTCGAGCTGCGGCATGATGTAGTCCATGCCCGCGCCTCTCAGCCGGATGGCGACGGCCACGCCGTATTTCCAGGCCAGAATGTCGGTCGCATATCCGTTTTGCCGCCAGTCGGGCAGCGCGATGAACCCGGTCTGGCGCATGTCTTTTATCAATTTTCGCAGGAAGGTTTTTTCGTGTGCGGTGTCGTCCTTGAGTTTGTCCGCCAGTGCGCGGATTTCGCCTTCGAACTTTTTCATGCGGTCGGAGAGTTTCATGCGGATTCGGGTCGGGGGTGGAATTATGGCTTTTGAGAAATGAAAAAATCCCCATGGTGTTCCGCCGGAGATTTATATTAAAAGAAATCCCGGCCCCTGTGAAAGGGCCGGGATCTTGGGAGTGTCGCGGAAGGTGCCGCGACGATGCCGGATTTATTCGCCGGATCAGACGCTTGCGAGGTCGTGCTCATCCGCGGGGCTGCCCGCGTAACCGTCCTCGTGGCGGTCGTATTCCGTGTCCGCGTTGAGTTCCGGTTCCCCGGTGTCGGGAGCTTGTTCCGGTGCGGTGGCGGGTTGTTCGGGATCGGCGCCGATTTCGGATTGCGCGGGTTCCTGGTAGGAGGGCAGTCCCTCACTGTTGACTTGTCTCACCTCCTGGATCAATGCGACCACTTTTTCGGCCTCTTCGATCTTGGCATGGGTGGACTTGAGTTCGGCGCCGGGTTGCAGGTGGATTTGTTCTCTTCGGAACTTGGCGTTCAAAGAGGCGAGCAGGCTCGGGTGAAGTTCCGGCAGCCCCGCGTTGGGATTGGGTTCGCGAATCCCCTCTCCGTCTGCGGCATAGGCGGGCGTGCGCACGAAGGTGTCATCGTCGGTTTTGACGACGACCTGCTTGGCGCGGGTTTCCTCGGCCAGATGCACGTATCGTTTTTGCGCATCGGAGAGGGTATCGAAGCCGAGTTCCCGGGCTTGTTTGAGGGCGGGGATGGCCGCCTTGTAGTCGTCGATGGAGAACTCCGGTTTGTATTTGGGCGGCTCGTAGGTGAGGCCCCGGGCCCTGGCGAAGATCTGGTTGCCTTGGAACTCCGCGTCACGCAGTTTCTGCGCGTCGAAATTAGTCCTGCTGAACAGGAGGACCGCCTGGCGGATGCCTTCGGCGAGCACCATGTTTCCGAATTGCCCGTCGGCCAGGTAGCCGTCGTCCTTCATGGCGAGGATTTTGTTTTCCCGTTCCTCCGTCAGTTTCTTCTGGTTGGCGACGTTCGGGTGAACGCTGTAGTTCCAGTCGAGGATGGCCGCGGTCAGGTTTTGGATGATGGTGTTGTTCAGGGGGAGGCGCCGCTCCCGGGCCTGCTCCTGGGGTTTCGGCTGCGGTTTTTCTTTGGCCGCGGGCCTGGCATGTTTGTCCACGAGCGCCTCGTTGTTGAGATCGAAGAGTTTTTGGGCCGTTTCGATTTTTTTCAGCTGTTGCTGGAATTGCACTTCGATTTTGTCCGCGTTGACGCCGTAGTCGGCGTAGTTTTGCAGGACGGTCTGGATGGACTTGCCGATGGACGGATTGAGTTCCACGATGCCCGCGTTGGGATTTTTTTCCGTCCTGGGCTTCGCGTTGACCGGTTTTTGGGTTTCGGGATCGATGTCCGCGGAATATTCAACCGTGTTGATCCGCCGGCCTTCCCTGTTGTATATGTTTGTATAAACAAACACTTCCTCCGGGGAGATGCGCACGTGTTGTTTTTGTTCCTCGGAGAGGGCGTCGAAGCCCCCGGCCCGGGCCTTGGCGAGGGACTCCATGGCGGCCAGGTAGTCCGGGGTGTCGAACTTCGGCGTTTTGCTTTCGGGCGTATGCCCGAAGAGTTCGTTGCCCCGCCTGGTATACGCGAGCAGGCTGCGCGCATCCTGTCCTCTGGTCATGCGCGCGAGGGCGTAGGTTTCCGGGGTCAGGTTGAGGTTGCCTTTCGGGGTTGCGACCAGATGCCCGTCCTTCGTGAGTTGCGCGACGAGGGACGCGATCTCCGCGGGGACGGGTTTGTTGCCGTGGATGGCGGAATTATATCCGTGGATGGCCTTGGACAGGCCGGCGATGGTTTCGCGGGGAAGCCATTTGGTGGTGTTGGCGGTTGCAGTTGCCATGTTGATCTTTCTAGTGTCGCCCCCCGGGTGGGAGGACTTCGGAACACGTGGAGCCAGAAGGCTGGCATGACATGCTCCGGCACAGGACGCCTTTCCAGACAGAGGAGGACATTTAGTGATTCCTGCACGTGCGTCCTATGGAACATTGGACAATCCCCGGAAATTTTTTTGGAAAAAATCCGATTTCCATTTTTGTTTTATGGATGAGTGTCTTTTGATTTTTGCGCCCGCCCCGGTTTCAAGAAATCGGGGCGGGCGCATTGGGATCGACATGGCTGATGCATGGAAAAGATTAAATTTTGTGCCGGTGCGGGTCCCCGCCTAGCTGTTCACTATGGCTGGCTTGGTGATGCCGGATTTTCCCGGAAGGCGGGATTTGGCATAGGGGAGGGGTCTATGAGATTGGAACTGAATTTATTGATGCGGAAGCCGGTCAAGTTTTTGGGAATATTCGAGATTGTGGATGTGGTGTCCGGACTGTTTGGGTTGATTGTCTCGGTGCTGGCCTATGGCCTGGCGGATTTTCCGCTGTGGCTGGCGATTTTGTCGGGCATGGCGCCGGTGGCGGCTTTTTTTCTAAAATTCCGGGTGGGTCGCAGGCCGGGGTATTTCCGGCATTGGGTGGAGGCGAAGGTGCGGGCGCGGCATTGGGTGAGCGGGTTTATCCAGCGAGGCCGGCTGGATGATTTTGCCGTGCGGGTGCCGGGCTGGGCGCCGCCGCGCGTGCAAACGCCGGATGATGACCGGACCGCAGGGTCGGAGTTTTCGGGCCGGTGAGGGCATGGAATTTTCTCGTGGATGCCCGGCTCGCGGCGAAGATTTTTTAAGTTTTGAGCCAACTCAACCGTGCTGCCGAGAAGGAAAATCGCCCCCCGAAGCGCTCCGACCTCTGTGAATCCGACTCCATCGAGCAGGATGCCGTCGGCCGTGTCACGAGCCAAAGGCTTGTTTGCGCAGGCCACGCAGGGCGGTCAGTTCGCCGCCCCAGTCGGTCAGCGCGGGCAGCGGGCGTGGCGCGCTGCCCGCGCGGCGATGGAGTTTGCAGCGGTAGTGAGCGAGGTGTTGCGCGACGAAGGCTTTGCCGCCGAGCACCGCTCCGTCGGTGAAGTAGCGTATCCGGCATCTTAATACGGTCGCCAGCGGCAGGCGGGTTTTGCTCTTGAGGGCTTGCTCGAATTGCTCGAAAGAAATGGCGGCGGCATGTTCCTTGGGCGCACTGCCTTTGCCAAAGAGGGATTCGCGATAAGCGGCTTGCACGGTGGGCCAGTGCTGGCCTTCGCCGATGATGTGGGTGAGGCCGGCGCGGGCGGGTTTGTTTCCTGCCACGGCCTCGGCGTAGCCGCAGAAGCGGTAGTCTTTCGGGGCGGTAGCGAGGCCGGCGCGCACGCAGTTCAAGTCGATGTAGGCGGCCATCGTTTCCAAGACGCGACCCTTGGGTTCGAGGAGAACGGACTTGAAGCGTTCCGACCAGAGCGTGCCGTAGCGGCGATGGCTGCGGTTGAACCAGACGGAGAAGCGTTGTTTTGCCAGTTTCATGAACTGCGAGATGTCGCCCATGAGCGCGAGTTGGCGTTTGCGCCACGCATCGGCCTCGGGACCTCCGGTTTTTAATTGGACCTCGATCACGTCGAGTCGGGCCGCTTGGTAAAGGGTGGGTTTGGGATACATTGCCCGGTAGCGGCGCAAAAGCTCGGCATCGGGGATTTGCGAGGCGGGAGGCACGCGGACGAGCACGTGGAAGTGGTTGGAGAGGATGGCGTAGGTGAGGATTTGCAGGCCGCAGTAGTCGGCGGTCTGCCAGAGTTGCCGGCGGAGGATTTCCTTCGCGGGATCGTCCAGCAAACGCTCGCCGTTCACCGTCCGGGTCATGCAGTGGTAGATCGCCTCGCCTTCAACGGGGGAGATTTTGATGCGCGCGGTTCTCATGGGGAATAGAAATGGGGCGGAAAAGGAGGCTTGTCAATGTATTTTCGACCTGTCCCTTATGAATGACTCTTATGAATGGCTCTTATGAATGGCTCAAACTATGAAAACATTCGTGTATGTAGCCTATTACGGATAAAAGAAAAGTAAATTTGACAGCCGCCCTAAAAATCATTCGCTAGGCCCCGGCAGCATGGAAACGCAAAGGCTTTTCTTTCTGTCATCAAAATGCCTCCGCCACATGCCATATCGTTCAGTTTCGCCGCTCGCACGAGCAGTGGAGTGAATGCTATTGCAATTAATATGGAGGGTATAAAGAAATTCGCAACTCATTGTTGCGGAAATAGTTCCCCGCAGTTCAAAGATAATTGCGCGAAGCGCAAAAGATCATGCCGGCTTGCGCTGCGCCATGAAATCGCGGGGAGGACATTCCAGTATGCGCCGGGCCGCGTGGCACGAGCGCCTCGCCCATGGGTTTGAAGGATTGGCGGCGCGGAGCGCCCCCATCGACGGGTCTCCAATGCCACTCGCCCCGGCAACTTCTCATGAAAAAGCAATCAGTTCTCTCTAATTTCATATTGTAAAACTTACATGAATATCGCCCTCCGCATCCTCCGCCTCACGGCATCCATGCTTCTGGCATCCGGTTTGCTCCATGCCCAGACCTCCGGCACCTTCACCGGCACCGGCCCCGCTTGGGACTGGGCCGACGCCGCCAACTGGTCTTCCGCCGCCGCGCCCGGCTCCGCCGCGGGCGACTCCGCCGTCCTCAACGCCGCCGCGAACACCGCCCTCGCCGGCCGCACCCTCTCGCTCACCGGCGCGGGCGCGCCCGGCGGCGTCACGCTCGGCTCGCTCGCCGTCACCGGCGGCGCGGGCGTCGGCGCGTCCGGCACGCTCACCATCGGCGCCGCCGCCTCGCCCTCGCTTCTTTTCGACACCGGCGTCCCCGGCGCGCCCGCCACGCTCTCGCTCTCCGGCGGCGCGGCCCTGCGCATCCTCGCCGATGTCTCCGCCGCCGCCGACCTCGCCATCAACAACAACTCCGCCGTGCTCGGCTCCATCGTCCTCGGCGGCGCGGCCACAGTCGCCGGACAGGCGCTCTTCAACATCTCCGACGCCGACGGCTCCATCACCGTCGCCGGCCCGTTCGCCGCCGCCTCGCTCGTCAAAAACGGCGCCGGCGCCCTCCGCCTCGACTCCGCCAACGCCGCCATCGCCGGCAACGTCTCCTTCAACGCCGGCTCCATCGTCGTCGGCGCGGACAACGCCCTCGGCACCGGCGCCCTCGTCCTCAACGCCCCCGCCGCCCTTCGCCTGAACCTCGCCGGCTCCGACGCCGCGCCCGCGCAAAACCGCTCCCTCGCCAACTCCATCGACCTCTCCACCACCGACCTCATCGTGGGCCGCGCCGATCAGGCCACCGCCACCGCGCTGCGCACCCTTTCCCTCAATCCCGCCGCCGCCGCCGTCTCCGCGCTCGGCTCCGGCACGCGCGTCATCACCGTTGACCCGCTCACCGGCCTCGCCTTCGGCGCGAACCAATCCTTCTCCGGCGGCACCCTCCTCAAGCAAGGCGGCGGCGTCCTCACCCTCGCCGGCGCGCAAAGCACCTTTCAAAAATTCGACATCCAGCTCGGCACCGTCCGCGGCGAACTCGCCTCCGACATGACCCTCGGCGCCGGCCCCAGCATCCTCGGCGCGGGCAACATCAACGTCTCCGGCGGCAACACCGTCCTCGAACTCACCGCCTCCAACCCCGCCGCCACCCTCACCCTCGGCGCCGGCGCGTCCATCACCCTCTCCGACTACGCCACCTTCCGCCTCTCCGGCGGCGGCCTCGCGCTCCTGGGCGGCACCATCGACCTCGGCGGCACCGGCCTCCTCGACTACGGCGCGGGTACCGTCACCCTCGGCAGCACGCAAATCCTCAACGCCCCCGCCTCCGGCCTCAACTTCGGCGGCAACCTCGTCTTCACCGACCTCACCGGCATCATTTCCGCCGCCGCCCACCGCCTCAATCTCATCGGCGCCGGCACGCAAACCCTCTCTTACAACGACGCGGGCCCGGGCAACGTTTCCGTCGCCGCCACCGTCGTGAAAACCGGCCCCGGCGAGACCATCCTCGACGCCTCCATCAACTCGCTGGTCTTCTCCACCGGCGGCGGCCTCGTCCTCCAGTCCGGCACGCTCTCCCTCGGCAAGGCCGGCCAATACTCCGCCGGCTCCGCCGCCACCACCTTCACCGGCGGCACCGCCGTCCTCGCCTTGCGCGGCTTCGACCAGGCCAGCATGGGCACCGTCGTCATCGCCCCCGCCGCCGCCGCCACCTTCGCCTTCGGCGGCGACATCGCCACCTCCACCACCCTCGGCCTCGGCAACATCGTCTTCGGCAGCGCCTCCCTCCTCCGCATCCGCGACTACACCAACGCCGCGCTCTCCGCCGCGCCCGACACCCTCACCGCCGTCAACGCCCCCTCCCTCACCGCCGCCGAACTCTCCCAAATCTGGTTCCACGGCTACAACAAGGGCGCCGCCCTCATCAACACCAACGAACTCGCCCCCGTCACCCTCCTCGACAGCACCTGGAGCGGCGCCGGCGGCACCTTCGACTGGCGCACCGCCGCCAACTGGGTCGGCGGCGACCCCTTCAACATCCCCGACTCCCCCGGCGCCACCGCCCGCATCACCGCCCTCGGCGGGCCCTTCGCCCAGAAAACCTTCAACCTCGGCGGCACCGTCACCCTCGGCCGGCTCCTCGTCAGCGTCGGCGGCGACTGGAGCATGGGCGGCACCCTCGTCTTCGACAGCGGCGACCCCGCCACCGCCGCCGTCATCAGCAGCGCCGGCGCCTCTTTCTACACGCCCAACTCCGTCATCCTCAAAAGCGACCTCCGCAAAATCGGCGCCGCCAACATCTATGTCGGCAGCCTCATCTCCGACGACTACGCCGCCTCCGGCATCCGTCGGAAAGTCATCGTCGAGCAGGGCTCCTGGAGCCCCTATAACGTCGCCAGCTCCTACTCCGGCGGCACCGAGCTGCGGGACGGCACCGTGACGCGCCTCCACCTGACGCACACCAACGGCATTGTCGCCGGCAATTTCCTCGGCACCGGCACCATCTGGATTTCGCCCGACAACCCCGCCGGCACCGCCTCGCTCTACTCGATGCACATGGGCAACAGCACCCCCGGCGGCGCGGTCCGCCTCGACAACCCCATCGTCCTCACCGGCAACCTGAACACCGGCGCCATCTACTACAACTACTCCGGCGCCGTCGAGCTCACCGGCACCCGCACCATCAACATCGGCTCCAACACCATCTCGCAGGACTGGGTGAGCAGCGCCTACAGCGTCGTCTTCGGCGCCGGCTTTGATTTCACCGGCACCGGCGCCCTGCGGCTCACCGGCGCCTACGGCAGGCGCATCGCCGGCGACCACAACGGCCTCAACACCTTCTCCGGCGGCCTCTACAATGGCGGCAGCCATCTCTGGATCACCGGCCTCAACAAAGACCTCGTCGTCGGCGAGCTCGACCCCGGCCATAACTACCTCGGCAGCGGCGATGTCACCATCGACAGCCCCATCTACATCAACGGCACCGGCAAAATCATCCTCAAGGGCAGCCTCCTCACGATCAACGGCGCCATCACCTTCGGCTACGCCCCCGAGGGCGGCATGTGGCTCTCCGGCGGCACCGTGGCGGGCACCGGCATGCTCCGCGCCGACCGCGACCTCTATTTCGACGGCAGCGTTGTCAACTCCACCGTCGGCCTGCAATTCCTCAGCAACCTGACCAACCGCGTGTATTCCACCGCAAACAACCCCCTCGGCGGCGTCGGCGGCACCGTCTCCGTCGGCTACGTCACCAAGGGCGAGACCAGCGTCAGAATCATCGACGCCAGCGTCGGCCTGCTGGACGTCGGCGACTACATCAGCGTCACCGGCGGCATCCTCCGCCTCGACGCGGACAATCAGATCAAGGCCGCCAACCTCATCCTGAACGGCGGCGTGTTCGACACCGCCGGCCACACCCTCGGCTATACCGGCACCGGCGCCGGCGACCACGGCATCCGCACCCTCACGCTGGCGGGCGACAGTTCCCTCTCGGTCGGCGCGGGCGGCATCACCTTCGACCGCGTCAACACCACCGGCTGGTCTCTCGCCTCGCAACTCATCCTGCAAAACGACGGCAGCTCCTGGGTCGCCAGCGGCACCGGCTCCCACCTTCGCTTCCTCACCGACATCAGCACGCTCTTCAACGCCGCGAACTGGAGCACCATTCTGGACAACATCGCCTTCACCGGCTACGAAAACGGCGCGCAGCTCTCGGCCCTGACCGGCGGCTATTATTACCTCATCCCCGACGCCGCCACCACCAACGAATGGAGCGGCGGCAGCGCGGCCAACTGGCTCTGGAGCGACCCCGCCAACTGGCGTGCCGGCACGCACCCCGCCGCCGCCGGCGCCAGCGCCTCCATCCGCGACCTCGACCCGCGCCTCGCCGCCGCCACGCGCACCATCGATGTGGACGGCGACTACACCATCGGCTCCCTCAACCTCCAGTCCTCCTACGCCCTCAACCTCGGCGGCGCGGGCAAACTCATTTTCTCCAACACCGGCGGCCTCAACGCCTCCGTCAAGGTCGCCGGCCAGGCGCGCACCATCGGCGCCGCGTGGCAGCTCGACTCCGACACCGACCTCACCCACAGCGTTTCCTACAACGCCGGCGTGCTCACGCTCAACAACGCCCTCACCGGCGCGGGCGACCTCATCGTCCGCTCCGGCGTCGCGCAGTCCCTGCTCGTGCTCCAAGGCAACAACGCCGCCTGGTCGGGCGACCTCGTTTGGAAGGATCCCCGCGTGATCTTCGGCCTCACCGGCGCCGCCGGAGCGCCCCTCGCCGGCACGGGCCGCTTCCTCATCGGCGAAACCGCCGCCGACGCCGCCGGCACCTACCGCATCGAGGCCCGCACTGCCGCCCGCACCGCCATCCTCGCCGGCGGCTACGAACTCTGGGGCAACCTCACCCTCCAAAGCCCCGTCAACACCACCAACCAATACAACAACCTCACCCTCGACGGCACCGGCCTCCTCGCCGGCACCGGCACCCGCACCATCACCGTCGCCGGCACCGCCGAGCAGCGCCCCGTCCTCCGCCTCACCGGCGCCATCACCGGCGCCGCCGGCCTCCTCAAGACCGGCCTCGGCCAGCTCCGCCTCGACTCCACCAACACCTTCGTCGGCGACTTCGTGTGGTCGCAGGGCGGCCTCCAGCTCTACGCCGACAACGCCCTCGGCACCGGCGTGTTCCGCATGAACGCGAGCGGCGAGCCGGCGACGATTAATCTCGGCGGCGGCACCCGCGTGCTCGACAACCCGTTCGTCATCACTGCCGGCATTACTCCGGTTTTCACCGGCGGCACCCTCGTCTTCGACGCCGACAGCTCCCTCGTTGGCTCCAGCACCCTGAACGGCACCTGGACTCCGCGCGGCGGCGCGCTGGTTGTTTTTGGCAAAAACCACGTCATCGAGGGCACGGGCGGCTTCGGCAACACCAACGGCGGCAAAAATCTCCGCTTCCTCGGCGGCGACAACACCTTCACCGGCGGCCTCAGCATGGACAATGTGTCCGCCTCCACCATCGAGATCGGCGCGAGCTCCACGCAGGACGGCGCGGGCGTCGTGACCGCCGGCCCCATCGGCGTCGGCACGTTCACCACCAACGTCAATGCCAGGCTCGCCGTTTACAGCGACGACGCCCTCGTCACCACCCACATCCTCGGCAACACCGTCAACCTCTCCGGTGGCAATGGCATCATCTTTGGCAAATCCGCCGCCGCCGAAAACACCGCCGACACCCTCGTCCTCTCCGCCGGCACCCTCGCGCTCGCGCAAAACAACGACACCGCCTTCAACATCGGCGCCGGCGCCACCCTCCGCGTGGACTCGAAGATCACCGACGGCGCGGCGGGCCGCCAGCTCGTCAAGACCGGCGACGGCGTGCTGGAGCTCGACAACACCGCCAACGAAATCTCCGCCGGCATTCAGGCCCGCGCCGGCATCGTCCGCGACCGCGTCACCGGCGCGAGCGTGACCGTCGGCGGCGGCGCGCCCACCGCCTTCGGCACCGGCCCGCTCAGCACCTACGCCGCCAGCGGCGACGCCGGCGCCTTCGAAATCGCCGCCGATGACGGCGCCTTCGTCACCATCGCCGGCAACAACGCCTTTCTCCTGAACGACAACGGCGCGCTCCGCGTCACCGGCAACGGCGTGACGACCATCCTCGGCGCCGGCGGCTCGCTCGTCAGCACCTCCGCCGCCGGGCGCGAAGGCCGCCTCGTCGCCGACTACGTGCAAACGACCGACTACACCCTCGGCGTGAAGCTCGCCGCGCAGCACTGGGAACTCGGCGCCGGCACCGTGCAACTCACCCGCGCCAACCTCCTCAACACCACCGGCACCATCACCCTCGCCGCCGGCGCCGTGCTCGACATCCAGAAGAACACCCAGCTCATCCAGAACCTCATCGTGAACGGCAACGCCGCCATCGACGTCACCGGCGACGGCAACCCGCAGACCCCGGTCGTCCTCACCCTCGGCAACATCACGGTGAACGGCGGCCTGCTCACCTTCGCCGGCTGGCAGGGCGACCCCGGCACCGGCCTCGGCGCGACCATCCTCAAAAGCACGCTCTCCGCGGGCCGCGTCATCACCGGCGTGAGCCTGCAGGCCGGCTCCGACGTCGTGCGCGTGGTGCGCAACACCCAGGGCGAAAACGTCCTCCTCCCCTACGCCGACCTCTTCACTTGGGACGGCACCTACAACAACATCTGGACAACGGACAACTGGAGCAAGAGCACCGGCCACAGCCTGGTCGAGCAGCCCGACAGCAACACCGCCACCGCCACCTTCCACACCGGCTCCGCCGCCCTCGCCGGCGCCACCATCACCCTCGACGCCGACAAGACCCTCACCGGCCTCTTCTTCGAAGGCGCCGACAAGGAGGACTTCACCATCGACGGCAACGGCTACCGCCTCACCCTCGACTCCGACCAGACCGGCCCCAACGTCGCCACCACCCTCCAAAACACCGGCGTCAGCGACGTGACCCTCGACGTTGGCCTGCGCATCAGCTACGGCTCCGACAGCTACGGACGCGGCCTCGACATCGTGCAGGACGGCGCCGGCGCCCTCATCTTCAACCAGCAGCTCAGCGGCATCGAAGCCACCGTCACCGTCTCCGGCACCGGCGCCGGCGCGGTCGTGTTCAACGCGCAAAACACCTTCTCCAAGGCCTTCGTCCTCGAAAGCGGCAACGTCTGGCTCGGCATCGACGGCGACGCCACCGGCGGCCCGCTCGGCCACGGCGTCATCACCCTCCAAAGCGGCGCCCTGCGCGGCGTGACCGTGGCCCCCGGCAGCGAGGGAAACCCCGCCGCCTACACCGACGCCGACCGCGTGCTGGAGCGCCCCTACCTCCTCGACGGCGGCTTCGCCAAGGCCGGCACCCGCGCCCTCGTGCTTCACGGCACCGGCACGCTCGCCTCCGACTCGACCGTCACCGTGGCCGACGCCAGCGGCACGCTCATCCTCGGCACCGCCGCGCACGAACTCGCGCTCGGCGCGCACACGCTCACCGCCGCCGGCCCGGGCGTCACCCGCCTCGACGGCGCGCTCACCGGCGCGGGCCATCTGGAGCAAACCGGCCCCGGCGCGCTCATCGTCAACGCCGCCAGCCGGCACACCGGCACGACCACGATCGCCGCCGGCGGCACCCTCGCCCTCGCCGCCGCCAACGCCATCGCCAGCAGCACGTCGGTCGTGGTTGACGGCGTGCTGACCACCACTGGCACGCAAACGCTCAACAACCTCGCGGGCACCGCCGCGACGGCGGACATCCTCATCCCCGGCGGCACCATCGGCGCCAACGACGTGCTGGCCCTGCGCAACACACGCGACACCGTTTATGCCGGCGCCATCACCAGCGGCAGCGGCTACACCTCCGTGGTGAAAACCGGCACGGGCACGCTCACCCTCACCGGCAGCAGCGACCTCGCCGCCGGCACGGTCAACTCCGCGCTCAGCACCACGTCCGGGCGCGTGGCTGTTGACGAAGGCGCGCTTGTGCTCACCGGCAGCGGCCGCATGAGCGATGCCTACGCCGAGATCGGCTCCGCCGCCGGCACCTCCGGCACCCTGCTCGTGAACAGCGGCGCCGTATGGGAAGGCTCCTTGGTGATTGTCGGCAGCTCCGGCGCGGGCGTCCTCGTCCTCACCGACACCGCCGTCATTCGCACCCGCGGTGCCAACATCGGGTCCGAAGCCAGCGCCGCCGGCGTCGCCGACGTGACCGGCAGCGGCCATTGGGAGGTCACCGATGGTTTCCGTGTTGGTTCCGCGGGCTCCGGCACGCTGCGCATCACCCAAAGCGGCAGCGTGCGCGTCGGCAGCAGCCAGGAATTTGAAATCGGCGGCCCCGCCGGCTTCGTCAGCGTGGGCGACGACGGCCTGCTGGATGTTGACACTTACATCGTGGTCGGAGGCGGCATCGGCGGCACCCTCGCCGACGGCAGCGGCACGCTCAGCCTCACTGGCAGCGGGCGGGTGCGCGCCGGCAACCTGTTCATCGGCAGCAGTGCCACGGGCTCGGGCACCGGCGCCGTCCTCGCCGGCGGCGACAGCCGGCTGGAAAGCGGCGGGTTTGTCATGGTGGGCCACACGGAAAACAACACCGGCACGCTCGACATCTCCGGCCATGCCGTCGTGGGCGGCACCTATGGCGGTCTCGTCGGCCTCGGCACCAACGCCGTCGGCGCCGCCACCGTCCGCGATGACGGCTTGTGGGAAAGCGGCTCCGCGTTCGTCGTGGGCTTCTGGGGCTCCGGCACGCTCGCCATCGCCGACCGCGCCATCGTGCGCGTGGGCGGCGACAGCTTTGTCGGCGGCGGCGCGATCATCGATTATTCCGATCCACTTCAACCCGCCTATACCGGTCACGGCAGCGGCGCCGCCACCGTGAGCGGCACCGCGCTATGGGACACCGCGGGCAATTTCCACAACGGCTATACTGACGCCGGCGGCACCGGCGCCGGCTCGCTCTCCATCGCGGGCAGCGGCAGCGTCGCCGTCGGCGGCACATATTTCCAAAACGCGGGTTCCTCGCTGGCGCTGACGCTGCCGGCGAGCGGCACGCGGGGCGCGTTCATCACCGCCGGCTCGGGCACGCTCGGCGGCGCGCTCGTCATCGCGGGCTACACCGCGCCGGCGACCGGCACGACGGCGTTGGAGGTGCTCGCGAGCGCGACCACGCACACGCTCATCCACGCCGCCGGCGGCACGCTCGCCGGCGACTTCGCCAGCGTGACCGGCGGCACGGGCGCGGGCACGCCGGATTACATTTATCAAGGCGTCCATAAAACCGCCGACGGCCGCGACTACAACCTCGCCCACGGCCTTTCGTGGCAGATCGGCGGCACGCGCGCGCACGGCGACTTCACCGTCGCCAGCGGCAGCGCGTTCGACGTGAACATCGCGCTCAGCGACACCGCCGGCCACGCCGGCTGGACCGGCGACACGCTCACGAAAAAAGGCGACGGCCTGCTCATCCTCTCCGCGAGCAACGCCTACAGCGGCACGACCCTCGTCACCGCCGGGACGCTGCGCGCGACCGACGCCGGGGCGTTCGGCTCCTCGCGGCTCGATGTTTCATCCGCCGCCCTCGCGGAACTCTCCGGCCTCACCGGCACGCTGGTGAACGCCCTCGCCGGCACCGGCACGCTGCGCGTCGCCGGCGGCTCCGACCTCGACTACCGCGGCGCGGCCACGGCCTGGGACGGCGACACCCGCGTGGACAGCGGCCTGCTGCGCGTGAACAGCCTGCTCGGGAGCGCGGCCTCGGCGCTGACAGTTTCCGCCGGCGGCACGCTCGGCGGCAGCGGCACGCTCGGCGGCCTGGTCATGGTCAACGCCGGCGGCCACCTCGCGCCCGGCAACAGCGCCGGCACGCTCTCCACCGCCGGCGACCTCGTGCTCACCGGCGCCATCCTCGACTTCGAGCTTAACGCCATCACCAACCCCGGCCACAACCCGGTCCCCGGCAACGACCTCGTCAACGTGGGCGGCGACCTCGTGCTGGCTGGCACGAGCACGCTGAACATCACCTCCACCGGCGCGGCCCTCGCCAAGGGCGAGTATGACCTGATCCACTACGGCACCGCCGGCACCGGCACGCTCTCCGGCGGCGCCGCGAACATCGCCCTCGGCGTGTTCAACGGCACGTCCGTCAGCACGCTGGCCGACGCGCCCAAATACCTCGTCAGCACGGCCGAGACCGGCTGGGTCAAGCTGCTCTACGACTTCGGCTACTTTGCCCACTGGGACGGCGGCGACTCCTCAAAATGGACGAACACCGGCGACCCCGACGGCGGCAGCGGCACGTGGTATGCGCCCGGCGCGAACAGCGCCTACACCGCGTGGAGCGGCAGCAACGGCGCGCCCAACGGGGAGTGGCTCGGCTCGCCCCCCGAGGACGCCGGCTTCGCGATCTTCGGCGGCACGGCGGGCACGGTGACGGTGGACAACACCCCCGCCGGCAGCTTCACCGGCGGCACCATCCACTTCAGCGGCGCGCAGTTCAAGGTGGACGGCTACCTGCTGACCGGCGGGACGCTGACGACCGGCGGCACCGACGCCGTCGTCTTCAACATGACCGCGGGCGCGACCATCGCGACGACGCTCACCGGCACGCACGCGATCGAGAAGGCCGGCGCGGGCACGCTCACCCTGGCGGGGGCGAACACCACCACCGGCACGATCGGCATCCTCGACGGCGCGCTGGTCATGACGCACACCGGCGCGCTGGGCGCCGGCGCGGTCGTGGTCGGCGCGGGTGCCGGCGCGACGACCAAGACCCTGCGAGTCTCGACCGGTGACATCGTGTTTGCCAGCACCCTCAGCGGCACGGGCCTGCTGCACGTTGACCTCGGTTCTTCAACTTCAACTTTCAACTTCAACTCCAGCGCCGCAGGCGCTGGTTTCACGGGCACCGCGCTCTTCGAGACCAGCGCCTACGCGCTGGACAACGACGCGCTGGCCGGCGCCGCCGTGGTCCTCGGCACGGCCAACACGACCACGGTCGCCACCGGCACGCAACGCCTCGCCAGCAGCAATACCAACGGCCTGACCATCGACGGCGCGAACGTCATCTTCGCCTACACGACCGGCTCGCGGGCCGACGGGGTCATCCTCACCGACACGCTCGACGGCGTCAGCGGCACGATCACAATCACGAACACCACCACCGCGCTCACCGGCACGACCGGCCTCCTGGACAAAAACCTCCTCCGGCAGGACGAGGCCACACTCGTGCGCCTGGTGACCGCGTTCGTCACCACCGGCACGAACCTCGCGCTCGCCGGCGGCGGCACGACGACCGCCGCCGTGCGCGACGCCGGCAGCACCGTCACGGCGACGGCGATCTACACGCAGGCGCTCGATTACACGAACGGCCTCTCCGTGAACTACGCGCTCACGCAGCTCGACCTGCTCGCCAACCAAACCACCACGCTCTCCGGCGACGACACCGCCGCGCCCGCCGGCGGGGCCGACTTCACCGCGCAAATCACCGGCGCGGGCAACCTCGCCATCGCCGCGACCAGCGCCATCACGCTGAGCGCCAGCAACGCCCACACCGGCACGACGACCATCACCAGCGGCACCGTGATCGCCGGCGCCGACGACGCCCTCGGCCAAACGTCCTTTTTGTCCCTTGAGTCCCTTGCGTCCTTTGACCTCAACACCCATTCGCAGACCCTTGCCAGCGGCAGCATCGGCGGAAAACTCCTCGGCGCGGCCTCCGGCTCGCTCGACGTCACCGGCCTGCTGGAAATCACCAGCACCAACGCCGGCTTCGCCGCGAATGTGGGCGTGACCGGCACGACCACGCTGCGCAACACGCAGGCGCTCGGCGACACCGGCACGCTGACCGCCGGCGGCCTCGTCCGCCTCGACGGCGCGACCGGCACGCTCGCGAAAACCATCGCCGGCACCGGCACCGTTGCGCTGGCGAACAGCAGCTCCGTCGCCCTCACCGGCGTGAACACGCTCGCGTCCGGCGGCCGGTGGACCGTCGCCGTCGGCAGCGCGCTGCGCGCGAGTTCGACCGCGAACCTCGGCGCCGCCGACATCCTCTTCGACGGCATGCTCACCGTTGCGAACACCGCGAACGAAACCCTCGGCAACGCCCTCAGCGGCAGCGGCGCGTTCGTGAAGGAAGCGGCCGGCAACCTGACCATCTCGCAGTCGAACGCCTTTGCCGGCACCAGCACTGTCGCCGGCGGCACGCTCACCCTGCAAAATCTCTTCGGCACCGGCACCGGCGCGGTCGCGAACAACGCGACGCTCGACCTCGCGGGCACCGGCGCCTTCGCGAACGCCCTCAGCGGCACCGGCGTGACCATCGCCAGCGGCGGCGTGAGCCTGCGCGGGGCGAACACGGGCTTCACCGGCACGCTCGCCGTGACCGGCACCGCGGACATCACCGCCAACACGCAAATCGGCGGCACCGGGGCGACCGGTGCGAAGGTGGTCATCGCCGCCGGCGGCGAACTCGCCACGACCGCGACCACCTTTGTCCACGCGCTCACCGGCTCCGGCGTTCTGGCGGTGAATGCATCCGCGAACGGCGGCGTCTTCGACTTCGAGACCGCCAGCGGCACGGCCTTCGCCGGGACGGTCAAGCTCGACGCGACGACCCTGCACCTCGGCACCAGCGCCGCGCACGACCACAACGCCCTCGCGCTGGCCAATGCCAAGCTGCGCGTGCTCGCCGGCTCGACCCTCGCGGCCAACGCCGAGACCCGCAAACTCGGCGGCCTCGACCTGGGCGCGGGCGGCGTGACGCTGCTCGACATGACCGGCGTCGCCCCGACCGAGGTCCTGCGCACCGGCACGCTCTGGGTGGACAGCGCCGCGAAGGTGGCCTTCAAAGGCTACGCCAATTCGGGCACGGTTGACTCCACCGGCGCGGATCCGGCGAAAAACTTCCTCGACCAGGATTCGATCAACGATACCGCGACGCTGCTCGTCGCCGCCGACACGCTCGCCCCGGGCTCCGGCAACAAACAAATCGCCATCACGACCGAAAGCGGCTCCGCGCTCGCGGGCGGGCGGCAGATCGACTATGGCAACGTGGTGGCCTCCTACGATTACACCGGCGTGACCGCCAGCGCCTCGACCGCGTTCAGCGTCGTCGGCAGCGCGACTGCCGGCCTGTATTACAACTACGCGCTGACCGTGCTCGACATCAAGAGCGGCACCACGCTCACGCTCACCACGGCGGGCGCGACCGACCACACCCTCGCCGCCGAAATCACCGGCTCCGGCAACCTCGAACTTATCGCCGGCACGGGCAACCTCACGCTCAGCCACAGCAACAGTTACACCGGCACGACGACCATTGCCAGCGGCACCGTCATCGCCGGCGCCGACGACGCGCTGGGCCGGACGGCTTACCTCGGCTACGGCCCCGGCGCGGCGTTCGACCTGGACGACAAGACGCAAATCCTCGCCAGCGGCAGCATCGGCGGAAAACTCCTCGGCGCGTCGTCCGGCTCGCTCGGCGTCACCGGCCTGCTGGACGTGACGGGCACCAACGCCGCCTTTGCCGCCAGCGTCGGCGTGACCGGCACGGCCATCCTCCACAACACCTCCGCCCTCGGCGACAGCGGCACGCTGACCGCCGGCGGCCTTGTCCGCCTCGATGGCGCCACCGGCGCGCTCGCCAAAACCGTCGCCGGCACCGGCACCGTCGCGCTGGTAAACAGCAGCAGCGTGGCCCTCACCGGCACGAACACACTCACCGCCGACGGCGAATGGACCGTCGACGCCGGCAGCGCGCTGCGCGCGAGTTCGACCGCGAACCTCGGCGCCGCCGACATCCTCTTCGACGGCCTCTTCACCATCGCCAACACCGCGAACGAAACCCTCGCCAACAAGCTCGCCGGCAGCGGCACGTTTGTGAAGGAAGCGGCGGGCAACCTCACCATCTCGCAGTCGAACGCCTTCACTGGGAGCGCCGGCATCCTTGCCGGCACCCTGACCCTCGCGAACAACCTCGACGGCCTCGGCACCGCAACAATCGCGAACAGCTCCACGCTCGCGCTCAGCGGCACCGGCGCCTTCGCCAACACCATCAGCGGCACGGGCGTGAACCTCGTCAGCGGCAGCGTCGCCCTTGCCGGGACGAACACAAGCTTCACCGGCACGCTCGCCGTGACCGGCACCGCCGCCATCACCACCAACGACAACATCGGCGGCACCGGCGCAGCCTCAGCCTCCGTTGTCATCGCGCGGACCGGCGAACTGGCCACGACCGCGGCGGACTTCGTCCACGCGCTCACCGGCTCCGGTCTGCTCGCCGTGACCGCGGCCGGCGGCGCGTTCGACTTCGTTGCCACGACCGGCACGCACTTCGCCGGCACCGTCGCGCTGGCGAACACCGCGCTTACCCTCGGCACGAATGCCGCGCACGCGTTCAACGCCGCCGCGCTGGCCAACGCCACGCTCCGGCTCGACGCCGGCGGCGCGCTCCACGCCGCGAACGAGACCCGCCGGCTCGGCGGCCTCACCCTCGACGGCGGCGCGCTCTGGCTGCCGATGAACGGCGTTGACCCCGCGAAGGTCCTCACTGTCGGCACGCTCTCCGTCGCCGACCTCGGCAGCACGGTCGTTTTCGAAAACTACACCGGCGGCACGGCCGCGATCAGCGACGCCACGCAGCAAAAGAACTGGCTCGACCAGGACAACCTCACCGACAACGCGACGCTGCTCGTCGCCGCCGGCACGCTCGCCGAGGCCGCGCCGCGCCAGATCGCCATCCACAAGGCCGACGGCTCCGCGCTCGAAAACGGCCAGACGATCGAGCACGACGAGGTTTTTGCCATCTACAACTACACCGCGCAAACAAGCGGCAGCGCCGACGCCCACACCAGCGGCACGCTCGCGCCCGGCCTCTACTACGACTACGTGCTCGCCGAGCTGAACGTGAAGACCGGCACCACGCTCGCGCTCGACACCACCGGCGCCGCGGACAACACGCTCAGCGCCGCCATTACCGGCGACGGCAGCGTCACCTACGCGACCGGCTCGACCCTGATCCTCACCGGCACGAACACCTATTCCGGCGCCAGCACGATCCTCACCGGCACCGTGGTCGCCGGCGTTGACAGCGCGCTCGGCCACACCAGCCGCCTCGACATCGCCGCGCCCGGCGTCTTCGACCTCAACGGCCGCGCGCAGACCGTCTCCGGCGGCGGCGTGATAGACGGCCACCTGACCGGCACCGGCGCGCTCACGCTCACCGGCGGCACGCTGACGGTCAACAGCGCCAACCCCGGCTACACCGCGCAAACCAGCATCGGCTCCGGCGCGACCGCGCATCTGGCAAACACCGCCGGCTTGGGCAACGGCGGCATCCAGCTCGACGGCACGCTGCGCACCGACGCCACCGGCGCGCTGCAAAACACGCTCTTCGGCTATGGCCTGTTTCATGCCGCCAGCGGCACCGTCACGCTCGCCAGTGACAGCGCCGGCTTCCACGGCACCGGCAGCGTCGCCGCCGGGGCGCGCGTCACCGCCACTCACGAAAATGCCCTCGGCGCCGCCGCCATCGGCGCCGCCTCCGGCGCGACCTTCGAGCAGAAAAACTTCACCGGCGTCCTGCGCAATACGCTCTCCGGCGCGGGCACGCACCTCGTGACCAACGCCACGCTGCTCCTCGACAATCCAGCCGCCTACCAGATTGCGAACACCACGCTCGATGCGAACGCCGCGCTCGTGCTCGACGCCGGCGGCTACCGGTTCGGCACGCTCAACATGAACGGCGGCGCGCTGGCCTTCTCCGCCGCGAACACGACCGGCACCGTGACCATCGCCGCGCTCGGCAATACTTCGGGCAATTTTTACCTGAACGCCGACCTCTCCGGCCTGGGCGGGAGCGTTTCCGGCACCATCGCCCGCGCCGCCACCATTGCGAACTTCCTCGACATCACGAACGACGGCGCCGGCACGCACAACGTGCACCTCGCCACCAACGGCACCGAGCCCGCCGGCCCGAACATCGCGCTGGAGCTCATCCACACCGGCGGCACGCAAAGCACCTTCACCCTTGTCGGCGGCAAAATCGAAACCGAGCTCACCTCCCTCGAGCTCATGCGCGGGGACGGCAGCGCCTACATCCCCGATCCCAACATGTGGTATCTGACCGACGCCGGCCTCAGCCACGCCGCCGACGCGATCCTCAGCACCGCCTCCTCCCTCGCGCTCGACTGGGCCAACGCCCTCGACAGCCTCCACCTGCGCATGGGCGACCTCCGCGCCGAAAACCTCGCCTCCCTTGACGGCGGCAACGCCGCCGCCATAAAAAGAGGCAGCGCCTCCGGCAACGTCTGGGTGCGCTCGCGCGGCTACCGCCTCGACGCCTCGAACCGCGTCTCCGGCATGGGTTTTGAGCAATACGGCTACGGCATGACCGCCGGCGCCGACCGGACCTTCGAGACCGGGGCCGGTGCGAACCTCCTCGGCGGCTTCATCGACATGGGCGGCGTCAGCCGCAAGTTCGACAATTCCGGCACGGGCGAAACCCGCAGCGTGGGCGTCGGCGCCTACGCCACGCTCCTGCACGCGGACGGCTGGTTCGTTGACGCGGTCGGACGCGCCGACCGGTATAAAAACGGGTTCGACGCCCGCGCCGCCAACGGACGGGTGACGCACGCCGACTACAACGTGAAAGGCCTGAGCCTGAGCGTGGAGGCGGGCCGCCGCCTGCAACGCGCCGACGGCTGGTGGCTCGAGCCCGCCGCGCAGGCCTCGGTGCTCTGGCTGGGCCGCGCCTCCTACGACACCCGCGCGACCTCCGACCAGCGCGCGATCAAGGTGCGCGTGGACGATTCCGAGACCTGGCAGTACCGGGCGCTCCTGCGTTTTGGCCGCCAGTTCCACGGCAGCCGGTGGCATCCCTACGGCAAGCTTGCCGCCGTCGCGGTCGATTCCTCCGGCGGCGGCATCACCGCCCACGGCAAGACGTTTAACGCCGGCTTCGACGGCAAGCGCGTCGAGTTCGGCCTGGGCGCGAGCTATCGCGTCAACGACCTCAGCCAGTTGTATCTGGACTACGAATACGCCAGGGCCGCCGCCTACGAGCGCCCCTGGAGCATCAACCTCGGCTACCGCCGCCTCTGGTAAGCGAAGGCCGTCTGTCATGAAGACCGGACCAACAGCGGGCGGCGCGGGCCGGAACCCAAACCCCGTGCCGCCGGAGGGCGCGCGGGAGCCGGTGCTGATCGACTCGCTGCCCATGGTGCGGTACAGCTTTGTCGTGCGCGGGCATCTGGCCAGCGGCGCCCAAGTCACCATCAAGGGCGTGGTTTATGCCAGAAGGGGGTTGTATTATCAGGCGCGGGCGCGGGTGCTCGATTCCGTCCTGAAGGAGATCCCCACGCTCCAACTCGACGAGGAAGAACTCGTCGGGCTGCGGATGCAGACGGGCGGCGGCAGATGCATCCCGCCGGAAAATCTCGGCTTCCTCGGATGCTCACGGGCGCGGCACCCCGCGACCGTGAGCGCGGCTGCGCAGGCAGGGGAGGCGAATTTTCACAGCCCGATGGGGCAATGAATATGGTGAGATGGTCCAGCCCGTCGTTGCCTTTGATCAGAATTTGTCCGGCGCGGCATCACGGGCCGGTCTCTTTGTCGGGCCAAAGATAACGGTTACTCCGAGCATGTATCATTTCTTGCGGGGAGAAGAGAATAGGCCGGGTGCTCGTCATAGCCGCCGGTGCGCATGCGAACTTTAACGATGTTCCATTGCGAGGTTTTTCATGGCGGCTAGAATTGCGGCGCCATCGGGATGCCGGGGAAGCTGTTGAGCATCGAGGACTGGCCCGCGTCGATGGCGATGGCGCCGGAAGGGAAAGCCTCGATGGGCTCCGGTATCTGCTCTGGAACAAGACGGGGGACGCGATTGCCGCGTCGGATATGCACGGACTCGGGGGTTTCTCTGGATTTGAATTGAAACGGGAATCCGGTGAACGGTTTTCCGGCCAGCTGGCAGTCCAGGAAGTCGTTTGTGATTTTTTCAATGGATTCGCGGATGCGCCCGATGACGGCCTGGGGATGGCCGGCCTTGTTGACGGGGATGGTGACGGAGCCCGCGAATTCCTTGCGGGGATGGAGGGTGTTTGCAGGGGTTGCGCCCGAGTCTTGGAGATAGAGCCGGACGACGGCGTGCCGGGACCGGTGCAGGTCGAACGAGGCCTCGGCACGGGCGCGGGCGCTGCCGGCGGCGCGGTTTTTCTTGGTCAGGTCGAGGATGTAATGTCCCCGGAAGTTTTGGTTGTGGAAGTTGACGGCGCGGTATTCCAGCACGGGGATGTCGGCTTCGCGGGCGGCTTGGTCGTAGTTGCGCGGGCAGTCGGGGATGCCGTTTTTGAAGAACAGCACCCCGGCGGGGTATTTTTTATTGTAAACGTTGAAGGGGGTGACGGAGAAGGTGTCTTTTCCCACGGTGAAGGCCGGGATGGCGCGGGCGCTGGACACGGCTGCGTCGATGTCGGCATTATAGATTTTAAGGAATTCGAAAACGGCGTCGAGCCTGCGGACGGGGGAATGGTCGAATTCGCACAGGAGGCGGGCGCATTGTTTTTCCTTGGGAGTGCCGGCTTTTCCGATGATTTCGATGAGAAAATCGAGGGTATTGTTGGAAAAGGCCCATGTTCCCGCCGGAAGGGTGAGATTGCATGGGGTGCCGAGGGCGATTGAATTTCCGTCGATTTCGAAACCGTGGTTTTGCAAACCGGCCGCGTCGATGCGGATGACGGCGCCAGAGCGGGCGTCGGCTTCGAGAATACCGCCGGGGTTTTGAACAACGGCATCGGTGCGGGCGATGATTTCGGAGGTGCGGAACCGGATGGGTTCATTTTGCCCGGTTGCGAAAAAATCGGACAGGACGAGGCTGTCCTGGGTGATGTCCTGTGCGAGGCGGGGCAGCCGGTGCTGGGGGATCCCGAGAAACAGGAAAGGAGGAAGCTGGTCTGGCTGGTGCATGGAGTGCGTATGAGCATTTGGCGGATTTTCCGGTAAATTTTTTGGGCTTTTTAAGCCGGGCCGATTAGTCTCTGCCGGGGTTGGTGCCACTTTCGATGCCCACGCAAAGGACGGGGAAACATGCAAATTCCTGTCTTTTGTTCTTGCCGAGCCCCTTAGGCGCATTTTTCTATCCGTCATGTTTTTGCATTGGAGCACCAGAGCACCAGTCTGGAACCATCAACAAATCCGCAACCGCTTGAAAATGAGCTTGACCACGCATGATTCGCCTTCGCAGCGACGTTCGCTCCCAAGCTCTATCCCTGTCCTAAAAGTGACCTTCCCGGGACGTATTGTGTCCCGATGAAACGCCTTGGGCCGTTGGGCCGCATCATCTTTCCCCTGCCTTTTCTGGAGGGACGGTCTCCGTGCCGTCCCCCACACACACACACACGGCTCCTATTATATTTCTGAAAAAGAAATAATATCAGAACCACCCAATCATTAAGCCCTATGAAAACAAAACTCCTCATCCTCGCCTGCGTGCTCGCCGCTCCCGGCGTCATCACCCGTCACGCGACCGCCGCCGACGGCATCGCGCCCGATGCGGCCTATGAACAAATGGTCGATGGCCGCATCGCCGTGAACTACTACAACGAATACCTTCAGGAAATCGTCGTGGACGCCCGCTCCTACCTCGTCAAAGGGCTGGCGGACGCCATGGGGCACCTCGACGAGTTTGTCGCCAAAGGAGACTACGGCCACGGCGGCCCCGTTTTCTCCAGTAACTGGCGGAACGCGAAAGACATTCTCAGCCTCCCCACGCGCGTCCCCGACTGGTATGCCGCCGCCGACCTGAAACTCTTCAAAAACGGCATCGACCAAATCCGCAAAGACACCGACGAAACCCTCAAACTCTGCGAAGACCTCCAAAAATACCTCCAATACAACGGCGGCTGGAAAAACGACAAATGCCAGAAATACACCGACGCCAGACCCCGCCTGCAAACCCTCCTCGCCAGCCTGCAAAAAAACACCGACGCGCTCGACCGGCGCGCCCTCGAAATGGCCCTCGCCGGCGAAAAACTCTACTGGGCGCAGGATAAAGCGCTCGGCTACTTCGTCGCCACCATGAAAGCCGACACCGACACCGCCGCCGCCCTCGAAACCCTCGTCCAGAACCCCGAACTCCAGAAAGAAGGCAACACCGCCGCCGCCGCGACCCTCCCCAAGGCCGAGAAACTCCTCGAAACCCTCAAGGCATCCCTCGCGAAAAACGCGAATCTCGTCACCCCCATGCTCGGCGACTCGCTCAAAAACAATAAAGAACGCTTCTACAACCAGTGGCTCAAAGATTTTATAGAAAGCGCCGAAAAATACATCATGCCCGGCCTGAAAAAAGGCGTCCTCAAGGCGGACGAAAGCGAACGACTGCACGGCGCGGGCGACAACCTCGGCCGCCACTACGACGACTGCATCGCCACCTACACCTACAACGGCGGCATCGCCATCAAATATAAGCGCCTCTGACCGCCCCCGCGACGCCACCAGGAACAACCCACCACCATAGTGAAAACAAACACCATGAAAAAACTCTCCGCGCTCCTCCGCACCCTCGCCGCGCTCGCGCTCGCCTGCCCGGTGCTCATCCTCACCGGTTGCGGCAAAAACGCCAAATCCGCGTCCGGCCCGTCCCGGCACGACGACGCCGCGCCTCCCGCCGGCGGCGACGAAGGCGAAAGCGCCGTCGCCTTTTATAACAGCTTCCTCGGCTTCCGCGGAGTCTCGCAGTCCATCTTCGAAAAAGTCGGGGAAGCCCTCGAAACATGCGAAAAAGCCGTCGAGGGCGGCATGTCCGGCTCCGATCGCCTCGTCTGGAACGGCGTCATCCCGTCAAATTCGCAAATCACGAAAATCCCCGCCTATCAATTCGGCGCGCCGTCGGGGTTCGCCAAGAACAATAAAAACTACATCAATCCCCGCATCGAAACCGTGAAGCAGGATGTCGCCGCCCTGCTCAAGGAAATCGAAACCCTGCAAACCTACTATAAAGCCGAGGACTACAAAAGCGACTGGCACAAAAAATTCCTCATGGCCAGGCCCCGCATCGAAAACCTCATGACGCGCATCGCCAAAACCAACAAGGAAGTTTATAAACTCGCCGACACGCTCTCCGAGGAAACCGACCGCAAAAACATCGCCAAGTCGCCCGACGGCGCCTTCATCCTCAACATGCGCCACGCGATCGACAAAGCCCGCGACCGCGCCGACCTCATCCTCGACAACGGCTTTGAGGACACCCGCTACGGCCTCGGCGTCTCCGACGAGGAACGCCGCCAGATGATCGCCAAGGCCGCCCCCATCTGCGACAAGTTCGACGCCCTCACCAAGGAACTCGACGACATGTGCGCCAAATACAAAACCGCCGACAAAAAAGTGATCAAAGGCACGCAGGCGGAAAAAGTTTACGACGGCTTTTTCGCCAGCCATGAAAAATCGGACGCCGATATGCGCCGCATCATCCGCGAACTCCGCGAAAACGGCTACACCAACGACCAGCAGACGGTCGGCGACTCCGTCGGCGCCCTCATCAAGGCGCACAACGAATTCCTGAAATCACGCGGAGGGAAGTAAACCGGAATCCATCGCGGGCGAAGCCCGCTCAGCATCCATCCCGCCGCAAACGAAAGCATGATCACCCTCTCACAAGACTGGCCGGCGGATTGATCCGCCGCCAGTCCTGCTCGATAATAATAAACCACATAAATCACAAAACACATGATATACGGTATAATACTCATCGCGCTGGGTCTCCTGGCGGTTCCCTCGCTCGTTCTGGCCAAAAAGCCGAATGCCAAGGAAATCTTCGACAAGGTGGCCCCCTACCAGGGCGGAATCGGCGTCCTGGCCATCCTGCTCGGCATATGGGACATCATCCATGCCATCCAGAATCTGGGCCTTTTGGGCGTGAGCGTCCTGGGCATCTTCGTCTGGGTGCTTATCGTCGCGATGGGGCTGGTCGAGCTGGCGCTGGGTTTTATCATGGCCTACGGCCTGATCAGCAAAAACCTTCTGGCGAAAAACGAGGCGGCCGCCGCCAAGGGCGGGGCGCTCCTTGCCAAGTTGGTCCCCCTGCAAGGCAAGATCGGCATCGCGGCCATCATCATCGGCATCATATATCTCATCCTTTATATGACGCTCTGAGCGGGCCGCCGGACTTTTTTTTCAGCCAGTTATGCACTCCGCGAAAAACTTCGCGGAGTGTTTTGTTGAAATGGTCCATTATTATGCCATTTCTCAATGAAAATCACCCTTTTGCCGGAGGGCCGGGATCCTGAAGGGCGGATTGAACGAAACCATTTGTCATCGGCCCGGTTTTCACTGCAATCCATTCCATGAACGATTCAAAAATAGCCCGGCAAATCGTCGCGGAACTGCCGTCGCTCGTTGCGCAAAACATCATCGACGACGGCGCGGCGACGGCGTTGCGCCGCCATTACGAGCGGCAAATCAAACCCTCGCGCTCCATTTCCATCGGGCTGGCGATAAGCGCGGTTCTCGGCGGCCTGCTCGTCGGAGCCGGCATCATCCTGCTGCTTGCCCATAATTGGGACGCCCTTTCCAAGCCCGCGCGCGCCGTCGTGGCCGTGCTGCCGCTGCTCGCCAGCATCGCGTTTTCGTGCCGCGCGATTTTGCGCCACATGGACTCGGCGGCGTGGCGCGAGGGGTGCGGCACGTTTTATTTTCTGTCCATCGGCGCATCCATCGCGCTGGTGAGCCAGACGTATCATCTCTACAACGACATGGCGGGGTTCCTGCTCGTCTGGGCGCTGCTTTCGCTGCCGCTGGTTTATCTGCTCAAGTCCGGCGCGGCGTTCACCGGATACCTCGCGTGCGTGGCGGCCCGCATGATTGTGATAAGCGAGGACAGGGGCGAAACCGGCTTGTTGCAGGCGGTGTTCTGGCTGGCTGCGATCATGCCGTTTTATGCGCGGCTTGCATGGAAGCGGCGCGATTCGCTGATGGTGACGTGGCTTTCGTGGGCGCTGGCAATTGCGCTGCCAATCATGGCCGTGCCGTTTTATAGGGACGTGCGTTTTACCGGAGTGCTGGTCGGCCACGGGTTGATATTCACTGTGTATTATCTCGCCTCGCGCTGCTGGTTCGGCGGGCTGCGCGGACTCCGGGCGCCGTTTCGCAGCATCGGGAGCCTGGGGCTTGCGGTTGTCTCGGTAATCCTGGCGTTCAACGACAGTTACGAGCGGCCAGCCTGGGCGAGTGATCACGGGCAAATCAACGGTCTGCTGGCGTGCTTGATCTGCGCAGGCATCGTCATGCTGGCGCTGGGCGGTTTTATGTTGTGGCGGAAAATATCATTCAACTGGGGCGCGGCATGTTTTCCTTTTTTTGTGCTGCTCGCGTTCGTGCGCGTCGTGCCGACGGAGGGCGACTGGGCGCCCATGGTCATGAACATGTATGTGCTCGCTCTGGGCGTGTCCACGCTCGTGCGGGGTGTGCGGAGCGACAGCCTGTTTTCAATGAACGAGGGCATGGTCTTGATTTCCGCGCTGGTGGCGTGCCGGTTTTTCGACAGCGACTACAGTTTCGTCGCGCGCGGCGTGGCGTTCATTGTGATCGGCTGCGGGTTTCTCGCGGCAAACTTGGTGACGCTTGAGAAACGGCGCCGGCGGAGGGCGGGAATATGAAAAACGCGAGGCTTATATTATTTGCCATTTTCGCGGCGCTCACACTCGCCGCGCCGCTGAGCATGATTTGGAAATATGAAAACACACTGCGCCGGGGCACACTCCACAAGTTCCGCACGCAGCCCGTCGATCCTTATGATGCGTTTCGCGGGCGTTATGTGACGCTTTCGTATCAGAACGATTTCGTAATGCTCAATGAGCAACAGCAAAAAAACGATTTCCCGTATGGCGTGAAAGGCATTCTCTATGTGCGCTTGAAAACGGACGACGAGGGTTTCGCCGTGCCGGTCGAGGCAAGCTGGACGACGCTGACAGGCAACGATGTCGTGATAGTGGAGCTGAGCAGGTACCGGGGTGACGACAGGGGCGGCAGAATGAACTTTAATTATCCGTTTAATCGTTATTATTTGCCGGAGGACGTCGCGCCGATGGCGGAGAAATTATATAATGATGCAAACCGCCGGGGCTGGGGCGGCGTGGAACGCGGAAAATCCGACACCTACGTCGCCGTGCGCGTGCGCAACGGCGCGGGCGTGATCGAGGAGCTTTACATCGATGGCCGGCCCGTGCGCGAGGCGGTGCGGGCGGAGCTGGAGAAAGAGTGACGCCGCGTGTTTTTGCCGGTCTGGCGCGGGGAGGCTCTGTGCGCAGGATGATTTGGGCGTGTGGGCAAACAGGTTGATTTTATGCTCCTGCGCCCGGAGCCTCCTTTATTCGGCCAAAGCTCTTTGCGGGTAGAGGAACGGGTTGCGGGAGCCCGTGTTCATGTGGATCAGAAGGCCGGAGGTTCGATGATAAACGGGAGGGCTTGGGCGGCGGTTTCGCGCGTCTGACGGTCGCGTTTTTTCAAGTCGTCGATCAATCTGGCGGCGACTTGGTTTTGGATTTCGACCTGGCGGGCGGTTTCGGCGGATTGGGCGGCGAGCTGCCGGTGGTGCTCCGCGAGTTCCGCGGTTGTTGCCCGGGTTGATTCCGCGGTGGCTTGGAGTTCGGTCAGTTTTTTTTGTCCGGTGTCGAGTTGTTCGCGCAGTTTTGCGATGGAGGCGGCGAGGTCTTCTTTTTCTTCTCCGGCTTTGGCCGAAAGGGCGTGGACGGACTGGTTGGTAGTTTGAATCCACAGGGCAAGCCGGTTTTTTAGGAGGAAGTAGGTGGCGGTGCCGCCCCCGGCACCGCACAGGAGGGCGAAGATCAGGACGAGGCCGACGATGGCGGTGGACATGGTGCGCATGGAAGGCGGGGGGCATGGAGTCAGTCATGGCCGGAAAGAAACGTTTGCCGGAGTATTTCCCGGATCAGGTTCCAGAGTTCATGGTGGCGGGGGATGCGCCAGCGCGCCGGATTGGAGGGGCGGATGGCGGCTGCCTCAGTGGTGCCGATCAGGGAGTCGGGAGCCGGGGCGTATCCCGACAGCAGGGAGGCCAGTGGATGGATGGGGTCGATCTGGATATGCAGGAGCCGGGGATCGTAACAAGGGGTGACGCATTTTGATAAAAGGAATCCGTTTGGCGCGGGGTTGATTTGCCCGGCGAATTTGATTTCATGGCTGGCCAGAACGACCTCGCGGATGGAGGCGGGCGGGGCGGCAAGCCAGCCATCGCCACCGGGGGCGGGCGGACGGGGCATCCAGGACAGGATAAGTTTTCGGTAGTCCGCTTCGGTTTTCAGGTAGAGCGCCCCGTCGGACCGGAGCAGCGGGACGAGCCCGGCGGGCGGAGCCCTGTAGGTTTGTGCCGGGGTGGCGAGGGCCTTCAACCCGCACAGGTTGAGCCAGAGGGCGAGGCTGGCAAATTCCACCTGGGCGGGCGGGGCGGAGCCCGCGAGGGATTTTAGGTTGATGCCGGAGGCACCCGTGGTTGCGAGGACTTGCCTGAGTGACCCTGATATGGCGCTGGCGGTGGAGGGATTCATGGCGGGAAGGAGGCGGGAGGTGCGGAAGGATGGGAAGTATTATGGATTTTTTGTCCGGACTGTTTGTGCCGGTACGCGAGATTTCGGTTTTTTCGCATTTGTTTCATATGAGGACTTCATGGTCTCAAAATCTGCCGACACGACTGGCAATGGGCTGGATATTCCGGCGTTTGCATCTGAGGACTGGGCGAAGGCCCGGGACGCCGCCGGGGTTTCGCCCTGGCGTTATTATGATCGGAAAGGTTTTTTATTATTGTGCTCGACCCAGTTGATCACGCCTGGCGCGCGGGTGCGGTTGGTGGGGGGCGACGAGTGCGTGGTGGCGCAGGACCTTGGTTTTTATCAGGCGGATAATTTGCGTTTTGTGCCGGAGGCGGGTTTGCGGCGGTTTTCCGCCCTGCATGTCGAGTGCGCCCTGTGGCCGCGCCAGAGGACCTTGAAGGGGTGTTTGTCGCGGATGGAGTCCAATTTGATAAAATGGGTGCGACAGGCCGGATTGCCGCTGTGGCCTCTGGTGACGGAGACCGGTGAGGCTCCGGAATTACCGGGGGAGGGCAGGGGAGTGGTATATATAAAAGATTTGCCGCCGGCGGTGGAGCATGCGGCGGTGTCGCGGCGTTTGCGCAAGTATGAGGAATTACGCGAAGGCAGTTCCGGGGATGCGGCGGAAAGTTTGGACCGGGTGCTGGAGATGGAGCGGGAGCGTTTGGCCCGGTTGCGGAAGGATGCGGAGGCGCCGGTGAAGGCGAAGCCCGTGAAGATGGAGCCGTCGAAGGCGGAGGTCGCGCCTGCCCCCGCGTCCGCAGTGGCGCCCACGCCCGCGGCACCCGTTGCGGATGGGGATTTGTTATTGGACCTGGCTTTGCCGGTGACGGTTTCCCCGGATGATTCCGAGTGGAAGCTGGCGCTGGCCGATCGGATGCTGGCTTTTTTGGAGCGGGTTTCGTCCTTGGCGCCGTCGGCGGGCGGGGTGTCTGCGAAGCTGGTGGAGTTTGTTCCGGTATGGACGACCAACGAGACCCAAGTGGACGAGTGGGTGCGGACGGGCAAGGTGGCTTTGGCGCGCCGGGTGGTGGATTCCCGGCTGGTGTATATGGTGCCGGACGGTTTGTTCCGGTGCGTGTTGTCAGGGGTGCGGGTGAAGACGGGCGATGCCCGGGCGGTTTCTACATCATAGAGGGTGATTTGTTCGATTATGGAAATGATGCGGGAAGATTTGAACTTTGGCGGGGAACCGCCCCGGTGGCGGCAGGCGTGCGATCTCCCCTGGGTGGCGGACATGTACCGGCGGTGGGGTGGATTGCGGCGCCGGATGTCCGGGCTGCCGCCGCTGGGCTTTGTGGTGTTGTATTATTCGGACTTGCTGGAGGCGTTGCGATGCGCGGAGGAGACGGGGGCGGCTTTGCCGCCGGATTTTCCCCTGGCCTCCTGTGTCCCGAAGGACGGGGCGTCCCTGGACTGGATGATGATGCGGAAGGATTTCAGGGAGGCGGCGGAGCGGTTGAGGGATTCGTGGGACCGGATTTATCGTGATCCCTGGATGTTTCGATTTTTCAAACCGGGGGGAACGCCCTTGGAATGGAGGGAGGGGATTCCGACGGTGCGGGCCGGGCTGGATTTGCCGGGGGAGGCGGCGGGGCTTTTGCGGGAGTATTGCGCTGGAGTGGAGCGGATGAGCCGGTTACTGGGGGATTTCGGGGGGATGTTTCCTTTGCATTTTGCGCATCTGGATTATTTGGCGGACCGGGTTGCGGGTCGGTTGGAGGATTATATTGGCTTGGAGGATTATATAATCCGGCTGGAGGCATGCCCGGCGGCGCCGGACGCGTATTTTTCGCGGCAACGCCGGGTGTTGCTGGCGTCTCTGGGGGTGTTGCATTTGGAATTCTGGATGTTTCCCGGTGATGTGAAATTGTGGTTGTCCCGGTTGTCGCGGGTGGTTCGGGACGCGCGGCGTTGCGGGGATTTGTTGTTTGAGCATTGTCTTGGGCGCGTGGGGTATTACGCGCGGCGGTATTCGGGGCGTGTTTCCGGGGAGCGCGCGTCCTCGTATGACGATTTGTTTCAAGAGGGCTGCCGTGGGTTGCAGAAGGCGCTGGCGCAGTATGATCCGTCGCGCGTGGGTTTTTATACTTACATTGAGCTGGCGGTGGAGCGGGTGATTCGGGATTATCTCGCCGCAGTGACATTGCCGATGCGGATGCCGGTTTCGTGGATGAAAGGCCGGCGGCGGCTGGAGTGGGTGGAGCACGAATTTTTCGCGAAGCACGGGCGGCGTCCGGATTTGGAGGAGATGGCGGCGGCGATGGACTGGTCGGAGCAGCGGGTTTCCTCGGTGCTGTCGTTGCGGGAGATGTCGTTTGAGTCGTTGGATCGCGAGGTTTACGGAGATTCCGGGGATTCCTCGGAGTCGCTGGGGCAGTTTTTAACCCAGGAGCCGGCTTGGGAGCCGTCGCGAACCTTGGACGCGGAGGAATTGCGGGATTTGGTGCGCCAGGCGCTGGAGCGGCTGCCGGATTCCGAGCGGGCGTTATTGTCGCACCGGTTTGGTTTTGAATCGGATGATTTTTCCCTAAAATCCTATGCGGAGCTTTCCAAGGTGTTCGGGCTGCCGGAGGAAACGATACGGTATGCGTGCGCCAAGGCGGTGCGGCGCATGAAGGCGTGTCTGGTGTCGTCGCCTTTTGGTCGGGAATTGGCGTTGTTTTTTTCGCCAGCGTCCGCTGGCGGGTGATTATCCGGACTGAAGGGCAGTTTTTGTATGTGGAATGGCGCTCATATGACAGGGCCGCAGCGCCGGGACGAAGGAAAACCATGCGAACAAAGGCCGGGAACCGCCGGGCACTCGAGTGGTGCGGGGGAGGTAGGTTGGTTGCAGCATGATGCGGGCGGTGCAGGTATCTGCGCTGCGGAAAGCCGGGATGTCATTGCGCGACCGGCCGTGGGCACGGCCCCAAGTACTATCTTTCGGTGAGCCACCCGAAGAAACGGCCACAGTTGCAATACGTGCCGCAGGCGCAGAAGGCCGTCGTGGAGGCCTTGCTGGAGAGCGGGCGCTCCGTACGCAAGGTCTTGGAGAAGATTTTTGCGCTCAATCAGGAGTTGTTGCAACGGCAGGAGCCGCCCTGAAAGGACATGCAATCGGCAGGCCCATGGATCGACGTCATGCGAGTCGCTGGGGTCTTTGCCACGATGATCGAGGCGGCGCGCATCACAGTGGCCGTGGAAGGAAGGAGATTGCCGCATGAATACGGCGATTATCCAGGAGAGCCATCGGAGGAAGCTCGCCTATGTTTACCTGCGGCAGCAGTGATACAATTGCGCGCGGGCACAGCGCTTGCCGTTCGGTTGCTTACCGATTTCAGAATTTCGTAACTTGACTATTCGCAATTCGCGAATACCGTATTCACATGTTTCTCAAAGCACAAGACATCGTTGCCGCACTCAAGCTCTCCTTGGGTGGCGATTTGCTTAGTTATGCCGAATTAGGGCAGGAAATGGGAATGAGTGCATCGGAAGTGCATGCGGCAGTCCGGCGCTTGGATGAAGCGCGTTTGGTTGAGCCGGAAAGCAAAATCGTACGACGGGCGGTGTTGATAAAGTTTCTTGTTCACGGGGTTCCTTATGCGTTTCCCGCAAGAACCAAGGAAGTCACTCGCGGAATGCCGACCGCATGGGCTGCGCCGGCTTTGTCGGGAAAATTTCAAAGTTCCGGACAAATGCCGCCGGTATGGCCTACGCCGGATGGCACTGTGCAAGGAGTCGCTGTAAAACCCCTCTATCCGAGCGTGCCTGGCGCAGCGCAACGCGATTCAGCGCTTTACGAATTGCTGTCGCTTGTTGATGCAATCCGCATCGGGCGCGCCCGCGAACGCCAGCTTGCAGAAAAGGAACTCACGAACCATTTGAAGTCCCATGCCACCGCCTAGCTTTGGAGCATTGCGCGCAGTGGCCGACCGGCTTGAAAAGCTGGGGCTTGATTATGCTTTTGTGGGAGGCTCCATCGTGGGGTTTCTATTGGACAATCCCGATCTATCCGACGTGCGTCCGACGGATGATGTGGATGTGATTCTTGAAGTGCTGGCATCCGAACGCTACTCGGATGTAGAGGAGCGGTTGCGACACTTGGGTTTTGCGCATGACATGAGCGAGGGCGCGCCGTTGTGCCGTTGGAAACTTGGCACGCTTACAGTCGATATAATGCCGACGGAGGGTTCGAATCTCGGCCTCAATACCGCATGGTTTAAAGAGGCGCTGGCAAGTGCAGCAATACGCGAAGTGGCGCACACGCCGTTGCGGTTGATTTCGCCGGTGACGTTTCTGGCGACCAAGTATGTGGCTTTTCTCGACAGGGGTGGCGGTGATTATTACGCGAGCCATGACTTGGAGGATTTTGTCACGGTGATCGACGGGCGGGCTAACATTGTCACGGAGATAGACCGTGCGCCCGCCGCGCTACGCAGCTATTTGGTCGGTGCGATTCGCGGATTGATGAACGAAGAGTCTTTCAACGAGGCGTTATCGGGGCATTTGCCTTCCGACCGCGCCAGTCAGCAGCGACTGCCTCTGTTGCGTGCGAAGCTGCGCAATATACTAAATTCCCTTTACATTGACACAGAGAGATGGGAAAAAGGAATATATGAAAGCTTATGGGATAGACCTGCGGGAACGGATAGTGGGATTTGTAAGGGGGGGAGGAGGCAAGGCCGAGGCGGCTGCGCTTTTCAAGGTGGGTCGCAAGACGGTTTACCGCTACCTTGAGGCGGAAGAAAAGGGCGCATTGGAGGCGAAAAAAAGCTGGGGGACTTGGCGCAAACTCGACCCGCAAAAGCTCGCCGATTACGTGGGCGGGAATGCGGACGCAACGCTCGCTGAAATCAGTTCCGCGCTCAAGGTGGGGCGTCACGCCATCTGGAAGCGGCTGCGCCAACTGGGCATCACATTAAAAAAAAGCCATCGAGTATCGGGAACGCGACGAGGCGCAACGGGAGGCCTTCGGCAAGGAACTCGAAAAGTTAGACGCAACAAAAGTGTATTACGGACGAGTGCGGGATTGAGCACGGTTTGTATCGCGAACAGGCCCGTGCGCCGCGCAAAAGATCCCTGCCCAAGTGAGCGGAAAGTTACGCAAACGCACCAATGTAATCGGAACCTGTCAGTCAGGGAAACTGGTGGCCTCGATGGTGTTTGAAGGAGCCTGCAACGCGGCAGTGGTGGAGGCGTATTTTGAGAAAGTGCTGCTGCCGGTGTTGCCCGAAGGGAGCGTGGTGGTGCTCGACAACGCGCGATTCCACCACGGCTCCGCTGCGGCGGAACTGTCCGCCGCGAAGGGGATAAGACTCAAATACCTCCCACCCTATTCGCCCGACCTTAATCCGATCGAACACTTCTGGGCTAAATTCAAAAGGCTTCTGCGTCCGCAGCTTCCCTCTTCCAACAACCCCTTCCTCACCATCATCAATTTGTGTCAATGTTGTTAGAAAAGGCTATATCGCAAACATGGCGTAGTGGAATACGGCAATTCACGCATGAAACGGGAACGTTCCCGCCATATCTTTAGAGGAGTTTGGCCGAAGCGGGGGAGGTAGGTTGGTTGCAACATGATAAGGGCGGCGCGGGACATTCATGCCTGTGCCGCCTTGATCAGACTGTCACGGCAAATGCCTGCGCAGATGCCGGATGGCCGGCAACACAAACAGGGCGGCGACAAACCAGAGGCTCATCGCGCCACCACCTCCTCCTCCGGAATTGCCCCCACCGTTGTTATTGCTGTCTCCGCCACCCGTGCCGGTGTTGACGGTGAGCGTGGCGGTGTTGCTGGGCACTGAGCCGGCGGCATTGCTCACGCGGACGCGATAGGCGCCCGCGTGGGTTTGCTGCTGGGCGTTGGTGATGGTGTAACTCGCATTGGTCGCACCGGTGATGTCTGTGCCGTTTTTTTGCCATTGGTAAGCCAGACTCTCGCCGGTGGCGGCGACGCTAAACGTCGCGCTCCCGCCAGCGGTGACGATCTGTGATGCCGGGTGCGTCGTGATGACGGGCGGGGCGAGGTCGCCGACGGTCACAGTAAATGCGCCGGTGGTCACGATTTCGCCGGCGGGGGTTGTCATCGCCACGGCGTAGGCGCCAGCGTGCGCGGCAGCGCTGGCGTTGGAAACGGCGTGGGTGGCGGCGGTCGCGCCGGTGATGGCGAAGTTGTCGCGATACCATTGCCGCGCGGTGGGCGTGAAGCCGGTTGCACTGGCCGTGAGCGTGAAGCCGCCAGCGGCGGGCACGGTGGCCCCAGTGGTGCTCATGCTCGCGCCGGGGCCTGTCGCAGTGGCGGTGATGCGGGCGGTGGCGGCGGTGGCGGCGGGCGTGACGGAGTTTTTGCCGGCGGTGTTGCCGGCGTATCCGCTGATGAGGTTTGCAAGGGCGCCGGCGTCCAGCGGGGCTCCGACACCGGCGGGATGCATCAGGTGCGAATAATCGGGGACAAACACCTTGTCCTCGCCGGGCGCGGTTGTGCCGGCGGTCTCGATCATGAAATTGCCGGAGGCGCGCAACAGTCCTCCGGACTGCTTGGTGAGCGGGTTGTTCACGCCCTGATAGATGTTGTTCACGGAGAGGATTTGCGCGCTGGCGCCGGCGATGGTCGCGGTGGTGTTGCCGGTGGCGGTGATGTGGTTGTTGAACATATAAACACGTGCGTTGGTCGCGGCGGGCATGTCGGCGCGCAAGCCGGTGCCCCAGAGATTATGGTGGAGAACGATGCCGGTGGACGCGCCCGCGTTGTCGATACGCATGGCAGCACCGCTGCCGGCGGCGGGCGAGAGGGTGGCGGTGAAGCGGTTCCACGAGAAGGTGATGTTGTCCGCGCCGCCAGTGATGGAAACAGGCGTATCGGCGAACGTGCAATGCGTGACTTCCACGTCCACCGCACCGGTGATGCCCAGACTGCCTCCGCTGAAGTTCACGCCGAGGATGACGATGTCGCTCGCGCCCGCCGGGACGGTGACACCGCCGGTGAGCGTGGCGCCGGCATCCGCGCCGACGATGGTTTTGCCGGTGGTGAGGGTGATGCCGCCGACCAGCGAGAGATCAAGCGTGCCGGTCACGGTGATGGTCGCCGTGCCCGATGCCTCAATTTGTGCCTTAAACTCTTGCGCCAAAGTCAACGGGCTGGGCGTGACGGCGAGCGTGGCGGCGTTGCTCGTGGCACTGTTGACGGCATTGGTGACGGTCACCGTGTAGCTGCCGGCGTCGGCCGCGGTGAGGCCGCTGATAGTGAGCATGGCGCTGGTCGCGCCGGTGATGCGTTCGCCGTTGGCAAGATTGGCGCTGCCTTTTTTCCACTGGTAGGAAAGTGGCGCGTCACCGGTGGCAGTGACGGTGAATGTGACTGATTCGCCCGCCATCTTCGTTTGCGAGGCGGGTTGCGTGGTGATGGATGGCGGGACGGGCGGCGGTACATTGACGGTGAGCGCGGCAGGAGCACTCGTGATGTTGTCGGTGCTGTTGGTGACGGTCACGGTATAGCTACCGGCATCGTCGGTAATGAGCGTGGAGATGGTGAGCGTGGCAGTCGTCGCACCGGTGATGCGTCCGCCATCAACGAGAGCCGAACCACCTTTTTCCCACTGGTAGGAAAGCGGCGCGTCACCGGTGGCAGTGACGGTGAACGTGACTGAGTCGCCCGCCGTCTTCGTTTGCGAGACAGGCTGAGTGGTGATGGACGGCGGGACGGGAGGCGGCGCGACACTGACAGTGAGCAGGGCGGCGGCGCTGGTGTCACTGCCCGCCGTGTTCGTGACAACGACGGAGTATTGCCCGGTGTCACCCAAAAAGAGGGATGAGATGGCGAGCGTGGCGCTGGTCGCGCCGGAGATGCGCGCGTTGTTGGAGAGCGACGCGCCGTCCTTCCTCCAGCGGTAGGCAAGCGGCGTGGTGCCCTCGGCGGCGGCGGTGAACGTGACTGAGCCGCCTTCCACTTTCGATTGCGCCTCGGGCCGGATTGTGATGATGGGCGGGGTGACGGCAGGGACGGGGGCGGTGCGGTTGGTGGCGGTGCCGTCGCCAAGCTGGCCGTAGTCATTCCTGCCCATCGCGTGGAGTTTGCCGTCGGTTGTCACATAGAGGCCGTGGTTGCCGCCGGCGGCGATGGCGGCGACGCCGGTGGCGACTGGCAGCGGGGTTTTGCTGCCGGTGCCGGTGCCGAGGCCAAGTTGTCCATAGTCATTCCTGCCCATCGCGTGGAGCGTGCCGTCCGTTTTCAGGAAAAGGCTGTGGTCACCGCCGGCGGCGACAGCGGCAACGCTGGTGGCGATCAGCACCGGGGTGGTGCGGTTGACGGTGGTGCCGTCGCCAAGCTGGCCGTAGTAGTTGTAACCCATCGCGAAGAGCCTGCCGTCGGTCGTCACGTAGAGGCTGTGAAGGTCGCCGGCGGCGATGGCGGCGACACCGGTGGCGATCTGCACCGGGGTGGCGCGGTGGGTGGTGTCGCCCGTGCCAAGTGCGCCGTCAATATTCCTGCCCATCCCGTAGAGCGTGCCGTCTGTTTTCAGGAAAAGGCTGTGTCCACCGCCGGCGGCGACAGCGGTGACGTCCGTGGCGACTTGCACCGGGGAGCTGCGGCTGGTGTTCGTGCCGTCGCCAAGCTGGCTGGAATCGTTGTTGCCCATCGCAAACAGCCTGCCGTCCGCTTTCACATAGAGGCTGTGATTGATGCCGGCGGCGATGGCGGTGACGTCCGTGGCGACAAGCATCGGGACGCGGCGGCTGGTGTTCGTGCCGTCGCCAAACTGGCCGCTGCCGTTGTTGCCCGTCGCGTAGAGCGTGCCGTCCGTTTCCAGGAAAAGGCTGTGGTAAGCACTGGCGGCGACGGCGGCGACATTGCCGAGGGGGATGAGTTCGAGCGGTCTGCCCGCAATATAACGGTAGCCGTTGGTAATCCGCACCGGGATGCGGCGGTCGGCGGTCAAGCTGTCGCCGAGCTGGCCGAACTCGTTTCTACCCATCGCGTAGAGCCTGCCGCCCGCCGTCACAAAGAGGCTGTGGCCACCGGCACTGCGCATGCCGCCGGCGGCAATGCCGGTGATTCTGGCGCTGTCGGCGAGGCTGGCGAGCAGGGCGGCGGCGGCGCTGGTGATGCTGCCGTGGGCGTTGGCGAGGGTGACCGTGTAGAGGCCGAGGTCGGCGGGGACGAGTCCGGTGATGGTGAGCGTGGCGGTGTTCGCGCCGGTGATGCGCCCGCCATTGGCAAGGGGCGCCCCGCCCTTTTTCCATTGATAGGTGAACGGGACACCGCCGGTGGCGGCGACGGTGAAGGTGGCCGCGCCGCCCGGCGTCCACTCTTGCGGGACGGGCTGCGTGGTGATGGATAGCAGGATGTCAATGGTGAGCACGGCGGCGTCGCTGGTGGCGCTGCCGGAGGCGTTCGTGGCGGTCACCGTGTAGTCGCCGGCATCGGCGGCGGTGAGCGCGGTGATGGTGAGCGCGGCGGTGCCTGCGCCGGTGACACGCCCGCCGTCGGCGAGGGGCGCGCCGTCTTTTTTCCACTGGTAAGCAAGCGGGGCGTCGCCAGTGGCGGCGGCGGTGAACATCACCGCCTCGCCCACCGTCCTGGTTTGCGAGACAGGCTGCGCGGTGATGGAAGGCGGGGTGTTGACGGTAAGCGTGGCGACGGCGCTGGTGATGCTGCCATCGGCACTGCGGACGGTGACGGTGTAGCTGCCAGCGTCGGCGGCGGTGACGGCGGCGAGGGTGAGCGTGCCGGTGCCGGCGCCGGAGACATGCCCGCCGTTGGCGAGGGGCGCGCCGTTTTTTTGCCATTCGTAGGAAAACGGGCGGGTGCCGCCGGCGTCGATGGTGAAAACAGCCGTCCCGCCCGCCATCTTGGTTTGTGGGGCGGGCGGCGTGGTGATGATGGGCGGCCCGGCAATGCAAACCGGGGTGTAGCGATCGGTGGTGGTGCCGTCGCCCAGCTGACCAAACGAGTTGCCGCCCACGGCGTAAAGCCTGCCGTCGGCCGTCACGTGGATGCTGTGTTGGCCGCCGATGGCTGCGGAGGCGGCGCCGGTGGCGATTGGCACCGGGGTAAGGACAGGGTCGATGCCGATAAAATCACCCATCATATGGAGTGTGCCATCGTCCGTCACATAAAGGCTGTAGAAGTTGCCGGCGGCGATGGCGGTGACGTTGTCGGCGATCAACACCGGCGAGAGGCGGTCCGTGGTGTCGCCTGTGCCAAGCTGGCCGTGGGAGTTGTCGCCCATCGCCCAAAGTTTGCCGTTGGTCGTCACGTAAAGGCTGTGGTAGTTGCTCATGGCGATGGCGGCGACATTGGCGGCGATCGGCACCGGGGTGGCACGGTGGAGGCCGGAGGTGCCGTCGCCGAGCTGGCCTTGCTCGTTCCGGCCCATTCCGTAAAGCGTGCCGTCAGTCGTCACGTAAAGGCTGTCCCAACTGCCGACGGCGGCGGTGGCGACGTTGGCGGCGATCTGCACCGGGGTGAGACGGTTGGTGGTGTCGCCTGTGCCAAGCTGGCCGTGGGTGTTGTCACCCATCGCGAAGAGCGTGCCGTCAGCCGTCACGTAGAGGCTGTGGTCACCATCGCCAGCGGCGGCAAAAGCGACCCCCGTGGCGACTTGCACGGGGGTGCCGCGGTTGGTGGTGTCGCCTGTGCCAAGCTGGCCGTGGGTGTTGCTTCCCACCGCGTAAAGCGTGCCGCCGGTCGTCACGTAAAAGCTGTAGTAGCTGCCAGCGGAGGCAGCGGCGATGCCAGTGGCGACAGACACCGGGAAGTAACGGGTGGTGGTGGTGCCGTCGCCAAGCTGGCGTTGTGAATTATAGCCCCATCCATAAAGCGTGCCGTCAGGTGTCAGATAAAAACTGTGATTGTATCCGGCGGTGACCCTGGCGACGACGGCGGCGCGGGCGGATGACATCGCCGTCAACATCGCGAGGAGGATGAGAGTGGCGGACAGGAAAGCGGACGCAGGTCTCGCGGGCGATGTTTTGGTGTTTCTGGTTAATTTTTGTGGATTCATGCTCTTATCAATTCCGGAAGATGTTGCATTGGCTTGAATAAGAAAATGGGGCTCACCTAATCGCATCCCAAATCGAGACACCTTGGAAGATCCGCAAGTGAACGCTTCCGACGCGCCCCTATTGAGGGCATCTCCAGTGCGTGTGTTTGTCTCGAAGTCTCCAAAGATTCGGTTTGGCGGCAGTTGAAGCTACGTTAATGAATTATAAAAGATACGAGGTTTAAGATGATGGTTTTATGCATGCAAAACTGAATGTAATTTGCATTTGAAGAGTATTCGGACGTGAGCGAAGATTTTTGAGGACGTTAGTCAAATTATTTTACAAGTTATAGACTATGCCCTGTAAAATTGGATAGTTATTAGAAATTAAACACCCATGCATCCGAATAGATTTGGCATTGCCGGTGTTTATGTCCGCCGAATGATTTATGATTGTATTTTTTTTAAATACGATTGTGTTAAAAATTAATACGATGAATTACCTCACCGCACTTTTCCCTTCGGCAAGGGCCGAAATCATCCGGCTCCTTTTTTCCGATTCGAGCCGGTCGCTCCATCTCCGCGAACTGGCCCGCCTGAGCAAGCTGACCACGGGGGCGCTCCAAGGGGAGGTGAACAAACTCAACGGCACGGGTTTGCTTCTGGCGCGACGTGATGGCAACCGCCTCTATTTCAGTGCCAACCCGAAGCATCCGCTTTATCCTGAACTGCACGGCATCGCCCTGAAAACAACAGGACTGATTGCGCAGGTTACCCAAGCCCTCGATGGGCTTGCCGGCATTGAACAAGCCTTTGTCTTCGGCTCGTTCGCATCCGGCACCGCCGGGCCGCAAAGCGATGTTGACCTTTTTGCCATCGGTTCGACCGGCCTGCGTCGGCTCGTGCCGCGCCTGCGTCCTGTCGCGGACGCACTGGGACGTGAAATCAATCCTTATGTGATTTCTGCAAAATCATTCACTGCAAAGGCAAAATCCAAGGATGCTTTCATCACGAGTGTCCTTAACTCACCCAAACGCTGGATAATTGGAAACGACCATGAGCTTGAAAACCTGGCAAAATAACGGCTGGCTGCGTCCGCACCAGACCACTGTCGCGCAAATCGCCGAATGGATTCGTCAAAACCATCCTGCGCTCGCCCCTCTCGGTAATCCCTAATCCTTCTTCCCATACATGTCCCTGTTGCATGCGGGGCCAGTTTGCGGAGCGCGTTCGTGCAATCTGGCTTGCGAATGCGATTTTCCAAAAATCGGGACACGGGGATTGGGGTTGCGGAAATGGCGATGGTGAATCGCCCTTCAGGCATGATTCTGGGTTGGGACAGTTGCAGTGCCGTGAGTCGTTCGCCGGAGGTGGTGGGCGGGATTCCTGTGTTCAAGGGAACCCGCGTGCCTGTGACCGCTCTTTTTGAGAACCTTGAGGATGGCGCCACGGTTTTGGATTTCTTGCAGTGGTTTCCGGGGGGCACGAAGCAGCAGGTGGATGCCGTGCTGGAATTTGCCGCAAGGAGCCTGCGCGTGTGGTCGTGGAAATCCTCTTGGATCAGGGAACGCCTGCGCCGTTGCGCGATTATCTGTCAGGCCATGTCGTGGAGACCGCCCACGAGCGTGGCTGAGGTGCCAAGGTCAACGGCGACTCGTTGAACGCCGCCGAGACTGCCGGGTTTGAGTGCCTGATCACGACTTCTAAGAAACTCCTTCCGAAGCCGGTAGGAATGAGGGCGAAGCCGAGGTCGCGGGCGTGTTTGCGAAGGCCGTCTTCGCGGCGTTTTTGGTAGGCGGCTTCGTTGCGGGCAAAGGAGGAGTCGTCGTAGGGTTGTCCGGATTTAAGCAGGTGGTAGATAATGCGGGCGAGTTTATGGGCGGTGGCGGTGATGGCCTTGGGGGCGCCCAGTCGAGCCCGCATGCGCCGGAAGTAGTCGCCGAGGTGGGAGTTGCTCTTGCCGGCGCTGTAGGCGGCCATGCGCAAGGCCTAGGCCGGGCGGCTTTTCACGCTGCGGGTGTGTGCGGAAAGCACCTTGCCCCCGCAGATGCGCTGATCGGGACACAGACCCAGCCACGAGGCAAAATGTTTGGACAAAGGAAACTTGGAGAGATCTCCGCCGACCTCGGAGAAGAGCGTGTGCACGTTGATCGTGCTCAGGCCCGTCAGGTCCACCCCAAGGATGCGGTGCAAGTGGGTGCGCAGGTCGAACTGCGGTTGGTTGCGTTCGGGCTTCTTGCGCTGGCGTCCAACGGGAGCGGGCGCCGGCTCCCGGGTCTTGCCATCAAAGGCGCGCAGCTGCCGCTCTATCTCCCGGTCGCAGTCCTGCACCTGTGTTTGATAATGCCGGTAAATCGCGAGGGCCTGCCTCAGCGTGAACAAATGCTCGGGCCGGTGGTCACCGACCAAGGCCTTCATCATCGTGACCTCGCCCACCTTGATGCGACGGTCGCGCAGGGCGGCCAGCGTGCCCGGATCGCGTTCGCCTTTGAGAATCGCATCCAGGATCGCCAGGCCGGTGACGCCGGTCAGCTCGCTGATCACGTGATGAAGGTGCAGGTTCATTTGCGTGAGCGCCTTTTGCATGTGCTGCACGTGCCGGGCGGCCGACTTGATCAACATGTCCCGGTGCCGCAGGTAGGCCCGCAAGGCGCAGACCTGGTCTGGCGGCCGGAACGATCCGCGAAGCAGTCCGACGGTGTGCAGGTATTGCAGCCACTGGCAGTCGAGCACGTCGCTCTTGCGGCCGGGCACGTTCTTCACCTGGCGGGCGTTGACCAGACGGACCTCAAAGCCCCGTGTCTCCAGGATCTGGAAAACGGGTATCCAATAGACGCCGGTGGACTCCATGACCACCGACTTGATCCGGCACTGCGCGAGCCAGTCGGCCAAGGCATGCAACTCTTCGGTGAACGCCCCGAAGCAGCGCACCGATTCTTCCGCCCGGTCGGGCGGCACGGCGACGAACAACTCGGTCGCACCGATGTCGATGCCGGCGCTGTCGGGCTGGATGATTACGGGCTGGCTTTGGGCTTTCTTTTTTGGACGTCGGGACATAGTAAGAAATGCCACCTGCCGGGACGGCCCGGATTTATGCGAAAAGGAAGCGGTAATCTTCTAAACGAGATAGCCACCTCGCGGTGGGCCTCACCAATGACTTTGCGCACCTATCTCCGGCACCACGCTGACAAGCGGGCTTTATCAGGGGCACCACTGGCGCGTCGGTGTTCAGCTTGCCTCCCGGCAGGAGGGCGGTGGCGCGGGGAAACGGATCGCGAACCCCGCGCCACTCCGCAAAAATGCTGCTTGTGACCGTAAACCGGCTTGACTTTCGTCAGTCCATGTATCTATCTGTAGATATGCCAACTGCAATCACTCGCGCCAAGTTATTCCGCCACGGTGGCTCACAAGCCGCCAGACTTCCCCGTGATTACCGGCTGCCCGGCAAGGAAGCAGCGATTTCACGCACGCCCACGGGCGGCGTCTTGCTCGAACCGCTGAACGCCGATTTTGAAAAACGGCGTCGGAGATTCTTCGCTCTGGCAGGTTCATGCCCCGATCTGCCCGACGTGCCGCCGCACACAACTCCCGACATCTTCCGCGACGAATGATTTACTTGCCCGACACCAACGCGGTCTCCGCGTATATGCGCGGAGACAACCCGAAGCTCGTGCAGAAGATGCAGGAGTATTTCGGAGAACTGTGCCTCTCGGTGATCGTCCTCTCTGAACGAGAATTCGGGGTGACGAAGGGAACCAGCGCGCATGCCCGACTGAAGCTCGCCGAGTTGGCCCAGACATTGCCGGTGGAGCCATTCACCCGTGACGACTGCACCCACTATGCTGCGATCCGTCACGATCTGGAATCGCGAGGCATGGGCATCGGGCCGATGGACACACTGATCGCAGCTCATGCCCTCCGCCTCGGCGCGACGGTTGTTACCCGCAACGTCAGCGAATTCCGCCGCGTGAGCGGACTAAAGGTTGAAAACTGGCAGGAGTAGGACTGGTCGAAGACAGTGCGCATTTGTCGCCGTCCATTGCTGGTTTCCGGTTAATTTGGGTTTTGTTCCACCGCGTGGATGGAGTGTGGGGCCGCTGTGGAGATGTGGCCGCTATCCTTGAAAACACGGCCCGTCTTGTCGGTGTGGCGGCGCAGACGCCAGTGATGTTGCAATCCCGGTTTTGTAGTATGATGAGGGCGGCGTAGGTCATTCATGCCTGTGCCGCCTTGGCACCAGACCGTCACGGCAAACGCCTGCGCAGATGCCGGATGGCCGGCAACACAAACAGGGCGGCGACAAACCAGAGGCTCATCGCACCGCCGCCGCCGCCAGTGTTGCCGTTGCCGGGGTTGTTGCCGCCATCGCCAGTGCCCCCGTCGGTGGCGGGGGCGGTCGTGGCGGTGAGCCAGAGCGTCGTCACGGTGCCGCTGGCGGTGAGCTTGCGGATGGCGTTGTTGTTGAAATCGGCGATGAACAGGTCGCCGGTGGCGGCGTTCACCGCGAGGTTGGGGCCGGGCAGTTCGTTGCCGAAACGCGCGGTCAGGGCGGGGCCGTCCTCGAAGCCGGGCTCGGTCGCCGAGCCGGCGACAAGGGCGAAGCCGCCGGTGCCGGTGAGGCTGCGGGCGTAGATGGCGGCGGTGGGCTCCTCGGTGGAAACGTAGAGCAGTTGCGCGGCGTCGTCCACGGCGAGGTCGGCTGGATAAAAGTTGAACATGCCGCTGAGCGTCGTCACCACGCCCGCCGGGGTGATTTTGCGCACCACGCCGTAATCAGCAAGAGCCCCCCAGCGCGATTCGAGCGCGTAGATGTCGCCGGTGCCGGCGGACACGGCGAGGCCGTAGATGCCGGAGTCATACGCGGCACCGCCGTCCAGCGTGGCCAGCGTGCTCACGGTGGCGGCGGTGGCGGCGCCGGTGCCGGTGAGCGTGAGTTTGCGGATGATGCCGTAGGCGGAATTGTCGTCATAACTCCCGGAATGGTTGTCGGCCACATAGACGGTGTCGCCGGAGGCGTTGGCGGACACGTAGGCGATGTCCTCGAAGCGCGCGGCGGCACCGGGGCCGTTGGCGGTGCCAGTCTGGCCGACAGCGCCGGCGAGGGTCGTGACCGCGCGCGTGGCGAGGTCAACGCGGCGGATGACGTTATTGCCCGTGTCGGCCACGATGAGGCCGCCGCCGGCGAGCGCGACGCCAAAGGGCCGGTGGAAGCGCGCGGCGGCGCCGGTGGTGTCGGCATGGCCGGGGGCCGCGCCGTAGTCGCCCGCGAGCGCGTAGGCGGTGCCGGCGGCGGTGCCGGTGCCAGGGAGGATTTTGTGGATGGAGTTGCCCGCGACACTGGCGGCGTAGAGCGCACCGTCGGGGGCGCGGACGAGGCCCGAAGGGAAATGGATGAGGTCGGGCACGGGGTCGGCGGGGCCGGCGGAGCCGCCGCTGAGGTTGGCCGCCTGTTCAAGATGCACATAATTGTAGGAGCTGGTCTCGGTGGCGATATGGATGCTCGTATAGCGCCTTCCGCCGCCCTCCGGGTTTGCGTCGTAGGCGAGGGTGACGGCGCCGTTGTTGACACCGGCCGAGCCGGAGGTGATGCGCGCCCAGGGGCAGGTGTCGCTCCACGAGTCGGTCTCGTAGTCGTAGCAGCCGGCGATGGTTGCCGACCACACTATCGAGCCGCCGCCGAGGTTGGCCACGGCGAAGGTCGCGGTGCCGGAGCTGGTGCCGGGCGTGTAGCGCTCATAGGGCGTGACGGAGAACACGGGGATTCCCGGCTGGGTGATGGTCATGATGGCGGGACTGCCGGTGGCGCCGGGGGCGGTGAACCGGATTTGCGCCGTGCGCTCCAAGCCGGTGGGGTTTTCGTCGAAGCTCACGCGAAGGCGGTTGTAGTTTATGCCGGAAGCGCTGCCGGAGGTGTAAGGCTGGAGGTCATGCGCCCACCAGCCGCCGGACAACTGCTCCGCCGTCCACTCCAGCGTGCCGCCGCCGAGGTTTGCCACGACGTAACCGATCGTGTAGGCGCCGTGGTCCGGCAGGCGCGTGTTGAGCACGACAGAGAGCACGGGCGGCGCGGAGGCCGCCGCTTGCGTGACGGTTACGGTGGCGGGGCTGCCGGTCGCGCCGGCGGCGGTGATTTGGACGCTGGCGGTGCGCGCGGCACCGGGGTTTGCCTCGTAACTCAGCCTGATGGTTTGCCAATTCGTGCCGGAGACGACGCCGCCGACTTCGGGGATGACGGGGGTGGCGTCGGTGAAAATCAGCCACTCGCTGCCGGAACCGGTGACCGCCGCCGACCACGGCAGCTCGCCGGAGCCGCCGTTTCTTATGCCGAAGTTCGCCGTGCCCGCCGCCGCGCCGAGCGACAGGCCCGCGGTGGCGGAGACGATGAGCGCGGGGCCGGTGGTTTGGGCGGCGGCGGGAGCCGGGGCCGCGACGGGCAGGAGCAGCGCCGCGAGGAACGCGAACGCGATGGGTTTGGCGGGTGTTGTATGTGTTTTCATAGACGGGCGGAGAAAAAGCGGGGGCGGTGTTCAGGCAGGGGGGCGGCGGCGGGGCGGGGACGGGTGGCTCGCCCGTGAAAGTGGAAGTGGCTTCCCAGCCGCTTGGACGGCGTGGAGCGTTGTCGGCTTGGGTATCAGGCTTCGGTGGCGCGATTCGGCGGCGGTGGCCAAACGGCAGGCTGCCGCTTCCACTTTTTTCGGCCTGCTCCGTTTCATCCGGGCACAATAAGCCCCGGAAATGGCGTTTTTGGGGTGGAGAATGCCCCTAGCGTGGGAGCGTGGGAGCGTGGGAGCGTGGGAGCGTGGGAGCGTGGGAGCGTGGGAGCGTGGGAGCGTGGGAGCGTGGGAGCGTGGGAGCGTGGGAGCTAACGTCTCCCTCAGCGAAAATCTTGCCGGTCAAGCTCATTTCCAAGTGGTTGTAAGTTTGTGTGGTGGTTTCAACGACCCGTGCTCCAGATGCGCAAGCCACGCGCAGAAAACCCCCCGGCGGCGCGGTTGGCAAGGGCAAAGATAAAAAGCTCGTGATTCGACGTCAACAGCTTGTGAAAGATCGCCGACCTGGGCGCGGTTGGCATGCGATGCCGCGGGCGGCGCGTGGGCGACTGGGTGCGCCGGCTTCCATTCGGCTCCTTTTTCGTAAAATCCCAAAAACAGCCATAGCGAACCCATGACCCAGCCAACGACAAAGGGCGCGCCGCGCGCCGGGCATCTCATGCCGTCCTGCGTGGTGGTATGCACCGGCCCGGTAACGGGCCTGGTTGCCGGCGAGGTGGCTGGCGGCTTGTCTTTCGGGGCGGACGGGGAGGCGCGCACATGACGGGTGGCGCAGTCATGGTTGCGCCGGTTTCCGGCGGGGGCATGGAGGACGGGGAGGACGACATGTTTGTCTCCCTGGTCGTGGAGCGCCCGGACGGGGAGGCGGGGGTGCTGGAGGGCGCGGTGACGCCGGGCATGCTCAGGGAGTATGAGCGCGCGGAGGCGTTGTTGCAGGCGGAGGTGTCCGCATCCGGCGGCGTGGCCGCCTCGCTGCCCGGGGTTACCGTGGAGTCGCCGCCGGTCGTGCCTTTGTTTTACGAGGGCACGGAGGAACTGGATTCCCGGATGAAGCAATGGGGCCTGCATCCGGTGTTCGGCCCGGCGTTCAAGTTTTGCCTGGGGGCGGCCGCGCGGATCGCGGATATCCTGACGGCGTCTTTTGCCACTTCCCGCAGCCGGCTGGTTTATTCCAAGTTCAACCTGGGCCTCGGTTTTTTGTGCCTTTTTTTTGCGCCCCTGGTTTATTTTGCGGTGACGTGGTTCGCGCTGGATTCCAGCCTGGTGATGCCCGGGGTTTTGCGCCGGGTTCTCGGCATTGTGCGCTGGGCGGTCCCGCCGTTGTGTTTTGTGGCGGGCTGGAGTTTTTTACTGGGTGGTTTGCGGCAGCAGCAGGGAATGGCTTTCCGGGAGTGTCTGCGCGAATATTATGATCCCATCCCCGCGTTTTCGGCCGCGCCGGTGTTTTCGATCGGGCATTTGCTTTTGTCCCTCAAAGACACGCATGTTAATTTTATCAGTTTCGGGGGCATCGGCTCCGGCAAGACCGCCAGTTTCGTCAATCCGATGTTACTGCAATTTTTTAGAAAATTGAATAATCCGGATCCGTTTGCAGTGACCGCCCGGTTCGGTGGATTGATTCTGGACGTGAAGGGGGATTTTATAGATTTTGTCATATATTGTTTCCGGCTGACGGGCCGGCCCCTGACGGATCTGGTCATTATTGACCCGGATATTGATTTGATCCGGTACAATCCCCTGGACGGGGCGGACCGGATGCGGTTTGCCGATGAAGGCGCGGAAAAATTGGTGACCATCATGCGGTTGATTTCCGCGAACAAGGGGGGCGGTTCGAAGGACCCGTATTGGGACAACACCTCCAAGTCGGTGATTGCGGCGGTGTTGAGGACATTGCAGGTTTTGCGCGAGACGGGGTCGATTTCCCTGGCGGACGTGGGGCGTTACGCGCGGGACGACGACATGATGGAGGCACTGATCCGGGAGGCGACGGAGCGTCTGGCCCGGGATCGTTACAGGTTATCGGAGGAGGAATATTACGGTTATCTGGATTCGGTTACAAAATTGCGCACGGAATGGGTGAAACTTTCGGACAATACGAAGTCGATTCTAAAGACGACGATTTCGGAGATGCTGGGCCCCATCGTGGCTTCGGCCACGTTGCAGAAGGTGTTTTGCCGGGACACGAATTTTTCCTTCAGGCAGAGCGTCACGGAGGGCAAGGTGGTGCTGTTTCGGGGCGGTTCGCTGCCCAAGAGCACCAACCGGCTGCTGGCCGCCTGCTTGAAACTGGATTTCCAGGCGTGGGCGCGCCGCCGCAATGGCGGGACGATGGCCTTGTATGGGCTGGACAAGGAGGGCAGGGATCGGACGATTTTATATGTCAACGACGAATACCAGGAAATGGTGACGACGGGGCAGGGGGGCGACGAGGAATTTTTCGGGGTGTCGCGCTCGTGCAAGGTGTGCGCGATCATGGCGACTCAGCATGTGTCTTCCTTGTATAACGCCGTGGGCGGGCCGGAAAGCCAGACCCATACCTTGATCCATAATCTCTGCACTAAGGTTTTTTTAAACAGTCCCGACTCGAAGACGGGGGAGCTGGGCGAGTATTTGGGCGGAAAGTTTTTGGAGGAGGAGCTGCGCGAGACGGTGGACCGGGGCGACAATATATTGCCCGTCCGGGGCGATCCCGCGGGCAATTCCGTCGCGGTGGAGAAAAAATTGCAGGATAGTTTCCGCAAGGATCGCTTCGCGAACCTGCTGACCATGGACCTGGAAAAGTCGAAGGACGGGCCGTGGTATTCGGAGGCGTTCGTTTATCACTACAATAGTGTCACCAAGGGTGCCTCGAAAATGTTTTTCACCCGGCTGGCGCATTGTTATGCGCCGCGTAATTACATGGCGGAGCTGTCCCATGCGTACACGATGCTGCTGAGGGATCGCAACGCGCAGCGGCAGGTGATGACCTCGATGCTGGGTTTGCAGGCGCATGCCGCGGTGCTGCGGGAGCGGAAGATGCTGGAGTATGCGGAGGCGCGCGCGGTGGCGGAGCATGATTTGATCGAGCGGGCCTGTCCGGTGGAATATCGTTCGAGGGAGGAATCCTCCAGCGAGTTGTTTGCGCGCTACAATCAGGAGGTGGAGAAGGCGAAGGAGGAGATGAAGACGGCATCGCCGGAGCAGAAAAAGGCGCTGGAGCTGTATCGGGACCGGATGTTCGCCCAAGCGTGCAAATACAAGGTGGATCAGCTTATTGTCACTTCGTCCCGGGCCTGTTCGATGTTTGCAGGCATGCTGCCGCTGACCAATTTGATTGACGGGGTGGTGTTGCAGGAAACCGCGCCTCCGGGGGCCCCGGATTTGGATGATCCCCTGGTCGATTCTTCCCTGTTCGAGTATGCGAATGAGGTGAGGCGCGGGCTTTCGGGAAAGCCTGCCTTATTGTATCGGGTTCCACATGGCGGTTTGGCGTTATCGGAGGATGGCACGGATTTGCATTCGGGCTTCGAGGATTTTGAATTTCCCAAAAATGTGCGCCCGACGGAGGAGGATGCGGTGGATCTTGATGCGGATTATGAGGGGGATGAAATATTGGATTCTTGGGATGATTCCCGTCTGGAGGCCGGGACTGATGATTCGTTTGACGATGAATTTGTATCGGATGCGGAGGCGCGGGTTTCCGGCCAGGCATCCTCCGCGTCCGCCATGGAGGGAGCCGCGGCGATTGTTTCGGCGGGCTCGAAAGGCGTGGGGCATTTGTTTGCGGGGGATTTTGCGCGGGGTGGGGCTTTGATTAAAAAAGCACTGGATTCCGCCCGCGTGTCCGGCGGTGCGGAACCGGTGCAGACGGCTTCGGTGTCCGCGGCTGCGGAGGAAAAGCCGACCGGTAGCCCGGATGATTCTCCGGAAGGGGAGGGTGGGGCATGAACGGCGGTATGCCTGATTGCAGGGACAAGGCGTCGCAGGGGCGGGAGGCTCGGGAGGGGCGGGACTTTTTGGAAAAGGGAGAGGTTGTCACATGAGTTTACGCTTGGAGTATGTTTCATATTTGCCCGGCGGTTATTATACCCCGCTGGGAGCGGCGGCGGGCGGGCATACCCGGCTGGTGCCGGTCGAGTGTTATGCGTTGCAAGGGGATGTCAGGGACGCGGGTTCCATCCTGGCGCTGTGGGCGTGCGTGGCGGTCCGGTATGGCACGGTGCTGGCAGCCGAGACGCTGATGGGGGATTATGCGGTTTCAGATATTTTGGATTTGGGCGAGTCGGGCCGGTATCCGGTGTCTTATGAATCCCCGTTGCGTTTATTAAAATGGTGGCGAGCGCGGGAGGCCGCGTTTGTCGAGCTGGAGGCCGCGTTGAAATCGGGCCCGGTGTCCTGGTTCATGAATATCTTGCACGGGAACGCGCTGGTGTCTTCCCTGGGCTGGCTGGTGGCGAGTGCGAATTGCCGCCCGGCGGGCCTTGGCTATGAGTTGCCGGATATCAAGATGCCGGAATCCGGCGCGGCATCCGACGGAGGCCGGACCTTGGATTTGAAGGGCATGGAGGCGGTGTCGTATTTAAAGAAGGGGCGGTTGAAGATTGCCACGATTCTGGACGCGCTTATGCCCGGAGCGGAGACGGCGCCGATAAAACCGGAGGCGATCGCCGGGAATGATGGCTTTTTGAATTTTCACCGGGAATTGCTTCAGTCATTCCGGGGTTTTTTGGCAAAGTATGTCGCGGTGGTTCCCGAGGTGGGCTCCCGGTTTGTCAATGTGCCGGACATGCAATTGGGCATCGCCTTGGCGGATTTGCATGGCGCCTTGATGCGCGCCTCGTTTCCGGATGCGTTCACCGCCATGCGTGATCTGGAGGAGCTTCAAGCGCAGAAGATCCGCGATGAGAAAGCGGCGCAGAAAAAAGGCGTCGCCCCCAAGCCGGGCGCGGCGCCTTTCGCCGGCGCGGGTGTTCCCCCGGGCATTCCCGGCGGCGCAAAATTGGCGGCCGCGAATGCCGCGTCCGCCAGCGGCTCATAATTCGTCGGGCGGAAATTCCCCGGGTTGGGGAAATAGGTTTTCCTTCGCGGCCGGATTTCTTCATTCACAGCAATTGGCTGAATAATGTTTTGGCTGGAACCACGGTTGGCGTGTCGGTCTTGAAGCAATCAGCCTTCACGAAGGGCATGTCCAGGACGGCTTGGAAGGCATGCGCGGCGCCGGTTTCATTTTGGAAATGGGCCAGCGCCGGTGAAAGTGATGTTTCCGCTTTCTTGATCTCGATGAGAATCCAAGGTTTGCGATCGCGCACGACGAGAAAATCGACTTTGCGTTTTAATTTGTCCCGCAGGTAACGCAGTTCGAATTCGCCGAGCCCCATGTCCGTCCAGCCCTCAACCGCCTTTAGTAAATGGCATGCGGCAAATGTTTCGGCGCGAGCCTCCTCGTCATCCAACCGGGACCAGTCGCGCAAAAACCATTTGGGTTCCTTGCGCAGGGACTAGGTCACATTTTTGAACCAAGGGCGAATAAGAAAACCATAATGCAACCGTCCCAGCAAGTCGATCCAGCGTTTGATGGTGTTGAGAGAGACGCCGGTTTCATGGGCGAGGTTTGCATAAACAAGTTGTTGCCCCGAGCGTCCCCCCAACAGCCGCATCAATAATTCGATTGTGCCAAGATCCTGCACTTGGGTTACCTCACGCAGATCTTCACGCGAAAGTTGCTCATGGCGCAGCGCGGCCCAGCGCCTGGTGAAACGAGGGTCGCGTTTGATGAATGGCTCGGGAAACCCGCCATGCACCCAAAGCGCATCCCAGTCTTCCCCGGAGATTTCCTGTGGCTGGCGGATCGGGTCAAGGGGGAGATCGGTATACAAGCACTCGGCCACCGTCCATGGGTGCATGCGATACAGCAAATATCGGCCCATCAAACTGTCGCCCCCGCGCCGAAAGACATCAAGCCTTGAACTGCCGGTAACGATCAGCCGCACCTTTTTCCCATGCGTGTCGAAGAAACCCTTTAAGAGCGATTTCCATTTCGGGTATTTATGGAGTTCGTCAAGCGTGGCGACGGAAATCTTTTTCTGGAGTTGATCGAGCCGCAATGTGCCGGCGATCGCCGCCGGTCCTGAGAGCAGGAGTCTCCGGTCATCAAGGTTGTCCCAATTCAAATATAGCCTTTTCTAACAACATTGACACAAATTGATGATGGTTTGGAAGGGATTGTTGGAAGAGGGAAGCAGCGGACGCAGAAGCCTTTTGAATTTAGCCCAGAAGTGTTCGATCGGATTAAGGTCGGGCGAATAGGGTGGGAGGTATTTGAGTCTTATCCCCTTCGCGGCGGACAGTTCCGCCGCAGCGGAGCCGTGGTGGAATCGCGCGTTGTCGAGCACCACCACGCTCCCTTCGGGCAACACCGGCAGCAGCACTTTCTCAAAATACGCCTCCACCACTGCCGCGTTGCAGGCTCCTTCAAACACCATCGAGGCCACCAGTTTCCCTGACTGACAGGTTCCGATTACATTGGTGCGTTTGCGTAACTTTCCGCTCACTTGGGCGGGGATCTTTTGCCCGCGCAGCCTGTTCGCGATACAAACCGTGCTCAATCCACTCGGTGGCACTTTTGTTGCGTCTAACTTTTCGAGTTCCTTGCCGAAGGCCTCCGTTGCGCCTCGTCGCGTTCCCGATACTCGATGGCTTTTTTAATGTGATGCCCAGTTGGCGCAGCCGCTTCCAGATGGCGTGACGCCCCACCTTGAGTGCGGAACTGATTTCAGCGAGCGTTGCGTCCGCATTCCCGCCCGTAATCGGCGAGCTTTTGCGGGTCGAGTTTGCGCCAAGTCCCCAGCTTTTTTCGCCTCCAATGCGCCCTTTCTTCCGCCTCAAGGTAGCGGTAAACCGTCTTGCGACCCACCTTGAAAAGCGCAGCCGCCTCGGCCTTGCCTCCTCCTTACAAATCCCACTATCCGTTCCCGCAGGTCTATCCCATAAGCTTTCATATATTCCTTTTTCCCATCTCTCTGTGTCAATGTAAAGGGAATTTAGTATAATTTTATGTAACTAAATCGTCTCTGCATTCCGCGTCAAAGTTTTTTGCAAACATGCTGCATGCTCCATGCAGACGCACCCCGGCACCGTGTCATGATGCACAATCAAAAATAAGGGCAGGATTTTCGGGTGCGGCTCTTTGCCCCGCGCGGCATTGCCAAGGGCGCAGGCGTTTGGCGGCCTCGATTGGTTGGCGGGATCGGCCGGCGTGAATCACCTTTGGAGTCGAAAATTTATTAAAATGTTTTCAGATACAGAAATATAAAAAATAACGAGGGGCCGCGGATTCTGCCCCCAAACCTGACCAAACGAGAAATCGTTCTGGAAATCTACGAGAAGACGGAGATTCCGCAGAAAGAGGTCGTCACGACCGTTCAGATGACGCTCGACATCATCATGAGGGCTCTCGCGGAGGGCCGTAATGCCGAGCTTCGCAATTTCGGCGTCCTGGAAGTGCCAAAACGCAGAGCCCGTGTCGGCCGCAACCCGAGAGAACCCGGCGTGGACGTTGTCATCCCCGCGCGCGCCGCGGTCAAGTTCAAGTCCGGCAAGATACTCAAACAGTTTCTCAAAAAAATCGACACGGCGAAACTCTAGCCGCCCGGCCGCGGCGGCGGAGACACATCGGGACCGGGGCGTCCGGCGCATACGGCGCGGATGCGGAGGCAGGGAGGAATGCGCGGGGGACCCGGCTATTTCCCCTCGTCGCGCGCCGCCGCGTCCCCGCTGGCCAGTATCCAGCCGAGCAAGCCTTGCGCGATGTCGTGGCAAGCGGGCTGGTAGCGTGTGCCGGTCATGCGCAGCCCTTCAACAACGGCTCGACGAATGGCCGACCCTTATCGAATGGCCAGGCGAGGAGGATCAGCGCGGGGAGCGTCGGCACGCCACCACCACCATCGTTTCCGCCGCCACCAGTTCCGCCTCCACCGGTGCCGGTGATGGTGATGGTGAGGGCGACGGTGAGCCAGAGTGTGCTGGCAGTGCCGCTGGCTGCGAGTTTGCGGATGGGGTTGCAGCCGGGAAGCCGTTCATCGCGTTTTTTCAAAAACTTCGAGAGTTTGGAGCAAGCTGGCACGCCGGTTTCCGCCGTGCGCTGGTTGGCCTGTGGGCGGTTCTATGATAGGGAGTTAAAATTTAATACCACGGCATATTTTCTTGCCATGGACAATGTGCGTTAGGTATTTCCACTTATTGTTCCGAAAAGCAAATCCCTGTATAATACGGCTACCTTTACAAATAATATACAAATTTTAAAATGACTACGAAACGAAATCAAAAAACAGCTAAACACCTAAATTTCTTTAGGGAGCACTTGAAATACTCAAATAGCCTTGCGGCGTTTTTGTTGCTGGCGGCCTTCGCCTGGCCTTTGGGGGCGCCGGCCCGGGACATCGGCTCGGGCGATCTTGACGCCCTGTTTGGCGGCAACGACTCCGGCAACATCAACCTCACCGGCAACGTTTACTGGGATTCGGCTTACGGCCCCAACAACAACCGCGTCATCACCATCTACGGCAATGGCCGCACGATCACGGTCAATAATTACGCCTATATTAATGCCACCGACAACAACTTCACCTTCAGCCTGAGCAACGCCATCGTTAACAACACGTGGGGCACCTATCGCGGCGACTATGGCTTGTTTCGTTTATACAACAATAATGGCACCAAGACCCTGAACTTTGACGGCGTGACCTTCCAGAATTTCAGGGCGGCCAACGGCGAAGCCTCCGGCTCGGTGCTGGATGTGTGGGACGGGCGCGCAACCGTGAACGTCGGCGCCGGCGGGCTGGTGATCCGGGACAGTATCGCCACCGGCGACGCCTCCGCGGTGGGAATTTTCGATCACCGCGGCAACAGTGCCGGCTCTCTCACCTTCAACGGCCCCGGCACGGTAAAATTCCTCAACAACAGCACGCAAAATTACGGCGGCGCGATGTCCGTCAGCTCCGACGGCCTGGTCGCGTTTAATGCCGACGCGGTGTTCGAGGGCAACTGGGCCAACAATTTCGGCGGGGCGATCGACGTCTGGGGCTACAGCGGCACGCTGCGTTTCTCCGGCTCCACCCTGTTCCAGAACAACTTTATTTATAACACGGGCAACGCCCAGGACCAGTATTCGCGCGGCGGCGCCATCAACATCGGTTTCATCAATGGCAACGAGGTGGTGCGCTTCGACGGCGTCACCTCGTTCATCGGCAACCATGTCATCACCACGGCGGGGTCGGGCAACCGCGCCCGCGCCTACGGCGGCGCGCTGAGCGGGATGAGTAACGAGACCAATGCCAGATATTCCTACCAGTTTAACAACGCCGTGTTGTTCAGGGATAATTTTGTTTACTCCGCAAACGGGGAGGCCTCCGGCGGGGCGCTTTATTTCAGCATCCCCAATTCCAGCATCAGCTTCGCGCCGGGCTCGGAGTTCACCAACAATTACGCCAAGAACGAGGGCGGCGCCCTGTATTTCGACAGCGGCAACATCACCTTCAACGCCTCCGACGCCGGCAACATCCTTTTCCAAGGCAACCGCAAGGGGGCCTCCTACACCGGCTCGGGCACGGGCATCAAGCCCGTCGCCGGCAGCGGCAGCCCCAGCGCCGTCTACATCTCCGGCAACGCCACGCTCAATCTCAACGCCACCGGCACCGGCAAAATCGAGTTTAACGACCCCATCACCACCGGGGCCTCCTCCGCCGCCACCGTCAACAAGACCGGCGCCGGCTCGGTGGTGTTTTCCAACGGCGCCAACGACCTCCGCGCGTTCACCAATGTGCAGGGGGGCCTGTTCCAACTGATCAACGGGGCCGGCTACGGCGTGGCCGGCTCGGGCACCATCACCGCCAACTCGGGCACCCTCGCCGGGGAAGGCGGCTCCATCCTCAAGGCCGCGCGGGTAAATGTCTCGACGGGCGCGGGCGGCGCGGCCTGGGCCAACGCCGGGCTGTTCATCATGCAGACCGGAAACTTCGTGCTCGGCGCCAACGGCGCGCTCGGCGGCTCCGGCACCCTCCGGGTGACGGACGCCGCCGGCAACCTCACCAGCATCACCACGCCGTCGGGCGGCGGCGTGTTTTTCGTCGAGGCCTCGAAGCAGGGCGAGCGGCTCGGCACGATGGGCGCGATCTCCACCGGCTCGCTCTGGGTCGCCTCCACGTTCACGGGCGGGGGCCAGCTTGTGAAACGCGGCCTGGGCACCTATGTCTCCAACCTGGCCAGCGGCCACACCGGCGGCACCATCATCCGCGAAGGCACGTTTCTCGCCAGCGTCCCCGGCGCCAATCCCTTTGCCGGGCTGGGCACCAACACCGCCGCCGGCGTCCGCTTCGACGGCCCCGCCTCCGGCACGGCCCGCCTGCTCGTCATAAACAACGCGACGCTCCCGCTGCGCACCACCATCACCGACGGCGCGGCGGGCACCATCGAGTCCGCCGGCTCGCAGCTCATCATCACCACGCCGGCCTACGCCGCCGGCTCCGGCGGCGCGATCTACGGCGGCGCAAACTCCACGCTCGACCTCGCGGGCAACATCAGGCTCGCCGGCAACCGCACCACCGGCGCGTCGGGGCACGGCGGCGCGGTTTACCTCGGCGCGGGCGCCCGCGTGAACCTGCGCTCCAGCTACGCCGACATCCTGTTTAACAACAACGCCGCCGGCGGCGACGGCGGCGCCATCTACGCCAACGGCGACTTCACGCTCGGCAGCGCCATCCTCGCGGGCGGCGCCTCCCTCTTCACCAGCAACACCGCCGCCGCGCGCGGCGGCGCGATTTACACCACCGGCGGCTTCGCGCTCGTGCTCGACAGCGGCTCGCTCGTCGCCACCGGCAACAAGGCCGGCTCGGGCAACGCCGGCGGCGGCTTCCTCTACGCCGGCGGCGGCACGGCCCGCTTCGACATCGCCGCCGGCGCGGTCGCCGCCATCGGCGACGCCTCGTCCCTCGCCGGCCAGGCCGACTCCATCGCGGGCGGCGCGGGCGTGGGCCTCGCCAAGACCGGCGGCGGCCTCCTCACTCTCTGGAACAGCAGCAGCCTCGGCGGCAACGCCACGATCACCGGCGGCACGCTGGCCCTCAACGGCATCCTCGCCAACGCCGCCGCCGCCATCGGCTCCACCGGGCGGGTCGCCGTCAGCGCGGGCGGTTTGTGGAAAAACAGCGGCGCCCTCACCGTGGGCAACTCCGGCGACGGCCAGCTCCTCGTCAGCGGCGGCACCGTCACCTCCGCCTCGGGCGCCATCGGCGGTGCCGCCGCGGCCTCCGGCGTCGTCGGCGTGAGCGGCGGCGGCCTGTGGCAGAACACAGGCGCTCTCACCGTCGGCAGCGCGGGCTCGCTCGGGATCACCGGCGGCACCGTCACCGCCGCCACGGGCGCCATCAGCGCCGGCGGCAGCGTCTCCGTGAGCGCGGGCGGTTTGTTGCAGCACACCGGCGGCCTCACGGTCGGCTCCGACGGCGCGCTCTCCATCGCGGGCGGCGGCGTCTCGACCGGCGGCATGTATGCGCAGGGAGCCGGCGGCAACCTCGCGCTCAGCCTCATCGGGCGCAACGCGCAGGACGCCTTCATCACCGCGCAAAGCGCCACCCTCTCCGGCACGCTCGCCGTCTCCGGCTACAATCCCTCCGGCGGCGCCTCTGTCAGGGCGTCGGATCTCGGCATCGACGCCATCCTGGTCCGCACCTCCGGCGGCATCAGCGGCGACTTCAGCGTCAAGACCGGCATCGGCGCCGCCGCCAGCCTGCCCGATTACCTCCTCGCCGGCGCGTTTGTGAGCGGCACCAACTACGTGCTCGGCACGCAATTGAACTGGTATGCCGGCGGCACCGGCGCCAACGGCCTGTTCACCGTCGGGGCCGGCGACTCCTTCGACGTGGATGTTTCCTTGGCCGGCGTCGCGGCCAACAGCGCCAAGGCCTGGAACGGCCAGCGGCTCATCAAGGCGGGCGAGGGCGAGCTCGTCCTCAGCGGCAGCAACAACTACGGCGGCTTGACCGAGGTCTACGGCGGCACCCTCGCCATCACCGGCCGCACCGGCGGCAACGGCGGCGACATCCGGGGCGGCATCGTCACCGTGGGCGGCTCCGGGCACTGGAACCTGACGGGCGGCGGCGACGCGAGCAGCCAGCTTGCCATCGGCATATTCGGCGCGGGCACGCTGGCGATCAACGGCGGCACCGTGGCCGCGTCCGGCGGCGCCATGCTCGGCCAGGAATCCTCCGGCGCGGGCGCGGCCACCGTCAACGGCGGCCTGTGGAGCATCAACAAAAACCTCGTCGCCGGCGTGGCCGGCGCGGGCGTGGTGACACTTGCCAGCGGCACCGTGCTCGTGCGCGGGGACAGCATTGTCAGCGACATCACCGGCTCGTCCGGCGCCGCCGTCATCACCGGCGGCCTGTGGGACGCCAGAAACAATTTCACCATCAACGGCGCGGGCGCGCTGACGCTCTCCGGCGGCACCCTCGCCACCGGCGGCACCGGCGTCATCGCCGGCGGCCTCGCCACCATCAACGGCGGCGGGCTCTGGAGCCCGGCCTCGCTGGGCAACACCTCCGGCACGCTGGCCATCGCGGGCAGCGGCAGCGCCGCGGTCGGCGGCGGGTATGCGCAGGGCGCGGGCGGCGTGCTCGGCCTCGACCTGGCCGGCGGCGCGCGCGGCGCGTTCATCACCGCGCAAAGCGCTACGCTCGGCGGCGCGCTCACCGTTTCCAACTACACCCCCGCCACCGGCGTCGCCAAGGCCAGCCAGCTCTCCGTCGGCCAGGTGCTTATTCACACCACCAACGGCATCACGGGCGACTTCGCGACCAAGACCGGCGTCGGCGCCGCGAGCGCGGCGGACTACTTCTTCTCCGGCGCGTTCAAGCTCGGCAACGACTACGTGCTCGGCTCGCAACTCGTCTGGTTTGGCGGCACCGGGATGGCGCACGGCAACTTCACCGTCGCCCCCGGCGGCGTGTTTGACCTGGACGTGGCGCTCGCCGACCAAAGCGGCCTCGGCTCCTTCACTTCCGGCTGGGACGGCAAATCGCTCACCCTCACCGCCGCGAATTCCGGCACCCTGAAACTCACCGCCGCCAACACCCACACCGGCGTCACCAACGTCCTCGGCGGCGCGCTCCTCCTCGCCGGCGGCACCGGCTCCAGCGTGGGCAAAATCACCGCCGGCGACTCCGCGCTCATCGACGGCGGCACCGCCACCGTCAGCGCCACCGCCTGGTGGAACATCCGCGACAACGGCGCCGGCGGCAGGCTCGCCATCGGCGACGGCGGGCTCTCCATCGCCCGCAGCGGCAGCGTCACGGTCCAGCGCGACGCCGTCATCGGCGAGGCCGCGGACACCTACGGCACGGTCGCCGTCAACGGCGGACGCTTGAACGTGGGAGAAGACTTTATCCTCGGCGCCTCCGGCACCGGCGCGCTTGCGCTCACCGGCAGCTCCAGCAGCACCAGCGGCACCGTCGCCGTGACCGGCAGCACCATCATCGGCTCGGCCGCCGGCGGCGTCGGCATCGCCACCGTCTCCAATTACGGACATCTGAGCGCCGGGCAGACCCTCGTCGTCGGCGGCAGCGGCACCGGCGTGCTCGCCCTCGGCGCCAGCGGCAGGGCCTCCGCCGGCGCCGGCGGCGTCATCATCGGCAACGGCGGCACCGGGAGCGGCGAAGTCTTGATCGACGACGGCAGGCTCACCACCACCGGCCACATTTACCTCGGCCAGAGCTTCGGCGCCACCGGCCGCCTGACGCTCGCGGGCTCGGGCGCGGCGGACTCCGCCGGCGACTTCGTCCTCGGCGTCGGCGGCGCCGGCGCCCTTTCCATCGAGAACGACGGACGCCTCACGACCGGCGGCGCGGCCACCCTCGGCTACGCCGGCTCCGGCACGGCGGTCATCCGGGACGGCGGCTTGTGGACGGTCGCGGGCGGCTTCCTCAACGGCTCCTCCGGGCGCGGCGCGCTCACCATCCAGGACACCGGCTCGCTCACCGTGGCCGGGGCGTTCACGCAGGACGCGGCCTCCGAGCTTGACCTCCGCCTCGGCGCGACGCGCGGCCAGTTCATCACGGCGCAGAGCGCCACGCTCGCCGGCAAGCTCACCGTCACCAACTTCAACGAGTCGCTCACCGGCACCACCGCCACGCAAATCATGTCCAAAAACGTGCTGCTCATCCGCACGCAAAACGGGTTCACCGGCGACTTCGGCACCAAGGTCATCGGCACCCCCGCGCTCCGGCCCGACTTCATCACCCTCACCACCTTCCGGGCCGACAACGGCGTCATCTCCGCCACCGGCACCGACTACATGGTGGGCTTCAACCTGAGCTGGTTCACCGGCACGGCCACCGCGCACGGCAACTTCACGCTCCCGGCGGGCATCCCCTTTGAAAACCCCGAGGCGGACATCCCCATCACCGACCAGTCGTCGCTGGGCACCTTTGCCAGCGGCTGGGACGGCAAGTCCGTGACCATCACCGCCGCAAACGTCGCCAACTTCGTCTTCAGCAACAACAACACCTACACCGGCAACACCCTCGTGCTCGGCGGCACGCTCACCATCAGCGGCACCACGCGCGGCGCGGACGGCCGGGTCGGCACGCAGACCGGCGGCCGGGGCTCGGTCGTCGTCAGCGGCCTCTGGGACGCCGCCAGCCTCACCGTCGGCGGCATGGACGCCACCGGCTTCCTCGCCGTCCGGCCCGGCGGCTCCGTCCTCATGAGCGGCAGCATCGCCATCGGCCAGGGCGGCAGCCTCGTGCCCGTCGCCACCGGCACCGCCCTCGTGGAAGGCCTCATGCAGGCCGGGGGCAACCTCGTCGTCGGGCGTTATGGCTCCGGCGCGCTCGCCATCACCGGCACGGTGCGCGGCGCCAACACCCTCATCGGCGACCAGCAGGGCGCCGGCTCCGTCAACCTCGCCGCCGGCTCCCTGCAAACCGGCACCCTCACCGTCGGCAACGGCGGCGCCGCCACGCTCAACCTCGCCGCCGCCGCCACCGCCGACAGCACCCGCGCCATCATCGGCGCCACCGGCAGCGCGGCCATCGCCGGCCTCTGGCGCAACACCGGCGACCTCGCCCTCTCCGGCACCGCCGCCGCCGCCCTCAACCTCGCCGCCACCGGCACCCTCGCCAACACCGGCGCCGCCACCCTCGCCGCCGACAGCTCCGCCGTCATCCGCGGCCTCTGGTCCAACACCGGCGGCATCACCGCCGCCGGCAAACTCGCCGTCCTCGGCGCCAGCGGCAGCGTCCGCGCCGGCGGCGCGTATGCGTCCGGCCCCGCCTCCGCGCTCACGCTCGACGCCTCCGGGCGCGGCCTCGCCGACGCCTTCATCACCGCCGCCAGCGCCACCGTCGGCGGCACGATCACGCTCTCGAACTTCACGCCCGCCGGCGGCGCCTTCGCCGACGCGCAGGCCGTCCGCTCCAGCGACAAGCAGGTGCTCATCACCGCCACCGCCGCCACCGGCACCATCAGCGGCTACTTCGCCAGCGGCACCATCACCGGCTACAACCCCGCCGGCCTCCCCGATTACCTCCACGGCGGCATTTACAAGACCGCCGACGCCAAACAATACGTCGCGGGCATCGACCTCCGCTGGCTCGGCGACGCCGCCGACGGCAACGGCCGCTTCACCCTCGCCGGCGGCTCCAGCTTCGACGTCAACGTTGCCCTCGCCGACCGGACCGGCGTCGCGTTCGCCAGCGGCTGGGACGGCAAATCGCTCACCGTCACCTCCAGCAACGCCGGCCTCCTCACCCTCAGCGCGAACAACACCCACACCGGCACCACCACCGTCAACGGCGGCACCCTCGCCATCACCGGCACCACCACCGGCAACGCGGAAGGCGTCATCGCCCAAAACACCGGCGACACCGCCACCGTCCGCGTCAGCGGCACCGGCTACTGGGGCATGACCGGCGACCTCACCGTGGGCCGTAGCGGCAGCGGCTGGCTCTATATCGCCGACCGCGCCCGCGTCAGCGTCGGCGGCAACGCCCTCGTGGACGACGCCTACGGCTACGTCAGCGTCGGCGGCACCGGCCGCTTCGACATCACCGGCGGCCTCACCGTCGGCAACGACGGCGTCGGCGAACTCGTCAACGCCGGCACCGTCACCGTCGGCGGCGACAGCATCATCGGCAACAGCGCCGGCGCGACCGGCACCGCCGCTGTCAACGGCGCGGGCCGCTGGGACACGGCGGGCTCGCTCCACGTCGGCAAGGAAGGCGCGGGCGTGCTGCTCCTTTCCCAAAACGCCCGCGTTTCCAGCGGCACCGTCCGGCTCGGCTCTGAAAACGGCGCCTCCGGCTCCGGCACCGTGGGCGGCTCGGCCTTCTGGGACGCGGGCGGCGCGTTTCACGTCGGCGACGCCGGCGCGGGCGCGCTCACGCTGGCCGGCAGCGGCAGCATCCACGTCGCGGGCGCCGCAGGCATCGGCTCCGAAGCCACCGGCAGCGGCACGGCGGCAGTCGGCGATTCCGCGCGGTGGAACATCGACTCGCAACTGCGCGTGGGCGACGCCGGCTCCGGCGCGCTCACCATCGCGGAGCGGGGCAGGGTGGCCAGCGACGGCGGTTACATCGGCGCCACCGGCTCCGGCGCGGTCGCCATCAGCGGCAGCGGGTTCTGGGACACCGGCCGCGAATTGCGGGTCGGCGACGCCGGCGCGGGCGTGCTCACGCTGGCGGGCAGCGGCAGCCTCCTGACGGGCGGCACCGCCTTCATCGGCCACGCCGCCGGCGCGACCGGCGCCGTCACTCTCGGCGGCAACGCCCTGCTGAGCGCCGCCGCCCTCCATAATGGCCGCGACGGCTCCGCCTCGCTCATCATGCGCGACGACGCCCGGATCACCGTCGCCGGCACCTATGCGCAAAACGCCGCCTCCCTGCTCGACATCCACCTGACCGGCACGCGCGACGCCTTCGTCACCGCGCAGAGCGCCACGCTCGGCGGCTCGCTCGTCGTCACCGGTTTCACCGGCACCATCACCGGCACCACGGCCACGCAGTTGATGGCCAACCACGTGTATCTTTTCCGCACCAACAACGCCATCGAAGGCGACTTCAGCTCCAAGCAAATCGGCATCAACGGCGCGCCGCCGGACTTTATCACTCCCACCGCCTACAAGTCCTCCGGCGGCATCATCTCCGCCACCGGCACCAACTACGTGGTCGGCTTCAACCTGAGCTGGCTGTCCGGCACGGCCACCGCGCACGGTGATTTCACCATCGTCCCGGTCACCTCCTACCTCGCCTTCGACGTGGACCACGCCCTCGGCGACGAGGCCGGCGTGTTCGCCAGCGGCTGGGACGGCAAATCGCTCACCGTCACCTCCAGCAACATCGGCCTCCTCACCCTCTCCGCCAGCAACACCTACACCGGTACCACCACCGTCAACGGCGGCACGCTCGCCATCACCGGCTGGACGGGCGGCAACACCGCCGGCGTCGTCGGCGGCAGCGCCGCCACCAACGGCCACGCCACCGTCACCGGCACCTGGGCCATGGACAATCTCCACGTCGGGCGAAACAGCGGCACCGGCGCGCTGGTCATCGACGCCAACGGCCTGGTTGACGCGCGCGCCGCCGCCTATGTCGGACGCGGCGCCGGCGCCACCGGCACGCTGACGGTCGCCGCCGGCGGCACGCTCACCGGCGCCACCGCCTACATCGGTGCCGGCGGCGGCTTTGGCACGGCCTCCGTCACCGGCGCATGGCGGACGGACGAACTCGTCGTGGGCAGCTCCTCCGGCACCGGCGTGCTGGCCGTCAGCGCGGGCGGACGCCTCGTCACCGGCACCCACGCCTACCTCGGCGGACGCCAGGGCGCGGACGCGGGCAACGGCTCCGTCACTCTCTCGCAAAACGCCCTCTGGACGGTCGGGGGCAACCTTTACAACGACCAGCCCGGCACCGGCCGCTTCACCATCCTTGACAGCGGCTCCGTCACGGTTGGCGGCACCTATTTCCAAGGCGCCGGCTCCTCGCTCGACCTCTACCTCAACCTCGCGCGCGGCGCCTATGTCACCGCCGAGTCGGCGGTGATCGGCGGCGACGTCAGCGTCCTGGGCTTCTCCGGCACCGTCGGCGGCATGTCGGCCAGCAGCCTGGTCGGCTCGCAGCAGACCATCATCCGCACCACCACCGGCACCATCGCCGGCGAGTTCACCTCGGTCGGCGCCACCGGCACCACCACCGCGATGGATTACCTGATGCTCGGCGCGTTCAAGACGCCGGACAGCCGCGAATACAAACTCGGCTACGGCCTCGTCTGGTATAGCGGCACCGGCCGCGCCCACGGCAACTTCACCCTCAACGCCGGCGAGAGCTTCGACATGGACGAAGCCCTGAACGCCGTCGCCGCGCCCAACGCCAGCGGCTGGGACGGCAAATCCATCACCCTCACCGCCGCCAACCGCGGCGTGCTCGCCCTCAGCGCCAGCAACAACTACAGCGGCACCACCACGGTCAACGGCGGCACCCTCGCCATCTCCGACTGGACGGGTGCCAACGCCGCCGGCGTCATCGGCGCCGCCGCCGCCACCGACGGCGCGGTGCTCGTCAGCGGCACCGGCCTGTGGGGCATGTCCGGCGGCCTCGCCGTCGGCGGCAGCGGCGCGGGCTCGCTCACCGTCAACGGCGGCACCGTCGCCGTCGCCGGCCACAGCCAGGTCGGAAACGCCTCCACCGCCACGGGCTCCGCCACCGTCAACGGCGGTCTTTGGACGACCGGCGGCACCCTTTATGTCGGCACGGACGGCACGGGCGCGCTCACGGTCGCCGGCGGCGCTGTCCGCGCTGCCGCGCTCAGCGCCGGCGCCAGTGCCGGCTCGTCCGGCGCCGTCACCATCGGCGGCGGTTTGCTGGACACAACGGATAACATCAACATCGGCGCGGGCGGCGCGGGCTCGCTCGCCGTCACCGGCGGCACCCTCCGCGCCGGCGCCGACCTCCTTTTCGGCCTCAACGGCGCGGTCGGCACCGGCAGCATCGGCGGCAACGGCCTCGCGCTCGCCGGCGGCAACGTCGTCGTCGGCGGCAACGGCGGCAACGGCTCCCTCGCCATCGCCGGCAGCGGCAGCGTGTCCGCCACCGGCACCTATGCGCAAAACGCCGCCTCCACGCTCACGCTTGCCCTCGGCGGCGCGCGCGGCGCCTTCGTCACCGCGCAAAGCGCCACGCTCTCCGGCGCGCTCATCGTGGACGGCTTCACCGGCACGACCAGCGGCACCAAGGCCAGCGAGGCCGTGCAAACCGCCCGGGTGCTCATCCGCGCCGGCAACGCCATCGCCGGCGACTTCGACAGCAAGACCATCCACGGCGGCACGAGCGCGTTTGATTACCTTGTGTTCAACACCTACGCCAGCGGCACCGACTACGTGCTCGGCACCCAGCTCGCGTGGAACAGCGGCACCGCGCTTGGCCACGGCGATTTCACCGTGGCCTCCGGCAAGTTCGAGGTGGACACGGCCCTCGCCGACCAAGCCCCCGCCGCCGGCGGCTGGGACGGCGCCAGCCTCCTGAAGGCCGGCAGCGGCACCCTCGTCCTCTCCGCCACCAACACCCACACCGGCAACACCACCGTGGCCGCGGGCATGCTCGTCCTCGCCACCCCCGCGAACAACAGCGCCGCCGCCCTCGGCGCCAGCGACCTCGACATCCAGGCCGGCGGCACCGCCCGCATCGCCCCCGGCATCGCGGGCAACTTCACCCTCTCCAACGCCGTCGCCGGCGAAGGCCTGTTCGAAGTGAGCCTCGCCGGACCGTCCTCGACCCTCGCCATCTCCAATAACCTGCTCACCTTCAACTTCAACGGCGCCGCCCGCCTCTCCGACAGCGTCTTCACCCTCGCGGACGACCACTTCATCAACGCCACGCTCGTCAGCGCCACCGGCAACCGCGTCATCGTCAGCGCCGGCACGAACGCCCTCGCCGGCCTCGTCCTCGACGGCGGCCGCGTGGACTTTGACACCAACGTCCCCGCCGACATCACCTCGCCCGCCTTCATCGACGTGACCGGCACGCTCCACCTCGCCAGCGGCACCATCGGCGTGCGCGTCCCGCAAGGCGGCGCCAGCACCGCCGTCTCGCAAGCCCCGCTCCTCCGGCAGGACGACGGCGCGCTCACCAAGCTCGCCGCCTCCGCGACGACCACCGGCCAGACCGCGAACCTCAGGCTCTGGGACCTCAACACCAGCGCCCTGGTCAGCGCCACGCAAAGCGCGGCCATCAACCAGGCCGGCACGCACGTCGCCACCGGCACCTACGGCTACGGCCTCGCCACCGCCGACGCCTCCGGCAGCAACGGCCTCTACGTCAGCTACGGCCTCCGCGCCGTGGACATCCTCGCCGGCCGCACCCTCCTCCTCGACGGCGACACCGCCGCGCCCGGCGGCAGCGACGAGTTCCACGCCACCATCGGCGGCTCCGGCAACCTGGCTCTCGCCGCGACCAACGCCATCACGCTCAATGCCGCCAACACCTACACCGGCACCACCACCATCACCAGCGGCACGGTCATCGCCGGCGTGAACGCCGCGCTCGGCAATACCGCCCGCCTCGCCCTCGCCGGCGTCGGCGCCGCGTTTGACCTCAACGGCAAGGCCCAGACCATCGGCGCGCTCGACACCGCCGCCGCCACCCGTCTCGACCTCGCCGGCGGCACGCTCGCCGTCACCAACGGCGGCTCCATCGCCGGCGCCCTCGCCGGCACCGGCAGCCTCGGCCTCGGCGGTCTCGTTGACATCACCAGCGCCAACGCCGCCTTCGCCGCCAGCGTCGGCGTCACCGGCACCACCCGCCTCGCCGATGTCGCCGCCCTCGGCAACACCGGCACCGCCACCGTCGCCGCCAACGCCGAACTCGCCCTCACCAGCGCCACCGGCGCCCTCGCCAAAACCATCGCCGGCGCCGGCAACATCACCGTAGGGGCGTCGCTTGCGACGCCCGCGACATCCTCCAGCGTCACCCTCACCGCCGCCAACACCGCCTTCACCGGCACATGGACCATCGCCCCCGCCAGCGCGCTCAGCGCCAGCTCGACCGCGAACCTCGGCACCGCCGACATCCTCTTCGACGGCATGTTCACCGTGACGAACGCCACCGCCGAAACCCTCGGCAACGCCCTCAGCGGTTCCGGCACGCTCGTCAAACAAAACACCGGCAACCTGACCATCTCCCAGTCCAACGCCTTCACCGGCGCGACCACCATCGCCGGCGGCACCCTCACCCTGGAAAACCTCCACGGCATCGGCGCCGGCGCCGTATCCAATAACTCGATACTCGACCTCGCCGCCGCCGGCGACTTCGCCAACAACATCGCCGGCACCGGCACCACCCGCGTCACCAACAACGCCGCCGTCGCCCTCACCGGCACGAACACCGTCGCCGCCTGGCGCATCGACGCCGGCGCCGCCGCCACCGTCGCCCAACAGCAAAACCTCGGCGCCGGCGCGACCCGCGTCGACGGCCTGCTCGACATCGCCGCCGCCGCCCCGTGGAACTACGTGAACACCCTCGCCGGCACCGGCACCCTCCAGGTCGGCCTCGGCAACAGCGCCAACGCCTTCGCCTTCGCCGCCACCACCGGCAGCGCCTTCCAAGGCACCGTCGCCCTCGCCTCGTCGAGCTTCGCCCTCTCCGGCAACAACACCGCCGCCCTCAAAAACGCCACCCTGCGACTCGACGCCGGCAACCGCACCACCGTCGGCGCCGGCACCCAGCAAATCGCCGGCCTCGCCATCGACGGCGGCCGCGTGGACTTCGACACCAACGTCCCCGCCGACCTCACCTCGCCCGCCTTCATCGACGTGACCGGCACGCTCGACCTCGCCAGCGGCACCATCGGCGTGCGCGTCCCCACCGGCGCCACCGCTTACACCGCCCCGCAAGCCCCGCTCCTCCAGCAGGACGACGGCGCGCTCACCAAGCTCGCCTCCTCCGCCACCACCACCGGCAACATCGGCGGCATCGCGCTCCTCGACCTGAACACCGGCGCGCTCGTGAGCGCCACGCAAAGCGCCGCCATCAACCAGTCCGGCGCGCGCGTCGCCACCGGCACCTACGGCTACGGCCTCGCCACCGCCGACGCCGCCGGCGCCAACGGCCTCTACGTCAGCTACGGCCTGCTCGCCGTGGACATCCTCGCCGGACAGACCCTCCTCCTCGACGGCGACACCACCGCGTCCGGCGGCTCCGAGTTCCACGCGCGCATCGCCGGCGCGGGCAACCTCGCCCTCGCCGCGACCAACGCCATCACGCTCGCCGCCGCCAACACCTACACCGGCACCACCACCATCACCAGCGGCACCGTGATCGCCGGCGTGAACGCCGCCCTCGGCAACACCGCCCGCCTCGCCCTCGCCGCCGCTGGCGCCGCGTTTGACCTCAACGGCAAGGCGCAAACCGTCGGCGCGCTCGACACCGCCGCCAACACCCGCCTCGACCTCGCCGGCGGCACGCTCGCCGTCACCAACGGCGGCACGGTCGGCGGCGCGCTCGCCGGCGCCGGCACGCTCGCCCTCGGCGGGCTGGCCGACATCACCACCTCGAACGCCGCCTTCGCCGCCAGCGTCGGCGTCACCGGCACGACGACGCTCCGCAGCACGCAGGCCCTCGGCGACACCGGCACGCTCGATGCCGCCGGCCGCGTCCGCCTCGAAAACGCCACCGGCGCGCTCGCGAAGACCATCGCCGGCACCGGCACCGTCGCGCTCGCCGGCAGCTCCAGCGTCGCGCTCACCGCGACGAACGCGCTGCACGGCCAGTGGCGCGTCGCGCAAAACACCGCGCTCTCCGCCAGCTCGACCGCGAACCTCTCCGACGCCGACATCCTCTTCGACGGCATGTTCACCGTGGCGAACGCCACCGCCGAAACCCTCGGCAACCGCCTCTCCGGTTCCGGCACGCTCGTCAAGGCCGCCGCCGGCACGCTGACCATCAGCCAGTCCAATGCCTTCGCCGGGCGCACGCTCATCAGCGCCGGCACGCTCGCCCTCCAGGACCTCGGCGGCGCCGGCGCCGGCGGCATCACCAACAATGCCGCGCTCGAACTCGCCGCCGCCGGCGTGTTCGCCAACAACATCAACGGCACCGGCACCACCCGCGTGACCGCCGGCGCCGCCGCCGCGCCCGTGACCCTGGCCGGCGCCAATCAGACCGCCTGGAACATCACCGGCGCCGCCCGCGTGAGCGCGACCGCGAATCTCGGCGCCGGCGCGACCCGCGTTGACGGCCTGCTCGACATCGCCGCCGCCGCCCCGTGGAACTACGTGAACGCCCTCGCCGGCACCGGCACCCTCCAGGTCGGCCTCGGCAACAGCGCCAACGCCTTCGCCTTCGCCGCCACCGCCGGCAACGCTTTCCAAGGCACCGTCGCCCTCGCCTCGTCGAGCTTCGCCCTCTCCGGCAACAACACCGCCGCCCTCAAAAACGCCACCCTGCGACTCGACGCCGGCAACCGCACCACCGTCGGCGCCGGCACCCAGCAAATCGCCAACCTCGCCATCGACGGCGGCCGCATGGACTTCGACACCAACGTCCCCGCCGACATCACCTCGCCCGCCTTCATCGACGTGACCGGCACGCTCCATCTCGCCAGCGGCACCATCGGCGTGCGCATCCCGCAAGCCGGCGCCAGCACCGCCGTCTCGCAAGCCCCGCTCCTCCGGCAGGACGACGGCGCGCTCACCCGGCTCGCCGCTTCCGCGACGACCACCGGCCAGACCGCGAACCTCAGGCTCTGGGACCTCAACACCAGCGCGCTCGTGAGCGCCACGCAAAGTGCGGCCATCAACCAGGCCGGCACGCACGTCGCCACCGGCACCTACGGTTACGGCCTCGCCACCGCCGACGCCTCCGGCACCAACGGCCTCTACGTCAGCTACGGCCTCCGCGCCGTGGACATCCTCGCCGGCCGCACCCTCCTCCTCGACGGCGACACCGCCGCGCCCGGCGGCTCCGAGTTCCTCGCGCGCATCGGCGGCTCCGGCAACCTCGCCCTCGCCGCGACCAACGCCATCACGCTCAACGCCGCCAACACCTACACCGGCACCACCACCGTGACCAGCGGCACCGTGATCGCCGGCGTGAACGCCGCCCTCGGCAGCACCGCCCGCCTCGCCCTCGCCGGGGCCGGGGCCGCGTTTGACCTCAACGGCAAGGCGCAAACCGTCGGCGCGCTCGACACCGCCGCCAACACCCGCCTCGAACTCGCCGGCGGCACGCTCGCCGTTACCAACACTGGCGCCAACAGCAGCGCCATCGCCGGCGCGCTCGCCGGCACCGGCAGCCTCGGCCTCGGCGGCCGCGTTGACATCACCGGCGCCAACGCCGCCTTCGCCGCCAGCGTCGGCGTCACCGGCACGACCCGCCTCGCCGATGTCGCCGCCCTCGGCAACACCGGCGCCGCCACCGTCGCCGCCGGCGCCGAACTCGCCCTCATCAACGCCACCGGCGCGCTCGCCAAGACCATCGCCGGCGCCGGCGCCGTTGCCCTCGTCAACACCTCCAGCGTCGCCGTCACCGCCACGAACAGCACCTTCTCCGGCACGTGGAACATCGCCGCCGCCACCGCGCTCGGCGCCAGCGGCACCGCGAACCTCGGCCCCGCCGCCATCGTGAACAACGGCAAGCTCACCCTCGCCAACACCGCCGCCGAAACCCTCTCCAACGCCCTCAGCGGCTCCGGCACCTTCATCAAGACCGGCGCGGGCAACCTGACGATCTCCCAGTCCAACGCCTTCACCGGCGACACCATCGTCGCCGGCGGCACCCTCACCCTGCAAGACCTCCACGGCATCGGCACGAGCGACATCACCAACAACGCCACCCTCGACATCGACACCGGCGGCACCTTCGCCAACAACCTCCTCGGCACCGGCACCACCATCATCAACCCCGACGTGATCCTCACCGGCTCCAACACCCTCACCAAGTGGGACATCACCGGCACCGCCACCGCCACCGTCAACAGCCAGCAAAACCTCGGCTCCGCCGCCACGAACATCGACGGCCGCCTGAACATCACCGCCACCACCGGCTGGAACTACGCCAACGCCCTCACCGGCACCGGCAGGCTCGGCGTGGACCTCGCCAGCAGCGGCAACGCCTTCGCCTTCGCCGCCGCCACCGGCAGCGCCTTCCAGGGCACCGTCGCCCTCGCCTCGTCGAGCTTCGCCCTCTCCGGCAGCAACACCGCCGCCCTCAAAAACGCCACCCTGCAACTCGATGCCGGCAACCGCACCACCGTCGGCACCGGCACCCAGCAAATCGGCAACCTCGTCCTCAACGGCGGCACGCTCGGCTTTGCCCTGGCCTCCAGCGGCTCCGCCGCCGGCGTCATCAAGACCGCCGCCCTCGACATCCAGGACACCGTCATCCGCATCGACACCACCGGCTTCACCTCCGCCGGCGGAAGCCCGCTTCTCCAGCAGGACGACGGCCAGGCCATCCGGCTCATCGACAGCGCCGGCCTCGCCCCCGGCAGCAAGACCGTCATCACCGGCACGCAACTCATCGACCAGACCGGCGCGCAACTCGGCGCCGCCACGCAAAGCAACATCGTCCAAGGCGGCGCGACCACCGCCAGCGGCACCTACGACTTCGCCGCCTTCGCCAGCGGCAGCGGCCTCGCGCTCGACTACACCCTCGTCGCGCTCGACCTGCGCGCCGGCCAGACCACCGTCCTCAACAACGACCTCAACAACGCCGTCCTCGCCGGCGCCGACGCGCTCGTCGCCACGGTGACGGGCTCGGGCAACCTGCGCATCGACGCCACCGGCTCCATCACGCTCAGAAACACTGCCAACGCCTACACCGGCACCACCACCGTCACCCGCGGCACCCTCGTCACGGACAGCGACAGCGCCCTCGGGCGCACCGCCCGCCTCGTCCTCAACGCCGCCACCGTGGTTGAACTCAATAACACCGCGCAAACCGTCGTCGCGCTCGACACCGCCTCCTCCTCGCGCCTCGACCTCGGCACCGGCGCGCTCGCCGTCACCAACGGCGGCACGGTCGCCGGCGCCCTCGCCGGCACCGGCAGCCTCGGGCTCGGCGGCCGCGTTGACATCACCGGCCCCAACGCCGCCTTCGCCGCCAGCGTCGGCGTGACCGGCACGACCACGCTCCGCCACACGCAGGCCCTCGGCGACACCGGCGCCGCCGCCGTCACCGGCGCGCTCGTGCTCGACCGCGCCACCGGCGCGTTCGCCAAGACCATCGCCGGCGACGGCGCCGTTTCCCTCGTCGGCACCAGCAGCGTCGCGCTGACCGCCGCGAACACCGCCTTCTCCGGCACGTGGGCCATCGCCGCCGCCACCGCGCTCGACGCCGCCGGCACCGCGAACCTCGGCGCCGCCGCCATCGTGGACAACGGCAAGCTCACCCTCGCCAACACCGCCGCCGAAACCTTCTCCAACGCCCTCAGCGGCTCCGGCACGCTCGTGAAGACCGCCGCCGGCAACCTGACCATCAGCCAGTCCAACGCCTTCACCGGCGCGACCACCATCAGCGGCGGCACGCTCACCCTGGAAAACCTCCACGGCATCGGCGCCGGCGCCGTATCCAATAACTCGATACTTGACCTCGCCGCCACCGGCGCCTTCTCCAACAACATCGCCGGCAGCGGCACGACCTTCGTCACCGGCAACGCCGCCGTCGCCCTCACCGGCACGAACACCGTCGCCGCCTTGCGCATCGACGCCGGCGCCGCCGCCACCGTCACGCGGCAGCAAAACCTCGGCTCGGGCCGCGCGCAAATCGACGGCCTCCTCGACATCGCCGCCACCATCGGCTGGAACCACGCAAACGCCCTCGCCGGCACCGGCACGCTCCGCGTGGACCTCGGCAACAGCGGCAACGCCCTCGCCTTCGCCGCCGCCACCGGCAACGCCTTCCAAGGCACCGTCGCGCTCGCCTCGTCGAGCTTCGCCCTCTCCGGCAACAACACCGCCGCCCTCAGGAACGCCACCCTGCGACTCGACGCCGGCAACCGCACCACCGTCGGCGCCGGCGCCCAGCAAATCGGCGCCCTCGCGCTCAACGGCGGACGCATCGACTTCGGCGCGACCATCCCCGCCGACATCACCAGCCCCTCGCTCGTGCAAGCCGGCGCCCTCGACATCGACACCTGGGCCAGCGGCACCGTCGGCGTCAACCTCCCCGGCCTGAACCTCCCCGCCGCCGTCCCGCAGCTCCCCCTCCTCCGGCAGGACGAAGGCAGCGCCGGCACGCAGCTCGTCTCCGCCGCCGTCGTCACCGGCAACGTCAACTCCCTCAAACTCGTTGACAACGCCACCGGCGCCCAAATCACCAACGCGAAATCCGCCTACATCAACCAGTCCGGCCAGACCGTCGCCAACGGCACCTACGACTACGGCCTCACCGACACCGGCACCCAAGGCTCCGGCCTCTACGTCACCTACCGCCTCACCGCGGTGGACCTCCTCGCCAACCGCGCCCTCACGCTCGGCCAGGACGCCCCCGCCCCCGCCGGCGCGGACAACTTCACCGCGCGCATCGGCGGCGCGGGCAGCCTCGTCATCGACGCCGTCGGCTCCATCACCCTCACCGACGCCGCCAACAGCTACACCGGCACGACCACCGTCGCCCGCGGCGCCCTCGTCGCCGGCAACGACCACGTCCTCGGCAACACCGCCCGCCTCGCGCTCACCGGCGCCGCCGCCGCCTTTGACCTCAACGGCAAGACCCAGGCCGTCGGCGCGGTTGACACCGCCGCCAACTCCCGCCTCGAACTCAACGGCGGCGCGCTCACCATCGCCGCCGGCGGCGTCATCAACGGCTCCCTCAACGGCGCCGGCTCCCTCGCCCTCACCGGCGGCTCCCTCGCCCTCACCACCGCGAACACCGGCTTCACCGCCGCCACCACCATCGCCGCCCCCGCCACCGCGCGCATCACCTCCGCCTCCGGCCTCGGCTCCGCCGCCATCACCCTCGACGGCACGCTCCAAGTGGACACCGTCGCCAGCGGCGCCCTGCAAAACACCCTCGCCGGCGCGGGCCGCCTGCACAAGACCGGCGCGGGCTCCGTCACCATCGCCAGCGCCAACACCGGCTTCAACGGACGCGCCGACATCGACGCCGGCACCCTCGCCGCCGCGCGCCTCGACAGCCTCGGCGTCGCCGGCATCAACGTCGCCGCCGGCGCCACCTTTGAGCAGGCCAACGTCACCGGCACCCTCCAGAACGCCCTCACCGGCAACGGCGCGCACCGCCTGGCCGGCAGCGCCATCACCCTCGCCAACGCCTCCGCCTACGGCATCAAAAACACCATCCTCGACGCGGGCAGCGAGCTCCGCCTCGCCGCCTCCGGCCTCCGTTTCGGCGCGCTCCACCTCAACGGCGGCAAACTCCTCTTCGCCACCGCCCAGCCGAACGCCGCCGCCACCATCGACACCCTCGGCAACGGCGGCGGCGAAATCACCATGCGCGTGCAACTCGACCGCCTCGTCCCCGGCGTCACCACCGCCGGCCTCATCTCCGACCACCTCACCATCGCCAACAGCGGCGGCGGCGCGCACAGCGTGTTCATCGACACCCTCGGCACCCAGTCCCCCTGGATTAAGGAAAACATGGCGGTCGAGCTGATCACCGTGAACTCGGGCAACGCCGACTTCACCCTGGCCAACCCCGGCGGCAGGATCGAAAGCGGCTTCACCGCCTTCGAACTCCTTCAAGGCGACGGCAGCGCGCACACCCCCCTCTTGAACAAATGGTATCTGACCGACCGCAACATCTCGCACGCCGCCGACGCCATCCTCAACACCGCCAACACCCTCGCCCTCGACTGGGCCTTCGCGCTCGACAGCCTCCACCTGCGCCTCGGCGACCTCCGCTCCGAGGCCGGCGCCTCGCTCGGCGCCGCCGTCGCCGGGAGCAGAAAACCCCGCGGCAACCTCTGGATGCGCGGACGCGGCTACGGCCTCAGCGCCAAAAACGACATCTCCGGCCTCCCCTTCAAGCAATACTCCTGGGGCCTCACCGCCGGCATGGACCTGGCCTTCCAGACCGACACAGGCGCGAGCCTCATCGGCCTCTTTGCCGACACCGGCATGATTAACCGCGACTTCGACAACGGCGGCGCCGGCGAGACCCGCTCCTCCAGCTTCGGCGCCTATATCACCCTGGTTGAGACCAAGTCATGGTTTGTGAACGCCATCGCGCGCCTCGACAATTACACCAACGAGTTCGACGCCCGCGCGGTGGGCGACGACCGCGTCATCCACGGCGGCTACAAGACCAAAGGCGCGAGCCTCTCGGTCGAGACCGGCTGGTATCGCGTGATCCGCAACGACGGCTGGTGGATCGAGCCGAGCGTGCAGGCGGCCATCCTCCGCCTCGACGGCAAGGACTACGCCACCGACCCCGCCCCCGGCCTGGGCGCGATCTCGGTCCGCGTCGCCGACTCCGAGACCCTCCAATACCGCGCGCGCGTGCGCTTCGGGCGCCAGTTGAAGGACAGCAAATGGTATCCCTACGGCAAGTTCGGCGTCGCGGGCATGAATTCCAGCGGCGGCGAAATCGAATCCCGCGACGGGTCGCCGACCACGCTCAAGGCCGATTTCGACGGCGTGCGCGTCGAGTTCGGCTTCGGCACGAGCTACCGCGTGAGCGACTTCAGCCAGGTGTATCTGGATTACGAATACTCCATGTCCGGCAAGTATCAACGCCCCTGGGGCATCAACCTCGGCTACCGGCGGCTCTGGTAAGCGCGCCCGGCCCGGAAACGAAAAATCGCGAATCATGGACAAGTAGAGTGGAGAGAGCGGCGAGGCGGAGCTTCGCCGGCGCCGCCCTCCCCCTCATCAAACCGTGCGGGCGGTTTTCCCGCACCCGGCTTGCCGAGTCCCGTTCTTTCGGATTGGTTTCAGCGGCTCTCATCGCGTCCAGGCCGCTTTGGGCGGCCAGTTCCACAGCTTGTATTGGCCTTCCAGTCTGTCGTCGGTGTAGAAGCTGAACAGCCCGATACTTGCGCCACAGCCACCGCCTCAGCCGGTTGTGCACAAACCTCTGCTGTTTGCCAAACACTCGCGTGCTGTTGCTCGTGGGAGGAGATGCGGCTGGCGGATCGACTCGCATCCGGGCAAGGGCACGGTCATCACAGCGCGGATTCCGATGCGCCCCCCCCGCCGCCGCCGAGATCACGTTATAAGCATTTTCGGTTTAATCTATCGCATAATCCGGCGGCGCCCCACAACAAAGCCGCCCCCTCGTTTGTTCCGGGTTCTTCAGGGGGGCATAAATCAATCGGACCAATCCTTTGGTCTGCCCCGCTTATCAACGGCAGTCCGTCATCGCCGGCCATGACACACTCAACAACGTCATGATGGGGCGGCAAGTGACACACGGTGCTTCCTTTGCCGTAAAATATGCGGGGTAGGTGTTTCCACTGACTACCCAGAAAACAGGCGCGATGCTAAGCTATTCGTATTCACAAATATATTACCAATCTGACGCAGGTGCAAGATGGTATCAATAAACATATTGCGCCATATCTATGACAACGGAACACGGAAAAAACGGCTCCATTAACAGTCCGAATAACTCAATTTGCGGATTCACTTCCACATTCATCTCCACCTTTGCAATCACATTGGCCCTTGTTTCACCGGCCTTGATTCCGGTGTGCATGAACGGCCAGACGCCACCATCACAATTGCCATGGTTCAGCGGCACGGCCACCGCGCACGGCAACTTCACCCTCGCCTCGGGCAGCACCGTCGATGTGGACGTTGCGCTTGTCGACCAGAACCAGCTCGGCGCGTTCGCCAGCGGCTGGGACGGCGCGTCGCTCACCGTCACGTCAAGCAACGCGGGCACCCTCATCCTCAGCGGCACCAACACCTACACCGGCGCCACCCTCCTGAACGGCGGCACACTCGCCCTCGCCACGCCGGGCGACGCCGGTCTGGCGCTGGCGGGCAGCCCGCTCATTTCCTTCGCTGGCACCGCCGCGCTGAACATCCGCGGCGACGCCACGATTGGCTCGCGCATCACGGTCGGCGGCGGCGCGGTCTCGGCCGTCGACATCGACGCCGGCAAGCTCGCGACGTTCACCTTGCCACTGGCGGGTGGCAGCCGGCACACGGATGTCGTCACAGGCGGACGGCTCGCCGTCAGCGGCAGCGCCCTGTTCGCCGACAACAAGGCGCAGAGCGTCTACGGCGCCGCGCTCAACGCGGCCAATGGCGCGCTCGTCACCTTCGGGGACATGGCGCGCTTCACGGGCAACACCGTCAACAAGGACGGCGGCGCGCTGGTGCTCTCCGGCACGGTCATTTTTCGGAACGGCGCCGTGTTCGCCAGCAACACCGCCGGCCTGAACAGCGACGGCAGCCTCAGCGGTTATGTCAGCGGCAACACCCGCAACGCCGGTGGCGGCGCCATCGCCACGCCCTTAAACACCCCGGCGCAATATCTCTACATCGGCAGCAACGCCGGCGCCCCCACGCTTTTCGAAAACAACGTCGCGCACGGCATGGGCGGCGCCATCTACATGGTCGGCGGACACCTCGAACTCGACGCCGCCCGGAACGACATTATTTTCCGTGGCAACACCTACGAGAAATACGGCAACAGCCTCACCGGCGTCATCAACGGGCGCAATTCCATCTTCATGCGCGAGACCGACCTCACGCTCAACGCGGACGCCGGGCGCACCATTTATTTTTACGACCAAATCATGCAGGACGCCACCGGCGGCACCGTCAAGGCGATCACCAAGACCGGCGACGGGCGCGTCTATTTCACCGGCGCGAACACCACCGGCATCGAGAACCTCGCGATGAGCATGGGTCTCCTCGGCGCGGCGGGCGCGCGCTCGCGCACGCTCGTCAACGCGGGTCTCTTCGAGCTGGCCGACGGCATGATTTACGGCTCCAATCAGGACGGCGTGGACTTCACCCTCGCCACCAGCGCGACGCTGCGCACCAGCGGCGCCGGCAATATCAGCCTGCGCGGTGGCGGCCTCTTTTTCCAAAACGGCTCGCTGGTTGACATCACCGGCAACACCACGCTGACGCTGACCTCCGGCACCGCGCGCTTCGAGGGCGGCTCGGTCTTCGCCGGACAGGGCACGCTCGCCACCAACTCCGTCGCCAACAGCGTCATCATCGGCGCCTCCGCCGGCGACACCGTCACCGGCCTCGTCAACGCCGGCGGCACGCTCACCGTGTCCGCGCGCCTCTCCGGCACGGGCGCGCTCGACAAGACTGGCGCTGGCAGGCTCGTGCTCACCGGCACCGGCAGCCGCGTCGGCGCGATGAGCGTCACCGCCGGCCTCGCCGACCACCGGCAGCGCGGCGCCTTCACGACCGACGGCGACTACACCGTCGCCGCCGGCGGCACGCTCGCGCTCAGCGGCTCCAGCAGCATCGTCAGCGGCGGCGCCTACGCGCAGGACGGCGCGCTGCTCGTCACCGCCGGCGCCAACGCCCCCGCCATCACCGCGCAAACTTCCACTCTCGGCGCGGCCAGCACATTGACCGTGACCGGCTTCACCGGCGCCGCCAGCGGCACCAAGGCCAGCCAGATTCTCAGCGCCACCAGCCACGTGCTCATCCACACCACCGGCGGCATCACGGGCGACTTCGCCGTGAAAAACATCACCGGCCCCGGCGCGAGTCCGCAGGACTTCCTCCTCACCGGCGGCTACATCCGCAGCGGCACCGACTACGTGCTCGGCTCGCAACAGGCGTGGTTCAGCGGCACGCCAACCAGCCACGGCAACTTCACCCTCGGCGCCGGCGAGTCCTTCGACATTGACGTGACCCTCGCCAACACCATCGCCCACGCCGGCTGGGACGGCCGGTCGCTCACCAAAAAAGGCGACGGCCTGCTCATCCTCAGCGCGGGCAACACCTACTCCGGCAGCACCAGCGTGCAAGCCGGCGAACTCCGCATCACCCACACCGCCGCGCTCGGAGCGGGAGGGGCGGGAGGGGCGGGAGGCCTCGTTGACATCGCCGCAAACGCGACGCTCACCGGCACGTTTGCCGGCGCCTACACGTTCACCAACACCCTCACCGGCGCGGGCCTGCTCGACGTGAACCTCACGACTCAGGGCAACATCTTCGCGCTCACCGGCAACAACACCGCCTTCACCGGAACCGCGCGCCTCGCCAACAGCACCTTCACACTCGCGAACAACACCTTCGCCGCCGCCACGCTCGTCAGCGCGACCGGCAACCACACCACCGTGGCGACCGGCACGAACACCCTCGCCGGCCTCGTGCTCGACGGCGGGCGCGTGGACTTCGACACCAACGTCCCCGCCGACGTGATTTCGCCCGCCTGCATTGATGCGGGCACCGGCACGATCAACCTCGTCACCGGCACGGTCGGCGTGCGCATCCCCGCCGGCGCCACCACCCCCGCCGCCCCGCAAACCCCGCTGCTCCAGCAGGACGACGGCGCGCTCACCAAGCTCGCCGGCTCCGCGACCACCACCGGCAACATCGGCGGCATCAAGCTCCTCGACCTGAACACCAACGCCCTCGTGACCGCCACGCAGACCGCCGCCATCAGCCAGTCCGGCGCGCAGGTGGCCACCGGCACCTACGGCTACGGCCTCGCCACGGGCGACGCCGCCGGCAGCAACGGTCTCTACGTCAGCTACGGCCTCGTCGCGGTTGACATCCTCGCCAACCAGACGCTCCTCCTCGCCAGCGACACCGCGGCGCCCGCGGGCGCCGCCGAGTTCCACGCCGTCATCAGCGGCAGCGGCCACCTCGCCCTCGCCGCCACCTCGGCCATCACGCTCAACGCCGCCAACACCTACACCGGCACAACAACGATCACCAGCGGCACCGTCATAGCCGGCGCAAACAACGCCCTCGGCAGCACGAGCCATCTGGCCATCACAAACACTGCCGCGCTCGACCTGAACGGGAAAACCCAAACCATCGGAGCCTACACCGGCGCGACCGGCGCGGGCCTGCTGCTCAACGGCGGCACGCTCACCGTGAGCGCGACCAACGGCGGCAGCGGCCGCTTCGATGACCGTGGCGCGCGCACCGGGCTCGGGGGCGGCGTCCTCGTGCTCAACGGCGGCACCGCCTCCGGCGAGCTGACCGGCGCCGGACGGCTCGAACTGCAAAGCGGCACCTTCACCGTGACCGCCGCCAACACCGGCCTGGCCGCGGGCACGACCATCGCCGCCGGCGCGACCGCGGACTTGAAACACACCGCCGCGCTGGGCAGCGGAAGCATCGCGGTGGACGGCGCGCTCAAGCTCGACCTCACGGCCGGCGGCACGTTTGCCAACGCGCTCAGCGGCACCGGCGCGTTGATCAAAACCAACACCGGCACCGCCGTCATCGCGCAGGCCAACGCCGGCTTTGCCGGCAATGCCCGGGTGGAACTCGGCCGCCTCGTCCTTGAAAATCTCTCTGCGCTCGGCGCCGGCGCCACCGCCGCGCCCGTGAGCGTGGACGCCGGCGCGACCCTCGAATACCGCAACGCGAACGGCGCGATGCGCAACGCCGTGTCGGGTTCGGGCACGCTGGCGGTCACGAACAGCGGCTCGCTGGCCATCGCGCACGACAACACCATCGCGAATGTCGCGCTGGACAACGCGGTGGTTTACCTCAGCGCGACGAATGCGCTCGGCGGCAGCGCCGCCCGCGTGGACGCCGATGCCGGCTCGGCCCTCTGGCTGGCGGTTGACAACGCGCGGCTCGGCGCGATGACGCTCAACGGCGCGAAACTCGGCTTCACGCATAGTGGAAGCGGCGTCCCGCCGCTTTTCAAAACCGCGACCCTCGCCAGCCTCGCCGGCAGCAACGCGACGCTGGAGTTCAACGTTGACTTCACCGCGACCGGTCTCGCCGCCCCCGGCGGCGCCGCCGACCACCTGACCGTGACCGGCACCAGCGCCGGCACGCACACCGTCGCGGTCAACGCCCTCGGCACGGTCCCCGGCAGCGGCGAGACGGCGATCCCGCTCATCACCGACGCGCGCGGCGCGGCCGATTACCGGCTCGCCGGCGGCAAGGTCGACTTCGGCCTGACCGAGTTTGAGCTCGCCAGCGGCGCCGCGGCCTCGAGCACCCTGCCCCTTGCCGCCGACACCTGGTATCTGTTCGGCACCGGCCTGTCCGAGGCGGCCGACGCGATCATCGACACCGCCTCGCTGCTGGGCAAGGACTGGCATTACTCGCTCGACGCGCTCTACCTGCGCATGGGTGACGTGCGCGCGGAGCTGTCCGGGGTGGAACACCCCATGGGCAACGTCTGGGTGCGCAGCCGCGGCTACCGGCTGAACGCCTCGAACGAGCTGTCCGGCCGCGGCTTTGATCAGTATGCCTACGGGGTGACCGCCGGCGGCGACAAAGCCTTCCGCACGGAGAGCGGCGTGAACCTGGTCGGCGGCTTTGTGGACGTGGGCCGGATCACGCGCGACTTCGACGGAAACAACGAGGGCGCGACGAGCAACGTCTCGGCTGGCCTCTACGGCACCGTCTTGAAGGACAACGGCTGGTATGCGGACCTCATTTTCAAGGCCGACCGCTACCGGCACAACTTCGACGCGGTCTCGACATCAGGCCGGGTGATCTCGGGCGACTACAGCAGCAACGCCTACGGCGTGTCGCTGGAACTGGGCCGCCGCCTGGAACGCGCGAACGGCTGGTGGGCGGAGCCCTCGGTGCAGGCCGCCGTGGCCTGGCTGGGCGGCGCGAGCTACCGCACCACCCCGGAGAACACGGCGATCAATGTGAAGGTGGACGGTTCCCGCGCCGCGCAGTACCGCGGCCTGGTGCGCTTCGGCAAACAACTCCGCGACTCGCGCTGGGCGCCCTACGGCAAGCTCGGCGCGGTCAGGACCGACACCGACGGCGGCGTGATCCACGCGCACGACCGCACCTTCGCCTCTGACTTCGACGGCTGGCGCCTCGAGGCCGGCCTCGGCGCGGCCTACCGCCTCAACGCGTCGAGCCAGTTGTATCTGGACTACGAATACGGCAGGGCCTCGGCCTACGAGCGCCCTTGGTCCCTCAACCTCGGCTACAGGAGATTCTGGTGAGAATGGAAAATTGCAAATTGCGAACGGAGGGCGCCGCCGCGCCGGCGGCTGGCGAGGGCGGCGGCTCCCTTTATTTGTGATTTGCAATGCCATGCTTCCCGCTTCGCCCGGAACGTCATTCGGAATTTATCGAAACTCATGTCATGAAAAATAAAACAGAAACGCTCATCAGCTCGCTGCCCATGGTGCGGTATGCCTTTATCGTGCGCGGGCATCTGGCCGGCGGCAGCCGTGTCACGATCATGGGCCACGTCCACGCCAGAAAGGAAATGTATTACCAAGCGCAGGCGCGCGCGCTTGATTCCATCCTGAAGGACATCCCTGCCTTCGAGCTGGACAGGGAGTACGCCATCGGCCTGAGAATGTATGGAGGTAAACGCGGCCGGCCGGCGGGCCAATGAGTTTGCGCATGCGCAAAAAGGGGCAAAACAGCACAAGGTTTCAGCTGGATGGTGTCGTCACGAGGTTTTAAGCCGGAGGTGCAAGTGTGCAACTATGCACGTGTGGCGGAGAGAGCGTGTATTGAAAGAATAACTATACTAAATTCCCTTTACATTGACACAGAGAGATGGGAAAAAGGAATATATGAAAGCTTATGGGATAGACCTGCGGGAACGGATAGTGGGATTTGTAAGGGGGGGAGGAGGCAAGGCCGAGGCGGCTGCGCTTTTCAAGGTGGGTCGCAAGACGGTTTACCGCTACCTTGAGGCGGAAGAAAAGGGCGCATTGGAGGCGAAAAAAAGCTGGGGGACTTGGCGCAAACTCGACCCGCAAAAGCTCGCCGATTACGTGGGCGGGAATGCGGACGCAACGCTCGCTGAAATCAGTTCCGCGCTCAAGGTGGGGCGTCACGCCATCTGGAAGCGGCTGCGCCAACTGGGCATCACATTAAAAAAAAGCCATCGAGTATCGGGAACGCGACGAGGCGCAACGGGAGGCCTTCGGCAAGGAACTCGAAAAGTTAGACGCAACAAAAGTGTATTACCTGGACGAGTGCGGGATTGAGCACGGTTTGTATCGCGAACAGGCCCGTGCGCCGCGCGGGCAAAAGATCCCTGCCCAAGTGAGCGGAAAGTTACGCAAACGCACCAATGTAATCGGAACCTGTCAGTCAGGGAAACTGGTGGCCTCGATGGTGTTTGAAGGAGCCTGCAACGCGGCAGTGGTGGAGGCGTATTTTGAGAAAGTGCTGCTGCCGGTGTTGCCCGAAGGGAGCGTGGTGGTGCTCGACAACGCGCGATTCCACCACGGCTCCGCTGCGGCGGAACTGTCCGCCGCGAAGGGGATAAGACTCAAATACCTCCCACCCTATTCGCCCGACCTTAATCCGATCGAACACTTCTGGGCTAAATTCAAAAGGCTTCTGCGTCCGCAGCTTCCCTCTTCCAACAACCCCTTCCTCACCATCATCAATTTGTGTCAATGTTGTTAGAAAAGGCTATACACGAGTGGAGAAGAGCGGATGCCAAATGAAGGTGAGGGGGGAAGAGGGTCGTCAGAGGATGCAGGAAGAGGCGTGTGCAAAGGGCGGATGACAACGAGCAAGTCAGCCGGGAGCACGACCGGGCTTCCAGCCGTCGCGAACCGGCCTGATTCCAGAGGGAAGCCGGGGATTTCATGAATAGGTTGCCACGTGACGGCGGCAACCTACCGATGAAACAAAGAAAATCCGCATTCACCATCAAGCCGTTCAAGAATCGCAACGGCGTGATTTCATTCCGCGTAGCCGGCTGGTTGCTCGGCGAGCGCATCCGCAAGAACTTCAAAACCCGCGAGGACGCCATTGCAGAACGCGCCGCGCTGGAACTGCGTCTGCTCCAGTCGCAATCCAATCTGCGCGGCGCGAGCACGTTTTTGACCGAGGCGCAGTTGCGCGAGGCCGAGGCCGCGTTTCTCCGGCTGGAGAAGGCGCGGCGTCCGCTCACCTTCTACCTCGACTACGCGCTGGCCAATTACCGCGAGCCCCGAGGCCGCGCCTAGGGTCGTCGATGCCGTCGAAACCTACATGAAGGCGCGCAAGGAGGACGTGCAACAATCGTTGCTCAGCGAACGGCAGTTGCGCAATATCCGGTTGGAGCTGACGGAGTTCCAGCGGCATTTTCCGACGCAGACGCTCGCGGAGGCGGGCACGGAGGCGTTGCACGCTTACATCCGGCGCGACGGCGGGTCGCTGAAGACGCAGAACAACCGGCGCGGCGTGCTGTGCGCGTTTTTCAACCATGCCTGCCGGAAAGGCTGGCTGGTGAAAAACCCGCTGGAAGGCACCACCCGCCACCGCATCGACCACAGCCGGGGCGGGGCCGAGGCGCTGACGGCGGAGCGCGCCGCGCAACTCATGGCGCATGTCGAGACCGTCCACGGCGGGGCATTCGTGCCGTTTTTCGCGCTGTGCCTGTTCGCCGGCATTCGGCCCGACGGGGAAATCTCCAAATTACCCGCCGCCGACGTGCGCTTGGAAAACAGCGCGATCACCATCGAGCCGTGGGTGTCCAAGGTGAACATGCGCCGGCTGGTGACCATCCAGCCGAATCTTGCCGCGTGGCTCAAAGCCTATCCGCTGGACGAATACCCCGTTATTCCGCCCAAGGACAAAATGAAAAGCATCGCAAAAAAACTCACGCGCGTTCGGAAAAAATTCGGCATCGGGCATGACGTGTTAATTCTACTTTGTTAACCGAAATGCCACACAGCCAGTGGACGGGGAGGTTGGCTCGGGGAGCGCACGCGTCTCGCGTGCGGTGTTCGGCGTCCCGCCGAACACGGTTTGGCGGAAAGGCTTGGGCGGGACGCCCAAGCCGGCACGCGAGACGCGTGCGCTCCCCGAACCCGTCCCTCGCGTAACAGTTAACAAAGTAGAATTAAGGCACACGTTCATTTCGATGCATGTGGCGAAATTCCGCTTGATGGGCGACACGGCGTTGCAGGCGGGCAATTCGGAAAGCATCATCCGCCACCATTACCTGAACGTGACCACCTCGCAGGAGGCCGGAGCATTCTTCGCCATCCTGCCGAAGCGGGTTGCCACGCCGCAGACGGAGCCAGCGCCGCAGGCAGCGAGCGCGCCCGCGCCCATGCCTGCGTCCGACCGGCAAGACCGGCTCGCCGCATAAACCCGCAACCGGGCGGGGCGGAAGGGCGGATGCGGTTTCCCAGCCGCATCCGCCTTCCTCCCCCGCCGCCTTCGCCCGGCTCCTTTCGTTTCCGCGCCGCACTTGCGGAGAACCAGGGCACGCCCACGGAATGGAAGCCCCCCGCGCGCCATGTGATGCGCGCACGCTGCGCGAATGGACGCGCGCCCGCCGCATTCCGCATCACCGCGTCGGGCACTTTGTATATTACGACCTTGCCGAGGTCTCCGCGCATATCCGCACCCGGCTGCTCGTGCCCGCGCGCGGATAAAACCGCCCAGAATACGGCAGGAGATTCCAACGCCACATGCGCCATGCGTGTGGCGCTTTTATATACATCGAAAATCCATGCGCGAAATCCGGGCAAACCCGCGGCGAAGCGCGCCGCTATTTTGATTTTATAAACACTGGCAGGATGCGGGGCGAGACAATCACATCCATGAATAATCAAAATAATAAACCATCTCCGTTGCGGAGGTGAAATTTACACAAAATTTGCTTGACGCATCTGTTTCTTAAATTTATCCAAATAAAAAATTTAAAAAATCCGTAAATGTAAAAACTGAATTTTTACCAAAATATTTCCAAGGATAAATGACTTGAGAGATCGGCAAGTTAATAATCTGAAATAGCAATTACGCTAATATCATAAAATGAGATGCCTCGATTACATTTTTTTTATGATTAGCAAGGCCCTGTTGGGTGTGGTTGCGATTGGTGGCGGAAACGGGCGGATGGAGGATTCGGTGAGGAGAAGGCTCGGGGAGCGCGCGCGTCTCGCAAGCTGGCGAGGGCGGGACACCCGAGCCCTTCAATCCAAGCGGCGGGACGGCGCTTCCACTTTTCCGAACCGCATCCGGCGGGACGCCGGATGCCGCCTGCGGGGCGCGGGCACTCCCCGCAGTTTTTTCCTGCTGCCATTCGCAATCGCACCCGGGCCTATGCCTGATGTCGTTGGCCAGCCATCCATGCGGGGAATAAGCCTGCATGCTGCGGATCCGTAGATTCATCGATTTCCATTTTCTTCAATGTAGTGTAAATTTCTTGTGAGCTTCATAAAAACAATCTCTCTCCGCGATGCGCCGCTCTTTGGCGCACGGGACTTTGGTCCCGGTTTTGACGGAGTTTTGGAGATGAGGGCCGATAAGATGATGGGGCATTTGCGGCGCCCGGATATGGCAGGGGCTCTTGGTAATTGCGTGACTGATGTTACGCGGCATGTAGGGCCTGACACAAGGTCAGGCCCTACATGCCGCGCGCTGCGTAATATCAGTTACGTAACTTCTTGTATAAAGTTAGCCCCCGACGGGCGGGCGTGATTGCGCGTGTGTATGCGCGTGGCTGCGGTTTAATGCCGGTGCGCCGCCCGCGCCTCCCGCAGGTCCCAATTTCCAACCTCCAACCTCTGTTTTTCCGGCTCCTGTCTATTTTCGATGGCAGCCCGGGGTTTTTTTGGCCGCAGAGCGCCAGCACGCAGTTCGGCGGGGGCGTTTGTCTCACGCGGAGAGCGTGGCGGCGCGGAGGTTTTTTTGTCTCACACAAAGGCGCGAAGGCACAAAGAAGGAGAGGGATATTTCCCATTCCTTTGTGCCTTCGCGCCTTTGTGTGAGGATGTTTTCTCTTTCATGGCTCGCGCGCTCTGTGACCTGGTTTGGCCTCCTTGCCGTGAAAAACAGCCATTCAAAATGTCGACGAACCTCTTTTCCTCACACACCATGAACTCTCAAACATTCCCCCGCTTTCTCGCCTTCCCCGCTTTGCTGCTTGCGCACGCGCTGCTTCCGCTTCTCGCCCCCGCCCAATCCTCCACCTTTACCGGCGCCAATAACGCCAACTGGTCCGCCCCGGCTTCGTGGGGCAACGGCGTGCCCGACTCGCCGGGGGCCGAGGCCGTCTTCGACAACAACGTCACCACCACCAACCGCACCGTCAACGTCGATGGCCGCTTCATCGTTGACCTCCTCACCTTCGGCGGCACCAGCGCCACCGCGCGAACCTTCGCGCTCAACTCCGGCACGCTCCGCCTTGAGAACACCCTCGGCGACCCCGACAGCACCGCCACCATCCTGTTTCGCGGGCGCAACAACGTCTCCATCTCCTCCGTCCTCGATCTCGGCGCCAACCTCGACATCATCGCCCACCGCTACGACGAGGCGCCCGGCCTCTACGGCTCGCTTCTCCTCTCCGGCGACATCCTCGGCAACGGGCGCGCCATCACCGTCTACGCCAGCCTCGACCCGGCCCTCATCACGCTCAGTGGCAACATCACCGGCGCCGGCACGCGTTTCCAAAAAGTCGGTTCCGGCACCCTCGCCATCAACAACACCGCCGGCGGCGACAGCACCTTCTCCGGCGGCCTCGAAATCCTGGACGGCAGCGTCATCGTCGGCCTGTCACTCGGCGCCAACCGCGGCGCCGTCCTCGGCGGCCTCTCCGCCGGCAACAACATCCTTGGCGCGGGCGGCGTCCATGTGGCCAACCCGGGCTCCTCCCTCACCATCAACTCCGGCACCACCGGCAATTTTGTCGCCCTCGAAGGCGCGCTCCTCGACCTCGATACCGGCGGCGGCATGTTTCTCAACGAGACCGCCGCCGCCGACCAGTTCCGCCTGGCGCTAAACTCCGGCACCCTCGGCGGCGGCTCCAACGCCGCCAGCCGCGGCGTCCTCACCCTCTCCGGCGTCGATTTTGCCTATAACGAAAACGCCGCCGGCGGCTCCGCCTTCACCGGCGCGCCCACGCTCATCTTCGACACCTCGCGCAACACCGGCACGATGACCGTCACGCTCAACAACACCGCCATGCTCTCCGGCCTCGGCCTCGTCCGCAAGACCGGCACCAACGCCCTCACCTTCACCGCCGGCGACACCGGCACGTTCCGCTCGACGGACTTCGTCATCGAGTCCGGCCTCGGCCCCGTTTTGTTTAACCAGACCGCGCTCGACCTCACCGGCGGCGGCCTCATCTTCACCGGCGCCGACTCGCCCCTCGTCAGTTGGTTCTCCCCCACCAGCGTCGCCGATTTCGGGCGCGCCGACCAGCTCTCCGCCGCCACCGCGCTCACGCTCACCGACGCCGCCATCGCCAACATCCTCACCCACGGCTTCTCCCAGTCCTTCTCCTCCGTCACCCTCGGCGCCGGCGCGCGCCTCGGCGTGTGGCTCGACGCCGCCACGCCTTCCACGCTCCACCTCGACGCCCTGGCAGCCGGCGCGCCCGTGCCCGCGTCCCCCGGCTCGCAGGGCGCGGATTATTTTTCCATCTTCAACTGGGCCGGCAATCCCGCCTCCCACCTCGCCACGGGGCTCATCGCCTCCAGCGGCCATGCCGTCACCGCCGGCGCCTCCGTCGATTTGGACCGCATCTGGTTCCGCGGCTACGCGCCCGGCGCCGTCCTCGACACGGTGACCGGCCGCCTCGCCCCGAGCGGCTTCCTCGTCACCACCGCCACAAGGGGCGGCTACTATTTCGACTTTGCCAACTGGTCGGTGGATATCCCCAACGGCGCCGGCAGCACCCTCATCGCCGTCACCGACGCATACTTGGATCTGCAAAGCCAACCCGTCACCATCGGCCATTTGCGGATGGACGCCGGCCGACAACTCTCCCTCCGCGACTGGGTCTACGATGCTTACTACGGCGACATCCCCGCCGGTCGCGTCGTGTTCGACAGCGGTGTCCCGGGCACGGGTTCCTTTGGCAAGGCCCCCTCCGTTGTCGCCGGTTCCGGCACGGGCTACATCGCCATCAGCACTGCCACCACCACGCTCACCAACGACCTCGATGTGAGCGCCGGCCTGTATATTGTCGGCACCCTGCAAGGCGCCGGCAACATTGCCGTGAACAGCAATGGCAACCTCTATTTCGATGGTCTCAGCCCGCTTTTCACCGGCAATATCGACGTCCACGCCAGCGGCACCCTCTGGCTCCACAACTATCACGGCTACTCCTTCCCCGACGGGGAGATCCGCAGGGAGCACTCCATCACCGGCACGGTCTCCATCCACGACGGCGGCTGGCTCGCGGGCGATTCCGGGCTTTCAAACTCGTCATACCGGACCTCGGTTATCACCAGTCGTGTCATCATCGACGGCGACATCGGCATGAGCGACATCCTTGTCGATTACGCCGGCGACATCGCCCTCACCGCCGACCGCGTCATCTCCGTGGGCACGCGCTACCCTTATCTTCTCGACGACAGCCGCGCATGGACGGGCTTCGGCGCGAACACCAGGCTCATCGGCGCCGCCAGCCTCACGCTCAACATGGCAGGCAACACCCCCTTCGTTTTTGCCGGCGGCTCTAATTCCTTCAGCGGCGGCTACACCCAGAGGGTCGCCTCCGGCGGCGACATCATCACGCACCTCCTGCTGCACAGCGACCTCGTCACCGGCGCGCTCGCCCCGGGCAACAACTACATCGGCACGGGCAGCATCAACCTGCCCTTCTATTCGGGCTACAACGGCAACAACACCCTGCAAATCGACGCACAGGGCGCCCACAACGTCTCGCTTCAGGGCCTGATAAACCTGGAGGGAAGCCAAGTCTATATAGCACCCGCCTCCTATCCCATCTTTCAGGGCCGGATAGACGTGCGCGACGCCGGCCCGTCCGTGACCATGAGCGGCACCATGCTCGGCAACCGCTACGGCAGTTTCCACGTGAGCAGCACCAACCCGGCGCTCGCTTTCAACATGTCCGGCCTCATGTCCGGAACCAGCATATACGGCGACGCCGGCCTCGACACCGTTGAGATTTCCAACGCCTCCGGCACGCTCACCGCCAGCGTCAGCGGCACCGTGCAAAACACCAGTAGCATAACCTTCTCCTCCCTCGACACCCGCGTCTCCATCAGCGGCTCCGTGAACGGCGTCAACCTCAACGCCACCGGCGTCTCCCTCTTCGACGTGACCGGCGCCCTCGCGATCGCCACCAACAGCTACGGCGCCCTCAACATCAACACCGGCACCCACGCCTCCTCCCTCGTCCGCTTCGGCGGCGACCAGTTGATTTCCAACCTCATCGTCGCCGGCGCCGGCCCCGGCGCCACCAACTCCGTCCTCATCGACGGCAACCTGGCAATCGCTGATAGTTGGGGGGGCAACGGAAGGGCCTCTTTCTCTAATCAGACCGTCACCGTCAGCGGCTCCGTCCAGTCCTACGGAGCTGACATTACCTTTACCAACAGCCCGTTCACCCTCACGGATTCCGCGATCTGGGCCATCGGCTATGACCCCCTCTACCCCGGCCAAGCCTATCTCACCAGCGACTCCGACCTGACCCTCAACGCCCCGTTCACGATGGGCTACATGAACATCACCACCAACCCCGCCCGCGGCGCGACCATGCGCATCACCTCCACCATGGCCGGCGGCATCGTCAATGTCTACGACCTCGCCCATGCCGGCAGCGGCATCGCGCTGCTCGACACGCCGGCCTCGGTCTCCTCCGTTCAGGTCCGCGGTGGCGGCAACCTCATCCTCGGCGGCGACAACTATATCCGCCCGCGCGAGCCTGGCGTGATCCCGGAGCTGATGCTCACCGGCGGCGGCGTCCTGCAAACCACGGGCGGCTCGGCGGGCAGCCCCTACTCCAACACGTTCAGCTACCTCGTCGTGCCGGGCGCCGGCGGCGTCTTCATGGAGGACCACTCCGCGCTTTGGTTCACCGGCTCCTACATCGGCACCTCCACCGCCTCCCTGCTCAACCTCGCCAACAGCACCGGGCGCTGGTCCACCTCGGCGCTCCCCGCCTACGCCGACACCTACCTCTATTTCAGCAACACCGGCGGCTTCACCCCCATCGTGCTCAGCGAGAGGATCTCCTTCACCGGCTATGCCGCCGGCGCGGAGCTGGTGCAGGTCAGCGTCAGCGGCACCAACTGGTGGTTCCTCGCCCCCACGGGCGAGCCGGTCATCGAGTGGGGCGGCGCGCGGTCCACCGGCACCGACACCGACCGCCTCTGGCGCTCCGGCTCGAACTGGATCGGCAACCCCCAGCCCGTGGACGGCTCCGTCACCGGCGCGGGCATCTCCATCGCCGTCCGCGACATCGACGGCCTCCTCGACGGCAACCTCATCGTCGTGAACCAGGACGCCGTCATCGGCAAAATGTATCTCGAAAGCTCCGGCGGCCAGACCTTCGCCATCACCGGCACGGACGGCCATTTCCTCACCTTCGACAGCGGCACCGCCGGCGTCGCCTCCCGCCTCGTCAACCGCTCCGTGCACAGCGCCACCATCGCCGCCGACCTGCGCCTCGACAGCGACCTGGAGCTCGTCAACAACACCGCCGGCGCCACCGCCAACTCGCTCGTCCTCGCCGGCCGCGTCACCGGCGCCGGCGCGCTGGTGTTTTCCACCACCCTCGGGTCGCTCACCCTCGGCAGCGTCGAGGCCGGCGGCACCAGCACCAGCGATTTCACCGGCGGCTTCCGGCTGACCGGCACCGCCTCCACCTTCGCCAGCGCCACCCACGCCGCCAGCCCGCGGCTTTACCTCACCGGCTCCGGCGGCAGTATTTTCGGCTCCGGCAGCCTCGCGGGCGCGGGCACCGACGCCTCGCTCAACCTCCAGTCCCTCCTCCTCGGCGACGGCACCGCCGATCGCTGGCTGCGCATCGACACCACCTCCACCGCCGTGAGCTTCGACTCCACCCTCCGCCTCGCCGGCAACCTCGTCGTCCCCGTCGGCACGCTCTGGCTCTCCAGCGACGCCCCCAGCCTCATCACCGCCGGCACCTGGGCGCTCGCCGGCAACATCTGGCTCGACACCCCCTTGCAGGGCGCGGGCGGCGCGCTGCTGTTGCAGGGCGGCGACTACCGCTTCGGGCGCGCCGGCACCTTCGACGGCGGCGTGACCGCGCCCGGCTCCGGCATCTCCATCCACCTCGGCCACGACGCGGCCCTTGGCACCGGCACCGTCACGCTGGGCGGCACCACCGCCTTTTACACTGGCTGGACACCCGCGGCCACCGACGACCGCGTCATCGCCAACCCGTTCGCGTTCAACCCGGGCGCGGCCGCCACGTTTTCCGGCGGCACGCTCACCCTGGGGTATAGCGGGACGACTTTTTTGCCCGGCCTCCTGACGCTGCACGCCGGCGCCGCGCAAGCGGTGGTCATCCCGGAGCGCAATATCCTCGCCGGCTCCGGCTCCCTGACGCTGACCAACAGTCTCACCGGCAGCGGCACCGCCACCGGTGACTCCAACTTCTACCTGCTGGGCGCCAGCGAACGCACGGGCAACACGACGCTCACGGGGAATGGCGGGCGGCACAACTATGTGCGGGTGGACAACGAGCAGGCGTTCGGCAGCGGCACCGTGATATTTTCCTCGAACGGGTCCGGCGGCGGATACCCCACTCTTTACCCGCTCGGCTCGACCCCCTTCACCCTCACGAACCCCGTTGCTTTTGGCAACTGGGCCGAGCTGGACGCCAGCAGCGTGGGTTTGCTGACCTTGGATTCCGCCGGCACCGACGTTTACAGGCCCATCCTGGCCATCATTGGCGGCACCGTGGCCTTCGGCCCCGATTTTACGATCACCGGCGGCAGCCTTGACAAGCGGGGCGCCGGCATGCTCGTCCTGAACGATGGCCGCAGCACCTTCAGCGGCGGCTTTTCCATGCGCCAAGGCTGGACGCGGGTCAACGCCGCGGCAGACCCCCGCAACCCGACGGGCGGCATCACCATCGGCGCCGCCGCCGCCGGCGAAAACTACCTCGGCACCGGCGGCCTGTCCATAAGACCCGACTACGGGATCGATGCCACACTGGAGCTGATCACCACCTCGACCGGCCAGGTGAATTTCCTCTTCGGCGCCAATGTCTCCGTCGATGGCCGCGGCAGGATTAACATCACCGACACCGCCGGCATGGTCTCCGGCACAGGAATCAGGACTTTGTATAACCCAAGCACCGCCTCGATATCCACCCACTTCTATAACTTCTACACCGCCGGCGATTTTGTCATGGAAAAAGGCCTCCTCTACATCGGCGGCAGCATCGGCGGTGATTTCACCATGCACAGCGGCAGTTATTATTCGGCCGCCACCTACGGCGGCAATATCACCGCCTTCAACTCCAGCACCATCTACCTCGGCGTCGCGCGCCTCCACGGCGACCTCGCCATGAACGACGGCTCGGTGCAGATTTACGGTGGGAATATTGGCGGCGACATGTCGATGCGCGACGGTCGCGCCATACTTGGCGGCGTGACCATCAGCGGCGGCAACGGCTTCACCATGCGCGACGGCACCGTTGACATCAGCGGCTTCACCAACATCAGCGGCACCGGCGGCATCTCCATGCGCAGCGGCACCGCGTCCCTCACCAGCAGCGGCAGCACCGCCGGCGGCTACACCCAGCAATCCGGCGTCCTCAACTGGACCAACGGCAACCCCATCGTGCCCAGCGTCACCCTCGGCTCCGGCACCCTCAACCTCGGCACCGCCCGCACCATGACCAGAGTCGGCAACCTCAACCTCGGCGATGTCACGACCAACCTCGACAACGCCGGCAACTACATCTTCAGCGCCGGCACGCTCAACCTCCTCGGCACCGGCACGCTCGCCTTCGTCTCCGCCACCACCGGCAACTCCATCCTCCAATTCAACAACATCGGCCAGATGACCGGCTCGCTCGACGTCCTGAACTGGCGCGGCGACTACCGCCTCGGCGGCGGCGCCACGCGCATCCAGTTCACCCAAAACATCGGCCAGACCGCGCTCGATTACGCGCAGCTCGGGCGCATCTCCTTCTACACCAACCTCAACAACGGCGTCGAATACGCGCCGGGCGCGCGCATCGTGTATAACAGCGGCAACTACTACGAGCTGGTCCCCGTCGGCCTGAGCGCCACCTGGAAAGGCGGCACCGTCGGCAACCTGTGGAGCAACGCCGGCAACTGGTCCGGCAACCTCGTGCCCCAGGGCGACGGCTCCTTCGCCATCTTCGCCTCGCCCCTCAATCTCCAGGGCGGCGGCCCCCTCGTCGTGAATGTCGACGCCGTCGGCCTCGTCCTGGGCGGCCTCGTTTTCAGGAACGACGAGGGCATTTCCTACCGCCTCGGCGGCAACCCCATCACCCTCGCCGTGCCCGACCCCGACGGCGCCGCCACCCTCCGCCTCCAAAACAACAACTCCGTTAATATTGATATCAGCGACCTCTATCTCAGAAACACCGTCCTCGCCGACATGGACGGCTCCGGCACCCTCACCATCTCCACCAAGATCTCAGAAGAAAGCCCCGGCGCCGGCAAGGGCCTCATCAAGAGCGGCAGCGGCTGGCTGGAGCTTGGCAGCGCGAACAACACCTTCTCCGGCGGCGTCACCTTGCTGGAGGGCGTGCTCGCGGCCTCCGTCTCCAACGTCGGCGCCGCCAGCGGCCCGTTTGGCACCGGCGCCGTGACCGTCGCCGGCACCCTCGCCCCGACCCTCGCCTTCACCGGGCCGGGCGTCCAGCAAATCGACAACGCCGTCATCCTCGACACCGCCATGTCCGGCACGCCCGCCGCCTTGGCGCTCAAGCTCCTCGTCGTCGCCGGCAACGAATCCACCCTCGGCGTCCCCGTCACCGAGACCGGCGGCGCCGCCGGCTCCGTCGAAAAAACCGGCGCGGGCCGGCTCGCCCTCACCGGCGTCCAGCAATACACCGGCACCACCACCGTCACCGCCGGCACCCTCGCCCTCACCGCAAACAACGCCCTCGCCGCCGGCGCCGCCGTCACCGTCAACGCCACCCTCGTCGCCACCGGCACCCAGGCCCTGCGCAACCTCGGCGGCACCGCCGCCGGCGCGGTCATCCGCGATGCCTCCCGCCTGGTGCTTGATTCCAGCGGGGTCACCAGCTTCGCCGGCGCCATCACCGGCGCCGCGGATGTCGAGAAAACCGGCGCGTCCACGCTGGCCCTCGCCGGCGCCAATCAATACACCGGCACCACCCTCGTCACCGCCGGCACCCTCGCCCTCACCGGCACGAACGCCATCGCCACCAGCGCCGCCGTCACCGTCAACGCCAGCCTGCTCTCCGCCGTTGACCAGACCATCCAAAACCTCGCCGGCACCGGCACCCTCACCCAAACCGCCGCCACACTGACAGCGGACAACACCGCCGACACCACCTTCGCGGGCCTCCTCACCGGCGCGGGCAATTTCGCCAAAACCGGCCCCGCCACCCTCACGCTCACCGGCTCGCAAGCCCACACCGGCACCACCACCGTCACCGCCGGCACCCTCGCGCTCCTCGCAAACAACGCCCTCGCCAGCAGCGCCGCCATCACCGTCAACGCCACCCTCGCCGCCACCGGCACCCAGACCCTGAACAACCTGGGCGGCGCCGCCGCCGGCGCTGTCATTCTTGATGCCTCCCGCCTGATTCTTGCCTCCAGCGAAGCCACCAGCTTCGCCGGCGCGATCACAGGCACGGCCGCTGTTGAAAAAACCGGCCCCGCCGCCCTCACGTTCTCCGGCTCGCAGCGTTACACCGGCGCCACCACGGTCACCGGCGGCACGCTCAGCCTCCTCGCCGCCAACGCCATCGCCAGCAGCACGTCGGTCGTGGTGGACGGCGTGCTGACCGCCGCCGCCTCCCAGACCCTGCGCAACCTCGCCAGCACCGCCGCCACCGGCACGGTTCTCCTCGGGCCCTCGTCGGGTCACATCGTTTTGTTGTCGGAACAAGCCACCACCTACGCCGGCGCCATCGCCGCCGCCACGGGCACGCTGCAAAAAACCGGCGACGCCACGCTCACCCTCACCGGCACGACCAACAGCGCCGCCGGCCTCATCGAAGCCGGCGCCGTCGCCCTCCCTGGTGGAAGCGGCGTCCCCGCCGCTTTCTGGGGCATGACCGGCAACCTCACCGTCGCCGGCACCGGCGCCGCCGCGCTCGCCATCACCGGCAGCAGCATCGTCACCAACACCATCGGCTACATCGGCAACGCCGTCGGCTCCAGCGGCACCGTCAGCGTCGGCGACACCGCCCTCTGGCAAAACGCTGGAAACCTTAATGTCGGCAATTCCGGCGCCGGTTTCCTTTCCATCGCCAATGGCGGCGCCGTCACCAGCCTCGCCGGCAACATCGGGCGTCTGGCCAACTCCAGCGGCACCGTCAGCGTCTCCGGCTCCGCCCTCTGGAATAACACCGGCGCCCTCTACGTCGGCGATTCCGGCGCCGGTTTCCTCACCCTCGCCGGCAGCGGCACCGTCACCAACGCCAACGGCTACATCGGCTACAACTACAACTCCTCCGGCTCCGTCAGCGTGTCCGGCTCCGCCGTGTGGCAAAACAACGGCGGCCTCAATGTCGGCGAATACGGCGCCGGCTTCCTTTCCATCGACGGCGGCGGTTTCGTCTCCAGCTACTATGGCAACATCGGACGTTCCGGCAGCAACGCCAGCGGCATCGTCTCCGTCTCCGGCTCCGCCTTCTGGCAAAACAACAACGCCCTCTCCGTCGGCATCTACGCCGGCGCCACCGCCGTCCTCTCCATCGCCGGCAGCGGCTCGGTCTTCAGCTACGACGGCTACATCGGCTACCTCGCCGGCTCCTCCGGCTCCGTCTCCCTCTCCGGCTCCGCCCGCTGGCAAAACCCCGGCAACCTCTATGCCGGCTACGACGCCAGCGGCACGGCCGCCCTCTCCCTCTCCGACGACGCCCGTGTCATCGTCGGCGGCCGATACGCGCAAAACGCCCTCTCCACCCTCGCGCTCGATGTCTCCAATCGCACGGTGACCGATGCCTTCATCACCGCCGGCAGCGGCACCCTCGGCGGCGCGCTGGCGGTGGCCAATTTCACCGGCACGTTCTCCGACGCGGTGCTCAGCGGCACGAAATTTTCCGACATGAACCTGACGGGCGTGACCGGCACGCTCATCCACGCCACCGGCGGCACGCTCGCCGGCGATTTCGCGAGCGTGACCGGCGCCGGCTCCAGCCCGGTGGACTACCTTTTCCAAGGCGCCCGCAAGAGCGCCGACGGCTTCGACTACGTGCTCGCCGCCGATCTCTCCTGGCGCGCCGGCGGCACGCACGCGCACGGCACCTTCACCATCGTCGGCGGCACGAGCTTCGAGCTCGACGCCTCCCTCGGCGACACCGCCGCCAACCTTGCCAAAAACAACTGGGCCGGCGACACGCTCACCAAGGCCGGCGCGGGCCTGCTCATCCTCAGCGCGAGCAACGCCCACACCGGCGCCACGCTGGTGACCGCCGGGACGCTGCGCGCGACGCACCTCGGCGCGCTCGGCCAGTCCCTTGCGTCCATTGAGTCCCTTGCGTCCCTTGAACTCTCCGGTCTCACCGGCACGCTCACGAACACCCTCGCCGGCTCCGGCACCCTGCGCGTCGTGAACAATTCCGCCATCGACTATCGCGGCGCGGCCACGACCTGGGACGGCGTCACGCTCGTGGACGGCGGTTTCCTCCGCGTGAACTCCGCGTTCGGCAACCCCGCCGCCGCCTCGCTCCTCGTCACCGCCGGCGGCACCCTCGGCGGCACCGGCACCGTCGGCGGCGACGTCACCCTCGCCGGCGGCGGGCACCTCGCGCCGGGCAACAGCCCCGGCATGTTGACCATCGCCGGCACCCTCTCGCTCAATAACGCCGTCCTCACCTTCGACCTCGGCGCCATCACCTCCTCCACCGCCTTCTCGCACCTTTACCCGACCGGCACAAACGACTTGCTCCACGTCACCGGCGACGTCCTCCTCTCCGGCACCAGCACGCTCCACCTCATCACCACCGCCTCGCTCGCCAAGGGCGAATACGACCTCGTCAACTACGACGGCGTCCTCGTCGGCGGCGCCGCCAACCTCGCCCTCGGCACTCTCGACAGCGGGTCCATGCCGGGCGATTTCTACATCAGCACCGCCGAAAACCACTGGATAAAACTCGTCAACGGCCCCGGCGGCTTCACTTATTGGGACGGCGGCGACAACACGCGCTGGAACAACGGCGGTATCGACGGCGGCTCCGGCACTTGGTTCGCCGCGGGCGCCAGCCCGGCCTACTCCGCGTGGACCGGCTCCACCGGCGCCGCCAACGCCGGGTGGTCCGACGCCGGTTTCGCCATCTTCCGCGGCGTCTCCGGCACCGTGACGGTTGACAGCACGACCGGCACCGTCGCCTTCTCCGGCGCGCAGTTCCTCACCGACGGCTACCTGATCACCGGCGGCACGCTGACGACCGGCGGCACCGACGCCAGCATCCTCCTCAACATCACCGGTGCCATCAGCGCCACCATCGCCACCCCGGTCACCGGCACGCACGGCCTCGAAAAAGCCGGCGCGGGCGCGCTCCGGCTCGCCGGCGCGAACACTTACACCGGCACGACGACCGTGCAGGAAGGCGCGCTGGTCATCACGCACACCGCCGCGCTCGGCACGGGAGCCGCCGTGATCAACACCGGCGCGACCCTGCAAGTGGCGACCGGCGGCATCGTGTTCTCCAACACCCTCGGCGGCGCGGGCCTCCTGCATGTCGCGCTCGCCACCCCGGCCTCGACCTTCGCGTTTGACAGCACCGCGATGGGCTCGTCCTTCAGCGGCACGGCGCTCTTCAACGCCAGCGCGTTTAACCTGGACAACAACGCGCTCGCCGCCGCCGCCGTCGTCCTCGGCACGGCCAACACGACGAACGTGGCGAGCGGCACGCACCGGCTCGGCAGCGGCAACCCCGGCGGCCTGGTCATCGACGGCGCGAACGTGGTCTTCAGCTACGCCGCCGGCGCGCAGGCGGGCGGCATCATCCTCACCGACACGCTCGACGGCGCCAGCGGCACCATCACCATCACAAACACCAACGCGGCCAGCGGCACGACCGGCCTTTTCGCCGACAAAACCCTGCTCCAGCAGGACGAGGCCACGGGCGTGCGCCTCATCAGGGCGTTCACCAACACCGGCACAAACCTGACTCTCGCCGGCGGCGGCACGACGACCGCCGCCATCCGCGACGGCTCCGCCGTGACAACGGCGACGGCGGCCTACGCGCAGGCGCTCGACTACACCGACGGCCTGTCGGTCAACTACACGCTGACCCAGCTCGACCTCCTCGCCGGCCAGACGACGACGCTCGCCAGCGACACCACGGTCCCCGCCGGCGGCGACGAGCTGCACGCTCTCATCAGCGGCTCCGGCAATCTCGCTATCAACGCGACCGGAGCGATCACGCTCAACAACGCCGCGAACAGCTACACCGGCACGACGCTCGTGAACACCGGCACGCTCATCAGCGGCACAAACAACGCGCTCGGCGTCACCTCGCACCTCGCGGTCGCGACCGCCGCGGCCTACGACCTCGCCGGCCGCACGCAATCAATCGGCTCCGGCAGCATCGACGGCGCGCTCCGCGGCAGCGGTTCGCTCGGCCTCGACGGCCGCGTTGACATCACATCGACCAACGCCGCGTTCACCGCGAACGCCGGCGTGACCGGAACAACGACGCTCCACAACACGCAGGCCCTCGGCAACAGCGGCACCGCCGAAGTGACCGGCATCCTGCGCCTCGACGGCGCGACCGGCGCGCTGGCGAAACAAATCGCCGGCACCGGCACCGTCGCGCTCGTCAACACCAGCAGCGTGGCCCTCGCCGCCGCGAACGGCAACTTCAGCGGCGAGTGGAACATCGCCGCCGGCAACGCGCTCAGCGCGAGCTCGACCGCGAACCTCTCCGACGCCGACATCCTCCTCGACGGCCTGCTCACGGTCGCGAACACGTCCGCCGAAACCCTCGGCAACGCGCTCACCGGCAGCGGCACGTTCAACAAGGACGCCGCCGGCAACCTGACCATCAGCCAGTCGAATGCCTACACCGGGAGCGCCGGCATCCGTGCCGGCACCCTGACGCTCGCGAACCTCGGCGGCCTCGGCGCCGCGACCATCGCGAACAGCTCCACGTTCGACCTCGCCGGCACCGGCGCCTTCCACAACGCCGTCAGCGGCACGGGCGTGACCGTCGCCAGTGGCGGCGTGAGCCTGCGCGGGGCGAACACGGGCTTCACCGGCACGCTCGCCGTGACCGGCACGGCGGACATCATCGACAACGACGCCCTCGGCGGCGCGACGGCGAAGGTGGTCATCGCCGCTAGCGGCGAACTGGCCACGACCGCGACCAACTTTGTCCACACGCTCACCGGCGGCGGCGTTCTGGCGGTGAATGCGTCCGCGAACGGCGGTGTCTTCGACTTCGAGATCGCCAGCGGCACGGCCTTCGCCGGGACGGTCAAGCTCGACGCGACGACCCTGCACCTCGGCACCAGCGCCGCGCACGACCACAACGCCCTCGCGCTGGCCAACGCCAAGCTGCGCGTGCTCGCCGGCTCGACCCTCGCCACCAACGCCGAAACCCGCCGCCTCGGCGCGCTCGACCTGGACGCCGGCGTGACGCTCATCGACATGACCGCCGTCCTCCCGGCGCAAGTCCTGCAAACCGGCACGCTCTCGGTGGACGGCGCCGCGCGCGTCGCCTTCCGCGGCTACACCGGCAGCGGCACGGTCAACAGCGGGACGAACCCCGTGAACTTCCTCGACCAGGATTCGCTCACCGCAAACGCGACGCTCCTCATCGGCACGGACTACCTCGCGACGCCCAACGTGCAAGTCGGCATTTACGCCGAGGACGGCGTGACCGCGATCAGCGGCAGCGGCCGGCAAATCGACTACGGCAACGTCCTCGCGACCTACGCCTACACCGGCGTGACCGGCACCGCCATCGCCTACACCGGCATCGCGAGCAGCACCGTGGGCCTCTTCTACGATTACGCGCTGACCGAGCTCTACATAAAGAGCGGCTCGACGCTCACGCTCGACAACACGGCCTCCGCGGACAACACGCTCGCCGCCCTCGTCACCGGCCCCGGCAGCCTCGAACTCATCGCCGGCGCGGGAGGCGGCGGCGCGATCACGCTCTCGCACTCGAACAGTTACACCGGCACGACGATCGCGCGAAGCGGCACGACGATCCTCGGCGCGACCGACGCGCTCGGCCAGACGAGCCACCTGATCGTGACCAACAGCGCCGCGCTCGACCTCAACGGAAACACCCAGTCAATCGGCTCCGGCAGCATCGCCGGCGCGCTCCGCGGCAGCGGCTCGCTCGGCCTCGGCGGCACCGTTGACATCACGAGCACCAACGCGGCCTTCACCGCGAACGCCGGCGTGACCGGCACGGCCATCCTGCACCACACGCAGGCGCTCGGCGACGCGGGCACGCTCGACGTGACCGGCCTCGTCACGCTCGACGACGCCACCGGCGCGCTCGCCAAAACCGTCGCCGGCACCGGCACCGTTTCGCTCGTCAGCACCTCCAGCGTCGCCCTCACCGCCGCGAACACGCTCTCCGGCGAGTGGAACATCGCCGCCGGCAACGCGCTCAGCGCGAGCTCGACCGCGAACCTCTCCGACGCCGACATCCTCCTCGACGGCCTGCTCACGGTCGCGAACACTGCCGACGAAACCCTCGGCAACGCCCTCACCGGCAGCGGCACGTTCATCAAGGACGCCGCCGGCAACCTCACCATCTCGCAGTCGAACGCCTTCACTGGGAGCGCCGGCATCCTTGCCGGCACCCTGGCCCTCGCGAACAACCTCGACGGCCTCGGCACCGCAACAATCGCGAACAGCTCCACGCTCGCGCTCAGCGGCACCGGCGCCTTCGCCAACACCATCAGCGGCACGGGCGTGAACCTCGTGAGCGGCAGCGTCGCCCTCGCCGGGACGAACACCGCTTTCACCGGCACGCTCGCCGTCACCGGCACCGCGACAATCACCACCAACGACAACATCGGCGGCGCGACGGCCTCCGTGAACATCGCTTCCGCCGGCAAACTCGCGACGACCGCGACGACCTTCGTCCATGCCCTCACCGGCAACGGCGTGCTCGCCGCGAACACCGGCGCGACCTTCGAGCTCGACGGCAACGTCGGCGCGGCGTTCACCGGCACGGTGACGCTCGACAGCACGACGCTGCACCTCGGCGCCGCGCAAAACGACGCGGTGCTCGCGAACGCGACCCTCCAGCTCAACCCCGCCGGCGAACTTTACACGCACTCCGGCACGAACAAGCTCGCGGGCCTCACGCTCAACGGCGGCGCGCTCTGGATCCCGATGAACGGCGTCGATCCCGTCGAGGTCTTGAACACCGGCGCGCTCTCCATCACCGACCTCTCCAGCACGGTGGTTTTCGAGAACTACACCAGCGGCACCGTCGCCCCTGCCGACGTGAACAAAAACTTCCTCGACCAGGACATTTTGGGCGAAAACGCCACGCTCCTCGTCGCCGCCGACACGCTCATCGAAAACGCGCCCGTCCAAATCGACATCAAAAAAACCGACGGCACCGCGCTCTCAAACGGCCAGATCATCGACTACGGCAACGTCCTTGCCCGCTATGATTACGCGGCCATGACCGCCAGCGCGACGACCTCCGGCGCGCCCGCCGCCGGCCTCTATTACGATTACGTCCTCCGCGAGCTGAACGTCAAAACCGGCACGACCCTCGCGCTCGACACCACCGGCGCGACCGACAACACGCTCGCCGCCGCGATCACCGGCGACGGCAGCGTCACCTACGCGACCGGCTCGACGCTCGTCCTGGCCAGCGCGGGCAACACCTACACCGGCACCAGCACGATCCTGACCGGCACCGTCGTCGCCGGCGCGGACCACGCGCTCGGCTACACCGCCCGCCTCGACATTGCCGCCGCCGGCGCGTTCGACCTGGGCGCGCACACGCAAACCATCGCGAACGGCGGCACGATTGCCGGCCACCTCGCCGGCGCCGCCCCCGGCGCGCTCACCCTCGACGCCGGCACGCTGACCATCACCAGCGCGAACACGGCCTACACCGCCGACACCCTCATCAACCCCGCCGCGACCGCGCGCATCACCGGCGTTGACGCGCTCGGCGCCTCCGCCATCACGCTCGACGGCACGCTGACCGTGGACGTGGCCGCGCCCGCCTCCGGCGAGTTGAAAAACACCCTCGCCGGCACCGGCCTCTTCCAAAAAATCAACACCGGCACGGTGACGCTCGGCCAGTCGAGCGCCGGCTTCACCGGCACGGGCACGGTCGCCTCGGGCCGCGTGATCGCGACGCGCATCGACGCCCTCGGCACCGCCGCGATCGGCGTCGCCGCCGGCGCCGCCCTTGAGCACCTCAACGTCACCGGCACGCTGCAAAACGCGCTCGCCGGCGCGGGCACACACCTCGTCACCGGCGGCACCCTGCTCCTGCGCGACCCCGCCGCCATCGCCTACGACATTGAAAACACCACGCTCAACGCGAACGCCGCGCTCGTCCTCGGCAGCACCGGCCACAACTTCGGCACGCTGAACATGAACGGAGGCGCGCTCGCCTTCGCGACGCCCACCGGCACCGCGACCATTAAAAACCTCGGCAACAGCACCGGCCATATCTACATGAACGCCGACCTGACCGCCGCCGGCACCGGCGTGAACGCCATCGGCGTGTTTGCAAATTACCTCGCAATCACCGGCAGCAGCGCGGGCGCGCACACCGTCCACGTCGAGACCAACGGCACCGAGCCCTCCATTGTGAACCTCGCGGTGCCGCTCATCGGAACCGGCACGGCCGGCTCGCTGACCGTGTTTAACCTCGACGGAGGCCGCATCGAGACCGCGCTCACGACCCTCGAACTGCTCCCCGGCGACGGCAGCGCCTACATCCCGAATCCGAACACGTGGTATCTGACCGACGCCGGCCTCTCACACACCGCCGACGCGATCCTCAGCACCGCCAGCTCCCTCGCGCTCGACTGGGCCGCCGCGCTCGACAGCCTCCACCTGCGCCTCGGCGACATCCGCGCCGAGCTCCTGTCTTCAACTTCAACTTCCAACTTAAACTCCGTTTCAGGAGCCTCCGGCTCCGGAAACGTCTGGGTGCGCTCGCGCGGCTACCGCCTCAACGCCGCGAACGCGCTCTCCGGCATGGCCTTTGAGCAATACGGCTGGGGCGTGACCGGCGGCCTCGACAAAGCCTTTGAAACCCCCGCCGGCGCGAACCTCCTTGGCGGCTTCATCGACATGGCCGGGGTTGACCGCAAGTTTGACAACTCCGGCAACGGCAAGACGCACAGCGCCGGCATCGGTGCCTACGCGACGCTCCTGCGAACCGACGGCTGGTTCCTCGACGCGATCGCGCGCCTCGACCGTTACAGCAACGAGTTTGAGGCCCGCGCCGCCAACGGCCGCCTGACCCGCGGCAAATACAACACAAAAGGCGCGAGCCTGTCGGTCGAGCTTGGCCGCCGCCTCGGGCGCACCGACGGCTGGTGGCTGGAACCCTCCGCGCAAGTCGCGACCCTCTGGCTCTCCGGCGTAAATTACGCCACGCAGCCCAACGCCATCCAGCGCGCGATTCCCGTGCGCGTGGACGACTCGCGGACCTACCAATACCGCGCGCAACTGCGCTTCGGCAAACAACTCCGCGACAGCAAGTGGCATCCCTACGGCAAGTTTGCCGCCGTGGCGGTCGATTCCTCCGGCGGCGAAATCAAGGCCCACGGCAAATCCTTCCAAGCCGACTACGACGGCAAGCGCGTCGAGTTTGGCGTGGGCACCAGCTACCGCATCAACAACCTCAGCCAGGCCTACCTCGACTACGAATACGCCAAGGCCGCCAATTACGAGCGCCCCTGGTCGCTGAACCTCGGCTACCGCAGACTCTGGTAAACGAAGGCGATGGAAACCGGACAGACAGCAGGTGGCGCGGGCCGGAACCCAAACCCCGTGCCGCCGGAGGGCGCGCGGGAGCCGGTGCTGATCGACACGCTGCCCATGGCGCGGTATTCCTTTATCGTGCGCGGGCATCTGGCCAGCGGCGCCCAAATCACCATCAGGGGTGTCGTCCATGCCAGGAGGGGCCTGTATTATCAGGCGCAGGCGCGGGTGCTCGATTCCATTTTGAAAGAGATCCCCTCCCTCGAGCTCGACGATGACAACCTCGTCGCATTGAAGATGCAGACGGGCGGCGGATGCACCCCGCCCCACGACCTCTCCCTCCTCGGACGCCCCAGACCGCAACGCGCCGCGCCCGCGAGGGCGACCGAGCAGGCAGGGGGAGGCGAGTCTCCAATGACCATCCCTGCCAGCCAAACAAGTGCACCGACTGGTGTGCGGCCCTGCTGACACCATTACCCGGCCTAAACGCGCCCCCGTGTCCCCATCAGTTGGTGGGATGCGCCGCGTGGGCGCGTCCGCCGGGATGTGGTTTCTATGCCGCGCCCCGGTGAAAAATAAAACGCGCCACGTGACACTTCCACATGGGCGTATGAACTCCGCGTCACCGACAACACCAGTCCCCGCCTTGCAGCATCCATCGCTCACCGACATCAACGGCCTGCGCCTCGGCGGGATTTTCCCGGCCGGACGCGAGCCGTCCGTCCGCACGTTGCGCGAATGGACGCGCACCCGCCGCATCCCGTATCATCGTGTCGGGCACTTTGTATATTACGACCTCGCCGAGGTCTCTGCGCATATTCGCACCAGGCTGCTCGTGCCCGCTCGCAAATAACCCTGCCCATAATGCAAAATCCCACCGCCATATGCGCCATGCACGTGGTGTTTTTGCATTTATACACTGGAAAAACCATGCGCGAAAATCCGGGCAAATCCGCAGGAGGACGCGCTCCTCTTTGATTTTATAAATGAGGGCGGGATACCAGACGAAGCAATCATATCCATGAACAATAAGAATAAAACCAATCTGCAAAACACACCAGCCCGCGAGTCCGCCGGCGACGCCGCGTTTTTTACCGACCCTATCGACCCGAAGGCCGAGGCGCGCGCGATGGCGGCGGAGGCCATTACGCACGTGCTGCTTTGGATTTCCGAAGATGGCACGCTGGAGCAGCGCGGCCTGCGCGCGTCCGTCGTGCTGCGCCAGGTCCGCCCCGACCTCATCGGCGGCATGACTCTGGAGGAAATCGGCGGGCTGGCTGGCTGCACCCGGCAGACCATCCACAAACTCGTGGACGATTTCCGCCAGAGCATGGGGCTTGCATCATGGTGCGGCCCTAACGGGTCGCGCAATTGTTCTAGGTAACATACATAATAATGAATGAATACGATAGAACCTGCGGTTCCGTCCGCAGTAGCCTAGCGGCACCTGCGGGGTTGGTAACGACCTCGTGGGAAGCAGCCGCGACAATGCACCTGCATCCTTCGGGATGGGAAACTCGCCGCGAGGTTGAGTTCTCCGAGCCGCCAATGTCAGACGACTCAAGTGCTAGGCTGATGGCATGTCCAACACAGGTGAACTGCGAGCAGGCACCGTCAAAGTCGAGGAGCCAAACGACATTGACAGGCTCCGGCCAAAATGGGCACGCGGTCGGGTGTTCCATCCATGATCTGGAACACACGGACAAAACGACCGCCGGTGTATTGCAGGGACTAAACCATCGTTTGTTGCGCGCTCTAGCAGCCTGTCGGACTTAGGTTTTAAATTGGTCTAATAATTGCTAAGCAAGTTGATATGGCAAGATTCGTGAACATAGATCGGGACACGGCGCTGTTGATGCCGCCGGACATGAGGGAGTGGGTGCCGGGGGATCACCTGGTGCATTTCGTGATGGATGCGATGGAGCTGATCGACGTGAGGGAGGCGGGAGTGAACGAGCGAGGGACGGGCAGTGCGCAGTATCCGCCGAGGCTGCTACTGGGGCTTTTGGTTTACAGCTACGCGACGGGGATGTTTTCGAGCCGGCAGATCGAGCGCGCCAGTTACGAGAACGTTGCGGTGAGGCTGCTGTGTGCGGACACGCACCCCGACCACGACACGCTGTGCGCGTTCCGGCGCAAAAACGGCGCGCTGTTGCACCGGGCCTTTGCGCAGGTGCTGGAACTGGCGGCCGGGTGCGGGATACTGAAGGTGGGAGGGGTGACGGTGGCCATCGACGGCACGAAGGTTCTGGCCAACGCGAGCAAACACACCGCGCTCAGGATGCCTTCGCTTTCTTCCGCGTTGCGGCCTTGGACTCGCCCTTCTTTTTGAGCGTCTTGGCCGCTTTCTTTTTCACTTGCTTGAGCGTCTTGTGGGCCTGCCTGGCGGTCGCTTTCGCGGTGGCGAGTGCCTTGCGCGTCTTTTTCAAATCGGCCTTGATCGCATGCACCTTGGTGCGGGCCGCTTCGTAGGTCTGCGCGGCCTGCGCAGCTTCATTCTGAACACCGGCGGTCTTCGCGGCAGGTTTGGTCGTCGGGTCTTTTTTCTTACTCATGGCAGATTCCTGGGTTGAACCGGTGTCGGCGAATGGACGGCCACCGCATCCAGATTGTCACTCATTCGTAACACTCCGCCGTCCTCTTTGGCAAACCTTGTAATGTTACATTTTTAGAAAACCCGCAGTTCCCTCTCCGGTGCGTTACCTCTCAGGTTCTCGTCGCTTCCTCAGAGGCTGGGGAAGGAGGCGGTTGGGGGTGGGCGGGAGTCGCAAGCCGGACTTCGCGGCCTTGCCTCGCACCGGACTCCGGTGCTGGCCGCTCGCCGGGCGGGGCCACCCCAGCTTTATTCCGTTTCTGTCCCCAGCCTCTTGACTGCTTCAGGTTCTCCAGTGTTTTCCTATGATGACATCCTGCGATAACTCGTTATCGCCACTCCGACTACATTCAGGATTGTGGCTCCCCCGATTAATCCATTCATTCATCTGAACAATTTGCTTGCCAAACCAATCCATTCCATGGATGTTTCTCCTATCAAACCCGCCGCGCCTCTATCAGCATTTATGCTGAAATGCGTAATTCGGTGGGTCTTTTTTTTGCCCGGATTCGGCGGCAGAAAACCGGAGGTGGCTTGGTGATCTATAACAAAAGACCACTCACGCTCGAACAGCAGGCCGATCAGCTTATTGCAAGAGGCTTGATCGCCAGCCGAGAGACTCTTATCCGACGCCTCAGAGTGGTAAATTACTACCGCTTGTCCGGTTATCTTCATCCTTTCCGCGTTCGCGACGCTCACAACAAACCAACCGACCGTTTCGAACCCGGCACAGACTTCAACATCATCTGGCGACGCTACAACTTCGATCGTCGCCTGCGCACCCTTCTGATTGATGCCATCGAACGCCTTGAGGTCGCCGTGCGTTCCCGGCTCGTTTACCACTTTGTTCATTCAACCAATTCAGCCGGTATTCAAATCGGCCCCTTCGGCCACCTTGATCCACTCAATCTGCTCGGCTTCAAAACGCGCCCTTTCCTGAAAAAACTGACGCGAAATCTGAAACGCCTCCTCAAGTTCAAAGGCTTTGAACTGTCCGAACATGACGCATGGCTGGCAAAGCTGCAAAATGAACGCCAACGAGCCACCGACACATTCGTCAAACACTTTTCCCAAACCTATGGAGATTGCCACGACTACCTGCCCCTGTGGATGGCCTGCGAATTGATGACCTGCGAAACCGCACTCCAATTCGCCCACGGCCTCGATCCTTCCATTGTCAAAAAGGCCGCAGCCGACTTTGGCTTTCCTGATCAACAATTGCTTTCTTGGACCAAGGCGATCTTCACCCTGCGCAATGCCTGCGCCCATCATGCCCGGGTCTGGAACCGGGTCATCGGCGTTAAACCATCCGTGCCGGGCAAAAACAAAAACCCGCAATGGCATCTCGCGCCAGGCTTTGCCCCCGACCGCGTCGGGCTTATGCTCACCGTCTGCCAATTCTGGCTGGGAAAAATCAGTGTTACCAGCCACTGGAAGCAGCGCCTTTTTGCCCTCTTTGATGAATTTCCTGAGATTCCTCTTGCAGATATGGGCTTGCCCCAAAACTGGCGCTCCCATCCTCTCTGGCGCTAGACTTCCCCCCTTTTCGAAAGCAGAGCATTGATTGCCAATGGTTCTAATCGGGAATCCACACCATTCTTCCTATTCGTAGCTAATTTTAATGGCACTCCTGATCAGAGTTTTTTCCCCGGCGAAAACTGTTTATTTTTAACTATTAGTCAGCGTAAAAACATCGGTTACCCAACATCCTACAATGCTTTCGAAGCAATCAAAGGTTTCGTTAAAACCCAAGAAGATCAGGATGATGGGGAAACTCTTCCAATGCGGCTTGGACAAGAGTTCGGCGAGTAATCGTATCGCCGCCTCCGCCTTGGCGTAAAACTTTCAATGCTGCGAACCAATTGGCACGGCCGGTTCCGTTAAGGCGCAGTCGCGACAGATCGCCGCCGGCACGCGCCCAAATTTCCTGATCCTGCGGGCCAGTCGGATAAAGCTCGGCGAGAACTTTTTCCAGACGCTGCCACGGGTCGCTTGGGTTAGCTCCAATGGTCTGGTCTGCCAAGGTCTTCTGACCACCACGATCAAGGGCTAATGGGAAATTATCTTCCAAGTCGCTTGCCTTGAAAACGGGATGCTGGAGCCCGGGGGCAGCTCCTCGAACCTTTTCGGCAACATAGTTGAAGATATCAAAAATCCGGATCAACCCGTCGCCTTGTGTGTGCGCACCGCCGCGCAAGGCAGCTACCAAGTGTTCGGTGAAAAGGCTGTTTTTTGCGCCGCCGAGCACAAGAGAAGTTTCCGATGCCCGAGAGGACGCGATCAAGACGCGGCCCCTTCCAATCGCCAAACGGACCAAGGACTTTTCGGTAAATCCCAAGTCCATATCGGGAACTTCAGCGGCGGCCTTGAACCGACCCGCGCCGGCTGAATGACAGGCGTCGATCAGGACCACCAGGCGCTGGGCGGGAATGGCCGCCAAGGCGGCGGAGAACTCTACTTCGGAGAGTGTGGTTGCTGTTAAGTCCAAGGGGGTACAGTCGAAAGGGACAAGTGCACTTTCCTCAGCCGGTGCCACTCCGAGTCGCGCGCCGTGGCCGGAAAAAAAGATCACCACAGTATCTTGAGGGTGGGTGTGGGTCGCCAGAGTAGCCAGTTCGCGGCGGACCGCGTCGAGTGTCGCCTGACCATCCAGCAACTGGGTTACGTTCTGTGGGAGGTATCCGCAGTGTGCGGGGGAGGTAAGCACTGCGGCGATCTCGCGCGCATCGTGAACCACCGCTGCCGGAAGTGGAGGGACCTTCGGGTAAGCCGCGATTGCTATCACCAATGCATGTCCGCCTGGGAAATTGGATGCCGTTATTGGATTCATTGTTTGTTTCTCTTCCCCTGTTGGGTTGGTTCTACCTATGTCCAGCGTGAAAAAGACCGGCGCTCTTCAACCGGCGGAGGTGTTCGTTGTTGGGAAAATCCCGCGACATTTCGTCTAGCAGTCTACCGGGTCTCGGGTCTTTGCCGCGTTGGATCAGCGCTAGCGCATCGTGCCAGCGGGCTCGTCCGGTGCCGTTTTTCTGAAGGTCGGCCGCCAACCCACCGGCCCGAGTCCAAAGTTCATCGTGGTCAGGTCCGCTTGAGTAAAGCTCCACCGCCAATTCCTCGAGAACTCGCCAAGAGGCGTCCGGGGAAGGCGATGAAAGTCCCAAGATCCATTTAGTCAGGAAACCGATCATATCTGCGCAGATTCGAAGCGCCGGTTTCACTTCGTCACGCCCCGAACGAGCAAGCTGCACCAATCTATCCACCGCGCGCTGCCAACGTCGGTGGAGAACCCTATCATTACTATCTGGCCCACCTGCATCGTCCCCCCACCAAAGCGCGCTGCCTCACGCTCAGTCGCAGTCGCTGGCATATCGAGCAATACTTCCAACGCGCCAAAGACGATCTCGGGTTCGACCATTTTGAAGGCCGCTCGTGGACCGGCTTTCATCATCATCTCGTTCTCAGTGCCCTGGCCTACCTCTTCATCCTCACCGTCCACGCACGCGCCAAAAAAAACTTCTGGTGTGACGTGGGAACAGACGCTCCGCGTGATCCAGCCTTGGCTGGTGAGGTCGACCGGCTCCTGCTTCTGTTGCGGCAGCAAATTTGACGACATTTTTGTGGCTTTGACTTAACGGAGTAATACTAGATGGGTCAAACCCGCCGTTGCGCCCCTTTGGGGCAGGCGCGTCCGCAAGGGCCGCTGTCGCAACGCCGGGCAGAGGATGCTGGAAAAAGCGAATGCCGCCCTGTAATGGGGCGGATAGGAGTTGCAACATCACTCCATTGCGAGAGCAGGCCCACTTCCAGCGGGTAGTTCATTACGAAACCACAGGCAGAACCAACAAAAGGGGGAAATAGCAAATGAACGCGGAAAAACAAACCTCCGTGTGTGCATCCTCCGGCATGACCTCGGATTGGGAACAGTTAGACTGGCCCAGCCATGAGCGTCATGTCAGGCGGCTGCAAGCACGGCTCGTAAAGGCAACAAGGGAAAAGCGCTGGGGCAAGGTCAAGTCCTTGCAATGGCTGCTGACCCACTCGTTCAGCGGCAAGGCCCTGGCCGTAAAACGGGTGACAGACAAAACGGACATGCCCATGCCGCCGGATTTCCCGGCCCATGTCACACTCGCCGCCAGGCTGACCCGCCTGCTGCGCCAGAGAAGCCGGCATGATGCAGGCCTCAAACTCTCCGCTGATCTCCGGGCGCTTTATATCCAGCTGGCCCTGGTTTTTGAAGAGCCGCGCCGCCCGTCTGCCTGAACGGCACTCCAGGCATGCGCGATCCAGCCCGCTCTCGCATTTGCCTCGCCGAGCGTCCTGACGATCGCCTTGGTCTGCACCGCCGGTGGCAAAAATACCCATCCGGCAATTGCCCTGGTTGATGACATGGCAGATCGCGCCGGGGCATCCGATTCGCAGTTTTCCTGCCATGCCTCCGGCGGGTTCCTTCATTTCAGGTTCTCGCCGACAGCAAAAAGCAAAACCCAACCCCGTCCAGGTTGCCCCGAAAAGGAGGAGATCAAATGGGCACAAAAAAAGCTGCGTGTTACGGGACCGGCCACCCGGTTGTGCGAATCAAAGAGGCCGGCGGCGCGCCGGGCGTGTCAATCCGTCAGTCGGACTTCGGGTAATGTGAAAACGCGGGAAACGCCGTCAGAATGCCGTTGTCCCGTGTGACCACCCGGGCGCCTTGCGCGGACGCCACCGTTACGAGATGAAAGTCCATGATTTGCCCGTGGCCCTGCGCCTTGTAGAGAAAGGCGGCGGACGGCTCGGCATGGACGATTTGCCCGGGCGTCCCGCCGCCCAAAACCTCAGTCGTCACGGCGTCCACCGCGGCCCGGGTTTTCAGCGGGCGGCCTCTCATGATGGACGTGTTCATGAGAGCGCGGATGACGCCGAGATACGTCTCCACCGTGACGCACCAGCCGTCCGCCTTGTGCGCGTCCAGCCAAGCGCGGGAGACCGCGTGGTGCAAGTGCCCGGCATCGATGGCGGAGAGAAGGACATTGTTGTCCAAAAGCCACTTCACGGCATTTCCTCCCAAAAGCGGTCCAGTTCCTCATCCGTAATGGGCGCCGCGCCGGGAACGGCGGCGATGATGACGCGTCCCGGACGGTTGCAGATGTATTTCACAGCCGGCTTGTTTTTCGCCGTGGCCGGTTCGGCAAACAGCTTCTGCCGAATGTAGCTGGACACCGTCCGCCCACGGGCGGAACGGCGGATGTCCCGGGCTTCCGCTTCGGTCACTTTGAAGGTGAATGTTGGCATGATGGTATTACCGTAATAACTCGGCCGGGCCTGTCAAGGTGGCGGAATATGCCCTTCTGGATCAAATGCGAACCGTCGGGCGCGCCGCAATAAGGGAACCCGTAATTTTTGAGTTCCGTCGCCTCCACCATGCGCGGCTCCGTCCATTTCCGAAAAAAACTTTTAGGGCTCCTTTCAAAATCACGTCTGACAGGGAATGAGGCCGAGGTAGTTTTCCCGGACCTCAGCGCATTTCACGCCGGCAAAACGAAGGACGGGAAGCGAATTTTCAGCCTTTGCGTCCCGGTTTTTTCCTCGCCGCCGGCTTCCCGTGCGTGATGGCCCACCCGAGCATGACGGCCTTTATGAACTCGTCCCACTCGGCCTCGTTTCCTTTTTCATGCGCGCCATCCACGTCTCCACGCTTTCCGCCGGACCGGATTTCTGGAAAGCGTCCCGCTACGGACCCGCCCGCCTGCCTGCTTACGCAGGCGGGTTGACATGGGCCGAAGTGCAACCAACAATGTGTAACATGACAACCGCCACATTGAGGGAATTCCGCCACAACTTTGCCACCGTCGAGAAAGCCGCCCGGCGCGGTCCGGTGAAAATCACGCGCCGAGGCAAGGTCATAGGCACCTACACCGCGGCCAAGAACCCCGGCAAATGGACGCCACCTGACCGGTCGAGGCGCGTCATCAGCACAAAGGACGAAGTGGACGTGCTTGATTTCCTTGGATGAAAATCTATGCGGACACCTCATTTCTGGCATCTCTTTACAACGACAAGGACACCCGGCACGGTGAGGCCGTGACCATCGCGCAGGCTTGGACAAAGCCGCCGCGATTGCCGCTCACACCGTTTGGGATGCTGGAATTGCGCAACGTGCTCTCACGCCTGCAACACAAAGGGCAGTTGCGCCCCGGCGACGCCCGTATGTGCGAGCAATTCGTGAAGGAAGACTTGCGGGACGGCATCCTTGAACCGCGCCCGCTCCGCGCCTATGAGTGGATGGAGGCCGCGATGGACGTGACGGCCAGGGTGACGCCGCTCACCGGCACGCGCACGCTGGACGCCATGCATATCGCGCTGGCGAAGCTCAACGGGGCGAAGACGTTCCTGTCTTTCGACGCCAACCAGCGCAAGGCCGCGCAGGCGTCCGGCTTCGCATTATTGCCGGCTTGACGCGTCCGCGCGCGTCGACGCGTATCCGGAAACCCATTACACACGCCCCGGACTGAAACGACGGCGGTGTGTTTTGCGCCCATTTGGCGAGCCTTCCTGTGTTCCGTCCAAGCGGGAGCCCGGAAGGGATCGGTTTTTTGTCACTTTTTGCATAATTGAATGACATTGGAAATGAATGTTTGGTTGGTTTGGGGAACGATATTCATGAAATTGAAAAAACAAACAGCCTGGCATTGAAATGCAAACGCAAGCGGCGATGGAAAGCGGACATATCGTTGGAGGAGGAAAAAGTGACAAAAAACGCCTCCTTTGGCTCGGCCCTCCCTCATTCAGTCCCTCTTAAGCACACGGCAGTCTTTTCCAAGGTGCATTCGACAACTGATCACGGAGCGGAGTCCGGCTGGCACGATCCTTTCAACGATCCTCGGAGCCATCCTCCGATCCATGGCCGCTATCAGGTCTTCTCAGCCTTCGCCAAGTTGACGGCTTGTACATTGGCCTGCCAGATACGCGGTCTCTCCTACATGTCAGTGAAATTTTTTCGTGCCGATTATACTGTCCAAATACTGTCCATTTTAGCCTCGTCCAGCCCCGTCTGATACCGTTCGCCCAGGTCGTGGATTACCTATTAACTATCACGATATTAGGATACTTCATTGATAAAGAGATGCTTCAATCATTGGTATAATACCAATTTTGAACGAGATCCACTCTTCTGGAGGGCCGAGCTCCGGCGGGGCCGTCGCGGTTATACGCGATTTTTTCCGCGACGGCTCCAGCAAAAGGGTGATTTTCATTGGGAAATGGCATGATGCTTTAGGTACAGTGTTTTACATCTCTTTTATTAATCGCTTGTCTCGCCCGCTCAAAATGGGAAGAACCAAGGGGATGAATATTTCAGTCAACAAGTCCCAAGCGAAAGAGGGTGGGGCGCCGGGCGGAGTCGGAGGGGGGCAGGGTGCGGGGCATGGTGCTTCAGGCGGCGGCCAAGGCGCTTCGTCCGGGCGCGGGCGGCGGTGGCGGGTGGCGGTCGCGGACGATCACCGGGTGATTCGCGACGGGATCGCGGCCCTGCTGCGAGGGTATCAGGGTTTCGAATACGCTGGCGAGGCGAGCAGCGGGACGGAGCTGGCCGGACTGGTGGAGCGGGCGGAGCCCGATGTGCTGGTGACGGATTTGAGCATGCCGGGAAGCCCGGGGATGGAGTTTTTGCGGGGGTTGCGGGAGAAGCGTCCGGAGATGTTCATCGTGGTGCTGACGATGCACGCGACATTGCTGGCCATGCAGGAGGCGTTTGAGGCGGGGGCGCATGCGTTCGTGGCCAAGGACGATTCGTTTGAGGATTTCATAAAAATCCTCCGGCGCGTGTGCGCGGGGGAAAAATGCGTGCGCAGCCGGACGCTGGAGGAGTTGGGCGAGTCGGAGCGGGCTCCGCAACTGACCGCGCGGGAGCGCGAGGTGCTGGAGTTGATGACCCGGGGGTTTTCGAGCAAGGAAATCGGCTCGCGGCTGGGGATCAGCCAGCGGACGGTGGAGATTCACCGGGGCAACCTGTTCCAAAAATTCAAGGTTACCAAGGTCACCGAGCTGGTGGCGCTGGGCCTGGCGTCGGGCGTGGTGCCGATGACCCCGGCGACGCTGCGCGATCATTTGTCGGGCCTGTAGGGCACTGTTTGCCATGCGTCTGCTCCCGCGCCGTCTTTTTTCGACATCCCTGCCCGCCGCCGGTGACCTGCCGCCGGGCGTGGACGAGGCGCGGTCGGGGCGGCGGTGGTGGTGGGCGTTTTGCGCGGGTTCGTTTTTGATGACGGCGGGCTCGGTCTGGGGGCAGCGGGAGACGGGGGTGCTGCACAACTTCTTCTTCTGGCCGCCGAGCGGGATGGCGCTGGGCGTGGCGCTGTTGCATGGCTGGCGGGCGTATGCGTGGACGCTGGCCGGCGGGGCGCTGGGGTTGCTGTGCATGCTGGCGCCGGGGCAGGCGGCGTTTTATTTTATCTCGGATGTGATGATCGTCGTGCCGGGCTGCTGGCTGGTGCGGCAGAGCTGGCCGCAGAGCCCGCGCTATGTGCCGGGGGTGCGTTTCCTGAGCATTTTGTTTTTGATGGGCGGGGTGATTCCGTGCGGGGTGATGGCTCCGCTGGTGTGGCATTTTGTGATGCGGCACAGCTTTCCGCTGGTGGATTTCCATCTGGGGTTCTTGTCGTGGTGGCTGGGCGGGTGCATCAGCGTGGTGGTGTTCACGCCGGTGATGCTGTTGTTGCAGTCATCGTTCCGGTCGGAGGGGTTCAGGTCGTGGAGATCGATGCTGCTGGCGCTGGCGCAGATCGGAGCGTGTTTGTATCTGTCCGTGCTGGTGCTGGGGCGGGATGAGGCGCACCCGATTTTGACCATGACCGTGCTGATCGTGCTGGGGGGGCTGATAGCGGCTTGGGGCAAGACGACGGGGGTGATTCTGGCGAATCTGGCTTTGCTGACGGTGGCGGTGGCGGCGCAGTCGCAGTTTCCGGAATTGGAGACGGCGTCATTCTCGGCGGCGCGGGTGTATTTCCACGCGATTTTGCTGGAGTCGATGACGGTCTCGTTGCTGATCGCGGGGGGATTTTATGACTACCGGCGCGCGGACCAAGTCTTGCACGGGCTGGCGGGGCACATGCTCACGGTGCAGGAGAGCGAGCGGCGGAGAATTTCGGCGGATTTGCACGACGGGGCCAGCCAGTTGATCGCGGGGGCGGGGATGCGGGTGGCGGCGGCGCTGGCGGCGTTGCGGGTGGCGAAAGTGCCGGCGCCCGTGATTTCGGACATGGAGTCGGCGGCGCGGGAGCTTTCGGGGGCGCTCAAGGAGTTGCGGCGCACGGTGGCGGGGTTGCGTCCGGAGATGCTGGACCGGGCAAAGTTTGCCGATGTGGTGGCCGATTTTTGCGCGCAGGCCGGGCGGCGTTTCGGTGCGTCCATTATCTTTCGAAACGAGGCGCGCGCCTGCGGGGAGCAGCTTCCGATCGAGATACGCGAGCATCTTTTCCGGCTCGTGCAGGAGGCGGTTTCCAATGCCATCCAGCATGGGCGGGCGGAGCAGGTGAGGGTGACTCTCGCCCCGGCACCCGGGCGTCCGGACTGGCTGGAGATGCGCATCGCGGACAACGGGCGGGGCTTCGACACCACCGCGCACGAGCGGATGGACCGTCTGCACCTGGGGCTTCGCACGATGGCGGAGCGCGCGCGCCTGATGCAAGGGACGCTGCGGATCGACTCGCAACCGGGCCATGGTGCGGTTGCGACGGCGCGGGTTCCGATACATCCTTCCTCCGGCGGCCAGATCGCATCGTGATGCCGGTTGCGAACTGAATCCCGGCCCATGAAAGGGCGCGGAAGATCCGTTCCTCCGGAAACCCCATTATTGTGCGCTTGAACGCGAAATGGTGTCAGGCGCTCCGGCGATACACGGTGTTCATGCGGGTGCGCAGTTGCGGGCGGTAGCCTTTTTGGGCCAGCGCGCCGGGCAGGTCGCGCCGCCACTGGCGCTCCGAGTTTTCGATGATTATGACATCCGCCAGCAAATTGTCCGGGGCGGCTTCGAGGTAGGGTGTCAATGCCATGTCCTCGGCGCCCTCGATATCGATCTTGATCGCGTGTACCCGGCGGATATCGAGCTCTTTTAATATGGTGAGCAGGGGTTTGCATGGCACGCGGACATGGCCGGGCGGATTGGGATTTTGAGCCGGCGCCGCGCCCTCACAAGGGACGAGGCTGCTGCCGCCGAGATTTGCCGGGTCCAGGCGCAATTCAAACTCCCCGGCGACATCGCTGACGCCGACGCCGAGGACGGTGATTTCAGGCCATTCCCGGCATCCCTCCCTGGTGGCATCGATATTAAAGCGCAAACGCCCGAGGGCGGGCGGGTTGGGCTCGACGGCCACGATGCGTCCGCTTGGGCCGAGGTGCGCGGCCGTCGTGAGCGTATATATCCCGACATTCGCGCCGATGTCCAGAAAGCAGCCGTCGCGCGGCAGGGTTCGGGCCAGAAGCTGGCGTTCGATCCGGTCGAAGCGCCAGGGCATGAATATGAATTTCCGCTCGGAATTGTTGTCCGTTATCGGGCATCGCATTCTTACCGGGCCGACCTCGACATCGATCGGGAGCCGGGCGCAGTGGGTGACGATTTTGCGCACCGACTGGGCGAATTGCTGGCCGAGCCAGTTTTGCGGCGCGTTTTGCGCGAGGCGCAGCAGGGCGCGCAGGAAGCATCCGGGGGCGTGATGGCCGAACTTGGGCGGATTTTTGGGATGCATGTGGGCGGGGCGTGTTTCAAGGGGTTCCGGCGCCTCGAAGAAGACGGGGCGGATGATTTTGCGGGAATAGGGGAGGAGAATGGGGGCGGGCACAAGGGAAAACTATGTTAACATAGTCGAATTAAACATAGTTCGCCCTTATAATTGGCGCGCTTTGGCCGCGTCAAAAGACACCCGCACTCCTGCGCAAATCCAGCTGGCAAGACAGTTGGGCGCCGTGCTGCGCGATGTGCGGAACAAGGCGGCCTTGAACCAGGAAGAGCTGGCTTGGCGATGCGAGATTCATCGCGCCTACATGGGTTTCATCGAGCAGGGCCGCTACAGCATCACCGTGGCCATGCTCGTGCAGGTTTGCGAGCAGCTGGGCATCAAGCCTTCCGCTGTCCTGAGGCGCATCGGCCTTTAGGGCATTTCAGGCGAAACAGCGCGTGGTCTGCATCGAAACCGCAACCTTGGCCATGGATGGCCTGCGGCACGGATCATATCAGGTGGCCGGCAATTTGGCTGTGTCCCAAATATTTTTACATCTCCATTATAGTAAAGGTTCTTCGCTGTTTTCAGTGGAAGCGCGGGGTTGGATGGGGTGAAGTAAAGGCTAATGACACCCGAAGCATTATTTCATCAGTTGCTGGGATTGGGGGAGGAGTGGCGGGTGAGCCGCTGCGAGTTTGACGCCGTGGAAGGCGAGGTGCGCTTGTGGGTCGATGAGCTGCCAAAATTCTGGGAGGAGGAGGGAGCCCGGCAAAAGCAGGAGGTGCGGCTTTACGACCACGTCGGGGAGATCGAGTGGAGGCATTTGAACGTCTTTGAGCATCGCTGCGTGCTGCGCTGCCGGGTGCCGCGCGGGCAGCGGCGCGACGGGAGCGTTTACCGGGTGCAACCGCCCTGGCAGGGGCTGTGCAAGCACTTCACGAAGGCGTTCGAGGCGATGGCGCTGCTGTTGTTGCGCGAGATGCCGGTGGCCGCGACGGCGCGGCGGCTTGGCGAGCATGACACGAGGCTGTGGCGGCTGCTGCACGCGCACGTGGCGGCGACATACCCGAAGCTCGATTTCAGCGGGGTGACCTGCGTGGGCTGCGACGAGCTGAGCGCGCGCAAGGGGCGGCGCTACGTGAGCGTGTTTTGCGACCTGATAGGCCGGCGGGTGCTCTTTGCGTGCGCCGGGCGGGATGCGGGAGCGTGGGAGAAGTTCGTGCGGTCGCTCGGCGAGCACAACGGGCACCACCGGGCGATCACACGGGTGTCCATCGACATGTGCCCGGCCTACATGAAGGGAATCGCGCAAAACATCGGCACGCAGGCGCAGGTGATTTTCGACAAGTTCCACGTGATCGCAAAGGCCAACGGGGCGGTGGACGAGGCGAGGCGGGAGGAGCAGAAGCTTTGCGACGAGCGGCAGCGCGAGTTGCTCAAGGACGCGCGCTGGGTGCTGCTGAAGAACGAGGACAACCTAAGCGCCAGACAGAAACGGCAGTATCAGGGGCTGCTGAAAAGCACGCTGGGGACGCTGAAGGCCTACCAGATGCGCATCGCGCTGCAAAAGATCTACCAACTGGCCTGCGCGGCGAGGGCGCGGCGCAAACTGCGAGCGTGGTGCCGGTGGGTGCGCTGGAGCGCGGGCAAATATCATCCGCCGATCCTGGCCGACATGGTGAAGTGCGCCGGGATGGTGGAGAGGCACCTGGAGGGCATCCTTGCGCATTGGGAGGGGCACATCACGAACGCCTTCATGGAAGGGCTCAACAGCGTGTTCAGCGCGGTGAAGCGCAAGGCGCGCGGTTTCCGCTCGGTGGACAACCTTGTCGTCATGCTCTACTTTCACGCGGCCAACCTTTCCAACCCCACTTCCCACTGAAAACAGCGAGGAACCTATTACGACATAGGGGAGGAGATTGGGGCAACTTGGCGTGCAGCAAAGCGATGGATGGCCTGCTCGCCGGAATACGGGAAACCTGGAAACTTCACTCTCTGGTATTTGCAGGCCTCGCCCACGCTCGGCAAAATCAGGTACCCGCCGTTTCCGGGCGGAACGTGCTGCTGGCCTTCAGGCGCGGGGGGAAATTTCAAGACCCTCAAAGGACTGCCCGAAGGCGAAAGCGGCTTCGAGATCGTGCGCCTCGATTGCCAGCCCGGCGCAAAGCCCGGCACGCTGCTGCGCGCCGCGCAACTGCGACGCCTAGGCGAGGCCGCCGTGACCTTCGGGGAAAAACGCGCACCCACGGTGGGTAAATACGAGGGGCGCGCCGGTATCCGCGTGGACATCCCGCTCGCTCCTGGCCGCCATGCGCTCTATCTGCCCGACAGGGCGTTCGAGTTCGAGGTCAAGTGAGGACTCTGATAAACCAACCATGAAAAACGAACAACCAGCAGACGGCGCGGGCCGGAAACCCGTGCCGCCGGAAAACGCGAAGGAGCCGGTCCTTGTCGAATCGCTGCCCATGGCGCGATATACATTTGTCGTGCGAGGCCGTCTGGCCGGTGGCTCCACGGTTCTCGTCAGGGGCAACGTCTATGCCAAAAAAGGAATGTATTATCAGGCGCAGGCAATGGTGCTCGATTTCGTTTTGAAGGAGATCCCCGCGCTCGTGCTCGACGAGGAGGCGCCCGTCGGATTGAAGATGCGCACGGGCAGATGCAGAGGCGCGCCTCTTCAGGATCCCGGAATTTGCTGACATCCCAAACCGTGACGCACTGTGGCGACGCGGAAGGATTCCTCGCCCCCCGGCGTGCGGTGTTTCCGGTTATGACCGCTCATTTGGGGATCGAGCACCCAAGAGAAGAAATACCGAAGATACCGCACAATCAATCCGCCCCGGGCCTCGCACACCCATTAAACCGGCGCAAACCGAACTTCCTTGCACTGTCAGGCGGCGATCACGTTGCCGTCCGCCCTGTAGGATGCCCCGTTGGTGCTTGCGGCCGTGGTGCTGCAAAGAAACACCGCGAGGCTGGCGATTTCCCGCGGGTCGAGTAAATCGTCGGGCGAGTGTTTGCGGCGGTTGTCCGTGAGAAACTGCCTTTCCGCCTCCTCGGGGGACATGGTCGGGTAAAGCTTCCGCACGAGCTTTTTCACGCCGTCCGAACGCGCCGTGCCGGGCAGCACCGCGTTGACGGTCACAGCCGAGCCTTTCGTCAAGTCCGCCAGGCTCCGGGCGATGGAAAGCTGCATCGCCTTGGTCGCTATATAATGCGGGATGCGCAGCCAGGGGTTCACCGCCTGTTCGCTCGATATAAAAAGGACGCGCCCCCATTTTTTATCCAGCATGCGGCGGAGATAATGGCGGCTGAGCCGCACTCCGCTGAGGATGTTTATTTCAAAAAGGCGCAACCAGTCACCGTCCGTCTCTTCGAAGAATCCCACGAATTCATACACCCCGAGGTTGTTGACCAGTATGTCGACATCGGGAAAATTCGTTATTGTTTCCTGCGTGCCCAGCGCCGTCCCATTGTCGGCGACGAGAGGATGCAGCACCGCATCGGGTTGCTGTTTCTTTATGGTTTGGATGGCAATATCGACGCTGGATTGGTTGCGCCCATTAATGATGATATGGGTGCCCTCGCGGGCGAGCGCCTGGGCGATTTCAAAACCGATACCGCCTGAGGATGCTGTTATCAGAGCCAGTTTGTCCTTGAGTCCTAAGTCCATATGACTTTGGAGAATGCGTTGCCGGATGACTTAATGCAGGCAGTAAACAATTACCATGCGGTGCTTTTTGATCCCCGTCGCGCACCGCGGTCCCGCCAAGGGCAATGTTTCCAACGAGGCGCGCGGCACCCGCCAGATGAATTTGACGCCCGCCCCGGCGGCATTTCCTGAGGGCGGACGGCAGGCGGGTGGAACTCGCAGCCTGCGCGCCATTACTGGAGGCCGCTGCCGGATTCCGTGCGTCAGGCATCATCTTCCGACGGGACGGCCGCTGTCATGTTTTCTGGAGGGAATTGGTGTTCTCTTCCCGTGGCGTCGTGGTGTCGATGCCTGGGCGAGTACCGGAGGGGGGGCCGGACTTGGCCCCGACCAGGAACCATGTGCGCATCATGCCCTTGCTGCGCACATCGATCTCGCCGCGATCTTCGAAGATGAATTCCCGCTGCAAATGCTGGACGAAGTCGGCGTTGCACTGGATTTTGCCGGGACCGGAGTGGCTTTCCATCCTGCTGGCGGTGTTCACCGTGTCGCCCCAAAGATCAAAGGCGAATTTTATGTTCCCGATCACGCCCGACACCACCGGGCCTGTTGCGATTCCGATGCGGATGTCAAAGTCCAGCGTGTCCGGCTCGTCCTTTACGATCTCGCCAAAGGCGGCCACGACGTCGAGCGCCATCAGGGCGACGCGGCGCATGTGCCTGTCGTCGAGCGGCGCGAGTCCGCCCACGACCATGTAGCAGTCGCCGATGGTCTTGATTTTTTCGAGTTTGTAGCGCAGCGCCAACTCATCGAACTTGCTGAACACCCGGTTGAGGAAATTGACCACTTCCTGCGCCGTCAGCGGCGAGCTGAAACGGGTGAATCCCAGCAGATCGATAAACATCACCGTCACGCGCTCATGCTGGTCGGCGATGATTTTTTCGCCCTGCTTGAGCCGCCGCGCCACGTCGAAGGGGAGGATGTTGGCGAGCAGTTCCTCGTTCTGCCTGTTTTTCTCCTCGATTTCATTTTGGTATTTGGCCTGCCGGCCATACATCCGGCTCAGGTGGCACAGGGAGCGCGACCGGGATCGGTGGATGACAACCGCCATGATCGTGGTCAGGAGGACCACGAGCAGAAACTCGCTCAGGCAGATGGCAAACACCTCGTTGATCCGCGCGTTGTACTCCTTCATGTCGAGGACCACGCACACCGCGCCGGTGGCTTCGTGCCGGCTGTCGTAAATCGGAGCGTAAGCGCCCTTGAACACGCCGAATTTATTGGTCGAGCTCCTCTTCGTGATGTTCAGGTGATGGTGTTTTAACGTCTCGATGAGCGCCGGGTCGGGCGACTCGTAGGGTTGCATGACGCGGTTGCGGTTCAGCGGGGTGCCGGGGCGCATGTCGGACACATATCTCGCGGTGCCGAGGACGTGATGGACCTGCCCGTCGACCATCCGCACCGTGGAAACATAAAACAGCGAGGGGACGCTGCGGTGGAAGCGGACCAGCGGATCGCTGATGTCATTGTAGAGTTCGCCGCCCGTTTGCGCATCATCGGTAAGCTCCTTCATCCTGTCGCCATCGACCAAGTTCGCCGCGATCAGGGCCATCCCTTTCAACTCATTTTCCATGGAGCTGTTTTCGTAATTTCTGGCCCTGATAAAAAGAATGCAGAAGCCGATGAATGCGATGAGCGTGATCGAAATCCACACCAAAAGCGCCTCGCGCAGCGGCGCGATGCCGAGCGGTTTCGCGCTTTTGGCCTCGTCGGCATCCGGGATCTTTTTTTCCTGCGACGAGGGAGTCGTGTCGGAAATGCGGCTGTTGGTTTGGGTTTGCATTAAGAATTACGATTGACGTTGCCGCTCTGGAGCCGCGTTCCGGTCATTATGGTGGAGGCCTGTCCTCACGCAAAGCGCCTCTGCCGATGTGGTCGTTTTGAAATTCATCACGGGTGATGCTGAGGCAGGCATTTAATTGTTTAAAATTCTGTCTAATTAAATGCTTTTTTTACAGAAACAAGATGAATTTTTCTGGACAGACTGAGCAACCAGTTTCCAGCGACTGCCGCTGCGCGGCTCATTTCGTCGCTTAAAGAGGTTTTTCGGACTGAAACGTGCCACCTGAACCGGTCCCATATTTTACCAATGCCTTCAAGTTGAGGATAAAAACAATTTGCACTAATATTTTAGTTATTATTTGATTGAAAACAATGCAATAACTAGTATTTTGTTTGAATGATTCTACTTTCACCCAAAGAATTCATACAAGACATTGCCAAAAAAACCCAAATGCTCCGGCTCCAACTCGGCTGGAGCCAGCAAGAACTGGCCCGCAGGGCAGGCGTAGCCTTTGGCACTTACCAGCTTTTCGAACAAACCGGCAAAATAACCCTCGAACGGCTTTTTCTCATATCAGTCGCCTTGGGACGCGAGAATGACTTCAAGGAAATCTTCGTGCCCCTTCCAATCCGCTCCATTGAGGAACTTAAACCCAAATCGGTTCGCAAGCGCGGCAGAACCATCAAATCATGAATCTGAAAGTAACTCTGCATGAAAAAACCGTCGGACAACTTGCCGACGATCCAGCCTCCGGGCGCATCTATTTTCAGTATGATAAGAACTGGCCTTCGTCGGGGCTGGAAATCTCGCCTCTGCAACTTCCATCCGCGAGGCAGGCCCCCTACACGCACCCGGATCCAGCCTTTTCCGGTCTCCCCGGCGTTTTTGCCGACAGCCTGCCGGATTATTGGGGACAATCCCTCCTGGACCTTCGTCTGAAAGAGGCCGGTATCAACCCGGAGACCGCGTCCCCGCTCATCCGACTTGGCTATATCGGCGCAAGCGGCATAGGGGCGCTCGAATACCATCCGGTCATTGATTCCCTCTCTTCCCTTTCACAGGCGGTCACACTTGCCCAAGTGGACAGGGAGGCATCCTTCCTGCAAGATGGCAGGCCCGCAGCCGGCCATCCCGCCGCCACGCTGGCTCTTTTCCATTCGGGCTGCTCTGCCGGCGGCGCCAAGCCCAAGGTGCTCGCGGCGCTGCTCCCCGACGGCAATCTGCGCATCGGCACGGACATTCCCGACGGGGCGCAGGGGTGGTTGATCAAACTTTCGACGGTCCCTTTCGAGAACAAGGACTCCCGGCAGGAAGGCCGGCTGGAGTACGCCTATTCGCTGATGGCAAATGCCTCGGGCGTCGAGATGTCTGACACCCGCCTTTTCGAGATCGACGCCCCCAAAGGCAAACGCGGGCTTTTTGGCATACGACGCTTTGACCGGGACGGTTCCAGAAAAATCCACACGCATTCGTTGTCGGGTCTTTTGCACCAATCCCATCTGCTCTGCTCCTATGAGGATCTGGCCAAGGTCGCCCATCGGCTTACCCGGGATCACGGCACACTCGCCGCGATATTCCGCCGTATATGCTTCAATGTCCTCGCCCGCAACTGCGACGATCATGGAAAAAACTTCTCGTTCACCATGAATGAAACCGGACGGTGGACGCTCTCTCCGGCCTTCGATCTGACGCATAGCCCGGGTCCCAACAAAATGGGAGTCCATGCAATGACCGTTCAGGGAACCCGAACCCCCTCTCGAAACGACCTGCTCCGGTTTGCGTCCGAATTTCAGATCAAGGATGCCGCTGCGGTATTGGGTCAAGTCCATCATGCCATCGGACGCTGGCCGGAGTTTGCCCAACAGTCCGGACTCAAGGAATCAATCGCCGACCGACTCGCCCTTGAGTTCGGGAAAGCCTTCAGGGATTTCAGCTAAGAAACAAATTTCATTAATAATTGATACAATCTCCGAACGAGATTTATATTTTAGGCAGGGCGAGGTGTCCCTGCCCGAACCGCGGCTCAGCCGGAGGTTTCGCCCTATCTTGATAGATCTATAAATGACTGGGAATTGGTATGAATTTGGGGTTGCCCTGAAAAATTTGAATTGATTTTCAGAACGATGCGATGCCGCTTCATATCGGCAACCCTGCGATGCGGCCGAGCCGGCCCGATTACGAACGCTTGATGGTCGTTCTGCGGCAGCGGGGATTTCATCAGGGTTTACGACTTGCCGCGCCGGACAGCGGAACGGCAAGTTTCGCTCTGAAATAAACCGGACGCCCGGCGCGTTATCACAGCTCAATTTTCCCGATTTCGGAAATCCGGCGGAAGTTCCATAGGGGCACCCATGATGCCTTCAAAATTTTTTCGCGGCTTGCGCCTTGGTTTGCTGATGCTCGGCTTGTTTTCCGGGATTTCGGCCCGGGCGCAGTTTATGACGTTTGACGCCAGTTCCTTTATCCAGGCGACCCTGAATTGGATTGAGAACGCGATGACCCAAGTGAACACTTATACGTCGGCGACATCGAGCGTCATATCACTGGAGCGGTTTGGTGATCTGGCCAAGTTGAAGAAAACCATCAGCAGGACGGTCAGGACCGCACAAAAGGCGATGGTGATGGTGGAGGCCGCGAAGCGTCTGTCCGATGGTGATTTGTGGGCGGCGGCGACGCTGGTGGGTGAATTGAGCAGCAATCCGGAGCATGCCGGCGCGGCGCGGAATATGATTTCCGAATACAAGGCCGCTCGGGCGGTGTCCGATAAATTTCAAAGGGAAGGGGTCACGCTGGGCAATGCGTCCTCGTATGTGTACGAGCACCGCCGGTTGCAGCGGCAGAATGCGGAGTTCAAGCGCCGGTTGGAGCGGGCGCGGGAGGCGGAGCGTTTGAAGCGCGAGGCCGAGGCTGCGGTTTTGGCGATGGAGAGGGAGAAGGCATCCCGGGAGTTGAAAAGAAATGCCGAGGAGGCGCAGGAGAATCCCGAGGACCAGACGGCCGCGAACACGGCCGTGGTAGCCAGCCAGCTGGACATGATGCTGGCGTCGGAGGCGGACAAGCGCAAGGTCGATACCTTGAAGGCCGCGGATGCAGCAGCGAGGGAAAAGGAGCGCAGGGAACGGGAGGAGTCCCGGCTGTCGGATTCAGTCGTGGGCGGCGTCGAGGTGTTGAAATCCTATAGCAAATACAGGTGAGTTCATGGCGTTTCCCCGCTTTTCTTTCACGCGGTTTCCGCGTCCGGCTTTAATGGCGGCGGCGGTTTTCCCGTTTGTGTCGCCGTTTTTTTCCCCCGCGGTGTCCGCGGCCGGGACGGCGCTGGAGATGCCGCGGCTTCCGGGATCATTGAGCACGGCGGCGGACAAGGGAATCGAGACGATTGCGGCCAGGTTGTGGATGTTCTACACCGCGCCCGAGTTTCTCGGTTTTCTGCTGGCATTGCTGGTTGTTTGCGCGGTGGCGGGCCTGGCCTGGCGGCTGCGTTGTGTCATTGCCGCGGAGGAGCCGTTTTCGGGGCTGGCCAACTGGGTGGTGGTGCGTTTGCTGCTCGGGTTGTTTTGCTTTTTTGTCGTGGCGCCCGACATGCCCTCGGTTTTAAGCGAGTGGATGAGGTCGGCGTCCAATATCATGGGCTCTATGATAACCCGCATTGCCCGCGAGGCCAAGGATGCGGAGTTGCGGGAGACCGTCGGATCGTCCCGGGTGCGGCTGGCGTTGCGCCGCGTGTATGACGAATCCATGGAATGGGCCATGGCGGCGGAGGCGGCGTTCAAGGGAAAGATTGCGGGCCGCTCGCCGTATGATGTCGCGTATTTGGAGGTGGAGAAGACGCTGACCGGCATCGACGGTTTCCCGTGGTATGCGGATGCCAGCACGTATCCGCGGAGACCGGCGGTTGTAAACGCGCTTGCGACGGTGGAGAACGGGGTTGTGGTCAATGCGAAGCCCTATGAGGAGTATTTGGATGTTTTTAAATTGTATGATTTTTCCAAGCCGGAGGAGCCTGGGGAGGACAAGGACGCCTGGCCGGTTTTCCGCTCCGGTTTTGTGATGAGGCCTTATAATTCAGGAGCCGTGCTTGCCTATGGGCGGGCGATGCAGGCCGCCGCCGATTTTGACGATTCAGCGGCGGGGGGCGAGGAGTTCCGGCGGATTTTGCATGAATACACCGGGACGCTGCAATTTTTGCAGTCTTTGTATTTGCGCGATGTGGCGGCTTATGTGATCGACGCGTCGGCGGTGTACCGGGATTTGAAGCATGCCGGGGATGGCGATCCGGAGGCCCGGACCGCGACGCTGGCCGTGCTGGAAAAGCAGCTGGATGAATTGCGGGCCGGTTTTGAGGAGGTCCGGGCCCGGTCGGTGACCGAGGCTTTGTATGGTTCGGGCTGGTCGGGCAATGTGCTGCAATTATTGATTCCGCTGGCCCTGACGGTGGTGAATGCATACATGGCGCTGTCGATCTACAGTCTTCCGATTTTGATTTCCCTGTGGAGCGCGTTGTTTTTTTTGCCTAAAGAGCTGGAGCTGTCCACTTCTTTGAAAAAGGGGGTTTTATGGATGGTGGTTTTGTTTTTTCTTCCGATTTTTTCCAATGTGGTGGTGGAGCTTGCCATCGGATTTGTGGAAGCGGTTCGTGACATGATGCAGGACGAGGTTTTGGCGCCGTTGGGCAAGGGCGCGACCGGTCTGGCCGTCGGAGCGATGGTTCCCGGAAGCACCATGGTCAAGGTGGGCACGGGTTTGGCGGCCTACAAGGCGTCCGGTTGGCGCAATGATTTTAATTTGATCGTGTGGGTTGCCTGGGTGGTGGCGTTTTGTTTTATCATCGGCATGCCGTTGATGCTGAAATCGGTGATTTCCGGGGCGAACGGATTTATTGATAATTTGATCACAAAAACGCAGGCTGGCGCGATGATGGCCGGGGGAATCATGGGCCTAAGCTTGCAACAAGGCGCGTCGACTGCGGCCTCTTCCGCGGGCCGGGCAAGCACCGCGGGAAAAGCGGCCGCGGGCGGGCTGATCGGAGGTCCCGCCGGGGTCGCCGCGGCCGGAGGAGGCTCCGGCTCCGGTTCGTCCGCGGGCGGTGTTTTTTCTACTGTTATCTCGAAGCTTCGCTCGGGTATCAGTGGACTGGGAGATAAGATCTCCTAGCACTACTCCGTCAAGTGAGGTTACACATATCGCGGATGGGCCGGAGTGAGTGAAGCAGGTGTGGCAACGCGGGCAGCGGGGCATAGCGCGCCAGCGCCTCCATTAGCCAGGGGCGGATTGCAGGCGGCGAGGAACTTTTTGGCACGCGCACCCGCGCAAAAAGCAGAAGGCCAAGACGCACGAGGCGAAGTAGCATCCATTTCAAGAATACCATCTGCGTCACCATCCGCGAAAATGTTGACGTGGTGGTGCAAAACCAGAATTAACCGCAGGGAAAAACACATGCGTGGCACGCATCCCAATATCCGCATTATCCTGCAAATCGCACAAGTTTTCCGAAAATAGAAAAATAAACGATTTGCGATCACGGTTTCCCGATTCTGTTGCCCCGCTCAAGGCTGCACACCTTGCGTTTTGCACCAGTGTCTAAAAAATGGGTTGTCGAATTTAATCTCATTTTTGATGTCACGAACAAGAATTTGCCTTTCTGCCAGCGCCTTGGCTGCGGATTGGGCGGTGGAGGAAGAACGCAATCCAAATTTCCTTACGGTTTCGGCGGCAGTCGGGGCGAAACCTTGGGCAAGTGCTCTCAGGAGGGCACGCTGGGTCAATGTACAGTCATGCCACCGCGCGGAAAATTCGTGCGTCATCTGCGTGAAAGTGAGCATGTCGAATGCCTTTGCCACCACCTGGCCTTCGGGCGTTTTTTCCGGGGCTGCGATCTCAAAGCACACCATCGCCAGTCGAATTATGTCTCCGGTGCGGGGCCCGGCCATGTCAACAATGCCCTGGCCGAACGGGAAACGAGCAAGTCCACCGGTTTTGGCCCGCGCCGCGAGCCACTCGATCAGCAAGGCCGATTCAATCGGTCCGACCTCCATCATCTGGAGCTGCCTGAAGAATGCCGCGTTGGGTCCCGTCATCCATTTGACGAGGCGGTAGTCGGAACCTGAAAAAATGAAATTTACATTTCGGAGATGCTGAATGCAGCTGCGAAGCTGCCAATCGATCCGCCCGCCGCCAAGAATACGCATGTCCTGAAATTCATCGAAACATATTGTCCATGGCTTGTCTTCAGCGCCGGCGCGCGCATTCAAGTAGGTCAACACAGATTCGAGATTTTTTGGACCATCCTCCGGGCGCAGTTCCCCCGATAATTTGATGCCGCCGGCATCAATGGAGACGGACGCGAAATGCGTCCGGGCAAGTCGGAGCAGTTTTGGCAGAAGTGATTCCTCTTCGCGTGGCGCGGCCAAAAGGAGCGCCTGCGCAACCTCGTTCAGGCTCGTCGCCGCCGACGCATCGACAAAGACCAGGCATTCCTTGGATATCCTGCCGGCGTTGAGGAGAAGCGATGTCTTTCCCATGCGGCGCAATCCGTGGACCAGCAGGCGGCGTCCGCGCTGCCGCATGAACGCGCAAAGTTCTGACGTGAGTTCCTCGCGATCAGTGAAGGACCAGCGGTCGCTCGGGGACTCAAAGAAAAAGGGATTGGAGTGAAGCACCATGAGAAGATTCATGGCGGGAAAGGCGAGAGTGGTCAATGTGATTATGGAAAAAACCGTAATTTAAAAAATCGTAATCGCGCGAATGAAACGGTCCGATGAAACCCATTTCGCCGCGCTCGGCAGGGCGTGCGAACATCACGACGTGATCGTGCTCGACGGGCAAGGCGCGATTGCGCTTTGAGCACAACGAGGCCGGCTGGCGGCAGTTCCGCCGAGAGCTGACCGCGCATTATCCCTGCCTCCCGGTGGCGGTGGAGACCCGCCACGGCACCGTGGTCGAGCAGATGTTTCGCCGACGGTGTCCGGGTTTATCCCGCCAATCCCAAGATGGCCGAACATTACCGTGAACGCCATGCTCCCTCCGGGATCAAAGACAATGTGTGCGATGCGCGGAGCCTGGCCGATGACCTGCGTATCGGCGGGCATCTGTGGCGATCGCTCTTGCCTGCGATCGCCTGCGCTGGCGCAGATGGTGCAACAGCGCCGCGTGGTCCCACGGGCTCTGGTTGACGAATTGCTGCGACGCTTGGTTATCGCCACCGATCCGGGCTGCCAACGGTCCAATCGACTTGCGCTCCTCCCTCCCGCAACAACCCCTCCAGATATTTACCGCACCATTTTAGGGGAATTCGGTAATTTGATGATTCTTCTGAGGAAATTTCGATTTTTTGTTTTTTCCGCATAAGCACTCACATGAGTGATGCCGCATCCGATGACACTGCCGTCGAGTCTGTTTCCAGGGAGAAGCTTTCATCTTCCGCGCCGCGCAAGGCGGAGGCGCACGGGGTTTTGTTTACGTATGCGTATGCCCTGAAAGTCACGCTGGCGTCGCTGGTGTTGTTTTTGTTTTCGCTGGGCGGGAATGTGGTTTTGTTTTTGCTGTTGTTTTTGCGCGCGGACCAGGCTCCGTGGGTGGTGATGCCGGACGCGGAGGGCCGTTTGAAATCGACGGGGGTTTCCCGTTACGAGGTGACGCCGGACACGGTGTATTCGTTTTTGTCCCATGTGATTCCCCGGTTGTATTTTATTTCCGAGGGGGAGCCGAGGGGGCTGGACTCCATCGAGGGGCTGGTGGACGAGGTGATCATTTCGAAGGAGCGCGCCTCGGTGCGGCGGGCTTACCCGAAGATGAAGGATGCCGGCGTGGAATGGCAGGCGCAGACGCTGCGGCTTTTGGCGGGCACCCCGGAGGCGCGCACGTTTGTGATCAGCACCCGGGTCAACAAGGTCCGGGCCATGGTGGAGGGGCGCACCACGATCGTGTCGAGGATACGCAACACCGGCGAGCCGGTGCGCTGGGACGTGGAACTGGACATCATCGCCCCCACGTCGAAAAATCCGTGGGGACTGAGGCTGGTTTCCATTTTCGTGAACGGAGTGGATGCCCCGCCCATCGCCATCGAGGATTTATACTTCAAATAGCCATGTCTCCATGCCTTCTGACAGAAAAATTCCCCCCTCGCTGAATTTTATGAGTCTCCTGCTTTTTATGAATCGGAAAATTTATATATGGTTCTTTCTGACCGCGTCGCCGATGTTGTGGCTGGCGGGGCAGCCCCGCGAGGTGCCGGCGACGCTGCCGGCGCCGATGCGTCCCGTGAAGTCCACGGAGACGCCGGTGGATTTGCGCCCGGTGGATTATTTCGGAAAGGTGAAGGCCCCTCTTCTTGAGGCGTATGATCCGATGCGCTCGGCGTTTTTCCAGGAGGGCCGGGATGCTTCGGCGGAGCGGCTGCCGGAGGGGCGGGTGCTGCGGGATTTGTCCCGGCGCCAGATTTTGCGTTATGGCTCGCTGCCCACGGTCGCGATCACGGAGGGGCGCGCGGTAAGCGTGCTGTTGATGCGCAACGGTTATATTGTAAAGCCCGCGGCGGCGGGCCTGGTGCCCCCGCCGGAAAGCATGGTGCAGGTCATTACCATGCCGGATTCCCCGTATTTGTATTTTCAGGCGAATGCCCAGGCGGTGTTTCCCGAGAATTTCCGGTACACGCATGTGTTCATTCCCCTGGAATTGGAGGGCAGGCCGGTGCAGTTTCAGATCCGGTTGAAAATCGTCCGGCCCTCCTCGGAGGAGATTCTGCCCCTGGTCATTCTGGACATGGTGGGGGGATTTCCCGATGTGATGGCCCCGCAGGCCGCGGTGCCTTCCGCCTTGTCCGGCTCCGGCGGCGCGGGGCCGGACGGTGTTTTTCCGACAAATTCCTCCGGACCGTTTGTGGCCAACCGGGTGCCGGACGGCGCCTCGGTTCCGGGTTACGCGGGGGCGGGCGGCATGAATTCCTATGTTTTTGGCTCGCGCGGCCCGACGCCGCTATACGCCCCGTTTCAGCGCGGGGAAGTGCGGGAATATTTTCCGACCATGATCGAGATGATTCATCTTTACGAGCAGGCCGTGTTTGACCGGGCGGATGGGTATTCCTCTGAAAACCTGGTGCGGTTCCGGCCCAAATCGGTGATGGACGGGCGGGTGGTGGACGGGCCGGTTTCCGGTTTTGTGAATCCGGAGGACCGGCAGACTTACTGGCTTTTGTGGGGTTACTGGTTTCCGGAGTATGACGCGGTGGTGTATGAATTGTCCGTGCGGAATCTTTCCCCCGGAACGTTGTGGTGGGATTTCGGCTTGTTGAAAGTGTTGTGGGGTTTCGACACCCCGGAGACGCCCGCGCCGGGCGGCCCCCGTTCGGTGGTGGTGTCGCTGGAGGGCGCGGAGGAGACGGACGCGGGCCGGTTTAACACCCTGTGGATTCTTTCCCAAGGCGCCGGGATTCATCCGGTCAACACCCCGGTGCGGTTTATGTTTCCCTCGCCGGCCAGCATTCGGACGCGGGGGCGCGGGGACGCCGTGACCTGGCGTGCCGCCGGGGTGGTGATTCAGGACGGGCGTTGAACCGGGGAATTTTTAATCATGGCTTTTTCGACGATTGATCCGGTGACGGGGGTGATCCGCTACAATCCGCTTTGGATTGTGGCCATCGCGCTGGCGGTGTCCGCGCTGCTGGGCGGGCTGGTTTGGTTTTTTGTCCGCGACAGCGCGGGATTTTTTCATGTGCCTTTCGGCGTGTCCGCCCCGGTCACGAAATCCTCCCGCGCGCGCCTGGACAGCATTGCGGAGGGCCGGAATCCTTCCCGGGAGGATCATATTCGCGACGCGTCGGATTATTTCGACTCGGTCAGTGCCGTGGCCGGGGAGTCGAAACAGGCGTTTTTGGACCGCGCGGCGGACCCCACCATTGGCTTGACCAATATGGATTCCCGGTTCGGCTGGCTTTTCCCCCAAGAGGAAAAGGTGCCGGGCGCGGGCGTTTCCGGTTCAGATGGCCAGGCTGCCGGGAATCCTGTTGCGGATGCCGGGCGGAGGTTTTCCGATGGCCGGTCGGGAGGGAGCGGATCGGGCGGTTATAATGTTCCGGGTTTGACAAGCCGTGAGGCCGGAGGATTTGCAGGCGCGGGCGCCGGTGGGTTTGGCGGGCGCGAGGGCGCGCCTGGTGCTGCCGGCCGCGGCGGCGTTTCCGGTGTGGAGGGATCATTTGGTGCGAACGACGCGGCCGGTGATTTTGGCCATGAAGGTTTTTTTCAAGGCGCACCTGAGGGCGCGGGCCAGGCTGGGGCTCCGGGCCGTGACGGAATGTCCGGGCAGTCCGGTTCGGGAATTTTAGGTTATTCGTCCGATTCATCCGGTTCAGCGGGTGCGGATGGTTTAGGCGGCGCGGGTTTTTCCGGCGGTACGGGAGCAGGGCAGGGGAGTGGTTCCGAGGGCACGGGATTGATGGACGAGGTTTTGCTGAGGGATCGCAATGCGCGCGCGGGTGCCTCGGCGGGCGGTCGCGCGGTGTCCGATGCCCGGGATGACGACTATTTTGCGGAGCGCGACAGGCAGCGGTCGAATAATGCCGGCAGCGCCGCCGCCGCTTCGGACCGGTATGTTGTGGCGCCCAAGGCGTGGTTTGGCCCGGGGGCAGGGGAGACCGGTTCCGGAACGGATGTTACCGCCGCGTCGGCGTTGCGTTCCGATTTGGAAACCATGCGAGCATCCCTGAAGGGCAAGCTGGACTTGTTGCAGGCGCCGCAAGGGCCGCCGGCGCCGGAGGGGGCCTCCGGTTTGCCTGTGCCTGCGCCGGAGGTATATAAATTGTCGGCCAATTCTGTGCCGACCGGGACGCGGCTCGCCGTGTGCCTGGTCAACAATGTGATTTCCTCGTCGCTGGACCAGCGGGTCTGGGCGGTCACGACCCAGGAACTGGTGTTCCGGCGCCAGGTTCAGCTGCCGCGGGGCGTGATGCTCGGCGGCTCGACCGGCGGTTCCCCGGTGCGCAATCAACTGGATGTCGTGTTCGATTTGATGGTTTTTCCGGACGGCACCGAGCTGCCGATTTCCGGGTTTGCCGTGAATGCTTATAATCCGTTGTATCCGGGGGTGGAGGGCATGCGCGGGCTGGTTGATTTGTATATTGAGCCGCCGGAAATCCAGCAATGGCTTCCCATTTTGCTGGAGGCGGTGTCCGGGTATACCAATGTGGCGTTCGCGGAGGGCACGGTGGTGCGTTCCGAGACCGGGGTGCCCATGGTCGATCCCAGGGTGCAGTTCAACAAGGCGATAAATTCATCGGTTGCGATGATGAAATCCCGGATTTTTTCCTATCTGGAAAAATACACCCCCTATGTTCATTTGCGCAAAGGCATGCCGTTTTATGTCGAGGTGATGAGCACGGTGGATTTTTCCAAGCGGCAGCTGGGCGGCGTCACGTATGAGGGGCTGGTCAAAACCACGCGGGAGCGCGAGGAGCGCGCCTTGCAGGCGTTGCAGGCCGGATGGTCCCCCGCGGCGTTTGATTCCGCCTCGCTGCCCAGCGCGCGCCAATACCTTGGCGTGTCCTCCTCGCAGGAATTCCGGCGCGCGCTGCAAATGGCCGAGGCCGTCAAATAATCCGGGATGGCAAAGGTTTTTAAGCCATATCTCACCGAAACCGGAAATCCCGCAAAAATCCGCTGGCACGCCCGCGCCGGAAAGGAATGATTGCACCGGCAAACAAACCGCTGCGCTCCCCTTATCTGCGCGATGAATCCGTCCTTGGCTCCCACGCACGCCAAACCGCGCCATGCGTCAGTTGATGGCCAGTCCAGCCGCACGGGCCAAGGCGTGCTGACGGGTGTCGAAAGTGCAAAAACGGGTGGCCTTGAGTACGCGGGCGGCGGCCACGTGCAGCAAGTCCAGCGTGCGCACGCCGATTGCCGGTGTGTGCGCGCGGGAAATCCTTTCGGCTTCCTGCCAGAGGGCATAGGCGGGGATTGGCCGGGGAACCAATTCTCCGTTTTTCATCGCCGCCTGGATGGTATTTTCTATGCCGCGCACGTCCGCCAGCACAATTTTCCTGCGTGTCACGCAAGTGCGGACGGCGTTATTGAATTCGAGGCGCTGCCACGGCGTCCAGAAGGCATCCGGGTTTGCCGCCCGCAAGGACCGCGCGGCGGGATAATTGGAATCCCGCATGTAGAGGGAAATCCAGATCGACGTGTCAAAGTATGCGCTCATTCGCGGCCCGGAATGATGCGCCATAATTCCTCGCCTTCGAAACGGCCCTTGAAGCGCTCGGTAAGCTTGTCGTAGTCGAGCTTGCCCCGGCGGCTCACGTCGCCGCCCGCGACCTTGCCCAGCACGTAAGCGTTGAGGCTTTTTTTGGCGCGGCGCGCCTCGGCTTGCAGGCGTTTCTTTTCCTTGGCGTCAACTTTCAGCGTGATGGTGGCAGTAGGCATAGCGTGCACCATGGTCACACTCGCCAGAGTGTCAAGGGAGCGGCGGCGGGCGGCGATGATGGGTTGGCGGTGCCTCGTTGCCGGCCCGTGCCAATTTTGCGGGCCAATTCCGGGGTTAACACCGTCACCGGCGATGACAACAAACTGTTGGGGTAGCATTCGTTAGCATTGATTATATTGGGATTATGCTTGTTATATGAACAGGGACCGGCGCGCTTGGTAAAACGGCGCGCCGGTTTTTTGAGCCTTTCTCTGGCGATAAATTTTACTGTAAGATTTTCTTGATTTTTTGCGGTGCGCGGCCTCATTGAAGCGTTCGTTGCTTCTCGGCAGGGACTCTCAACCGTCACGGGACTCTTCGTTAGAATTGACTGAAACGGAAAACTCTGACGGATTGCGGCCAAGTTCGCGCCTGATACTGCACATCGCCAGCGAAAGCAAAATCCGCCCCGAAATCCGTTTAAGCACGTTCGTTGTCGTCCTTTTCGCTGCGTTTTCGGCGTTTCCCATTCCACCCATTTCCTGGGGGAAAAGTAGAATGGAAACGCCGGGACTGCCATTCTGCCACGTCGTGGATTCTCCCAAGGTCAACCCGCCGCCTTCCGCCACCTCCGCATGACCTTCGCCGGGCGCGTCAAATGCATCTACATCGATCCGCCCTACAACACCGGCAACCGCGACTTTGTCTATAACGACCGCTTCGTTGACGCAATGACGCCTGGCGGCATGCGAATTCATGTGGCAGCGCCTCTCGCTGGCGAAGGATTTGTTGAAACAGGACGGCGTGATTTTTGTTTCGATTGATGACAATGAAATCTACGCACTCGACTTGTTGATGAATAAAATCTTCGGCGAGGATAATTTATTCTTATCCCCGGATTTTCGAAAATTTTGAAACGTTTCATAGAGAGGACGCCCATAATGGTTTTGTGGGTGTGGACGTTTCCGGAACGGGGCGTTCTCCAACGCATATCAATCGGAAAAATCATGAACATCATAGTTGAGCAGCAAGTTGAACAAAAACGCCCGGGATTCTTCCACGGGAAGTGGTTTGGGCGCGCCAGGGCCGGACGCAGGGGGTTTACCCTTCCTGAAATCCTGCTGACCCTGGGAGTGATCGCCATTTTCACCAGCATCGTGGCGATCATGGCCTTGAATACCAACGCTCCGGCGGTGGCCCGGTCGGTCAGGGACAAGGTGGTGGTCTCGCAGATCAATGACAAGGCCAAGGCGCTGCATGCGTTTGGCGTTGATTTCAGCGGGGTCTCCTCGGTGCAGGACCTGGTGGATATTTTGGGGAATCCCAGCATTCCCGATGAATTTGACGGCCTGTATCTGGTCTACACCGTCGATCCTTCGGTTGATATCACCAAGCTTGAGCTGGTGCCGGCCACCACGAATGCGCCGCCGACGGTCCAGATGGCGCCTTGATGGTTTTGGTCCGGGCGACAGGCCGGGTTTGAGCCCGGCTTGTTGTTTTTATAAAATTGATCATGAAACAGCATTTTATTTTTTGCGCCGTTTTTTTTCACGGCCGCCGCCGTTGCGGAATGACCATGATGGAAATTCTCGTGACCCTTGCGCTGCTGGCGATTCTGGCCGGGGCGGCGACGGTGATGCACCAGGCGCCGATGGGCAATGCGGTGGCGGCGGTTTCGGCCAAGTCGGCGGCGGCCCGGTGCCAGGCGCTGGACACGGCCAAGCAGGTGTTTCGGAGCCGGGTGGCGGATGCGGACGCGGTTTGGGCCGCCCTGGGTTCCAACGATGCAAAATATGCGGCGTTGCGCGCGCCTGACGGCTCCACGCAGTTTTCTTATCTGCCCATGGCCCCGGCGTCGCTGGCCGATTATATCGGCCCGGGGTTTTATGTCAATCTGACCACTTTATATGACAAGTGCGTGCTGACGCGCAACGGCGTGATCGTCCCCTATTGACATGGCCCGGTTTTTTTTATCCCGACTGTTTTGGGGCGGGCCGCGCGGCGGTAACCGGCGTCCCGCGCGGCGCGTTCGCGGCGGTTATGCGCTGGTCGAGGTGCTGCTCGCCGTGGTGCTTTCGTCGGTGTTCATGCTGGGATTCATGGCGTTGTTTTCCGCCGTTTTCGAGGCGGGCCGCGCGCCGGAGCGCACGGCTGCCTTTCCCGCGCCTCCGCCGGACGGCACACCCCTGGCTCCGGGGAGTGGACTGACCCGGGAGGAGGTGGCGTCCCGGTGGAACAGGTATGAGCGCATTCCCGCGGCGCACGCGGTCCGGGGCGCGGCGGTTTTGTTTTCGGATTTTTTGCAATTGCTGGAGCATGCGGATCTCGTGGTGGTGCTGGGCGGGACGGGCAATGTGCAGTCCGGCGCCAACGGCGTGCCGGAGCCGCGGCATTCGGATGGTTCGCCGCAACCGGGCCCGGGGCTCGGGCTCTTTGCGGAGGTGGCGGGTTACGAGTGGAATTTTGACAACCCCCGGTTTCTGGCCACGTCCCACGGGGTGCGGGTCTGGCTGGAGTCCCGGGGCGTTTCGGATTTTTCCAATGCCGGCGGCTTTACGGTTTTGTTTTTTCGCGGCGCGGGGGATTTGATCGGCGCGACGGAATGCGCCGCGCAGGCGGACGGCGGGTTTGTGTTGCATGCCGTGAACCACTGGCGCGAGCCCATGGTGGACGGGGAATTTACCGGGGAAGGCCTGGCCCTGCATAGTTTTTATCGGTGCTATACAGAAGGGACTCCGGGAGGTTTGTTCATGGGCGCCAGCCATAATTGGCACCGGTTCGATCCCTGGTGGCAGCGGTTTGAGGAAGGGCCCTGCAGAGTGGTGTTTCCCGATCCGGGTTACCATGCGTCCCGCGTTTCGGCGGGAGTGTCCCGTTTTGTATTCCTGCTCGATCCTTTGAATTAACCCAGACGGAAATTTTTATGAATTCATCCTGTGTTTTTTTGTCCATGCATTCTCGTAATTCCCGCCGGGGGTATGTTTTTGTGTGGGTGCTGCTTTTTTTGTCCGCCCTGATGTCCCTGGCCTATATCGTGACGCAAAATGCGTTGTCGCACATGCGCATGTTCGAGGGGCTGGATGATGCGCATCGCCAGGTGATGGAGCGCCGGGTGCTGTCGCAGGGGTTGAAGGAATCGGCTTTATCATTGTGCCTTGCGCCGGAGGATGCGCTTTTGGGCCTGGGGGATGACGGGGATTCCCCGGGCCGCGCGGTTTCCCAGATGGCTTGGGCCCGGTATGTTCCGAACCATCAGTTCGGCAATGTGACGTATGGCGTGCCCGAAACCACGACCAATGACTTGCAGCCCGGGTTTTCGAATTTCTGGTTTTCGATGGGCGGTGGTTTCGACCATTGTGTCCGGACGGGTTCGCCCTTCCGGGTGTTTCCGCAGGGGTTTCCCTATTACGCCGCGAACATGGCCGGCGCGGTGACGGATGGCTCCTTGCAGTCACCTTCGCAGTATGCGGGTTCCGGCCGGTTGAATGGGTTGGGTTATGCGGTTTCGCAATATTTGCTGACCGGGCCTTTTTATGAATATACCAATCCGGAGTGGGAGCCATCGGAGGATATTTTACGGCAGGTGGCTCATCGTCCCTCCCTGGAGCAATCCAGATTTTCCGGCCGGTTGCGCCTTTTCGGGGTGCCCCTTACAAATTTTACCCAAATCGCCTATGGGTTTTCTTCGTCGGGCACTTCGCGGCCGCAGGCGGGTTTTTCAGTGTCCGAGGCGGTGCCCGGGGTGGACCAGCGGCTGGTCACGACCATGCGGGACGCTTCGCGGGATCCGACCTTGTTTGCCGATTTGCTGGTTTCCGCTTCCCCGGGTGGCGATGGAGATTCCGGAGGTGAAGGGGAGGACGGCGGCTCCGGGCCGGCGGTTCCGGGCCTTGAAAATTTGCTGCCGTATCGCTACCGGGAGGCGGTTTCGCTGGGTTGGGATGCGTTTGAATTTATGTTTGCCGCAAAACCTCCGGAATATTTTCCGGCGGGCGCCTTGCGCAATTCCTCCGTCTGGCTGGATTCGATTGCGCGGCAGTTTGCGCCGGGGGTGGACGCGGAGGGTTTCCGGGTGTTTTCCGGTGGCAGCTGGCAGGCGTTTGATTTTTCCCTGCCCCCGGCCGCGGATGATGCCTGGGCATCGGCTTCGCTGCCCGAGGGCATGTCCTATTCCGTGACGCCAGGCCCGCCATCGCGGCGGGTTTTGAAAATCAAACTGGCCGAGGTGCTGCGGGATTGGCCCGGGGATGATTTTTCCCGCGTGTTTTATTATCATTTGTCCGGCGCTTTCGATGTGGCCGGGGTTGAGTTGGAAGGATGCCCCGCGGAGGCGGCAGGCGAGGCCGCCCTGGCGCCGCTGCTGTTTGTGTTTCACAATGCCTGGAGACGGCCGGAAAATTTTGAAGTCAGGTTGACCGGCCCGAATGCCCGTCCGGTGCTGGTGGCGGCCCAGGGGTGCGAGGTCACGGTGGAAACCGACGGGGTTTACGGGTTTCGCGGCGGCGTGTTTTTGGGCCCCGATTCCACGGCGGTGGGCGGCTCCGAGGCTCTGCTTTACGGCTCGCTGGCCTGGTATTTTGAAAACCCCATGCCGGCGTTCACGGTGCGGGCGGACGAAAGCCTGAAATATGATCTGGCCGCGCTTTCGCCGGTCGGGGTCTTGGCGTCGGCCCGGTTTTTGAGGCATTAATTTTTTCAACAATAATCAATGGAAGGATGGCTTATGGGCGGGAAATTTGAATTTGGGTCGCGCAATATCCGGGGTGTCGCGCTGGTCGCGGTTCTGGCGGCGGTCGTGATACTGGGGATGATTGGCGGCGGTCTTATTTATCAGATGGCGTCCGGCCTGTCTGCCGGGCGCGAGGCCCATTTGTCCGGGCGCCAGCAGGCCTATGTTTCGTCGCAGCAGGACGCGGTGAGTTACAGCCTTGATCCTGCGCGGCAGCCGTTGCTGCCCGGGTCTTATGCCACGCGCCCATCTTCGGCCGGCATCTCCCTGGTTTCGCTTGGCTCCGGTGCGGATGCCGGGCGCATCGGGGTGTTCGGATTGTCGCTGGACACGGGCGAGTCCGGGCGGGGCATGTCCAGCGGGCTGCTTTTGTCCGCCGCCCTGAATAAAAATCCCTATCAGCCGCCGGAACCGCCGGACGGGCCCCCCTTGGTGTTGCAGCCGCCGTTTTTGCTGGCGCATGATTCCAGCCGGACGGCCCCCCTGTCCATGGCCAATGAATATTTTACCGTGCAGATGGCGTTTCCTTTGTCGAATCCGGCTGGCACCCGGTACCAGGTGTCCACGGATGTGACCGCCCGGCATGGCGGCTATACAACCCCTGGGGATATTCAGATGTGGTCATGGATGGATGTTTACGATTCATCCACGGGCGATTATTGGAATAACGATTATTGCCAGAGCTCCCTGGCGAGCGTCTATGATTATGATTTGCAATATTTTTCCCCGGCCTTGGATGTTTCGAGGCATGCCGGGATCGCCGTGTTTTTTGAGCATTATCTGTTTTATGACCGGGGTTATTATCAGATTCCCCGATGGTTCAAGGCCCGCGCCGTTTATACGGATGACCAAGGGGTGGAGCATGTCTCGGCGGAGGCGTCGCTGGCCCCGGGATTTTTATTCGATTTGCAGGAATGGGGTTATATTCAGGCCACCGGCGCTTCTTTTACCCGACACACTCCGGTTGTTGAGTTTCCGCCGGACTGGCATGGGATGGATGATTCTGTTTATGCATATTGGGAGGCTTGCTCTTGGTGGGGGGATTATATCGGCGAATGGGATTTGCATCTCGCATTGAATGGTGTTTTAATGCTTGAGGATTCGGTTGATCTGGCCGGACCCTGGCCTTATAATCTGGGAGGTGTGAATGGCATCATTTACCGTTATTTGTATGGCGAGGGGCGGGAAACGGAGGAGGAAGCCTTGGTTTATGCGGCCCGGCGCGCCGCGGCGCATGAGATTGAGGGAGGGGGGCGGTATGTGGATCTTGTCATGGAAGCGTGGGGAACCCCCAATGCACATACCCCCCAGGGGGCGGTTTTTGTGGCGCATTCGACGTATGGCTACCATCTGCGGGTTCCATTGGTGCCGGAAAAGCCGCCGGTTCCCCATCCGGTTTTGGACCAGCATAATCCTTACAAGGATATTGTGATTGGCGTCGATGATTACGAGGCGATCTCGGGTGTGAATCTGGGCGTGGCGCTGGCGGTGCATCCCGCCGGCCCGGAGTCCGGGGTGGATGCGTATTCGGGGGTTTTTAACGCCGCGGTGTCTTCGCATGCCTTTGACGGCGGTCCTTGCGGGTCGGTTTATAATTCGACTGCATCCGGCGGATTTACGGGGTTGCAGGATTTTTAGCGGATTCCGTTCTGAAAAATCGCATTCGGATAAACCTGCCTATCGATCGAAGACGCGCTGCATAAAGCAGCGGTAGTAAAGGCGAGGGAATACGGGTTTGACCTAAGTGAATACGTTTCCAGGTTAATACACTCAGACCTTGGTTCTACTTTGTTAGCGTCCTTCCGGATGGGTAATACAGCCACGCGCCCCGGGAGCCGCGCTCCTGACGTCAGGACTGACGTATTTAAACAGGGCCAACGGGGCATCCAAGCCGTTGTAGCGTGATGCCGGCACGCCGGCGTCCAATGATTCCTGCTGTGAATCGTTGCAAACGCAGAAGGAGCGGCCGGTTTGCAGGGAAATGAGCAACAAACAAAAGGCCCCCGGAGTTCCGGGGGCCTTGGTGGATGTTTTTCAGTCGGGGTTGGTTATAATCAACCGCGGGCTTTAACCAGACCGAGTTCCTTCTTGACGTTCTGGACGCTCGGAAGCGAGATGCCCAGCTCCTTGGCGATCGCAGCGCCGGTCTTGCCGGCCTCGACCGCGGCTTTCACCTGGGCCTTGAGCTCGGGCGTGATGCGCGCGCGCTTGCCACGCTTCTTGCCGGCAGCCTTGGGAGCTTTTTCAGCCTTGGGGGCGGCGGGAGCGGCGGCGGCCTTCTCGACCTTGGCAACCTTCGCTGCCTTGGCCGGGCGACCGGGCTTGCGGCCGGGGCGCGGGGCGTCAGCGGCATATTTGAGAGCCTTGATGAAGGACTCGAGATCCGAGAAGCCAAATTCCGAGTGGAGGCTCGAAAGCTTCTGCTTGATCTCTTTTTCAAGAGAGCTTTCGAGCTCGGCCACCTTGGCCTTGGCTACTTCCAGTTGTTTGATTACTTCAATGGCCATACAGAATCTAAAAGATATGGCATTTTCCAATATGCAAGCACTAAACAAACAAATTCATTCTGTCATGTGGAATTATACATGATCACATATTGAAAGAAGCGCCTGCCCCGGCGCAGGCGGCTCCCGCGGGATGGTTAAGGAGGCAATCCTTTGGTCGCGGCAGGTTGGATTGTCCCCCGTAAAGAAAAGCATCCGGGCGGCAGGAAGAGCAAAGTTTGGCCTTCATGGGAGGAGTTTTTCCGTATTTTTTTGCCCCGGGTGAAATTATTTTCGTTTGGAGGTTTTGGTTTCCCCGCAGGGAGGGGAAATTTCGGGATTGGGAAAAAAAGATCAGAAGAGGTCGCATGAGTCTGAATTTCCTTCCTCTTCTGACCGGCCAGGCGTTTCGTCCCGACGTGGCGGATGTGGCGGTGCCGTTTGCCGCGCGTTTGAAAGGCCGGCGGGTGGCCGGTGTGAGCGGCTTGTTGGGCCATGAGTCCGCGCGTTTTTTGAAACTGGCGGTGATTGAGGTTTCCAAGGCCGGCCGGGTGGCGGTGGGGGAGCCGGAGTATGCGGCGGTGTCCGGGGTGGAGTCGCAGGCGCGGGTGCTGGCGGATTTTGCCCAAAGCCACAAGCTGCGCCATGCGGCGGTGATTTTGACGGAAGGTTTGCTGACCCGCCCCACCCTGAAGGTTCCGCCGGAGGCCGGAGGGGAGGAGGCGTTGTTTTTATTGCGGGACAATCCCGGGCGGCTGCTGGGTTTTTTGACCGAGCCGGACCGGGTTTATACATTTGTGCGGCATCCGGTGCTGGGTTCCTGCATGTCCTTCACCCTGTCGAAGCAGGCGGTGCGCGCGGCGGATGCGGTGGTGGCCGCCGCCGGGCTGGTGTGTGTGCGGGTGGAGCCCGCGGTGGCGGGCGTGCTGGATTTGCTGGCGTCGCGCTCGAAGGATTTTGTGACCCGGGGCCCCGTGTTGCTGGCCTCGGATGATTATGTTTATCTGCTGGCGCCGGAAAACGAGGATTGGGTGACCCCCGTCCAGGGCCGTTCGGAGGAGGATGTCCTCGATTTTGCGGGCGCCCTGCTGTCCCGACTGCCCGTCAAGTCCGGGTGGCTTGGCCTGATGAACACCGGCATGCGGGATTTGGCGGGTTTTATCAAAACGGAATTCCCCGGTTTTGAAGTGGAGGATTTTTCCAAAACCTCGATGCGCGACGTGACGCGGGTTGATGGATTGCAGGATGCCGTTTCTCCGGCGCGGATTTCGGTATTGGATTTCGAGGCGCTGGCCTTTGATCGCGGGCTGGCGTATGACGCGCGCCCGGAGTTTTCCGCGGCGCGGGAATATTTGCCGGGCAAATACCGCCTGGCGGTGCTCGGGTTCGCGGCCGGATTTCTATTGCTGTTCGCCTTGCTGGTGTTGACGACGCGAACGTTTTCTTCCGTGGCGTCGGCCCAGGCGGAACTGGCGTCCCGGATTGCTCGTGCCGCCCAGGTGCGCGGGGTGCTGGACACGGCCGCGCGCCGGGTGCAGGCGGCCGGGGTGGTGTCGGGCTTGCTGGACGCCTGGGTCGGGGAAAATTCCCCCATGCAATGGTTTTTGCAGGATTTGGCTTCGACGTTTGACGCCAAGGCGCGGCCGGGCCTGGTGATGACGGAGCTGTCGGTTTCACGGCTGAAAGCCCGCCAGTATAAAGTGGAATTTTCCCTGTACGGCCCCCCGGAGCAGTTGAGCGCGCAGTATCAGGAGTCCGTGCGCGGCTTGGTGGGGCTGGGGTATCAGGAGTTCGTGACGGACCAGAAGTTCGTGCCCGGAGGATTGAGGATTTCCTGTATTTTCGGGTATCCGGATTGGGCCGTGCCGGAAGGCACGAAGGGTGTTTTAGCTCCGATGCCCGCGGCGGCTCCGGCGGTTTTGGAAAAATAAACGCGCGGATAATTTATTTATGAAAACCTACGGATTTGGATTTGTGATGCTAGGTTTCATTCTGGTCGCGGAGGCTTTGTTTGGGCTGCTGCTGTCGTCCCGGGTGTCGGCGTTGCGCGCCCAGGATGCGGAATTGCAGGCGGAATACGAGACCGGCGTGGCGAAGTATCAAAAGGATTACGCGGCGCATGCCGCGTCGTGGAAGGCTTACGGGCGTTCCTCCAAGTTTATGAAAGTCTGGGCGGATCACGCCCAGTTTCCGGTCGGCAACGTGGTGTCGGATCGTTTGCTGGAGCTGGCCCGCGAGGTGTCGGAAGGCTCTCCGGTCAGCTTGTATTGCGAGGTGCAGCGGAGCACGGAGCTGCCTGCTTATATGTTTGGCCGGCACAAGCTGCGGGCCCGGTCGTATGCCATTCAATGCACGGGTTCCTATGGGCAGACCAGTCGGTGGCTGGGCCGGGTGGAGGCGGAGGCCCTGTTGTGGCGGGTGGAGTCTGTGGTTTTCAAGATGTCCGCGAAGCGGGTGGTGGCGGTGGTTACGCTGCATATTCCTGAGGTTAAATTGACGCCGGATGCCGCCCTGACGGCAAAGGAGGAGTTATGAACCGTGTTTTTAAAGGAGCCGCGTTGCTGGCGGCTGCAATGGGATTTTGCTTCGGCCAAAAGGCGCCTGTGGGCGTGTTATCCGCAGCCCGGGCGTCGGCGGGCGAGCCGTCGGCGAATGTCGCGTCCGGCAAGTCCCCGGCTGCCGAGGTTTTTGGCATGGAGAATCCTTCCGGGTTGCTGGGGTTGAGAACGCCAGCTCTTGTCGAGTCGGAATTGCCTTTCAGCCAGTGGGTCAAGCCTGCGTCCGCGTCCAAGCCCCCGGTGGCCCAAGTTGTGCCGGGGCGTGTGTCCGCGTTGGCGCAACCGCGGGAGAACCCGTTCGAGGTTGCGCGCCGGGAGGCGCTGTCCATGCTTGATTTATCGTCCGTGTCGGCGGTGGTTTTTGGGACGCGGCCTTTGATTTATTGGAAGGGCGAGGTTTTCGGAGAAGGAGATTATATCGTTTTCCCAAAAAATGCCGCGAAGGGTGGGGGACAGTCCAAATCGTCCGGGGTCGCGGGTAAATCCGTGGAAAAAAGGCTGTCCATGCCGTCGGAGGAGGCCGGGCCGGAAAGGCCGGAGCGTCCAAAGGTGCTGTTGAAGCGGATTACCCGCGATGGTCTGGTGTTTGATGTCGCGGGCGAGGAAATCATCCGGGAGTGGCCGGAGGGGCTGGCGGAGTTGTTTCCCGTGGCGTTGCCGCCGTCAGCGCCTGTCGTCCGGGAGGAGTGAGTTTTATGAAATTTATCATCATGAAAAATGCATCGAATTGGCTGGCGGCAATGACCCTATGCGCGGGATTTCTGGCCGGCGGCGTTCCGTCGCGGGCCGCAGCCCCGGTTTCGGGCCCGGCCCGGGAATCCGTGGAGGTGGTGCTGCCCGCGCCGCTGGCGGATGTGGTGTTCCGGGCTGCGCGTCCAACAGCCCCCGGGGCGGACGGTTATTTTGAATTGTTCGGCGACCGGGCGGTTTATCTGACGGCGGGCAGCCAGGTGGAAATTCCCTTGGGGAGCCGGCGGGTGAAGGTGGACAAGGGGCATGTGGATTATGGGGAGAACGCCGCCGGGCGTTTGGAATTCCGGTATTATGGCCCGGGGGCAAAATTGATTTTGTCGGTCGAGGGCCGGGTTTTTGAGATTGACCGGAACGGTTTGTTGACGGCTGAGCGCGATGCGCGCGGCCAGTGGCAGTTTTCCGGCCGGGACACGCGGGGAGACGCGTCCCCGGTTTCGGAGGTGCGCGTGCTGGGCGCCCCGTCCGGTTTGCCCGCGCCGGACTCCGGGTTTTCAGGTGGCGCGCCGGGAGGGGGCGGACTGGCGGGCGATGCGTTTGGTCTGGCGGCGGCGGTCGCGCCCTCGCGTTCATCGTCTGAGCCGGCGATTTCCGCATCGGATGATTCTGGTGGCGCGCCGGTTTCGGCGGAGGAATTGAAACGCCGGTTGCGGATGCTGCCGGCGGAGGATTTTATTCTGGCATCCATGTCGATGCAGGATGCTTTTGTATTTTTGGCCCGGAAGGCGGGCATATCGTTTTTATATACAGAGTCGTCCGGCAAGCCGGGCGGCGGCCCCGATGCGCCGGCGCCGGTTTTGTCATCCGGCCTGATGACGGCGCGGGCGAGGGAAAATCCGTTCCGGCTGCTTGAATTGCTTGCTTTTGAACAGGGCTGCGTGGTGGCGCCCGTCGGCGTGACCGCGCAGCATCCGAACGGCATCTGGGTTTTGCGCTCGATGGAGAAGGAGGGATTGATTGCGCGGACGTATCGGCTCAAATACGCGTATGGCTCCGGGGCGCCCGGCGGTTCCGGCGGGGATGTCGCGGCGGCGGGTGCGTCCGGCGGCCCGCGCTCCGGCTCGGTACTGGTGCCGGCCACGTCGCGGCAGTTTCAGTCCGACGGTTCGAAATTGCAGCAGGAGCTGTCCAGTTTATTGGATTTGACCGAGCGGGGCCTGGTGGTTCCGGGGGATACGGATTATGCGGCCGATGACCGGGAATTGGACCGCGAGCTGGGTCGTCTGGGGGTGCCGCTGGTCGGGCGGACGGGCAAACAGGAGGGGCCCAAGTCGCGGGTGTTGTATTCGGATGCGCTGGGCACGCTGTTTGTCGCGGCCACGCGCCAGCAGCATGAATGGGTGCGCGGGTATTTGCGCGCGATGGACCGTCCGTCCCGGAATATTATTGTGGAGGTCAAGTTTGTCGAAACGACCAAGTCGCCCTCGTTGTCCTATGGCATCAAGTGGCCCCAACAGGTGGGGGTCGGATTTGCCGGCCGCAATGCGATGTCGTCGGCCCAGACATCTCCGCAGGGCTCGCTGAACGGGTCTTCCGCCACGGGGGGCTCTTCCCTTTATGTGCCCGGCACGAATGTTCCCGGTTATGGGCAAAGCGGCGTGGGGATTCCGATACCGGGGGGATTTCCCCTGGTCGGGCTGTTGCAGGCCGCGGATTTGAATCTGGTTCTGTCGGCCTTGAAGGAAGACGCGCAGGGCTCGAATATCAGTTATTATTATATGCTGGTGAGCGAGAATCAGGAGATGATCTTGAAGAACACCAGCCAGGTGCCGATTCTGGCCGGCTCCGCATCGGTGTCTTCGTCCACGGGCAACGGAACGGTTTCGCAAAATGTCGAGTACCGGGACGTGGGCCTGACCCTGAATGTCAAACCCCGGATTATTGGAAAAAAGGATATTCATCTGGATTTGTCCTTCGAATTATCGAAAATCAACGGCTATGAAATGATCAACACGTCGCGTTACCCGATTCCGGGTGTGCGCAGTTATCAGGCGCCGGTGACGTTGGCCTCGGGGGCGAGCATCGCCATCGGCGGGCTGGATGAACTGGGCCGGAACACCGAAAACAGCAAGGTGCCGGTTCTGGGGGACATTCCCCTGCTGGGCCGGCTGTTTCGCAGCAAGTCGGTGCGCAAGCCCCAGACTCACATGCTGGTGTTCGTGACCGCGACGGTGCAGGACGATTACCAGCAGGGGGTCGATCAATCCCGCCGCGGCGTGTTTCTCGGGGACTGGCAGGGGTATTACGGCGGCGCGGAAACCTTGGAGGATTTGAAGGCCCGGGTTTCCGGATTGTATTCTTTCATGACCAATATTGAGCAGTCGTTGCACGATGGCAATTTGACCCGGGCGGACGCGGCCGATGTGAATGCGCTGGTTTCCGATCTGGCGCTGATTTTGGAGGATTACGACCGGATCGCGCTGGCCCAGGCGGGCGAAGGGCGTCCCGTGGAGGACGGGGGCTGGCGGTCGCAATTGCTGGACTGGCGGCGTCGCGCGCAAGCGGTCGCCTCGCGGTTGTGACGCGGCCCCGGTTCTGATCCGGTGATGTTTTTGGGGACTGCCAGCATGAGCCAGCCCGAACATGGAGCGGCCGGGGAACCGGGCGCAGGGGAATCCGATTGGGACGCCTCGTTTTTGTCGGATGCGTGGGGCCGCGGTTTGTGGCCGTGTGTTCCGCGCGCCTCCGAGCCGTCGTTTCAGGCGGTTTCATTGTGGCGCGCCTGGGCGGAGACCCGTGGTTTGGGACCGGAGTCACTGGAATGTTCCCCGTGGATACCGGTTGGCCAGGCCGGCCCCTTGCCGGTGCTGGGGCATTGGGACGCGTGCAAGCCCTTGGAAGCGGATGCGGTGCTGCCGGGATGGATTTCGGGCCGGTGCCTGGTGAGGCGCCCTTATTATGATGCCACGCTGGCTGCCTTGCGCCGGGCGATGGCGTCCGGCGTGTCCCCCGATTTGCAGGCGCCCTCGCAGCCGCCGGCCGGCGCGCGGCCCGTGTTTGGGCGCGAAGAGGAGGCGCGGGATTATCTGGCGCGATCGGTCTGGCGGAGTGCCGCCGACGCGCTGTTGCTGCAAAATTTGCGGGGCGGCGCGGGCTGGCCGCCCGGCTGGGAGACGGCGTGGCGTCATGTGTTCGCGGGCGGGCCGTTGATGGATGTCACGGAGGCGCGCGTGTCCTCCGATTTGGCGGAGGTGGTGCCGCCCCAACTGGCGTCCGGGTATCGCGCGGTGTGTTTTTATCGCACCGATGATGCGTATTACATCGCCATGCCGGAGCCCGGGGACTTTTTATTTCAGGATCAGTTGCTGGCCTTGACGGGCACGGCGTCGCGCCGGCAGTTGCGCTGCGTGCGGGCGTGCGGAGACCAGGTTTTGGAGGCGGCGGGCGGCACGCGCAAACGGTCGGCCTCCCAGGAGGCCCATGCGGCCGGCGTGGATGACATGGTGGTGGCGACCGTGCTGAATTCCGAGCGGTTGCGCCAGGTCAATCCCGGGCGGCTGGACATGGAGCCGAAGTTGTTTTTGGACTGGTGCCTGTACCAAGGCTGGTTGCACAAGGCGGCGGACCTTCATTTTGAGGGGATTCCCGGCATGGGGCGGGTGCGCATGCGCGTGGACGGGAACATGCGCGTGCTGGCCCGGGCGCCGCTGCCCCTGATGACCGGGGTGGTGGCGCTGGGCCGGGACTGGGCCGGGCCCGGGTGTTCGGGCGACGCGTGGGTGCCGGGCGATGGGCGGTTTTCGTTCCGGCTGGATCAAACGGTTTACGATGTGCGCGCGGCCACCATGATGATGGGGTCCGGGGAGTATCCTTTTCCAAAGCTGGAATTACGTTTGCTCAGCAAGGAAATCCGGCCGCTGGAGTCGATGGGATTCGAGGACTCGGTGCTGAAAATGCTCCGGCGCATGTCGCGCATGCCGCAGGGCATGCTGGTGTTCACCGGGCCGACCAATTCGGGCAAGACTTCGACCTTGTATTCGTTGCTCAAGGAAATCAACCGGCCGGACATCAATATTCAGACGGTGGAGGATCCGATTGAGATTTCGATGTCGGGGGTCAACCAGGCGGCGGTGAACGAAAAGCATGGCGTGACGTGGGCGAAGCTGCTGCGCGCCGCGTTGCGGCAGGACCCGGACGTGCTGCTGGCCGGCGAGATTCGCGACGCGGAGACGGCCGGCATCGCGGTGCAGGGCGCGCAAACCGGGCATTTGGTGTTCACGACATTGCATACGAATTCCGCCTGCGCTGCGGTGGAGCGCCTGACGGGCATGGGAGTGGAGCCTTTTTTGCTCGGCTCGGTGCTGCTGGGGATTTCCGGCCAGCGACTGGTGAACCGGCTTTGCCCGCGGTGCCGCCGGCCCGTGAAGGTGACGGACGTCCATCGCGATGTGTTTGGGCGGGCCGGCTGCGCGGATTTTTTGGGCGATGTATTATACGAGCCCCGGGGTTGCGAGCATTGCGGGCATACGGGTTATGCGGGGCTCTCTTTGATTATGGAATTGTTTCCGGTCAACGACGAGGTATCGCGCCTGGTCATGCAAAAGGTTCCGTCGCCGGATTTGGAGGCGTATTTTAGGCAAAAAGGCTGCCGGACGATGTTTCAGGATTCGTTGCGGCAGGCGGCCGCGGGGGTGGTGTCGCTGGAGCATTCGCGGTTGTATGACCGGAACTGGATGTTTGCCGCATGAGCCGCGCGCCTCCGGGAATTCTTCTAAAAAACCATAATGAGGGAATGAAAGACACGGAATCATGAAGTCGAAATTACAATGGGATTATTATGTCTTTGAATTGCGGTCGGGCCGGAAGTCCCGCCCGGTGGAGGTGTTCGCGCCCATGGGCCGGGAGGCGGCGCTGCTCGGGGTGGGGGCGCAGGAGGGCGAACTGGTGATGCCCAGGCCGCTGGGCGCGGCGGAGCGCGCGGTGCGCGCCACGCTGGCGCGCAAGCGGTTTCCCGCAAAACAGCTTTCCTTGTTGTTCGGGGAGATTTCCCGGTTTTTGAAGGTGGGCGCGCCGGTGCGCGGCGCGCTGGCGGTGTTTGCGCGCCAGTCGTCCTCCCCTTATATTCGCGGCGTTCTGGGCGCGATGGCTTTCCGTCTGGCGGGGGGCTCGACCTTGCTGGAGGCGATGCGGCTGTTTCCGGACGTGTTCGACACCGTGGCGTGCTCGGTGGTTTCTTCCGGAGAGGCCGGCGGCGGCGCCCGGTTGCGCGAGGGCTTTGTCTCCTTGATGGAATTGTTTGAGCGCAAATCCTCCGTGACGGGCAAGGTGATTGCGGCCAGCGTGTACCCGGCCGGGATTTTTTGCGCGCTGGTTTTGGGCCTGGTGGCCGGCGGCATGTTTTTATTGCCGAAAATGGCCGGGACTTTGAAAAATTATAATGTGGAGATGCCGCGAGCCAGCCAGTTTTTGATGGATGCGTGCGGGAAGCTGCGGGATTATCCCGCCCTGGCGGTTTTGGTCGTCGGGGCGGCCGCCGGCTTTTTTGCCTGTGTCCCCTTGGTGATCAAATCGCGTCCGGCGCAGTGGCTGGTTTTGCGGCTGCCCGGCAGCGGCCCGGTGTTTCGCAATATGATATTGAGCCGGGTGCTCAAGGTCTACGCGATGTTGTATGAATCGGGCGCGGCGGTGCAGCGCACCTTCGAAATCCTCGCGAATGTGGCCGGGCATTGGGAGTACCGGCGGTATTTTTTGCGGATCGGCGGGGATGCGGCCCGAGGCGTGCCGCTGCCCGCGGCATTTTTCCGGGCGCAGGATGACATTCCGAGGGACGGCATGCGGCTGGCCATGTATGTCAAGGTGGGCGAGGACACCGCCTCGCTGCCGTTTGTATTAAAACAACAGGCTCAATACATGGAGTCCGACCTGAAGCTTTTTTTGGAAATGATACCGCCGCTTTTGAGCGGCGTGCTTCTGGTGTCCCTGGCGCCGGGCGTGCTTTTTGCCGGCTACGTGCTGCTGATGCCGTATTTTGTCATGATGCAGAGCCTGGTTTCGCAAATCTCTTTGTGAGGATTTGAGGATTATGTTTTATAATCTGGCGGATTATACTCCGGGGTTGCTGGACGGGCTCAAGTCGTCGGGTGCGCTGCCCGTCGGGGTGGACTCGCGGATATTCTGCGACGCGGAGGCGGAATTTTCCTCCTTGCTGGAAACGGTGCCGTGGCTCGGGGCGTTGCATCGCGTGTCCATGGCTCTGGGGGCCGGGGGGAGCCTGCCGGCCAGTTTTGAGTTCTGGCCCTCCTTTGCGGAAACGGATGCCATTCTGGCCTGTGCGCTGCCGGGCGCAGGGGTAGGGGAGGCGGCGGTGCATGCCTGGTTTTCCGGGCATCCTCGGTTGCGGGATGTCGCGGCTTTGTCGTGGTTGCGGGGAGGGCTGGAGGATTTGTTGCTGCCGGAGGAGGCGGATGGCTCGCGTCTGGCACTCGGGCGATTGATGGTGCGGGAGCTTCCCTCTGTGGACCGCATCCTGTGGATGCGTTTGGAGGAGTCGTCCTTGCGGGCGGATTTATCTGCCGACGGGTGGGCTTTGTGCGTCGGCGAAATGTGCCTGCGGGTTCAGGACATGGACGCGCCGATGGTCTTGGAACCCGCGGCGCTGGCGTCCGGTCTCGGGCGCGCGCCGATGTCTTTATGGGAGGATGTGGTTCGCGGCCAATTGGCGCGCCGGGGCGCATCCGGGCGGCCTGCCGCGCGGCGGTTTTCCAGTATTCGCGCCATGGTGGAGCGTGATGCTTTCGGCTTCATGGCCGATTTGGGTGTGTGCAATTATGTGCTGCGCGGCCTTGGCTGCCAGCTTGTCCAGCCCGGCGAGACGGACTGGCTGGCCCGGTTGCATTCGGAATTGGGCGTGTCCACGCAGGCGGAAATCCGCCGGCAGGTTTCCCGGATGCTGGCGCGGGGGTGCGCGCGGGTTGTGGCCCGGCACGGATTTCTGGGCGGGTTTTTGAAATCCGATCAGCACCGGGACGCCGGGGTGCCGCGGGTTTATCTAAAAAGTTTTGCCCGGGCCTTTGCCTCGGAATTGTTTTTTTTGCAAAAGGAATCCCTGTTGGAACAAATGGGAAGTCTGGCGGGCGTCGGCGGGGTGTTTTATCAGGCCGTTACGGGCCGGTTGTGGCCGTTTTTCGCCCAGGAGCGTTTGTCTTTGACCCATGGCCTGGCATTGGCTCCGTCCCGGGATTCCCTGGCGCTCGGTTACGAGCGGGAAATCGCCGGTTCCGGCGTGTCGTTGCACGGGCCGAAACACGGGGTTGAGTTATCCATCGCGGGTACGGTCGCGGGTTTGGGCAACGGCGTGTGAGAGTTTGGGATTCGGTGGAGTGCCGATGGCGGACGAGCATCACGTTTGGGCAGCGTGATTTTTTGAGGATATTTCTGTTGTCGCGAAATTATATGTACGAGGTGGAGTCTCAGGGGTGATGCTTACCCCTCATCGGCTGGGCCATGGGTTCGACCCTCGAAACTGCGGTTCCCCTCGCCGTGCCACTCATGGCCCTGCGTCACCGAAAACCCGAACCCAGCCTCATCCACCACTCGGATCGCAGCTGCTAGTACACCAGCGAAACCTATCGACAGGTATTGGCCCACCACGGCCTGCAAGCCGCCTCCATGAGCCGCAAGGGTAACTGCTACGACTACTGAGCGAAGCGACAGTCTGACATCCCATGATGGAGTCGTTTTGAATCAGCCTCAACAACGAACCCATCCACCGAGCCCATTTTGCCACACGAATGCAGGCCCGCACCACGATCTTCGATTTTTTACAATCTCATCCGCCGTCACTCCTCCTTGGGCTACAAAAACCCGCTCGACTACGAATCTTCCATCAATTAACACTCATCCATCAACCAACCCGCTATCCGTTTTTCGGAGCAAGCTCAGATGTCTTCAATCAACGTGAATTTTATGATTCCTAAAATCATATCTTTTCCTGCGAACGCAGCATAACTAAGGATTATGCGTGGTCTAGCCGAGGCAACCGGTCAGCAAGCGGCAATATCCCGCGCGTCCGACTGGCAAAAAAACCCGCACAAAGGGTGCTTGGTTATCACCGGACCCGGCGGAAGCGGAGTGTCATGGACGCTCAGCCAGATTTGCATGGATTGGGAGAAGAACGGTGGCGTGGCTCTCAAAGCCACCGGCATTGCGATCACGCCACCTCGCACATTGCTGCCGTGGCTGACCATGCGGTCACCCGCGCATGACAACGTCGCCCGTTGGGAGACCATGAAAGGCGGAGCGGCCGAAGCCTCCAAGGCGATTCCTGTCGTGGGAGACGCAGCGAGTTTCCTCGTCAACGAATTGCTGAATCACCGGCGGAAGAAGCTCGAACGGGAAATGAAGGTGCTCGATGAGAAAGAGCAGGACCTCCTGTTCGTGATCGAGAGCGCGGCCAAAGGAAAGCGGCTCATGATAGCGGTCGATCAGCTTGCCTGTTGGGATGACGAATCGTGGGGGCTGTTGGAGATCATCCTGTCTCCTTTGTTACACAGCTACTACCCATCGCTCGCCAACGCGCTCGTTGTGTTTGGGGCTCCCGCTGATCTGTTGCCCCGCATTCGCCTTTTGGCGGATCAACTTCCTCTGACAGAAATCTCCCTCAACAGGTTGGAACGTGCCGACCTCGCCGGAGCATTGACGACGTTGGGCTTTCAGCAACTTGAGCAAACCGAGTTGGACGTGTTGTTCGAAGCAACCGGTGGTCGGCTCGACCTGCTTCGCGATTTTGCACAGTTGAGTCGCAATACCTCGGGTGAAGCATCGAGCGGAGCAGATGCCGCGGCCTACGGGCGAATGATCGAAAGGCGCCTCCGCTCACTGAAAGGAAATGTTGCCGCCTTGGAAGGTTTGCTCACGGCTGGTTCATTCTTGGGCAGTTCTTTCTCCCGTGAGGAAGCGGGCTGCCTGACGGGACTCGGCCGTGACGAGTTGGAAAACGCGCTCCAGATGGCCGAGGGAGAAAACCTGCTGGGTTTGGCGAGCGGTCTTGTCTCGTTCCCCAGCGATGCCATGCAGCGGTATTTCCGCGTCTCGCGCATCCCCAATCCGTCCAAGTATCATGCCAAGTTTGCCGAGTGCCTTCGTCGCCTGCGCCCTGGCGACTACAAAACTCGCCGGTTGCACCTGTTGATGGCGGGGCAGAATTTTGAGTCCTCCGTATGTCGCTGTCTTGCGGTGTTAGATGCACAGCGTAGTCGCCGCAAATCTGTGGACCTCCTCGAATCGGAATCCGCGGAAAGCGACGGTGAATTCTCCGCCTATCTAGAAGCGATGCTCGCGGCCTATTCCGCTTTTGAGCGAGACGCGCGAGAAGAGGGCCTTACTATCCTGCAATCCATCGAATCGCTGGTTCCCGATGCGTTAATCGCCGAGCGCGATTATTTAGAAGCGCAATTCCGGCTGAAATCACATTCGCTCCCGGAGTTCGAACGTGCGGCGGTCATCCTGAAACGCTGGCTGTCGTTGCAGGAGGCCGAACCGGAAATCTGGTCGCGAATCGCCCAAACGCTCGTCGTCGCCTTCGCCGAGACCAACCGCTATGAGGAGGCCGGCTTTCTGGAAGAATCGCTGACCAAATACTACGCGGCCCGGAAGAACCTTGATCCATGGGCGATCTACAGCCTGAACTGCCTTCGGCGGCGTTCTGAGTGCCTGCACCAGCTTGTGCCGGCGCGCACCAGATTGCAGAACGCGCTCGCGTATTTCGGTCCGTCGCAGGTCGGCACGCTGGCTCGGCATCCGATTCAATATTACTGCACGCTCGCCAATCTAGTCTCGAACCTGATCGCCAGCGGCATGTTTGCGGAGGCCACGGTGCGTGGAGCGGAGCTTCAGGCGCAGATTCAAGCCAATCCCTCCTATCCGTGGCCATCGCTGGAAATCTCAGCCAACAACGCGGTTCTCGCTGCCTATTTGTCCGGCACCATGGACCTCCAATCGTCTCTTCATCTGATGCAACAGATCGATGAGCATCGGGATGGCTTGGGGGACCGTCTCCTGGTTAGGAACAATCGAGCCGTCTTCTTGATTCACGCCGGGGCGATCGATCAGGCCCGATCAATTCTCGATGAAGTGTGGGCGGAGCTAACCGAGTCAGGTGGCGCAGACCCCTACCACCGATACCTAGCGGCAAACAATCTTGCCGGGCTGGTGGCGTTGGGTGGCGACACGACTGCCGCCCTTCGTATGTTGGACGAGGTGGCTGGCGGCTTGGACCGATTCCCTCCCGGTCTTCGCGGTGTGTTCTCTCGACGCCACGCTATGATGACCGAGGCTCTTGCTGCGGCTCCGACTCTAAACGTTACTCAATACGATCGGTTCCCCGGGGATCGGCACCCGCCGCAGGTAGGTCCGCAATGGGCCTTCTATGGTCGGAGTTTTCTTTTCAGCGACATTCAGTTCTGGGCCGCAGAGTGATCGATTTTTAAACGCTGCGCGGCCGACCCAACCATGTATTTGAGGAGATCGGAATAAGGGCGTCCCATCGCCTGCATGGTGTGGTTGAAGCTCGTGTGGGCGGTCAGATGCGGCTTGGCGGTGACTTCCATCACCTTGATTCCGCCATTGGGTAGGACGCGAAAATCGATCCGGGCCGGACCATTGAAACCAAGCCCCACATACGCTTGGCGGGCGACCATCTGCAGGCGTTCAGCCAAGTGTTGATCCACACTCGAAAAATCGTAGAAGGAGTAGCCGTCAGCGAAGACGTCATCGTAGACCATGATCGTGTCGCCAAGATCCTTCCGTCCTTGCAACTCGATGCCGACGGCCATGCAGGTTTCGGGTCCGGTCGCCTCCAGCACCGGAACTTCGACTTCAAACCCTGGCACGAATTCTTGAACCGTAATCGGCTGCCGAAATTCTCGGGCCAGTGCCGCCAAACGATCTTCAAGCTGTGCGTCCACGAACGTCACGCTGTCGCGGTGAATTCCGACACTGGCCGAATCCAACGTGGGTTTGGCAATGACCTTGAGTCCTGACGGCGGAGCAACCGGCCACCAGCCATGTTTGGTGAACCACCACGACCGGGCCACCGGCAGGCCGAAGTGTTCGAGCAGCGAGATGAAATGGAACTTATGCTGTCCGAGAGCGGAGCCATACGCATCCGAGTCAACCAGCGGCAGGCGATTGAGACGGCACAATCCCGGCACGAGCGAAAACCGAGCCGGCCCAGTGCCATTTTGGGTCACATTGTAGATCAGCGGCTGAGGGCGTCCGAAGTTCTGGCGGCGCTCGGTGAGCCAGCGCACAAACCCATCCTCGTCGACGATTACCTCGCAGTAAATCCCTGCTTTTTCGAACCCGTCGATAAAGTCGTCCAGTTCCCGGTTGGAGAGAAATTCTGTGACGATCGAGTCGGTTTCATAGTCGTCGATTGGCGTGGTGCGCTCCTTCAAATTGGCGACGAGCACCACTCCAATTCGATCCTTCAGTCGTTCTGCGATGTCTAGCCCTTCACTGAACCAAGAGGGGGTTTCAACTACGGGAATCACGGATAATCCTTAGTTATCCTTCCTTCATCGCCCGGATCTGGGAAACGCCACCTGCCCGACTATCCGACGCTGGTGATCAGGCGTCGCGGATGGCGGACGAGCAAGCTTTCCCGTTGGGAGCGATCGGAGACTTGGGCGTAGATCGTTGTTGTCGTAATCGAACTATGTCCGAGCAGGCGCTGAATATGCCGAAGGTCGACGCCTTGCTCCAAAAGTTGTGTCGCCAAAGTGTGGCGAAACATATGAGGCGTGATATTTCCGGTGCCGCTAGCAGCCGCGGTTTGTTTCACGATCAATCGGATTGATTGATCACTCAGTCGTTTCCCAACGCGGTTTGTGAAGAGAAATGGACCATCTGCATGGTGACGTTCCCGAATTTTGAGCCAGCGCTTGAGTGCGTTGCGCAGTGGGGCACTCACAATCGGGATAATCCGTTCCCGACTGCCTTTGCCCGTGACGCGAATCACGTCATCACCGAGATCGACTGATGTAACCAGCAAATCAGCCACCTCTGTCACACGCAGGCCTCCGCAGAAGAGCAGTTCGATGAGCGCTTGGTTGCGCGATAAACGAGCCAATTCACGACGCTTCCTAGTTTCGGGAGGACGGTATACTGTCATGAAAATACTCTTTACCACTGGACTGGATATTGTGCGCGGCAACGGACGTCCCAGCTTGACCCCGCTGTGCCAGTCTTGGGCCAGATTCGTCGATATGCGTCCCTCGGCGTGAAGAAACCGCAGAAACGACTTCACGCAAGCGACATTGCGGCGAATAGTCCGTGGCTTGGTAGAAGCACGCGAACGGGCATAGTCACGGAGCAACTTCTTTGTGAGAAGGTGCGGGTCTTTCACCACGCCCATGCGAGCCAGGCATTTCGAGAACCCTTGGAGGTCAAGTCGATAGGCCTTGATGGTATGGCGACTATATTTGCGCTCGTGAGCGCAGTATTGGAGATAATCGTTGATGGCAGAATCTAGAGGGTCCATTCCCCCTAATTACAGTCAGCACGTGACGTCAGCACCTCTAATTCACAGAGTCATCCCAATCGATAATGTTCGTGCGACCATGGCTCCATGCGCAGCCTACGCGCAGCGAGAGGTGAACAATGACATCCGCCCGGCGAGCAGCCAGCATTACGAAGTAAGCTGGAGGACTGGCATCTGCCCAAGTCGGATACTACCCCTTAACCAACGCCCAAGGAATGCCCCGCCAGCACCAGACGCGCCGACCAAGGCTAATGACTCGGTCCGCTGGAACGACGATGATATCCTCGTGTTTCTTCAGGCCGGGGCCATGATCTTCCGGGCAATCTCGTCATGGGCGCCAACCCGTTGTGGCGCGAACTGGCGCGCCAGCTCGCGCCGGGGAAAACCGTGTCCGACCGAGCGCCGCAGGAGGCTTGAAAATTGTCGGGATTCATGGAGGTTGCACCCCGGATATTGCGGGCCGCGCATATGGTGCTTTTGGAAAAAATCGAAATGATTTTCGGAAAATAAATAGAGAGAAGGAGAACCTTGGTATTCCGGATGTTTTTGTTTTTTCCCCTGTGGCGCATAAGGGGGCCATGCGTGTTGCATTTCTTGCCATTGTATTCTTTGCCTTACTTCTCGGGGCCGGGTGTGCGAGCCGCCCGGTAAAATCCGTGTCCGCGGTTTCATTGCGGGGCGAGGGGGAGCCGTCCGGTGAGGTGGCGCCGGGGGCGGAGAATCTCGGCGGGGCTCCGCCGACGGACGCGGAGTATTGGGATTATAAAAAAAGGATTTGGGGCCGACCCAAGGGGGAGCGGGTGTTGTATTTTGGGGAGACCCGCGAGGGCGGGGTGCGGCGTGAGGCGTCGCGGGAGTATGTGAGCGCCCCGGTGATTGATTCGGGCGGGCATGCGGCCGCCGGCGGGATTGCGTCCGGCGGCCCTGCGGGGCGGGGTGCGTGGGAATTGATTTCCAGTGATCCTCCGGGCGAGAAAGTGTTCAAGCGTCCGCTGAACCCGTCGGTGGAGCGGGTGCTGTATTATGGCCCCGCGTATGAAAACGGAAAGTGGCTGCCGCCGGCGCGGGAGTATATCCGGTTGCGCGATGCGGAGTTTTCCGACCCGCCGGAGGAAATAGACACGGGGGACCCGGGGACGGGCCGGCCGGCGCGGCGTGACGAGGTGTCGAAATATGGCTCGGGCCCGGCCTTGGGCGATGTGTTTGCGGACCCCCTGGAGGAGGAGCCGGATTTCATGGCAAAGCGGGCGGAGCCCGGCTATTGGCGGGACCGGGCGGAGCGTGAGCGCCGGGGGCGGAGGGCCGGGATTGCCGGCGCGCCTTTGGAAAACTTGCCGGGCGCGGGCTCTTTGCCCCGGGTGGAGGATTCGCGGATTCATCCGCGGGTGACGATGCCCTCGCCCCGGGCGAAGGACCCGCCGCGGCTGGAATATGACGATGCGCCGGGCTTGGTTTCAGCGGCTCGGGATTCCGGGTCGTTAAAGGATAATCTTTTTATCAAGGAGCCGGAGGATGACGGACTGCCGTCGATTCCGATCCGGGCGGACGGCAAGCCGGATGCCATGGTCCGGGCTGTGGAGCGGACATCCGGCGCGCCGGTGCACCGGGCGACGCCGGAGCAATTGAAAGCCCAAGGCGTGCCCGTGTGGCTGGAGATTGCCGGCGGGCGGTGGCGCAACCAGTGGCGTGTGTTGAACGAGCCCGGGATCTTTTTCCCGTTTTTCAAAACCCGCACTTATGATGATTTGCTGACCGCCTGGCGGATGGCAGATGTGGTGCGGCGTTGTCTCCGGGAGGAATTGCCGCCCGGACGGTTTTCTTATAAAGATTTCGGGACAGACGGCCTGACGCACGGCTGGTTTGTGCCGTTTTCGGAAGCCGGGGAGCGGCCGGTGCCCCGGACGGTGACCATTGACATGACGAAATTGAATTTATTGCCCGGCTGGACGATTTGCGGGGAGTTTGTGTATCGCGATTCGTTGCATTCGGGCGAATGGCCCTATCATCCGGACGGGGAGCGCCCGGCGGGGCTGGAGGATGTCCGCGAGGAGCCGGCGGTGGCGGTTAGTTTCGGGCCGGAGGCGGCTGCCCGAAGTCCTTGGGCGGATGCGGTGGATGATGTGTTTCGCCCCCGCGATTTGCATGGAAACAAAATCCCCCCAGCGTATGACCTGGGCAAGGCGGAGGAAAAAGTGAAACGTTGGGAGGCGCAGGCGGAGCGTTTGGAGGCGGAGGAACGACTCCGGCGCGAGTCGCGCGGTTTTTTTGTGCCGCGGGTGACGGGCAGCGTGGATTTGTCCGGGGCGACGTCACCGCCCGGGGTGACGGTTCCGGAGGACCATCATTGGGTGAAGGCGGTTTCCGTGCGCCGGACGGTTTACGGCCATGACGGCGAGGTGGACGGCTGGTTCTGGCCCTTCGGTCTCGCGATGAACAATTGGTACGGCCACGACAAGTCGCAGGACATGCTGCGACACGCCCAAGGCGCGCCGCAGGGCGGCCGGGTGGTGTATGACAAGAAGCATGGCGGCTGGGGATATTTTTTGGCGGACCCGGAAGCGGCGGCGGTGCGGGCGGCACCGGCGAGCCGGTGATTTTTCAATTTGGTTCAAAAATTTGCATAAAGGGATGTTATAATGGCCAATCTAATCGACGCGAAGGTGCCGCAGTCTGGCAATGTGTTCAGGGTGGTGACTCCCCTCGTTCCTGAGCTGCCGCAGGGCGTGTCCCTGCTGCCCTGGGATAATTCCGGAGATTTGTTTTGTTTTTATTGCAATTCGTTGCGCGTGATTCCGAGCCTGGATGTGTTGGAGGCGGACGGCGTGTTCATCCCGGATTTTTTGCAGGTGGACACATCGCTTCCGGTGCTGGGCTACCGCCGGGAATTGCCCGTGCTGCGCTTTGGCCGGCAGATTATCGACCAGGGGTTGGTGATCCATGAAATCGCGCTGCCCCGGTGGATGTTTCTGGACGAGGAGGGCGCGCGGAAGGAATTGCAGGAATTGATGTCGTCGCCTTATTTGTCGGCCCAATCGGAATTGTACCGGAAGGTGCTGGGCTGTTACCGATCGGTGGTCAACCAGCCGCCGAAGTTTTCAACGGGGGACGCGGCCGGGGCGCTGCCCGGCACGGAGGGGGATGCCTGAGGCATGAGCATCGCGGCAAATCCCCCCGGCATGGCCACCGGCGTCCTGGGCTATGTGCCGGGCGCGGCCTCCGTGCTGCGCCGGCCCTCGCGTTTTGACGACGCCCGCTGGCTACCGGAATATTTCGAGTCGCTGCCCGCGGTGCATTTGTTGCGCGGCCATTATGAGCGTCTGTGGCGCGTCGGGCGTTTCACCCCTGATTTTTTTTATACGCTCGGTCAGATCATCACGGAATGGCTCGGCGTATTCGGTTATGGCGGGGCCTTGCTGCTGCCCGGTCTGCGGATACCCCTGCCGCGCGACGTGATTGCGCGTGCGCGCGAGGATCGCGTTTTTTTTGAAAGTCTGTCCCTCGCTTATTTTTCCTGTTTTCGCAAGGCGCGCTCCGGGCTTTTTTTTGATTTGTCGGCACATGGAGACGGGGCGCCTTTGTTGTTGCGTCCGATGCTGGCGTTGTTGGGCGGGGCCGGGGTGGAGTATGCGGCGGCGTTTTCGGGCGGGGTTCCGGCGGCATGGCTGCGGGTGACGCATCCGGTCAAGCCCCTCGCGCCGGTTTGTTATGAATATGAGCATGGCGAGGAAATTTTTTTCGAAGTGTGTCCGCCAGTCGGAAATTTGGTTTGGGCGGCATTGGATTTGTCTGCTTTGGCCGGGTTGGGCCTGGATTTTTCCGGCGGGTTTCCGGCCTTGGGACCGGAATTGTGGTCCGGAGCCCAAGGAGCGGCCGAATTGCTGCCCCGGTTGTTTTTTTCACCGGAATCCCGGCATTTTTTCACTTCCGGGCGGAAGTTTTTTCAGGATTTTGTATTTTCCTCCGTATTCTTAACCGCAACCCGAAAACCAACGGATTAAATTTATGAACTTCCAGATCAGGGTTATATTTCGTGTAATATTGGCGGTGGCATTCTGTCACGCGGTTTTGTGCCGGGGCGCAGATGCCGATATCGCTGCTTCTTCCTCACGGCCCGTGATTGGATCGGGCGGGGTGCTTGATGATACCGCGGAGGTGGTGCTGGTTTCGACGGGCACGGTTTCCGCGGCCTCCGGGCCGGTGCCGGCGGCGACGGTGGCGCTCGCGCCGGATATTCCGCTGGAGCGTGTGCTGGTGAGGACGCGATTGAAGGTGGCGTTGCGTTATAAAGCCGTGGTGGGGGAGGGGGTCGCGGCAGTGAGCCATGTGTTTGATGTGTTGTCCCCAGTGTATTACGATGAGGCGGACTTGGTGCTGGAGCCGGAGGCCTCGCAGTCATTGGTGGGTGTGTCGAGGCAGGTGGCGGAATTGCTGGACGACATGGACCGACTGGCGGCGCGCGCGGAATTTTTATTGGAGCAGATGGAGTATTTGTATGCCTTGGGCCGTCCGTCACGAGTGTTTGACGAGGCGACGGGGCAACGCCTTGGCACCGGTCCGTTTCCCGCTGGCAAGCCCGGCGATTCCGTTTCCCGGGTTCCCCCCTATTTGCAGCGCCGGTAATCGAATCGAGGTTTTATTTATGAAACAATTAATTTTAATCATTGGCATATTGACTGCCGGGCTGACGGCCCGCGGGGATAATTCGAAGCTGCTCGATTATTTGAACAGCGGCAGGGATTCCGGGAAAAAGTCCGGGGTGACGGCACCATTGGACGGAGTGCCTTCGACGTATGAGTTGCCCGTGCCGGAGGTGTCACCGGATTTGGTGCCGGCGGTTTCCGCCACGTCAACGGCGGCTCCTCCTCGTCCCAAGCCTTCGAGTGCGCCTGTTCGCAGGCCTGCGTCCGGCGGGTCGGAATCCGGTTTGCAGCGGGATTTTTCCTCTTTTAATGAGCCATTCCCGCCGGAAGATTCCAGTGGCCTGGCGGAGACGCCGGATTTGGTCGCGGCCGGCGACAGAGGGAGCCCCGTGGTTTCCGGGACGCGTCCGGTGCGTCCCGAGCGCCCGATGGCTCCGTCGATGCGCGGGCGGCGAGCGGCGCGCGCCCCTGTTTTTGAGTTAATCGGCAAGCCGGAGATTATCATGCCGGAGGGGGCCGGCCAGGAGGTTTTGGCCTCTTGGGTAGTCAAGCCGCTGGCGGATTATACATTGGATATTGTGGTGCCGCTGGGCGGAATATCTTATAAGGCGAAGACCGGCGCGTATATATTGGCGCCGGTGATCGAGCGAGGCGGCATGACCGTTCGCCAAGGTTCCCTGGAGTGGATGAGGGAGGCGGCGAAACGCCAGCGCGCGCTGGTCGGGGAATTGCGCCACATGTTGGGCCGTGTGCGCGGTGCCGTGCCTTCGTCCGGCGCGGACGGAACCCGGGAGGCCGATGTTCATGCCCGATGACGGACTCGATTTGTTTTCCTCGCTTGAAGATGACGGGGTGTCTCCGTTGTATAAATCCGGCGATGACGACGGCCTGTCCCAGACGGCGCGGCTGGTGATAAAACCCGCGCCGGAGGAGCGGGAGCTTTTGGACCGGGTAATGCGTTTGACCGGGTATCCCTCGCAGCGCGCGGTGATTTTCGACGCATTGCGGGATTTTGAAATGGCCGTGGAATCCGGGATGCGGAGTTCGGGTTCATTGGTGGATTTCGAGTCGCGCCTGGCCCGTTTGGAGCAGGGGGTGGAGGACGACCGCGTGCTGCTCGGGCGGATGCTGTCGTTGCTGCCCGCATATCAGCGCGGATTTCAATTGTTCACATTGTTGCATGAATCCTTGTATGCGGGCGAAGTTTCATCATGAATACAGCTTCGGCATCCGCGAAAAATTCCGGGGCTGCGCCGGTTTCGTCCGGTGCGGATTCATCGGCCACCGGCTCGGCTTGGGAGGGAAGGGCGGCATGGGATGGATCGCTGCGGCACAGGGAGTCTTATGATTGGGTGAAGACCGTGGGCGGCTTGGGTGTGCCGATTGGGGCGGCGTTTGCCTATGCGCGTTTTATCGAGACGCTCTATGAGGAAATCCTCGCATCCGGCTCCGTCAGGCTGGGGGTGACGGCGTTTTATCAGGCGGTCATGTCCGGATTGTTTTCCGGCATGCTGCCTTTTTTGTCGGCGAAACGTCTGGCGGTGTCCGTGGCCAAGGATATGACGCCCGGTTATGTGTCGAGGCTGGTCGCGCGGGCGGCCGGGGACACGCTCGGGGGTGCGTTTTCCTTGGGAGGCCGGCTGGATGAAGCGCTGCTGGCGCGGATGCGTTTGTCGGGGGAATTGTCCCGCGCGGTGGGGGCGCTGCAATTTCTGGCGACGCAGCAATATCAAATATTGCGGAAATATTATCCGGTCACCGGCGAGGCCGCCGGGGAATTGCTTGGGACGCGCGTGCTGGCGGAGTCCATGGAGACGGTGATGCTGCCGAGGATTTACCGGCAGCTGGACGAGCTTTGCCTGGCGATGAGGAATTCCGGCAACTGGCTGGACCGCTGGCAGACGCTGTTGCATGCGCGGATGTCGCTGCATCAGACACGGTTTTTAATGGAGGAGGTCGGCAAATTTTTGGGCGGGCTGGATGACGATGAATTTTCCGCCTTGAAAAAATTATATCATTTGCGCTGGAAAGCACTGGATGGCCGGGCGCTGACCTGTCTGGAACCGAAGTTTTGCTGGGTTCCCCGGTATTGAAATTTTTCGCGGCGGGTTAGCTCTGACGCAACTGGCAGGCAGCCCATGCCACGCAAACCGGCGCCGCCGGCCAAGCGGCGGGATGCCGCTTCCACCTTGTCTGGCCCGGGCCGTTTCATCGGGGCACAATAAGCTCCGGAAAATGCTTCTTGGGGTGGGGGGAATAGCTCTAGCTTGGGAGCTTGGGAAGCTAACGTCCCCTGCGACGAAAATCATGCCTGTCAAGCTCATTTCCAAGTGGTTATAAGTTTGTGTAGTGGTTTCAACGATCCGTGCTCCAGATGCGCAAGTCACATGCAGAAGAATCCGGCAGCGCGGTTGGCAAAGGTGAAGATAAAAAATAGTGATTCGCTGTCAACAGAGCCTAAAAATAGCGATTTATTGCGCGGCTGGCATGAAATGCCACCGCACCGGGCGTAATTTTGCCATTCCCGGGCTTGCCAAACGGCACGCGCCACGCAAAGTCTCGCCGCATGAAAGCATCTGCGGTCCAAAAAAACATCCGCCCGCCCGCCCGTCGCGTGCCGGCGGCGCGAAGTGTCAAGCCGTCCAAACGCGCCATAGCGCGGACATGGGCAAGACTGTCCGGCATCGTAAACACCGGTGAAACCAATTTGTCGACGCGTGAAGGCTTCGGCGATTGATTACATGGTGGACGCCGGCCCGCTGGTCGCGTTGATGAACAAATCGGACCAATGGCACGGCTGGGCCGCGCCGACCATCCGCGCGCTGGGCGAGACGCTGCACACCACCGAAGCCATGCTGGCCGAGGTATGTCATCATTTGCGCTTGCACCGCGCTGCCATCGGTGGGCTGCTGGCAGCGATCGAGACCGGCGTGCTCTGCATGCACCCGGTGTTTCCAGTCCGGGTATCGCGCGTCAGGGAGCTTATGGGCAAATACGGGCGCATGGATTTGGCGGATGCCACGTTGGTTGTGCTCTCGGAGCAATACCCGCGCGCAAAGCTCATCACGACAGACGAAACAGACTTCAAGGTTTACCGCCGTCGCGATGGCAGCCCCGTGCCGGCCATCATGCCGCAAGCATGATGCTTCCGCCGCCAAACGCCGTGCTTTTGGCATGGGTTTGGGTGTTTTGAATAGCTGTTTTGGACATCGCTCCAGGCGGTAGCGACGAACCAGAGCCAGAAGGCGCGGGTGCAACGAAGAGGGGGCCGCGTGGGATTTTTCATAAAAATCATTAACCCGGTGAATTTCTGAAAAAACATATCACGCGTTCTTGTCCGTTGCGTTCGTCGCGTCGCTCGCGCGAGAAACATGCCTTTCCAGACATCGTTCCGAGCGAAGCGACATCCTCAAGCAGCGACCAACCCCTTCTGTTCAATTTTTAGAAATTCCCTATAAATGGTTCGGAAATGGTATAAAGAGGTCATATTCCCTGTTTATGAGCGAGCCGATCGCGGGCCAGCCTCCCTGCCTGTTTATTTTGACGAGCCGGACGCGCCGGTCGCGGCGCTCGGGGTATGGCGACGTGCGTTATCATTTGCGCACGTATTTGGACGAAACCGGGAAAATACGATTGAGTTCCGGCACGGAAAGGAGGGACACGACAGGGTTGTCAGACCCGTCGCGTCCGGTTATCGATGGGACCCGCGAGGCGGAGGGGCTGGGGCGGGTGATTCTGCCTGCGGGTTGGTTTCGCGGCCAGTTGACGGCGGGGGGATATTTTGCGGACTGGATGATGCTGGACGACTGGCCGCGTCGGTCGAACGGGCATGCGCTGCAACGCAGCCGCTGGGTTGACCAGGTTTCGCGGCATTGGTCGCGCGTGTTGTCCGGCCACCGGACTTTTTCCAAGGAGGGGGCGCTGACGCGGAATAATTTTTCGCTGAGCTTGTCCGGGGACATTACCCGAAGGCTGACTTTGGCCGGGATTTCCGCGCCGGATTTTTTGGAGCGGGTGCTGGAGTGCGCGCTGGCGCGTTATATGCGGGAAAACGGGTATGATGCGGATGATAGCCTGGGGTATGTATACGGGTTTCACATGGACACGGCGTATTTGCATATCCAGATGTCCGTGTGTCCGCGCACGGCGAAGGGCGTTCTGGTCAAGGTCACGCCCATGGTCCGTGACAAGGGCGGGCCGGAAAGGGTTTTCGGGCCGGGATTTCGCAATCCGATGACGCGATATGCCTGTGAGGCGGCCCATGAGCTTGAGCGGGAATTGCTCGGACGGGATCATTTGGAGTTGAGGACGGCGCGGGACATGGCGAAAAGTCTGTTCCGGTCGCATCGCGTGTTCGCGGCCTTCGGTGACGAGCAGGACCGGAAAAAATTATACACGGAGCTGGAGGATCACGCGGTGACGGCGTATGCGAGGGAATCGGGCTGTCCCGCGGAGCTGCTGGTGGAGTTGAAAGTTTTGCTGCGCCGGTATGCGGGCGTGCCCGACGGGGAGCTTGGCGCTCCGCGGGTGGATTACACGGCGCCGGAGCACGGGCCGGCGGCGCGGCGTTTGAGCCGTTTATGGTTGAGCCTCGCGTATGCGGAGCTTGAGAACACGGAGCGGAAAATGGAGTCCCGGCAGTCCTCCGGGAATGCCGTTTCGCCACCGGCGACAGCCGGGACGCCGGGACTGCCGGCGAATTTGCTGCCGGTGTACCATGCTTTTTGGCAACGGGCGCGCCAGGGCGCCGCGCCGGTCCAGTCCATGCGGAATCTGGTCAGGCAGAAGCGCATGGTGGCCGTCCGTGACATGGACCGGGAATTGCCGGATGCCGCGCGGTTGCGCGAATTGTTTCTGGCGCACAAGAAATCGCTTGGCGGCTGGTTTGAGAATTTCGTCGCATGGCTCGACCGGCATGTTTTGTTCGGCAGCGGGGTGTATTATTCGAAACTGGGATTGGAGGAACTGGAGTATGCGGTGCGGTCCCGCGTGGCGGCAGTGCCGTTTCTGGGCGGAAAGGCTATCGGTGTGCCTTCGAAACGCAGCGGAGAGTCGTCCGCACCGGCGCGCGAGCCCGCGATCGAGTCCGAAAAGACCCCGGAGACCGGACCGGATTCCGAGGAGCCGCCCGGGCGGCTCCCCGGGTAAGGGTGGGGCGGGCCGCATAGCGCGGACGTGTCCGCCGCGCGAGCGTTTCGCTTTCCCTCACGGCAGGCATTCAGTACATGTCCATGCCGGTGAGGTCGGACGGGGGCATTTCCCCGCAGGCGCACATGGCGGGTTCGTTTGTGTCTTGCTCCTGTGTGTGGTTTTGGGAATATAATCCCAGAATGTCCGGGCGGTTGGGGATGATTTTTTGCAGGTTTTCGGCCACCAGATCGAGGGGAATGATCTCATGGAAGTGTCTGGCAACTTCCTTGCAGGTGTTTTTTCTGAATTCCTGCGAATGGAGGCATATTGCTTGTTCGCGGATTCCGGTTATTGTCATTAAATTGAAGGCAAGGCTGTCCAAGGAATATGCAAAGCTGTATGGGGTGGGTTTTGGAGTGAAACAGATTTCTGATATCCTTATATCGATGGCGTAGGTGTAGAGGTGGCAGATCAGGGAGTGAAGTTTGTCCAGGAGTTCCGCCAAGGCGGGATTGTGGGATTTTTGGTTTTCGATTTCGGGATAGTCTTGTTCGTATTGGCGTTTCAGGAGGTCCAGGTATGCTTCGAGTTTGCACAGCCATTCGGGATTGTTTTCCCTGAAGGCGGTGTTTTCGAGATTTTTATAAGCGGTGTGTATGTCTGGAATTTCGGCGTTTGCGAAATCCTTCAGTTTGTTGAAGATGACCTGGTAGCCTTCCGACATGTAGTCCCAGAAGGTGGAGTTATCTCGTATGGGAGTTTTTTTGATGGCATGCCAGACTGCCTTGATAATGCTTCTTGGTGGAATTTCGGCAACCTGCGCAGATATGAACAGGTCGTTAAAAGCTTCCGGGGTGCGATACATGCTATTGAGGTTTGCGAGGGCGCCGTTGACGGCGTCATTGGAAATGCCGGTGATCATGGGAAAGGCGACGGAAGAGGCGTTCATGTTGGGATTATGGGATTTTGAGGATATGTTCCCCATTGACTTCCGGTGGTTTTGGACCTGCAAGGTGAAATTCTCCGCGTGGAGTGCTTTTGCGAGCGGTTTGGGTGTGCCGTGTTGATTTTATCGGTATTCCGGGTCGGGTCGGTTTGTATTTTGGGTGGTTTTTTAGCGGTTTGGAATATGGTTGTTTGTTGTGAGAGGAATCCGCCGGGGAAGGATAAGAACGGGTGGAAAATTCGCCGGTTTTCATTCATATTTTCATGCCGGATCCGGGATTTCCCCGTTTTATTAGATCGCATCCATTTCCCCGGCTTCTTGTTGTGGAATACCCGGGTCTCGCGAGAAATCTTTTTCGGCGGTTTGGAGGAACATAGGTTGCAGGCTTGCGGCGGCGTGGATTTGGGATTCGACGCTCATATTATTGCCGTCGCGCTGCATGCCCATGTAGTCGCGTCCCTTTTCGACGGGTTTGCCGACATGCTTGTTGTCCAGGGTGCTGGATTTTTGGACATGGTAATAGGCCGGGATGACCTCGGTGTGGATTTTGGTGAGCCCCGAGATCGGGGAGTAGAGCAGGACGGTCTGTTTGCCGGCGGTTCCGCCGTTGAGTTTTTCCAGGGAGCCGCGGGCGAGGACGGCGTGGACGGTGAAGGAGACATCGGCCGGGCGTGGGCCGTTTTCGGTGCGGATGAACGGCATGTGCGGGTCGATGACGGTGATGCCCTTGGTGCCTTGGGGATCGTTGAGCTTGCTTCCGGTTTGGAAGAGTTTTTCGGTTTTGATTTCAAAGACGATTTCGCCGGCGTGTTTTGGGATTGGCCGGGAGACTGGATGGGAGAGCAACTCCCGGACATGCTCGATGCGTTTGAGGGCGTAGTGCAGGTTTTCGTTCAGATAGGATTCGTGTTTGTCGATGGTCAGGCCATGCCGGGGGCCGGCCAGGAGGCTGGCCAGGGTTTCGCAGCCATTGGCGGACTGGAGTTCTCGCAAGGACAGGGAGACGAGGGAGCCGTCGGGCTGTCTGCCCGTGAATTTCTCGATGCAGGCGAGGGGATCGATTCCCTGTTCGCGCAGCCTGGTTATATAGTCGGGGTCGAGGGAATCGCGCAGGCGGGCGAACCGGTCGGCGGCGTTCTTGATCTCCGAGCGGATGTGGGCGAGCAGGGTTTTTTCCGGGGCGGGTTCGCCGCCGGCTTCGAGTTGGACGGGGATTTGGGCCGGGTTGTCCGGGTCGGAGATGAAGGAGACCTTTTCCAGGATGCCGCCTTGGGCGGGGCCGGTGACGAGCGGGATGATTTTTTCATGCTCGATTTGCCAGGCGAGGATTTCCCCCGGGTGGACCAGGGTGCCGGGCTGGATTTTTTTCAGATGGACGGGATTTTTTTTCTGTTTGAGGACGAGGGTTTCCATGGCCGGCTGGTCATAGCGGCCGGACGCGACGGAGTGGGCGGACACCATGATCGTATCCTCGATGCCGGTGGGCAGCAGCAAGGCGTTGCAGTTCACGCCCGAGTGGAAGCCGGTGAAGTTTTTCTCGCGTGCCTGTTTGCGGTAGGGGGCTTGTTCCGGGCCGGCGATCCAGTCGCCCTTGGCGACTTTGTCCCCGGGTTTTACCCAGGGGCTTGGATGCATGGGATTTTTGAAGGCGTTGATTTTTTGCCGGGGAATCTGGCAGATATGGTTGTCGCCGTTGTCCTCGGTGATGACGGCCAGGATGAATTCCCCGGTTTCGCGAAGGGCCGTGAGGGTGCCGGAGGCTGGGGCGGCGAGGCAGACGCCGATGTTGGAAAGCGCCTTGAGCTTGTTTTTGGCGGGCCCGGTCAGGCGGGCCGGAGGCTCGGCGCCGTTGCACAGGCGGGCGTTGTTTTCGCCGGCGTGGGCCATGGGCTGGCGGGCGGGCGGAGTGTTGCCGGATTTGGCTAGGTGGAGCGGCAGCATATCGGTGGCGTGGCAGGGCAGGTACGCGGTTATTTCCCCTGGCGGGCAGGAGGCGGTGACGCGCCCCTCGATGCGCAACAGCACGGAGGCTCTGGACGTATCCGGGAATCCGATATGCACACCGGAGTGTTGTTTTCCCAACTCGCGCTCCAGGCGGTTGAATTGTTCCCAGTTATGAAATTCGATGCTGGTGTTTCCGTCCCCGTTTTTTATGGCCACGGGTTTGAGGATTTCGTTGGACAGCGGATCGATTTTGGCGGCGGCGCACAACCAGTGGTCCACGCCGACATTGCCGGATTCGGGGGACATGGCGGCGATGAAGCCGATGGCGGAGGGATGGTGTGTCCGGTTCAGGTCGGAAATCGCGTCGATGAGGGTGGATTTTGCATTCAGCCGGAACAGGTCGAATTTGTTTTTGATCAATCCGGCCTTGATGGCAGTGGCGGACGGCGTGGGCGCCTCGTTGATGACCTTTGGCATGGCCGGGCTGATGAAGAATTTTTTCATCTCCGCCTCCCAGTCATGCCGGAACCAGGGAATTTCGAGGGTGTGGCTGGCGTTGTTTTGCTGGTAATGGGAGGCGGCTTCGTCGAACACTTGATTGATCTGGAGCGCGAGCCATCGGGTGAGGCGCTCGGCCCCGGTTTCGACGTGCAGCCGGCCCATGTGGTTGGGCGGCAGGAATTCTTTTTCCGGCAGGCGCTCGCGCAGGATTTCCGCGGCGCGGGCCGCGTGTATGTTCCAGTGCGGGGTGGCTTGCAGGATTTTGAGTTCCGGCGCCAAGTCCGGGTATTCGCTGGCGAGGGTGTCGAAGTGCTCCCGCCAGCCCGGCCTATGGGATTCCGGCGTTTTATTTTGTGCGTTGGCGACCTGTTTGAGCCATTGGTTTATTTTGAATTTGATATTTTCACCGGTGTTGTGATCCAGGCATTGCTGGATTTTTTTTATGAGTTCGGGCTCGTTGGGCAGGTCCCGGAAATCGATCCGGCTGCCGGTTTTGTTCCGGTAGTTTTCGAGGGTGCGGGCGAAGGCGCCCCACAGCGGGCGCGGCAGGACGAGCGGCTGGCTGGCCGCGAGTCCGTTGCGTTGCAGGGTCTGGATGAAGAGGTTGTTTTTCCCCTGGAGGATGAGGACATCGGGGGTTTTCCATAAAATGTCACGGGTGCCGGGGGAATTCGGGCGCTCCTCCGAATTGACGAAAAATATCCCCGGTTTCTGGGTCAGGTGGGATACGGCGTAATATTCGTTGGCGCCGTAAGTGTAGGCGCCCTTGGTGTTGGGATACGGGACGCCGGGGACGGGCAGTTTCAGGGTGGCTTTTTGCGGGCGGTCCCGGGTGTTGATGAGGTGGGCCAGGGTGATTTCCAAGGGCCGCGTGATCATGTCGTTGCGGCTGGCGTGGCCCGCCTCCGGGGGGCCACGCCATTGCACGTTCGTGATTTGGTGGATTTCCCCTGAGTCGGGTTGTCCCGTCAGATATTGCCGGGGAAGCGCGCGGTGTAATTTTTGCGGAATGGCATCCGCCAAGTCGAGCAGCCACCGGGTGGAGGAAGGGGCGTCCGGCAGCAAATCATAGGGGGAATGGGTCTTGTCCATACCAAGTATTGGGAATCCGGGCGGGCTGCGGGGAATGTTTTTTCGGTTGCGGGTGACGGAGATCGTGGGAAACCGTCAGGGCCGTGATCCGATGGCTTCTGGTTTTTCCAGATTTTTCGCGCCGACTGCGGTGCGCCATCGCGAAGCCGGGGCAGCCCATCGTGGAATTTTCGTTAGGTTCCATGCTGCCACCGGACCAGATGCCGGACCTCGGCGGAAAAGTCGTTGCCAGGCGCAAGCAGCCATCCGTGCGCCATGAGGGCGTCTCCGCCTTGAATCAGGTCCGATCCTTTCTGCCGGTATTGCCAGTCCGGGCGCAGCCCGCGCAGCCGCAGGCGCATGAGCGGGGTATTGGCCTCGGCCAGGATCACGGCGTGAAATACGAGCGCCTCCGTCTGATCGTCCGAGACCAGCATCCACGCGCTTTCCGAGTCCGCGAAGGGGCTTTTCAGACGATAGAGGTTGCCGGTCGCGAGCAACGGTTGCCATTGCCGGTGGCGCTCCACAAGTCGTGCGATTTCGGCCAGCTCCGCATCAGTGCAACGAGCGAGGTCCAACTCCAAACCGAAAGCCCCGGTTTGGGCGACAAGGCCGCGCGTGCGCAGTGGAGTCGTCCGTTCTACTTGGTGATTCGGCACAGCTGAAATGTGAGCCGCCATTGCAGAAAAAGGATACACGAGGCTGGTTCCGTATTGAATGAGCAGGCGCGAAATCGCGTCGCTGTTGTCACTGGTCCAAATCTGCGGCATATAATGCAGCAGGCCAGGATCGAAGCGTCCGCCGCCGCCGGAGCAGCCTTCGAAGAGCACGTCAGGAAACGTGGACGTCAGCTTTTCCAGCACGGCGTAGAGTCCCAGGATGTGGCGGTGCAGGGTCTCCCCTTGGCGCGCCGACTCCCGTCCGTCCGAGGCGATTTCCGTCAAATTACGATTGGCGTCCCATTTGACGTAGCGGATGGGAGCGCTGCGCAGGAGAGCGATGAGGCATTGCAGGATGGCGTCGCGTACTTCCGGACGGGAAAAATCGAGCACGAGTTGGCTACGCACGAGCGAACGGCTGCGTCCGGCGACATGCAGGCACCAGTCAGGGTGCTCGCGATACAGCTCGCTGTCCGGAGAAATCATCTCGGGTTCGAGCCAGAGACCGAAGAGCATGCCTTCGCGGGCGATGGCTTCGGCAAGGCCGACGAGACCGCGCGGAAGTTTCTTGGGATAGGGCCACCAATCGCCGAGGGAGGAGTGGACGTCATCGCGGTGGCCAAACCAGCCGTCGTCGAGCACGAACAGCTCCACGCCGGTTTTTTTGGCCCGGCGGGCGAGATCGATCAGCCGCGTTTCATCGAAGTCGAAATACGTGGCTTCCCAGTTGTTGATGAGCACGGGGCGCGCGCGGTCGCGATAGCGACCACGGCAGAGGCGGGTGCGATAGAGGCGGTGATAGGTGCGCGACATCTCCCCAAGGCCGCGGTCGGAAAAAGCCAGGGCCGCCTCCGGTGTCTGGAAAGTTTCACCGGGCTCGAGTTGCCAGCTGAATCCCGCCGTCCCCAAGCCGATTTGCGCGCGGGCGGTATCCATGGCGTCGAGCTCGACCAAGCCGAGGAAATTGCCGCTGTAGATGAGGCTGAACCCGAACACCTCGCCGTGCTCTTCGCCAGCATCGGGCGCGCGAAGTGCGAAAAAGGGATTGTGTTCGTGTCCGCTGGCGCCGCAGCGACTCTCGATGGCCTGGACGCCGGGGCGCAACGCCGTCTCGTGGAGATGCCGCTCGCGCGCCCACGCCCCGGAGAGGTGCAGCCAGCGCCACGAACGCCGCTCGCCGAAATCGACATTCGCGCTGAGGACGCGTCGCAGACGGCACGGTTGGTTGCCCAGATTGGTGACGCGGGCCGAACGGGCGATGACATCGTGGACGGCGAAGGCCGTGTAGGAGAGCGTCACCCGCAGGCCGCCGGTTTCGTCGAGCAGATCAATCTCCAGCGTGTCGGCTTCGGATTCGGTTTCGACATAGAGCGCCGGCAGGCCGGGCAGGCCGGGTTTGCCGCGCATCAAGCGGTGGGCTTCGTAGCGAAGATTGAGAACAGCGGAGCCGTCCGCGTGCTCCACTTCTACCGCGGGTGAGTGGAAATCGCCGCTCCCGGAAAAGGGAAACTCGGAAAGCAGGGTGTTGAACGAAAGGCCGGTGTCGTCGTTGCCAACAGGGGCAAAGGCACGATCAAGCGAAGGACGCCAGATGCCCAGATCTGTGGGATTCAGGCGTGCTCCCCAATGCCAATGCTGGAGACGTCCTCCGGCTGCGACTCCCAACGCATAGGAAGAGCGAGGAGTTTGGAGAAACCAAGCGGAACCGAACGAATGGATAGGCATAGAACGCAGTCAGCATCGCGGGCGGATTACAATCCTCCAGCCCGCGAAAAATACACGATATGAAAAGGAGTGCTGTGGCAAATGACTCAGGGGCTGGAAACCGGCACGGCGGGTGTCTCTGGCGCCAGGGTAAGTTGCAGGATCGTGACTGTATCCGGAACATTGATACGAATGGTTCCGTCCCGTGCATCCGCCGAGGACGAACTGAGCCGCCCCAAGTCGTCGTAGCGATGGACAACCGCACGCACGGGGCTCCGCCCAAATCCAACCACCACGGGAGCATCCTTGGTTTGAATATCCGACTTGGATGCGGCATCGTAAACATCCACCTCCTGCCAGAGCAGAATGTAAAAATCTCCATTGCGTTTTTGCAGCACGGTGTGATGCACCATGCCGGCGTCGCCCGTGATCCGGAAATCGAGTCCTTCGGGCCGGAAGCGCGCAGGCGAATCATCAAGCAGTCTGACCAATGACTGGAGGGCGGTGAAGGCCGGTTTGACCGTCCCATCCGGGCGCACGAATCCAAAACCATGCTCGAATTCGAGTGGATCGTCGCCGGTGTCGATAAGTTCGTAGAAGTATAGCCGCTCAATTCGGGGGTGATTCCAATATTCGGCCACCAAACGCGGTGTGTATTTGGTTTTTGCCAGCTCGGAAACCGTCCCGCCTTGAGGGCTGGCGACCGCTGTGGTGTAGCCGGTTTCGGTGGCCACAATGGGCTTGGGAATGGTGAACACCTTGTCCGAGGTCGCGACAGCCTCGGACAGCAGCGTGCTCGGGCGTTTGCCGGCGGGATAGCTGTGCATATTCTGGCGGTCTCCCTCCGATCCAGCGAGATCGGCCTGGTGTTCGTAACGCGAGACGGAAGGAACGATCACGGGAATGGCGCGTGTGGCGGGATCATGTTTCACCGTATGATAAATTTCCTGCTGAAGCCGAATGGCGCCAGCTGGGTAAGGCTGGCCGCGGTAACTCCAGTTGCTCATGATGCCACGAGGCGGGTCCACTTCGTTCACTCCCTCGACGTATTTGATGAAATCGGGGAATGTGCGCAGGCGTTCGCCGAATCTGGGAAAGAAATGACCGATGTGAAGCAGGTCGGCTTGAAGACCATGCTCGACATACAGGCGGTGATAAAAGGCCCAATCCGCATCGACATCCTTGGCATTGGTTCGATAGTGCCGTATGCCCAGCCCGACGAGCGATTTTTCAACCAGCATGATGTTGGCGTAGTTTGACTGATGGTTCCTCCACGAGGGGCATTTGATGTTCACACCAATGCCATCAACAAAATCGAAGGCCCGCCGGGCGGCCTCGGCAAATGCCAGCGAGCCAACGTTGGCGAATACGCAAACGAGGCCGAAAATAAGACGACAAGAGTATTTATTTATCATATTGTTGGGTGATGAAATAGTGCGACTAGACCTGTGAACGGCGCTGCTCCAACTGAGAGCGGATAGCCTTCATAGCCGGTTCATCCAGGGGATATTTATTAAGAAGAACGAGGCACAGCGATAAGAATAGAATTGGCCCAAGCGAAAAACATACGCGCAGCCAGAAAATGGATTCTGGATTTTGCGCGCCGCCGAGCGCGGCATCGTAGCCGATCAGGCTCAGCAGAAGTCCGCCCAGAAAGTAAGTGAGCGATCCGGTAAATTTCTGCACCAGATTACCGATGGCGCCGAAAGTGCCTTCGCGCCGCCGGCCTGAGTGCAGTTCATCGTGATCACAGATGTCCGCCTTCATCGAGCTGACGAGAATCCAGAAACCCAAGCTGCAAAACTGAGCCAGTATCCCAATGATTAGCCATGTCCAGGGATGGGCTGGCGAAGCGAGAAACCATTTGCTGATGGCCGCAGTAATATTGAGATAGAGACAAACCCGAAGAGCCCGGGTCTTGCCAAATCGCAATTCGATCCGGCGCACAATGGGAATGGCAACAAAGGCGAAAGCCGTCACGACAACCGTCGTAAGGAAGAGCAGTTTGCCGGTGGCGACGGTATCTCCGCCAAAAACGTGATAGGTCATTACATAGAACCCCAGCGCATCGGTCGTCTGCCATCCGATTGTCAAGCTGGCGATGATGCCCATCAAAATGATGAAGGGCCGGTTGGTGACCGCGGCCCGCCATTGGGTCATGAGGGGCTCCCTTTCCTGACGGACGCTCAATCGGTAGTAGCGTTCGCGCAGCAGCAAACCTGGCATCACGCCCGTGACGAGAATCACCAGGCCAACCAGAAGACCAAGCCAGCGGGCGCCGGCGACGGTGCCTCCGAAGAAAGGCCGCTGGCAAAACCAATAGAAGCCCCCGGCGGTGAGCATCGGGATCAAGCCAATGTAGGACCGCCAAACCTGAACCCGCGTGCGTTCATGATAGTCAGGGGAGAGTTCCAACCCGAGTGCCATGTAAGGGACCGAATAGATGGCGAAAAAGGTGTAGAGCAGCAGGGTGGTGACAAGGAATTGGATCGCCAAAACTGCGTGGCTGGCTCCTTCCGGAACCCACCACACCAGTGGATATGTCAGGGCGCAGAGGATCGCGCCGAGCACGAGATAAGGGCGTCGCCGGCCCCATTTTGTCCGCGTGTTGTCGGAGATGGCCCCCATCAATGGGTTGGTGATCGCGTCCCAAATACGCCCGATCATCAGGATGGCGCCCACCGTCGCCGGAGACACGCCGAGTTCAACATTGAGGAGCGGCATGGCCAGCATGGCGAGTCCCGTATGCGGATACTGGTAGGCGATGACGCCGAGGCCGTAGGCGAACAGTGAGCGTGGCTGAAGTTTTTCCGGGCTGGCATGGGCCGGTTGAGGTTGCCCCGGCGAATCGGGATGCGGCGGGGCAACGGAATCTTGGCGAGGCGAAGTCATGAAGGGGATAGGTGGACGGGATGAGTGTTAAAAAGGAGTGTAAAGAGATAACCGGGGACAGATACCCGGCCACGCAAGGTTCAGGGCCGGGATTCTGTTATCCGTCCGACAAAACACCCATCCAAGCGCGAAAGGGCAATCCGCAAGGGCATGAAAGCGTTCACTAACCTTTCACCGGGATGCAATGGGGCGGCGATTCCCGGGCGAGTATGAACGTTTTCACTTTCTTGGGTGTAGTCAGGGCGCGGATGAAAAAATACGAGGGGGCCATGATTGCAACCCGCTTTCATCCCGAAAAAACATCCAAAACCATGCGCTCCCCCACTCCAATGAAACGAATCATTAATCTCATTTTTCTCTTGAGTATCGTTGCCCTGATCGGCGGCGTTTGCCCGGTTGACGCGGCAGTCGCCACGCTAACCCCGGTTGCCGACGGCTCCGTGCGGGAAGATATCGCGTTTGGCGGCGCAAACGGGACAACGACCGAGTTGTCGGTCGGACGACTAGCCGGCGGCGCATTGCACGGCATGCTGGTGTTCGACCTGACTGCCATTCCCCAGGGCGCGAGCATAACCTCCGCGCAGCTGGTATTGCAGAACCCCCGGCGCGATGACGCAAGCGATACGGCAACGATAACGCTCGACCTTCATGCCATGACGACGGAATTATATAACAATGCCTCCACTTGGGCGTATCGCATTCCCAACTCCGCCGGGCAGCAGGATGGGATTATGTGGACAACCGCCGGCGGCACTTACGACGCCCCAGTGCTTTCAACGCTCGACCTCCCGGTAAAAGCAGCGACTGTGCCGGTCCTCTGCACTTGGAATTCAAGCGGTGCCTTTGTGACCGCGGTGCAGCAGGCAGTGGGATCCAACCTCGGACTGCTGCTCAAAATGAGCGACGAAGGAACGAGCAGCGGACGCAAGGCGATCCCCTTTGCGAGCCGGGAGCATACAACAGGCATCGTGCCGCAATTGATAATCGAGTATGTGGCGAACGAGAAAGCCGGGCGCGCCGACGACTTCGTCGAGAGCCTTGGGGTGAATATCAAAAGGGCCTCGTGGCGCGACTATGCGACGCCCTACTCGAATGTGGCGCTCGTGGAAAGCCTGCTCGGGGAGGTTGGCATTCGCTACTATCGGACGGGGGCGAGGGAAGGCTCGGACAGTGATTGGGTCGCCTACCGCAACATGTTTAATAATATCGGCGCCAGGGGCAACATGCTCATGCCCTACATCTGGAATCCCCAGGCGCCAAATGACTGGTTCGGGCCAATGCTCCGGCAATACGCCGATGTCTTCGTCAGTGTCGAGGGCCCGAACGAAATGAATGCCCCGGGGAACATTTACAACTACAACGGAGTATTGTTCCCCGAAGGTGATGTGAACGCGATGAGGGATTTGTCCACTTATGTTCGCGGCCATGCCAGCACGCAGCACCTTAAGTTGATCTCCCCGTCGATGTATACGCAGGAAAACGCTCCCGTCGGCGAGGCGCTTCTCAAGGGGAAAATCGACGATTACACAGACTACGTCAATCTGCACTCCTACGCGGCGGGGGGCCAGCCCATAAAGAACCTGGACAACAATATTAACAATGCGAAGGGCCTCTTCGACCCGCCGCGCCCAATCGTCTGCACGGAGAGCGGGTGGTTTACCGTTCCAAATCTCGGGGGAGTCACGGAAAAGGCCCAGGGCAAATATTACCCGCGCATGTTCGCGGAATATTGGAACCGGGGCATCTTGAAAACCTACGCATACGAACTGATCGACGAACTTCCGGACCCCGATAAGGAAGATCCCGAAATGAACTTCGGCTTGGTGCGTTACGACGGCTCCCGCAAACCGGCCTTCACGGCGATGAAGAATCTCACGGCCCTGCTCGCGGAGCGGGGGCAGAACTCCTTCGCGACCGGCGCGCTGAACTTTACGCTGGGCGGCGCGGGAAGCGAGGTGCACCACACCCTGCTTCAAAAAAGCACGGGGGAATTCTATCTGCTGCTCTGGCAGGAGGTGCGCAGCTTTGGCCCGGGCACGCCGCCCGACATCGACAACGCGCCCGTGAGCCTGAGCGTTTCAGCAGCCACCCCGATCCACAGCCCGACGCTCTATCGCTTCGACGACTTGGGCAACATGAGCAGTGTGAATCTGGCCGTTGACGGCGGCAACACCGTGTCAATCGATGTGCCCGACACGATTGTGATCTTGAAGTTCACCAGTTCCCCCGGTGGTGACGCCCCCCCGCTCGCGCCGTCCGGCTTGACGGCAAGCATGGCGGGAGGAGTGGGCAGTCCGGTGCAGTTGTCTTGGGATATGACCCTGGGGGCCGAAAGTTACACCGTCTCGCGCGGTGCCAGCAGCGAGGGGCCATTCATATCGCTCGCGTCTGGGATCGACACAACCAGTTACCATGATTCCAGCGGCACGACCGGTTCATACTACGTCGTCACGGCGAACAACACCCAAGGCGATGGGCCGACGTCGAGTCCGGTCCTCCCGACGCTGACCATGGATAACGCGGACAGCACCGGTGTCACAATCACCGGATCCTGGACGAGCAGCACCAACGTGCCGGGATACTACGGATCAGACAGTATATGGTCCGGCGACGCCAGTGGCAGCGTTAAGTTTACCCCGAATCTGTCGTCAGGGAACTATTCCGTTTGGATTCGATGGAGTGCCGCTGCGAACCGGGGCAGCACCGTCCCGATTGATGTCACTCATGACGGAGGCACGACACGGGTGCTGGTTGACCAGCGGGTGGACAACGGCGTGTGGAAGCTGCTGGGGGTGTATAATTTTGCGGGAGGCGCGGCAGAAAACGTCCTGATTAGCACCGTCGGCGCCCAAGGGCTCGTGGCGGCGGACGCCGTGATGTTTGTCCCCGTTTACTATGTCGCGCCGACCGCGCCGGTCGGTTTGCGGGCCGCCACGGGACACTTGCAGGTCGCCCTGAGCTGGAACGCCTCGCCAAACGTGACCGGCTACTCCGTCAAACGGGCGACAACGAGCGGCGGTCCCTATGCAACCATCGCTCCGTCGGTGGCCGAATCGAGCTATGTCGATACCAGCGTTGTTGGCGGCACCACTTACTACTATGTGGTCTCCGGCAGCAACCCGGAGGGCGAGAGTCCGGATTCGGGCGAGGTGGCGGCCTTGGCCAGCCAGATCACCGCCACCATCACGCTCGGCGCTTTGAGCCAAACCTACAATGGCTCGCCCAGACCCGTTACGGTCTCGACCGACCCGTTGGGGCTGGAGGTTGTGGTGACTTATGACGGCAACGCCGAGCCGCCGACCGGTGCCGGTTCATACGCGGTTGCCGCCGCCTTCAGTGATCCCAGTTACGCGGGTTCCGCCTCCGGCACCCTGGTGGTCGCGAAAGCTTCGGGCGCGGTGACCCTGGGCAATCTTTTTGCCATCCACGACGGAACGCCAAAAACGGCAAGTGCCACGACGACTCCCGCGGACCTGGCCACCCAGATAATGTATAATGGCGGGCCAACGGCACCCAGCAACGCCGGGACTTACGCGGTCACGGCTACCATCGATGATGCCAACCACACGGGTTCCGCGTCCGGCACGCTGACCATCGTGTCCGTTGCGCAACCCTCCGGCGGTGTCGTCCAGAACGGCTCCCCGCGCACTCTCTCTGTCGTGGTGTCCGGCGAAGCCTCGTTCCAGTGGCGCAAGGACGGCGTGGCCATTCCCGGCGCGACCGCCTCCACGTTCGCGCTCGCCGGCAAGCCTTCCGACGCGGGGGTGTATGATGTCGTCATCACCATGCCCGCCGGCGAAATCATCAGTGATCCGGCCACCGTGACGATCACACCCGATCCCGACAGCAGCTTCGCGCAGTCCTCCGCGATCGTGATGGACGCCTCCGGCACCCTATATGTCGCCGATGCCTCCCGGCATGTCATCCAAGCGATCGCCCCCGGCAAAAACGTCACCACCTTCGCGGGCATGCTCGATTCGCCCGGCGCGGTGGACGGCACCGGCACCGCCGCGAAATTCAACACGCCGGCCGGCCTCGTCTCGCGTTCCGGCACGCTCTATGTCGCCGATGCGGGCAATAACAGCATCCGCACCGTCGCCCTCTCCACCCGGATGGTCTCGACCTTGCTGTCCGGCACCATTGCCGACACGACTAAACGACTCTCCAATCCCTCGGCCATTGCGGTGGATGCGGCGGGCAACGTTTACGTCGCCGACACGGGCAACCATGTCATCCGCCTAGTCAGTGCATCCGGCACGATCACCACGCTGGCGGGCGCGCCGGGTGTTTCCGGCACGACCAATGCCAGCGGCACGCAGGCGCTGTTCAATGCACCAGCGGGGATCGCGTTGCTGGAAATGGGAGGCAGCGGGACACTCTATGTCGCCGACACCGGCAACCACACCATCCGCGCCATCGCGCTCGATGGCGGCGCGGTCTCGACAGTCGCGGGCCAGCCCGCCACGGCGGGCAGCGATGACGGCCCGGCCTCCGCCGCGCTCCTGAACGAGCCGCGCGGACTGGTTCTCGACGGCCCGGACCTCTATTTTGTGGACACAGGCAACTCGCTCGTCCGGAAACTCGCGGGCGGCGAGATCACGACGATAGCCGGATATCCCGGCATCGGCACCATACCTGGCGTGCCGGGCTTCAAGGACGGCTCCGGCACCAACGCGTGGTTCAGTTATCCGGAGGACATCACCATGGGGGCGGACGGCACCCTGTATGTCGCCGACACGGGCAACAAGGCGATCCGCTCGATCGACGCGTCCGACAACGTTGTCACCCTGTCCGTCACCGCCACGACCAGCGGCAGTTCGCAACCTCCGGGTGGCGGCTCGGGCAACGGCGGCGGCGGTGGTGGCGGCGCGCTCAGCCTGTGGGCGCTGGCCCTCCTGACCCTCTCGCTGCTATGCCGCCGCCGGATGCGCTGAACAAATGCCTTGGACATCCTGATGAGCCTGCATCTCGATCCGTTCCTACAACTGGTGCCCAAGCGGGCTGAGGCGCTGCTGCGCCGCCTGCGCGCCGGGATATGGCGCGACCGCAGTGAAATCACCGTGACGGCGACCTTGCCGACGCCGCATCACCGCCGCCTCGCGGAGGTGAGGAAAGAGGCACGCGAGCCGGTGCCAAGCGGGACGGCTTGGGGTCGGCTTTATGACCAGCGATGGTTCCATGCGGCGTTGCCTGGGTTCGCCCCGGATTCAGGCAACCTGTATCTGGAGTGGCGCGATCAGGGCGAGGCGACGCTGTATGTCGAAAGCGTGCCGTATTACGGTTTCGATCCGGCGCACCGGCGCGTGGCCATCCCACCCGATACGCGCGAGCTATGGATCGAAGGCACCTGCTGCCAATCCGGCATCTGGCACCCGGACGCCACCGGACTTTCGCCACAGGGGAGCCGTTTCGACGGAGCGTTTTTGACCAGACGTGATGATGCCGCCTGGGCAGCCGCGCATGACTTGCAAGCGCTCTACGACGCGATGCTTTTTCTGCGCGTGCGACAAGGCCCCCGAGCCCCGTCAACGCCACCGTCATTTGGTCCACAACCTTCTGTCGATAATACCACGCCGCTTTTCCGTCGGCTGTTGCATCTTCTCGGACGGGCGGTGGACGCACACGATCTCCACGGCATTGACGCGTTCCGCGCATCGATAGCAGCCGCGATGGTAGAGATACGCGAACAGCGTGCGGTGGTGCGCGCGGTCCTGACTGGTCATGCGCACATAGATCTGGTGTGGCTCTGGCCTGAGCGGATCGGTGAGGCCAAAGCGGTGCATACGTTCGCGACCGTGAACAGACTGATGTCCCAGTATCCCGAATTCCTCTTCGCTTATTCGCAACCGGCCAGCTATCGGGCGGTGCATAGACGCGCTCCGGAATTGTTCGAGGCGGTGAGGCAACGAATGCAAAGCGGCCAATGGCAGGCGACCGGAGCGATGGATGTGGAAAGCGACACCCAGCTTCCGTGTGGCGAGGCGCTCGCCCGCAGCTTCCTGCTTGGACAGGCGGAATTCCAACGCATGAACGGACACCCAGCGCGGCTGCTTTGGCTCCCGGATGTTTTCGGTTACAGCGGCTGTCTGCCCCAGCTCATGCGGCTGACCGGCGTAGAATGGTTTTTCACCACCAAGCTCACGTGGAGTGCTGTGAATCGATTTCCTTACAGCAGTTTTCTTTGGCGGGGTTTCGACGGAAGCGAAGTCGTAGCGCACGTGACACAAAACGTCGGTTACAACAATTCCCTCGACCTTGATGAACTCGACGCCAACGCCTGCGGTCATGCCCAGTCAGCCGTTCATCCCGAATTTCTGCATCCGACCGGCTTTGGCGATGGCGGAGGCGGGCCGACGGAAGAAATGTGCGAGAGAGCACGCCGGCTTTGCCGATTGGCGGGCATGCCTGAGATAACATGGGACCACCCGGAGGCGTTTTTTGAGCGGCTGTCTGAGCGTCGGGATAGTTTGCCGGCATATCAGGGGGAATTTTATCTGGAATACCACCGCGGCACCTACACCACACACAGTAATTTGAAAGCGGTATTTCGTGCGGCCGAGCGAGCGTTGCAAATACGAGAAGCCACTGCCGTTGCGACAGGCGTCGTGCCAGACTTAACCGAGCCATGGCGACGGCTGGTATTCGCGCAGTTTCACGACTATATACCCGGATCGTCGGTGGCGGAGGTTTATGACGAGGGTATCCCAGAATTGATCAAATTAGCAGAACATCAGCAGCACGCAGCCCAACAGGAACTCTCAAGAGACGGTGGTTCCTGGCATGTATTCAATCCGCTGCCACAGGTCTGGCGTGGCTGGGTTAAATCACCTGATTCCAGCGAAGCCGAGTGGCATGAGTTGCCTCCGTTATCCGGGGTGCCGGTTAGGGACGCGTCCGTAAAAATGAAATCACCTGCGCCAGTTGTGGCAACGGAACGCTCACTAACAAATGGGCGGGTGTTCGCAGAAATCGACGATGACGGTTGGTTGCGGCGCTTTGCCATCGACGGAGTGGACACGATATTCACAGGTCCGGCAGCCCGCGCCATTCTCTATGTGGATCGTCCGGCAAATTTCGATGCGTGGGATATCGACCGGCATACACTTGATCTTGGCATCCCCGTCAACACACCTGCGAAATTTCAACTCGAACAAGCATCGCCACAACAAGCAGTGCTTGCCGTGACCCACCCCTTGGGAGGAAACAGCCAGCTCACGCTTCGCTATATTTTGCAGGCTGGCGAGCCGGTGCTGCGCATTGAAGCCGAGGTGGATTGGCGGGAACCGCAAACCCTGTTGAAGTTGCATTTTCCAACCGCATATCGCGGAGTAAACGCGCGCTTCGGGGCGGCGTTTGGAAGCGCCTTGCGCGGGCAGTTGTCGGGTAATCTTGCGACCGAGGCACAGTGGGAGGTTCCGGGCAGCCGCTGGGCCGCAGTGTCACATGATGGCGAGAGCGATGGATTGGCAATCATCACCGAGGCGAAATACGGGTTCAGCGCACGCAACGGCGATCTTACGGTTTCATTGCTGCGCGGTGCGCGGATCGCTGGTCACGATGATCATGCCGTCGCAGCCCCGCCGTCATTGAGCCGGTTGTCGGTGGCATCTCCGTTTTCGGACCAAGGTCGGCACGTCATGCGGCTGGCAATTACGCGTTACGCTTCTGCCGAGGCGGAGCTGAATCCGGCGGCATTGGCCGATACGTTGTTTACCGAGCCAGTGCACTATTGCGGCGAACCCTACTCAAGCGGATTACTCGCCGTGGAGGGCGCGCCGACGCTCGTTCCAGCGTGGGCGATGCCGGTGGATGGCAGATGTTGGGTGTTGCGGTTGCACGAAGTCGCTGGAGTTCCCGGGCGGGCGGTCTTTTGCGTTGCCCCGGGGTGGAGCGTGTGTCCTTGTCGGCTGGACGGAAGTATTGAAAAAGCAAATACACCATTAACCAACAGCGTGGATTTTCGTCCTTATGAAATTGTTAGCGTTTGTTTCTCGCGTGAATCGGAAGCCTTATGAGCAAGCACCATACTGAATCACCTCGGATACATCACCTGAAATTGTTGGCGATTTTCGGCGATCACATGGTCTTGCAACAAGACGTGCCGCTTTTGATTTGGGGTCACGCAGCACCTGCGGAAGTCATCGAGGTTTCTTTTGGCGGACAGATTCAGCGTGGAAATGCAGATGAACAAGGACGGTGGCAGGTAACGCTCGCGCCCGAACCAGCCGAGACTTGTGGGAGAGCATTTCGCGTCACCGCGTCCAGCGGAACAGTTGAATATACTGACGTTGTCGTAGGCGATGTCTGGCTGGCTTCGGGGCAGTCCAACATGGAATTCGGCCTGCAAACAGATGCCGAGGCGGCGCAAGCGATTTCAGGGGCAACCGATACGCGCATCCGCATGTTTTTCGTGCCGTGGGCGACATCGTTTTTGCCGTGCGAAGATTTTGGTGCGGCAGTCAATGCACTGGATGGCCGCTGGGTGATTTGCTCCCCCGAGACAATGGCGGACACATGGGCGTGGCACGGTTTTTCGGCCGTCGCCTACTTCTTCGGGAAAGATATCGCGTGCCGGACGGGAACGCCCATCGGCCTGATCGGCGCCTACAAGGGCGCCACACGGGTCCAAGCCTGGATGAGCCTCGCAGGGCTGGCCAAGGAGCCTCCGTTTGCAAGGCATATTCTGAATTACGCGCGGAATATTCTCGATAATGGGACTGCCAAAGCACAGCCAGCGCCGATGTCGGAGGAAGATTGCAATCGTCCCACCGTCCTTTTCAACGGGATGATCGCTCCCTTGCGGCGCTACGCTTTGCGCGGCGTTCTTTGGTATCAGGGAGAAAGCAACGGCGGCAACCTGACTGACGCTCTGGAATATGACGGTCTTTTCCCGCGCTTGATCGAAGATTGGCGTGCCCAATGGGAAACCGATACAATGGCGTTCCTTTATGTGCAGCTGGCGAATTTCAGGGCCCCAGCCAAACACCCATGCGAAGGCAATTGGCCGTGGATTCGCGAGGCTCAACGTCGAGCGTTGCGCCTGCCTCGCACAGCGATGGCAGTCGCGATCGACGCCGGGGACGACGATGACATTCATCCGACACGAAAAAGAATCATTGGGCGACGATTGGCGGCGGCGGCCCGGTGTGTCGTCCATGGCGACGACATTGTCTTTTCCGGCCCTGACTACCGCGGCCTTGAAATCACCGGCGGCAGGATACGGCTCTCGTTTATGCACATTGGCTCGGGTCTCATCGCCGGAAAACCCGGAGCCCGGAACGAATCGAATCCCGTTCAGCCATTGACAGGTTTTGCCATCGCGGACGCCGGGCATCGGTTTGTATGGGCCGAGGCTCGAATCGAAGGAGATAACGTGGTGGTCTGGAACGACGGGATTCGGCATCCGGTCGCCGTGCGCTACAATTGGGCCGATAATCCCGATGGCAATCTCTACAATCGCGAAGGATTTCCCGCCTCACCTTTCCGAACCGACGATTGGCCTGCGGTCTCAAGTAGCGACGCCACACTCTCCGGCGTGGAACGCGCCAGCTAGATTTTATTTCGATGTGCGTTTTATAGTGGACGTGCCGCCTCGTTCATGCTCGACCGCTCGAAAGCTGCCAGGCAAATGGGGATCGTCTCCGATGTATTCCGGAAATTTCGGATAGGGAAAGATCGGCCTCATGAAACGGATTCCTTTGCCCGGATCTCCGCCGTTGTAGGCGGTGGCGACAAGCCTTTCTGGCGCGTCCCCCTGCTCGACCCACCGCTCTAGTGCCAGAAGAATATCGTGCTCGCTATCTTGCGGCAGCCGCGTCTCAAGCGATTGACCGAAATCGTTCAGTCCCGGCCCACCCCCAACGTGTCCCAAACCGGGGACCACAAAAAAACGAAAGAATGTCTGTGCCTTAGCCAGTCCGCCGTGAGTCGCTACAACCCGCTCATAATAATCTATGGCATCTTGAAACGGCGTAATTGCGTCAGCTGTGCCTGCATACATTAGGAGCTTTCCACCCCGACGCTGAAAATTCGAGAGATCCGGATCATTGGCGTTCAAGAGCGGAGCCAGCCGCTGATCGGCGTGCCCAAGATCCTTATCAAAATCGAACGCGCGGAAATCGAAATCGACGCCAAGAATCCAGCGGAAGATAAAAGAAAACGCTGGCGGCTCATCGGTGTTCTTATTTCCCAGAAGCAGCAGGGATTCGCTGCCATGGGGCGGCGGAGAGTAGATTTGTTCGCCTGTGCGCGGATTGGCCGGGCCGGAGTAAATTGATTTTAACGCCGCCACTTGCGCCTGGGTCAGATAATCCGCACCCTCTGTTTCTCTTGGAGGCGGCAGGAGAACGACGGGATCGAATCTGCATCGCCGGGGGTCGGTCAGAAAGTTGTCAGTGGGCGCCCCTCCATCTTTGCCCGCGCCTGCGGCGAGCACGGCCTTGGTGACCAAGGCGATTTTCTCCCGCGTAAGGAAGCTGTCCGGCGTCTTGTGCGCAGCCTGCCAGTTCCAGACGAACATGGCATGCAGATGCGTGCGGTTGTTGGCTGGCGCGCCCGCAACAATCCCGTCGTAGTCGTCAGGATAGCGTTGCGCGGCCATCAATGCTTGCTGCCCGCCTGTCGAAGCGCCGACAAAATAGGTGTGGCGCACAGGCTGATCGTAGTAGGCTCGCACGAGCGCTTTGGCGGCCAGCGTCATCTCGTGCGTCGCGCGGAAACCGAAATCCGCCCATCGCTCGGGATGGTCAGTGAGATTTTCGCCATTGGGCGCCGTTCCCATGTCCGTGTTGACAGTGGCATAACCGCGCCGCACTCCTGCGGCAAGCACGCGGTATTGGATTGCGCCAGCGGCCCCGCCGTTGCCAGTGGCCAGGATTTTTCCGTTCCAGTTTTCTGTCGGCATCCAGAGTTCGATCTCGATATTCGAGTCCGGCGTCGGTTTCAAGGTCGCGACGACCCGGCAGAACGGTGGAATTTTACCTGGAAGAGGCTTGCCGTTTGGCAGTTGGAATTCACCACCCGCAACAACCTCCGTTTTGGCAATGATCGTTTCAGTAGCGAATCTGGCCTTAGCAATGTCGTCGAATCCACCAAAGGCAATATGCGGCAAGCAAAACCAAACAATCGAGCCGAGCATCAAGAGTTGTCGTATTCCCATCATTTGAAGTTTAGAAATCGCGCTCATCTTTCACGGCAAAGCGGATGGGTGTCACCAATCATCCGTGCGGAAAGGCTCGGCGGGCAGCCCGTCCATATTGAACAATCCCGCATTCGGTGCATTGCGCCACGCGTAGCGCACCGCCACGGGATCGGACACCTTGGAAGAAGATAGTATTACCGTGCCGGTGCCCTCGATTTTCGCCTTGGCGGGATGAAACACACGGTCGGCTCCAGCTAGTTCGAAACCGCCGAGATCAGCGTAAGGAGTTTGCAGCCCTTTGGAGACATTATCGAAACGCACCTGATAGCTGTCGCCTTCGCGAACAGTGGAGGCGACAACCGGACCACGGTCCAACACATCGAATCCGTAGGCGCGATGCAAGGCGAGGCGAACGAGGCGGCGTCCGACAGGGAGCTTGTTCCGCGGGTGAACGTCCGTCACGCTTCCGATATCGAGCGTCACCGCTTGGCCGGTGGCAGGAAGAGAGAGCGCGTGAGCCTGGGCTTCCCGGAGAGATGCCCAAACGGTGCCATTGCTGTCCCCACCGCCGAAACTCGGAATCTGAATCCAAAAAAAGGGTATGTTATCTTGCCCGAAACTGTTCCGCCATGCGCTGATCATTAATGGGAAAAGTTCCTTATATTCGTCCCCGCGTCCGGCATTGGATTCACCCTGATACCAGATCACTCCACGCCAAGCGTAGGGAATCAATGGAGCGATCATTCCGTTATAAAGACCGGACGGTGTGAGTCGATGCCCAGGGCCCACCGGTTCAATCGGCTTCGGATCGCTGAAATCTTTTCTGGTAGCGAGGGCGGCATCTCTCGCCGTTCTCCAAAGTGCCAGATCCTTTTCATATTTCGCGATTGCGGCTCCGTAGTCGGGGAATTTTACGATGGTTGATTCCCAACGCGCTTTTATAGTCTTCGAATATTTCGACGACAATATGGCTGATTCAGGCGTCCAACATTCAAGCTCGGTGCCTCCCCACGCGCTACAGACTATTCCTACTGGCACTCGCAGATGGAGCGCTAGATCGCGCGCAAAGTAATACGCAACCGCAGAAAAATTCCCGCTGGTGTCCGGCCCGTTGGGTTTCCATTGCCCTCTAACCGTGGTTGCGGGTGTGTCAGCCACCGTGTGATCAACTTTGAATTCGCGGATGAGCGGAAAATTGCCGGACGCGCGAATCTCCAGATCGGCGTCGAATGTCCACTTCAGCCACCATTCCATATTCGACTGGCCGGAGGCGAGCCAGACTTCGCCAACTAGAATATCGTGAAGCGAAAGGCGTTCGGTGGCACCTGCGATGACAAGATCGCGCGGCTCCGCGCTAGCTTCAAGGGCCGGCAGATCGACTCGCCAGCGACCATCGGCGTCGGCAGTGGTGGCGACAACATGGCCGGCGAAGCTGACAGTGATGCGCTCGCGGACGCTCGCGGTTCCCCAAACTGGAACAAGTTTCTCGCGTTGAAGCACCGCATGATCCGTGAAGAGCGGAGCGGGGACAATGCCGCCGTTCGCAATCGCAAGCAGCGAAACGCTCATCCAAAAGGCAGCTAGACTAAGCAGAATTTTCATTTTTAGCGCATGATATTTTTTGCCACTGCTTAGCTATATCAATAGACTCTCACTTCGAATAACCGGGCTTTCGGAGCACCATTTGTAGTGGCGATTTCGATCCGTAACGACTTAGCAGTGACGGGTGTTTTGAGTAAATGAACGCGTTTCCGAAGATAGTTGCCGGTTATCGACAATACATTGTTTCCGTCGAGAAGCAGGGAGTAATCCCGAGCGAGTTCAGGCTGCGGACCGCGAATGGTTTTCTTGCTATGATGATCGCTGGGCGATAGCTTCAATTCTCGCTGAAAACCGGAATCGAAAGTCAGATGGATTTCGGAAATCACACGTGTAGTGGGCCAGGTCAATTCAATCCATGCCGGTACGGTGTGTGACTCCCAACAGTGAGTCTTATCGTCGGCCCACTTTCCAAAGTGTGCCGGCAGCTCGCGAGTAATTCCGTCAACGATGTTGCGGCAATCTGCGCCTGTGTCCTGGCTTGAAGCTTCGATTGTGGCTGAATGGGCCATATCGTTCGGATCCTGAGCGGTGATCCCGAGCAGAAAAGCGTCATTCTTGAGAAGCTGCTGTTGCAGCCGGGCAACGGCAGCTTCATCGTAAAAGCCGGCTATGCTAGCGGAAGGCTCGGCCATGGCCGCCGCGGTGCCAATGGCCTGCCCCATTACGGAACAGGTGCCCATGACACGGGTAGTCGCAAAGCCGACGTGTGTGGCGCTGATATTGCGCCCGGCGAAAAATAGATTCGTGATATTCCGTGAATAGAGACATCGGAGCGGAATCGAGAACAGGTGGGGCACCGGTGCGTGAACACACGGCGGCTCCTCGACTGCATCCACGCCGCTCGGCGGGTGCAGATCAATCCACCAGCCACCATAGGCAACCTGATCCTGAAAAATCGTGCCACTCTGAACATCGTTCTGTGTCAAGACGTGGGGTCCAAGGAAGCGACGCGATTCACGTTTGGCCGGGATTGCCCCGACCCACTCAAGCGCCCAGTTGGCCGAGTCCGGATGATTGCCGGAATTTTTGACGTAGTTCCAGACGCCGAGTGCAATACGTAACAGCTCATGCCGAATTGTGGTTTCGTCTTTGATCATATCGAGCTGCCCCCCCCATTCGGCCCACCAATAACCATATTCATAGCTTCTGATATCTCTTTTGTGAAAATCCTCCTGCTTGAACTGGCGAGCCCACGCTGGCGCTTCGAATGGCTGCGGTGTTGGATACTGGCGCGCGGTAAATAGGATCGACGCTCCAAGGGTCTTTCGATCAGCGACCGGCAAAGCCAATGGCTCGCCGTATTGATCCCGTGCCTCTCGCCCGATGACGAAATCCGCGCCGGCTTCCTTGCCAAGACGTCCGTCACCGGAACAGTCCGCGAAGAAAGAGGCGTTGATGGTAAACTCCTCTTCGGTGCTGTGCCTTACAACCCTGACCGATTTGATTCTGCGGCCCACAGGCGTATCTATTGTTTCACAAGCTTCACAGCTTGTATCAAGGAACAGACGAATATTCGGCTCACTGATAACCTTTTCGTAGAGGAGAAGATCCCATTGAGAAAATGACCGGTGAGGATTTCGGCAAGCATCGGTCAAACGAAGCTCTTCCAGCAAACCCGATTCACGAGCGCCTGGGCGATGGCCCTCGCAATCGGCTCCGACAATATGCATGCGGACTTCGCTGGAAGCAGCACCGCCCAAAACGGACCGATTTTGGACTAGGACCACCTGACGGCCCAACCGGGCAGCGGCGATGGCAGCACAGACGCCAGCCATGCCGCCTCCAATGACAACGAAGTCTGTCGATAAATGATGATGAGTCATATGTAAATTACGAAGGGGAAAAGGGATTACAGGACGCGGAAGCGAATAACTCTAAACACCGCTCGGCTTTCAAGTGGCGGCAAAGTGAAAACGTTCACAGCGAATATTGTTCAGGCCCAAGCGTGCGGTGCGCGTAGAAAACCAAGCCTTCCATTGGCCGATAATTCAATTAACGACGTTTTGCGGCCGTCCGGCGAAAAAAGCATGAAGGTTGTCAATCGCCGTGTTCAGCAGCCGTGCGCGCGCTGCACGCGTCGCCCAAGCGATATGTGGCGTAATCACGCAGTTGCGCGCAGTGAGAAGCGGATGTTTAGCAGGTGGAGGTTCACTTGACAGCACGTCGAGACCGGCACCGGCGAGTTGTCCGGAATTCAGTGCTTCTGCAAGCGCCACTTCATCAATAAGCATGCCTCGGCTGGTGTTTAGGAGGTAGGCAGTCGGCTTCATCCAGCCAAGCGTGGTTGCATTGATTAGGTGGTGTGTGCTATCGGTGAGCGGACAATGGAGGCTCACGACATCTGCGGCCCGTAGCACGCGTTCGAGCTCAGTCCGCCCGCCAGCACGGGTGGCCTGAATCACAATCATTCCAAAAGCTTCACCAATGCGAGCGGTGGCCCGACCAATCCGACCGTCGCCTATGATGCCGAGGGTAAGCCCGGCCAACTCGATCAACGGCGTTTTCCAGTAACACCAGTCATCGTTTTTTGTCCACTCACCCTCACTGACGCTTTGCGCATGAAGACCGGTTCGCTGCGTCAACTCCAAGAGGAGTGCAAAGGTTTGCTGGGACACTGAGAGAGTGCCATAAGCCGGAATGTTGGCGACTGGAATTCCCCGTGCGCGTGCAGCCGCCACATCAACGATATTGTAGCCTGTGGCGAGAACGCCGATATAGCGCAGATCAGGCAGCCATTCGAGCGTGGCAGCAGATAAAGGTGTCTTGTTTGTCAGAAGCGCGGACGCATTCCGTGCGCATGCGACAATCTCTGCGGCATCAATACGCGGGTGAATGACGCATGCGCCCAATTGTTCAAGGGCGGACCAAGAAAGATCGCCGGGATTAAGAGCATACCCATCAAGCACGACGATGCGAGGAACGATTGACATAGAGTGAGTTTAGAAATGGTGGCAGGAGCGAGAAAATATACATGTAATATATAAATGCCTCCGGATTTTCAAACCGCGCTGCGGCGAAGGCGTTCACACCGAGGATTCGACACTACGCGACCGGGAGGAATCGAGACGTTGACGGTCACGGCCTCCCCAGGACGGCATTGCACAGTTGTGCCCGCAATCAATACCGCATGCTCTCGTCGATTGGATGGCGCAGCGGTGATGGTGACCGATGCAGATGTGATCCGCACTTGGAATACATCGCCACGATAGGCAAAGTTGAACTCAAGACTCTTCCACTTGCGGTAGAGTCGGGGATTGATTACAAGTTGGTTCTCGTCCGCGTTCACACCGCCAAAACCGAAGATTGCCGTCATCCATGCGCCGCCGTTTGCCGCCGGATGCGAGCCGCCCATAAATACGGTTCCAACGTAGACCTTGTATTTGGCTTCGAGATCGATTTTGGCCGTTTTCAGGAAATACTTGTAAGCAAAGTCAAGCTCACCGAACTCAGTTGCAAGCATTGCATACGCGCAGGCGCTCAAACTGGAACCGTGCTCGGTGCGCGGTTCGTAATATGCCCAATTCGCTTTCTTGATTTCCGAGCTGTAGCAGTTTTTGAAGAGATTCAGCATCATCACTACGTCGGCCTGCTTGATAATCTTTGTCGGTGCCGCCAGCCCCTGTGCGGTGCCAAGGTATTCGTTTGGGTGGAGCATCAGCGTCTTGATCTCATTTACAGGCATATCGTTCAGCCGAAAATAGCCATCGAATTGCTCGATCACACCCGTTGCGGGGTCGGGCTCGGGAACAAACAGGTGTTTTGCCGCATCGCGAAAATATGGTAGCTCAGCCTCAATGTCTATTTTGTCGAGAACCAGCCGCAGCGCTTCGGGATGTTTTTTCTCCAGGTAGTCGACGGCCGCACTGGCGATGGCAAAAGTCTCCTTTGCCACACGGCTCGTGAAAGCATTGTTGTTGATGCGCTCGTGATATTCGTCCGGACCGACGACATCAATGATCTCGTAGCGTTCTTTCTCCTTCTTGAAGTAAGCGTATGAATAGTAGAATCGGGCGCATTCAAGAATTACCTCGGCGCCACCTTCCAGAAGCAATGAATCATCGCCGGTGATCTTGAAATAATGCCACATCGCAATCGCCACATCGCCGCTGATGTGAACCTGTTTGTCGCGAAAGTATGTGCGCAGTTCGCGGCCGGTAAGGGGATCGCCAACGTTGAAATACGTGCACGCCTCGTCGCCTGTATCCTGGCTTTCCCATGCGTAAAATGCCCCGCGATAGCCCGGCCCTTCACTCCTCGCTTTTCGCCGGGCACCGTCCAGCGTCTTTATGCGATAGCGCATCAGCTCAACCGCCTTTTCCGGATATGTATGGAGGAAGAATGGAAGCATGAACATTTCCGTGTCCCAGAAAATTGCTCCTTTATAGACCTGTCCTGACAACGCGCGTGCGGGGATCGAGTTGGCGCTGCCGTTCACCGGTGCGACCATCAGCAATTGCAGGATGCTGTAACGCAGCGCGTGTTGCGCTTGATGGTCGCCATCGATGCGCACATCGCAGAGCTCCCATTTCTTCGCCCACGCCGCCTCGTGCTTTGCGAGGCAGGCGGCGTAGCCGAGTGCCTTTGCCTGCCGAACGGTCTCGATCGCGGCTTGCGGGAGAGGTTTGCCGACGGAATCGTGATCGGTAAAGATCGCGAAATATTTGTGGAATGTGTAACTTTTCCGCGGCTCCATCCGCAGGCGGACTATCCGAAGGTTGCGATTAGCCGTGAACGTCCGACTCTCTTCGCCGAACCGAAGATCAACCGCCTCGGCAACCTGCACGCGCTTTTCGCTTTCATGCGTGAGGCCCTGCATGAGCAGGATTCCATCCCGGGCATCTGCCGTCAGACACGCAAGGTGGGGACCGTTTAAATCCCAAATGTTGCCATCGATGCCGGTGTGGATTGTGACATTCGCAGCCTTGTCGCAGGTGAAGCTAAACTCGATTACGCCGAGGTTCGGCACATCTGCGCTGAGGAAACGCGACGACCTGAGCGTGAGTGTTTTCGAACGTGAAACGAAGACGGTCTCGCGTATGAAGAGCGCGCTGGTGAAACGCAGCGTCTGTTTGTGCCGCTTTACCTTGCGCCCGAGCGCGGAAAGTTCGACGCCATCGAGGGTAACCCGGGTGAAACCGCCGTTCGGCGCGTTGACGGGCTCGCGCCAAGCCGAGCCGACCCGGTCGAAAATGCCTGCTAGGGTAATGCCGACCGCCTCCTCCGGACCGAACTCGTCCAAGGTTCCGCGATAGCCCATGTAGCCGTTGGCGATCTGGTAAACATTGCCGCGGCGCATGAGGCTTTCCTTGTCGCCGGCATGGTCGCTGGTGCTGATTTCCCACAAGTTTTTCATATCTGTTTCGCAATGCGTTTTATTCGCGCCAGCCGGTTGATTTCCACCAGGTCGATCTGGGCGAGATCGCTGACGACAACGCCGGCGCCATGCTCTCGCAGCTCGCGCGCATTGTCCTCCCGCGCGACGCCGACCACGAACGCGAACCCACCGCTGGCCCCGGCCTGCACGCCGGAGACGGCGTCCTCGACTATGATCGCGCGCGCGCAAGGCACGCCGAGATTCGCGCACGCTGTCGTAAAAATGTCCGGCGCCGGCTTGCCTTTGAGCCCAAGTTCTTCCGAGACAATGCCATCAACCACCGTCGCGAATAGAGGTGCGATTCCGGTCCTTTTCAAGATCGTCGCGGAGTTCCTGCTTGAGGTGGCCAAGCCGACGCGGATGCCGTCGTGGATCATTCCCCGGATCAGCGCGATCGTGGAATCATAAAGGGAAACACCCTCGGTCTCGATCATCTGGTTGAACTTCTCGTTTTTCCGGTTGCCCAGCCCGCAAACCGTCTCGGTGCCGGGCTGGTCGTCGGGCGAACCGCCCGGCAGATCGATGCCGCGCGATTTCAAGAATGATTCGACGCCTTTGTAGCGCGGCTTGCCATCCACGTGGCCGAGATAGTCGCGCGCGTGTGTGAATTCATAAAACGGCTCATGGTCCCTCGTCTCACGTCGGCGCAGGTATTCATCGAACATCTGCTTCCACGCGAGCGAGTGAACGATAGCGGTCTTTGTAATGACGCCGTCCATGTCGAAAATCGCGGCGTCAAACTCACGGCGGGCGGATGGCGCGACAAGGCGCTGCCGGGCAACCGTTCTTTCGTTTGGAGACATAATGAGCGATAAAATGTGGACCGGACTAGATCGGTGAGTCGTTAAGTGGCGGGGCACCCGGTTGGACTGCGGCGCCCCGTCGCATATTCGAAAGCAAGCCCGCTCCGCAAACGGAGCGGGCCGCTCATTTCGTTTGAGACTTGGATGCCGGCCGCACCACGACCCGATATAGGGCACGCGCGCGGCCTTGCGCCTCAAAATACCAAGCGAGTTGTGAAGGCGAATTCCCGGGGCGCGCCATAGGTCGAATTGCCTTCGGCATAAACACGGTCGAACAAATTTGTGACCGCTATGCTGAAAACGGCCTCTTTCCCGCAAATCTTCGTCTTGTAGCCGATGTTGGCATCGGCGACATAAAAGCTCGGGTAAACACAGCCCCAATTCGCGTTATTTGCCTGCGGCATCTGCGACGACTGGTAGCGCACGCCCGCGCCGACAGACCAGCCCTTGAGTTTCCCACGGGTGAAAGAGTATCGTTGGAAAATCCGAAGCGTATCGTCCGGCGAATTCTCAAGCGGACGGCCATTCAATATTTCATAGCTCATTCTGATGGTGGGATCGTTACTCACCGGATCGGACACGGTAAGCTTGTTCGTGGTGAGGTGACTCGCGGCAAAAATGACGCTGTAATTTGGTATCGGCGTCCAAATCAGATCGGTTTCAAAACCCGAGGTTTTGTTGCCGTCGATCGGCATCATCCAGCCAATATTATAACGCACGTCAGGGCGCTGGGTGTCGGGGTTGGGATCCACTTCCGTGCCGATGTTGCGCGGGTCGGCGGCGATCCTGCCGACATCCGCCACCATGATGTTACCACGAACGAGATTGAACCATGCGACACTGCCGGTGAGTTTGCCGTTAAAAAGTGAAAACTTGACGCCAAGTTCGTGGCCCTTGCCGGTGGTGTTCGGGAATGGATTGTCGCGGATTTCCTCGGGAGTGATCAGCACAGTCGGCGGTGCATACGTTGTTTTTGCGATTTTGGCGCCTGTCTGAATTGTTTCACCGAAGTTGTAGCTGCCATAGAGATACACATCTTTCACGACTCGCATGACCACCCCGTACATCCAAGAGCTCGTGTATGCGTCGGGAACCGAGTTTCTCTGGATATTATCGCTGCCCAGCGGATAGTAGGTTACGTGTCCATTGTGGTCCTGCCAGTCGGTCACGTATCCAGTCCGGTCGCGCCTGAAGCCGCCGGTAAACGTGAATCGATTCCAATCCACCATGCCAACGGCATAGAGCGCGCCGGAGTGCGTGCGACGCTCATTCTGGCTTTCCACCCCGTCACCCTTTGTCTCGCCTTTCCAAGCGTGGGTAACATCCGGAAAATTATGGAAAGCCGGGTCAAAATAGTTGAAGATATTTGCGCCGGTCAGGGTCGTTGGCGAGCCCTGCACGTTCGGCGATCCAAGCACGGGCGTCTTGGTGGACAGATCCCATGCGCCCGCCTCGAGCGTGCGATATTCGACGGCTCTCTGCGCGCCGAGCAAACCTTTAAGCCCCACGTAACGCCACGTCTTGTGCAGCGCGAATTCTATTTTCCCGTCGTAGTTTTCGTTATTCAGGCGAAAGCCGTCGCCGGGGCCGGAACCGATGGGCGTGCTGCCGTCGCCGTATATCCGGTTGCCGAACCAATAATAATAGTTCATCATATAGGTGTTGATATAGCGCCCCTGCACTTTGAGATCGAGCCAGTCCGTGATGCTTGACCTGCTCTCCAGCTCCCACAGGTTCACCCTGGTCTGGAACGGCGCGTTGGGGCCATAGTAATTATATTCCCTGCCGCTCGGCGCGTTGCCTTCCGTCAGGGCCTCGCCCTGGCCCAATGAAATCCACTTCCCCGTCGCGTTGTAAACGTCGGTGCGCAGATTGCCGAAGGCACGGCCGATGCGCGTCTGATATTCGGCGATAGTGAAGGGCACCCCGGATAGGGCTCCGGCGCGTTTTTTCCCTTCGTCGAGAAGGTATTGCGGGGGATTCAGGAATGTGTCGCGGTAGAAACTCGTTGACGCGACGTTTTGCGAGACAAGGTTGCCCGTGGCGTTGCGATACTGATACTCCAGCCGGATGTCGAAGCGCCTGCTTGGCCGCCAGAGCAACTGCGGATTAATATACTGGATGCGGGCGTCCGAGTAGTCGCGGTAGCTATTGCGCACATCGTGGCTGCCGATGAGGCGATAGGCCAGCGTCTTTGTGATCGGCCCCGTGCTGTCAAATGTCTCTTTATGCGACCTGTGGGAGGCCGCCCGGAACGAGACTTCGTTGAACCTGTGGAAAATCGGTTTCTTCGTGATGACATTGATTTCCCCGCCCAGCGTCGCGCCGCCGACGAACACCGACATCGGGCCTTTGGCCACCTCGATGCGGTCGACGTTTTCCGTGTAGAACCCATAGGTGAGTTTGAGCCCGTTGCGGAATGTGCCATTATAGGGCTGGCCGCGAAAACGGTTCAGATTTGGACTGCTATTGCCCACTGTGCTGCTGCCGCCGGACACGGCGCCCGGCGCTTGATTGCCGTCAGCCGTGTGGGGATCAAAGGACAGGCCGCTCACATAACGCAGCGCGCCGGCAAACCCCTCGAGGTCGGCATCCTTCAGAAATTCGCCAGTGACCACGGTGATCGGCAGCGGCGTCTTCAGCAGGGATTCGGCCATGCCGGTCGTCGAGACGGAGTTGACCACGCGATAATCGCTGTCTTTTTTGTTTTTGACCTCGAAGACCGACATCACGACCGTTTCATCGTCGTTGTCCGAAGTCTCATTTGCGGACGTTGTGGATTGGGCTTGCGCCCGCGACAGACACGGGGAAAGCCACATCGCCAGGGAACATGCAAGGATGCAGGAGGAAAACCAAGATTTCATTTGGGTATTTGGAGATAGTTGGGTTACGGATTTCCTTTGTGAGCGGCACAAAAGATTACAAAGAGTTTTAAGAAAAGCGATTTGGCTTTGACGGCCATTCGTCTTTTAGTGAAAACGTTCATATGTCTCAGACTAACGTTACCCTGACCCAAGTTGCCCGCGCTGCCGGTTTCGCGGTCTCCACCGTGTCCTATGCATTGCGTAATGCCGCCAATGTCCCTCCGGCGACGCGGGAGAAAATTCAGGATGTGGCACGAAAGATGGGCTACCAAGAGAACCCGCGCGTCGCCGCACTGATGGCCCACATTCGCCAATCACGGCGGGTTGCCGAGGGAGAGTGCCTCGCGTTTGTGTGGATCGATACGCCCGTCGATTCCGCCTTTCCCCATTCAGCTTGGTTTGCCGGAGCGCGACAGCGCGCCGAGCAACTTGGCTACAAATTGGAGGAATTCCGGCTGAGGGAAGCCGGTGGGTTGAGTGCCCAACGTCTCGCCGGGGTTTTGCAAGCCCGGTCGATCAGTGGGGTAGTCATTTCTCCTCTCAGCCAATACGCCAGTTTTAGCATCGATTGGGATGTCAGCGCATTTTCGATCGCCATCATCGGCAATGCGCAGGCCAGTCCCGAATTTCATCATTCGGGACATCACCACTTCGCCGGAATGCAAATGGCGCTGACAAAGCTGCGTGAAGGAGGCTGCCGCCGAATCGTTGCGGTGCTTGACACCGTGATGAACGAGCGCGCTAAAAGGGCCTGGTCGTCCGCGTTTCTCGAGCATTACCCCGCGCCATCGCAAGCCCGGCGGCATCTGCTCCTTTCCACCCCGGACAACACCGCGAAGTTGGTCCGAAAGCTATCCCTCCGGCCTGGGCCGGAAGTGATAGTCACGACCAGCGGTGTTTTGGATCGCCTGAAAGAAACACGGGGATTTCGGATACCGGCATCGACCAAAATCGTGCTTTTAGACTGGCGTCCCATTTTCCCGAAATTCGGCGGCATTGAGCAAGGCGAAGAAATCATCGCGGCAAATGCCGTCGATCTTGTCGTGGGCCAGCTCCAGCGCAACGAGCGCGGCGTGCCCGAGCAAGTGAAGATGGTGCTATTTCCGGGTCTCTGGCATCCTCCGCCTGGGCTTTAGGAGGTGCTCTCGCTATCACAACAATGGCGTGGAAAGTGTCTCCAAATCATTTACCAAATTGCGAGTATTCCCCAGCCCGCTGCGCGGCAAACGCGCAACCGAGACTCACGATAGCAAGAAGAAAAAGAAACAGCATAAGAGCGAATGGCGGACGCATTCATTGCGCGCAACCTCGTCTGTCTTGGCGCAATACGACGACGCCTCGCTGCAACCGGCACGTCATTTCACGTCCGATGCCTGCTTGGCCTGGGTGGCGGGTGTTGCTGCCGGAGGCGGCGAGGTGCACAGTTGCTACGAGGCGGGCTCGTTCGGCTATGTGCTGCATCGCTGGCCCGGTGCCGACATATCATGCGCGCGGTCAATGCGTCATTGCGATTTTTCAGTCATAAAGTCCATCGCACGTCGATTTCGATCCATGGAAAAACGGGAGAGACGATTAGTTATCGTCGTGCGGGCAGTCGTGGGTAGATGACCTGGCGGCTGATGTATTCGACGCCGTTGATGATTTTTTTCCGGCTGGTGACGTGGGCGACGGCGGACGGGCGGGCGACGGCGGGCCGGGTGCCGAAGACGGATGACGGAACTGGCAGGATGCCGAGGGCGGCCTCGTAGTCGTTGCGCAGCGCGGGCACCAGCCTGGCTTTGGCTTGGGCGTCGGGTTTGGCGGGCCCGGGCAGGCCGATGTCCATCGCCCAGTAGCCATCGAAGACGGGCGGGCGTCCGGTGAGCGGGTCGAGGGTGGCCTTGTACCAAGGGGTGAACGCCTGGATGTAGCCTTCCTGATACCGGCCCAGCATGTAGGTTTCGAGTTCCTTTTGCCTTTGTTTGTTTTCGATGGCGTTGCCGATGAGTCCGCCGACGAGGGCACCGCCGACGGCAGCCCCGGTTTTGGTGAGGGCATTGCCCTTGACGGCGGTTCCGGCCGCCCCGAGGGCGGCGGCGCCGATGAGGGTGCCGATTTCGGCATGGAGCTCCAGAGAGGAGAGGCAGGCGGCGGCGAGGCAGGCGGGGAGCGTTTTTTTCAGGCGGGCCATGATGGGGAAGGGGAGCGGGTTGCGAATGAATTTTCCGGATTATATTTTATGAAATCAAAGTCAGGAGTCCCCTGACGAACAGCGGGAGGATGAGAAGGGCTCCGAATACAAAAAGGCTGATTTTGATATCCTTGAGCTGTTTTTCCTGGACCAGAAAATAGACCAGGGTTGCGATCAGCCCGGCGATGCCGCCGAGCATGCAAATGATGAGCACGATGTTTGCGATCTTGATGGCGTTTTGCAGCCATTGCATGCTTTCGGCCTGGCTCATGGCAGTGGAGTAGTCGAAGCCGTCGAGTCCCGCCGCAAAGAGGTGCGGTGTGAGCAGGCAGCCCAGAATGGCGAGGCACCAGCGTGGGAAAATTTGTGATTCCGGGATTTCGGGAAGTCCGGCAAGACGGGTGGCAAGGCGTTTGAATTTATTCATGGTTCCGCCGTGTATGCTATTTTTTGTTTTTTTTCAGAAATCGGGCCGGCGTCCGGGCCCGGGTTGTTTGATTTGGAGCTGGAGCAGCTCCGGTTTTTGGGTGTTGTCGCTGGCGAGCAGGGCGGTGACGGGCAGGAGCAGGGCGAGGCTTTTCGGGACATGGCCGCGGGCGGGGTTTTCGGGGATGGGGATGACGGTCAGGCGGAAGGCGGCCCCGCCTTGGAGGGACAGGGTGGGGATTTCGGTTCCGTTAAAATCATGCCGGGTGGCCCGCAGGGAATGGATTTCGGGCTCGCATTTGAGGATGGCGTGGAAGTGCCGGGGGATTTGTCCGGTGGCGAGCAGGCCTTCCAGCAGGCTGTTGAGGCAGAAGGTGCCCGGGTTGCCGAGGATGGGCAGTTTGAAAGGCCCTTCGATGACGGTTTCGCCGCCGGGTTTTTTTAGGATTTGGGCGGAGAGGTTTTCCCGGAGCAGTTCGATCGCGCGGGTTCGCAGCGGGGCTTCGAGTGCCGCGGGCAGTTTTCGTCCGGCGGCGTCGAGCGGCGCGCTTTTTTTGAAGGCGATAAAAAATCCCGCCATGAGCAGCAGGAGCAGCCCGGACGTGGCGGCGGCCTTGGATTTCCCCCGGGCGGGCAGCCCTGCGCCGAGGAAAATGACCGGGCCGGTGAAGTAGAGGACGGTCAGGATGGTTTTTTCGCCAGGGAGCAGCCATGCGAGCGGGAGGTTGAAAAATCCGATGGCGGAGAGGATGGCGCAGCCGGCGAAGGTGGCGGCCCAGGCGTGTTTTTTCGCGGGCTTGAGGATGAGAAAAAGGATGGAGGCGGTGAGCCCGGGAATGATGGCGGCGCAGAGCCCGGCGGTAAAAATGTGCATGTGATTATTATGATATTTTATTGTTTATTGCCGGGATTATTGCCGGCGGGTTTTTGATAAAAAGGCCGGGGTATTATTCCCGGGAAAATATCCAGGCATGTTTGATGAGGATGCGGTTGAGCAGGCCGTTTTTGATGACAGGGATGACGGGATGGGCCGGGTCGATGGGGTGGCGCTGGATTTTGCGTGCCAGGCCGCCGGCGAGTTTGGGATGGGCGGCGGCGGACAGGATGAGCGCGGCGGGGCTGATCGCATGGGTGGCGGCCAGATCGCGCCAGGCGGCGCCGGCGAGTTTTCCAAACCGGGCCAGCAGCCGGGCCTGGTCGTTTGATTTGTGCAGATAGCGGGTTACATCGAGGCTTTCGAGCCGGTTGGGCTTGGTGCGGGTGAGCCAGTCGGCCCAGGTCACTTGTTCCTCGATCAGGGTTTCGACGGTTTCGAACGGCAGTATCTGGAGGCGATCGCTTCCGGTTTCATGGATTGTGCCCGCGAGGGTTTCGCACGGGTTTGTCCCCCCGGTGATGACGCGGGTGATTTCGCGGGCGCGGGTTTTGCGGTCCGGGCGCGAGAGCAGGTGGCGCAGTTGCGGAGTGACGCCGTTTTTGCCTTCCTCGATCAAAAGCGATTGGCCGGGCCCGGTGGAAATGCTTCCGGCTTGGTCGAGTGTTTCCAGTGTTTGTCTCAGGGTAAAGATGACGCCGGATTCGCCCGCGGGTGGGGGAGGGGCGGAAATTGGCGGGCTGGGCGGGCCGGGGCGGGGCCGGGTTTGGTGGATCAAGGTTTCGAGGATTTTGGAAGTGATTTCGGTCTGGAGCAGGCTGGTGAGGCCGGGCAGGCGGAAGGGGCCGTCGGGCGTTTTTTTTGAAAGTTGTCCCAAGCCGTCCACGAGGATTTGTTTTTGGGTTTCCGCGTCCCCCAGATCGAAGTATTCAAAAATTATTTCCGGGGATTCTATTTTCCAGGTTTCGAGTTCCAGCCGGATGTTTCCGCCCAAATTCCAGAGCCGGGCGCGGATGACTTGGGGTTCGCCGCAGGGGGAGAGTCCGGCCTCGTTTTTGAGGATGCGCAGGCGGATGCCGGTTTTTTGGAAAAAATCTTTTTTCGGCTCGGCGTGGAGGGCGTCGAGGGAGCGGATGGCGGATTCGAGGGAATGCATATCGGAGGGCCTGGTTTGGTTTCGGATGAGCTTTTTTCATATGTTCATTTATGAAAATTGCCTCGAATGCGCTTCCGCTTTCGCAATACGCCCCGGTGGGTTCGGGTTTGCCCGGGGGGACGGCGCGGCTGGATGCGTATGAGGATTTCGCGCCGCAGTTTCCCGTGGCGCACCTTGACGAGATCCGGGGGGACGGGACGTTGTCCCCGGTGGAGGATTTGGACACGCGGGGCGTGGTGGTTTCGCAGGATTTCGCGCTTGGGGGCGGGTTTTTTATCGAAAGCCCGGATTTGCGTTATTACGCGCAGGAGGCGGCGGACACGGTGCATCGCGGACTGGCGGCCGCCATCGGCATGCTGCGCAAAGGAGAGCGGTTGCAATTTGTCTGGATGCCCCAGGATGTGATGGACCCTTTGTATGAAGGTTATGGGGCGCGCCCGGATGACCCGCCGTTTGTGGCGTATGCGCGCGCCCGGCGCCTGGCCGATTATCAACGGCGGTTTGCGACCGGGCAGCTGCGGCATTTTTTATCGATGTGTTTTTTGCAGACTCCGTATGAGGGCCGGGTTTGCGATGTTTCGCGGCGGGGGCTGGCGTCCCGGGTATTGGGCGGGTTGTCCGACGTGATGGGCTCGGGCCTGCCTTTGGCCCGCACGGTGTTTCGTTCCACGGAGCGCTTGGATTTGCTGCGGCAGATGGGCGCATGGGGCGCCCGGGTGTCCCAGATGGAGCGGGCGTTTGGCAAGGTCCGCGGCTTGGCCACCCGGCCGGTGCATTCGACGGATTATATTCGTTTGTGGCGCCGGTTGCTGTCACCCGACTTGTGGGAGCGGCTGCGGTTTGAGTCCGGGGCGGTGCAGGGATTGTATTCCAATCTGGGCTCGACGGCCTCGGTGGCGGCGCAGTGTGTGACCGGGCGGATTACCGACGCGGGCGCGTATTTCACGACCGGCTGGTATTATCATCGGATTCTGACGCTGGAGGTGCCGCCGGCCTTTGTGGAAATGGGTTATTTAATGACGGCGTTCACCCGGTCGGAAGTGCTGGGTGCGGTGCGCAATTTTCAACTGGCCTTGAATCTGACCCCGCGGGACAAGACGCGGGACAAGGTGGTCTTGAAGAAGAAGCGCGGCCTGGTGCTGGCCCAGTATCGGGATGATCCGATGAAACATCCGGAGCTGGAGGTGCAGCTGGCCCAGATAAACGCGCAGTTGTCGGCGTTGGAAAACGACGATGTGTCCTCGTTGTTTTCCGCCACGTTGACGGTGCATTTGTGGAGCCGTGATCCGGCGGATCTGGTCGCGTCCGAGGAGGTGATTATTGCGCAGGTCAGGAGCATCACGACCATGGTGCTGGGCGGGGAGAGCCTGGCGGCGTTTCCTTATTTTCTGTCCTATTGCCTGCCCGGATGCCCGGGCCGGGGGGATGCGCACCGGGTGGTGGCGCTGACCAATGAGGAGGCGGCGCCGCTGGTGCCGTTGCTCGGGCAGGGGACGGGCGTGCTGGCGAAGGTGCGCGAGCCGGCGGTGCCCGCCTTGTTCGAGACCGCCTTGGGCACGCCGTTCGCCCTTGATTTTTTTGCCCGCAGGCGCGTGCCCATGTATGGTGGCGTGACCGTGGGAGGCTCCGGCTCGGGCAAGAGTTTTTTGTTTAATTATCTGATTTCGAGTTATTGCAATCGCCGCACCCGGGTGCTGGTGGTGGACGCGGCGGTGGGCACCCCGTCGTTCAAGACCGCCTGCGCGGTTTTGGGCGGCGCGTATGTGGAAAAGGATTTTTGTTTCAACGCGCTGGGGACAAAAGTCACCAACGGGCAGGTGCAGCCGCCGGACGAGGAGGATTTGAAATTGCAGCTGGCCACGCTGGAGGCGATATTGCAGGGCGGGGCGGATGCGCGCCCGCTCGGCAATGAGCAGCGCGCTTTTCTGACGGAATCGATCAATTATTTGTTCGCGAATCCCCCGGCCTCGGGGGTGCCGTATTTGCGGGATTTGCCCCAGGCGATGCGCAATTGCGTGCAGGGCAGGCCGGAATCGTCCGGTTATGTGCGGATGGCGGACGACTGGAGCCAGGTGCTGTCCTCGTCGTGGACTTTTCCGGACGGGGCGAACATGAATGCGCGTTATGTGGACGGGCCGGATGATTTTCCCCGGGCGTGGCTGACGGTCTTTGATTTGAAGTGGGTGCTGGACCGGGAGGATTTGCTGACGGTGTTCATGACTTTGATCTTCCGGCATCTGTCGCAGATCACCGCGCGCAACAGCACGCTGCCGGACCACGAGCGGGAGCATGTGCTGGTGATATTTGACGAGGCATGGAAGGTTTTGTTTCGAAAGGCGTTTGCCGAGAATGTGCTCGGGCTATACAAGGCGGCGCGCTCCCGCGATGTAAGCCTCCACCTGCTGACGCAGGATTTTTCGGATTTGATTAATTTTGTCTCGCGCATGACCGGCTCGATGTCGGCGGCGAAGACCAGTCCGATCATCACCCAGTCGTCGCATTTTTTCTTTGCCAATATAGACGCGAAGGAGGCGGAGCTGATCGGGGACACGCTGAACCTGACCGTGGACCAATGCCGGATGCTGCCGGCGCTGGCGCGCGAGGACGGCAAGTTTGCGGAATACGGGTATTTTTGCCGGTTGATGGATCAGCCGGAATTGTTGTTCAGCCGGTTGCGCTACGCGCCGCTGCCGGAGGAGCTGTGGGCGTTTTCCTCCAGTTCGGACGATGACGGGCGGCGCATCCGGGTGCTGGCGGAGGTGCGGGATGAATTGCGCCAGCCGGGCGCGCGCGGGCGCCTGATTGCCGGGATGGTGGCCAAGGGCTGGTCGCAGGCGGGGTTGTCCCGGCTGGATGATTTGGCGCTGGCGAGGCATGTCATGATTTACCGGCTCGCGCTGGATGGCTCCCGGTGAGCAGTTCGTTTGTTCAGAAATCCGGTTGCGGGTCTTCGGGTTGTTCTTTTTGCGATTCGCATATCCGGTCGAACAAGTTTACCGCGATTTGGGCGCAGGCTGTTTTTACGGCGTCCCAATCCTGCCAGCGGGGCTGGAGCTTTTTATATTGTGCGAGGTCGGTGATATCCAAGTCATAGGGCATTGGATTGACCAGTTGGGCCTGTAGTTGTTGCAGGGAGGATTCCCCGCTGGCTTGCGGGTATAATCGGTCGAAGCATTGCAGGGCTTTTGCCGTGGCTTCGTCTCCCATGTGATCGGCCAGGGCCGCGAAGTCGAGGTAGTCGCGGGTGGCATTGCGTTTGAGAATGAGCACTCCCTTGATTCGCAGCATTTCCTCCGGGGAGGGGAGGGTGATGGATTGGTCGCCAAAGGGCAGGGTGACGGTTTCCAAGGGGGCTTCCCGGATGAGCTGGCGGACGCCAGTTTCAATGCCGTCGAGGCTGCCCAGGATGATGACTGGTTCCTTGGTGCGCGCGGTTTTCCAGCCCGCCACGGATTCGAGTTGCGCGAGTATTTCTTTATAGTGGCCGCGCAAATCAACCAATATGTGGTCGGCGTCGTAAGAGACGCGATGATTGGCGTAGATCGCCGATGCGGTGCCGCCTACCAAGGTGGCGCCGGGCAGGATGTGCTGGAGGCGCGTGGCCGCCGACAGCACGTTTTCCCAGTCAGGCTGCGGTTTTGTGTTTTTTGACATAATGCATCCAGAAGTGATAACGTTGGGCGTAGGGATCGGCAGTATAGTGCCGGCAGATTTGCTCCACCCTGTCCAGCAGGGCGGGATTGTTTATCACGGCCTGGCGCAAATCCGCCCAGTCCTCCCAGGCTCCCCGGGATATGATATCATCAATGGCGGCGCCGGAAAATCCCGGATTGTCAAGATGGCGATGGATCATGGGAATTTTGCGGATGTGCGGTTTGGCCGGCGGACTTGTCGCCGGAGCGCGTCCGGGTTGAGGGCGAGGCCGCGGACATGAATTTCCGTGACGGCTTTGCGCAGGGTGCGGTAGAGGGCCGGGTCAGTGGCCGCGAGTTGGACAGGAACGTCGGCGGCGATGGCGTCGGCGAAGGGGATGAGGCGTTCCCAGTCACGGGCGGCGAGCAGCTCGGCCACTTGTTCGGGATGCTGGGCGAGGTGCCATGCGTCCATTTCACGCTGGCGGGCGCCGATGATTGACGTGAGTTTCATCATCTTTCGGTTTCCGGTCCGATATCTGGTTTTTTAGGTTCGGGACGTTCCGGCAGGACATCGAGATAAACGATATTTTCGAGTGTTTGCTCTTTTGTTATGCCGGGAGGAAATTTATTGATGACTGCCTTGATTTGTTCGTTGGAAATACCGAAGTGATTTTTTAAATACATGATGTCTTCAAGATCCCGCGGGGAGGCGCGGGTCAGTTTTGAGGCGATGATGTTTTCGATCGGAGGGCGGATGATGGTCAGTCCGGTTTCCCGGAGCACGGTGATGGTCTCGTCATACGGGCCTATTTGAACGATGTCCGGCTGGACAATTTGGATATAAGGCCGGCCGGGTTCCATTTCTTCTTTTGGGTTGAAGAGCAGTCCGGCTTTTTCGACCGCTTGTTTGAGGTCGCTGTAAAAGAAAGATGATCCATTGTTCCAGATATCGAGGTCGATGGATGTGCGGATTTGTTGGGCGAACATGCCGACGGCGGAGCCGATGATGCAAAGGGAAGCCGGATGTTCAAGGTACAGGGAGATTTTTTCCAGTTTTTCCGCCCATTGGTCTGCGTTGAGTCCGTGTTCGAAAGTTGTCATGGTGTTTTTTTACGGATGGTGTTGCCGGGTGTCAATTGGCGGCGTGCGCGTGGCTGCCGTCTTGTTTTTCCCTCGTGACTAGTTTATTCCTCCGTTTGGGTTTCGGCGATGTCGAGCGCCTCGGAGGCGGGGATGATGCGTTTGCAGGCGAGTTTCCACGCCTTTTGGCCCAGCGAGGCGAAGCCCTGTTCTTGCATGCGTTTCCGGAGCCCGTGGGGATCGGGGTCGCGGATGAACCGGACATCCCCGGCATTTTGGAAAAACGCGAATTCCTGCAAGGCGGTGCGCCCGTTGACGCCCTCGTGGTTGCAGGCCGAGCAGCCGGTGTTGTCGATGAGTTCGCCGAGCAGGTCCCCGGGCGCGCCGCGGACCAGGCAGGCGGTTTGTTCCTCCCGGGTGAGGGGGCGCTGGCAGTGAGGGCAGGAGAAGGCGGCCAGTTTTTGGGCGATGGCGGCTTTGAGCGTGTGGGCGGTGGTGGCGGTGTCGGCGCCCATTTCCTTGAGCCGGGAGGCGATGAGGCAGGCGGATGCGGCATGGAGGGTGGACAGGAGGAGGTGGCCGGACAGGGAGAACTGGTTGGCCAGCTCGGCGGTCTCGCGGTCGCGGATTTCGCCGAGCATGAGCCCGTCGATGTCGTTGCGGAGGGACTGGCGGATGAGTCGGTGCCAGGAGACGTGCCGGTCGTGGAGCACCTCGGACTGGTGGAGCCAGGGGCCGAGCAGAAATTCGATGGGGTCCTCGATGGTTTGGAATTTGAGCCCCGGGTCCTTGAGGTGCCATGAATGGAGCAGGGTGTAAAGGGTCATGGATTTGCCGCTGCCGGTGGGGCCGGCGACCAGGACCATGCCGTCATTGAGCCGCAGGATGGCGTCCCAGGCGGCGCGGTCCTCGGGGAACAGGCTGGCGAGGGCGAAGATGTCGGGTTTGAGGTTGTCGGGGTCGAGCAGCCGGATGATGACCTGCGGCCAGAAGCGGGGCGGCGGCCCCGGATGGAGCGAGTAGCGCAGGTCGACGGTGCGGCCCAGCAGGGGATCGGAGAAGGAGGCGCGGGCGTCCCTGGGCACGTGGGCGTCCTTGAGCGCGTCGAGCCCGGTGCCGAGCATGACGGTTTTATAAAAATTATCCCGCTGGGAGACGGGGATCATGAGGCGGGGGCGCACTTTTCCGAATCTTCTGGAGGCGACGGCCACGGCGCCGTCGATGTTGGGCTGGATGTGGATGTCGGAATGGCTTTCGAGGATGGCGGTTTTGAGGAAGTCTTCCCAGATTTTCCGGGTTTCGTGGGAAAATGCCGGCGGGGCGAGGTATTTGCCCGACGGGTCGCCCAGATGTTTGAACAACTGGGGGGTGAGCCGGATTTTTTTGAACAGGAGGGATTCCAGCCGGGCGTGGAGCCGGCGGGTTTCCTCGGCGGGCAGGTGGGATGCGTCCCAGGCGTAAATATGCGTGGGGGTTTCCCAGTAGGGGTTGAGCCGCGAGGCTTCCAGGGTTTTTTGGGTGAGGGGTTTTACCGCGAGGGGCTCCCAGTGTTTGTGCCGGTCGCAGGACAGCGCCTCATGGAGGTGGGTGAAGCCGTGGACGTGGAGGATGTCGGGCTCGATTTCGAGGCCGTTTTCGATGGCCTTGGTTTTCCAGCATGCGAAGGCGGCGCCGGTGCTTTCGGGCCGCCATGGGTCGGTGTCGAGTACGAGCAGCGCCTGGCGGTCGTCCGGGGTGCGGAGCAGGAATGCGAATTCCCGCTGGCGGGGGCGGGGCAGGGTGTCATATTTGTCGAGGGTGAGGATGAGCCGCGCGTCGTTGTATCCCGGGCAGGGGATGTAGCCCAGCGGTCTTTTTTCGCGGGCCTCGCGCAGGGCGAGTTCCTCGGCGAGGATGGACAGGAGTTGCCGGGGGGCGGGGCGCCCCATGTGGGGATGGTTGACCAGGGTCCAGAGCAGCGCGGCGGGGCTGTCCGGCGGGATGGGCAGGGAGGCCATCCGGTGCTGGGTTTCCTGTTTTTTGATGATTTGCATCCGGCAAAGGGCCTCCAGCAGGTTGTCCTCGGGTTCGGGCCCGGCGGTGATGCCGGGATGTGGTGCCGGTTGGGAGTGCATGGGGCGGGCGCCGGGGCTCAGTCGCTCCGGTGGAGCTGGTAGACATGGGGTTCGAGAAAGGCGGTGATCCATTCCTTGATTTCGCGGGCCTTGGCGGGATTGGGCATGAGGATGACCCCGGTCGCGGAGGTGGCGTCGAGGATGAGCTGGTCGTCAAAAATCAACCGGTTGATGTGTCCCAGAGAGCCGGGATAGACGTAGGTGGTGACGTTGATTTCGCGGGCGATGGTCTCGAAATCCTGTGCGGCCTCCTGGGTCACGAGGATGACGCAGCCCAGGTTGCCGTGGTTTTGGAGTTTGGCTTGCAGATGCCGGATGATGTCGCGATCGGCGACGCTGGTGATCCAGAGGATGGCGCGGTCGGTGTGGTGGAAGGCCCAGTTGAGGGCCTGGGCCTGGCGTTCCGGGGCGATTTCGATGGTGGAGGGGGACTGGGCGATCCGGTTTTGTTCCCGGGGCTTGAATTGCCATCCGGCGAGACCGGCGGCTAGGATCAAGCCGACGGCAAGCAGCCGGTGCCTGAGGCCCTTGGTTTCGGTTTTCTTGCGGCTCCTTTTTTGGGCTGCTTCGAGTGCCTTTTTGACTGCGATTTCAGTCTGCACCCGGCTGGCTTTTTCCAGCTCCTGTTTTTTCTCCCCGGCGATGGCGTCGATGCTGCTGTCGGTGACGAGTTTTCGCAGCCGGGTTTCCTCGGCCTTGGGCAGCCTGGTTTTTTCCGGGTGCAGCCCGAGCAGCTTCAAGTTGTCCAGTTTCTTCAGCCTTTGATATTCTTCCGCCGCGATGGTGATGACGGACCGGGGGGATTTTTCAGCGGCGAAGGGTTTGAGGAGTTCGCGGCTGGAATCTTCGTGTTTTTCCACACGGATGTCGTGCGTGGGGCTGGCGGTGCCCTGCGGGTTATAGTGCGCCGTGGATTCCGGTTGTCCTGCCGGAGGCGGTTTGCGGCCGGAGGCCGGGATTTGCGCACCCGTGGATTCCGTGGTCATGAATGAGGATTCCCGGTTTGGCCGCGGGCTCCGGGAGATTTATTTGCGCGGCTTGCCGGAGGCCGCGGTTTGCGGATTGGTTTTGCCGGGAGAATTTTGGAATGGCGGGCCTGTGTGCATGGAGCCGGTTATGGGTTTTCCGGGATTTTTTTGAAATTCCACCCCGGCGGTTTGCGACCGTTTTTTCGGACCGAAATTTTTCACTGTTTGTTTTTAATGTCCGGAGCGCTAAAGTGCGTTGATGGTTTGGATTTCGCGTATTGCCCCATGTAAAAATGTTACCGGATGCCTCGCGAGAGATATTACCCGGAAGAGAGGATAGGATAGGGTGAGGTGATCGCCTTTTTTCTGTTAAAAAATGCATGAGTTACGATTTTTATTGAATATTTTCGTAACTTTCCTTGATTTGCCCCCATGGATCCGGCACTGAACCCTTACGCACCCGGAGCTGGAACCCAGCCACCGGAACTTACTGGACGCGAAAATCTTCTGGAAACCGCGCAAATTGCTCTTTCCCGCATCCGTAATGGATTGGCGACCAAAAGTTTTATCTTAACTGGATTGCGCGGGGTGGGAAAAACCGTCCTCTTGAATCGCGTCGAGGAAATGGCGCTCGATGCCAAATTGCAGGTCTTCCTTGTTGAGGCCCATGAGGAAAAATCCCTCCCAAAATTACTCCTTCCCGAATTGCGCCGCATTCTGCTTACCTTCGACAAGGGCGAAAAAGTGGAGGCACTGGTCAAACGCGGTATCCGCGTCCTCAAGAGTTTTACCCGCTCGGTAAAAGTTTCCTGGGGCGAATTCGAAATTGGCCTTGATATTGACCCCGAGCCCGGCGTTGCCGACAGTGGCGACCTGGAAACAGATTTGCCCGCGTTGTTTATCGCGCTGGGCGAGGCGGCGCGTTTGAGAAAAACCGCAATCATCATCCTTATTGACGAATTGCAATATCTCTCCGAAATCGAGTTTAGCGCCTTGATAATGGCCTTGCACAAAGTGGCTCAAAAAGGGCTCCCGATTCTCATGACAGGAGCAGGCTTGCCGCAAGTGATCGGTTTGTCTGGACGCTCTAAATCCTACGCCGAGCGTCTTTTTGATTTTCCGGCGATAGGACCGCTTTCTTTTGACGACGCCCGACTCGCATTGAGCGAGCCTGCCGGACGTGCGGGCGTGACTTTCCAACCAGACGCCATTGAGGCCATCTACACGCAAACTCGCGGTTATCCTTATTTCTTGCAGGAATGGGGCTATCAAGCATGGAATCTCGCTCCTACGACGAACATCGACGCTTTCGTCATCGAACAAGCGACACAAACCTCATTGCGCCGCCTCGACGAGGGATTTTTTCGCGTTCGTTTTGACCGGCTCACACCGCGCGAAAAAGATTACATGTTGGCAATGGCAGAGTTGGGCGAAGGGCCGCACCGCTCCGGCGAGATTGCCGGAAAATTAAAAATCACGATGCAACGCGCCGCCCCCGTGCGCGCGTCGCTCATCTCCAAAGGCATGATTTATAGCCCCGCCCACGGCGAGACAGGTTTTACCGTCCCGTTGTTTGACGCCTATTTGCGCCGCGTGGGGATATTGAAAAAAAATTAATACCGGAATTTGTGGGATACGCGAAGAGGGAAGGGCATGTGGTTTTTTGTGCCAAGGGATCGAGTCATAATAGCCTATGGTACCAGCCATAGGAAAATGGAAAAACAAAACCCAAGCGGGCTGTGGATTCGCGTCAAAGTGTGCAAAGTGCGCAGGATGCTCCTGCTACTCTGGATGACGCGGGCTTGTTATTGCCAGATTCAAAGTTTGCATGCGTAAAAAACGGAACCCGCGCATGAGTTCCATTTTGATAGTGCCTTGTCTGGTGGTTCAGGGCGTATGGGCTGTTTTGCGGCTGTCGGTCCGCGGGTCGCACAGGCTGCATTGCACCGGGCCGGACTGGCGGGTGACGACCGTGTTTTCGAAGTCGCTGAAAATAGTGATGATTTCGATGCCGGGCAGGGTTAAGGTCGAGATCCTGTGATCTTGCGCGGAAACCGTGGTGAGCGCTCCCCATTGGAGGCGGGGATTGCGCCCGATTATAATGGTGCGATCGTGTTGGTCCTGGGGTTCCCGGTTATCGAAAACAATCGCCTCCATGTCCGGGTACGGACGGACGGCTGTTTGTTTGGGTTTATAATTTCGCCAGTCGGCGGGGATCTCTTCCATGCCGGGGAAATACTTTTTTAGATTTTCCAGTGTGGTCGGGAAAGTTTCCGATTTGTTGATCCGGCCCGCATCGTGATGCGCGTGCGCGTCGCGGGCCTGCCAGTCGTCCTTGTCCGCGGACGTCTGCCCGGGCTTGTCCGTGTGCTCGTGGTCGTAGCCAGGAGGCCTGGCAGGTCCCGTGACTTGGAAATCCAACGGCGCGGGCGGTTTGGAATTGACGGCGCGATTTACGAGGAACCCGCCGGCGAGCACGCCGGCAAACAGCGCGGAAAGGAGGATTTTGGTATTTTTTTTCATAATATAAAGTTTGCCGGTTGCGCGGGCGGGAGGATCAACGGACCAGCCGCCCGCGCCTTGCCGGTTGTGTTTTTAAGTGAGTTTGGAAAAACCTCAACCGGAAACCCCGCGGGAGGGAGGATTTGCCGTCCGCAGGGGTTTTGATGCCTTGCGCAGGGGCAGCGTGCTTTCATGGCTGCGGGGTGCCGCCGTCGATTCCGGGCTGATGGAGGCTCGGAATTGGCAATGGGGCGCCACGGTCAGGCCTGGCGGTTGACCGCGGCTTGGAAAAAGGAAAGTCCGATGAACGGGCGATTCCCATTTGGTTTTTTGCCGGGGGTTTCAGGCGAAGCATTCCGCGGGCAGTTCAGTGATATCATATTCGGCGAGCATTTCGCGGAGTTTGAGCATGGCGGATTTGCAAAGTTGCGCCACCCGCTCCCTGGTGATCTGGAATTTTGCGGCCAGTTCGATCTTGGCCTTGATGGCGGCGGAGTGGAACAGGGTTTTAAGGATGATTCTTTCGCGCGGGTCCTCCGTTTTCAGGCGGGAGATGCATTTATCGACCAGCTCGATCAAGTCGCGGCGCTCGAGTTCCCGGTGCTCCCGGTTGTCGTAGTGCCTGGTGAAGGACGCGGCTTCCACCACGAATTCCTGGCTGGAGTTTGACGGGAGGGGCGTCTCCATTTTTTTGAGACATTCCTTGATGTGGCTTTTGGTCGCCGTCTGGTATTTCGGGTTTTCGAGCTCCCGGTTGATATCCCCGCCGTTGTCGTACATTTGTTTAAATTTGCATATCTTATTTTGCTGGGACAGCGGGACGGCCACGGGGGATTTGAGGGCGTGGATT